>NZ_CBCSIU010000011.1:0-170089 GCF_965139205.1 Bordetella muralis
GGTGTCGCCGGGTANTCTTGTTCGCCNTAGGTCACCAGGCCGGCGGNCTTGGCCTCGTTCAATTCGGCGCGTACCTGTTCACGGGTCTTGCCAGGGGCTGATGAAACTGCCGATACGGGATACTCTTGTTCACCGTAAGTGACTTGGCCGGCTGCTTTGGCCTCTGCGAGCTCAGCGATGACCTGCTGCCGACTTTTGCCGGGAACGGGGGACGCACGGGGCATGGGGTAAGGCTGCTCGCCGCGAGGGATCTCGCCTGCCTTGTTCGCTCGGACCGCCTCCGCGTGAACCTCTGCGCGGGTCGGGGCACGGGGGTCGACCCGGCCGTAAACCCCTTGGAAGGGCATATTGTTCGGTTCGATATTGGGCGAAGGTGTCTGGAGCTGGCTAGCCGAGGGCGCCTCACGGGCGGGGGGAGGGGGCGCCTCAATGTCGGCGTCTGCCACGTTGGTCGGAAGTGGCTGGCCTGAGGTTACGGGTCTCATGGGGTGACCTCCATTTGTCTTGGGCCTTAAAACAATTCAGCGGCTTTTCCGTGTCTCGCGCCTCGTGGCGTGTGATGACGAGGGTCTCGCCGCTTATCCTAGCCTGGAGACGATCAGGCTGCCTGAGAAATGTATTCCCGTTGCCCATGGTAAGGGATTTCATCGCGCGCCTTTGGCTGCGAAATCGGACGCTTCTTCTAAATGGTGTTGGGACGTCCCGGCAATAAAAAACGCCGGCATCGAGCCGGCGTTCCCAGATAGACAGACACTCCGATATAGACGGGTGTCCGGTTTAGAAAGCTAGGGTGCCTTCTTTTTTTGCTGAGCGGCAAAGTCCCCCGCCACGGCAGTGCTGAATGCCGAGGGTTGCAGATATTTGCGCAAAGCGGCATTGACCGAATCGGGGGTGAGTGCCTCGATTTTCTGGTCGAATTGCGCGGACCATTCGAACGTCCGGCCACGACTCAGGTAGTCGACCCAGGCTGAGGCCAGCACGCTGTCTTGGGCGCGAGACAGTTTGCGATAGTTCAGCAGGGCGGCGATGCCGTCTTCGATTTCCTTGGCCGTGAAACCGTCTTTCACGGCGCGGGCGAGCTCTTCTTTGATGGCAGTTTCCAGGCGCTCACGGTTTTGCGGCGCATAGATCGCATAGACCGTCCAACTGCCCGTAGGCTCGTACGAGGACACTGACAGATTGCTGCGTACGTTGTACGACAGGCCTTCTTTTTCGCGAACGCGGTCCCACAGGCGCGAGGTTTCCGAGGTGCCCAGCAGGAAATTAGCCAAATAAAGCGCGGGGAAATCCGGATCCGTATCCTGCAGCTTGAGGGGCAGCCGCGAAATGTAGAAGGCATTGGCCTTGTCGGGCGTTTCGATATCGAAGTTCTGCGCTTTGATGTCGTGATAAGGATCATCCAGGCGGGTGTACGCCGGTGCCTTTTGCCAGCCTTTCAGCCCTTCGGTCAGGGATTGTTTGACTGCGTTGACGTCAAACTCGCCGACGGCGGAGAACTTCACCGTGCCGGCGCCGTAGAACCGCTTGTGAAACGCCACCAGCGCATCACGCTTGATGCCTTCGGTCTGTGCCAGGGCCTCATCAAAGGTAGGCACATAGCGCACGTCGTCGGCAGGCCACGGGTTGTCCTGGCGCGCCAGCGCACGCGAGGCCAAGGCTGTGGGTTCGGTCATGGCGCTGCGTATCGAGGTCAGTGCCTGACGTTGATATTCCTCGATTTCGGCTTCCGGGAAATTGGCGTTGCGCACGACGTCCAGCACCAGGCTGATCAGCGCGGGCAAGTGCTCGCCAGCGGCTGACATCGAGACAGTCAGATCAGTGCCGGAGCCGCTGAACGAGACCTGCGCTTGCAGCGCGTCGAAACGGTCCTGAATCACTTGGCGCGACAGGGTAGGCGTACCGCGTTCGAGCAGATCGGCGACGGCCGCGGCGTTGATACGTTGGCCGCGCAGGCTGGCCGCATCGCCGAACTGGACGAGCAATTCGGCCTGGACCCGCCCGCCGCGGGTGGTTTTGGGCAGCAAAGCCAGTTGGACGGTGCCATTGGGCAGCTCCAGGCTGTCGCGCTGCGTCAGCTTGTCGATGTTGGCCGGCGACGGATCAAAGACATCGGCCTGCTTGAAGTCGGCATCGCCTTTGTAGTCTTTCAGTGCTGCGCCCAAGTCTGCACGCACCAATTGCGGTGCACGTTTGGGTTTTTCCGTCGGGATATAACGGCCTTCGGTACGATTGCTGGCGGTCAAATACTCGTTCGCGATGCGTTGTACGTCTGCGAGCTTGGCCTGACGAACACGGTCGCGATGCAAAAAGAGCAAGCGCCAGTCACCACCCGCGATGGCCTCTGACAGCGCGACGCCGATTTGCTCTGGGTCCGCATAGAGTTGTTGCCATGCGGTCAGCCACTTGCTGCGGGCGCGATCCAGTTCCTCTTGGGTAAAGGGCTTTTTATCCAGCGATTCCAGGGTCGAGGTGAGGGTTTGAAGGGCTTTGTCCTGATCCATGCCGGGCTGCAACTGGGCGCCGAACATGGCGACACCGGGATCGTGTTGATCCATGGTGAAACCGAAGACCTCCGCGGCCAACTTGGTCGGCACCAGGGCTTGGTACAGGCGGCCCGACGGGGTATCGGCCAGGATGGTCGCGGCCAGATCGAACGGGATGTAGTCGGGGCTGCCGGCCGCGGGGATGTGGTACATCGCGGCCACCAGCGGCGTGCCGCCCGCGCGTCGCAGGGTCACGGCGCGCTCGCCGTCCTGAACCGGCTCGACGGTGTATTCCGGCGGCAGCTTGCGTTCGGGCTTGGGCAGTTTGCCCAGGGTTTCGCTGATCGCCTCCAGCGTTGTTTGCGGGTCGAAGCTGCCGGCAACGATCAGGACGGCGTTATCGGGCTGGTAATACTCGTGATAGAAGGCGCGCAGTTGACCGACGTCGACATTTTCCACATCGG
This sequence comes from Bordetella muralis, assembly GCF_965139205.1. Classification (GTDB taxonomy): domain Bacteria; phylum Pseudomonadota; class Gammaproteobacteria; order Burkholderiales; family Burkholderiaceae_B; genus Bordetella_A; species Bordetella_A muralis. The sequence goes on from NZ_CBCSIU010000011.1 coordinate 2,948, forward strand.
AGCGCGCGCCAATGGTGCTCTTGCCATAGCTGTGCCACTGGTAGGCAGCGGCCTGCATTTTTTGCATCAGCACGCGAAAGGGATTGTTTTCGCCGCTTTCCATTTCGTTGCGCACCACGGTCATCTCAGAGTCGAGATCTTCCTTGGCAATCAAGGAGTTGACCATGGCGTCGGCCTGCCAGCCCAGATACCATTTCAGCGTCTCGGGGTTTGCCGCAAAGCTGGCAAAGTAATTGGTGCGATCGCTCGAGGTCGAGCCGTTGGCCTGCAGGCCGCGGCGGGAGAACTCGCCCAGGGCATTACGGGTGGTGGGCGTGCCCTTGAACAGCATGTGTTCCAGCAAGTGCGCCATCCCGGTCTGGCCGTAGTTTTCCTGGCGCGACCCGACCAGATAGGTCATGTTGACCGTGGTGGTGGGCTTGGAGGCATCCGGCGCCAGCAGCACGCGCAGGCCATTGGATAGCCGGTATTCCGTGATGCCCTCGACAGAGGTGATCTCCGTGATCCCGGCGGGAGTGGGCGCGGCCCCCGCCTGAAAGGCGAGAAAGGACGTGACCAGCAGGGCGTTCAAGCGGGCGAATAGCCCCGAAAACGAAAAACGCATAGCAAGCATCCATAACGGGCGAAAGTCGTTGGAGTGTATACGCAACGGATGGTTCCTATCGCCACGGGGGAATCGAATTGCGTAGTTCCATATAAGACTGGCTGACAGTGCAGGGTATGCCGTTGTACGAGTTGCGTTGCTCTGCGGTCTGAGCGGCCCTGCAAACCTCGCCGTTATAATTTGCCCGAATCAGTATGGCGTCTAGCCCGGCTCAAGGCCGATATGTATGTCGTCTTTCACCCAGAAAGGCGAGCCCCCGGACTTTCCAATGAATCCCCTCCTGTCTCCTGCGTTGCCTGTTGGCGCCACGTTGGTCGAGTGTTCATACGAACGCCACGCTGCGGCCATCCTGGAACTTTTCAATGACGCGATCCTGACCTCGACGGCCTTGTACGACTACAAGCCGCGCACCTTGACCTCGATGCAGGCGTGGTTTCAGGCGAAAGCGGCGGGCGGCTTCCCTGTTGTCGGCTTTGAAAACGAGGCAGGCGAGTTGATGGGCTTTGCCAGTTACGGCTCGTTTCGCGCCTATCCTGCCAACAAATATACGGTAGAGCACTCGGTGTACGTCGAGAGCCGTTTTCGTGGAAGAGGGCTGGCCGAAGCCCTGATGCGTATCGTGATCGATCGCGCCCGGCAGGCGCAACTGCATGTGCTGGTCGGTGGCATTGACGCCACGAATGCGGGCAGTATCAGGCTGCATGAAAAACTCGGCTTCGTGCATGCCGGGACGATACGGCACGCAGGGTTCAAGTTCGGTCGCTGGCTGGATCTCGCGTTTTACCAGTTGATTCTGGATACGCCCGTCGAGCCCGTTGACGGTTGAGCGGAATCATTTCGATAACTGCCGCATCGCCTGTTCCAGGCCGGCTACCGTCACCGGGTACATGCGCTGTTGCATGATGTCGCGCAGCAGTGCGATGGACTGACGGTATTGCCACGATGCCGTGGGCTCGGGGTTGAGCCACGCGGCCTTGGGCCACGTATCAAGCAATCGCCGCAGCCAGACTGCGCCAGGTTCTTTGTTGTAATGCTCGACCGAGCCGCCTGGTTGCAGAATCTCGTACGGACTCATGGTGGCGTCGCCCACGATGATCAGCCGCCAATCGGGGTTGTATTTGCGCAGCACGTCCCAGGTGTCAAAGCGTTCGCTGTTGCGCCGACGGTTGTTTTGCCACAGCGTTTCGTAAGGGCAGTTATGGAAGTAATAGACCTCCAGATTGCGAAACTCGCTGCGCGCTGCAGAAAACAGCTCTTCGACGCGCGCGATATGGTCGTCCATGCTGCCGCCGACATCCAACAGCATGAGGACTTTGACCGTGTTATGGCGTTCGGGTACGAGCCGTAAATCGAGGTGGCCCGCATTGCGTGCCGTACTGGTGATGGTGTCGTCCAGATCCAGTTCCAGTTCTGCGCCCTCGCGTGCAAAACGGCGCAGCCGCCGTAATGCGACTTTGAAATTGCGCGTGCCCAGTTCGATTTGATTGTCGTAGTCGCGAAACTGCCGCATGTCCCAGACTTTCACGCCAGTGCGGTTGCCGGCGGAATCGCCGCCTACGCGAATGCCTTCGGGGTGATAGCCACTATTGCCAAAAGGGGACGTGCCGCCTGTGCCGATCCATTTGTTGCCGCCGGCATGGCGTTCCTTTTGTTCCTCGAGGCGCTCTTTGAAGAGCTCCATCAGTTTGTCCCAGCCGTGCTTTTCGATCGCGGCTTTTTCTTCGGCCGTCAGGCTTTTTTCGAATTGCTTGATCAGCCAGTCGAGCGGGATGTCCTTGTCGGCGGGCAACGCCGCCTCAATGCCGCGATAGTAGGCGCCAAAAGCGGCATCGTAACGGTCGTAGAGCGACTCGTCTTTTACCAGTGCAGTGCGCGCCAGGAAATAAAAGTCATCGAGCGTGGGCGACATGACCTGGTGCTGCAGGGCTTCCAGCAGCGTCAAGTATTCCTTGACCGACACTGGCAGCTTGTGCGCGCGCAGATGGTAGAAGAAGTCGATCAGCATGTCAGCGCCGGGTGTTGCCGCGAGTCATGGCCGCCAGACGTTCCAGCAACTGCACGTCCTGTTCGTTTTTGAGCAGTGCACCCGCCATCATCGGGACGGAGGCTGCAGCGTGCGCTTCGATTTGCGAGGCCGTTGCGCCTTCGGCCAACAGCAGGCGCAGCCAGTCCAACAGCTCGGAGGTGGACGGCTTCTTTTTCAGCCCGGGGGCTTCGCGCAGGGCGAAAAACGTGTCCAGCGCTGCACGCAAGACGTCTTGCTTCAGATCAGGAAAATGCACGTCGACAATGTCGCGCATCGTTTCGCGATCCGGGAAGCGGATATAGTGGAAAAAGCAGCGGCGCAGAAAGGCGTCAGGCAGATCTTTTTCGTTGTTCGAGGTGATGATCACCAGCGGCCGGTGGCGTGCGGCAATGGTTTGACGCGTTTCGTAAACATGGAATTCCATGCGATCGAGTTCGCGCAGCAGGTCATTGGGAAACTCGATATCCGCCTTGTCGATCTCGTCGATCAACAGCACCACGGGCTCGGGCGCGTCAAAGGCCTGCCATAGCGTGCCTTGCACGATGTAGTTGCGGATGTCGCGCACCTTTTCGTCGCCGAGCTGCGAGTCGCGCAAGCGCGATACGGCGTCGTATTCATACAGGCCTTGATGCGCCTTGGTCGTGGACTTGATGTGCCACTGCAGCAGCGGGCGTCCCAGCGCCAGCGCGACTTCTTCGGCGAGCATGGTCTTGCCGGTGCCGGGTTCGCCCTTGATCAGCAAGGGGCGTTGCAGCGTCAGTGCCGCGTTGACGGCCAATTTGAGATCGTCGGTCGCGACGTAGCGGTCGGTTCCTTCGAAGCGGGATGCAGCGGGACTCTGGGCAGCGGACATAGGCGATGGCAGCGAAAGAAGGGCGGAGCATGTCCGCGCGTGGGTTAGTATGGCTCAACGACAATTATCGTACAATCGACCGGGTTTGTAGCTGGGTTCAGGCCCGGCCGCTCATCCCGAGCACAGTTTTCAGCCTTACAAAGAGCCATTCCAATGAAGTTGAAAACCTTTCTGTCCTCGCTGGTTGTAGTGGTGTCCTGTGCGATCGCTGGTCAGGCGGCTGCTGCCGAGGCAGCACCGACTGGCAATATCCAGAACGCCAAAAGCAAAGTGTCCATGTGCATCGGGTGCCATGGCATTCCTGGCTACAAAGCCAGTTTTCCCGAGCTCTATCATGTGCCGATGATTGCTGGCCAGAACGCCAAATACATCGAAGCCGCCCTCAATGAGTACAAAAAAGGCGCGCGCAGCCATCCGACCATGGATGCCATCGCGGGCAGCCTGAGCGACCAGGACATTGCTGATCTGGCCGCCTATTACTCTAATCTCAAGTGATGCGAGGGCACATGATGAAACGCTATACGTTGATCTTGGCAGGGACTATGCTGGCCGCCGCCAGTGGCGGTGTGCAGGCCCAGGATCTGGCCGCCGGTAAAGCGGTATTCGATAAGTTCAACTGCGCCTCGTGTCATGGCGCCGATGCCAAGACATCCGTTGACCCGGCCTATCCTGTGTTGGCAGGGCAGCACGAGGATTATCTTATCCATGCGCTAAAGGCCTACAGGCGAGGTGCCGCCGGCACGGCCGCTACGGCCAACGTACGTAAAAATCCCATCATGGGGGCTTTTGCGGCGCAGTTGTCGGATCAGGACATCGAACACGTGGCGCAGTGGCTGTCCGCGCAGCCCAGCGATCTCGGTGTGCGCAAATAAAGCACGCCAGGTATCGCCGCACCTGCCCGGTTGATTTCTGTTGAGGGTTATGGTCGCCGTCGTTGACGGCGGCCGTTAACGCTCTGCGCGTTGACGAATCAGGTCGATGTAGACATCACTATCGAGTTCAGTGCCAAGTCGCTGGGCTTCCCAGACGACCTGGCCCAGACAGTCCATGATGTCGTGTGCGGCCTGATGCGCGTCGCTGCGCGCGACCAGCTTCTGGTAGGCGGCACGGATTCCGCGCGGGTGATCGATGGACAACTGCTCTGCGATGGCCAAATGCATCGACAGATGCAGAAACGGATTCGTGCGGCCTTTTTCGACCGGATACTCCGCCGTCATGGCCTCGGGGTGTTCCAGATCGCCGTGATATTCGGGGTGCTCAATGATCCAGTCCAGCGCCATCGATTCCAATGGCGTCAGAATTTCATTGGCACGGTGTTTGCGCCAGGTTTCGATAAAGAACTCGCGGACTTGATCCCGGGACGGGTTGAACATGTGACGTAACGTCTGTAGAGACAGAAAGGAAAGTCTTCATTTTACGCCTGCGGGATTTCATCCCTCCGCACGGGCGTCAGAATGGGCGCTAGAATGAGCTACGGTCCGCCGTCTGGCTCGGTGGCTGGCGATAATCATGCTGGCCGCTGCGATCTGGTGGCGAGCGAGCAACCCCCAGGAGCAACAGGAGCATTCATGTCCTACCAACATATCAAGGTTCCCTCTGCGGGCCAGAAAATCACGGTCAATGCTGATTTTTCCCTGAACGTACCTGATCAGGCCATCATCCCCTACATCGAGGGTGACGGTACGGGGGCGGACATTACGCCCGTGATGATCAAGGTCGTGGATGCTGCAGTTCAAAAGGCCTACGGCGGCAAGCGCAAAATCCACTGGATGGAGGTCTACGCTGGCGAAAAGGCCACCAAGGTCTACGGGCCGGATGTGTGGCTGCCTGATGAAACGCTGGATGTGGTCAAAGATTATGTGGTGTCAATCAAAGGACCGTTGACGACACCGGTGGGAGGCGGGATCCGCTCGCTGAACGTGGCGCTGCGCCAGCAGCTCGATCTGTATGTCTGCCTGCGCCCGGTACGTTATTTCAAGGGCGTGCCTTCGCCCGTACGTGAGCCGGAAAAGACCGATATGGTGATCTTCCGCGAAAACTCGGAAGACATCTACGCCGGGATCGAATACGAGGCGGACAGCGAGCAGGCCAAAGAACTGATTCAGTTTCTGCAGACCAAGCTGGGTGTCAAGAAGATCCGTTTTCCCAATACTTCGTCTATCGGCATCAAACCCGTGTCGCGCGAAGGCACCGAACGCCTGGTACGCAAGGCCATTCAATACGCGATCGATAATGACCGGGCATCGGTCACGCTGGTGCACAAGGGCAACATCATGAAGTTCACCGAGGGTGGCTTCCGTGACTGGGGCTATGCGTTGGCACAAAAGGAATTCGGCGCGCAACTGATCGACGGCGGTCCGTGGTGCAAATTCAAAAACCCGAAGACGGGCCGGGAAATCACCATCAAGGACTCCATTGCCGACGCCTTTCTGCAACAGATCCTGTTGCGGCCGGCCGAGTACGACGTTATTGCCACACTGAATCTGAACGGTGACTACATTTCCGACGCCTTGGCCGCGCAGGTCGGCGGGATCGGCATCGCGCCGGGGGCCAACCTGTCTGACTCGGTGGCCATGTTCGAGGCGACGCATGGCACTGCGCCCAAGTACGCCGGCAAAGACTACGTCAATCCGGGTTCAGAGATCTTATCCGCTGAAATGATGCTGCGTCATCTGGGCTGGGTCGAGGCCGCCGATCTGATCATTTCCAGTATGGAGAAATCGATCCTGTCCAAGCACGTCACCTATGATTTTGCCCGTTTGCTCGAGGGCGCGACCCAGGTTTCGTGCTCCGGTTTCGGTCAAGTGATGATCGACCATATGTGAAGCGCTATTCGCGAAACCATGGTTTCGCGGTTTGGATCTTCATGAAAAACCGCCCCTTTGGGCGGTTTTTTTGTTCCATAACATGGTTGTCCACCAGGTCTTCATCGACATGAGCAAATCCTGTCAGATGGTGACGATTTTGGGGTGAGAGAGGGCATTTATTGCGAATCTTTGCGATTCGATGTGTCATGTCATGAGTTATTACCCGGACATATTTAGCCAAAAACTCCCCTTATTCGGCAACATCTGCACTCTAAATAGGCTCAACCCGAAAATTCGAGTTCTTGCGCAAAGCGACCTCATAAGTCGGACTATGTCACCCCATGGTTGTTGTTAACACGCAATAAAGGCTCGATTTCTAAATGTGTCTTAAGTAACTTAATGATTTATTTGAAATCCACAATTTCCTTAAAAAACAACGAATTAATCGTTATGTAAGAAATATTTGGATTCTTTGTGTAGTTCCTGGTTTTGGGGTGGACAAAACGTTTCCCTAAGGTATGGGTTCTGGCGGTCTCCACGGGTGGGGACTAGCGGCTTTCTCTACTGATCGGGATGAGGATATGAAACTAACAAAAACTCTGCTGGCTGGCGCGATCCTCGCCGGCATGGCCGGCACTGCGTACGCTGAAACGCAAGTGACCTTGTACGGTTTGATCGACGTGGGTATCACCTATCAACGCAACAAGGTTGGCACTGAAGACAGCAACCGTGCTTTGTACGGCGGTAACTACCAGTCTCGTATCGGTATGACCAACGGCATCCAGAGCGGCTCGCGCTGGGGTCTGCGTGGTACCGAAGATCTGGGCGATGGCCTGCAAGCCGTGTTCGTGCTGGAAAGCGGTTTCGGTGCCAGCAATGGTAACAGCGCTCAAGGTGGCCGTCTGTTCGGTCGTCAAGCCACCATCGGTCTGCGCAGCGAATCTTGGGGTCAAATTGATTTGGGTCGCCAAACCAACATCGCTTCCAAGTACTTTGCCAGCATCGATCCGTTCTCGCTCAGCTACTTGAACTCGACGATGGGTACGGCGTTCAGCGCCGCCAACACCGTTCGCTACGACAACATGGTCATGTACCAAACCCCGTCGTTCAGCGGTTTCCAAGCCGGTATCGGTTATTCGTTCAACGTGGATGACGAAGAGCGTCCGGGCGAATTCAAGACTGGCGACAACAGCCGTGCGATCACCGCAGGTGTTCGTTACGCGAATGGTCCGTTGAACGTCGCTTTGACGTACGACCAACAGTTCTTGTACCCGAGCCAACCGCAACCGAAGCAATTCATCATTGGCGGTTCGTATGACTTCGAAGTGCTGAAGCTGGCGTTGGCCTATGGCCGCACCTCCGACGGCGTGTTCGCTGGTCAAGACTTTGACGTGATGGGCGGTCTGGGCAATCCCAACACCCCCGCCAAGGGCCAAGGCGGCACGAACGACGCCTTCACCTGGGACGGTCTGAAGATCAACTCGTACTTGGTCGGTGTCAGCGCTCCGATCGGCGGTGCCAGCAACGTCTTCGCTTCGTGGCAACGTGCTGATCCTAACAAGGGTCTGGAAGCCATGGACATCTACAGCCTGGGCTACACCTACGACTTGTCCAAGCGCACCAACCTGTATTCGGTCGCTTCGTATGCTGACGCTGCTGACTTCGTAGACGGCAACAAGGCGCTGACCGTTGGCGTTGGTATCCGTCACCGCTTCTAAGATCTAGGTACGGGTTGCCCTTTTCCGAGCGGAGTCGGGGCACCTTGTTCTTAGCCACCTACTTTGTAGGTGGCTTTTTTTTATCTTCGAAAGCGGTTTTCACGGGAAAACAAGGCCGACGGTTCTGGATGATTTTCTCCTCTAAAATGCACCGTATCGGTGCAAACATGGAGATGTATTTGCGCCACCTTAGGGCATTCCCCTAGTGTGACAATCCCGGTCATGGTGCACAATCATGTTCATGCAGGTGAGGAGACAAATAGCCCACAAAGGGCAACCGGCGGCACCGGTATAAATAACTGGCAGTACCCTAATAAGAGCAAAACGCACAACGGCCNGCACCATCAGGTGCCGNCCGTTGTCGCATATAGCGCTCCGAACGCCAGATGTTGCAAAATGGGCAGACTGCGGCAACGTGGATACCAATGAATAATATGCCGGATTCCCCGAGTTCCACTCCCCCTGCGATGCGGCGCTATTGGCGGCGCAATCTGATCTTGACCGGCGTGCTCCTCCTCTGTTGGATGGCGTTGACGTTTCTTCCTGCTTATTTCGCTCGTGAGCTGTCGTTTGATTTCATCGGCTGGCCATTTGCGTTCTGGATGGCTGCCTATGGGGCGCCGTTGTCTTATCTGGTGCTGATAGGTATCTATGCTCGCCTGATGAATCGGGCCGATGCACAGGCTCGCAGTGATGGCGAGCGGGGCAATTGATGCCATTTTCCGGAGATAACGCACGCGACTTCAAGATCCGGCTGCGCCGCATTTACGTGCTGTATACCGCGGGTTTCGCCCTGCTGATTGTGTTGCTGGCGTTAGCCGAGGTTGCCGGCATGGCACGCGACTGGATTGGCTATGTTTTCCTGCTGGTCACGGTCAGTCTCTACGCCGGTATCGGCATTGTGTGCAGGACGTCCGATCAGGTCGAATACTACGTGGCGGGCCGCCGCGTCCCGGCGGTTTATAACGGTATGGCAACGGCGGCCGACTGGATGTCGGTGGCCTCGTTCATCGGTGTGGCTGGAACGCTATACCTGACGGGATATGGCGGGTTGGCGTACATCATGGGATGGACAGGGGGCTACGTGCTGGTAGCGCTGTTGCTGGCGCCATACCTGCGCAAGTTCGGTCAATACACGATCCCTGATTTCATGGGCGCCCGTTATGGCGGTAATCTGGCGCGCCTGGCCGGGGTGGCGTGCGCAGTGCTGTGCTCGTTTACGTATTTGGTCGCGCAAATTTACGGTGTAGGGATCATCACGACCCGTATGACCGGTATTTCGTTCGAGCTCGGCATTTTTGTCGCGCTGGGCGGCATGTTGGTGTGTTCCTTCCTGGGGGGCATGCGTGCGGTGACGTGGACGCAAGTCGGCCAATACATCATCCTGGTGGTGGCGTATCTGGTGCCCGTCGTGTGGTTGTCGATGAAACACACAGATATGCCGCTGCCGCAGCTGTCGGCGGGAAAGGTGCTGCAAGAAATCACCGAGCGCGAAGCGCAAATGGGCAAGGATGTGTCCGAGTTGCAGGTACGGCAATTATGGAAAGCGCGGGCCGATGAAATGACGCAGCGGCTGCAGGCTCTGCCGCAATCATGGGCCCAAGAAAAAGACCGGTTGCGCAGCCGCCTGGCGCAGTTGGCCGCCGCGAACGCGCCCATGATCGACATCCGTACGGTGGAGCGCGAACTCGAAACCTATCCGGCGAGTGTCGAAGAAGCGCGTGCCGCCTGGTCGCAGGCCAGGGCGATTTACGAGGCCCGTGGCTCGCCGCCTGTGCCTCATGCAGAGCCTTTCCCGTCGAAAGATCCTCAAGAGCGGCAGGATATGCGCACCAATTTCTTGGCGCTGGTGTTATGCCTGATGTTGGGGACAGCCGGCATGCCGCATATCTTGATGCGTTCATACACCACCTCGTCGGTCGTCGAGGCGCGGCGTTCGGTGTGCTGGTCGTTGCTATTTATCCTGCTGCTGTATTTCATGGCGCCAGCGCTGGCGCTGCTGATCAAGTACGAGGTCTACACGCAAGTGGTGGGGTCGAAGTTCGCGTCGTTACCGAGTTGGGTGCATGCCTGGAGTGCGGTGGACGTCAATCTGCTTGATCTGGTCGATGTAAATCGCGATGGCACGGTGCAGTTGGGCGAACTCAGCATGGGCGCCGATGTGGTGGTGTTGGCCATGCCCGAAATCGGCGGCCTGCCCTATGTGATTTCCGGGTTGGTGGCGGCTGGCGGATTGGCTGCGGCGCTGTCGACGGCCGACGGTCTGTTGCTGACTTTGTCGAATTCCCTGTCGCACGATATGTGGTATCGAGTGGTCTCGCCACGTATGTCGGCCGCGCGTCGCGTCATGGTGTCCAAAATACTGTTGCTGGTCGTGGCGTTCGGCGCGGCTTGGGTGGCGGCGCGCAAGCCTGCGGATATCCTGTTTATGGTGTCGGCGGCTTTTTCATTCGCCGCGTCATCGTTTTTCCCCGCATTGGTCATGGGCATCTTTTGGCGCCGGGCCAATAAATGGGGAGCGACGTTCGGCATGGTCGTCGGATTGGCGGTGACATTCACTTATATGGCCCACACGCATCCTTGGCTGCGGGAGTGGGTGTTCGGGATTGACCGGGCCCAGCCGATGGAGTTGTGGTGGGGGATTCAGCCGATTGCGGCAGGTGTATTCGGCGCGCCAGCGGCGTTCTTGACGATCATCGTCGTGTCATTGTTGACGCCGCCGCCCGATCGGGCGACGACGATGTTGGTGCAGTATTTGCGTGAGCCGGATGGCAAGCCGCCCGCATCACCGTGAGCGCACGAGGCGCTTAATAGCCCTTTGACCATGCCATTGTTCAGAGAGCGGCGTGGCGCGTGGATCTGCGCTCCGTTGCCACGTGTCAGTGGCTGACCGATTTCGAGAACACATTCATGATCACCACACCCGCGATGATCAACGCAATGCCCAGGATTGCCGGTGCATCGAGGTGCTGTTTAAAAAACAGCGCGCCCACCAGTGAAATCAGCACGATGCCCACGCCAGACCAGATGGCGTAGGCGATGCCGACGGGTATTTCGCGCAGGGTCAAGGCCAGGAAGTAAAAGGCCACGGCATAACCTGCCACGGTGATCACGGACGGAACCAGCCGAGTAAAACTGCTGGAGCTTTTCAGTGCGCTCGTGGCTATGATTTCAGCCACGATGGCGATGCCCAGATAAACCCATTTCATGTTTGATTCCGAGAAAACCCGGCAACCAGGCCGGAAAGGAAAGCCGCGAGGCGCGGCGTTGCCGGATTGCTCTGATCAGCGTCTGGCCCCGGTCTGGCGCAGCAGGACCAGCAAAGCCCCCGCACCTCCCTCGCGTTCCGAAGCTTGAGAAAAAGCCATGACTTCGGCTTTCTGGACCAGCCAGGTACGCACTTTGTCTTTGAGTACCGGCTCCAGGCCTTGCGACCCGTGGCCCTTGCCGTGCACGATGCGCACGCAACGGATGCCATGTTCCAGGCATTCGTCTAAAAAGGACAGGACGGCATGGCGAGCCTGCTCGACACGCAGGCCATGCAGATCCAACTCTGCGCCGGCGGGCCATTGGCCTCGGCGCAGGTTGCGAGCCGTATCGGGCGCTGCGTCAGCACGCACAAAAGCCGTGCCGCCCTCCGAGAGCAGATGGGCGACTTCGGCCCCATCAGAAAAACCGGCATCGGCGCGGTTAGGTGTCTCGCCCATGGCTGCTGCGCGGCGCATGGCAACGGCAGCGCTGATCGGGGCAAGTCCGTCAGGGGGCTTCCCATGCTGAGGCGAAGCGGCAGGACTGGCCGGCTCGGGTACGCGACGCCCGGATTGTTTGAGTGGCGTGACGGTCTTGGTCGCACGACGGAACGCGTCGGGATCGCTGTCCGCAGCACGGGCCTGCGCCGCCTGGCGCGCAACCCGTGTCGCCTGCTCGGCCCGCGCGCGGGCTTGTTGCGAGGCCTGGTGCAAACGTTTCAGATCACCCAGGCCGCCTTTGCTATTGCGCATTCTCCAGCCACCGCTGTGCGTCCAGAGCCGCCATGCAACCCGTGCCGGCGCTGGTGATGGCTTGGCGGTAGACGTGGTCTTGTACGTCGCCCGCGGCAAAAACGCCGGGCACCGAAGTCATCGTTGCCATGCCTGACAGACCGCTTTTGGTCACGATATAACCGTCTTTCATTTCGAGTTGCCCTTCGAAAATGCCGGTATTCGGTTGATGGCCGATCGCAATGAAGGCGCCCATGACGTCCAGATCTTGGGTTTCGCCGGTTTCGGTGCTGCGAATACGTACGCCAGTCACGCCGCTATCGTCGCCCAGGACTTCGTCCAGCGTATGGAACAGCTTGAGCTCCATATTGCCGTTGGCGACCTTGTCCATCATCTTGTCGACCAGGATAGGTTCGGCGCGGAATTTGTCACGGCGATGAATGACGGTGACCTTGCGGCAGATGTTGGACAGGTAGAGGGCTTCTTCGACTGCGGTATTGCCGCCGCCCACCACGACGACGTCCTTGTTGCGGTAAAAGAACCCGTCGCAGGTCGCGCAGCCCGACACGCCGCGGCCCATGAAGGATTCCTCAGAGGGCAGGCCGAGATATTTGGCCGAAGCGCCTGTCGCAATAATCAGCGCGTCGCAGGTATACAGATTGCCGGTATCGCCTGTCAGCGTGAAGGGGCGCTTGGACAAATCCACCTTGGCGATATGGTCAAACACCATCTCGGTGTTGAATCGCTCGGCATGCTGCTGAAAGCGCTGCATCAGGTCGGGACCTTGTACGCCGTCGACGTCAGCAGGCCAATTATCGACGTCGGTAGTGGTCATCAACTGGCCGCCTTGGGCCAGACCTGTAACCAGGACGGGGGACAAATTTGCCCGTGCCGCATAGACGGCAGCCGTGTAACCGGCGGGGCCGGATCCTAGTATCAAAACTTTAGCGTGTTTGGGCGTGGACATAGATGATTATCTTTAAGGGGATGCCCAATTATAATGAGCCCTATGCCGCGTATTTCAACTGCTTCTCCGCGCGCCTCGCGCAACACCCGTAACGGCCCTTCGCCGCTGCAAACGCGTATTTCCGCGTTGCTGCGCGAGGCTCGCTGGATTCTGTTCGCCGCCCTGGCCGCCTGGCTGACACTGGTGCTGGCCACCTGGTCGCCGTCCGATCCGGGATGGTCACATTCTGTGACCAATGGTGCGATTCACAACCGGGGAGGCACGTTCGGGGCCTATCTGTCGGACATTTTGTTGTATTTGTTCGGGTATTCTGCCTGGTGGTGGGTGGTGTTGCTGTTGCATCGAGTGCGGGCCGGCTATCGCCGCCTGGCCAGCCAGCTGCGCGCCGATGGCAAGCAGCCCGAGGTCCTGCCGCGTGTCCACTGGGAAGAAGGCGTCGGATTTTTCCTGGTATTGATCGGTTCGCTGGGGATCGAGGCATTACGGCTGTATAGCTGGGGCATGCATTTGCCGGGCGGCACCGACGGCGAAAGCGGGGCGGGCGGCGTGATCGGCCAGATGTTGGCCAGCAACCTGGCGCAGGGCGTGGGGTTCACGGGGGCGACGCTGGCGCTGCTGGTATTGATAGCGATTGGCCTGAGCCTGTTTTTCTCATTCTCGTGGCTGCATGTGGCCGAGCGCGTCGGCACCTGGCTCGAGGGCGTAATGCGTCGTATACGTGAGTCCTATACCGCCCGTCAGGACCGCAAGGTCGGTGAGGTCGCCAAGGCCGTCCGTACCGAGCAGGTCGAAGCCAAGCACGAAAAACTGACGCACGAACAACCTGTGCGCATCGAGCCCGCGATCACGGTGGTGCCGCGCTCGGATCGGGTCGAAAAGGAAAAGCAGCAGACTTTGTTCGCTCCGCCGTCGGGCGAGGGCGATCTGCCCGCGATCAGTCTGCTCGATCCTCCTACGCAGAACCAGGAAACGGTGTCGGCCGAGACCATCGAGTTCACGTCTCGCCTGATCGAAAAGAAGCTCGCCGATTTTGGCGTGAGCGTGACCGTGGTGGCGGCCCAGGCCGGACCAGTTATTACTCGTTACGAAATTGAGCCAGCCACCGGCGTGAAAGGCAGCCAGATCGTCAATCTGGCCAAAGACCTGGCGCGTGCGTTGAGCCTGGTCAGCATCCGGGTGGTGGAAACCATCCCGGGCAAGAACCTGATGGGGCTGGAGCTCCCCAATCCACGCCGTCAGATGGTCAAGCTGTCCGAAATCCTGGGCTCGCAGACCTATCATGCCAGCCACTCTGTCGTGACGATGGCGCTGGGCAAGGACATCGCCGGTAATCCGGTGGTCGCTGATTTGGCCAAAATGCCCCACTTGCTGGTAGCCGGTACGACAGGCTCGGGTAAGTCGGTCGGTATCAATGCCATGATCCTGTCGCTGCTGTACAAAGCCGGTGCGGCCGACACGCGACTGATCCTGATCGATCCCAAGATGCTGGAAATGAGCGTCTACGAGGGCATCCCGCATCTGCTGGCACCCGTGGTTACGGACATGCGCCATGCTGCCAACGCGCTGAACTGGTGCGTGGGCGAAATGGAAAAGCGCTATCGCCTGATGAGCAAAATGGGCGTGCGCAACCTGGCCGGCTACAACACCAAGATCCGCGATGCGATCAAGCGTGAGGCTCCGATTCCCAACCCATTCTCGCTGACGCCGGATCAGCCCGAGCCGCTCTCGCCGCTGCCCACTATTGTGGTGGTCATCGACGAGCTGGCCGACCTGATGATGGTGGTCGGTAAAAAGATCGAAGAACTCATCGCTCGCCTGGCGCAAAAGGCCCGGGCGGCCGGTATTCACTTGATTCTCGCGACACAGCGTCCCAGCGTGGACGTGATCACGGGCCTGATCAAGGCCAACATTCCCACGCGTATTGCATTCCAGGTGTCGTCCAAGATCGACTCACGCACCATTCTCGATCAGATGGGCGCGGAAACGCTGCTGGGGCAGGGCGATATGCTGTACATGCCTCCCGGCACAGGTTTGCCAGTGCGGGTGCACGGCGCCTTTGTGCATGACGACGAGGTTCACCGCGTGGTCGAACACCTGAAGGCGCAGGGTGAGCCCAACTATATCGAAGGCTTGCTCGAGGGCGCTCTCGAGGGTGAGACGGGCGATGGCGTGGGCAGTGTCACGGGCATGAGCGACGCCGAAAGCGATCCGATGTATGACCAGGCATGCGAGATTGTCTTGAAGCATCGCCGCGCGTCGATCTCGCTCGTGCAGCGCCATCTGCGAATTGGTTACAACCGTGCGGCCCGGTTACTGGAGCAAATGGAGCAATCGGGTATGGTGTCTGCAATGCAATCCAACGGTAATCGGGAAATCCTGGTGCCGTCCAAAGAGGAAGCCTGATGCTCGGTTCACGTCGTCCTTGGGCTGTCGCCATTGCGACGGCCACTGCTGCCGTCTGGTTGTCGCTCAGCCCCCTGGCTGCGCTGGCTGCCGATGCGCGCACGCAATTAAAAGCCTTTGTCGCGAACGTCAACAGCGCGACGGGTACATTCACGCAAACTACCACCGGGCCACAAGGTGGCGCTCAGCGTGCGCAGAGTGGCAATTTCGCCTTTCAGCGCCCCGGCAAGTTCAAATGGGCGGTGAGCCAGCCCTATGAGCAACTGGTCGTGTCCGATGGACAACGCCTGTTCCAATATGATCCTGATCTGGCTCAGGTGACCACGCGCCAGGTGGATCAAGCGATTGGCACGTCGCCCGCCGCCATTTTGTTTGGCTCAGGCGATCTGGAGCAAGCCTTCGACGTAACGCCGCTGCCGGACCGCGATGGTCTGCAGTGGCTGCGCGCCAAGCCGCGCAATGCCGATGCGGGCTTTGCACAGGTTGACATCGGCATGCAAAGCAATCTCCCGTCGCGAGTCGAACTGCTCGATTCGTTTGGGCAGACAACGCGCGTCGAGCTTTCCCAGATTCAATCCAATCCGTCCTTGCCGGCTAACGAGTTTCGCTTTACCCCGCCGGCGGGAGTGGATGTGGTCAAGATGTAGCGACGGCGGCTCAAGGTCTTTTATACGCCACGCAGTCGACCTCCACCTTTGCATCCACTACCAATCGCGATTGCACACAGGCGCGTGCAGGAGGATGCTCGCCGAAGTGTTCCTTAAATATCTTGTTGAAGGCAGCGAAGTCGCGCGGGTCGTCCAGCCAGACACCGCAACGCACGACGTGTTCAGGGCCATAGCCGGCTTCGGCCAGAATGGCCAGCACGTTGCCGATGGCCACGCGGGACTGCGCGACGATGCCGCCGTCGATGACTTCGCCGTTTTGCATGGGTACCTGGCCCGATACATAGAGCCAGCCGTCGGCCTGCACGGCACGGGCGAAGGGCATATGTTGATCACCCTGGCCGGTGCCTCCGGCAATACCGTAGCGAATGATGCCGTTGGTGTCGGCAGTTTGGGACGTGCTCATGGCTGTTCCTGAGAAGTGGAAAGAGAAGAAAACGCAGTAAATCCGGCGCGCAGGTCGCCGCTGCGTCGTAGCCAGCGGCCCGTGCGAGCGCCGGTCAATTGGCCATCGCGATACGACAGTACGCCGTTGACCCATACGGCCGTGATCCCGACGGCGGTCTGTTCGGGGTCGGCATAGCTGGCGCGGTCGGCGACTCGGTGCGGATCGAATAACACCAGGTCGGCATGATAGCCAGTGCGCAGCAGGCCTCGCTCGTGCAGTCCAAAGCGCGAGGCAGACAGGCCGGTCATTTTGTGCACCGCCTGTTCCAGCGAAAATAATTTCAACTGACGAGCGTAGTGGCCAAGCACACGCGGAAATGTGCCCCACAGGCGGGGATGCGGCAGCGGATCATTCGGCAGACCGTCCGAGCCGACCATTGTCAGACGGTGCGCCAGTATGCGACGCACATCGTTTTCCTGCATGCCGTGATAAACCGCGCCGGCAGGTTGCAGCCGGCGCGCCGCCTCGTGCAGCGGTACCTGCCAATGTGCGGCGATGTCCGCCAGCTTGCGGCCGGCTGCTTCGGGATGCGAGTTCGACCAGGTGATATCGATGTCGAATTCGTCAGTGACTTGTTTGAGGTCCAGCGTGGACGAACTGGCGGAATAGGGATAGCAGTCGCAGCCGATGGGCTGGTAACGGCTTGCCGTATCCAGACTGGCCAGGACTTCGTGGCTGCGGCCCCAGTTGCCCGCGCCGGCACATTTCAGATGCGACACGATCAGGGGTACGCGAGCATGTGCGGCGATATCGTAGGCCTCGTCCATGGCTTGCAGGATTTCGGCGAACTCCGAACGCAGGTGCGACGTATATAGCGCGCCGAACGCGTCCAGTTCCTCGGCCAGTGCTTTGACTTCGGCGGTGTCGGCATGAAAGGCTGAGGCATACGCCAGGCCTGTGCTCAGGCCGATGGCGCCGTGTTGCAGCGCCTCGCGCAATTGTGCGCGCATGGCGGCGATTTCACTGTCTGTGGCACGGCGATCCAGGCGATCCATGTGGTTGTTGCGTAGCGCCGTGTGCCCCACCAGCGCCGCTACGTTCACCGTGGGCTGCGCCGCAGCCACCGCGCGGGTGTAATCGGCAAAGCTCGGGTAGAGGAAATCTTCGCGGTTGCCCAAAAGGTTCATCGGGTCGGGCGGATGGCCTCGCAACGTGACCGGTGCGGCGCTGATACCGCAGTTGCCTACCACGACGGTGGTCACGCCTTGCGAGAGCTTGGGCAGCATGTCAGGCGTACGGATGACATTGGTATCGTCGTGGGTATGCACATCGATGAAGCCGGGTGCCAGGGCCAGGCCCGTGCCGTCGATGACCTCGCGCGCTCTGTGGGCATGGCCGTGGCCGTCAATCGTGGCGATACGGCCGTCGGCCAGCGCCACGTCGGCCTGGATACCGGGCGCGCCACTACCGTCGAGCACCAGCACGCCGCGGATCAGGGTGTCATACATCACGGATCAATCCCCCAGGGGTAAACGGTTGGGGCCGCCGCGATACTCGTCCAGCGCCAGCTTGATGCGTCGCAACCGCTCCTGGGTGGCCTCTTGACGGGCAAGCGCCAGCTCGGTAGCCAGGATATCGATGGCTAGCAGTATGGCGTAGCGTGACGATGAGGGTTTGTAGATGAAATCCGTCTCGGCCGTGCGGATAGGCAGCACCACGTCGGCTAATTCGGCCAACGGCGAAGTTGGATCCGTCAGCACCACCATGCGTGCACCATACTGTTTGACGATGCGTGCACTAGCCAGAATCTCCGGCGTGAGGCCGGAGGTGGACAGGGCCACAACGACATCGCGTTCGTCCAGCGTCGCAGCCACCATGCGCATCAGCACGGCGTCGCTGTATGCGGCCACCGCATATCCCAGCCGCACCAGGCGCGATTGCAGTTCTTGCGACAGCACCGCCGAGGCGCCGCCCATACCGAATACATAGGTCATGCGCGCATCGCGCACGATACCGGCGGCCTGTTCAAACAGCGATTCCGAAAACAGGGGCAAGTGTTCACGCAAGGTGGCTTCGATGTCGGCATACAGCCGCGCATAGAATGTGCTTTCCTCAGGTGCGGACGGGTCCAGGAAGCGTTCGCCCACAGCGCTTGCCTGCGCGAGTTTCAGTTTCAGGTCGCGTGTGTCGTCACAGCCGATCGAGCGGGCGAATCGTGAAATGGTGGCGATGCTGACGCCGGCCTTGTGCGCGAGCTGGTCAACCGTCGCGGCCGCAGCCGCGGCGACGTCGTCCAGGATCGCGTCGGCCACCTTGCGTTCAGTGGCACTCAGACCGTCGCGGCGACTGCGTATCTGATAGACGATATCGCGTGGGGTGGGCAGGTCGGAGGTTCCGGCGCCCGGGAAAGCTGAAAGGGTCATGAGGTGATCTCGTCCAAACGTACACAGGCGGCATGATGTCCGTCGCCGAGGTCGCGAGGCGACGGTACGGCGCTGGCACAGATTTCGGCGGCATAAGGGCAGCGGGTACGAAAGACGCAGCCTGATGGCGGATTCACTGGACTGGGAATCTCGCCCTTGAGCAGGATGCGCGAGCGCGCGGCGCGCGGGTCTGGTACGGGTGCTGCGGACAGCAGCGCCTGGGTATAGGGGTGGCGCGGCGCATCATAGACGCGCCGGGTAGGTCCGCGCTCCATGACGCGGCCCAGGTACATCACGACGACTTCATCGCACAGATAGTCGACGACCGCCAGGTCATGCGCGACGAATAGCATGGTCAGACCCAGGTCGCGTTGCAGATCCTGCAGCAGATTCAGCACTTGGGCTTGAACCGACACGTCGAGCGCCGAGACAGGCTCGTCGGCCACGATGAAATCGGGTTCGACCGCGAGCGCTCGGGCAATGCCGATGCGCTGGCGCTGTCCGCCTGAAAACTCGTGTGGATAGCGTCGGCGCTGTTCGGTGTTCAGGCCCACTCGTTCCAGCAGTTCGCCGATACGGGCGTCGCGCCGTGTTTGCGCCAGGCCGTGCGTATCGAGCGCTTCGCCCAGTATCTCGGCCACGGTCATGCGCGGGTTCAGGCTGGCATAGGGATCTTGAAATACGATCTGCATGCGGCGGCGCCAGGGCAGCATGCGGCTTTCATTCAGGTTGGTGATGTCGGTGCCATCGAACAGGATGCGGCCGGCCGTCGGCGCGAACAAGCGCAGCAGCGCACGGCCTGTCGTCGTTTTGCCCGAACCGGATTCTCCCACTAGTCCGACGATGGATCGGCGCGGTACGTCGAAGCTGACGTCCTCGACGGCACGCACCACCTGTTCGCGGCGCGCCGCCCCGGTGGGAAAGTGCACCGTCAGGCCTTGTACACGCAGTAATGGGTTAGCGGATATGGTGGTTGTCATTGCGGCGTTACCTTGATACAGCGGGCCAGGTGCGCGTCGCGCACCACCGCCAATTCGGGTATGGCGCGCGTACAGTCGGTGTCGGCCAGCGCGCAGCGTGGTGCGAATGTACAGCCGGACGGCAAGGCAAGTATGCTGGGCACGTTGCCGGGGATCGGTTGCAAGCGTTGACGTGACGCCAGCAATGCGGCAGTGGGAATGCATGACAGAAGGCCGCGCGTGTAGGGATGTGTGGGACGATCAAAAAGTTCATGTACACCCGCATCCTCGACGACGCGGCCGGTGTACATCACCGCTACGCGATGCGCGATCTCGGCCACGACGCCCAGGTTGTGCGTCACAAACAGGATGCTCATGCCCGACTCGGCCTGCAGCCGGCGCAACAGGTCGAGGATTTGCGCCTGCACCGTGACGTCCAGAGCCGTCGTGGGTTCATCAGCGATCAGCACCGAGGGGTTGCAGGCCAGTGCCAATGCAATCATTACACGTTGGCGCATCCCGCCTGACATTTGATGTGGGTATTCATGGATGCGGCGGTCCGCGGCTGGAATCTCGACGCGTTCGAGCATCTCTCGTGCGCGTTGCAGCGCGGCAGCATACGAGCCGCCCTCGTGCTGCCGTACGGCCTCCGCAATTTGGTCGCCTACCGTATACAACGGATTCAAGCTGGTCATGGGTTCCTGGAAGATCATCGCGATCTCCGCCCCACGCAGGCGGCGCAGCGTGGCGGGCGACGCCGTTGCCAGATCGTGCTCGATGCCGCGGCGGTCGCGAAACCGGATACTGCCGGCTTCGATCCGTCCGGCGGGCTTGGGTAGCAAGCCCATGATCGACAGGCTGGTGACGGACTTACCCGATCCCGATTCGCCCACGATCGCCAGCGTCTCGCCGCGCGCGAGTTCGAAGCTGACGCCATCGACCGATTTGGCGATGCCGTCGCGGCTGTGGAACCAGGTCTTTAACCCATCCACGGCCAGAATGATGTCTCGTTGACTCGCAGTCATGCCCTACAGCTCCTTGCGCAGACGGGGGTCCATTACATCCCGCAAGCCGTCGCCGACCAATTGCAACGACAGCACCGACAATACGATGGCGATACCCGGGAATACCATGATCCAGTCGGCCGAACCCATGTACTGCTGACCGGCGCTGATCATGGTGCCCCAGGTCGGGATATCGGGCGATACGCCTACGCCCAGGAATGACAGACCCGCCTCGGCCAGAATGGCATATGCAAAAATGAATGTGCCCTGCACCAGGATGGGTGAGACCAGGTTGCGCAATACATGCACTGTCACGATGCGCCACGTCGGTACGCCCAGCGCGCGGGCGGCCTCGACGAAAGGCAGCTCGCGGATCACCAGCGTGGATGCCCGCACGATACGGGCCAGGCGCGGCGCATACACGATGCTCAGTGCGATAACCACGTTCAGCAACGAAGGCCCGAGGGCCGCGACTAGCGCAATCGCCAGCAGAATATCGGGAAAGGCCATCAGGGCGTCGATGACGCGCGACACCACTTTGTCGGCGCCGCGAAAAAAGCCGGCCACCAAGCCCAATGCAATGCCCAGCGCGCTGGACAGCAACACCACCAGGAATCCCACCATCAACGACATTCGCCCGCCATAGATGACGCGGCTGAGCACATCGCGCCCGAAGTCGTCGGTGCCGAACCAATGCGAGGCACCGGGTGCCTGCAAACGATTCATGATGGACAGTTTGTACGGATCAAATGGGCTGATCCACGGCGCCAGCAATGCCGCCAGCACCAGCACTGCCAGCACCATCAGGCTGATCAACACCGTCTTGCGCGCCACCAGCAGACGCAGCATCTGCCAGCGTTCGGCGCCGGCTACGGATTGGATTGCAATGGCCATATCAGTAACGCACTCGCGGATCGACTAGCAGATACAGCAAGTCGATGAATAGATTGATCAACACATAGATGGCGGCGATGACCAGCAATGCGCCTTGGATCACGGGGTAGTCACGCCGCAGCACCGCCGACACCACCAGGCTGCCCACGCCAGGCAGGCCAAAGACCGTCTCGGTCACGACCGCACCGCTGACCAGCAGGGCCGTGGTCAAACCCAGCACCGTGAGGATAGGAATCAACGCGTTGCGCACGGCGTGCTTCAGGATGACTTTGCGTTCTGGCAGGCCTTTGGCGCGTGCCGTGCGCACATAGTCATCGCGCAGCACATCCAACATGCTGGCGCGGATGAATCGTGTAATCAGCGCGGAGTTCACCAGACCCAGCACCACTGCTGGCAATATCAAGTGCGACAGCCGTGTCGCGACGCTGGCGTCTGGTCCGCCATATCCCGCCACGGGTAACCAGCCCAGCTTGACTGAGAAGATCTGCATCAGCAGCAGCCCCAACCAGAAACTGGGCACACTAGATGCAAACATGGAAAACGTCACGACCGATTGATCGAGTGTCGATCCCCGCCGCACGGCCGACAGGATGCCTACCGGCAGGGCGATAACGGTGGCGATGGCCAGCGACATCAACGTCAGCCAGAACGTCGGCTCGGCGCGATCGGCCAGCGCGGACAACACTGGCTTGTCCAGAAAAATCGACTGTCCCAGGTCGCCGCGCGCCAGTTGCCCCAACCACGTGGCGTATTGCATGGGCAAGGGTTCATTCAGGCCCAACCGGTCTCGCAGGGAATCGATGTCCTGCTGGGTAGCCTGAGGGCCCAGCATCACGGCGGCTGGATCGCCAGGCGTGATGCGCAGGATCACGAAGACGATGGTCGCGACGATGAACATCACGGCCACCAGCCCCACCAAGCGGTTCAACAAGTAACGCCACACAATCGTATCCTCGGTGTTTCGACAGTCGTATTACTTGACGGTTTTCCAGGCGTTCCAGAAGTATGGCCAAGGGGTGGGTTGGACACCTTGGAGCGCCGGCGATTTTGCCGCTAATGCGTTGAAGTCGCCTACCTTGATGAACGGCACTTCGTCCAATACCGCCTTTTGCACGTCTGCCCAGCGTTTGATACGTTCTTCCGGCGTGGAGGCCTGATTAAAGGCGTCCAGCACCTGATTGCGGCGCGGCGTATTCCACCAGCCTGGCGCGTCTTTCGACGGAAAGTCGATCAGCGCCGGCTCTGGCAGGAACGGGCTGTGCGTGATGAAAATATCCCATAGCGCCGGGTCCTGGCGGCGTTGCGTCAGAGTGGCCCAGTCCACGACCTGCATATCCACCTTGAATCCGGCTGCCTTCAGATACTCGGCGGCCACCAGCGCCATCTTGTAATGGAACTCATATTGCTGGCTGGTCAGAATGCGCAAAGTGCGGTCTTGGACCCCAGCCTCGTCCAGCAGTTTTTTGGCGCCCGCCGCATCCCCCAGGTTGTAGACCTGCTTGCCCAGATCCGTGGCCCATGGATAGCCCTTTGGATAGAGGTCGGCGTTCAAAGCATAAAACTCCTTGTTGCCGAAGGCGGCGTACAACATGTCTTCTTCGTTCAGGGCGCGCTGCACGGCCTGGCGTGCCGGCAGGCTGGCCATGATGCCTTGCCGTGTATTGAGTACCAGGCGCGGCCAGCCGAACGGCTTGAGCAACGCGGGCTCTGAACGGCTGTCCTTCAGTTTGCCGATCGATTCGACCGACAACGAATCGACGTAGTCGTACTGCCCCGCCGCGGCGCTCTCGATTCGAGTGTTGGCATTGCTGACTGGCGCGAAGCGGATCTCTTCCAGATACTGCTTGCGTGCGCCGCCATAGCCATCGGGCTCGCCCGTGCGCGACTGATAACCGTCGTAGCGCACCAGCTGGATGTACTGATCGGGCACGCGTGCCTTCAGTTGATAAGGGCCAGTACCGATGAATTCCTTCAACGGCGTGGCGAGCTTCTCTTGGGGCATAACGGCCGCAGCACTGTTGTTCATGGCCAGCAGTGCGGTCAACGGGGCATAGGGTTGCTTCAGGACGATACGGACCGTATTCGCATCGGGCGCTTCGATGGCGGAGATGAGTGCAGCCGCCTGCTTGCCGCGCGAGGCCGTCTGCGTCCAACGCTTGAGCGATGCCACGACATCGGCAGAGTCCATGGCCGATCCGTCGTGAAAGGCAATGCCCTTGCGCAAGGCAATCGTGTAGGTCAGGCCGTCCTCACTGATTTGCGGCAGCGTTTCGGCCAGCAGCGGGGTGATGTTCCACTTGGCATCGAACGTATATAGCGTTTCGAAAATGTGCTGCGTCAGGATCCCGACCAGATCGGCCGTACTGGCCATCGGATCCAGCGTGGGTGGTTCGCCGATCGTGGCAATCACGGCGGTGCCGCCTTTGACCGGGGTGGCGCCCAGCGCCGGGATCGAGATGGCTGACAAGCCGATCGTGCAGGCGGCCAGCAGGACTCGCAGCTTGTCGCGACGCTGCAACGTACAGAAGTTCATGAGTCTGTCTCCAGTGAGGGTCTGCATCTCGTCGTGGCGTTCAGAAATAGGTAGGCGCCACGCCTGTGATTTGGTACTGCTCATCGATCAGCAATATCTGCCGCCATTTATCGAAAGTCAGGCAGGGATGCGAAATATCAAAGGCGATCATGTCGCCCACTTGCAGGTCGTCGTCGGCGTTGATGTCTAGGAATGCGTGCTGGTCCATCATGGCGCGTAGCCTCCAGTGGCCCGGCGCGGGTAGCGGCACCGCGGTTCCTGGCCGGTAGTGCATGGCGGGTGTCGGCAGCCCGGCATCGAAGGCCGCGTCGCGTTTGCCCATCGCCACGATGGCGCGCCCGGGTTCGGGTATGGACTGCACATAAGCCCAGACTTGCAGGGCAGGGAGCAGACCAGGCTCCAGTCGCCGTGCCACCGGGTTATGGGCTGCAATGCGCTCGGCCGCATTGCGATAGATACCGACGTCATGCGACAGGTAACAGCCAGGACGCAGCACAATATCGAGCGGCACCCCAATATCGAGTCCCGTAAATTCGTCTGCCACGACGTCGAACCAGGCCGAGCCCGCGCCCGTCAATATTGCGGGTCCGTCTTGGCGCAAATGGGCATGTGTTGCCAGCGTGCGCAGCGTATCGACGGCGCGGCGCAAGAAGGCACGGATGGCATCCTCATCGGTCAGCACGCCCTCATAGACCTCGATTCCCGCCAAGGCCAGCGCCTGGGGCCAGCGCGCCAGTTCCGACAACAGCGCTTGCAACTGTTCCTCGTTGCGCACACCGGTGCGCCCGCCCTGGACACCCAATTCAATCAGGACCGGCAGACGCAGGCCCTGTTCTGCAAAATAGCTCCCCAATTGGGCGGCGTTGGCGGGCGAGTCGAGCAGACAGTAATAGGTGAACGTCGGGTCGCGTAGCAGTTCCGCGACTATTGCCATGTTGGCTCGGCCAATCAATTGGTTGGCCATCAGTACGCGCCGCACGCCGTGATGATATGCGGCACGGACTTGCGGCGCCGTGGCCAACGTGATGCCCCAGGCGCCTTCATTGAGCTGCCGATGAAACAAAACCGGGCTCATGGTCGTCTTGCCGTGCGGCGCCAACTTGACCTGGTAGGCCTTCATGAAGCGTTGCATCCACGCCAGATTGTGCTGCATGCGTGCCTCGTACAGCACCGCCACCGGCAGGCTCACGTCCTCGCGCAACAAGTTCCAGTCCAGCGCTTTGACGCGATTGGCTGGCCAGTCAGGCGAAAAAGCGCCGAGGCCTTTGCCGTCGTTATCCAAGGATACGAGAGGGAGAGAAGAGGACATGGCGAGGAGTTATGAAAAAAATTACCAAAAAATGTTCTGTGAGAACATTATTATGAAAATAATTTACATAGGGCAGTTGGGAGTTTCCCGTAGCCATGGGCGAAACTGGCACTATCCGGCCTCAGGCGGCAGGCGTGGTGTAATGCTCGTTTTGGCCGCGTAGCGGCCTGTCGTGATTTCGTCATGAGCACCGATCTGTTCGCCACCGATCCCGCCCACAGACCCTATGTTCCGCTGGCCGAGCGGTTGCGGCCGCGTACGCTGTCCGACGTTGTCGGGCAGTCGCACCTGTTGGGGCCAGACAAGCCGCTGCGCGTGGCTTTCGAGTCCGGCCGCCCGCATTCCATGATTTTTTGGGGGCCGCCTGGAGTCGGCAAGACCACACTGGCGCGTTTGATGGCGGACGGCTTCGATGCCCAGTTCATCGCGATCTCCGCCGTATTGGGGGGCGTGAAAGACATCCGTGATGCAGTCGTCACCGCGCAGATTGCTCAAGGGCAGGGCCGCCGTACGATCTTGTTTGTCGATGAGGTCCACCGGTTTAACAAAGCTCAGCAGGATGCGTTTTTGCCCTATGTGGAAAGCGGTCTATTCACGTTCATCGGCGCGACAACGGAAAATCCTTCTTTCGAGGTGAACTCGGCCCTGTTATCGCGGGCACGTGTCTATGTGCTGCAATCGCTCAATGCCGAGGAGCTACAGCAGCTCATCGATCGCGCCATCGACGCCTTGAACGAGGGGCGCGATGACGCTGCCCGGATTCATATTCAGCCCGATGCCCGCGAGCAGCTCGCGGCGTGGGCCGATGGCGACGCGCGGCGGCTGATCAGCGCCGTAGAAGTGGTGGCGGAGTCCGCCCAGGCTGCGGGCCGCGACGAGATCGATGCGGCTTGGCTGGAAATTTCCCTATCGCAGAACTTGCGCCGCTTTGACAAGGGCGGCGATGCGTTCTACGACCAGATCAGCGCGCTGCATAAATCGGTGCGAGGATCAGACCCCGATGCAGCCCTGTACTGGTTGTCGCGCATGCTCGATGGCGGGGGCGATCCGCGCTATCTGTCCCGCCGGCTCGTGCGCATGGCGTGGGAGGACATCGGCCTGGCAGACCCGCGTGCGATGCAGATCGCCAATGACGCCGCATTGACCTACGAACGGCTGGGCAGCCCCGAGGGTGAACTGGCGCTCGGCCAGGCAGTGATTTATCTGGCCGTCGCGGCCAAGAGCAACGCGGGCTATAACGCCTACAACCAGGCCAGGGCCTTTGTAAAACAGGACAAGAGCCGCGAGGTGCCCGTGCATTTACGCAACGCACCGACCAAGCTCATGAAAGAACTCGGCTATGGCCACGCCTATCGCTACGCCCATGACGAGCCCAACGCCTATGCCGCCGGGGAAACGTATTTCCCCGAAGGGATCGGCGAGCCGCGCTGGTATCGGCCGGTGCCCCGAGGCCTGGAAATCAAAATTGCCGAAAAGCTGGCTTTCCTGAGAAAGCTGGATGAAGAAGCCGGCAAGAAATAAAAGGCTAAAATCCAGGGGTTTGCCGCGAATCGGCTTTAGCGC
Organism: Bordetella muralis; assembly: GCF_965139205.1. GTDB lineage: Bacteria > Pseudomonadota > Gammaproteobacteria > Burkholderiales > Burkholderiaceae_B > Bordetella_A > Bordetella_A muralis. The sequence goes on from NZ_CBCSIU010000011.1 coordinate 30,044, forward strand.
TTCGCCGCGAAATTGATATTTCTCATTCCAAAGCGCCTTTGGAACCGTATCGGTGGCCTTCATGCCACCGTATTTCATTAACCTGACTCCTGCCTCCCATGCTAGACCCGATCCTGCTGCGTAAAGACCTGCAAACCGTCGTAGACCGCCTCAAAACCCGTGGCGTCGAATTCGACACGCAACGGTTCAATGAGCTGGAGTCTCGCCGCAAGGCCGTCCAGACGGAAACGGAATCCTTGCAGGCACGCCGCAACGCCTTGGCCAAACAGATCGGTCAGCTCAAATCGCAAGGCCAGGATGCCTCGGCCGTGCTGGCAGAGTCGCAAGCGATTCCCGGTCAGTTAAAGCAACTCGAAGACGACCTCGCCACCGTGCAGCAGTCGCTCAACGAGTTGCTGATGTCGATTCCCAACTTGCCGCACGCGAGCGTGCCCACTGGGGCCTCGTCCGACGATAACGTCGAAGTGCGCCGTTGGCTGCCTGATCAGCCCGCTGCCGATGGTAATCCTCAGCCCCTGGCGTTCGAGCCTAAGGATCACGTTGCACTGGGCGAGCCGCTCGGCCTGGATTTCGATCTGGCGGCGAAACTTTCCGGCGCCCGTTTTTCGTTCATGCGTGGCCCGATCGCACGCCTGCATCGTGCCTTGGCCCAGTTCATGCTGGACCTCCAGACCGAGCAGCATGGCTACACCGAGTGCTATACCCCGTACATCGTGAATAGCTCCACGCTGTTTGGCACCGGCCAATTGCCCAAATTCAAGGATGACATGTTCTTTGTCTCCAAAGGCGGCGAAGACGATGATCCCAAGGTCCTGGACGATCGCGGCAATGAGGTCACCCGCGAAGACCAATACCTGATCTCTACCTCGGAAATCACGCTGACCAGCTCGGTGCGCGATACCATTGTCGCGGGCGCCGACCTGCCCATTCGCCTGACAGCCCATACGCCGTGTTTCCGTTCCGAGGCCGGCAGCGGCGGTCGCGATACACGCGGCATGATCCGCCAGCATCAGTTCGACAAAGTCGAAATGGTGCAGATCACGCATCCCGATATGTCTTACGAGGCCCTGGACGAGATGGTGGGGCATGCCGAGCATGTGCTGCAATTGCTCGAGCTGCCGTATCGCGTCGTGCTGTTGTGCACCGGTGACATGGGCTTTGGTGCGGCAAAGACCTTTGACCTCGAAGTCTGGCTGCCCGCTCAAAATACCTGGCGTGAAATTTCCTCGGTCTCGAATTGCGAAACCTTCCAGGCGCGTCGCATGCAAGCGCGTTTCCGCGTCGGCCAAGGCAAGCCCGAGTATCTGCACACGCTCAACGGCTCTGGGTTGGCGGTGGGCCGCGCCCTGGTGGCAGTACTGGAAAATCACCAGCAGGCCGATGGCAGCATCGTCGTGCCGAAAGTCCTGCAACCCTACATGGGTGGTTTGACGATTTTGCAACCTTGATATCGCCGATAGGGCCAGGGCTGCCATGGCGCGCAGCACCGGCCCTGTCACGCAGGTCCGGTCTGCATCCCAAATGAAAGTCGCGTCGTCCGGGCCCTCATGGCGTTCCTCGCGGCCGGCGCGCGCGAGCGTTCTTGTTCCTGTCTTCTCCCCGCCGTCATGGTCGCGATAAAAACTTCGCTTTATTCCTGGTTGATGCGTTTCTGGCCTCAACCATTACACGTCCATGGGCGAGAGCGTATCCGGGCCTGCGCAGGAGCTTTGTTGGGGCTGACCGTCACCGGCGTGCTGTCGAGTGCCTTCGGCCATTCAGGGCAGCATTTTCTCTTGATCGCGCCCATGGGGGCCTCGGCCGTCCTGTTGTTTGCCGTGCCATCCAGCCCCTTGGCGCAGCCTTGGTCTTTGATCGGCGGCAATCTGGTGGCGGCTCTGGTGGGTGTCACCGCCGCGAAATGGTTGCCAGATCCACTGATGGCGGCATCGGTGGCTGTCGCCGTGTCTATCGCATTCATGTTCTTGTTGCGTTGTGTGCATCCGCCGTCGGGCGCGGTCGCATTGACGGCGGTGCTGGGCGATAGTGCGGTGCATTCGGCCGGGTACGCCTTTGTGCTCGAACCAGTGCTGCTGAATTCGTGCATCATCCTGATCTGCGCGTTGTTCTATCACGGGATCACTCGCCATCATTACCCGCACGTGTTGTCTCGCAAGGACGATGAGGCTGCCGTAGAGGACGAGTGGGCGGGTTTCATGCGCCAGGATATCGAGGAAATCCTGGACGAGCGGGACGAGTTGCTCTCGGTCGATTCCGAGGACATCTACCTGGTGCTGCGCGAGGCAGTCGCTCGCGCTCACGAACGCCGTACCAAAAGCGTACGTTGCAGTGATGTGATGGTGCCTGCCGTGGCGACCTTGCGGCCAACCACCACTATGCGTCAAGCCTGGAAGGTACTGAAGCGTCTCGACGTTCCAGGACTGCCGGTGACCGACGGAGCAGGGCGTTATCAGGGAATGGTGACGCTAGTCGATCTGTTATTGAGGGCACGTTCGTCGGGCCGGGGTGGCTGGGCGCTTTGGCCTGGGGCTGCCGGACTGGGAACGCCGCTGCGTGAGGTGTTGTCCACCGACGCGCCGACGGTTACGCCCCAGACCCTTTTGTCTGTTGCCGCGCCGAAAGTCCTGGGCTCCTCTGCGCACTGCGTGCCAGTGATTGATGGCCTGGGCACGCTGCGCGGCGTGGTAACGCCAGCGCAGTTGGTTCATGATAGCTATCTGGACAACCTGGGCTTGCCGCTGAGCTCGCCCTCAGCGGAGTCTTCGGTCATCCGGCCCACTCACATCGCAATCTAGCTGCCAGCGTGTCGGCTGCACGAATTTCCCGGCCGGTTGCCATATTTCTGTCGTGTTGCCTCAGTATCCTTCCACTCATTCTCTGATCTTTGATGTCAGCAAATGTGTGTGCGTAAAATAGGGCCGCATCTTTGAGGCACAATATGCACCGCCCGTCCAAACGGGAAATTGCTGTCAACGATTGAAGGGGGTAAATAGAGATGAGTTCGAGGATGATCGGTGATTTTCGGGTGCGTTGTGATGTCGTCGAAGACGATGAACTAGGCTTCAAAGTGCGAGTCTGGACTCGCCGCGTTGGAGGCACTGCTCCCGAAAAAAGCTGGCCTGTACCGGGTCAGTCGCCGTTCTCAACCCGCACCGAAGCCGAGCAGGGCAGCCTGCAGGTCTTCGAGGGCATCAATGGAGTGAGATTCAATGGTGAACCAGAGTTCGCGCACGCGTCCGCATAACGGCTGGTGGCGTGCGCCCAGCACCCCGCGGCGCATGCCCAGCAAGCCTGTGCCCGTCAGTGATCAAGCGGCCAGCTGAGCAAATAATTCGTCCGCGCGGCGACGCGCAGCAGATCAATAACCGTTTGATTTGTGGGCAACCCGCTTGCCAGCCAATAAAAAAGGGCGGCATTGACATGCCGCCCTATGTACTGCAGAGGTTGTAGCCGAGAAATCAATCGTCGTAATGACGATGACGGTGGTGGTGGCGACCGTGGCCCTTCCATTTGTGCCCATGCTTGCCGCGCCAGTGGCGGTGGCCGTCTCCGTAGTAATAAACCGGTGCCGGGCGAACATAACGCGGCGCCCGATAGACCACTGGCGGGTCGTAATACACGGGCCGGGGTTCGACGTAGACCGGTTGCGGCGCCACATACACCGGCGCAGGGTAAATGATGCCCGGCAAACCGATAGAGACGCCAATATCGACGCGTGCCATGGCGGCGCTCGACATCAGCAGCCCCGCAGCGCTGATACCGGCAATAAACCACTTCTTCATATGCACCTGCCTTGCTGCTGGAAGCAGCCGAGTTGATAGGACGGCCCTATTTTCGGGTTTTTCCTCATCCAGAACGTGAACGAACGTGCTGCAATAGCGACAATCCGCTACAGGCCGGTTCTGCTCAACAGCAAAATTGATGCGTTGCAGCGCGAAGACTTGAGTCATCTCAGCAGGGCGGGGCAGCCCGCTGTAATTGACTGAAATTTCCTTGGTAAACTGGCGCTCAGACGCTGTCGTTACATTTAAACACCAAGGTTTGTCGATATACTGGACTCATGGAAACGAAAACCCACGATCTCAAGCCCGGCTACTACTGGTACACCATGGAGAGCGATCCCCTTGCCGTCATTCATATCCATGACGACGGAGGCGCAACCCTGATGGGAACGGACTATAGACTGCAAGCTCAGGGCGTTGCCGACATGATCCAGCAAGGCGAGCGGTTTTTCTGGATTGAGCCCCCAGTCTTGTAATGGGACCAGGGCGGCCATCTGCCTAAGCCGGCACGGGCTTTCCGATTAATTCAAAAACGCCATTGATGCCGAACTGCACCCCCATGCAGATCAACAAAAAGCCCATCACGCGCGATATGGCGTCGATGCCTGACTGACCCAGCACGTGATTGATACGCTCTGCGCTGCGTAGGCAAATCCAGAAAATCGCGGCCACCAGCGCTGCGACCACAATGACCGCCAAGTGCTCGCTGATTCTCAAGCCGCCTTCGCTGTGCATGGTGGAGGCGCTGCTGATGATCAGGGCAATCGTGCCGGGCCCTGCTGTACCTGGCAGCGCCAGAGGGATAAACGAAATATCGCGCGGGGGCGGCCGATGCGGTCCGTGGGGCGTGTCGATATGGACGGCGGGTTCGTTTGGCGCCATATCTATCTGCACGGCTGCCTCAGTTTGGTTGATATCGGGGAACAGCATGCCGAAACCGATATAGGCCACAATCAAGCCGCCTGCGATGCGCAGGCCGGGAATTGAGATTCCAAACCCCGTCATGATCGCGTTACCGGCATAGAAACACACCAAAATAATGCCCGCTACGTAAAACGTGGCCCGATCGACCTGACGGTTGCGCTCCTCGCGGGTATACCCCCGGCTCAACGCCAGCAAAAGGGTGACGCTAGTCAAAGGGTTGGCGACGGGCAGCAAGGTGAACAGCCCCAGTCCCACCAGTTTCAGAAAATCCAGTATCAAGCGACGTCTCCGGAAATGGGCTGGTGTTTGGGCGGAGCCGATTTGGCGTCCGTCCCCTGGGGAAACTGCAACCGCACACATAGCCCTGGTTCGGCATTGTGGAGCGTCATCTGGCCAGCATGCAAGCGGGCAATCGCCATGACGGTCGCCAGCCCTAGTCCGTATCCCGGCACATGTTGATGCGCGCGGTAAAAGCGCTCGCCAATCCGGTGGATCTTGTCGGCGGGAATGCCGGGGCCGTTGTCCGTCACCGTCAGTGTCGTGTGGTGTGCGGTCTGCGCGACCTCGATGTGGATGCGTGCGCCGTGGCCCGCGTATTTCAGGGCATTGTCCACCAGCGTCACCAGTGCACCCGCGAGCAAGTCCGGATCGCCGCGCAGAGGGGCGGGCCCACTGGTTTGCAGGGTGAGCCGAGCGTCTTGTTCCTCGGCCACCGCTTCGTACAAATCGGCGACGTCTGCCGCGATGACATCCAGGTGTACCGGTTCGAAATGTTTGCGTCGCGCGCCCGACTCCAGCTCCGCGATCTGGAGCAATTTCTCCGAGATTTTGACCAGGTCATCGAGTTCGGCCGACAGGCGGTCAACGTTTGCCCGAATATCTTGCCGCGTCGCCGTGTTCCAGTCTATGGTGCGCAACCGCACCTGCATACGTGTCAATGGCGTGCGCAACTGGTGCGCCACCGCATCCGAGACATTGCGTACCCCATGCATGAGCCGTTCGATGCGATCCAGCATGCCGTTGATGTCGCTGGACAGCAGCGCAAATTCATCTTGTTTGGGGTGTTCGGGAATGCGCTGTCCCCATTGGCCTGCGCCAAACTGAGCGGCCGTGTGGCGGATTACCTCGACACGGCGCTGCAAGACCCGGCGAAACAACGCAGCGCCCAGCAAGACGAGCAGCGCGATCACTCCCGTTGCTGCCAGACTGACCTTCTGAATCACGTCAGTCAGGTCATAGAGATCGCGTAGATCGTGGCCGATGATCAGGATCGAACCATCGCGCAGCCTGCGTGCCACCAGATAGCCGTGCGCAGGTTCTCCTCGTAGCAGCACTGAACGCATCACTCCGCTGCCATTGAGCGGAGCATCGCTGGGGTCCCACGCAATATTGCCCACCAGCATACGGCCGACCGGATCCAGCAGCATGAACATCTCTGTGTCGCTGTTGACGTGATCGGCCATTTCCAGCGATATCTCGCGCGCCAGGCCGGGCAGCCCGCCTTGCTCGAAATGCGCGTTCAAGCGCTGGGCTGTGATCTGGACTTGGCGCGAGAACTGCGCTTCCAGGATTTTCACGCTCTGGTAATACACAAACATCAGGGACAGCAATGACGTCAACAACGCCAGAATGCTGTAGTTCAGCGTCAGGCGAAATGCGACCGAGCTCCAGATGGCGCCCAGCATCTGTCCCAGGCGGCGAATCACGCGGGGCCCTGTTTGCCGTCGCCTTCAATGTGGGGCTGCGCAGACAATCGATAACCCACGCCGCGCACCGTATGAATCAATGGCCTATCCGTGTCGCCATCGATTTTTTGCCGTAACCGGCTGATGTGCACGTCAATGACGTTGGTTTGGGGGTCGTAGCGATAGCCCCAGACCGTAGCCAGCAGCATGGTGCGTGTCAGCACCTGATCGGCGTTATTCATCATGTAGGCCAGCAGTTTGTATTCGCGTGGCTGCAGGGCGATCTGGCGGCCGCCTCGCGTCACGCGTCCGCTGACCAGATCGACAGACAAGTCCGCGACGGTCAACTGGCGCTTTTCGTATTGGGGTGAAGAACGGCGTATCAGCGCCTCAACCCGTGCCGCCAACTCTGGAAAGGCAAAAGGTTTGGTCAGATAGTCGTCGCCGCCCGCTTTCAGCCCCCGGACTCGTTCGTCCAACGCCGTCAGCGCGCTGAGTACCAGCACCGGCGTTTTCTTGCCCAATGCTCGCAGAGACCACAAAATCGACAGCCCATCGACGTCATTGGGCAACATACGGTCCAGAATGATGGCATCCCAATTTTCCGCGGTGGCACGTTGCAACGCGGTGGGACCGTCCATGCTGATGACCGGGTCATAGCCCAGTTCCTTCAGTCCATTAGCGATATAGCGGGCATTATCGGCGTCGTCTTCGACGATCAGGCAGCGCCACATGGTTCCCCCCTTTAATCATGGAAAGAGCTGTAGCGGCGCATTCTAACGTACGTGCCGGCATGCTCTGGGGCAGCATAGAGCCTGGCCGGCAACATTGCCAATCCTTAATGATTCCGTAATGACCATCACTGTCATAGCATGCGTAACATCGTCGGTGCTATGGATACTCTTGCCTCTCACGCATTTGAACAGCGCACTGCGCTACAGTCGTCGGATTTCGCCATGTTGGCCGATTTCCGATACGAATTGCGCCGTTTCGCGCTGTTCAGCGAGTCAGAAGCTCAGGCACACGGCCTGGCGCCTCAGCAGCATCAGGCACTACTGGCGATCAAAGGCCTGGCGGTGGCTCCTACCGTGACCGAGCTATCTCAGCGTCTTTGCATCAAGTCGCACACCGCTGCCGAACTCGTCAGCCGGTTGGCGCACATGGGAATGATCACACGCCAGGCCGACCCCAGAGACGGACGCCGTGCGTTGCTGCACCTGACTCCCTTGGCCGAGCGTACCCTGGAATCCCTGTCGGCAGTGCACCAAGAACAACTGCAGAACATTCGTCCCTTGCTATTGGGGTTGCTCGAGAAATTCAGTCAATAGGACTTGAGGTGGTTGTCCTCTTTACCGAGGATTATTCTTGCCGGAAATTGCTGAATATCCGCGTGACTTGAGGGTCGGCCGCGATACTGGCTGGCGTGACCAGCAGCTGCGCTTGTATTCGCCGCCAGCATCCGGCCTGGTCAGTAGCCTGGCAATCAGGATGTTTTTCCCAGCGTGCCAAGAACAATGTCCGGACTGCTGGATTGTCTATGGCCAGCGTGCCGAAACGCTCTGTTTTGCCGAGCGTAATTCCTGCCGCCTTGAACGCATAATAGGGCAACTCGCTGCAATAGATCGCATCCGGTTCGAGACGAAAAAAAATATCGTAGGGACGGCCCGTATAACGTGATGCCTCGGCAAGCGCTGTCTGGATGCCCTCAGGCGTAGCGGTGTTCAACCGATAGACCGCATACTGACCCTGCTGGCCGCGCGCCAGGAACTTGGTCAGAGGGGTCTCGCTGACCGTGCGCGCCGCCTCGATGACCACGGGGCCGGAGGGTGTCAGCCGAACAATGCCCATGTGGGTGTAGTGGCTCTTTGTGGCAGTGCGGATCGCAGTAGACTGCGGCCCGGCGGAGTCCTGGAAAACCAGGTCGCCCGTGCGCCACTCGGTAAAGTCATGGGCGTGCGCTGGCAGAGTGGTTAATGCGAGCGGCAGGAAGATAGTGGCAAAACGGGTGGGCATAGTGAGGATGAGCGATATGCGCTAGCGCCGCAATCTCGGTCGAGCGTGATGACCAGGTTATCTTTATCGGGATTTTTGTCGTGCAACGCCCGCGGCTATGTGCGGACGCCGAGCATTGCCATGCATACCAGAGGTCAGTTCGCGCTGGCATCCCACGCATAGTAGTCGAAGGCTCGTTCAATGATACCGGCTACCCACTTGACCTTGTATCCCGCGCGCAGTCTGGAATGCTGAAGATTGTCAATCACAGGCTGGGGGGCGTTGTTGCCTAGATTAAGTGCGCAAAACAAAAGGCCCCTTGCGGGGCCTGATCGTATTCCAAGTAATTGATTTACCTGGCGGAGAGGGTGGGATTCGAACCCACGATACGCCTAAACGTATACCGGATTTCGAGTCCGGCGCATTCGACCACTCTGCCACCTCTCCGGCGGTGCTGTACGGGTTATTTATCGATCGGCACCATGGTCTCGCACCGATGAACGTAGAGCAGCAAAGCCAAGCATTATACCTGAATTTTTCGCAAAGCAACAAGCCCTGTTATGTCCCCGCTGCGGGTGGGGCCTAGGGCGGTTGTCATGCTGAGGCCAGTTACACTTGGACTCAGCGTTGGCCAGCAGGCCGCGGCCCGATCTCACACAGGAGAACTTGCATGCTCAAAGGAAAAGTTGCGGTTGTTACCGGCTCCACCAGCGGTATCGGTTTGGGTATTGCCACGGCTTTCGCGCAACAGGGCGCGGATATTGTGCTCAATGGTTTTGGCGATGCTGCTGAGATTGAAAAATTGCGGGCCGACCTCGCCAGCCAGTGTGGCGTGAACGTTCTTTATGACGGCGCCGATCTGTCCAAGGGCGAAGCCGTGCGTCAACTCGTGGCCAATACCGTGCAATCGTTGGGACGCATCGATATTCTGGTGAACAACGCCGGCATCCAGCACACCGCGCTCATCGAGGACTTCCCCGTCGAAAAATGGGATGCCATTCTGGCGCTGAATCTGTCGGCGGTCTTCCACGGCAGCGCCGCGGCGCTGCCCCATATGAAAAAGCAAGGCTGGGGGCGCATCATCAATATTGCCTCTGCACACGGGTTGGTTGGTTCGCCGAATAAATCGGCCTATGTGGCTGCTAAACACGGCGTGGTGGGATTGACCAAAGTGACTGCGTTGGAAACTGCGGGCAGCGGCGTGACGGCGAATGCGATTTGCCCTGGGTGGGTGCGTACACCGTTGGTCGAAAAACAGATCACGGCCTTGGCGGAACAGCATCATGTAGATCAGGATGAAGCCGCTCGCGACCTGCTGAGCGAAAAGCAGCCATCGCTGCAGTTCGTCACGCCCGAGCAGCTCGGTGGGACGGCCGTATTTCTGGCGTCCGACGCTGCTGCGCAGATCACGGGTACGACCGTTTCGGTAGACGGCGGCTGGACCGCGCGCTAACTATTTCTAATCGATCAAGGAACTCTGGCACATGCTGTTCTTGCTTTCCCCCGCCAAAAAATTGGATTACGACACGCCGGTTCACATCGAACAGCACACGCAACCCCTGTTCGTGGATCAGGCAGCCGGATTGATCAAGGTCTTGAAAAAGCTGTCGGCGTCGCAGGTGTCAGATCTGATGAGTTTGAGCCCTGCTTTGGCAGAGCTGAACGTCAATCGCTATGGCGCATGGACGACGAAGTTCACGCAGCACAATTCGCGTCAGGCCGTGCTGGCCTTTAATGGCGATGTCTACGAGGGCCTGCAGGCCGAAAGCCTGTCGGCGGCCCGCCTGGAATGGGCGCAAGAACATGTCGCCATCCTCAGTGGGTTGTACGGTGTGCTGCGCCCATTGGATTTGATGCAGCCGTACCGGCTGGAAATGGGTACGCGCTTGGTCACGCCCAAAGGCAAAAACCTGTACGAATATTGGGGTTCCACCATTGCGGACTATCTGAATGAGCGCCTCGCCACCCAGAAAACCCCGATCATCGTGAATCTGGCGTCCGAGGAATATTTCAAATCGGTCGACCAAAAAGTCCTCAAGGCGCGCGTGGTGCAGTGCGTTTTTCAGGATTGGAAAAACGGCGCCTGGAAAGTCATCAGCTTTCATGCCAAACGTGCGCGCGGATTGATGGCGCGATACGCCATTGAGCACAAGGTCTCCAAACCGGAAGGCCTGCAGAAGTTCAACGTCGAGGGTTACGCCTATGATGGCGCTGCCTCCAGCGCGGACAAACTGGTGTTTCGACGCAAGCTTTAATACGTCGCTCAACTATGTCCGCTGGATTGCGCGTTTTTCTGTTTTTCTCGCTGGGGTACCTGGTTTCGTACCTGTTTCGTGGCGTCAATATCGGTTTCGGGCCCATTCTGGCGCAGGAACTGCATCTGACTGCCGGAGACCTGGGGACGTTGACGAGCCTGTATTTTCTGGGGTTTTCGTTGATGCAAATTCCCGCAGGCGTGTTTCTGGACACATGGGGACCTCGGCGGGTTAATGCACTGATGCTGCTCGTCGCGGCGGCGGGCACCTTGGTTTATGGCTTGTCGGAAACGTTGACGGGCCTCATGGTCGGCCGCTTGTTGATTGGCGCTGGGGTTTGTGTATGTCTGGGCGCGGCCTTTCAGGCTTTGGCGCAAACCTTTCCATTGGCGCGTCTGCCCATGATCAACGGCCTGGTCATGGCTGTTGGCGGCTTGGGCGGCGTACTTGTCGGGTCACCGCTTTCCTGGGCGTTGCACAGCAGTTCGTGGCAGGCGATCAGTATCGGATTGGCAGGTTTCACCGTGGCGGTGGCGGCGTTGATCTGGTTTGGTGCGCCGCGCGAAAGCGCGCATCATCGCAGGGCGCCCAGTTTGTCGTCACAGCTGCGTGGCACGTGGACCTTGTTGCGTGATGCGCGGTATTGGCGCCTGGTGTCCTTGCCGGTGATGACGGGCGGCGCGTTTTACGGTGTGCAGTCGTTGTGGGTGCGACCCTATCTCACCGATGTCAATGGTCTGGATGCCGCGCATGCGGCAGGTTTGGTGTCGTTGATGGGCTTTGCCATGATGGCCGGAAATGTAGGGCTGGGTGTCATGGCTCGCCGCATGGAACGCCTGGGATTGGGGTTGTATGGGTTTGGCGGGGTATGCATGGTGTTGTTCATGCTGACTCAGGCGTTGATCATGCTGCGTGCGCCCGTTCCGCTGGAAATGCTGTGGGCTGGCTATGGCGCGTTCGGCTCGGCCAACATCCTGGTTTACGCCTTCCTGGCGGGCGAGTTTCCACCCGAGTTGCTGGGCCGCGTCGCATCAACGACGAATTTGCTGATGTTCTTGACGATCTTTTTGTGCCAGGTCGGTATCGGCTGGGTGGTTGACTTATGGCCGGGACAAGGCGGTATGTATCCGCCGGCCGCACACTTGGCTGCCTGGGGGATCGTGCTGGCCCTGCAGGCAGCGGCTGCGGTTTGGTATTTCTGGCCGCAGAAGGGCGGCAACCGGCAGCCTGCTGTGTGACGCGTGCAGTGCATGGCAAGCGCGGCACCATCGATGCCGTGTGTTGTCGCGTATGGCGACTTCAGCGCTCGTGGCCACTCGGGCAATGGCGGCTGCGCCCTGGTGGCCGTGCGGCCTGTGCAATCAAGACTGAGCGGGTACGGCAGACGGGCGGCTTTGCGGCGGATCGGCGACCGCTGTCATTTCCTGGCGGATTTGCGTCGATGCGCGCAGCATTTGCTTGATGGGATAGGCCAGCGCCGCCAGTTCGCCCGTAGTGTCGAATTGAGTGGGCAAGTCTGTCGATGCCGGGCTGCTGTCGTCAAGCAAATCGACCATGCCCTTTAGCGCTTTGCGCATCGGTTCGGGGGTTTCTTTCAGCCCCGTGAGCAAGGGAATGGCCGCTGTGATCTGCGAGGCCATGATGTGGTTTTGAATGAGCAGATTGTTGAATTCCGGCACGTTCACTTGATGAGAGCGCGGCTCGCTCATCATGCGATAGAACGCCTCGGCATAATTGCTGAAGGCAATGTGCACGTTCTTGCGTGCGAGGCGCCAGGCGATATCGGCCTGGGCGGGTGAGGGCACGTCGTCTGATGGCGCCATGCCCGCGTTTGCCGCCTGCATGGCTCTGACGTAACTCATTCCCGTACGCAAGTATTCGCGATTCGCGTTGGTGGCTGCGCGTGCCAGCGGTTTCATATAGCGCGCTTCCCACCAGGGCAATACATAGCTGCATATAAGCGCAATGGCGCAGCCCATTGCGGTATCGAGCGCCCGTTCGCCGATCACGGCCATGGACACTGTGCCTGGCGCGACGAAGTGAAACACCATCACCACGAACAACGTATTAAATATCGCGCTCGCCATGTAGTTCAGTTGCAGCATGCTATTGCCCATGACGCAGGCAACGAGCAGCACGGCAAACAGGATGGTCGGGTGAGTTGTGACGCGAAATAGCGCCAGTGCCAACAGGCAGCCGATCAATGTTCCCATCAGGCGCCAGCCGTTGCGTTGCCGGGTCAACGCAAAGCCGGGCTTCATGATGATGATGATCGTGAGCAGCACCCAGTAGCTATGTGCCGAAGATACCTGCGGGGTCATCCACTGGCCGATCAATCCCATTGCCAGCGCCGCAGCCAGGGTGACCCGCACGGCATACCGGAAATACGGGGAATCCAGGCGCAAATTGCTGGTGATCATGCCGATGCGCAGCTCTTGGCGGGACATGAACTGCGTCAGCGATTTATCGATACGCAGCTCATCGGTAGGTTGTGCATCCGTGCGCGCGTCGGTATGGTCGGCCAGTTTGTTCACGATGCGCGAGGCGTTGCGCAGCCGTCGTAGTACTTGCACGATGAGGGCTAGCGTTTCGGGTTCGCGTTCGCTCATGCCCTGTTGTTTGAACTGTTCGATTTCGTATTCGATGGCGCGCAATTCAGCCTTGGGACTGCTGCGATACTGCACGGCGCGTCCGCGCGATACATCCAGCGCGATTCGGTTCAATTCCAGCGACATTTTGACCAGCGCGTCACGCATGAACAGCAGGCAATCATGGCCGGCTAGTACCCGGCGTAACGAGGCATAGTCCGTATGCGAGGCGACGAGTGTATCGAGCAACTGGAGCATGTTGACAAACATGTTCCACAGCATGACGCGCTCACTGTCGCCGTAGCCGCGTCCTCGTGGCAGTGTGCGCAGCACGATATCGCGCGCTGACTGGTGTTTTTCCGTCATCACGGATTGTGATTGGATCAACTCGCGGTAGATGTCGTCCAGATCGGTCGTTTCATCGTAAAAGCGGCTGCGTGCAGCCATATAGTCCGCCGTGGCAAATAGCGCTACGGACATGGCCTGACGCTCTTCGCGCAGCCAGAACACGCGGCTGAACGCCAAGCTGAAGGCCAGGTAAAACAGTGCGCCTCCCAAGGTCGCCAATGCATGGGGCAGTACTTGGCTCGGCGTCATCGGCGAATGCATGGTCAGCGTCATGATCAGCAGCCCGCCGAAACCGATCAGGCCGCCGCGTTTGCCGAAGACTGAAAACATCGAAAAAATAAAGCATTGGCCGATGATCGCCAGCCACAACAGCACGGGATAGGTTGAGACCGCGCCGGTGATCGCGACTGCCATCGTGGCCAATAGCGCGCCGCCGAGCATTTCATTGGTGCGGTGCCGTTGGGGGCCGCCGGGCTGATCGATGATGGCCAGGCACTGCGCGCCAAACGTCGCCACTAGGCCATAGGCATATTCGCCAAAGATGCCGCCCAGCACCAACACGGGCAGCAACATGCCCACCCCTTGCCGTACCCCGCCAAAAAAGTAGTGGCTGTAGAGAAAGCGCGGAATACTGGCAATGCGAAAGTCCATGAACGGGCCGCTCTGTAGATGCGATGATGCAAGTATAGAAACAAGTGCGGGGCGTGGGGGAGGCGTTAGCTGCATCTAGGAGCCGAGGAGGGTTCTTAAGCCGTTTGCTGCGGCCCGGCAGTGGGGGCAGGCGGGACTGGTCGGCTGACTCGTCCCCTGAACGGGGACTCGGCCTGCGTCCGTGACTCCTCGGCGGGCCGGGGGCCAAACTCGCTCCGCTGCGCTCCACTCAAACATGGCCCCCGGACTNCCCCCGCCGAGGAGTCACGGACTGGGCAGCCTCCAACAGTCCCGCCTGCCCCCACTGCCGGGCCGCAGCAAACTCACGGTTGAAGAATCGCGTTGCGCTCCGGATGAGGCTTTCTTTTTTATGGGGTCGGATGAGTGTGGGGAATATGCTAATCGCCGATTTGCTCCTAATGCCGCAACGCGGTAAATTCGCTCTCTTGCGCCAGTCTGCCTATCCGATGCTGGTGCTCAGGCAAGCGTGCCGCCCAGACTACATTCCAGGCGGTGCGCCCTAGTTAATACTTGCTGTTGGCCGCGTCACAAGCGTGTGTTGCCAAGGCTTCCATTTCGACCTCGAACGTCCCCGTGGGGCGTTTTGCACTGCGTTCCCGACGAATGCGTGCCAGGTTGGCAAGGTGTCTGGGTGGCGAGGTTCCGTGAATCTCAAAGCGCCAGATCATGTTGTCGGCGTTGGTATTTGTTCGGTTGCTGCCGTATCAGGGCGTGCAACAGTCTGGAAAACAGGGCCGGTCCTGAAACAGGAAATGAATATCATGGAAACCATAGGCGCCGATATACTCGTGCGCTGCCTGGCCGAAGAAGGCGTCGAGCACGTTTTCGGCTATCCCGGCGGCGCCGTGCTGTACATCTACGACGCAATTTTCAAGCAAGACAAATTTCAGCATATCCTGGTGCGCCACGAGCAAGCTGCCGTGCATGCCGCCGATGCCTATTCGCGCGCGTCGCAAAAGGTCGGCGTATGTATCGTCACCAGCGGCCCCGGCGTGACGAACGCCGTCACGGGTATCGCCACTGCCTACATGGACTCGATCCCGATGGTCATCATCAGCGGACAGGTCCCCACGGCGGCCATCGGCGAGGATGCCTTCCAGGAATGCGATACCGTGGGGATCACGCGTCCTTGCGTCAAGCACAACTTCCTGGTGCGTGACGTCAAGGATCTGGCCGATACGCTGCGCAAAGCCTTTTACATCGCCCGCACCGGCCGGCCCGGCCCCGTGTTGGTGGATGTCCCTAAAGACGTCAGTCTGCAGCCATGTAAATACGTCCCGGCCAAGGGCGAGATCAGCATGCGCTCGTATGCGCCCGTCAACAAGGGCCACCAAGGGCAGATCAAAAAAGCCGTGCAGATGCTGCTGGCTGCCGAACGCCCGATGATTTACTCGGGTGGCGGCGTCATTCTGTCCGATGCTTCGGACGAACTGCGCCGTGTGGCTGAGTTGTTGGGTGCGCCTTGCACCAACACGCTGATGGGCTTAGGCGCCATGTCGGCGACCGACCGTCAGTTTGTCGGCATGCCGGGCATGCATGGCACCTACGAGGCCAACATGGCGATGCAGCATTGCGATGTGCTGTTGGCCGTGGGCGCGCGTTTTGACGACCGCGTGATCGGCAATCCCCGTCATTTTGCGCAAAACGCGCGCAAGATCATTCACATCGATATCGACCCTTCGTCGATTTCCAAGCGGGTGCGGGTCGATGTGCCGATCGTGGGCAACGTGAAAGACGTGCTGGTCGAGCTCATCGCGCAATACAACGCCGCGCGGGCCGAGGCCAAGCCGGCTTCCCAGGAAAAATGGTGGCAGCAGATCGAGGCATGGCGTGGCAAGGAATGCCTGAAATACGCTCTCTCCGACGAAGTCATCAAGCCGCAATTCGTGGTGGAAAAGCTCTGGGAAGTCACCGGCGGCGACGCTTTCGTGACCTCCGATGTGGGCCAGCACCAGATGTGGGCGGCACAGTACTACAAGTTCAACAAGCCGCGTCGCTGGATCAATTCCGGTGGCTTGGGCACCATGGGTGTGGGCTTGCCGTACGCCATGGGGGTGCAGATGGCGAATCCGGGATCGGAAATCGCCGTCATTACGGGTGAAGCATCGATTCAGATGAACATCCAGGAACTGTCCACCTGCCAGCAATACCATCTGACGCCCAAAATCATCTGCCTGAACAACCGTTTCCTCGGCATGGTCCGGCAGTGGCAGCAGATCGATTACGGCTCGCGCTATTCTGAGTCGTATATGGATTCGCTGCCCGATTTTGTGAAAGTGGCCGAGGCATATGGCCACGTGGGATTGCGTATCGAACGTCCGGCTGATGTCGAGCCTGCGCTGCGCGAAGCATTCAAGAAGCACAAGGATCGCCTGGTCTTCCTGGATTTCATTACGGATCGCACCGAAAACGTGTGGCCCATGGTGAAAGCCGGCCGCGGGCTGACCGAGATGCTGCTCGGTTCCGAAGACCTGTAAGGAGGCGGTCATGAAACATGTGATTTCCGTGTTGATGGAAAACGAACCCGGCGCGTTGTCGCGCGTCGTGGGGTTGTTTTCTGCGCGTGGCTACAACATCGAGACCCTGACCGTGGCCCCGACCGAGGACTCGACCTTGTCGCGTCTGACGGTGGTGACGGTCGGCTCGGACGAGGTGATCGAGCAGATCACCAAACACTTGAACCGTCTGGTCGACGTGGTCAAAGTCGTTGATCTGACCGAAGGGCCGCACATCGAGCGCGAGCTGATGTTGATCAAAGTCCGGGCTGTCGGCAAAGAGCGCGAAGAAATGAAGCGCATGGCCGATATTTTCCGTGGCAGCATCATTGATGTGACCGACAAGACGTACACCATTGAACTGACCGGCACGCAGGACAAGGTGCAGGCATTCATTGACGCCCTGGATCGCAGTGCCATCCTGGAAACCGTGCGCACCGGCGTGTCCGGCATCGGGCGCGGCGAACGGATCCTGAAGATCTAACAGGCATTTTTGCCTACACCCCTACTGCATTAACTGAATTCAAAATAATCCGGAGTACACAACATGAAAGTTTTCTACGACAAAGACTGCGACCTCTCCCTCGTTAAAGGCAAAACCGTTGCCATCATCGGCTACGGCTCGCAAGGCCATGCCCACGCCCTGAACCTGCATGATTCGGGTGTGAAGGTCGTTGTCGGTCTGCGCAAAGATGGCGCTTCGTGGAAAAAAGCCGCTAACGCTGGCCTGGAAGTCAAAGAAGTCGCCGAGGCCGTCAAGGCCGCCGACGTAGTCATGATGTTGCTGCCTGACGAAAACATCGCTGCGGTCTACCGCAACGAAGTCCACGCCAACATCAAGGCTGGCGCCGCGCTGGCATTCGCTCACGGTTTCAACGTGCACTACGGCCAAGTCGTGCCCCGTGACGACATCGACGTCATCATGATCGCCCCGAAGGCCCCTGGCCACACCGTGCGTTCGACCTACGCCCAAGGCGGCGGCGTGCCCCACCTGGTGGCCGTGTATCAGGACAAGTCCGGCTCGGCCCGTGACGTGGCCCTGTCGTACGCCAGCGCCAACGGCGGCGGCCGTGCCGGCATCATCGAAACCAACTTCCGCGAAGAAACCGAAACCGACCTGTTCGGCGAACAGGCCGTGCTGTGCGGTGGTACGGTCGAGCTGATCAAGGCAGGTTTCGACACCCTGGTCGAGGCTGGCTACGCCCCGGAAATGGCTTACTTCGAGTGCTTGCACGAGTTGAAGCTGATCGTTGACCTGATCTACGAAGGCGGCATCGCCAACATGAACTACTCGATCTCGAACAACGCTGAGTTTGGCGAATACGAGACCGGCCCCAAGGTTGTCACCGAGCAAACGCGCCAAGCCATGCGTCAATGCCTGACCGACATCCAGACCGGCGAGTACGCCAAGAAATTCATCCTGGAAAACGCCGCTGGCGCCCCGACCCTGACCTCGCGCCGCCGCATCAACGCGGAATCGCAGATCGAACAAGTCGGCAGCAAACTGCGCGCCATGATGCCTTGGATCGCTGCCAACAAGCTGGTCGACAAGTCCAAGAACTAAGATCGCGTTAGTCACGCTTTGCCCCGCGAAGGGGTAGGGCAAGAAAGGCATCCTTTCCCAAGGATGCCTTTTTTTTGCCGCAGTGCGGCCTCGGCGCGTCGTTGGGTGCCCGCAGCAAATCCGGCCGGCACGCCAATTGCGGTGGGCCGGCAAGCCGCTAGCACCGCGTTAGAGGCCTTTTTTCCTTACGAATGAGTTAACCTTTCAGCTATTCGCCGCCACTTTTTGTAAATATGCCCAATTTTTCAATGCGAGATTCTGAAAATCGTCATCGCAGTATCTATTTGCTGCCTAACGCCTTTACCACCGCGGCGCTGTTTGCCGGCTTTTACGCTGTGGTGCAGGCGATGAACGATCGTTTTGAGACCGCCGCTATTGCGATTTTCGTCGCCTTGGTGCTGGATGGGATGGACGGCCGAGTGGCGCGGCTGACCAATACCCAATCGGCGTTCGGCGAACAATACGACTCCCTGTCGGACATGACCTCGTTCGGCGTCGCGCCGGCGCTGGTGATGTACGAGTGGGCCCTGCATGATCTGGGCCGCTGGGGATGGCTGGCCGCATTTGTGTATGTGGCGGGGGCGGCGTTGCGCCTGGCCCGCTTCAATACCAATATCGGCGTCGTCGATAAACGCTATTTCCAGGGGTTGCCCAGCCCGGCAGCCGCTGCGCTGGTGGCGGGTTTTGTCTGGCTGGCGATCGATAACAAGCTGCCTCTTCAGGATGGTGTGCTGAGCTGGGTGGCGTTCGCCCTGACCATGTATGCGGGCGTCACCATGGTGTCGAATGCCTCGTTCTTCAGCGGCAAGAGCTTTGCCCTGGGCCGCAGCGTGCCGTTCTGGGGCATTTTGCTGGTGGTCGCCGTCTTCGTATTTGTATCCAGCGATCCCCCGGTAGTCCTGTTCGGCCTATTTGTGCTCTATGGCCTGTCCGGATGGGTAGTGATGTTCTGGCGCTGGAACCGCGCCAGAAAGTTTCAGCAAGAGCGCCGCTCGCACTCGGACTGAACCGGCCCGCATTGACGCAAAATCGCGCATCGCCACAGTCCTGTGGCGTGCGCGTCCTCAAGCCTGGATCAGCGCCTCAACCCCTCTCAGCGCCAACGCCTGTCCTCGTCGTACAACGGGTCAGGCCCGGGATGAAAGCGGGTCACGCTATTGCCGTCTCGTCCCATATACACGTACATGAGCGAGTTCCACACGCCCGACTGCTTGTAACGGTACGCCCAGACGGTTTCGCGCACGCTGGGCAGGCCTACCCCCGAGATATCGGCCGGCGGGCCGAACTCGCACTGGACTTGCTCCGCCGTCATGCCCTGCGCCAAATGCTGCTTGAAATAGGGATCGGTCAGAATAGGAACGATCTGCTCGGTGCGTCCATCGCTCGTGAGATCCGTGCCCCAGGCGTACTGGCCGGACGGCTGGGTGGTCCAGATGACGCGATGTGTGCCGTCGGCTCGGGTGCATTCAAAATTGGGCCGGCCAAACTGGCTCGTGACCTCGCCCATCGGGGCGCCGGGCGGCACCTGGGCCAGATTGGCGCAGGCCGACAGGGCACCCAGCGCGGCGGTCAGCGCCACGGCGCGGCTTGCCAAGCGGTAAATATGGCGGGGCATGGCGATTCTCCGGCGGGCGGCGGCCATGGGGCCAGCACCCGAAAAGGGCGGCCAGACAACGGGTATTCCGGCCTAGTAGGGTAATTCTAGCGAATCGGCTATAATTCCATCCTTGATTTGCCCGGCTATTGTGTATGGCCGGGCAAATTAATATTGAACGCACGTCAAAAAGTTGTACAACAAGTCGTATTTCGCGCATGCCAGCGCCTGCGCAACTGTTTGCCGTTTTTTAAAACCACGGTAGGGCACCTCGGCCCTGCCGCCAGTCCGAAGAGGTCATTCCATGTCCGTAGCTGACATCAAAAAAGCCGACATCGTCGCTCAGTTTCAACGCGCCCAAGGCGATACCGGTTCCCCCGAAGTCCAAGTAGCCCTGCTGACCGCTCGTATCAACGAGTTGACCGGTCACTTCAAAGAACACATGAAGGACCACCATTCGCGCCGCGGTCTGCTGCGCATGGTCAGCCGTCGTCGCAAACTGCTCGACTACCTCAAGGGTCGCAATCCCGATTCGTACCGCGCACTGATCGAAAAACTCGGTCTGCGCAAGTGATCGACGGGGCAGGCTCCCCATGACACAACCGTGGTCGGTGCGGCGTTTGTCGCAGCGGCCACGGTTTTTCATTTGTAAGGAATTCTCGTCATGTTCAATAAAGTGACTAAATCGTTCCAATACGGCCAGCATACGGTCGTGCTGGAAACCGGCGAGATCGCCCGCCAGGCCTCCGGCGCTGTGCTGGTGTCGGTGGACGATACGGTTGTATTGGCCACCGTCGTGGCTGCCAAAAAGGCAAAACCCGGTCAGACGTTCTTTCCGCTGACGGTCGACTACATCGAAAAAACCTACGCCGCTGGCCGTATCCCCGGTGGCTTCTTCAAGCGCGAAGGCAAACCCTCCGAAAAGGAAACCCTGACCTCGCGCCTGATCGATCGTCCGTTGCGTCCGTTGTTCCCCGAAGGCTTCTACAACGAAGTCCAAGTGGTGCTGCACACCCTGTCGGTCAACCCCGACATCGATCCCGATATCCCGGCCATGATCGGCGCCTCCGCTGCTTTGGCGATCTCGGGCATTCCGTTCAATGGTCCGATCGGCGCCGCTCGCGTGGCCTACATCGATGACCAATACGTGCTGAACCCCACCGCTTCGCAATTGAAGTCGTCCAAGATGGACCTGGTGGTCGCCGGTACCGAAAATGCCGTGCTGATGGTCGAGTCCGAGGCTCAGCAACTGTCCGAAGAAGTCATGCTCGGCGGCGTGGTGTATGGCCACGAACAAATGCAGGCAGCCATCAACGCCATCCACGAGTTGGTGCGCGAGGCTGGCAAGCCCGATTGGGAATGGCAAGCCGCTCCCAAAAACGAAACCCTGATCTCTGCAGTCACCACGGCAGCCCAAGCCAACCTGGTGGCGGCTTACCAGATTCGTGAAAAACAGGCGCGTACGACGCAACTGCGCGAGGCCTATGCCGACGTGCATGCCAAGCTGGCTGAACAGGCCGCAGCCGCTGGCCAGGACGCTCCCGACGCTGTCGAAGTCGACAACATCCTGTTCGACCTCGAAGCTCGCATCGTGCGCGGCCAGATCCTGAACGGCGAACCCCGTATCGACGGCCGCGACACTCGCACCGTGCGCCCCATCAGCGTGCGCCTGGGCGTGTTGCCGCGTGCACACGGCAGCGCCTTGTTCACCCGCGGTGAGACGCAGGCTCTGGTTGTCGCCACGCTGGGCACCAAGCAAGACGAGCAGATCATCGACGCGCTCATGGGCGAATACCGTGACCGTTTCATGCTGCACTACAACATGCCTCCGTTTGCGACCGGCGAAACCGGCCGTATCGGCGTGCCCAAGCGCCGCGAAATCGGCCACGGCCGTCTGGCCAAGCGCGCCTTGGTCTCGCTGCTGCCTGCCCACGAGGATTTCCAATACACCATCCGTCTGGTGTCGGAAATCACCGAATCCAACGGCTCTTCGTCGATGGCGTCGGTGTGCGGTGGCTCGTTGGCGATGATGGACGCAGGTGTGCCGCTCAAGGATCACGTGGCCGGTGTGGCCATGGGCTTGATCCTGGACGATGGCAAATTCGCCGTCCTGACCGACATCCTGGGTGACGAAGATCACCTGGGCGACATGGACTTCAAGGTGGCCGGCACGCAAAACGGTATTACCGCGCTGCAGATGGACATCAAGATCCAGGGCATCACCAAGGAAATCATGCAGGTAGCGCTGGCCCAGGCCCGCGAAGGCCGCCTGCACATCCTGGGCAAGATGACCGAAGCCCTCGAAGGCTCGCGTGGTGAACTGTCGGCCTTTGCGCCGCGCATGCTGACCATCAAGATCAATCCCGAGAAGATCCGTGACGTGATCGGCAAGGGCGGCGCTACCATTCGCTCCCTCACCGAAGAAACCGGCACCCAGATCGACATCTCCGATGATGGCACGATCGTGATCTCCAGCGTGGACGAGGCTCAGGCCAAAGAAGCCCAACGCCGCATCGTCGAACTGACCGCGGACGTCGAAGTCGGCCAGGTCTATGACGGTTCCGTCCTGCGCCTGCTGGATTTCGGCGCCATCGTGCAAGTGCTGCCGGGCCGTGACGGCTTGCTGCACATCTCGGAAATCGCCAACTATCGCATCGCCAACATCAACGATGTGCTCAAGGTCGGCCAACAGGTCCGTGTCAAGGTCATCGAGGCTGATGACAAGGGCCGTCTGCGTCTGTCCATCAAAGCCATCGGCGGGATCGAGCAACAGCAGCAACCTGGTGCTGAAGCCGCCCCTCAATCGGCGCCGCAAGCTGAATAAGCTTTGCGTTTCTTGAGCAAAAAACGGCACCGCAAGGTGCCGTTTTTGTTTTGTTTACGGTAAATTCCTGGACGCGAGGATGCAGGAACATGGGGTGCCTGCCGCGACACAACGGAGCACTCATTGGTCAGTACAGGAATCATACGGGCATGAGGTGCCCACGGTGGGTAGCCTGGATGTGTGCGAGCGGCATCCTGTTGTGGGCGGCCGGCTGTTCGCTAGGTCAGCCCGAGGCAGTCGGGCCGGAAAGCGAAGGCATGTCCATGGATCAGTTTGCGCAGACTGACTTCAACCGGACCGTCACCCTGGAAATTCGCGACAACCTCGACAGCCTGTACAGCCTGCTGGACAAACTGTATCGCCGCAATCCTCGCGAATGGCGCAAATCCGGCGTTCCCACGCAAGAGGCGGCGGTGGCCCGGGTGCGAAAAATGATCGAAAACCGCACACCGCCTGCTGACTTAAGTGGTTTGCGCGATATTCAGATCCTGGCGGTCTCGCTGGATCCTGCTTATACCCGCGACCGGGTGGCTGCCTTTATTTATGGTCTGGCAGATACGTTGATCGCTGCCCACAACGATAAAACGCGTATTTACGTGTCCGATGTGCTGCATGGGCAGCGGATCTACAACGCCGCTCGCAACGTCGAGGCAGCTGCCTGGTTGCTGGCATCTCGCCGCAATGTGGCAGGCGAGCCTTTGTTATTGGCCAACGAAATATCTCCCACCGTGACCAACCTCAGTTTCGAGCGCGAATTCGGTGCCATCATTGGCCGATTGGATTTGATTGCCAACCTGTTGGGCGAGAACGACCGGCGCATCGGGATCAATTATGCGCAGGGACTGCTGTTCTTTAATTTCCTGCCCGTGCGCTGAGGATTTACACTCATGGTCCCGGCCATATGCGTGGCTGGTGATGAACCTGCTGGCCGTATTTGATGGCGATCCTCTGTCGCTACAGCCAAGCAGTGTCGACGATTTTTACTGGATTCGACCGTGATCGATCTCGCCGCCATACAAGCCGCCCGCGCCCGTCTACAAGGGCAAGTGCATAAAACGCCATTTACGCACTCGCGCACGCTCTCCGACATCCTGGGCGCCGAGATCTGGCTGAAATTCGAAAACCTGCAGTTCACTGCCTCGTTCAAAGAGCGAGGTGCGTTAAATCGAATGCTGGCGCTGACACCGCAGGAACGCAGCAAGGGCGTCATCGCAGTGTCTGCCGGCAACCATGCCCAGGGCGTGGCCTATCACGCGCAATGCATGGGCGTGCCTGCGGTGATCGTCATGCCTCGATTCACCCCTACGGTCAAAGTCGCCAATACGCGGCGCTTCGGTGCAGAAGTCGTCCTGCATGGCGATACCTTTGACGATGCGCAGGCGCATGGTTACGAACTCGTACGTGAGCGTGGCCTGATCATGATCCATCCCTACGACGACGAGGCCGTCATCGCAGGGCAGGGCACTCTGGCGCTGGAAATGCTGGAGGACCAGCCGGACCTCGACGCCATGGTCATCGCCATCGGTGGCGGTGGCTTGATCAGCGGCATTGCGACCGCGGCGAAAGCGATCAAACCGGGTATCGAAATCGTCGGCGTACAAACCGAGCGCTTTCCCTCCATGTACGCTGCCGTGAAGGGGGCGTCGATGGCTTCCGGTCACTACACGATCGCCGAAGGTATCGCGGTGAAATCCCCTGGCGTCATCACCCAAGAAATTGTTCGTCGCGCGGTCGATCGTATCGAACTGGTCAGCGAGAGCGATATCGAGCACGCTATCGTCGTGCTCCTGGAAATCGAGAAAACCGTGGTCGAGGGCGCGGGAGCAGCCGGCCTGGCTGCACTGCTACGCGATCAAGCCGAAGGCGGGCAACGTTTTCGCGGCAAACGTGTTGCGCTGGTGCTGACTGGCGGCAACATCGATCCTTTGATGCTGGGCGAATTGATCGAACGCGGCATGGTACGCGCGGGCCGCTTGGCCCGTATCCGCGTGGATTTGCGCGACTTGCCCGGCGCCTTGGCGCACGCCACCAAACTGATTGCCGATGCCCAGGCCAACATTACCGAGGTGCATCACCAACGCGCCTTTACCGCATTGCCTGTACGGAACGTCGAAGTCGATTTCGTATTACAGACTCGCGGCCCCGAGCATATTCAGGAAGTGATCGATATATTGAACGCCGCAGGGTTTGCGGCGAGCAATCACGATCATTGAGCCTCTCGGCGGCGCGTCACAGCCCGTCGCGCGCGACCAGCGCCTTTAGCCTATACAGCCGCTCGCGATGCAGCGTTGCGTCCAGCGGCTCCGGATCCCGGCCCAGCGCAACATAGTCCGCCGGTATCGCCCGGATCGATTCGCGCAGCTGGTTCGCATCGTCTTGCCACCATTGCGACAATAATTTATCCGGGTTAAATACGTCCAGCCCCTGGCGCCGCAGCTCGGAACGGCGAAAGTCCTTTAGATTCCAGGTGGTCACCAATACCTGGGGCGGTTGCTGCAGCCCGCAGCGGGCTCGTAGGGCAAGTCCTGCCGCGATGACATGAAAATCCTTGGGATCGCTGTAACGTAACCCGGCTTCGTATACCTGCAGATCGCCTTGCGTCGCTTGCGGAAACCGTTCGTTCATTTCCGCCCATTGTGTCTCCAACACATCCAGGGGGATATCCCAGAGCCGCGCGGCATTCCGGCGCCATTCCTCGCCGATGCGTTCGCTCCATACAGGCTGATAGACGCCATGGGCAGCCAGACTCAGCATCAAGCGGCGCATGATCCCGGACATCAGCACACAGGCGTCCAGCACGACAAAGGGGGACGAAGCAGGGGGAAGGGCAGGCACGGCAGTTGGCGCCAGGCAGCGCCTCAAAAATAAGTGACGGCCGTCACTGTAACAGGAACGCCCTCAGGCTTTGTGGTAACAAGAGGTAGCTATGGGGCCAGACATCCTATTGGGCAGATTCTTCTGGCGTTTCAGATAGTTATAGATTCGTTGCATCTATTAGGGAAAACCGCCTTGAGTCCCTATTTTTCTTCCAGTAGCTTGCTCTGATTAGTCTATAACGGCCCATTGTGCGTGGTTCACATGACACTGGGATGAACATCCTGGATGGTCTGTCGTGTGGTCGCGGCAACGGCCGGAGATAGTCTCTGGAGAAAGTTTGTGGATATTCCTAGCGTCCTTCAGTCTCGCCCCATCATTGCCCATACGGCAGTAGACGGCCTGACATTCCGGCAAATGGCAGGATATGAGGGGTTGTCGCAACTGTTCGAATTCGAAGTCGAGCTGCTTGCAGACAATTTCAACCTGGATTTGAAACAACTGCTGGGCAAGCCCTTGACCCTCGAATTGGCGACCTCATCCGCAAAGCGTTATCTCGGCGGGCAAGTGGTGCGTTGCGTCATGGTGGGCCGCGAAAACAGCGTCTCGCGCAATTACATCTATAAAGCCACGGTGAAACCCTGGCTCTGGTATCTGACGCAGACCTCGGATAACAAGATATTCCAGCAGAAAAACGTCCCCGACATTATCAAAGAGGTGCTCGGGGAATACGGGTATCCATTCGAAATGAAGCTCACGGGCAGCTATCGCTCGTGGGAATATTGCGTTCAATATCAGGAAACGGATTTTGCCTTCATCAGCCGCCTGATGGAGCACGAAGGGATTTACTACTACTTCAAGCACGATAAAGACCAGCACACGCTGGTCATGACCGACGATATTGCCTCGCATAGCCCGGCGCCTGGTTACGAGACGATTCCCTACTACGGCCCCGACCGGGTAGCGACGCCGCAGGAAGAATGCATCTCGATGTGGGAAGTCTCCGCGCAGGTGACGCCTGACGGCTACGCCACGGTGGACTATGACTTTACGAAACCCGGGGCGAGCCTGGATGCGATGTCCAAGCGCAAGGGCGGCTCAGAGCCGGGCAACCTCGAAATGTTCGAATGGCAGGGCGGTTTCCAAGAGGCGCAGCATGGCGAGCAATATGCCCGGATTCGCCTGGAGGAATTACAAAGTATTCAGGAACAGAACCTGGGGCTGAGCAACGCTCGGGGCTTGGCGCCGGGGCATTTGTTTACGCTGCGCAATCACCCGCGCAAAGCGGAAAACCGCGAGTATCTGGTGGTGATGGTGAACTACCGGATGAGTGTCGGCGGCTATTCCAGTGGGAGCGGGACGGAGGAGTTTTACGAGGAGTCATTCTCGGCTCTGCCGTCGAACGTGCAATATCGCGCCCCTCGCACGACACCGATTCCGCGCACCCACGGCCCGCAGACGGCGCGTGTGGTGGGACCGGCGGGCAAGGAACTCTGGACCGACAAGTACGGCCGGATCAAAATCCAATTCCATTGGGACCGCTACGGCCAGAAAAACGAAAGCAGCTCGTGCTGGGTGCGGGTGTCTAGCCCGTGGGCCGGCGGCGGATTTGGCGGGTTGCAATTGCCGCGGATCAATGACGAAGTGGTTGTCGATTTTATCGGCGGCTGCCCGGATCGGCCGATCGTGTTGGGGCGTGTCTATAACGCCAACAATATGCCGCCGGTGGAGTTGCCGGGCGGGGCAAATCAGAGTGGTTTCCGCAGCCAGTCGGTCTATGGCGATCCGACGATGTGCAACAAGATGATCTTTGATGACACGCTGGGCTCGGAGCTGGTGCATCAGCGGGCGCAGAAGGACCATTGCCATGAGGTGGTGAATAACCATAACCATACGGTTGGTTGCAACTATATCTTGGATGTTTGCGGGCTATACAGCCTGCATGCCGGTCAAATGAGAGTTGAAGTTTGCGGTACGACGAGCTTTACGTTGCACGACACAACTACGACGCACATCGAAGGCACCTACACAAAAACAGTCGACCAGCTTTATACGAAAATTAGTAACGCTGGCATTACCGAGGTCACGACTGGAGTATTGGACCGCACTCAGGACGGAGAGCAAAAGCTCACCGAGACTGGCAACGTGACGCACACGTTGGAGGGCGATTACGGCTCCACACATACGGGCAGCTTCAAAAAAATCATCATCGGCGACGTTGGTTAATCAATTGTAGGGGAAGGGAATGGCAAGCCTAGACGAACTGACCGAAGAGTTAAAGGGCTACCAAGGCAATACGGGTGATTATCCAAGCCAGGCTGACATCAATCAGCTGATGCAAGCGCACGGCGTGACGGACGTTTCGCAGCAACAGCAGGACGTGTTAAGCAACATGACGGATAAGCTGTCCAAACAGTCTGAGGGAAACTTTGGAAGCCTCGGTGGACTGATGGATGGCGCGGAAAACGTGACGGACTTCCTCGTCTCAGGGGAAAAACCTCGCGAAGACAGCAAGAACATGGAGGCGCCCGTTGATCCTGAGTTGGCCGCTCAGGCTGAAGTGGCAGCCATTAGTGCGCTGAGTAATCCCAGCCTGATCGCTCCGGGGTTTCACGTGCAGGGTAATCTCAACGCCACGGTCTATGACAAAGTTGACCTGACGTTCCAGAGTTCACACCTGAAAAATAACCTGGACATAACAACCTACACGCATAACGCTAACGTCACAATCAACGCTAAGCACGTGCGGCTAACTGCTCCCAGTTTGATCATCAAAACCAGTAATGAGGAGCGTAATAAGGTCACCGTCTCCAAAGTCGCGAAACGGATTTTCAATGTCGGATTTGGACTGTATTCGACGCAGTCCACTCCCATCAGTACCACTGCCTTGACGGCAGTGAATTTTGAGCCAAGCGGGATTTCCAATAGTGCTGTTGTGTTTCGGTTGGCGTTGGTTGGAATGCACCATAACCGGGCCACGTTACGTGTTGGGGTCAAGGGGGTGAACGTGGCCTTTAAGGAATCGGTGAGTGTGGACTTCGCCTCATCAAAGCGCACCCATCGTGTTGGGATAAGGATCATACTGTAATGCCTCCGGATTTCACTGCTACCGATCTGGCTGAGTTGCTTTCTAGCCTGAGAAAAAATATCGATAGAGAGCTGACGGAGCAAGGAGGTACCGCAGCACTTAGTCCTGCCGATCAGCAAACCATCGCGATCGCCCAAACGCAGCAAGCGTTTGAGCGTGCAGGGATAACCGATTCCAAATTGCGAGGGGATACCGAGGCTCGTATTCAGGAGTACATGAGTTTGGGCGTCAGCCCTAGGACTGCCGCGTCCGCTGCGGCCTCTTCGGTGCTGAGTCCCGCGGCTCCCTCCGCCGGCGAGTTTGCCGTCGAGGGTAAGGTAATCAAGGAAGTAAAGGACAAATCGGTCTATCACTTTAATAGCACAGAGCATCTGCATGTTCTGAATAGCGCTATTCATAATCACTTTGGCAAGATCACCTATGAGGTCGGCACACATGATGTGGAGATCAATTGCGAGACGATCACCACAGCCTCCACGTTAGATTGGGGGCGTTCGCATTGGGGTACCGCCATAGGTGAGTATCCGGGTAGCTATGAGTCCACGACAGGCATGTCCGCAACGGCATACTTGGCGGTCACAAAGTGGGGAGGGACAAATTTGGCATTCTCTGTTGCAACTGGAATGCTTGCGGCGTTTCGCACGCAATCTACGGTGATAGAAGCCGAAGGTATCGGTTTTAGTAAAACCAGAGCCAAAAGCTTGGTCGAGGCAACCTTAATTAATGTGGCTGTTGCCCAAACCGTTAAAGTGAATGCCCCGTTCTGGAGTATCAAGTGACGTTCGATCTCGCCACAAATCCAGAGGCGGCGAGCGCGATGAGTGCGATCGAGGCATTGGAGTTGACTCCGGATCCGACCCAAATAGGGTCGCAAATCGCGCCGATCATGGATCGTTATGGCGTAAACCCATCCGCTCAGGTAGACGTTATTCAGAGGATTAGAGGTCGACTGAAGCCCGGCATGACGGGGGATGACCTGAACCCCTTTGTTCGAGAGGCGGTGGGACGTGCTGTCGCGGACCCGCGCGTAGCGGGGGAGCAGGCGAGAGAGGCGGTGACTGAGGCAGGACAGACTCTGAAAGGGGATGACCTCAGACAGCATGCGGTTCAAGTCGCTGGTCAAAAGGCAGCCA
The DNA here is from genome assembly GCF_965139205.1 of Bordetella muralis. Lineage (GTDB taxonomy): Bacteria > Pseudomonadota > Gammaproteobacteria > Burkholderiales > Burkholderiaceae_B > Bordetella_A > Bordetella_A muralis. Next base: position 59,802 of record NZ_CBCSIU010000011.1, read on the forward strand.
TGACGGGGGCCAGTAGCCAGGATGCAGAGGTGCGGACCCAAAAATATCTCGATCAGGGTATGTCTCCGTCGGCCGCCGCCCAGGCCGGCGCCATGGTCGCCGTGGCACGTCATATGGGTTTTCCCGAGGGCTTCGAGATATTCGGCCGTCTCACAGCGCGGGTCAGTGGCCTCGTGATCGAGACCAATCGGGGACGCGAAGAAAAAACCGTCACGAACGAAACGGTTTGGGATATCGATCAAAGTCTGGTGCAGACCGCAATCGAGTCGTACGCCATCAACTGCCATAACTACAAGGCGACCGCCGACCACGACGTCAGTTCGGGTAATTTATCTATGGGTTTTCACTGGGGTGGCTATCAAATGTTCTCGCCCCAACCTATATCACTGACAGGTTTAAGCGTCGGTGCGGCGGCGACGCTAAACACTGCTTATGTGACCAGCATGCAGGGCACGCCTTATCGACTTGCGATTCCCATGGCGGGTGACTTTTATGCGACGTTGGTTGCCGTGTCCGCGACGGGAAAAGCCAAGGGCGCTGAAACCAGAGAGGTCAGCAAGCAATTGCTCGATATCTGTATCGGTAAATATGTAGTTTACGATTCGTTAAGCAGCACCGTATCCGATGAGGCAGTTAGTGCAATGGAGGCTGTACAAACCGCAAAGAAAGCGGGCAAATGGCTGGCCGCCGCGTTATTGGTTTCGGGCGGTGCTGTGGCGGCGTCTGCGGTAGATGTTTCGAATCATTCTGAGTGAGGTGTAGGGTTGACTAAGGTGCCTGTTGGACGCTTATCGCCGCCGCAGTGGCATTCAGGCTCATCACGATGAAGATCATTAAGCCCTTACGTTTGATGATCATGCCGAGGCCGTATCGATGGCGCAACGGAAAATATCTCGCCGTTACCGTCGCTGTACTGATCAAGGACGAGGCGGGCTCCGTATCGTTACTCCCTGAACATACGTTGCTGCATGAAGTCTTGCCCGCTCTGGACTCGGATGAGGTGCTGGACTTCGCTATGCCAAAACCCAATCCGGAATTTCTGGTCAGCGGCTACGCCTATACAAACCATCAAGAGGATAAAACCAAATGCATGGTGAGTGTGCGAGTGGGCGATAAGAAAAAAGAAGGACTGGTATTTGGCGACCGTCACTGGATAGACGGCCGCATATCGTCGCCGCAGCCTTTCGAATCCATGCCGTTGAATTGGAGCCATTCGTTTGGCGGACCGGAGTATCCGTACAACCCCCTGGGCACGGGGATGATCGAACGTGAGATAGACGGCGTTCGTGCTGTATGGCTGCCAAATCTGGAGTCCCCCGCAGAGCGTATTCGCTCTCGTGGTCAGCACGTCGGTCCATTCAACTTCGGCCAGATCCGCATTGATTGGTTGCATCGTTTCAGTAAGATGGGGTCCTACGATGAAGAATGGGCCACTCAGGTCGGAACCGGTTTTTTCGACGATATGGACCCCACATTATTCAACTCCGCCGCTGATGATCAGATCTGGCAGGAGCGATCGTCTTTGTCCATGGATGAGCCGTTCGAATTATGGAACATGCATCCCGAATATCATTGCTGGTCGGGAGCTTTGCCCGGCTTGAAGGCACGCAGTTTCATCCGTCGCAGAGGTAGTGATACTGACTGCCTCGATGAGATTCCGATGCGAGCGACAACGGTCTGGTTTATTCCACATCAATGTCGCTACGTTGCGTTATTCCATGGACACATTCCCATTGAAGAGGATGACGCTTTCGACGTGAGCGCCGTCATGTCGGCGTTGGAGCGCATTAATGAGCCTCGGCCGCTGAAGCATTACATCGATGTCTTCAATGCCCGGAGCAATATTCAGGAGGCGGCCTTTCACGCGTTGCGAGACGAAGAACTCATGCCAGGTGACATGCTTGCGCCTTGGTTCGAAAATGACTCGCTAGACCAACATCCCATGCTGTCCAGGCTGGGTGATCGTCTTGGCCGCCATAGCGACGCGTACGCTGATAAACAGTTGGTTGGTCCGATCAAACCGCTGGCCTTGAGCGATCTCCCCGAGCTTGCCGCGCGCAACCAAAGTCTGCATGAGAAATTGATCGGCGAACAACAGAAAGCTGTAGGCAAGCGCCTCAACGAGATCGAGCGTCGAGCCGAGCTTGACTCGGATGCATGGCAGAAAGAGTTGATCCGAACGCTAAAGAACAGTTTGCAAAATCCTCGGGAAGGAGAGGTATCCATTCCCATCAGCGGCCCTCCGGACGTGGCTCCTCTGATCAAGCCGTTTAAGAAACTCGATACACGGCGAGGAGTGCGTAGAGCTTTGGTTGGCGCTTCGGGCGATACGTCGCCAGCCAAGGAAATGTATCAGCTTACTAAAGCGTCTTTGCACAACACGTACTTGTACACGGCTCATTATCAGCAGAGCGTGGATAGCGCGGGTCCACAACAGGCAGCCAAGCTGCGCGAAAGAGTGCTCTGGAAACACCGGCTCAATAAAGACTTGAGAAACATGAATCTGACCGGGGCGAACCTCTCCGGCATGGATCTGGCTGGGGCTGATTTCTCTGGGAGCTGGCTTGAGAAAGTTGATTTTTCGAATACGAATCTGGCTGACGCTACCTTTACCGAAACCGTGCTGGCTCGTGGTGTTTTTGTTCGAACCAATCTGAACGGCGCAAGCTTTAACGGCACCAACATCAGTGAAGCGACATTCGAGCAAGCCTCGTTTACCGCTGCGCGTTTAGACGATTTAGTATGCGAGAAAGGAACAGTCTTCAGGAGCTGCACGTTTGAGAGCAGTGTTTTAATCGGCTTTTCTATCGACAAGGCCGAATTGAGCCATTGCTCTTTTCCCAAGGCAAAACTCGATAACGTCACTTTTGGCCAAAGCCACATAGCATCGTGTCGCTTTGACAACGCGCAGCTGGACAAAATCAACTTTGTCGAGTCGTGCGTTGAGGGCGTCGTCATCGCTGACTCCACTGTCATTGGCTCAATGTTCACGAACCTTGAGCTGAGTGACTTTCAGATCATCGACTCGGTTTTCATACAGAATATCTTGACCGACGATGTCAAAATTTCAGGCGCTGTTTTCACAAACAGCATCTTTAAACGCAGCCTTTTCAGCAATCTGGATTTTGGACGGTCCAGTTTTGAAGGGTCCGTGTTTGAGCAGTGCAATTTTTCGCTTTCCAGTCTCCAGCAGTGCAATCTCCGCAAAGTGCTGACACCGCAGTCCAACTTCACCCGGGCTAATTTTGACAGGTCAGATTTGTCCGGTGCCAATTTGATGCACGGCAATTTTTCCAAAGCGAGTTTCGTGGGTTCGAATCTATCCGCTTGTAATCTATTTCAGGCCGACATGTCGGAAGTCATGCTGGACCAGTCTACGTTGATAGTAGGCGCAAATATCAAACGCACCAAGGTGGCCCCTTTTAGAGCTGAGGCGTCACGGCTGCCTGGAGCTGAACGATGAGCAAAGCCGAGATTCTTCGCCAAGCTGATGGATTAACGCCATTGGAGAGAATAGATTTATCCGGTGCAGCATTGACTGGGGAAGCCCTGACGGGGCTTACTTTTATCAGAGTCAATTTTGCCAAAGTAGTGCTGTCTTCGTGCAACTTCAAGGGGTGCTACTTCGTTGAGTGCTCTTTTAGAGAGGCGAACGCGGTTGACACGGATTTTTCCGGTTCGCAGTTTTCCTCATGTGACATGACTGCTGCCGGCTTCGCCGGCTGTAGCTTGAATGACGGCTGCATCAGCGGGTCCAACCTCACCCGTGCGGCTTTTCAAGACTGCCAATGGTCCAATGTCGATGTAATGGATTCCGATCTAACACAGGTGACTTTCCATCGGCAAAATTTGAGTGGCACCGACTTCATGGGTGGAACGCTGACCGGAGCAGATTTCTCCGAGGCGTCGCTTGTCAAGGCGAGCTTTCACCAGCTCGATTTGAGAGATGTGATATTCGATGCGGCGGTGCTGAATGACGCAATGTTTTCGGGGTGCGATTTATCCGGGAAAATCTTTGCGTCCCAGGATTTGTCTGGTTGCCAGTTTAACGAGGCTATCATGACTCAATCCGATTTCTCAGATTGCCGATTGGTGATGTGTAATTTCACTTCGGCAAAAATTACGCGATCGGTGTTTGCCAACGCGGATATCCGCAACGCGGTGTTCGTCAGTAGTACGATTGAAGATTCCACCTTTACGGGCGCAATGACGACGCAATCGTTATGGAACGAATCGCTCATTACCTCGTGCCGATTTGGTCTGGCAAAAATGGATATGAGCAGCTTTGGTAGAGCAGTGTTGATCAATTGCGATTTTTACGGAGCCGATTTTCAGTTCTCCGACTTTTCGTATGCGCGCTTGAGTCAGTGTAACTTTGACGATGTGACCTTGAATAAAACAAAATTTCATCGGGCAATCACCGATTCCGACACCATCAAGACGCGCCCTGGTGCTGTCGAAATGGATAAGGAGTTGTTCGACGCCGAGTTATGGTCCGCTTAATTTCTTGGGAGATTATCATGCCTTTTTGGGGATGCGCAGGAACAGGACGAGCGTTGGCGATTGGGCCGTATATGGCTCCTTTCCCTACGATCTCGAAGAACGAGATGTTCAGCTTTATGAAGATCCCTACGACCAACATCTTTTTAGACGGAAAGCTAGCTCAGAACGTCTATTCGATCGCACCGATCACCATTGAGATGCCTAACAATTTGATGGGACTGTTGACTGGCACGATATACATGATGGGTGCGGTTGTCGCGTTGTTCGCAACCACCGTCGTTGCCTGCGGCGGGTTTGTCATTCGATGGTTGGGAATAACATTGCAAAACCTATGGAACTGCATAGGCATCTACCTGAAAATGGACCAGAAGAAAGTCTTGATTTTGTCAGCTTGACGGGGCTGAGGGCGTAGTGTTCACCTACTACAAGATTGTTTCCCTATGCTGCTTGCTGCTGGTAATCAGCGCGGTCGTATTTGTCGGCATGTATGTCTCGTCGATGCTAGGTATGGATATCCTCTTCAACAGCTATCAGCTTAATGAGGCATTTGTCCCCTTGATAGTATCCCTGGCGATCGGTTTTTTTTTACGATGGAAAATCAAGGCCAGACTGATCATTGATGTCCTTCGTCATGGGCGACACGCAATCGCGACCATATTGGAAGCAAAAAAAATAGAGTCTGTGTACTCTTCGCCCTCACCGGGCGACGGTTTTGATGATATATATCGCCTGCGTCTACGAGTCGACACTGGTGGCCAGGAGTGGGGCATGTTTGTCACCTCTGTCGTTCAGCCCTTTCATCCGAGAGCAAAATCGTTATTGGTTCCTGGTAATACGGTGCCAGTCAACTATACGCCGAAGATCGGGCTGACAATTGTTATGAGTCCCGAGTCGGTACCTTGGCTTGCCAACAAATCATTTCCCATTTTTCGGCCATTAATCGCGTTGGCCAATTAGCTGATCGATATCGAGTCCGGATTTCAACGCACTGAAATCCGAGTTGGACGGCGCTTGGATATGTGACTCCGCTTACTGCCTCATCAACCACGCTGCTACCCGATTCAATGGGTTGTGATGATAGGTCTCCTTGAACGATAGCTTCGGCAAAAAGGGAAGTCTTCCTCTTGGACGGCTTTCCTTTTTTGTGCCTGCAGGTATTCGCTTTATCCAGAGCTGTGAGGACGTGCCAACTTGGCTGGCACAGCCATGGCTGCATGTTCATGTGATTGGTCGGTTTTCTTGTATACACAAGACATCCATATAAATACAACATAAAAAACGAATGATTGGCTATAAATATAGCCAGGGTCTGCCCAAAATTTGCTCAAATTTGCCCAGCTTTCATTCGTGTTTGTTCCTTGTAAGTAGTAACCCCAGCTTTTTATGTATACAAGACTTCCATATTATGCATACGTATGTGGCATATACGTGCTTAAGAAAGGAAATCAGACAACATGGATTTGCAGCTGGCGGGAAAGAAAATTCTGATCACCGGGGCCTCGCAAGGGATAGGGGAAGGGCTGGCATTCGCGTTTGCCGAAGAAGGATGCGACTTGCACCTGACGGCGCGTTCGGCCGACAAGCTGGACCAATTGCGCCGGGACATCGAGGAGCGTAACCAGGTCAACGTCACCGTGACCGCTGTAGATATGACGGCACCGGGCGCCTGCGAGCAAATCGTGGCCGAGGCGGGCGATGTCGATGTCCTGATCAATAACGCGGGCGTGATTCCCAGCGGGACGTTGTTCGACATCGACGGCAAGAAATGGCGCGACGGCTGGGCGCTGAAAGGCTTTGGCTACGCCGACATGATCCGCCTTGTTTATCCCCGGATGAAGCAACGCGGTGGCGGCGTCATTCTCAACAATATCGGCAATGGCGGCGAGGTCTGCGACCCGAACTACATCGAGGGCGCGGCCGGTAATGCATCGCTGATGGCGCTCACGCGTGCCCTGGGCGGCACCAGCCTGGATGACAACATCCGCGTCATCGGCGTCAACCCCGGTCCTGTCGATACGAGCCGTATCTACAACATGCTCAAAAAATTCGCGGAAAACCGGCTCGGCGACGCAGATCGCTACGAAGAGCTGCTGGAACGCTATCCGCTCGGGCGGCCCGCCAAGGTGCACGAAATCACGGATCTATTCCTGTTCCTGGCCTCTTTCCGTTCCGGCTACACGTCGGGAACTGTGTTCACGGTCGACGGCGGCATCGCTTCGCGTCGCGCCGTGGTGTGACGACAGCTCATCCTCTATAGAACGCCATGAAAAATTTCCAAGTCCGCAATCAATATTTTGACAAGCTGTGCAATACCCCTGGATTGATGTGGTTGGGGCAGAACACCAACCACTATGCGCCTCATGATTCCGTCCGCGAGGCCGTGATTCAGGCGCTCGACAGTGGTGAATACCATGCCTATGCGCCGCCGGCCGGTTTCGAGGAACTGCGCCAGCTCATCCGCGAAGACATGGGCGTCCCGGACGCTTCAGTGCTGGTGACTGACGGCGCCGTCGAAGCACTCTATAACGTCTGCAGCAATATCTGCGAACCCGGGACGGATTTCGTCACGACGGATCCTAGTTGGGCGTGGCCGATCCATTTCGCCAAGAAGGCCGGCGCGAATGTGATCGAGCTGCCTATCTACAACGCAGAGCAGCACTACAAACTGACGGTCGAGCAGTTGCGCGCGGCTGTCACGGAAAAGACTCGGGTCATCTATCTGGTTGATCCGAATAATCCTCTGGGCACCTGCCACACCGAGGACGAAATCAAGGCTTTTACCGAGATTGCGCGATCGGTGGGCGCGTACTTGATTCACGATGCGACGTACAGCAGTTTTGCCGAGCATTTCACACCCGCATTCCGTTTCTATCCAGAAAAATCCATCCAGATTTACAGCTTTTCCAAATGGTTGGGTTTGGCGGGAATGCGCCTGGGCGCGGTGCTGGCGCATGAAGATCTGGTAGAGCGTTTCGCATCGGCGCCTCCCAACAATCTCGGCAGCAATGTGCTTTCGCAGCGCGCAGCCATCGCAGGATTGAAGACCAAAGCGCAATGGTTTCCCGAGATCTGGCGGCGTCAGCGCCGCAATCAGGAGGTCGTCGCCCGTGCGGTGTCGGCGATTCCTGGATTCACGTTGCCTGTGTATCCGTCGCACGCAAACCTGCTGGTGATCGAAACGATAGACGCAGGCATCAAGCCCGAAGCGCTCGTTGCTGCGTACCAGACGCGCGGCGTCATGATCCGCCAGGGGGCTTATCACACCAAGCGCTTCGGCCACCGTTTCGTCAAGGTGAGCTTGACGGTGCCAGAGGCCTGGGCAGATCGCTTTTGCGAGTTGCTGCCTGAGATGGTGGCCTTGGCTCGCACCATCGACGTCCCTGAAAACCTGTTCTGAGCGGAGCGCACATGCCGACCATCACGACTACTGACAATATCCAGCTCTATTACGAAGAGGCAGGCGAGGGCGAGCCGATTATTTTCGTCCATGAGTTCGGTGGCGATATGCGCAGCTGGGAACCGCAGATGCGCTATTTTTCGCGGCGTCATCGGTGCATTGCATTCAATGCCCGTGGCTATCCGCCGTCCGACGTGCCCGAGGATCTGGAACTGTATTCGCAACGCCGCGCAGCGTTGGATATTGTCGATGTGCTCGATGCGTTGCAGATCCCCAAAGCCCACGTGGTGGGACTGTCGATGGGCGGCTTTGCCACGGTTCATCTGGGCCTCATCGCTCCCGAGCGTGCATTGTCACTGGTGGTGGCCGGTGCAGGTTATGGCGCGGAAAAAGAGCACGAGGAATACTTCCGCAATGTGTCGCTTGAGGTCGCCGCTCAGTTCGAAAAACAAGGATCGAAGGAGTTCTCCAAAACCTACGCGATGGCGGCGTCGCGCATTGCCTATCTGCTCAAGGATCCACGCGGGTGGGCAGAGTTTTCCGAGCAGCTGTCGCAACATTCCGCGACCGGTTCGGCAATGACGATGCGAGGGGTCCAGGCGCGCAGGCCTTCTTTATATGATCTGGAGGATGAGCTGAAAGCCATGTCGGTGCCCACATTGATCGTGGTAGGAGACGAAGACGATCATTGCTTGCAACCTGGCATCTTTCTCAAAAAGACGATTCCTGCATCGGGTCTGGCAGTGCTGCCCAAAGCCGGCCACACGCTGAATATCGAAGAGCCCGCGTTGTTCAATCAGCTGGTCGCCGAGTTTCTGGCCACGGTATCGCAGAACCGCTGGCTGCCTCGTGATCCCCGTGCGATGCCGTCGGAAATCATGAAAACATCATGAGCAAGCGGGCATCTTCCTATGTATCGCAACAGCGTTTGTGGGATCGCCACGAATCGCTGGCACGCATTGGCGCTACCGCGGCAGGTGGCGTCAACCGGCAAGCCTTGTCGCAAGAGGACATCGCCGCATGCCGCCAGCTGATCGAATGGGGAAAATCCTTCGGCCTGCAGCCTTCGCGTGACGAAGCGGGAAATATTTTTCTGCGCTTGGCTGGCAGGGATGCGTTGGCGACGCCTGTCATCTCCGGCTCACATCTGGATAGCCAACCTACGGGCGGCAAATACGACGGTGCATATGGTGTGTTGTCGGCGTTGGAGGCGTGTCAGTCGATTGTCGAGTCGGGTCTTCACCCGCAGCGGCCGATCGATGTGGTGGCCTGGATGAACGAAGAAGGGTCGCGCTTTGCGCCCGGGATGATGGGGGCAGCGGTGTTTGCGGGGGCGCGCAGCCTGGCTGACATCGAGGCCGTCCGAGATCAACAGGGCGTGTCCGTGGGCCAGGCGCTGAGCCATGCAAAGCAAGCCTTGGCTGATATCCCGCAGCGAGACGTTGGAGGCCCGGTCCACGCGTATGTGGAGGCGCACATCGAGCAGGGCCCCCTGCTGGAACGGCTGCAAAAAACCATCGGTGTAGTCAGCGGGATTCAGGGCAAGCGCACTTTTGTCGTGAGCATCGATGGCGAAGCGTCTCATGCGGGAACGTCATTGCGCAGCGAACGCAAGGATGCGCTGCTGGCGGCGGTGCGCATGATCCAGGCGCTGACCGCGCGTATGCATGACGAGCAGGACATCGTGAAGTTCACGATAGGGCGGCTCAACGTGACACCGAATGCGCCGTCGGTGGTCCCCAGCAGCGTGCGCTTTTCTATCGATCTGCGTCATCCGGACTCGGCGGTGCTCACTGCATTAGGCGATGCCATCGCAGGAATCTGTGAAGCTCATGCGGCGCCCTGCAAGGTCCGCGTCGAAGAACTCTCCAGCGCGATGTCGCTGGAGTTCCCGCAGTCCATGCGGCAACGCATCCGCGATGCGGCCGACACGCTGGACATTTCTCGGATGGAGATCCTGTCGGCGGCGGGGCACGATGCGAGATACCTGCATCCGATCTGTCCATCGGCGATGCTTTTCATCCCTTGTCACGAGGGCATTACCCATAACGAGGCCGAATCGATCACCGCGTCAGACGCGGCCGATGGGGCCAGAGTGTTGACTGAGGTGTTGGTGAGTTTGGCGGGTTCGTAGTCCAACAAATTGATAAAGCGAGGGGAAACCGTGAATAACGCTGTGCTTTCGTCACCTGCTACGTTGCCGATGGATATGGAAAAGCGCTTGTATCGCAAGATCACTTGGCGGCTGATTCCATTTCTGATGTTTTGCTACGTGGCGGCGTACATTGATAGAGTGAATGTTGGGTTCGCAAAATTGCAGATGCTGGACGAGCTGGGCTTCAGCGAAACCGTCTATGGGCTAGGAGCGGGAATATTCTTTATCGGCTATTTCCTGTTCGAGGTACCTAGCAATCTGATCCTGCGTAAAGTCGGTGCGCGAGTCTGGATCGCGCGGATCATGCTCACCTGGGGGCTGATTTCTGCGGCCTTTGTGTGGGTCTCGACGCCGACGCAATACTACGTCCTGCGGTTTCTGCTCGGTGCTGCCGAGGCGGGGTTCTATCCCGGCGTGATTTACTACCTGATGTCTTGGTATCCGCCGAAGCGCCGCTCACAGATCATTGCGCTGTTCATGGTGGCGATCCCTGTGGCAGGCATCCTGGGCGGGCCGATTTCTGGTTGGATCATCTCGGCATTCCATCAAACCCATGGGTACTCGGGATGGCAGTGGATGTTCTTTCTCGAGGCGCTGCCGTCTATTGTGTTGGGAGTCGCGACGCTGTTTGTTCTGGATAGCAGTCCCGAGAAAGCGAAGTGGCTGACAACGTCAGAAAAGGCCCATATTGCCAAGGATCTGGAGGTGCCCAGCAATCTCCATGGACACGTGCTGTCGTCCGTGGCGCATATCTTTAAAGATCCCCGCATGCTGCTGCTGTCGTTGATTTATTTCTGCGTCATCATGGGCCAGTATGGGTTGACGTTCTGGATGCCGACGCTGATCAAGGCCTCGGGCGTTACTGGGGTCTTGAATATCGGCTTGCTTTCGGCGGTGCCTTATATGGTGGCGATCGTCGCCATGTTGAGTTTCGGACGCAGTTCCGACCGCACGGGTGAGCGTCGATGGCACGTCATTATTCCCATGCTCATGGGGGCAGTGGGGTATCTCATCGTTGCGATGTCCGGCAATCACGTGCCCATGGCGTTGATCGGGCTGTCGTTGGCCGCGGCAGGGGTTATCACACCGGGGCCATTATTCTGGGCATTACCTTCCGCGTTCCTGGTGGGCAGCGCTGCTGCCGCAGGGGTGGCGGCAATCAATGCATTCGCAGGATTGGCCGGCTTTGTCAGTCCCTATTTCATCGGATGGCTGCGCGATTTGACCCAGAGTTCCACGATCGCAATGTACATCTCTGCGGCCGTGCTATTGGTCGGCGCGATGTTGGTTTTGATGATTCCGGCAAAGCTCGTGAATCGCTGAATCAGGCGCACACAAAAAAAGGATGGGATTTTTCCTGCGGGTAAATCCCTGTCCGGCCTCCCACACGAAGCCCGGCGCTATCTGCAACAGCGGCTGGCCGGCTTCCACACCCCACCGGCGACAGCGCAAAACACCCGGGCGTAAATAATTTATGTAAAAATAATAACAATTCTTATTTTTATTCAATAAAATGCCGGCGTTGGCTGAGTCAGCCTGTCTTTGTTCTCGTATCGGGAAGCATAAGAACGTCATGCATTCATTTTTCCATCACGCGCATGGACGAGATGTTGGTCAGTCCAGGCGTTTCTGCACGCTTGCCGTGGCAATCCATTCGTCGTTTGTCCTTATGTCGCTTTCGGCGCAGGCCTACGCTCAGCAATCCACGACTGATGCCGCCACTTTACCTACAGTGACCGTGACGGGCGCGATCGATTCGGACCCGGCGAACACCCCGTTTGCGGGCGGGCAAGTCAATGTCGGCAGTGATCTCGGGCTGCTCGGCAGCACCGGCTTCATGGACACGCCGTTCAACCAGATCAGCTATACGTCGGAGTTGATCGAGCAACAACAGGCGCGCTCGCTTGCCGACCTGGTGGAAAATGATCCTTCTGTCCGCTTGGGCTCTGCGCGCACCAATATCCAGGAACAGTTCACGATCCGGGGGCTGAATTTCAACAGCCAGGACGTGGCCTTCAACGGTATGTACGGTTTGTCGCCATATTGGCGCGTGCCGCTGGAAATCGCCGAGAGCGTAGAGGTGTTGAAGGGGCCTTCCGCATTGCTGAGCGGCATGGCGCCGGGCGGCAACGTGGCTGGCGCCATCAATATCGTCCCGAAACGCGCCTATGACGATCCTCTGACACGCGTTACCGTCAATTATGTGTCCGACTCGCAGGTCGGCACGCATCTGGATATGGGACGGCGTTTCGGCGAAAACAAGGAATGGGGTATCCGGCTCAACGCCATGTATAGCGATGGCAGTACGACGATAGACAAGCAGAGCGAGAGAGACCACTTGATCTCGCTGGGCCTGGATTATCGGGGCGAGCGCTTGCGGGCGTCGTTCGATGTATTGAATCAAAAGCAGAAGATCGACAACGTGGTGCGTCAATTTGCGATCTCTCCGGGCCTCACCTCGATTCCCTCTGCACCGGATACGGATCTGAACTATCCCGGATATGGCCGCAGTATCGTCGAGGACACGATGGTGGCGGGACGGGTCGAGTATGACATCAACGACAATCTCTCGGTGCATGGCGCTATCGGCCGCCGCTACGACAAGATGGACGCCATTGCGGGCAATATCACCTTGCTGAACGAGCAGGGGGATTTCGTCTCCTCGCCTGCCTGGCAGATCATGAAGCCTGCGACCACCAGTATGGAATTCGGCGTGAACGGTCAATTCGAAACCGGCCCCGTCAAGCACAGGGTTGCGGCCAGTTTCTCGCGCCTGAACGACAGCGCGGATATAGGCTTTGTGTTTCCCTGGAGCGACGTGTACCTGAGCAATCTGTATTCGCCGACGTCTGCCAGCACTCCCAGCACTGATGGCATCAGTAATCCTACCGGTGCGTACCAGCGGGCTACCCTCACCAGCTACGCGTTGGCCGACACACTATCCATTCTGGATGATAGCGTTCAACTGACCGTCGGCGCACGTCGGCAATCGGTGGAAAACCAGACCTACGATGTTTTCACTCACGAGCCTTCTGGCGAGAAATACAAGGAGTTCGCGGTAACGCCGGTGGTGGGATTGTTGGTCAAACCCGTATCCAATCTGTCGCTCTACGCCAATTACATTGAGGGCTTGTCCTTGGGCGCATCGGCATTGCCACCCACCGTGACCACAGCCACGGCCTTGCCGCCGATGAAGACCAAGCAAATGGAGATCGGCGCCAAGTATGACTGGGGCACATTCGCGACGACGGTCAGCCTGTTTCAGATCAAGCGGCCCAGCGCAACGACCATGAACGGCTCGCTGTCCGAGAACGGCAAGCAGATCAACCGCGGTATCGAGTTCAACGCTTTCGGCGAAGTCGTGCGTGATGTGCGCGTGCTCGGGGGATTGACCTTGATGCGTGGAAAACTGGACAAAATGGCCGATGGTGTTTACGAAGGCAATGACGCGATTGGCGTGCCGCGTGTGCAGGCGTCGCTGGGCGTCGACTGGGACAATGTCCTGACCCCCGGATTTGGCGTGAACGCGCGCATGGTCTACACGGGTTCGCAATATGTCGATCAGGCCAACGATCTCAAGATCCCTTCCGCGACGCGCGTAGACGTGGGCGCGCGGTACAGGACCAAGATCGCTGGCAATGGCTTGACGTTGCGGTTGAACGTCGAGAATCTGTTCGACGAGTCGTACTGGGCGACCTCGAGTTCGACGAGCAACCTGGACACCGGCGGCTACCTGTACCTGGGTACCGGCCGTACGGTCTTGCTGTCGGCCACGATGGATTTCTAAATGCGCCTGAGTTCCTGGATCTTTATCCACAAGTGGACGAGTCTCGTCTGCACTCTGTTCTTGCTGATGCTTTGCCTGACTGGGCTGCCCTTGGTATTCACCGAGGAAATCGAGCATCTTTCAGGCGTGGCCGAGGCTCCGGAAATGCCTGAAGGAACTCCCAAGGCCAGCATGGACAGGATCGTCGAGAGCGCACTGGCGGCACAGCCGGGCAAGGTCGTGCGGTACATGTTCTGGGACGAGGACGAGCATCCCAATATGACCTTGGTATCCATGGCGAGCCGCATCGATGCGCCACCGGAGGAGTACTGGCTGGTCTCGCTGGACTCGCGCACGGCGCAGGTGCTGGATCAGCCGAATGACCGCGGGTTCATGCATGTCATGCTGCAATTGCACAAGGATATGTACGCCGGCTTGCCGGGCCAGTTGTTTCTAGGACTCATGGGGCTGATGTTCGTGGTGGCCATCGTGTCGGGCGTGGTGCTGTACAAGCATTTCATGCGAAAGCTCGACTTTGGCACGGTACGGCGGCTGAAAAGCAGCACCAAATGGCTCGATCTGCATAATCTGCTGGGCATCGTTACGGTCGTCTGGTTGACGGTGGTAGGAGTGACCGGCGTCATCAATACGCTGGATCCCATCGTGCTCGCGCTGTGGCAACGCGATCAGTTGACCGAGATGGTCGGACCCTACATGAATGAGCCGCCTCTGGAATCCAACGGCTCCGCACAGGCGGCGCTCGACACGGCGGGTAGAGCGGTCCCGGATATGAAAATCACATTGCTGGCTTTTCCCGGCACGGTGTTCGCGAGCCCGCACCACTACACCATTTTCATGAAAGGCAATACGCCGTTGACGTCCAAGCTATTGCGGCCGGTGCTGGTCGATGCCCAGACTGCCGTTCTGACTGACACCCGGGAAATGCCCTGGTACGTGAAAACGCTGTTCATATCACAGCCCTTGCATTTCGGCGATTATGGTGGTCTGCCGTTGAAGATCATCTGGGCGCTGCTCGATATTGTGGCCATCATTGTGCTGGGCAGCGGGGTGTACCTGTGGATCAGGAAGTACGCTCGCCGCAAGGAGGCCTCAGTTATTGTCCGGTCGTGAAATCATTCTCTCTATTGTGTCTCCCCCCAGCGTTGAATTAGGGGTAGGGAGGATCTCTTAAAGAAACAAGTTGTGGGGTGCCTATAGCAGGGTCAGTATCGACTCAGGGATGCCAATGATGTTCAACGCTCGCGTCTCTGATTCAGTCAACTCTCTGTGGCTTGTCACCTTCGTTACTGCAAGTGGCGGGATAGGTTCAGCTGAGTCTCTATCGGGGAGCGGGCGGTAATCGGATTGCGCGTCAGAAAACGGCGCATGCTTTATTTCTGAGTCGGGCTTCGGGGTACATATCGTTATTATTTCAGTTAAACGTGCATATAGATCGGGCGGTATGTTGCTGAAGTTGGATTGGGTGAGGCCATTCACCATCAGCATCGGCGGGATGTTGCTATCTTGATTGGGACCGTCCGGTGTTTTTACGTCTGCCCGCTGGCTTGCTTTATCTAGAACTGCACCGCCGAAATTCAGAATACCGCGAATGCGGTTCCCAAAGCCTGACGTACCCTTGGAAAACAACATGGCCTTGGTGTCATCAGGCAGAGCGTTGAAAATTTCACGCATTCTTTCGTATAAAAATTCTTGCTTGTCATCTGCACTTATGTGATTGGTACCGAATTGAGCGGTACGCTGCTCGTTTATGAACGCATGGATGCCGTTCAGCGTTTTTAGAAATGCGACAGGATCTTCGTTTCTGGCGGAATCTTCGATATCCATCCTGAGTTTCTGAACCAAAAAATCGGGCAATTTTTGCAGATCGTTGAAATCAGAAATGTCATTATTTCTGTAAATTTCCACGTTTCCGATGCTTAATTGGCATCCAAAGTGGCCGTTCATGTTTTCGTGTATATCGAACTTGAATTGATCTCTATACTCGGGAAGCGCCAACTCTCGGAGTTGCAGGAATTTTTCCAGGCGTTCATGCTCATTGATGCCGAATCCGATTTGAATGCTCGGCTCGTCATCGTCCATCTCGACTCCGTATTTATTGGCGTCGAAGATTCCGCTGCTCTTTAGCACGGCAATATCATCGAAGAGAGCTTTGATAGCATCTCGCTTTACGTTGCCTTTGAAGTAATCAATGATTCTGTCGATGAACCCCATCTGGGTTGCTTGTTCGATTTTCTCGGATCGAGCTATCAAGGCAATACGAGAGGCATTCAGAATGGAAATATCAGCCATGAGTACAGCTCCGCGACGCTCAGGATCAATCGAAAGGTGGTCAGGTAGGCATGCGTGCCGCCGGGACCCTGTGCGGTGTTAGTAACAGGTAGCTACTCATGGTTCCCTATGTTCTGATGCCTGACGACAACCCCATTCCGCCGTCATTTCAGTGACAGCAGCTTGGAGTATCGTTGCGCTCATATCCTTTTTTTGCCCATCGATTTTCCATGGCCACATCCAAGCGACTTTCCCAAACGCCGTCCGCCACCGCAGAATTTTCGCGGAGTTCGCCACAGGCCATGCTGGCGCGTATCCAGAGCCTGTTGCCGTCGATGGGCGCGGCGTCGCAGCGCATCGGCGAATTCGTCATCCGCCATCCTGCGGAAGTGGTTCACATGTCGGTCAGCGAAGTCGCTGAGCGCACGCAGTGCAGCGAAGGTAGCGTAGTGGGCTTTTGCAAGCTGCTGGGAGCCACCGGCTTTCAACAGCTGAAAATCGCACTGGCGCAGCAAATCGTGCAGCCTGTGCAATACATCCACGAGGATCTGGCCGCACAGGACACCCCCGCCCAGGTTGTCAGCAAGATTTTCCACAGCAATATCCAGACCTTGCAGGAAACCGAATCGGTGCTGGACGTGGAGGCACTGTCTGCCGCCGTGGAATTGATTCGCGGCGCCCGCCGTGTCGAGATCTATGGCATCGGCAGCTCGGCGGTCATCGCCCATGATGCCCACTACCGCATGTTGCGTATCGGCCTGCACGCGACGGCGATCACCGATTCGCATGTGCAGGCCATCAGCGCGTCGCTGACCGGGCCGGATGTGGCAGTGCTGACCATTTCCCATTCGGGCAGCACGCACGAGACGGTATTGGCGACACGGCTTGCCAAAGAGGCTGGGGCACGTACCGTGTGCATCACTAATTTCGGGAAATCGCCGATTCAGGAATATGCGGATGTGGTGCTGCACACGATATCGCGCGAGACCCGGTTTCGTACGGAGGCGATGACCAGCCGCCTGGCTCAGTTGGCCATCATTGACACGTTGATTGCCTGCCTGGCCTTGTCCGACTATGACAAGGCGGTTTCGACCTTGCGCAGTACCTTCGACGTGCTTTCGAACAAGCGTTACTGATAGTCGTTGCCGCTCGCAACATCGTCAGGCAGCACATGCCTGCGCGAGCATGCGGCCTCGAGCAGCCGCGCCACGTCCGGCGCATCGGCATGCGGCGCGTTGCCGACTAGCAGATAGCTGAGTCCCAAACGGGTCGCGCCTAGCGCGTCGGTACGCATGTTATCCCCGATGACGGTGATATCCGCCGGCGGCACATTGAGGCGGCGCAGCCCTTCTTGGAACAGCATTGCGGCAGGCTTGCCGAGGATGTTCGCACGCGTGCCGGGCACACAGGCCAGTAACGCCTGCAGCAATGCTCCAGTCTCGGGTATGACTGACCCATGAGGCCCAGGATGGGTGAGGTCGCCATTACTGACTATCAGGATGGCGCCGCATGTCAGCTCACGGGTCAGGGTCTGCAGGGTGGCGTAGTTAAAGCCGATGTCACGCGCCAGCAGCACGATGTCCGCATCCCGTGACACCACTGTCAGGCCCAGTTCCAATGCGCATGCTTGCAGACGCTCTGATCCGCACAGCATCAGCTTGCTGTGCGGATAGTGATGGGAGATATGGTGGACGGCCTGCTCTCCGGCCAGAACGAGGGCGCTTGGCTCGACCGGCAGGCCTAATGCCTGCAAGCGCGGCGCCAGGGTGGCGGCTGTGTCGGTCGAGTTATTGGAGACGATCACATAGCGCTCCGACCAGCGGGCCAGTAATTCCTGGGCGCCGGGAATGACTTCGTGCCCCCGGATCAGCGTGCCGTCCAGATCCAGGATCAGGCCTCGCGAGCGCTGCGTCCATGGGGGGGCGGTGCGTGGGCAATCCGGGAGAGTTGGCAGGGATGTGCTTGCAATGCAGATCATGGGCACAGATGGCGCACCTAGGCGCGAGTCGGGTTCGAGGATAGAGCACGAGGGCAGTCTTGGCTGCCCGAGGCCTGAAATTCTATATGAATAAAACTCAAAATTTAAATTTTTTAAATTGAGTATTTTTCATTTGTCTGTCATGTGATGCGCCTAATCTGCGTTTCGGAATCAGGACAGCTCTCACGGCACCCCATTGCGTTGCGGCTATCCAGGTCCGCAACGTTCCATAACCAGGAGTATTCATGACCCCGTACTTTGCACCGGGCCGCGCCCTTGTTGCGGCCATCGCTCTGAGCCTGACTCTGGCCGCCTGCGGCAGCGGCAATGACGATTCGGACGATGACACGGCATCGCCGCCTGATGTTGAGCAGCCCCAGCAGCCCGCACCGAAGCTGCGCTGCGCACCTTGACCTGACGTCCCGACCAACTCCACGCAAGAGCACCCCATGACCAAGATCTCCAACCCGCATTCCGCCGGCGTTTCCCCTGATCAGCCGGGACGCAGGCAGTTCTTTCGCACGTCGGCCAAGGCTGCCGGTGCGCTGTCCGCCATGGCATTGCTGCCGGCCTCGATCCAGCGCGCGCTCGCGATACCTGCTGCGGTCGACACAGGTACCATCAAAGACATCAAGCACGTTGTGATCCTGATGCAGGAGAACCGCTCATTCGACCACTACTTCGGCACGATGCGTGGTGTGCGGGGCTTTGGTGATCGCTTTCCGATTCCGTTGACCAACGGCAAGTCGGTATTTTTCCAGCCCAATCCCAGCGGTGGCCAGGAGATCCAGCCGTTTCATCGGGACTCCAGGACCGGCAATGCGCTGATCGGATCGGGTACACCGCACAACTTCCCTGACCAGCAAGCCGCGTGGAATCAAGGAAAGATGGATCGTTGGATTCAATTCAAGAATCAGGCGACGATGGGCTTTTTCATGCGCGAGGACATTCCGTTCCAGTTCGCGCTGGCCGACGCCTTTACGATTTGCGATGGCTATCACTGTTCCATCCTCACCGGCACGGATCCGAATCGGATTGTCTTCTGGTCGGGCGCCAATGCAAATCCCGCATTGCTGAAGCAGGGGATCAACAGTACGGACACGGACTCCGAACCCGTCAATTCACGCTGCTGGCCGAATCCGTCCAACTGGGTAGCAGGCCGGGCGCAGCAGGCGGACGGCTCTGGCCAGATCGACCCTGAGACGGGGGCCTACAACTACAAATACACGAACAGTGCTTTCAAGTGGGACACGTTGCCAGATCTGTTGGAGCGCGCCGGTGTGAGCTGGCACATCTATCAGAACATGAACAACAACTGGACCGGAGCGATGCATGGCTGCCTGGCATTCCAAAGTTTCCGCAGTGCACAGCCCGGCTCGCCAATCTATGAGCATGGTCTGACGGGAGGTCCCGACAAGGAGGACGGCGCGGTCAACTTCCTCGCCCAACTCAAGCAAGACGTATTGAATGGCACGCTGCCTGAGGTGTCCTGGGTGCTGCCTACACAAGATCTGGCCGAGCATCCCGGCAGCAAGGAAGGCGTTGCCGGTGCGGCCGATTTCGTCGCAGAAGTGCTGGACGCGCTGACGTCCAATCCCGATGTGTGGAGCAAGACCGCTGTCTTCGTCACCTTTGACGAGAATGACGGTTTCTTTGACCACCTGCCGATGCCCGCGGTGCCATCCTATGACGCTAACGGCAGCTTGATGGGCAAATCCACGGTGCCGCTGGAGGGGGAGTATTTCGACGCGTCTGTGGGCAATTATCTGTTGGCCGACGACACGACCAGTGGAAAGATTCGCCCATGGGGCCTGAGCTCGCGCGTACCGATGTATGTGCTGTCGCCATGGAGCAAAGGCGGGTGGGTCAACTCGGAAGTGTTCGACCATACCTCTGTGGGCCGGTTTCTGGAACAGCGTTTCGACATAACGGTAGACGCTATCAGTCCTTGGCACCGTGCGGTCTGCGGCGACCTGACTACGTGCTTTGATTTTGTCAGCCCGAACGACCCCGTTATGCCCAAGTTGCCCGACACGAGCAACTATCCTGCGATCAATGCAGCACAGCGGCTGCTGCCTACGACTACGGTGACGCAAGCCCCCGCTGTGCCGCAGCCGCTGTATCAGGAGACCGGCACTCGACTGTCACGAGCGCTGCCTTATGAACTGCACACCAGCGCGAGGGTCGGGCAGGATGGCGCCGTCGAGCTGCTGTTCAGCAATACCGGCAAGGTCGGGGCGGTGTTCCACGTCTATGACAAACGCAACCTGGACCTGATTCCCCGACGCTACACCGTCGAAGCAGGCAAGTCGCTGTCGGACACGTGGAACGGCGGCGATTACGATCTATGGGTCTATAGCACCAACGGTTTCGTGCGGACGTTCTCCGGCAATACGCGGCAAGGTGCTGCCCTGGAAGTACAAGTTTGCTATGAGCCCGCCGGCAGCGCGCTGTACGTGAAGGTGAGCAACCATGGTACGGCCGCGATGCAGGCCTCGCTGCGGGCCAATGCGTATCGCACGGACGGCCCGTGGAGCTTGTCCATTGAGCCAGGTGCGGTAGCCGAACATCACTGGTCCATCGCAGACAGTGGTAATTGGTATGACTTCAGCGTGGCCGCTGAGGGCTTTGAGCGGCGCTTCGCTGGCCGCATGGAGACCGGCAGCCATGGCGTGAGCGATCCCGCCATGGCGCTGCATCTCTGATCGTTGAACGTACGAACTGCCGGGCGCGTTTCAGGGGCGGGCCCGGCGGGTAGTTTGGCGCCTATTATTACCTTCTTTCCTACGAACGTAAGACTATCGCGCCGGCCATGAAATCCGTCCCTGTTGCCCCATCGCCCTCGCGCGATATCGATCTCGTTACGCTGCGTCTCTTCGTTGCCGCTCTGGAAGAGGGCAGTCTGGCGCGAGCCGCTGCGCGGGAGAACATTGTCCCGTCCGCCGTCAGCAAACGCATGTCCGAGTTGGAGGAAATCCTCGGTGTGCCTTTGCTCGAACGCGGTGTCAAAGGTGTCCAGGCCACCGTCGCTGGCGCGGCATTGGCGGTGCAGGCCAGGCTGCTTTTGCAGGGTATGGGCCGGATGCGAGCAGAGATGGCCGGTTTTGCCACAGGTGTGCGCGGCCAGATCCGCCTTGCTGTCAGCGTTGCTGCGTTATCCGGTGAACTGCCTGCGTATATTCAGTCCTTTCGCCGCACGCATCCGCAGATTGATCTCTCCTTATTGGAAGACACGACACAGGAAGCCTTTCGTGCCGTGCTGGAGGGTGCCGCCGACATCGCCGTTGGTTCGGATTTCGGGCACGAAGGCTTGCAGGTTTTTCCCTGGGAGCATTGCGTACTGGCCGCCGTCGTACCCGGCCAGCATCTGCTGGCTGACTATGACATTCTGGACTATGCGCAACTGTTGCCCTTCGAACAGATCGAGTTGAATCGCGAAAACGGCATCAGCGGTGTACTGGAACAAACGGCTCGCGAGGCTGGCGTCACTCGCCGGATCAGTGCCCGGGTCAGCGCGCATGAGACGATTTGCATGCTGGTGGCGCGAGGCCTGGGCGTGGCTGTGGTGCCACTCTATCTGCAGGCCCGGCATACCCACCTGGATATTCGATTTATTCCCCTGTCAGGCCCTTGGGCGAGCACGCCGGTCTGTATCGCCGTCAAGGACGCGAGCGCCTTGTCGCCCGCCGCCTGGGTGCTGTTGAACCATTTAGGCGTTCCTCACCCGGACTCGTAGCATGGGTGCCATTCAGGGCTATCCCGGATGTTCCGAAACGAGAATGCCCCCGTGCTGAAAGATTGCTACCCACGATGCGCCTGTCGCCATGATCATTAAAAAAATGATTCGTTGGCGGCGGCATGTTGATGGTTTCAGTTTGCCGCCTTGTGGTTGTTCAGCAGGCAAGCAGGAGACATCGATGACCGCAGCACCGGGGTCCGCTTTTATGGATCACGCCGAACTGCCGCTACGTGGCATTAAGGTATTGGAACTTTCTCACATGATCATGGGACCGGCCACGGGCTTGTCATTGGCTGATCTGGGCGCCGAGGTCATCAAGGTGGAGCCGATTGATGGCGATCGTACGCGCCGCTTGAAAGGATCCGGCATCGGGTATTTTCCGGTTTTCAATCGCAATAAGAAGAGCCTTTCGATCGACCTGAAACATCCCGAGGGTCAAGCCGTCGTTCGCCAACTGGCGCTACAGACCGACATGCTGGTGGAAAATTTTCGTGATGGCAGCCTGGCGCAATATGGGCTGGACTACGAGTCGCTGTCTGCCGAGAATCCGGGGCTGATTTACGTGTCGCTAAAGGGGTTTTTATCGGGCCCCTACAAGCATCGTACCGCGCTGGACGAGGTGGTGCAGATGATGGGCGGTCTGGCGTATATCAATGGCAGCACAGACTCGCCTCAGCGTGTGGCGCCCTCGGCCAATGACATTTTGGGCGGGACCTTTGGCGTCGTCGGCGCGCTGGCAGCGCTGCACGATCGCCATCGCACGGGACGTGGCAGACATGTGCGCTCGGGCCTGTTTGAGAACAATTTGCTGTTGGTTGCGCAGTTCATCGCGCAGTATCAACTGACAGGTCAGGCGCCGAAACCTTTCGGGTCGGAGCGCAAGCCGCCATGGGGGGTGTACGACATCTTTGACACGGCAGATGGCCGCGTGTTTGTAGCCGTCGTCAGCGATGCGCAATGGCGCAGTTTTTCGCAGAACTTCCTGCCTCCCGAATGGGCGGCCGATCCGCGGTTGGCCACTGCAGTGGATCGCGAGGCTGCGCGTTCCTGGTTGGTGCCAGGTGTTGCCGAGGTCCTGAAAAAATGGAAGACCGACGAGCTGTGCGAAGCATTGGAGGCCGCTCATTTGTCTTACGGACCTATACGGCAACCGCACGATCTGTTGGACGATGCACACTTGAAGGCCGGGGGGGCGCTGCTCAAAACGCAATTGCCAAATGGGGCAGAGGTGTCGACGGCCGCGTTGCCTATTGAGTTCGATGGACTGAAGGTAGGTAAACGTTCCGACCCGCCAGCGCAAGGTGGGGATACACAATCGATTCTGCAAGGGCTGGGGCTGGACGCCACGCGTATCGAGGCACTGCGCGCGGAGGGCGTGATTACTTGAGCGTGTTCTAGGGTTCGCGGGTGATAGAGGCGGATATATACCGCCGGGCAACCTGAGTTGTGCCATCCCTGGGGCTTTTTTCCTTTGGGTGGCTCGGCATCAAGAAAATCCACAACAAGGAGACATAGAAAATGATACGCAAACTGTTCGCTGCGGTAGCGATGGCGGCTGCTTGTATGGCGCATGCACAAGACTATCCCACCAAGCCGATACGCATCATCATCCCGTCCACGCCAGGCGGAGGCACTGACTATATCGGCCGTTTGATGGGGAACAAACTACACGAGCTGAATGGTTGGGATGTGGTGCCGGAAAACAAACCCGGTGCAGGGACGGCGTTGGGGTTGGCCGAGGCCGCACGCGCGCCGGCAGAGGGTTACGACCTCGTCATTGGTCAGTCGGACAACGTGACATTGATCCCCTTGTTGATGAAAGTCGCTTATGACCCGGTCAAAGATCTGGCGCCGGTTGCGTTGGTGGCCACGACGCCGATGGTTTTGTTGGTGTCGGATAAGTCTCAGTACAAGACCTTGCCGGAAGTGATTGCTGCGGCCAAGAAGAATCCTGGTTCGATTGCGTACGGCACGTCGGGCACCGGTGGTGGCGTGCATATCGCCATGGAGATGTTGCAGCATGAGGCTGGCTTCAAGATGCAACATGTGCCGTACAAGGGTTCGGCGCCGGCGTTGGCGGATTTGATGGGCGGGCATTTGCAGTTTGCCGGGTCGTCGATTTCATCGGCTGCGACCTTGATTCAATCGGGAAAAATACGGGCGTTGGCGGTGACGTCGCTAAAGCGCAATCCGGCCTTGCCCGATGTGCCGACAGTGGCCGAGTTGGGGTATCCGAATTTCAGCGTGGTAACGTTCTATGGCGTGCTGGCTCCTGCGAAAACGCCAACTTCCGTGGTGTCGCGATTGAACGAAGATTTCAACAAGCTCCTGGCGCGCAAAGATGTGAAGGATGCACTCGCGTCGCAAGGCCTGGAAACGAATCCCATGTCCAGCGCCGCGTTTGCCGAGTTGATTCAGGCGGACATCAGCAAAGCGCGCAAGACCATCGAGGATGCCGCGATCTCGGTGCAATAGGAGACAATACATGAACCAAGAAGTCAGACTCTGTGAGGTCGGACCGCGCGATGGCTTGCAGATGGCCAACGGCATGATGTCTGCAGACGATAAATTGCGCTGGATCAGGCAATTAGCCGATGCCGGACTGCGCGAGATCGAGGTGGGCAGTTTTGTGTCGCCCAAACTCGTGCCGCAGATGGCCGATACCGGTGTCGTGTTGCCAGAGGCGCTGGCTATTCAGGGACTGATGGTTTGTGCCTTGGCGTGCAATATGCGAGGAGCCATGGCGGCTTACGAGGCGGGGGCGCATGTGCTGGCGTTTCCTATCTCTGTGAGCGATACCCACAGTCATGCCAATGTGGGCAAGGGCACTGACGCGCAGGTAGACGTGATGGCTTCCATTGTCGAGTGGGTACGGAAACAAGCGCGGCCCATGCGTATCGATGCGGCGGTCGCAACGGCCTTTGGCTGTTCGTTGGAGGGCGTAGTGCCTGTAGCGCGCGTCGCAGCAGTGGCCGAGGCTGTCGCGCGTACCGGTGTAGACGAAATTGCGTTGGCAGATACCGTGGGCTATGCGCATCCTGCTCTGGTGCGCGATGCCGTGCGTGCCACGCAGGATGCGATAGGCACGAAGCTGAGCAAATTACATCTGCACGACACGATGGGGCTAGGCCTCGCGAATGTATTGGCCGGTCTGAACGAAGGCATCCGTGGTTTTGATTCCTGCCTGGGCGGATTGGGGGGATGCCCATTTGCGCCCGGGGCATCAGGCAATATCGTGACCGAGGACCTGGTGTTCATGCTGGAGAGCATGGGGTATCACACGGGAGTGGATTTACCTCGCTTGCTGGAGGCCAGAGCCATCCTGGCGCAGTCACTGCCGCAGGAGTCGTTACGCAGCGGAGTCGCCGCTGCGGGGATTCCTAAAACGTTTCAGGCGATACAACAGGATGCGCTGTAGCGGGCGGCGAAATTTGATCTGGGGTTCTGCAGAGCCGTCGATTTGGCAACCCCGGCTCTCGATTCGTTCAGCCGTGGCGTGCACTGTTCAACTGCGGCGGGTGCGAGTGCGTTCCGGTTGTTGGCGTTTGCGCATAAATCCAATCAGCAGTCCGACACCCAGCAGGACGGACGCTGCAGTACCGATGATCAGCCCCATTTGGGAGTCCTGCATCGCGCCGACGCTACGCGCCGTAATGAACCCGGGGGCCAGCATCAAAGGCAGCCAGACCACTGCGGACAAGACATTTGCCAGCTGAAAACGGGCGTGTTTCATGCCCATGATGCCCGCGACAGTCGGAATGGTCGAACGTATCGGCCCCAGGAAACGGCCGATCAGCACCGAGGCAAAACCGTAGCGCGAGAAAAACAGACGCGCGCGTGCCACGGCCGTGCGCTGCGTATTGAACGGCCAGCGACGCAACATGCTCGGGCCCAACCAGCGGCCCAAACCATACGATAGGGCGTCGCCCACGATCGCCCCTGCAATTCCCCAGGCCAATACATTCCACGGCGAGAGCGTACCCGCCCCGATCAGCCCACCTGTCAGCAGCATCAGTGCCGTGGCGGGGATGACCAGGCCCACGAGAATCAACGATTCGCCGAGCGTCAGCAAGAAAGTGATCGGCCCAGCCCACTCCTGGTTGGCTTGGATGAACTGCCCGATTTTGTCGATATAAGCGTCCATGCGGAGAAAATTAACGGTAGACGCGAGGCATGTTACCGCATGGTTTGAGACAAAGCACCGGGTTTTCCCGAAAGAAAACTGCGAGTGTTACAAAACCTATGTAGGCATCCCAATGGTGCCCTGCCGTGTGGGGGAAACGACGCCAGGGGTGGTCAATAATGTAAATATTGGCATCAGTGCACTGGTAACGTACCAGTGCGGCGGGCACTTGCCAGGGCCGAGAGGCCTATGCCAAGTCCCCGATTTCGCACCTCCACGTCTTGGCAGGTCTGGTTATCGGCCGCGTGTTTGCTGGGGTGTTTCGCCGAAAGCGCGACGGTACGCCTGCGAAAACTCGCCCAGGTGGGTAAAGCCGAAGCGTGTTGCGATTTCACTGATGTTGCTCGCATCATCGGCGTGCAACAAGGTCTGTCGGATCGATTGCAGGCGCTGCATACGCAGCCATTGCAATGGCGATTGTCCGCATTCACTCTGGAACAAGGCTTGCAAGCGCCTGGCTGACAGGCCGCAATGACTGGCGACCATGGCCACCGGCAGGCGTTCGCCCTGATGTTCAAGCATGTAGGCTTGCGCGCGTCGGATGGTCTGGGGCACGGAGGGCGGAGGTGCCGGCCAGAGGTGCTCTGCCATGCTGTGTGGTTGGTGCAGTAGCAAGGTGGTGGCCACCAGCATCTCGGTTTGGGCCAGCAAGGCCGCCTGGGTGGTGTTCTGATCCGGGCCCAGGCCCGAGCATCGCACCACCCATTGCAGCATAGG
Source organism: Bordetella muralis (assembly GCF_965139205.1). Lineage (GTDB taxonomy): Bacteria > Pseudomonadota > Gammaproteobacteria > Burkholderiales > Burkholderiaceae_B > Bordetella_A > Bordetella_A muralis. The sequence continues at coordinate 86,529 of NZ_CBCSIU010000011.1, forward strand.
CTTCAGCGCCTGCCACCCAGCCGTATGCAAGGGCATGATCGCATCGAAGCAGATGTCGGGCGCTTGTTCTTGTCCCGTCAGACGTTGCCAGGCGTCGGCGATGGCCGAGCGGTCCAGACGCAGCAGGACTTGTTCGTAGTCGTGGCTGACTCTGAAGTAAAAGCGCCTGTCGGGGCTGATCAGGAAAGCTTTATTGGCCGAAACCTCTATGCGGCGTCCATCGAAATGAAACTCCGCGTGCCCCTGCGTGGGTAGCACGAGCAGGTAATAGCCGTCCAGGCCGTGACAATCGGGATCAATGCTGATGTCCGCCCCGTACCCATGCCTGCTCTTGAGCAACGACAGACGTCCGCAAGGAACCAGGTCCAGCCGGCTGTGGAGAATCCGCCCGCTGTTGACTTTCAGTCGATAGGAATTGAGTACCTGACCTATCTGTTGTCGCGCCTCATCGGGGTCTGCGGTATCGACGATCCGATACTGATCGAATGGCACCTGGGAAAATAGAGACGCGATCATCTGAGCTCACGTGTATTGGGGGGTTACATACTAATGGACAACGCTCGCGACGGGATAAAAAAGCGCGTTTTTCCGATAGTAAATGGCGTGAAACCGATAGACGCCCGCGGAGGCTGGCATAACCATAGCGCGCCGTGTATGCCTTAGCGGCATTTAGGGCAGGCAGCGCCGATTGCGGCGGTTGCCTCGTGTTAATCACCCGTGTTGTTTTTCCTAGTAAGAGGCTCTCATGAAAGGCAAGACAAAGCGCGCCACGCTGCGTATTTCGATGTCGCAACCCAGTGCCCACGTTTCACGCAAATGTGCGAACTCGCCGGTGAAATCGCCGAAGGTGAGTCCATTCGTTTTAAGCTGCCTGACCTTTGCTTCGTACGGTCCGATGCTGCAACGCTACCGTGCGACCCGGACCCCGATTTTCTCGTCGATATGGTGGAGGCGGGCAGTGCTCATGCAAAGCAAGCGCCGGCGGGCTAATGGCGCGATGCGATAAAAAGTACGTAGTCGGATACCCGAGGATGTGAACCGATAGACGGCTCGGAGGGCAGGGCAGGCATGGCCCTAACGCGCTGTCTATCCCGCGCGCAACGAGTGCGGAACGCCTTCAAGTCCTACACCAGGCAGATTTGTCCAAGTGCTTGATTTTATTATTGGTGCACCCAGCCGGAATCGAACCGGCACGCCTTGCGGCGAGGGATTTTAAGTCCCTTGCGTCTACCAATTTCGCCATGGGTGCACGCATTTTGGCGGAAGCGGTGAGATTCGAACTCACGAACGGTTGCCCGTTGCCGGTTTTCAAGACCGGTGCAATCGACCACTCTGCCACGCTTCCTGCTTTGCAGCTGCGGATGATACCGCAGCTTGAAAGTCCAAGCTGCGGACATTAATGCCGCGCAAGCAGTTTGGAACTTCCGTAAAGGGCGCAATAATAATCTATTTAATCGAGGAGGCGTGTGATGCGAGCCATAGAAATATCTCAACCCGGTGGCCCAGAGGTGCTAGTCCCGGTTGATCGCCCGGTGCCGGAGCCCGGCGCGGGCGAGGTATTGATCAAGGTTGCTGCGGCTGGCGTCAATCGCCCCGACGTGTTCCAACGCAAAGGCAACTACGCGCCGCCACCGGGGGCGTCGGACCTGCCGGGCCTGGAGGTTGCAGGTGAAATCGTGGGTGGCGACGCGGCTGCTGGCGGATTTGCGATCGGCGACAAAGTCTGCGCGCTGGTCGCAGGCGGCGGCTATGCCGAATATTGCGTGGCTCCGGCGGTGCAGTGCCTGCCTATCCCCAAGGGGCTGTCCGAGATCGAGGCCGCCGGCCTGCCTGAGACCTATTTCACCGTGTGGAGCAACGTGTTTGACCGCGGCGCGCTGCAGGAGGGCGAGTCGCTGCTGGTGCATGGCGGTGCGAGCGGCATCGGCACTACGGCGATCCAGCTGGCGCGCGCGATGGGCAATCCTGTCTACGCCACGGTAGGCAGCGACGATCGTGCCCGTGCGGTCGAGGCGCTGGGGGCTGCGCGCGGTATCAACTACAAAACAGAGGACTTCGTAGAAGTCGTTCGTAATGCGACGAATGGCGCAGGCGTCAACGTGATCCTCGATATGGTGGCAGGTGATTACATCAATCGCGACATGAAGTGTCTGGCCGATGATGGCCGCATCGTGGTGATTGCCTTGCTGGGCGGGGCACGTAGCGAAGTCGACGGCAACCAGATCCTGCGTCGCCGACTGACCTTGACCGGTTCCACGCTGCGTCCGCGCCCCGTGGCATTCAAGGGTGCTATTGCCAAATCCCTGCGCGAGCGCGCCTGGCCTCTGCTGGAGCAGGGCAGTATCAAGCCCATCGTGCACGCCACCTTCCCCCTGGAGCAGGCCTCTGCCGCCCATGCCATGATGGAAGCCGGAGAGAACATCGGCAAAATTATCCTGACGGTGTAACGTTCGCTTTCACAGGGCAGCGTAATTTCCGGTAAACAGGATACAATCTTGGGTTTGACCCGGATTTTGTCCGGGTTGCCCTTATCCCGATTTTGCGCCATGACCACTGTTGAGAACCGCGCCCGTCTCGTGCTGGGCAACTGGAAGATGCACGGCAACCTGGCCGAGAACGCCGCACTGCTCGAGGCCCTGCGTGCAGCCGACCCGGCTTCGCACTGCGAAATTGGCGTGTGCGTGCCGTTCCCGTACTTGGCTCAGGCGGCTTCCGTCCTGACCGGCAGCGCAGTATCCTGGGGTGCGCAAGACATCAGCGCGCACGCCAAGGGCGCCTACACGGGCGAAGTCTCCGGCCCCATGCTGAAAGACTTCGGTTGCCGTCTGGCGCTGGCGGGCCATTCCGAGCGCCGCACTTTGCACGGTGAAACCGACCAAGTCGTTGCCGACAAGGCGCGCGCCGCCTTGGACGCCGGCCTGACGCCGGTGGTGTGCGTCGGCGAGTCGCTGGCCGACCGCGAGGGCGGCAATACGCTGGGTGTGATCGAGCGTCAGCTCGAGCCGATCCTGGCGCTGGGCGTCGATGCCTTGTCGCGTATGGTGCTGGCCTATGAGCCCGTATGGGCCATCGGCACGGGCCTGAGCGCTACTCCCGAACAGGCCCAGGAAGTCCACGGCGCGATTCGCATCGCCCTGCGTGGTCTGGGGGCTGGGCAGGTCCGTGTGCTGTACGGCGGCAGCGTCAAGGCCGCCAATGCAGCCACCTTGTTTGCTATGCCGGACATCGATGGCGCGCTGGTTGGTGGCGCTTCGTTGGTGGCCGAAGAATTCCTGCGCATTGCCGCAGCCTAAGTTTCCGGAGTCTCTTTAATGTCTTTGACACTCACCATCTTGCTGGTCGTGCAGGTGCTGTCCGCCCTGGCGATCATTGTCCTGGTCCTGCTGCAGCAGGGCAAGGGCGCCGACATGGGTTCGGCTTTCGGCAGCGGATCTGCCGGCAGCCTGTTCGGCGCCACCGGGGCGGCCAACTTTCTATCGCGCACGACCAAGTGGGCGGCCGTGGTGTTCTTTGCCACGACCTTGGGCCTGGCCTATGTGAGCCACAAGGGCTCATCGTCGCCGAGTGCTGTCGACTCCGGCGTGATGCAGAACTTCCCGGCTGATCGTTCCGTCCCGCAAGTTCCGGGCTCGAACAACGGCTCGTCCGTACCGCAGTCGTCTGCGCCGGCACAACCGGACGCGTCCGTGCCGTCCGTCCCGGCCACCCCGGGTACTGCGCAGCCTCAGTCTGCACCGGCTGCTGACGTGCCTGCTGCGCCTGCCGACAAGCCCGCGGCCGAGACGCCGGCTCCTGCAGCGCAAACGCCCGCTGAAAACAAGCCCGAGGCTGAAAAGCCTGCTGCACCGGCGCCTGCTGAAGAGCCTGCCAAGCCTGCACAACCCGCAGAGCAAAAGCCCGCTCAATAATGCGCGACCATCGATGCCTCAACCCATTGGCTGAGGCATCGAATTCATGCTAGAATGCCGGACTTTTCTGGGATGGTTACATACCTTTCCGGGATTAGGTAAGCCGACGTGGTGGAATTGGTAGACACGCTATCTTGAGGGGGTAGTGGCGAAAGCTGTGCGAGTTCGAGTCTCGCCGTCGGCACCAAGACATAAAATCAGGCCGTTTCACAACGACTGATAAAGTACCGGAAACCCGCATGAACATTAGTGTTCTGCGGGTTTTTTGCGTTCAGGACGTCTCGCTGGGTTTCGCTAAATCCCGCGCTTTTTGGTATGCGTTTTGGTATGTTAAAACTTACATACCATAGGATTGCCCATTTAGAGACCCTACATGCCAAAAATGCCTGCGCAATTGACTGATCTGGCTGCGCGCAAGGCCAAACTAAAAGACACTGTCTATACGCTGCCCTCAGGGCGAGGGTTGTTTTTGCTCGTCCAGCCGACTGGTATCAAACAATGGATGGTCAGGTTTCAAACGCTCGAGGGCAAGCGCGGCAATCGAATTGTGGGTGTCTATCCGGATATGGGTGTTGCTGATGCCCGTACTGCAGCGGACCAGCTTCATCAGCGGGTCCGTATGGGCGAGTCTCCGGAAGGCATGCGTGATAGGAGGCGAGCTGAAAGGCTCTCCAAGACGGAAGAAGAGGTTGCAGCGGCGCTACTCATTGAAGACGCGCGGAGCCATTCCTTTACTGTGTTATCTGACGCCTGGCTGGAACATCGGAAACTAGGTTGGGCACCCGCGACTTACCGCAAGTCAACGTTCATCGTGCAGAAGCGCTTACAGCCGTTACTAGGGCAATCTGACATGCGCACACTCACTACCAAGAATGTCGTCCCTGTTCTCGTCAGTCTAGCTGCAGAAACACCTTCTATTGCCATCAAGGCGCGCCAGTGCCTCAACGGCATTATCGACTATTGCATTGTGCGTGGTATCCGTGGTGACGATCAGCTTTTGAGGCTGCAGCGCGCTTTGCCTCGGCATCGAGGTAGTCATATCCCCGCTATCACGAAAATCCAGGGAGTTGGGCGGCTTATGCGGACCGTGCTCGGGTATGAGGGCAGGGTGGTCCGTGGTGGGCTATTGCTCGCTGCTTACACTGCCTGCCGTCCTGGTGTCGTCGCTTCCGCTCGTTGGTCTGAAATGGATCTGGAGCGTGCTGAATGGTGTATTCCTGCTGAAAAAATGAAAACTCGCATAGAGCATGTGGTCAGCTTGCCGAAGCAGGCTGTAGAGATGCTGACCGAGATGTCTCAGTATGGCGGCGGCGACTATGTATTCCCCGGTGTTGGAAAGCGAGGCAATCCGCACTTGCATCGGGACGCATTGAGCAAAGCGCTACGAGATATGGGGTTTCAGGGGCAGCATGCGACACATGGCTTTAGGGCTATGCTGCGCACAGTGGCAAGGGAGCGCCTAAAAATTGATATCGACGTGTTGGAGGCCCAACTGGCGCATGCTAAAGCCGACGAAATCCAGGCTGCGTACGACCGCGCCCGCTTTGAGGACGAAAGACGCATTGTGATGCAGGTTTGGGCAGACTTTTTACACGAACAAGCTGACTCAGCCACTGTGCTGCAAATGAAGCGTGCCTAGTGCGCCGGATCGCGTCAATACGCTAGAGCTTTATTGCGTTCGATGAGAGCATGCACGCTTGCAGCAGTGATTCCGCTGGAGCGCTTTCCGATCTTGATTAGCACCAACTGGCCTTCGTTCACAAGCCGATAAATCGTCGATCTAGAAACCCCAAGTTTTGTTTCGGCAGTATGTATACGATAAAGAAGTGCTTGTTCCGACGCTTGTGGTGCATCGTTTCTGCCTAATGAGTCGTCGGCAGGCTGTTGCTGGGCATGTTGCTGCATTTCGTCCTCCGTTAAACCTTGGGAAGCACCCTGGGGAATTGGATCCAAGGGGCTTTCCAAAGCCGGCGCAGCTAGCGCCGTGGTATCTGATCCGCCAAGATGTCGCGATGGGGAACAGTTGCTTGGATCGTCTTCAGTAGAGCCCGCCGCTGATCCACTATCGTGGTTCGTCGGGGTGCTGAAAGCTGCGGTCTTTGCCGCTGTCATCGACGGATTACGCGCCATCTATCGAATGTGGCCTGCCTTTGGCAGTACCGGCGTCCGTTGTCACGGATCATCATTTACATCCCCCCGGCTTATGCCAGTCGCTACCGGCCCAAGAGAGAAATGATTTTTCGCCTGCTTTACTCCTACCCAGGCGCTTATCGCCCCACATGATGCTGGCAATACGGGTAGCCGCGCACTCGCACCGCCTGTTGCTGGCAGGGCGCGGTATTTATCGGTGTTGTGTTGTTAAAGAGCAGGCTTGTTGCAATCATTACGTATCTAATAATTCCAGTCAATATATAAGTAATAAAAATTAGGCATATAGAAGAGCCGAAAACGTAGAAAACAAAAAAACACGCTTTGGATTGGCACAAAAAGAAACGCCCCGGTTCACTGTGGAACGCAGGGCGCTTCGGGTATTTTTGTTGTTTTCTTTTGTATCCTGAGTGATGGCTAAGGGCTTCACCCAACAGACTGCTTAGTTGATGCTTAATCGTGGCCTTGGGTGCGTTTGGCTTGTTGGTCGATCTTCATCTTTATGTAGTCACCGATATCTTCCAAAACAGGAGCAGGCAGTTCTACCACTGTATATCGAGGGGTTTCCGGCCATGGCCATTCCATTTCGAACATCTCTCCCTCACCGGTGACAAGCCATTCAGCACGGACGTGAAGGGCTGCAGCAATCCAGACAATATGACGCGACGATTCATTGCGACCGTTTTCAATATGGGCAATGGCGCTTTGGCTTAGCGGGGGATCGAGCAGGTTGGCCAATGCTTCTTGAGATAGCTCGCGTTTCTTACGCGCGACAAGTAAGCGTTCGCCAATGCTGCTTATAGGACTCGGCGTCATGAGATTCTTCAATTGATGGATTCATTATGAGTAAAATGTAAATGTATATGTAATAAAAAAACAGTACTTAACTAATAAAATTGATCACTATCTTATTAGATAAGTACTCGATATAGGCTATTGTGGCATTTAATGATACGGAGTGAGAGGCAAGAATTGTCAAACGTATGGCTACTCACTTGCCAGTGGTTGTATCATTTTTTGATAGTAAGGACGCAAATTTCTAACCGAGACAACTCGGATATAAGCATGCGTGGGCTATACGCAGCGCGAGGATGTGGCGAGTAGGTAAGAACCTATGGACTAGAATTTTCGGCGATGGATACTGATTCTCAACAGCCAGCTATTGGCAAGCGAATTTCGAATTCAGTGGCTTGAACGGTGGAGCTTGCGTGGATCTCGCCGCTATGGGCCTCAACAATAGATTTCGCTATCGCCAATCCAAGACCTGCCCCCTCTGCGCCGCGCTTGCGTGAAGCATCAGTCCGGTAAAACCTTTCAAAGATCCGACTAAGGTGTTCGGCGCGAATAATCGGCCCCGGATTTTTGACTCTTACTACCGCCGCTTTTTTGGCCAACTTAAGTGTAACGATGACCGCCTGCCCTGTCGGCGTATAGCGAATAGCGTTGGACAACACGTTGCTCAATGCTCGGCGAATCATCAGCCTATCTCCTAGGATGCACACGTGCTCGCCGATGAGTTCTAATGCCACGTCGCGCTCTTCGGCCCAAGCGCCAAAATAATCGAAGAGATTGCGTATCTCGGTCGCAAGGTCGATCTTGACGAGCTCCGGCTTAAGCAGGTCGTTGTCTGCCTGTGCTAGAAACAACATATCGCCGACCATCTTGGCCATGCGCTCATACTCTTCGAGGTTGGAGTATAGGATTTCGCGATACTGCTCAACGCCGCGGGACTGGGACAGTGCCACCTCGGTCTGGGTTTTCAGGTTTGTAATGGGGGTGCGCAGCTCATGCGCAATATCGCCCGAAAAGTCTGATAGACGACGAAAGACTGCCTCAAGCCGATCAAGCATTTCATTAAAGGACGTGGCCAGCTCGGCCAGCTCAGCAGGCACATCACTGAGTTGAAGTCGTATATGCAATTGATCGGATCGGATTCTTCTGATTTCGCGACTAATGCGTCGTATCGGTGCATGGCCTTGATGTACTGCCAGCCATGTGGCCAAAATCGCAATAAGGCACGCAGCAATAGTGATGATTCGAAGATAAGTGCGAAAGCTTTCCAGATAATGCAGGTGGAAATTGATTCCGGTCGCGACTGTGATCGTCAACATATCCTCCCCCGGCGAGCCGTCTGGGGAGGCCCTTAGGACAGCACCTCGAAACGTCTGCCCATGGTCTTTCCATATGCCAACTGTGTCGATAGTAATTTTCTTTACAGGCTTAGCGATCCTGGCAAACCGGTCCAGATTGGAGCCGGGTGTGGCATAAATCTCAGCGCCATCGCCAGAAGAAATACGGTATTCAGCGTTATGGTGGCCGGATGCTGCATTAGCAAAGCGCTCGCTAAGTTCTGCGGGAGCAATGTTTGTTGGTCGTGTCGCCAGTGTGTGCGATAACGCTTGTACGACAGCATTGAGTTCGTCAACATCCTGCTGGATAAAGTGATTGTTGATCGATCGCTCAACGATCCACCCAAAAGTGAGCAGGACGACCGTGATGACTGCCCCAATCGAGACAGTAAGTCGTACTGCCAGTGACGGCGGACGTCGCTCCATTTTTTAACCTGCGTGAGTTACGTCGAGCATATAACCCATGCCACGCACCGTGTGGATGAGCTTGGGTTCATAGTCGTCGTCAATCTTGGCACGTAAGCGCCGAATCGCGACATCGATCACATTGGTATCGCTGTCGAAGTTCATATCCCAAACCTGGGAAGCGATTAATGAACGTGGCAGCACTTCACCTTGGCGACGTACCAAGAGCTCGAGCAACGCAAATTCTTTGTTCGTTAGATTAATGCGAATGTTTTGTCGCTGAGCACGGCGTCGGGGAATATCGAGCACGAGATCGGCTACTTGTAATTGGTCTTGAAAGGCCGGGGCGGCGCCGCGTCGCAACAAAGTGCGAACTCGAGCCAGAAGTTCAGAAAACGCGAACGGTTTAACGAGGTAGTCGTCTGCACCCATTTCCAGTCCCTTCACCCTGTCCTCCACGCTATCGCGTGCAGTGAGAAAAAGCACTGGCGTTGACGACTTGGCATCCCGCAATGCCTGCACGATGCGCCAGCCATCGACGTCCGGCAGCATGACATCAAGAACAATTAGATCGTAGGAACCCGTCAGCGCAAGGTGATGGCCGTCCAAACCGGTGCGTGCGAGATCCACGACAAAGCCGGCCTCCACGAGTCCTTGGCGAACATAATCACCGGTTTTGGCTTCGTCTTCGACAACGAGCAACTTCATGGGGATTACTCCTGTAAGTCCCTTGGACCCGCTATAGAACGAGACGGGTGCGCCTATCGTCTGAACTTTAGTGCGACGGCGCTGACCTCAACATGACGGCAGGATTACAAAATTGTAAGGTGCGGCGGAATTTGTGCGGATAGCGTACTGAACACACCAAGAGTGCCACGTTTGGAAGCAAGATCGTGCCCTTGCGGCATTGTAGTTGCTGGCATCGAGAGCGTGGCACCGTAGGACGGGCCACGTGAGTTCCAAACTTGAACCTCCTTGGAGATCGACATGTCCCATGAAAAGTTTCAATCTTGCATTGACGCATGTTTTGCCTGCGCTACGCAGTGCGACCACTGCGCCGTATCCTGCCTCTCGGAACAAGACGTCAAAAGCATGGCTCGGTGCATAAAGTTGGATATGGATTGCGCCCAAATTTGCCGATTGTCAGCAAGTTATATGGCCAGGGGAAGTGAATTTGCTCAAGCGCTTTGTCGCCTTTGCGCAGAGGTTTGCCAATCGTGCGCAGATGAATGCGCCAATCACCAAATGGACCACTGCCAGCGCTGTGCGCAGGCTTGTCGCCAGTGTGCTGACGAATGCAGGCGAATGGCGTAGAGAGACTGACCGACCGTACGCCACATTCCAACAAATCGACCTAGGACTTTATACATGTAGCAACAAATCTCTCGTTTTCTGAAGGCTTTCCTAAAGATGACAGAGATGTAATGCCGGCGCAATCTATCTGACAGCCACGGATCGCTACAGTAGCCTCGTCGCCAGGTTGGGGCGTGGCGTCCTAGCGAACATCAAGCATAAGGAGTGCCAGCAAATGAAGTGCGATATGAAAACGATGAGATACCACTTTAATGCTTGAGCAGGTCATGGAAAGCAAATTCACACGGATACTCGTCCAATCGTTGGCCGCAATCGGCCTGCTGGCTGTTCTGGGCTTCATTTTTATGAGCATTATGATGTTCTGGATGATGAGTAGTTGAAGTGAAATCTATCCGTTTTTGATGGTCATGTTTTTGCTGGTGCTGGCGCTGGCATGGCTACCTAGCGTTAGTAATGCTCAGCTTTCCGCGATGCCAGCCGGTTCTGTGGGTACTGCAGTGCTAGCTTCTACTTCTTCGGACCGAGGGCTAGTCGATTCTCTGCGCGAGTGGTTTGGTAGCGGCAGTTCTGACCCGAAGCTGCTGCCGCCCGACGAAGCGTTCGAGTCCTTCGCTTGGATTACAGAAAAATAATGGAGCCGTCATGGGTGCAACAGCTCCACATGATTAACGTGACTACATGCCGCCTTGTCGCGTCATTCGGGTTTGCGCACGCAGTTACCAGAACGACTTAATACAGACCCTTCAAAGCTAACGAAAAAGTAATACAGCTGTTGGATTGGAGTCAGGTGGCCCCTGCCAGAATTGTTCCTACGCATCCCGGCATCAAGGACGCACATCGGTTACCCGCTTGTACAAACGACTTGCCGAGTTTAGAGGGGCAGTGTCTCTGGATGCGCGAGACATTACCCCATTGTTGAGGATGATTATCATGAATCGATTTGCTATTTTGACCATCGCGTCTGTTCTGTTCGCCACTGCTTCCGGCGCCAACGCGGATCCCTTGCCGGGCGGCTCGGCGAACGTTGGGCACGCCGCGCTCACTCGAGCGGAAGTCCAGGCCGATCTCGCGGCCTGGAAGCGCGCAGGGATGGAACGTCTTCAGAAACGGGCGGAAGTGGATCCGGGTGTCTATGCCACGACGGATTATCGGGCTCACTACGCGGAGTATGTTCGCCTTCGGTCCGGTCCCGATTTCGCAGCTGAAGTGGCCAATCAACAGGCCAATAGCTAAGGCTGAAGGGGGACATCGGCAATCATTAATCGGTGAGAAGTCGTGAGTCCGATCCTGTGCTTCTTGCTTCTTGCTTCTTGCCTCTTGCCTACCGCTAGCCACGGGTGAGAGGGTGCTTGAAACGTTGCCATAAGGTGAGGCTCTTCTTATCGCTGATCGAGAAAAAAATCGAACTCGTCGAGCGATTTCTGATCTATCCACGTATCGGAAATTCTTAATTTTCAGGAGCAGATATGAACACGAAAACTCTCTTTGTCGCCATTGTGACGTCAACGGCATTGGCGTTCGGAGCACCTGCCATCGCTGCAACACCCGCCCACGATGGCGCCGACATGCAGACAGGCATGCACAACGGCATGCAGGGTGATGGTAAGAGCATGCCTATGGGGGGCATGATGGGGATGATGAAAAATTGTCCCATGATGGCTCAGTTGCCACCTGGCAATGAGAAACTCTCAATGCAAATGCATGCCGAAATGATGAAAGCTATGGGAGATATTCTCAGCAAGTATGCGGACCAGGTCAAAGTGCCTGAAGGCAAGTGATTGCGACGCGACGATTGGATCTTAGCGTCTTTATTTGTGGAGGAACCAAAATGCACTGCAGTAAGAAGACGATGGCGTATCTAGCCGTGGGAATCGTGGCTGTTGCCGCCGCAGCCTACGCTCTCTTTCCTGGCATGCGTGAAACGGTACTGGGCACGACCCCGCTGTTGCTGGTGCTGGTTTGCCCGTTGTCGATGATATTCATGATGAAAACGATAAGTGGCCATAACCATGCTAAAGAGGCTGACCCGCCGCACAGAGACGTGAATCCTGCCAGACAGATAGGCTCGAAATAACTTCGGTGAGAACCACAAGGCTGCAGAGCGGAATCGGACGAGGCGAGACTCCTTCACGCCTCGCCCGGGCTGCGATGGCCTTTTGCACGATGCCTGGATTCCCGGTCCTGTATTCTCACCAGTACCATATGCTGAAGCACGCCGGTATGGACCTTATGCACAACGGCGAGGTCAAAGCCTCGCTCCTTTTCGTCTGAGGTTCACAGCGTGAGCGCACTGTTGCTGTTGCAAACCCTATTGGCTGTCGGCGCCGGACTGCTGCTCAACCTCACACCTTGCGTTCTGCCCGCCGTGCCCCTCAAGGTGCGTGCGGTATTGCGCGAAGCGGGCGAGCGTCGAGCGGTACGTCTGGCCTCTGCGGCGCTCTTTACGGCCGGATCCGTACTCTTCTTTGGCAGCTTGGGGCTGGCGACAGCCCTGCTGCAATGGCGATGGGGAGTGCTGTTCCAGTCGCAACCACTTTTGATTACCTTGAGTGCGCTGCTCGCTGCTCTGGCCGTCCTGAATTTCTTGGGCCGCAGCCTTCCTCTGCCCAATGCAGTGGCGACACTGCGCGGCAGACGTCTGCTTGAACCCTTCGTCTCCGGGCTGGTGAGCGCGCTATTGTCCACTCCCTGCACCGGACCGCTTTTGGGCGGCGTGTTGGTCTTTGCCCTGACACAGCCGATCACCAACATCATTGTCATCTTTGTCGCAATCGGTCTGGGGCTTGCGGCTCCCTACGTCGTGCTCATCCTGCGACCGAGCCTGCTCAAGCGTCTGCCACGTGCCGGAGCCTGGACGAAGGTCATTCAGCAAAGCTTTGGCTGGTTGCTGCTTGCAGCAGCACTTTTTTACGCACAAAGCTTACTGCCCGTCGCATGGGGTACCCCTCTATGGATAGCGCTGTTTGCCACCGTACTTGTGTGGGCGGCCGTCACGTTCTGGCGGACCACGGCGCGTAGCGCCCGCACGGCGGCGCTATTGGTGGGTAGCATCGCGGCAGCGCTCGGTTACTTCGGCTCGGACCTCGGGCAATCGGCAGAAACAGCCATCGCCTGGCAGCCGCTGCGCGCTACTGATGTGGCAGCCTTGTCGACGCTCGGCCGGCCGGCTCTAGTGGAATTTACGGCCCAATGGTGCATCAACTGCAAAGTCCTGGAGAAAACAGTGTACGCAGATAGGGATGTCGTCGCGGCCCTGAAACGCAGCAGAACCGTTGCGCTGCAGGTGGATCTCACTCGTCCGGATCCGCTCCTTGAACACCTGCTTGCCTTGCACGGCGGCGTGGGCTTGCCCTTTGCCGTCGTGCTCGACCACCAGGGAAACCAAGTACAAACATTCTCGGGGCTCTTTACCAGCGCGAGCCTCGTGCAGGCGCTGAACCAAACCCTAACGCAGGAAAACATATCATGAATCGTCTGACCCGATACGGGCTAGGGATACTTGCCACTGTCGTGATCGTCGCGGGCACCGCCCTCCTGATCGCACGCACACCCCAGACTCCCACCGATTCGACTGCGAGCGGCACCGCGACGTACACGGAATTTGCCGATTCGGCCAATCATGTCAAAGCATCACTCACCAAGACGGGACAGGACGGGGTGATTACGCTGCACATCGAAGGGGGTTGGCACGTCAACGCGAATCCCGCCTCCCTAGACAATCTGATCCCGTCCTCAGTACTCGTTATATACGATGGCAAAGAGCGTTCGGTGCAGGCCGACTACCCGGCCGGTGTAAGTAGCGGAATCAAGATCGATACGACCGATATCCTGGTCTACGACGACGGCACGCGCATCCCGGTACATCAGATCAAGATCGAAGCGGGCGAGCGCCTCGTCGTACGGGTTCAGGCTTGCAATGACCAAGGTATCTGTCTCCCACCTGCGACAATCCCGGTCGCTCAGGAGCAAGTCTGACTGCGGAGCCCGTGCCACGCCTTGAAGCAGAAGATCCTGCCGGGCGTAGATATGGATCGCCTTGAACAGATCATGACTTTCAACCGTTGAGTAAATCACTTCAAGAGGAGCATTTCATCATGCATACAGTGAAGAAACTGGCATTGGGCCTGATGCTCGGCGTGCCGCTCTCAGTCTTTGCCGCCAGCATCCCCGTCAAGATGTACAAGAATCCCGGCTGCGGATGTTGCGACCGCTGGGCCGCATACATGGAAGCCAACGGTTTCACAGTAGAAACGACCAATACGCCTGATCTCCGCTTCCATCAAAGCGAAGTACCACGTTCCCACGAACCTCGCAGGCTGTCATACGGCATTGATTGAAGGTCATGTAGTAGAAGGTCTGGTGCCTGCCAAGCATGTCAAACAGGTGCTCTCGGAGCATATTGCAGGCCAGGGGCTGTCGCTTCCCGGTATGCCGGTGGGCGCGCCGGGTATGCCCGGTGAACAGACAGGTCCTCTCACCGTCTACACGCTTGGGCCAGGCGCGCAGTCCAAAGTGTACGCAAGCTTCTAAACCAAATATCGAAGAAGTGATCCGCCGCCCAGCGTCATCACCGCGACCGCTGCTGTTCGGTCACTTCCTTTTGCATGCTCAGCACGTCGGGCGGCCAGCTGCTCTTGATGTAGGCGAGCACCGCAATGATCTGTTCATCACTCAGGGCGCTGCCAAATGCCGGCATGTCGCTCTGATAACCTGGTGGCGCGGTACGTCCCGGAATCAGGCCATTTTTCACCAGATCAAAAAGCACCGCATCGGGATGGTGCCAGGTATGGCCTGTAGGGTCATGCGGCGGCGCAGGCAGCCGTCCATTGGCAAGGCGTTCGCGCCAATTCGGCTGTCCTTGCAACTTTGCTCCATGGCAGGCAGCGCAGGTGTACGCATAAATCGCCTTGCCCTGCATAATCTGTCCCCGATTCGTAGGATCGATGAACGTCGCACTGGGTGGGAGACTGGCCCAATACAGCAGGGCCGCTCCCGCCACGGTCGCGGTGCCGATGGCTGCAACGGCCCATTTTCTATTAAATCGGCGAGATGCCATAGTCCGATGGTATTCGGGTTGATCGTGACCAGCGATTCCGGTGCAAGCCAAAGCCAGTTTTCGCTTGCGTCCTCACACTGCGACAGGAGAAAGCACTCCCAACCAAGCAACGCTTGCCAAGACGCATATGGCGAGCATCGATTCCATGAGCAGGCTCTTACGCAAAATTGCCGCAGCCTGACTACTATTTCCCGTAGTCAACGACAACTCCAGTTTCGGACTCAGTCTATACCGATTCGCCGCTGCCAGACAAAGCATGCCTACGAACAAGGTAAGCTTTCCCAGGAGCAGGCGACCATAGAGCGTCGTAAAGAGGGGGGCAAGCGATGGCCCCACGATTAGCAAGTAGTTGACGATGCCGGTCACGATCAACGTTGCGACAATAAGCGTGCCTATCGATGCAAAGCCGGTGGATGTTCGGCTGAGAATCTCAACTGACCCACGGACGCTCACCTTCCTCGTTACCGCAAGCATGAGAAAGGCTGCCAATGCTCCAACCCAGGCGCCCGCCGCCCATAGATGCGCGATGTCTGTGGAGAGGTGGATATATCCTCGAATGCCGTCGTCCATTGCCCCGTGGCCGGCCCAAGCGAGCGTCGACAGGGCGATGCCGCTTGCTCCTGCCAACCCAAGGAAGCGGAGCCTCGGATTCAGTTTCAACACCGTCATCAGGATGCAGACACCCAGAGCCACGATCCGAACACTCCAGGCTTGACCCATATGGGTGCCTGTCAAAATCATCTCGAATACATGAGCCGATAACTCACCATAGTCCTGAGCTCCAGACATTGCCTTCGCCATAACGGCCATAAGACACAGCGATAGCACCATGCCAACGAATGCCGTTACCCTCCCGAAAACAATGTATCGCTGCGCGATTCCTGACATACGCTCGTTAGTGTGCAAGGCGTAGACGCCAAACAGAGCGACGCCAAACAACGCTGCCATGTCCACGTAGAGTGCAACGCGCAACGCGATATTCAGCCAATCATCGACCATCGATTCATTTCACTTCGAAGGTGATCTGGCCAGTGACTGGGTGTGTGTCCGACGAAACGGCGCGCCAGTCTACGCGGTAATTACCGGCCGCTAGTGGGCTGTTGGGCGTGATCGTCATTGTCTTTCCGTCACCAGCACCCGAAACGTTGGCATTGATCTTCATTTCGCCGTGTCCCGGCATGCCAGGCATGCCGGTCATAATCAGGTTTGCACCGGAGAACTGCGTCACCAATGTTTCGGAAAACTTCAGTTCGATCGTTTTCGGTGCGGTGATCTGCGATTTATCGGTAGGCGCTGAGGACAACAGTGAGGGATGTGCAAATGCAGCGGTTGAGATCAGGCCGGCAACCATCGGCGCGATAATTTTTGCGATGAGATGTGAACGAGACATGGAAATTTCTACCGTGATATGTGATGTTGTATTAAAGGGAAAATGCCAAGATAAGGCTTGCAGGTTCGTAACGAAGTAAAACAAAAAAGCTAGTTTCCGGCCTGTTGATTGGCCACTTCAGCTGCGAAATCGGGACCGGACCGAAGGCGAACATACTCCGCGTAGTGAGCCCGATAATCCGTCGTGGCATAGACACCCGGATCCACTTCCGCCCGTTTCTGAAGACGTTCCATCCCTGCGCGCTTCCAGGCCGCGAGATCGGCCTGGACTTCCGCTCGAGTGAGCGCGGCGTGCCCAACGTTCGCCGAGCCGCCCGGCAAGGGATCCGCGTTGGCGCCGGAAGCAGTGGCGAACAGAACAGACGCGATGGTCAAAATAGCAAATCGATTCATGATAATCATCCTCAACAATGGGGTAATGTCTCGCGCATCCAGAGACACTGCCCCTCTAAACTCGGCAAGTCGTTTGTACAAGCGGGTAACCGATGTGCGTCCTTGATGCCGGGATGCGTAAGAACAATTCTGGCAGGGGCCACCTGACTCCAATCCAACAGCTGTATTACTTTTTCGTTAGCTTTGAAGGGTCTGTCGTTTCTAGTATGACGTCCCTCCGAGGAGCATTCAGACAAACACGGAGCGCATCGTTCTTCGGTGGCGCGGAACGATATTTGCTGCATCTCGACACGCAAGCCGGTATTACTCCTCCGCATTGGCACGGTGCTCGATATAGCGGAGGTCGTGTACGTAAGAACGTAGGAGATGGATGATGGAGAACCCCAGTAAGAACAAAGGGATGATGAGCTACGGCCGCTTCGCGATGATGATCATCGTGGCGGCCATTATCATGTATGGGCTCATGTATTTGAATGTCTACGCCCTGTCACATATCGAGTTCAGCCAAACGCGGTTGTGGATGGCCGTCGTAATGGGTGCGGTGATGGCTGTCATCATGCTCGGTTTTATGTGGTCGATGTACAGAAACCCAAAAGCCAACATCGGCATCGTGATCGGTAGTGTGGCGATTTTTGCCGTCGCGCTGTGGTTTGTACGTAGCCAGACGACGGTTGACGACACCTCATATATGCGAGCGATGATCCCTCACCACTCAATTGCAATTCTGACGAGTGAACGTGCCCACATCCGCGATCCACGGGTGCGCAAGCTCGCCGATGGAATTATCCGTGCACAGGTAAAGGAGATAGCGGAAATGAAGCAGCTGATAGACGATCTGGAAAGGCATCCGCCGGCAGATGACGCCCCGGACCTGCGAAGCTATCGGGCACTCGGTTTGCCTGCGCCTCGGCCTGAGTAAGGTGAATGCGTACAAGCTGCCAAGTTATGAGGCTACTTCATTTTGTCGGCGGATCTGTTGCGTTTGACACCACGTGCTCACCAGGCACGTGGCCGCCTGCCTAGTGGTACTTTTGGTAAACGTCAGCCCCGCCAGAATGGCTTATTAGCAATACGTCATACGCGAACCGCCTGCCGCCGTATGCTGGTCCGTCCATCCCAGGCGACCCGAGGGGCATACTGGGCACGGCTAAACCCACGGCGGCAGGACGCTCGCGCAGCAGCCGCTTAATCTCTCGAGCAGGCACATGTCCCTCCAACGCGTAGCCCTCTACCAAAGCAGAGTGGCACGATCCGTAATCGTCCGGGATTTTATTGCGGCGGCGAATGGCAGAGGTATCTTGCACGTCATGAACTTTCACCTGAAAGCCACTTTCTTGAAGATACTTCACCCAGTCCTTACAGCAGCCACAGGTCGGGGTCTTCCAAACTTCGACAGTCACTGCCGGTTGTGCTAGCGATGCTAACGGGAACAGCGCGGTCGTGATCAAGAGCGCACGACGGCTCAGGGTGTTGTCAGTGCATTTGTATCTGGTCATTTTCCAGTTCCGTTATTCGAGTAAGGCAGGCTATCCACCTAGAACCAAATGCGTACGCCCGCCAAAATCGCTCGCTCAGATCGGCTCTCTCCCTCCTCGCTCGCGTAGCTGGCCGTTTTGCCGAATTTTCGGCCGAACGACACGCCAATGTACGGCGCGATCTCTCGCGTAATCTCGTAGCGCAACCGCAGCGACAATGAGGCATCAGACAGGCCGGCACCTATTCCACGCGCCTTATCGTCCTTTCCGTAGACGCTTGCCTCGATCTCCGGGGTTAAGATGAGCCGCTGGGTAATCAGCAGGTCGTACTCGGCCTTCAGGGCAAGCGCCGTACGTCCTTGTTCGCCCACGTAGGCAGTGAGCTCGGTCTCGAATTGGTACGGGGCGACGCCTTGGATACCAAACGCAGCCCAATTACGTTTAGGGCCAGTGCCAAAATCGCGCCGGGCACCTAGCTGGAAATCCCAGTACGGTGAGAAAGTATGGCTCCAGAACGCTTCAACCTTGCCATCGGTCCCGCCATTTATGCGATCACCTTCGCTCTTGATCCAGAGCTTATTCAGGTCGCGCCCGATCCAAAACTGGCCATCCCATTGCAAACCTGTCTCGCCATCTCGATCGTAGGCCACACCTAGTTTGTCAAAGAGCAGATGAGTCGTAATCATGTCATCCATCATATGAGGATGGATATCGTAGGCTGAATAGCGTTGGTCGGTTGTGCCGTCACTGGTTGGCAATGTCCCCACTGCAGGACCACTCGAGGTGGTGCCCATTGACATCCCGCCCATGGTGCTATGGTCCATCCCCGGCATGGATCGGTGATCCATATCTTTCATGGACCCATGATCCATTTTCATCGAACCGTCCGGTTTTCCAGCTGCCGAACCGTGATTCATGCCCTTCATAGAGCCATGGTCCATATTGCCCATGGAGTTAGCGCCGGTGTTTTTCGCGTCATTGTTCATACCAGGCATCGAACTATGATCCATGCCCTGCATGGGTTGGTTGCTCGAAGCTTCGGGGCCCGTTGACATGCCGGGCATGGACCCATGATCCATCCCCGGCATTGATTGGTGCTCCATACCGGTCGCGGAACTGCCTCTCTGTTGTCCCGATGGTGCATTGGCGGCATTGCTTTGAGCCATCGCTACCGGGGTCGAAAGCCCGATGATCGCGCCACCCAAAATCGACGCTAGTCGAATTCGTTTCACTCTTGATGTCAGCATTTTCGATTTACTCCACGACAACGGCGCGGAACATGCCCGCTTCCATGTGATACAGCAGGTGGCAGTGATACGCCCAATTTCCTCTCGCATCCGCGCTCACGCGATAACTAACACGCTGCGCTGGGTTGAGGCTGATGGTGTGCTTGCGTACTTGGAAGTTGCCATCCGGCGACTCGAGGTCGCTCCACATCCCATGCAAATGAATGGGATGGGTCATCATCGTGTCGTTGATCAGGACAAATCGGACTCGCTCGCCAAACTTGAGCACAATCGGTTTCGCCTCTGTGAACTTCAAGCCGTTGAAAGACCACATGTAGCGTTCCATGTTGCCGGTAAGATGTAATTCAATCTCCCGGGTCGGCGCTCGATTATCCGGCGGCTCCACCATCGAATGCAGGTCGGCATATGTCAGGACCTTACGACCATTGTCTCGCAGCCCAACGCCAGGATCATCGAGCCGAGTTGAGACAACGTCGGGGGGCATCGTGGCTGCTGGGCTATTTTCTGCTGGGTAGGGGTGTTTGACTTCAACCATCCCTCCCTCGCCAGATCCAGAGCCATGGCTCATGCCGCCGTGATTCATGCCTGCCATGCCGGCCATATTGCCGTGATCCATTCCTCCCATGGAGTCATGATTCGCCACGCTGGAAGACGCCTTGTCGGGACCGCCCATCGAGCCGTGATCCATCCCTTTCATCGAGCCGCCTTGATCGCCACCCATATCCATCCCGCCCATGTCCATCCCAGGCATATCGTGGGCCATCCCCATGTCCATCATGGTGAGAACCTGTACCGGATCCAGGGGTGGGACTTCGGCCTGCATGCCCTCACGAGGAGCAAGCGTAGCGCGCGCGAATCCAGATCGATCCATCGCCTGTGAGAAAATCGTGTAGGCGCGATCTTCCTCGGGCTCGACAATGACGTCATAGGTCTCCGCTACTGCAACTCGGAACTCTTCGACTTCCACGGGCCTGACTGGTTGACCGTCTGCCGACACGACCGTCATCTTCAATCCGGGGATGCGTACGTCGAAGTACGTCATCGCGGATCCATTGATGAAACGCAAGCGAATCCGTTCGCCAGGTTTGAACAGACCCGTCCAGTTCCCCGCTGGCGATTTCCCATTGGTGAGAAATGTATAGGTCGCCCCTGACACGTCGGCAAGGTCCGTTCGATTCATGCGCATTTTCTGCCACATGAAATGCTCATTCAACGCATTCTTCCAACCGCTTTTCTCTGCATCTTCCATCAAACTTTCTACCGATGGCTGGATGTAGTTGTAGTAGTCAGGCATGACCTTGAGCTTGCGAAACACACTCATCGGGTCTTCGTCTGTCCAGTCGGAGAGCAACACGACATAGTCGCGCTCGGCGCGCACGGGATCTGGACGTTTGGGCTCAATGACGATCGCGCCATACAGGCCAGTCTGCTCCTGGAATCCAGAATGGCTGTGATACCAGTATGTGCCGCTTTGGCGCACTTCAAACTGGTACGTAAACGTCTCGCCCGGACGAATACCGGGAAAGCTCAATCCGGGCACACCATCCATGCCCGTCGGCAGCAAAATGCCGTGCCAGTGGATGGAAGTGTCTTCGTTCAGGCGGTTCGTCACGCGCAGTGTTACCGTATCGCCTTCTTTCCAATGCAGCGTCGGTGCGGGCAGCATGCCGTTGACGGTCGTTGCCGTGCGCGGAGAACCGGTGAAATCGGCTGGCGATTGCCCTATTTCCAGGTCAAACTCCGTGCCCGAAAGTACATTCGCTTGCCCCGGATTTGCGAGCGCCCACGCCGGCTGGCGCCAAAGGCCCAGGCCGGCCAACAGTCCACCAGCGGCCAAACCCTGAACAAAGTGGCGGCGTTGCTTCAAAACAGCTTTTGTCATTTGCTCTCTCCCCGGGGCCACATTGGCTACCCGGCTCCGCATTATCATTACTTGACCGAAACGGCCCCCTTCATGCCTGCCGGGTAATGCCCGGGCTCCAGGCACGCGAATGCCACTTGTCCCGCTTTGTCGAACTGCCACACGATTTCACCGGTCTTTCCGGCTTCTAGAGACACGGAATTGGCTTCTTCATGTCGCATGCCGGGATCCTTCAGCATCATCTGATAATGGCCATTCAAGTCAGCCTCGGTGCCGAGCACCATTTCGTGACGGATCTTGCCCGAGTTTGTGACTTTGAAGCGCACCGTCTCGCCGGCTTTGACGTCGATGCGCTCCGGCGTAAACCGCATAGCATCGGTCATGTCGACGTCAATCGTGCGCGACACCTTGGCAGGGTTGCCAGCCTTGCCGATCACGGACGCCATCTCGTGGCCTGCGCCGTGCCCATTACCATGACCTCCGTCATGTGCGCCAGCGGCTAGCGCACCAAACGAAAAAAGGGCGGCACCGGCCGCAGCCAACAGGTGAAAGCGTTTGACAGCTTTGCTCATGTTAATCCTCGCAAGTCGGAGAAAGAGGGAAAGCTGCCACTTTAATGAGCCACACCCAACCGCAACCTGTCAGAAAAATTACTTTTCTGTAATGTTCTGGTCGCGCAGAATTGTGAATCCAACCTCTGACCCTTGGTTGTTCGACTTGGCGAACGCGGAGCCTCCGTGCATACGCGCAATCGCGCTGACAATGGCGAGCCCCAGGCCGTGGCCATCGGTCCGTCCGCTCCGAGCGCTGTCCGTACGAAAGAATCTATCGAAAATGCGCGGTAGCGCGTCCTGAGGAATCGGTGTGCCGGAATTGATGACACTGATTTCGACAAATTGATCGTCTCGTGTGCAGCGCGCGCGGATCGTTTGCCCGCTGGGTGTGGCCTTGATCGCATTGCTGATGAGATTAGCGATAGCGCGTCGCAGCAAGCGAGGATTCGCCCGAACCTGGGCGTCGCCGTCCGCAGTTAAACGCACTCCCGCCTCGTCCAACGCCGCCTCGTAGTATTCGACGACCTGTTCAATCTCACGGCGAACCCTCACGGGTTGAAGGTCTCTCGCGACTTCCCCGCCGTCTGCCCGCGCGAGGAAAAGCATGTCATTGATTAGCGTCTTCAGCCCGTGGAGCTCCTCCAGATTGGATTCCAGCATCTCTCGTAACTCATCTGGGGAACGTGATGAAGAGAGCGTGACTTCAGTGCCGTTGATCAACGTTGCCAAAGGGGTGCGTAGCTCATGGGCCACGTCCGCATTGAATCCTTCCATCTGCTGATACGCCGCCTGCACGCGTGCCAACATCTTGTTGAAGGTGTGCGTAAATTCCTGAAGTTCGAGGTCGATGCCTTCCTCAGGCAGTCGCACCTTCAAATTGTCCGGTCCGATTTGGGTAGCACGCATCGAGAGACGACGAATCGGAGCCAGGGAACGACGAACCGCCCATGCTGAAAGTATCACCGTTACGCCGATCCAGACTGCACATATCAGGAGCAATGCAGTGGCGAATGCGTAGAGTAATTGGGCACTCGGGCGCAGATTGACGGCGACCAAGAGCTGCGAGCCGGTGAACGGCGGCCCATCAAGGCTTAATCGCATACCTCGCATCTGTAACCCATCTGGCGTTTGGAGCAGCACTTCGCCATCCGAGAGCGCTTGGGTAACAAGCGGCGCCTCTGTACCGTAAAAGACCTCGCCATTTGGCCGGATAATCCACACCCGCAAATTCGTGTGGCCTACGAGGACATTGTCAAGCGTCTGCCGCAGCCCGTCGAGCTGCGTCGACATCGTCTGCATGTCTACCATGTGGTCGATAAGTTCGAGCTTTCCAGCGACCTCAGTCATTTCCTGCCGCTGGACCTCACGCTTTAACGCCCAGAACAAGGTGCAGCCAGCCACCGTAGAGACTGCGAGGGCAATCAGGCCTAGCAAGAGCGTGAGTCGAACCTGAATCGAGCTTGTCAGATGAGATTTCATTCGCCACGTAGCTCCAGAACGTAGCCCATGCCGCGTACCGTATGCAGAAGTTTGACTTCGAACGGATCGTCAATCTTGGCACGCAAACGTCGTACAGCGACTTCAATGACGTTCGTATCGCCATCAAAATTCATATCCCATACTTGCTCGGCCAACATCGTTCGAGAGAGAACCTGCCCTTGGCGGCGCAATAAGAGGGCGAGCAGCGTGAACTCCTTGGCGGTTAAGTCCAGTCGGACTCCTGCACGCTGCGCTTTGCGTCGCGCCAAATCCAGTTCCAGATCGTCCAGTTTGAGCAGGGTGGACTCTTGGCCGCGACCACGTCGAAGCAATGCCTGTATGCGCGCCAATAACTCCGAAAACGCAAAGGGCTTAACAAGATAGTCGTCCGCGCCATCCTCCAGGCCGCGTACGCGATCTTCAACTTTGTCACGCGCGGTGAGCATGAGGACTGGCGTGTCTTTGTGCTCGCGCAAATCCTTCAGAATGCCAAAGCCGTCAATTCCGGGCAGCATCACATCGAGCACGACCAGGTCATAGCTTCCTTCCAGCGCCGCATGCCGGCCATCGATACCGTCCATTGCGACGTCCACAACATAGTTGTGCTCCGACAAGCCCTTCTGCAAATAATGCGCCAGCTTCCGCTCATCCTCGATCACTAGAATCCGCATGTCTCGCCTCCTATTCCTTGCATAAATGTAATCAACCAGTCCGACTTATGTAAGTACTGGGTGCGTAAAGTTCGAAGTGTTAGTCAGGCTTGCATTTGAGCAACTGATTCGAACGGAGTCATTTATGTGGAATCGAAAATCACTAGTCACTATTGCCATTGCCGGTAGCCTTTTGGGGCCGATGATCTCGAGTGCGTCGCAGACATTCGAGATAACCAACGACGAAATTGGTGTTGCCACGCATTATGCACCCACTTCGGTTACCCGCGAGCAGATTCGTGAGGACCTTGCAGCATGGAAGGCCCACCCTGTATCCAGCGACGGATGGCGAGAGAGCGAGGCAGATCAAGGGTGGCAAGGCCTCGAACTCGTCAGCCACACGACTTCTCGGCAGTCTGCCTCGATCGCTATCCAAAAACACGAGCATTGGCGAGCGATAGATGGAGAAGCCGGATGGGTCGAGCCATTTGGTGCTTGAGAAGTCCACACCTGGCACGTAATACCTCAACAGAACGTGCGCAATCTCGATTGCGATAGCGGATGCGCCACTGGCCAAACCTATTCCGAGTCGTCAGATCGTATGCCAATCGCGGTAAAGGTTCGCGAGTGACATCGACAGCGTGAATCAAGCAAAACCCAAGAAGGAGAATCACATGAAACGTATTTCTTACGCCATCGCAGCAGTAGCCATTTCCGTAGGCGTTACCACGATCGCCTATGCCGATACCAAAACTCGTGCGCAGGTACGCGCCGAGCTGCAGGAAGCGAAGGCCAACGGCCTGGTCACCTATGGCGAACAGGCTTATCCAGCACCCACACGGCATCCCAGCACCAAGACCAGGGAGCAGGTAAGAGATGAGCTGCAACAAGCCAGAGTGGCGGGCTTAATGACTTATGGCGAGCAAGAATATCCTGCTCAAGAGTTTTCCGATAGCACCAAAACACGCACGCAGGTTCTCGCTGAATTGGCGGATGCCAAGGCCGCTGGCCTGGTGTCTTACGGCGACCTGGACTACCCGCCAATCGTCAAGAACTGAACCTACATTTCCCCTTGAGAGTCTGGGAGTGCCGATTCGTCCTTCGTTGGCCCCAGTCGTGATCGAACGGATCATGCCAGGGCCCTCGATAGCCCCGGCCCACGAGATCAGAATGAGATGAAGATTCTATATACGAACTTTCACAGGGCGGATGGCGGGGGCCATACGACCTACATTCTTTCCCTCGTGAATGCGCTAAAGGATTCGCACGAGATTGTTGTAGCGGCTCCGCCGACGAGCCGGTTATATAAGACCGTCTCGTCATCTCCTGATGTTGTCGCCGTAACACAGGATTTTCGGGGCGGACTGCTTCGTACGCTCCGAGAGGCTCGAAGATTCCGGGATTTCTTGCGCAAAGAGAAGTTCGACATTGTGCACGTCAATGGCTCCGCAGATCATCGCCTGTGCATGCTAGCCGTAAAGGGGTTGGGAGTCAGTCGACCTGCAATCGTTTACACACAACACAATGACCGGGATGCGAACGGGCTGGGCACTCTCATTCGAGCACGCCTGGGCACGTCGCGGGTGATTTGTGTATGTGAACATAGTCGGCGCAAATTGGAACGTAGTCCATACGCCCGGTGCGGCCTCGCAATCGTTTACAACGGCGTCGATGTTGATCGATTTTCCCCCGAACCACATCTTGAGGTTTCCCGCTATCGAGCGCGTTGGATTCCACCCAACTATACAAATCGTCTGGTAGTCGGTAGCAACGCGGGCACTGCGGCCTACAAACGCTGGCTCGATATGGTGGAAGGCGTGGCCTTGCTACCCGAGCATCTTCGCAATCAAATTTTGATTTTGATCGCGGGGACTACTCCATCGGAAGAACAGTTGGCAAAAGTTGAGCAGCTCGGCATGACAGATCATGTCATCTTTGCTGGCCTGCTGGACGACGTTCGTCCGTTCATTGCCGCCCTGGATATAGGGTTCGTACTATCGTCTGAGATCGAGACCATATCGTTCGCTTGCCGCGAGATGATGGCTATGGGCATCCCAGTTATCGTCAGCGATGCGGGTGGGCTCGCCGAGAATATTGATCCGCAACGCGATGGGTGGATAGTTCCCGCCCAAAAGCCCACTGCGGTCGCTGGCGTTATAGAAAACGTCTTGAAGGATCGAGCCGTGTTGGCCCCTATGCGCCAAGCGGCAAGAGAGAAAGCCGTGTCCGAATTCTCACTTGACAGCTTTGTTGCCGGCACGCAGGCCGTTTACTTGGATTCCGTAGGCCATTCCCAGTTGACTATTGGACCGACCATAGTTGCGTCTGCTGCGGTTGCCACGGTGTGGATACACGATGGCTCGAATCTCTTACTTTAGAACCGCATCGATGATTCGCAGGTATTCCTCTACGTAAGATGTACGCGTTTTTTCGTCGCGGGTAGCCCTGCTGGCTCCCAGCAACAACGGCAATAGGCGACCTATGCAGCGGGCACTCGCATGGTGTGCCGGCTTCGGTTGAATGTACATGATCGTTTCCCTGGAAAGCTAAGCGGTATTGATGGGCGCTACTCGGCAGCAAGCGCCATCCCACCTGTTCGTTCTAAAGGCCTTCGCAGGGTTATGGTCGCGCTTAATCGTGGTCTGAACTAAGTAAACGTCACGTGCGCGCATCTACGTTGGGGACTTGGAGTAGTCGCATTTAGGGACTTTATGTCGATTTGCGCAGTCTAAGGGCGTTGAAAACCACCGAAGCCGAGCTCAGACTCATTGCCAACGCCGCGAACATGGGCGAGAGTAAGAGGCCCACAAATGGATACAAGACCCCGGCAGCCAACGGCACGCCCAGGGCGTTGTAAACGAAAGCGAAGCCCAGATTTTGCTTCATGTTTGCTATCGTCTGGTCGGACAAGTGGCGTGCGACGGAAATACCACGTAGATCCCCCTTGACTAGGGTGACCTGCGCACTGTTCATGGCCACATCCGTGCCAGTGCCCATCGCAATACCAACATCCGCTTTGGCCAGGGCAGGGGCGTCATTAATGCCGTCGCCTGCCATTGCAACGATTCGACCTTCTGCTTGCAGTTTGCTGACAAGATCAAGCTTGTCGGCCGGCTTCACTTCACCATGAACCTCGTCTATACCGAGTTTTTCTGCTACAGCTTTAGCCGTCGAAACGCCGTCGCCTGTTGCCATGATGACGCGGATGCCCGCCGCTTTTAGATCCTTCACGGCTTCGGGCGTACTTTCTTTGATCGGATCAGAGACAGCTAGCAGACCCATCAATTGGCCGTCTGTGGCCAGATACATAATACTTGCACCTTTTGTGCGCAACGATTCGGCAGCACTAGCCATGGTCCCAACGTCAACGTTCTCTTGGCCCATCAGGGCGGTGTTGCCCAGGGCAAGACGTTTCCCCTCGACCTGGCCGCGCACTCCAATGCCGCTACCCGACTCAAAGTCGTTGACGGCACTGAGGTTCAAATTCCGCTCGCGCGCTGCGTTGACAATGGCATCTGCCAATGGATGCTCGCTGCCCTGATCAAGGCTTGCCGCCAGGCGCAGCACTTCGTCGGCGGCCATGTCGCCAGCGGGGATGGCTTGCTCGAACACTGGCCGACCTTCGGTCAAGGTGCCGGTCTTATCAACGATGAGGGTATCGACTTTGCGAAAATTTTCGATAGCTGCCGCATCGCGAAACAGCACGCCTTGCGTTGCACCACGACCGGTTGCCACCATAATGGACATGGGCGTGGCTAATCCCAGAGCGCACGGGCAGGCGATAATTAGCACGGCCACAGCATTGATCAATCCGTACACCCAACTGGGTTGAGGGCCAAGCAACCCCCACACGAAGAACGTAATAATGGCGATGACCACTACCGCCATCACAAAATATCCGGCTACATGATCTGCCATGCGTTGCATCGGAGCGCGAGAGCGCTGTGCTTGCGCTACGAGCTGGACGATCTGTGAGAGCACCGTCGCCGATCCGACCTTCTCGGCGCGTATAACCAGCGCGCCCGAAGTATTCATTGTTGCGCCAATAACCTTATCGCCTGGGCGCTTGCTGATGGGAAGAGGTTCCCCAGTGAGCATGGACTCATCAAGAGAACTTGCGCCTTCTTCGACGATGCCATCAACCGGCACTTTCTCTCCAGGGCGCACACGTAAGCGATCTCCTTCATGGACATGCGTCAGGGGCACATCTTCCTCCGTACCATCCGCGTTGATACGGCGCGCCGTTTTTGGTGCGAGCCCAAGCAGCGATTTGATGGCAGCTGACGTCTGTGAACGGGCTCGAAGTTCGAGTATTTGACCAAATAGCGTCAGCGAGATGATGACTACTGCAGCTTCAAAGTAGACCGCGATGCGACCCATGGCCATGAATGTTTCAGGAAATATCCCCGGAGCCACTGTCGCCACAACGCTATAGCTAAATGCAGCGGCTGTACCCAGACCGATGAGCGTCCACATATTGGGGCTACGATTGATTACCGACTGCCAACCCCGCACAAAAAAAGGCTGACCGGCCCACAGCACCACCGGTATCGATAACACCAGCTCAATCCAGGTTTGAGCAGTCATGCTGAACCATCCCAACTGATGGCCAAACATGGCGAGCACTGTGACAACGATGGTGAATGGCAGCGTCCACCAGAATCGTCGGGTGAAATCCTCCAGCTCCGGGTTGTCGTCCTCCACGGATGGCATCAGCGGCTCGAGCGCCATGCCACACTTCGGACAGCTTCCGGGATGATCTTGTCGAATCTCGGGGTGCATGGGGCAGGTATAGATGGTGCCAGGAACCTCTTGCTCGAAAGTCGATTCGCCCTTGTTTTTCAGAGCACTGAACTTTTCAGGCTCGCGACTGAAGGCTTCTAAGCACTTTGCACTGCAGAAATGGAAAGACTTGCCTGCACGCTCAATGTGATGCGGAGACTTTTCTGTTACCGGCATCCCGCACACGGGGTCGCTGAGTGGGGAGTCAGACTCCGAGTGTTTCGGATTCTGCCCGTGAGGATGTTCAGATTTGTTCTGCGCCATGACAATAAACCTTTCAGAGTGAGCGCGAATCCAGCCCATGTACTGCTGACACTGTCAGCTCCCCGGGAGTTTGGGGCAGATTCCATCATGCCACATACCCACCTGTTTTTAGTCGCAAACTCGTATCCCCGCGAATTACATTTTTGTCATGTGGACTACCGTTTTGAGTGGAATCAACACTAACTACTTGTTAGTTGTTAATAACAACGTATGAAAGGTCACTGAATCGCCCCAGGGGCGATTCATCGATCTCTTCTGTCCACTTGGGATCATCTTTCTTGACAGACAAGGCGACGAAGTCGATTTTTAGGTCGTTGGTTTTCAGTCAGCGAAGAAGTTTATGCGCTCATTGAATACGGCCATTCCCCTTTGACATTACAGCGCGACCGACAGCATGTCAAAAATGTAATCGAGACGTCCACCTTCTGTCAGGGATAGTTCGTTAAAATGGCCGCACACAGAAGCTTGCGTACTATAAGCATGATGACAAAATAGCTTTCCCGAGTGTTGTTAACTTGAACGGATTGGGTCGATATGAAAACGTTACTCATAGAGCAACTAAATTGTCCGATGGAAAACGCGTCCCATAGCTGCAAGGTCCGGACACGGATTCTGGACGAACTGGCGGCCCGTAAAGTGACAGGTCACATGCAAACTGATCTGAATTAACGAACATAAAGGAATAGCCCTCTAAATGGCTGATTACTGAACATCATGCGCATGTCTTGCTCCACTGCCCGCTGGTTGCTTATTTTAGTGTTGCTCCCAACACTACTATTCTCGCGCCTGGCATTGGCGAGCTATGTGTGTCCTCAGTCTCAGTTGTTGGTTGCGGCATCAGTGGGCCATGCGCAGAACCACGGCTGCGCCCAACCGGGTGACCACTCCCATATGGTCGATGAGGTGCAGCCATCGCTATGCGCGGCGCATTCTTCAGATGAAAAGCAACTGAACAACGCTGCCGCACAGTCGGCTGCATCAGAGCCGGTTTTGCTGTTCTTGTATCCGGTCTCCTCCCCACCTCTGTCGCTCGCATGGCCAGTTTCCGCCTACGCCGACCTGCCCGACCTAGCCAGGGGCGATAGTGCCCTATTCCTGCAAACGCTCAGGTTACGCATTTGACCTGACTCCGGTTTTGTTTGTCTCGCGGCTGCGGTCGCGAGTGACCTGAAAAAACTATCCGGAGTCAACCATGTTTGTATCCATACGCGCGCTTGCACCGCAGCGCGTTCTGGTGCGCGCTCGCGCCCTGTGCGCGCTGCTTGCAATAGCAAGTGCATCTGCCTATGGGCAAGAGGCCGGCCTCACTTTTGAGGAAGCGCTTTACGAGGCCACGAACCGATCGGCCGCCATACAGGCGAGCGAGTCATCTGTATTGGCCAGTTCGAATGCCGTCGTGTCGGCGGGCGAGTTGCCTGACCCGGTATTGAAATTGGGTATCGATAGCGTTCCCATTGAAGGTCCGATGCGTTATTCGCTCAATGAGGACTCGATGACAATGCGGCGCATCGGCATCGAACAGGAGTGGGTCCCGGCGGACAAACGCGAGCGCCGGACGCACCTTGCCAACCAGCAAGTCGGCAGGGAGCAGGCAGACCTACTGTTGCAATCTGCGAATACGCGGCAGCAGGCGGCAATTGCTTGGCTCAATGCAGCCTACGCCCAGCGTGCCCTCGGGCTGTCCAAAGCGTTAACCACGCAGATGACTGACGAACTCGCCGCGACGCGGGCTTCTTATCGCGGCGTGCGCGCGACGGCCGATGATGTAACGCAGGCTCAGATGTTGAGCTCTCAGGCTAGAGATCGATTGCTCAGAGCCCAGCAGGAGCATCGTTCAGCGTTGATTTCATTGAGTAGATGGGTTGCCTCGCCTGTGGCGCGTATAGCGGGTGAAATCCCACCGTTGCAAAGCCATGTTTCGTCGCTCACGATACAGGAGCTCAACCGCGTGCAGCCTGAGCTCCTCGTTGCGCAGCGCGACATATCCATTGCTGATGCGGCCACTGCGGTTGCTAGCAGCAATAGGACCCCGAACTGGACCTGGGGCGTGACATATCAGAACCGGGGTAGCCAATACCAGGACATGGTGTCGGTAGGTGTGAGCATCCCACTGCCCGTCGATCGGGCTAACCGGCAAGACCGGGATGTGGCTCAAAGAGCTGCATTGGGCAATAAAGCTCGCTTTATGTTGCACGAGAGCCAACGCCAGGTTCAGGCCAGTATCCAGAACTTGTCCACATCACTTGCCAACGGGCGAGAACGAGTTGGCAACCTTAACACTACCTTACTGCCCGCAGCACAACGACAAGTTGGGCTTGCGACCGCCGCCTACAAGGCGGGCACGGGATCGCTGGCAGATGTATTCAAAGCCAAGCGAGGACTGCTAGAGGCAAAGCTTCAGATACTCGAACTTGAGCGAGATGTCGCACAAATTTGGGCTCAGCTCGAGTACCAGGTTATTGCGAACAGTGATGAATTTATGCAAAGGAATAGTCATGCGGCCAACTAACTGGATACGCGTTATGGTCGCACTTGCTGCGGTGGTCGTATTGCTCGGTGCCGGCTATGTGTTGGGTAGCCGCCAAGCCGGTAGCGCTACGAGCAACTCGGATGCGAGTGTGGCGAGCGACAGTAAGTCTGCACCTGATTCGGATCGAAAAGTTTTGTACTGGCACGATCCCATGGTGCCAAACCAGCGCTTTGACAAGCCGGGAAAATCGCCCTTTATGGATATGCCACTACAGCCGGTTTATGCGGATGAAGGCGCGGCCAGCGGCATCCAGATCGATCCATCACTTCAGCAAAATCTGGGCATCCGGTACGCTACGGTCACGAAAGAGGAAACGAAACAAGGGTTCGATGCGATCGGCACGACGCAGTTTGACGAATCACAAGCGGTGTTCATTCAGTCTCGTGTGAATGGATTCATCGAACGCCTGCATACGGACGCACCCTTGCAGCACGTCGAAAAAGGCGCGGCCATCGCATCGCTGTTCGTTCCTGATTGGCTTGCGGCGCAAGAAGAGTACCTTGCACTTAAGCACGGCGGAGCTGATCAAGAGATGTTGTCGACATCGCGCGCGCGCATGCGGGCACTGTCGATACCGAAGGAAGTAGTCAGTGCCCTTGATCGAACCGGAAAAGCACAAAGCTATATTACCTTGTCTGCACCCGTCTCGGGCGTGATCACCGAGCTCTCAGTGCGCAACGGCGCAATGGTTACCCCTGGGCAGACATTGGCTAAGTTGGTTGGCTTGAACAAGCTGTGGCTTGTGATCGAGGTGCCCGAATCGATGGCGTTAAGGGTCCGCCCTGGGATGGCCGTTGAGGCGGTATTTTCGGGCGATTCAACTCAGCGCGTGACGGGGCGAATTCGTGAGGTCCTCCCCGGAATCAGTACTAGCAGCCGCACCCTGCAGGTTCGGCTGGAGATCGACAACACTGAGCTAAGGTTGACCCCCGGAATGCTGATGCGCGCGCACATTAGTGCGGAAAAAACGGTCTCACGCCTGCTCGTTCCCTCTGAGGCGGTGATCACAACGGGTGAGCGTTCAGTGGTCATTGTGAAGAACGAGACGGGGCGGCTGCAGCCGGTTGAAGTCGAGCTTGGCATTAGGCTCGGTGATCGGACAGAAGTCCTGCGCGGACTGCGCGACGGACAACAGGTCGTCGCGTCGGGCCAGTTCCTGATCGACTCGGAAGCGAGCCTGCGATCTGTCCTTCCTAAGCTACAAGGAGGCGCTCGGACTGGCGCTGACGATACCGCCAAGACAACGACGACATCTGCAACAACGTATGAAACGACCGGTAAAGTCGAAAAGGTTGCTGCGAACAGCATGACGTTTTCGCACCAAGCAGTCCCGGCGCTAAGCTGGCCCGCCATGACGATGACGTTCAGCAAACCCGCTGCGGATGCCTTCCCGGACGTGAAGGCGGGTCAGACTGTGCGGTTTTCCTTCAAGCAGTCGGACGATGGCTATCAATTGGTATCGGTTGAACCGGTTACGGAGGAAGCACGATGATTGCGCGCCTCATTCATTGGTCCATCTATAACCGCTTTCTTGTGCTGCTGGGAACCCTCGTGATTGCAGCGTGGGGCGTATTTTCACTGCTGGATACGCCGGTCGATGCCTTGCCCGATCTCTCGGACACCCAAGTCATCATCAAGGCGTCTTATCCGGGCCGTGCGCCGCAGGTTGTCGAAGACCAGGTAACCTATCCGCTCACCACAACCTTGCTGGGCGTTCCCGGCGCTAAAACGATCCGAGCCTATTCATCGTTTGGCGACGCGTTTGTTTACGTGCTTTTTGATGATGATACTGATCAGTACTGGGCCCGATCGCGCGTGCTGGAGTACCTGAATCAGGTACAGAGCCGGCTGCCCGCCGGTGCCAGCGTTTCACTCGGGCCAGATGCCACTGGGGTAGGCTGGGTCTATGAATATGCATTGGTGGATCGAACCGGTTCTTACGATCTGGGCCAGTTAAGAGCCTTGAATGACTGGTTCTTGAAGTTTGAGTTAAAGGCAGTGCCAGACGTCTCCGAGGTAGCCTCTATCGGGGGTATGGTCCGCCAGTATCAGGTGGTCGTAGACCCGGATAAGCTACGCGCGTATGGAGTCACATTGGCGGCGGTGAAAGATGCGCTAGCCAAGTCGAACCAGGAGTCGGGAGGCTCGGTGCTGGAGTTGGCGGAATCCGAGTACATGGTTCGTTCCTCGGGATACCTCAAGACGCTGGAGGATTTCAGAAACGTCGTACTGCGCACCGACGACACTGGCACCCCCGTCTTGCTGGGCGACGTTGCGCGCATTCAGATCGGCCCTGAGATGCGCCGGGGAATCGCTGAGTTAAATGGCGAAGGCGAAGTCGCCGGAGGCGTGATCGTAATGCGTTCCGGAAAAAATGCGCTCACCACTATCGACGCGGTTAAAACGAAGCTGACTGAACTGAAGAAGTCCCTGCCGCCGGGTGTTGAGATCGTGACGACGTATGACCGCTCGCAGTTGATTGAGGGGGCCGTGGCAAATCTTACCGACAAGCTGATCGAAGAGTTTATTATCGTCGGTATAGTTTGCGCTCTGTTTCTGTTTCATTTGCGCAGTGCCCTTGTCGCCATTCTTTCGTTGCCACTGGGCATACTCGCAGCGTTCATCGTGATGCGGTACCAGGGCGTTAACGCGAACCTGATGTCACTCAGCGGCATCGCGATTGCGATTGGCGCGATGATCGACGCTGCTATCGTGATGATCGAGAACGCGCACAAACACCTTGAAGCGTATGAGCACAAGCATCCCGACACCCCGCTTACAACCTCGCGGCGCTGGGAACTGATTGCGACATCTACGTCGGAGGTAGGGCCGGCCCTGTTCTTCTCGTTGCTGATCATTACGCTGTCCTTTATACCGGTATTTTCTCTGGAGGGACAAGAGGGGAAAATGTTCTCGCCCTTGGCATTCACGAAGACATACTCGATTGCAGCCGCCGCAATTATCTCCGTGACACTCGTGCCGGTCCTCATGGGCTACTTCATCCGAGGGCGTATTCCCCACGAAATGGCTAATCCAATCAACCGTGTACTGATTCGGATATATCGGCCGATGCTTAATGCAACGCTACGGCGCCCATGGGTGGTTATCGCGTTGGCACTCGCAACCTTGCTGATGACATTGATGCCCCTGTCGCGCCTTGGCAGTGAATTCATGCCTGCACTGAATGAAGGCGATCTGTTGTATATGCCAACAGCCCTGCCTGGCTTGTCTGCGCAGAAAGCCACCGAGCTTCTCCAGCAGACTAACCGCATGATCAAATCGGTTCCTGAGGTCGCAACGGTGTTCGGTAAATCTGGCCGTGCGGATACGGCCACGGATCCTGCCCCACTTGAAATGTTCGAGACCACCATCCAGTTCAAGCCACGCGATGAGTGGCGCGCGGGTATGACGCCTCAAAAGCTGATCGCAGAACTGGACCGAACCGTCAAGGTACCGGGTCTGACCAATGTCTGGGTGCCCCCCATCCGAAATCGGCTTGACATGCTCTCCACTGGGATCAAGACGCCGGTAGGCGTGAAGATTTCCGGCCCGAGCCTGGAGGAAATCGATAAGATCGCCTCGCAGGTTGAAGCGGTGGTTAAGGACGTTCCAGGCGTATCGTCCGCGTTGGCCGAACGCTTGACAGGCGGACACTACATCGACGTCGATATTGATCGTGTATCGGCCGCGCGTTACGGGCTGGCCATTACCGAAATCCAATCCGTCGTGTCCTCGGCAGTGGGCGGCGAAAACGTAGGAGAGGTGATTGATGGGCGGCGGCGTTTCCCCATCAATGTTCGATACCCGCGCGAGATACGCGATTCTCTGGAAGAGTTGCGACAGTTATCTATTGTTACGAACCGCGGCGCCCAGATCCGTCTTGACGATGTGGCGGACCTTGCGATCACCGACGGTCCACCCATGATCCGCAGCGAAAACGCGCGCTTGACGGGCTATGTCTATGTTGACATCCAAAACGCCGATCTGTCTTCGGTGGTCCAGACCATGCAGGAGACGGTCGCGCGCGAAGTCGTACTCCCGGCTGGGTACTCCATTGCCTGGTCGGGCCAGTTCGAATACCTTGAACGAGCCGAAGCAAAACTGCGAACCGTCGTGCCCATGACGCTGGCATTGGTCTTCGTGCTTTTATTCCTTACATTCAATTCCGTGGCGGATGCATTGTTGCTGATGTTGACCGTGCCGTTTGCGCTAATAGGAGGTTTCTGGCTGATCTGGATGCTCGGACATGCCATTTCCGTGGCAACCGCTGTTGGCTTTATCGCTCTTGTGGGCGTGGCAGCTGAATTCGGGGTAGTAATGCTGCTTTATCTTAAAACCGCGTTGAATGATCGGCTCAAGAGTGGCAAGGCGTTGACTGAGTCCTTGCTTGTAGAAGCGATTCGAGAAGGAGCGGTAATCCGGGTTCGTCCCAAAGCCATGACCGTGGCCGTCGTCCTCGGGGGACTATTTCCGATCATGTTAGGTCAAGGTACGGGCTCGGAAGTCATGCAGCGAATCGCCGCGCCCATGATAGGCGGAATGGTCACGGCGCCCATTCTATCGATGTTTGTCATCCCAGCCGCTTGGTTCTTGCTGCAAAGACGACAAATCCGCCGTCTTGAACAACAGCGTCAATGAGGTGGCCCTTATCCGGTGCATGCGCACCGCATATTTCACTTATGGAGAATTGTTATGAAAAAACTAATTACCTATTCGCTGGGCGCGAGCCTCGCATTTGGCGTTCCACTCGCGGTCCACGCGGCCGATAGCAACAACATGAATATGGGCGGCAACACCAACTCAACGCCTTCCACGCGCTCGACGGACACTGCTTTAGCTGATGGCGTGGTTCGTAAGGTGGATCAGTCAAGCGGCATGGTAACGATCGAGCATGGCGAGCTTAAAAACGTCGGCATGCCCCCGATGACAATGGCTTATAAAGCCAAAGACGCAACGGTACTGAAGCAGGCTAAAGAAGGAGGAAAGGTTAAATTTCGGCTGGAGAACCTGAACGGCACCTATACCATCACGAGCCTGAAGAAGCAGTAGAGATTGCCGTTTCGAAGAACCACCTGGCGCAGCAAGCAAGAGTCGCAGTGCGCCAGGTGGGGATTTCAAATACAAGTTGGGCAGCCGATTGGCTGCCCAACTTGTATTGGCGAAAGGTGGATGACTTAGGCGCCGGTGTAGAAGCTTTGGATGTACGCTTTTTCTTCCGCGCTCATTGAAGCCAGCTGGGCGGTCGCACCCGTCACTGGCAATAGCCGCTGCGCGATACATCCAGCACGCGGCACAAACGACTGATGGTGTACTGGTCGCGATGCGCGTCAATCCAGGCGTACTTCATCGTGACCCTCTGGCGAAGTACGCCGTCGCTTTTTTTAGGATTTCTACATCCTGCTTCGCTTCGGCCAACTCTCTGCGAAGGCGGCTGTTCTCAGCCTCCAACTCACTCACCGGGCGGCGCGTGGCAACCTCGGTCACAGCAGCCGGTAACCGACCGTCACTCTCGACCGAAGCCCTCTGACGACGCGCCCAATTACCCACAGTGGAGACAAGAATGCCCAGGCGCCGTGCCGCCTCATGACTACCCACCGACCCCGCGAGCCTTGCCGCTTCGGCCTTGAATTCCTCTGTGTACTGCCTCTTAGGCAACCTGCCATCTTTCATTTCAATTCTCCGTACCTGCGAAGTTAACAACTTCTTGCTATACGTGGAATCTAGGCAAGGTCAAGGCAGGCATGCTCGATTTCGTTGTGCAATTCTCGGATATTGCCTGGCCACGAATATTCTTGCTGTCGCAATTTCGTTAGTGGATGCAAGGATTTGGGCGGATCATTCAGCTGCTGCACCATCGCGCTGATAAAGCGCTGCGCCCGCTCGGGCATCCGGGCTGAGTTTTCGTGTTGCGTGCTGGCGGTCGCCAACAATTACAAACCACGTCCAGTTAGATCGCCCATCCGGCGATGGTGGCGCTCACCGCGCGGGCCAGCATTCGCAATCAGTGCATAGCGGGCCGTCGTTCCCATTGCCACGAGTGCGCCGCCCAAACCGCCGACTGTACCGCCATCCGTGTCCGCTGCCCTGGCTTTCGCGGCATAAACGGCTTCCTCCCCGCCAGGCGGGTCCCCTCCATATATTCCACGGTCCTATTCATCAGCCCCGGCCAGCAGTTCAGCACGGCAAGGCGACGAACTCACGGCAACGGCGGCAACCCCGCAGGAACCGTATTGCTGCGAATGCTGAAAACCTACGATCAGGCTCGGAATCTTCGGCCCCGGTCAGCAGGAAAACCAACCGGTATTTGAAGGGGTAGGACTATGGAACAGGTTAACCACACAGCAGCTTTGGGCTACGACAACATGAACGCAGGGCAGACGCTTTATGTGCGCAGCCCATCAGGCTGCTATTACGTTGCGACCGATTCGCACGTACTGGCCGCCGCCAGGGTCGCCGCTGAAAGCTTGATCGGTGATCGGGCGGACATGGGAAACCCGAACGCTGTAAAACGGTATTTTCAGGCCAAACTGTCGGGCATGGGGCATGAGGTTGCTGCTGTGCTGTACTTGAACAGCCAGCTTAAGGTGATCCGTTACATGGAAATGAGCCATGGCACGTTGACGCAGGCCAGCGTATACCCGCGTGAAATCGTTAAAACGGCGCTACGTCTGGATGCTGCTGCGATCATCATGTCGCACAACCACCCAAGCGGTATACCGGAACCCAGTGAGGCCGATTTGGCACTGACACGGCACTTAAAGCATGCCTTGGCGCTAGTTGATGTTCGTTTGCTGGATCACATCATCGTGACCGGGCAGAACAGCACTTCGCTAGCGGAGCGAGGTCAGGTGTAAACCTGGAGCAGGACGGGTGAGAGCCCGCCTGCACAGGCAGACGCCGCATGTTCATCCCTATGTCCCATACGTCCCCGCCAAAAAGACAAACTAATCGCCCGTGTCCGCCGAATCAAAGGACAGTTGGAAGGCATTGAACGCGCTTTGGATTCGGAAGCGGCAGGTGTGGAAGTGCTGCGTCAGATCGCCTCTGTGCGCGGCGCGGTCAATGGGTTGACGGCAGAGGTGATGGAAGATCACTTGCGCGAACACATCCTGACAGTCGAAACAGACAGGGAGCGCAAGCAGGGCGGCGAGGAAATGATTGAGGTCATCCGCGCTTACATGAAATGACTTTCTGCCTACAGGCAGCTCGCGAGATATAGGATCGCTGATGAGAACGAAGACCATCCCGGCCTCGGGCCACAATCACTTCTTTCTCGGTAGCGACCACCAGCGCAATGAACGTAGGGTGTGGCTGGTCATTGGCCTCACGGCCAGCATGATGCTGGTGGAAATCATCGCCGGCACACTCTATGGCTCAATGGCGTTGGTGGCCGACGGCTGGCATATGTCTACGCATGCCGGTGCGATGCGACCGCCGTTATCGGGAGCGCATCAGCCGCAGCTATGAAAAATCCCTTGAATTGCAGAAGAAGACCGAACACTACGCCGGTAAGGCCGCAGCAGTAGGCAAGAACGGAATTTCCAGCGACGACCCGGATGCTATTGGAAAACTCACGGCCAAGCTTGCGACGCCGCAGGCCTCGCAAGACGCTATGAAGAAGCTGAATGCCGTCATTCGCCGCCATGCCGAGACCCATACCGAAACCCGCATCACCGCGCCATGTTCCTGTGTGACGGCAAACCGGCCAAGGAAACGCGCCTGTTGAAGCGCCACGGTTTCCACTGGAGTCCGACACGCAGCGCCTGGGTGCGGCAGTTGACGGGTAACGCTCAATGGGCCGCCCGCGATGTCATCCACGCCCTGGATGAAACACAGACGCAGGAATAACCCCTTTCGCCTGAGCGAGATTGCTGGCGAGTACCTGCGCAAAGGCCGTACCGTCTTTGTGGAAGGCCGGCTGAAAACCCACAAATGGCAAGATGTAGACACCGGCACTGACCGTTACAACACCGAGATCATCGCTGATCAAATGCAGATGCTGGGGAGCCGCGATAACGGACACGCCGAAACAACCCAGGCCACGCCCGCAGCACGCCCGAAAGGTCGTAGCGCCAAGAGCAAGGCACCCGCAGCAGAGTCTGCAGAAGTCGATCCATCAGACATTTTGTTCTGCTTGATGAAGCACTGGGCCGGGTAATACCGGCCTGGACTTCCCAACCATGGCCCGGCACTGTCCGGGCCTTGTTGCGTCATGGTCTACTGTTCTGTGGCCTGCTGTTTTATGGCATGTCTTCGTTCCGGTGGTCGAGGTTTAGCATCCGCCAGTGAAATTCAGAGCAGCTTGTGCTGCAGGTGTCGTGCACGTCCCAGGCTGCGCCTGGGCCCCTATCCGATGACGATGCCAGCCCGGTTCCGGTCTGGCTGGGTCTTTCCGCCCCCCAATTCGCCTACGCTCATTTGTGGCCTTAAAAGCCCCACACAAGACGCACCCCTGACGGGGTAGAAAAAGCGTTTACCTTTCAAGGAATTGGGAGCAAATGGCGGTGAGCCGCACCGTAGAACATAAAGAGCGAAAAAACAGCATAAGAGCTTGATTTGTCGAACGAATATCCGGCTACAGTTGTAGCCTTGTTTCTGGTAGACGGCCCGGGCACCGGCCGCTAGCAACGTACCGACTACACGCTGACTGCTTTCCATCTGCACTTTGATTGCATGGCGACAGCATGAGTGCTGCGTGACGATTGCCTATGGGCGGCAGGGGCCTTACAGTGTTGTGGCATCAAGCGTACGGGGAAATGTCAGAGGTACTGATTCATACTTGACCAGACAGGCATTGCCAGATCTGAAGGGCAGAAAACGACCCGTTGCCGTCACACGCACACATCGGAATCGGTCGTCCGCTCCGCAGCCAGACCGGTCACCAAAGCATCGACAAACAGACGTACCTTTGGAGGCAGAAGTCGTCGGGACGGATAGATGGCGACGATGGGAGTTGGCTCCGGTTCGTGTGCTTCAAGAATTCTCTTCAGATCACCTGAATCAAGCTGGCCTTCAACCACAAAATCAGGAAGCTGGACTATGCCAAGTCCGGCACTTGCAGCGTCTCGTAGTGCCTCACCGCTATCAAATCGTAGCCTACCGTTCAACTCAAGCGCGATCGGTTTGCCGTGTTCGTCCCGAAGCTGTAGTGGAAGTGGGCGTCCATATTGAGAAAATCGTAGGCATACATGCTCGGAAAGCTGCTCAACCGTTGTTGGCTCGCCATGTTCCGCGAGGTACGTGGGCGAGGCATAGAGACTCACCCGGTGACGGGCGACAACGCGTGATACCAGTTCATCGTCCAAGTCGCTTGCCCCGATACGAACCGCCAGATCGTACCCGTCAGCAACAATATTCGACGAGCGATCACTGAAGTTGACGTCCGCTTCAATGCCGGGCCAAGCCTTGAGAAACTGAACGAGGACCGGAAGCAAGTGGCTACGTCCATACGAATCGGGCACTGTCATCCGTAACACTCCGCGCAGTTCGCCAAGTCGCCCAGCCATATCCATCAGCGCACCGTCGAGCTCAGCCAACGTCTTGGCGCATTGCTCGCAGAGAATTCGACCTTCCTCCGTCAGGACCATTGCGCGCGTGGTTCGCTGAAATAAGCGGGTGCCTGTCCGCGTCTCAAGACGCGCGACAGCCTTGGCCACCGCCGAACGCGTGAGCCCAAGCCTGTCGGCTGCCAATGCAAAGCTGTGAGCTTCAGCCGCTGCGACGAAAGTGCGAAAAACATTTAGATCGTCCATCTTGTCCTCTGACGACTGGGATTCCACGGCGTGGCGACTATTGTTCGCCAATAAATACGGTTTAATTTCTCTTTGGGTAATTGTAATCAACAATCGGAGGGTTACTCATGAACGACACGACACGCCGCAAGACCGTCCTGGTGACAGGAGCGAACGGGTACATCGGCAATGCGGTTACGAAAGCATTCAGCCGGGCTGGTTGGCGAACGTATGGCCTGATCCGAAAACAAGAGGATGCGCTCGATCTCGCGGAGAATGAGATTTACCCCGTGATTGGTTCGCCCACGGACTTGTCCTTCCTCGACCAAACAAATGATGTGGTTTTTGATGTCATCGTCTCGAATACCGAGGACAGGAGTAACCCGGTTACCCACTTCGAAAAAGTCCGCGCAATGATCGGTGAGGTGACGCGACGTAGCCAGAGCGCAGGCGTGCGCCCACTGGTAATGTTCACCAGTGGTTGTAAGGACTACGGCAAGATGAGTCTGAAAAATGGCGATCCAGGTTTGAAGCCGCATACCGAAGACAGCCCCATGAACGCCCCGGCACCACTAGTTCCCCGGATGAATTGCGGTCTATGGCTGCTCGAAAGTTCGCATGCTGGCTTCGACGCGACAGTGCTTCGACCGACAATCGTTTATGGTCACACATCGAGTCATTGTGGGGCGCTGTTCGATCTCGCGGCGAATAGTTCCGGCGTGTTGAAGCTGATTGCCGACCCCAACGCGATTATGCATTCGCTGCATGTCGATGATTGCGGAGACGCGTATGTAGCCCTCGCCGAGCATCCGTTGCGAAGCGAGGTGGCGCAACAGGCGTTCAACCTCTCCAACGCGCGTTATGAAACCGCGAAAGAGATCGGTGAGGCACTGGCGGAGTCGTATGGATTGCCGCTAGAGTTTGTCATTCCAACTGATGGCGTTCCGATGCAAACCGCTCACGGACTCGCCAACTTCTGGCAGTGGGTCGGTTCGGACAAAGTGCGGGCTGTAACCGGATGGTCAGAGCATCGATCGACGTTTGTTGACGGCATTGATGAATACCGCATGGCCTACGAGGCCACGATTGGCCGGAAAAGCTGACCGGGCCAACTTCATACGGCGTTAAGCAGAGTCGCAGCGTTAGGGGACGGAGCGGTGGGCGTGTCAATAACGGCCTCATATTGCTTAGCCTGCCCACCTCCATACCTGCTAATCCGTCTGTGGGCAGGTTTGTCCGCTTAGCACGCGAGACCTGACAGTCGCGAGACGCCATACCAACTCTTCGGAAAGACCGCCTATGGCCGATATCTGCCGGGCATGACAACAAATTCACTTTGACGCAGCTGCGGTTGCTAGTTTGGTTAACTAGACTGTATGTGGAATAGAGAACAAGGGGTGGCTAGTTATCCTACTTCCAGTTCAGATTCTGCGCGTAGGGCAAGAGGATCCTGTTCGTTCTGGCCGTGTGTCAGATCTTCAGGCGCCACCGCCTGCAGGTCATGTGCCAGCCCCTTGTACGTCATCTGGTCCACCCGCTCAGGCAGTTTTTTTGCATCGTCTGTGAACACAATAACCTCGTGCCGTTCGCGCGAGATACTGACATAGTAAGTATCCTGGGCAGTCGTGCGGCTGAAGCTTTCGGCGTTGTAAAGAACTCGGTCGCAGGTCAGCCCTTGGGCGCTATGCGCGGTGGTCGTGTAGGCATAGTCCATGTTTAGCGGTCGATCTGTGGGCAGCTGCACGTGGCGACCATGGGTTTCGATGGTGATGCTGCTTGCATCGATCGTCGCGACCTTCGCCAGTTGGCCGTTGACCAAGTCATTATGGGCGTCGTTGCGTGTGATTCGGACATGGTCGCCCACAGACAGCTCTGCCCGATTCAGGCGATAGACCGATAGCTTGCTCATGGTTTTCGGGATGATTTCCACGGGCTGCGTAGGTGACGGGCCGGGCCGAATCGGTTCGACGGTAATACGATCGTGGCGCGTGCTGTCGATCACGCGGTACAGCCCTCCACGTTTTAGGCCGCACTGATAGTCCCGTTCGGGCACGACGATGTCGCCCACGGCGTAATACCGCGCTACGCTGCGTTCCGCACGGGTAGTGTCATGGCGAGCCAGTAGCTGGCATTGATGCCCTTTATTTTTTAGGCCGAGCAGAGTATGGATCCGTGCATTAATGGCTTCGCGCGAAGCGTTGGTGCCGGTCACCACGATGGTGCCCGCCTGGTCTGCCGGAGGAAGCTGCACATAGGCTTGAGCAATGGCCTCATATCGGGCGGAACTGTCCCGGCTTTTGTGGCCGTGCTCGTCGGCGGTGAACTGATCCGGGATGGTGAGTACCTGATCCAGGAGTGGCAGGGATCGGCTGGCTTGGCCTTCGGCGGCCAA
Source organism: Bordetella muralis (assembly GCF_965139205.1). Taxonomy (GTDB): domain Bacteria; phylum Pseudomonadota; class Gammaproteobacteria; order Burkholderiales; family Burkholderiaceae_B; genus Bordetella_A; species Bordetella_A muralis. The sequence continues at coordinate 130,236 of NZ_CBCSIU010000011.1, forward strand.
CTGCACCGCCTGGCGCAGCCGTTCAGAGCGTTGGCGCTGGATGTCTGCCATCAGTACAGTTTTCATGCCGTTTTCCTGCAGCATGGCAAACGCGCGACCTGCCTCAACGGCCTTGGTCTGGGCGGTGTCACCCAGCAAGACCACTTTGGCTCCTGTCGGTTGAATGAGGGCCAGCAGCTTGTCCATCTGCCGTATGGGTACGACTCCGGCCTCATCAATCACTACGACGGCTTTCGGCCCTAGGGTGTTGATGAAGGGGCGTTTGTCGGAAGCTGCAAGCACTGATGCAATCGTGTTAGCCGGTATGCCGTCTTCGCGCAGATTGCGAACCATGTTTCCGTAGGGAGCCAGGGCCGTCATGGTGTGTCTCTGCTGTTGGAGGATGGCTTGGGCGTTCTGCAGAGCGAAGGATTTACCGGTGCCAGCCAGGCCTTGGATACCGGCGACTTGATCGACGTCGGTCGTGATTAGCATGACAGCTTCGCGCTGGCCGGGCGTCAGGCGTGTGTCCAGGCTGCTTTCGACACTGGTATCTGCAATCGTGGTCTGCCAGGCACTGCGGCCCGCTTGATCGGCGGCCAGTATTCTGGACTCCGCTTCGTAGGCTTGCCGGGTCGCATAGCGTGGGCTTTCCATTAGTAGGCGTCCTTCGGTAATGGCCTGATCAACCAGCTGCAGGGCGCTACCCTGAGCCAGGCCGCGCAGGCGTATGACCTCTGTCGCCCAGCCTGCGCGCGTCATGGGAAGAGCCATCCTGTCTTGGGTGCTGCAGTAGTGCGGTGCTTCCCGGATCAGTGCGCCGGACTCCACGCGGCCCTGAATCGCAGCCTGAATGGCTGTAATGTCCGTATGGCCACCGGCATGGCGTACGGCGTTTTGCAGTAAGTCCGCCAGTGGCATGACGGATTCCCTTTCAGCCAGATGTTGGATTGCCCAGTTCAGTGAGGCTTGTGCGACCAAGTCAGATGACTGCTTCATGTTTTGGGTCGGCTGGATGTCCGCTTGTTGTCTGGCATGGTCAAACTGCATTCCGATGGTGGTCGCGGCGTCACGCCATTGTCGATGCAGCTCTGTGCGGCTGAGTTCTTGAGTCTTCGCCTGGCGGTGGGCCAGGGTGATGCCTTGGCGCAAGGCGTGAGGCGCTTCTTCACGACTGGTGCCGCGTGCAGACAGTTCAGCAGTAATGCCGGCGCTGCGTTTACTGAAAAACTCAATTTTCTCGCGACTGATGTGGGCCAGTTCGATATGGCTCTTTTCGTGGCGAACCCCATATCCCAGCGCCCGGACATTGCGTTCCAGCTCTGCTTGGTAGATTGAATCTGTCACGCGTAGCAATTGGAAGATTTTCTCATTAGACAAAGCCACCCAACTGCCGTCGGCTCGCTGGGTCAGATTCATCAGCACGGCGTGGACGTGTAGGTGAGGGTCTGGGGCAGCGCCTTCGGTAGGGCGTGCTGTCTCGTGGCGGAATTTGGCAATGATGAGGTTGCCCGTGTGTTCGATTCGTGACTTGCCGTTTTCTTTGTGGCGACCCAAGGTCAGATGCTGCTCGACATAAGCAAGGGCAGCAGCCACGGCTTTGTCATTGGCCTGGATTAGGCGCTCGTCGCCGCCGATCAAGGCTTGCAATGTGATGCTTTTAGGCGCGCCGAAGGTGAGATCTAGGGCGGCACGGGCCTTCGCATCCTTGCGGATAGACCGGCCCGCTGCGATGCCACGACCAAAGTCGCCCTGCAACATTGCTTTTAAGCGTGCGGGATCGATTTTGCCAACGGCGCCCAGGCGTTGGGCACCTTCACCTTGCCAACTGGCGGCACCGCCTTCACGGCTGTAGTAGTCATCGGCCTGGTCGGCGTAGTAATGGGTGGCGAGGGCCGCACGGGCGCGGTAGATCTGGCTGTGCGAGATCATGGGAGCTCCGGGAGAGGGTGGGGTGGCGAGAGATTGGCCAGCGAGCGTTAGGGCGCGCCAACGCTAGCGTATGAGGGAAGGGGTAGTGGTTGCACACGTTCATCCACAGGTTCCGTGGGTAAACGGGCGGCAGTTAATGAGCCATTCCTGACACTTGGGCTCCATCGGCCAACGTTAGTTTCGCAGCAGGCGGTGCCAGTCATGATCGCATTGCGAGTTCCTGCTTCCTAACCTCTTGCAGTCATACAAAAGCTCCTGCTGTGACAATTCCGGCGATCGCTTTAGCTTTCAAACGGTTATTGCTGCTAAAAATTATTATTAGTGGCTTTTGCGTGAGCGAGCCATATACGCCTAAGTTTGACCTCGAAAATGTTGGCAATCATGCCCCTTTCAGAGGCAAAAACGGGTTGGTATGGGTCAACGAGTGAGTGCTCGCCACATCACATGATGTGTATGTTGTCGGTATGCCATCGGAATAAAGGCGTTAACATCACGTTACGAAAAAAATATCCGCGAGCGTCAGGCTCAGCCACGCGGGATGACAACGTGATGATTTAGCAAGGGAGCGACCATGTATCTGAAACACATCCACGCGCGGAACTACCGCGCATTCGGGGACGGTACGGGTACGCCTGCGCCTGCACTTGATTGGGAACTCAATCCTGGGCTCAACATCTTGGTGGGTGAAAACGATGCGGGCAAGACCTGCATCGTTGACTCCATCCGCCAGGTACTGCTCACCACCAGCTACGAGCCCGTGCGGCTCTTCGAGCAGGACTTCCACATCAACGGAACTGACCGTGCACACACGCTCACCATCGAAGCCACGCTTTGCGGCCTGAGTCCTGATCAAGAGGCTTCTGTTCTTGAGTGGCTGACGCTTGAGAAAGACGGCACCTGCTCGCTCATTCTTCATCTCGAAGCGCGCTACCACCCGCCCCAAGCGACAAAGCGAGCGCGGGTAGACACCATAGTTCGGACCGGAACGAACGGAACCGGCCCGGAGGTTGGCTACGCGGTCCGAGAACTGGTGCGAGCGACCTATTTGAGGCCGCTTCGCGACGCCGAAGCTGAACTTCGGCCTGGCCGACAATCGCGACTTTCTCAAATTCTGGGCGCGCACAACGACATCGCAGGCCAGGAGGTGAACGACTTCGACAAGGCCTCGCCCAAAGAGATCCCAGAGCGGCTGGTTGGCCTGATGGCCTTCGCACAGCATCACCTCGGCGAGCATGAGGTCGTAAAGGGAGTCGAGAAGGACATCAACGACAACTACCTCAGCCAGTTCGCGTTCTCCGAAGACGACCTTCAATCCCGCATTCGCATCGTCCCTGACCTCGCGCTGACGCCAATTCTGGAGAAGTTCGAGCTATCGCTGCTCCCGGGCTCGCATATTCATCCCGATGCGCGATGCGCCCGTGGCCTTGGCTACAACAACGCGCTGTTTATGGCTACGGAACTGGTCCTGCTGCGTGATGGTGAGGAACTGGGACTGCTGCTCGTCGAAGAGCCCGAGGCTCATCTTCATCCTCAATTGCAGGAAAGGGTCATGGACCTCCTAAAGGAACATTCGAACGCAGAACAGGCTGACAAAAGGGTTCAAGTCATTCTTACGACTCATAGTCCATCGTTGGTCTCAACTGCGCGCATCGAGGATATGACGCTTGTGCATAAGGCCCAGACCTTTCCGCTGGAAGCGGGGAAGACAAAGCTCAAGCGCACGGACTATTCGTTCTTGCGTCGGTTTATCGACGCCACGAAGGCTAATCTCTTTTTTGCTCGTGGTGTCATGATGGTGGAGGGGCCCGCAGAAGCCATCTTGCTCCCCGCTATCGCGGAGATGTGCGGTCGGTCGTTTTCCAAGCATGGCGTGTCGATGGTTAACGTCGGCCACACCGGCCTGTACCACTACGCCCGCGTCTTGCAGCGTGAGGGCGTCGGACCGGAAATCCCAATTCCGGTAGTTTGTCTGACAGACCGAGATATCGTCCCGGATGTTGCGAAGTCTTACGTGCCGAAGCCCGCCACAGGCAATCGATTTGACTCGGATTACTCCGCGTCGGAGATCACTGCGCATGTGAAGAGCAAGAAAGACCGAGCAGAAGGTGGCAAGACCATCGTCTGTGTCTCAGACCGTTGGACGCTTGAGTACGACTTGGCGTTGTATGGCTGCGCGGAGCTGATGTACTTTGCAATTCAGCTTGCAGTGAAGGCCAAGTCTCGCGATGAGCGTCTCGATGAGCAGGATGAGGCCAATACGCTGGCGGCTGCCAAGCGGAATTGGACCACGTTGAAGGCCGCTGGGCATGTTCCGGACGAGCTCGCCTCAATCATCTATCGGCCGCTCCAAAAGAAAGAGGCCTCGAAGGCCATCGCTGCACAGTATGCTGCTTACCTAGTCTACACAGGTGCATATGGCGAGGGCGATGTTCTATTCACGAAGCTGCCTCCGTATCTGCAGACTGCGCTTGCTCACCTGACCAGGGCTCCCGCTACGAAGTCCGCGGTAGCGCCCGATGCGGCAGCCGGTGTAGTCGCGTCGGTCGCGGTGGCAACTCCCTTGGATCTTGGCGCAGCGGTGGCGTCTCCGTCGCCTTCGACGCTTCGGGCAGTTCCTGCGGTGCCTTCGGCAATCCCTGCGGTGCCTTCGGCAATCCCTTCTGTCCCGAAAGTCCCCCCGCCTGCCGCTGCTTCCGCTGCTGCACCTGCTCAGGTGGTAGCTAGTCAGTCCGCGAATCCAATGCCGCTAGGCACCGAGGCGGCAAAGGGAACTGAGGGAGCTGGCAAGTGAGCGCGGTAAGCCTTAAATCCGAAGATCTTGCGGACCTGGCGACGCTGGCCAGGGACTTGAACTTCGACGATGACGAACGCCGCTGCGCGCTGCTCGAGAACAACTCTCGGGACTTCAACGCTGTGCCGGGCAGCGGGAAGACCTCGTTGCTCGCGGCAAAATTGTTGTTGCTGGCCAAGAAGTGGCCTCATACGCGACGCGGTATCTGCGTCCTGAGTCATACGAACGTCGCGCGCGACGAGATTGCTCGGCGCCTTGCGGAGACGGTGGAGGGAGCGCAGTTGCTTAGCTACCCTCACTTCATCGGCACCATTCATAGCTTCGTCAATCAGTTCTTCGCCCTGCCGATGTTGCGAAGCTTGCATCAGAAGGTCGACGTTATCGACGATTCGGTGTTTGCTGAGAAGGCGCTCGCCCGGTTGCAACTGGGGCAGTTTTTCAAGTTGCGTTATTTCCTGGAGAACCAGAGCAATGGCGAGGGCATCGCCACGTCGCTGTTTTACAGAACTGCAGCGCTTACAGTGAATGTTGAGAGCGGCTCTCTGCCGGCAGCTCATACGGCGTCGTATAAGTCCCTAGTCAGCCTCAAGACACAACTCTCCAGCTTGGGCATCTTTCGGCATAGCGACATGTTCGCGTATGCGGACTTGGCGCTCCAGACGTGCCCGCACCTTGTCGACGTTGTACATCGCCGCTTTCCCATGGTATTCATTGACGAGATGCAGGATACGTCATGGGACCAGGAGTCCTTCTTGAATCGCATCTTCGATGGGAAGTCCGTGATGCAGCGGTTCGGAGACATCGATCAAAAGATTCTGACGGACGAGGAGAATGCTGAGCAGCTAACATTTCCACGCCAGAACCACGGGTACATCAGCACTAGCAAGCGGTTTGGTGGAGCAATTGCGCACGCTGTGGGCAGCGTCCGCATGAGCGGCGCTGCGGTTGTCGGTGAAGCAGCCAACGCCCATGCTCCCGTTTTGCTGCTGTACGCGACGGATGACGCGACGAAGGTGGTCTCGCACTACGGACGTATCGTCCTTGAACGTCTGAGCGAGACGGACATCAGCACAAGCGACGTGAAGGTAATGTGTGCTCGAAAATTGGGCGAAGGCAGTGTTTTGGCTGGGCGTCATTTAAGTGACTACTGGCCGGCTTATGGCGAGGGTCTACCCAGCATAGGTATGCGCTCAGGAAACTTCTGGAACCTTATTGGAGATACTGGGCAGCCTCGTCAAGAAACGTCGCTCAGTGCGCGAGTTTCCGATGTTCGTAGGGCCTTGCTGCTCGTACTTCGTGAAGCGGGTGCGCCGTTGGCTAAGGACCTTCGTGACGGGCGCGCGTTGCCACGTGCCGCCAGCGCGTTTGCGCCTGCTGGTCGTATAGAAGCGCTGACCCGTCAGTTGACACTCTCCGGTGAGCAGCTTTGTTCAAGCGACCAGCGCGAAACTCTATTCCAGCTTCTGTATGAAGGACTTAAAGCGTATCTTCCAGATGGGTTCGGACTCGACACATTCAAGGCGTTGGGGCTGTTCGACGAGCAAGTAGCAGCGACTGCTGCGGCTGCTCCTATAGCGGCTAAGTGTGAAGTGCTTCACCAAGAGAGGTCACTTCAGTTTGTACTGGGGACGGTTGCTGGGATGAAAGGGGAGACACATTCAGCTTCGCTGGTGCTCGAGTCCTACGGCGGCGTCAGTCGTAAGTTCGACGTTGCTCTCGGCCTCGAGTACATCGCAGGTATGCCATCAAAGAAGCTAGCGAAACTTCCGAAGACTCAGCAGGCACAGATGCGAAATCTCTACGTGGCGATGTCACGTCCAACGACCTTGCTATGTCTTGCCGCAAATGAGAATCGTGTCCCAGTGAAGATACGCGATGCCCTTGTTGGTAAGGGTTGGCACATCGAGACCGTGACTTGAAGTTTCTCTTTTGGGCGGGCGCCTATGGTCCCAGGGAAATGGCCATTCAGAACGATATTTCCCAATTTATACGACCACGTCGAGACTAACAGTCCACACAACGCTTCGCTAATTTCAGGTTTGAGATGTACAACGGTCGTCAGGCCTTTTTGTGGGCCAATGTCCGGTTTGGGCATTAGCGGTCACTGGCTTGCGAAGGCTTGGTGGCGGTACTCAGCCTGAATTTAAAGAGTCCTCACCGACAGCTTCTGGCCGCTTACGGCCTTGCAGGTATTCTATCCGCTTGATGGTGTTGCGGTAGGTGCAGTGCATTCAATACTTCCCTGACTCCTGAAACGCCGTCGCGGCTACAGCAAATTCCCTGAACGGTAAGCTCACCCTCGCAATCGGAAAATCCCCCGCCAAGGCCACATATCCGTCCAACGCTGGTAGCGACTGTATCTGCGCCGCCGTCACCACGTCTTCTGTCGTCCGATCCATATTATCCGAGGTGTTGCGATGGTCCACACTCCGGCTGACGCTGTACTTGGGGCGTTCAACTTCATGAGTGCTGAGGCTTTCACTCATATCCTTTGCCGTTTGCGGGTCGGTGCGGGAGCCGCCCAGCACAGCCAGGTTGCGAAAACTCGCTCGAATGGTAGTGGCCATGGTGCGCCCGTAGATGTACTCCAGCTGGGATGTGCTCTGCAAACCCGCAACGATACGCAGACCGTTTTTCCGCCCTTTGGTCAAACCCGCTTCCAGTGACGGCAGAGCTTCCAGACTGGCCAGCTCATCAATGAACAGCCACCAGCGTCGGTGGGTGCCTTCGGGCATGGATAAGATGGATGTGATGAATACGTCGGCCCATGACGATACGAGTGGCTTCATGGAGCTCATCATGTCTTCGCGCCAGTTGATGTACAGGTTTCCACCGTCTGGCCTAGCCAGCCAGTCTCGGATGGAGAACCTTCCCGGTTTCATGCCGGTGTGCTCGGACAGCTTGTTCGACAGCACGAAACGGGCGGAAGACAGTGCTTTGCTGGCTTCGCTGGAGCCAACAAACAGAGATTCGGCCAGGGTGCCTTCCAGAAATTGTTTCAAGACCTTGGGGTCTTCGATGGTGCACAGGCGAAACAGATCCATGACACTAGCCCCGTCGCCCTGTAACTGATGGAGTTTCTTGGCCGTCTCGCGTAGCAGCAGTCGGCCGAAGTCGTTCCATTCTTCAGCGTTCTTATCCTGGCTCATGGGGACCATGGAATGGGCCAGCCGCTTCCAGTCATAGTCGGCTCGGACTTCGTTGAAGAACGACCAGCCTTGGCTGCGGGCGTCATAGGGGTTCAGGATCACGTCGCCTGGTTGCCAAAATTTGCTGAGCAGATCGCCGTTGGGGTCGATGACGATGGTGCGGTCATTGCGATTTGGTGGCTGGCCTAGCAGGATGGTTCTCATGCTGTGGTGTGAGCGGTTCAGCACAGAGGCGGCCATGTTTCGTAGCAGCACCGACTTACCGGAGCCCGTCGCGCCGCTAATCAGCAGGTGCAGGTTTTCATTGGCGGTCGGCATGGGGATACCGCCTACGTCGATTTGCTGCTTGTCGCTTTCTTCGCACAGGCGAGCCAGGCTTTTGGCCGAGGTGGTACGGGTGCCGCGGATGAAGCGGGTGTAGGCAGCACCTTCAAACCCTTCGGTCTTGGCCGTGCGTCCGACAAACAGAATCAGCATTAATGCGAGCACCAGGCCGGCACCCAGTGCGTAGTAAAGCAAGGGGTACTGAGGTGTCAGCAACACGAAATGCCGGAAGGTTCTGGCGTTCCAGTCTCGCCAGTGCATGTGGCTTCCCCAGGTGGCAGCGGCCATCCAGGTGCCAGTTGGAAAGATTGCCAAAGAGAAGGCGGCAATGCGCCGCCGCGTAATGGGCGAGATCAGGGTGGACATGAGTATCGGTCCTCAAGAGATCAGGATCTGGCCCAAGGCCAGGCCTGCTAGTAAGCCCCCCAAAATGCCTGCTGCGCCGCCCACTGCCAGTGCGATCAGGACCATACGCCGTGCGGAATGGTGGGCGATGCTGGCATATTGCCCGGCGTCTCGCGCGAGATGATTCAGGCGATTGTTGGTGTCATTCAGCATGGCCTGAATGGCGTGTTGAGCGTGCTGGTTGATGGGTTTCGCTGCCGCTTCCATCGCGGCGATCAGGTGGCGGCTGAGTTGCTGAGGCAAGACTTGCTGTGTGTCGGCCATGGTCTGCATGTGCTTCTGCACAGCATCCAAGCTTTGGGTAGCGTTTTCCAGCCTATCTACGAGGCCAACTACTTCACCCAGTACCTCGTGGTACAGCAAATCTAGTTTGGTACGGGCGCCACTGGGATTCGGGTGTGACTCCATGGTGGTACGGCTCAGGAAAAGAGGGCGGTGAAAGCCGCGTTCATTTGCCTGTCCACCGGTTTAGCCAGGGCGCGTAGGGCGTGCCGGTTGCTTAGCTGTGAAATGCGGACATGGTCTTCAGGGTCGGCAGCCCGAAGCAGTGCACGGTAATCCGTCTGATCGGCCAACACGTTGGCAATGGTCGTGCGTTGGTCGGCCAGCAGTTCAAAGACTTCGTTTTCGTAGATGGCAGCGCCGGGGCTGGCCTGTACTTCGCCTGTTTTGGCGGCATAGGCCAGGATGGAGGGAAACTCATCCTGCACGCTGCTATCGACACGATTGAAAAGGATCCGCACCCGATCTGGATCCACGCCCAGTTCGGCCAGGGCTGCCACAGTCTTGATGGTCTCTCGCTGTGCCTTGCCGGTGTTAATGACTGGCAGGACGAAGTAGCTCATTTCCTCGTGAGCTCCTTCATAGCGCATCATGTGCGTCAGAAAATCCTCGATGTTGCTGGCGCCCACATCGACAATCGCATCTTCGCGGGTGAGCAGTTCCCGGAACAATCGGCCAAAGTGTTCGCCGCGTAGCTGATCAACATCCAGGCCCAGATCAGCACCCGTTTCATTGGTGGATTCGACTGCAAAGATCTGAGCGCTGTTCATGCGGGGAGCGAGGAGGTGAGAGGCAGCTACCGTTTTGCCAACGGAACCGGTGTAGTTGAGAACGGCGACTTTCATGATTTATTCCTTTTGACGGGGATGTTGTCAGCAGATGGAGTGCGATTGGCGAGCCCTTCACGGCGCAAGGCCTCCAGGTCTATCCGCATGTCGCGAATCTTTCGCAGATCGCCAGGGGTTTGGATATCGCGGGGTCGGCCTTGAATGGCATCAAGTGCCGGAACAGGAGATGAGGATTTCGTTGTTGGGGTAGATGGTCTGACTGCTCGCCGCTGGGCCTTGCGCCAACGGTACAGCGTGATGGCATAGGTGCTGTGCTGTACGGCCAAGCCTGCGGCGGCCAAGTCGTCCAGCACCGCAGCATGTGGAACACCTGTCGCCAATTCCACTTCGATCAGCGGAAACAGAGCACGTAGTTGTGCGGCGATGCTGATACGAGGGTCCAGGGCAGCAAGGGCGGCGCGATAGCGCGCTACGGGTCGGGATTCATTCATAGGCTTCCATGAGTGAGGTGAAGACAGTGTTGGTAATCGGATGGCGCAGCGGGTGGACTTATCCACAGGTCTGCTTGGTAGTAATAAGGTAGAAATAAGGTAGAAGGCGTCGAGATGGCTGGAAAGCCCCTATTCATGCGGGTTTCCAAAAATGATGCGCGATGCTATGCCGATAAAGCGCGATGCTGTGCCGATAACCCGCGATGCTATGCCGATGAGGGCGCGATGCTATGCCGACGACAAAGACGACTTATCCACAGGCAAGATCTGATCAATAAATAACCAAAAAATGGCCGTAATTGAGTAGGTTTGGATCACGGGATGAGACGTTATGACATGATCAATTAGCGATCCAGACGAGTCCAGACAGCTTGTTCATGTCCCTTGGTCGCCGTCTCGATTCGGGGCTCTGCGATTACTTCCAGCGCTTCCAGTTCGGCCAAACTGCGCTCAAGAGTTGCTCGAAAATCTCGCATGCGACCGGTGTATTGGGCACGCTCTTTCAGGATGCTCAGGCCGTATTTTTGCTGGATGTCAGATGACGTTCCGATGAGTCGCTGCAGGCTTTTGGAGAGATCCAGCCGCATTTGCAGTCGTTTGGACCAGTCCACCAAGGCATACTCCCGATTGCCGAAAATCTGTGCCCAGCGCGGATCGGCGTAGATGGTGTAGTAGCCACTGGGTTCGTCATAATCAAAGCCGCCGATCATGGCGAGCACCCGGGTTGAGGGGTGATTGCCGTAGCTGTATTTGATAGAGCCATCCTTACGACGGGCTTCGATGCTCAGGGTAAAGCGGGCCAAATCCTTCATGCCCTCATGTAGCCACTCGTATTGGCTGCCTCCGGTAGGCCTGCCCATTCCGCGTAAGAAATCCGCGCGATTGATGATGGGGGCTTCACCTAACAATGCGGTGGTCTGCAGATACATGGCATGCATCCAGATGTCCGCATGGTCTTCGCTCAACTGCTTGCCGGATCCCTTGAGCAGAATGTTGCTGCCTTCCAGAAATACCGTGTCATCGTGCAGTGTGCGCCAGCCTCGACGAACAGGTGCGAAGACCGCGCTTCGGGCGATGTAGTTGGGGATGGCTCGTGCTGTTTCCTTGATACCGGGCAGGATAAACGGTGTTGGAGTGCCGGCCTGCTTTTCTGCGGCAGCCGCCAGTGCTTGATCGGCCTTTTGGTGAGCACGTTGCATCGCGGCAGACATATGCAGCAATTTGCCGTCCTGGTGAAAGGGCAGGCGAGTGGGCGAAATCATGAGTCAAGCTCCAGGCGAGCCCATACAAGGCCTGCCTGGCGCGTGTGCAGTGCCTCACACGGGTTCAGGGGAAGGGAGTAACCGCGCCTGTTCATACCAGGCCGGCAACGAGATAACGGACGTTTGCTGATGTGGTGCGTGCGGCGATTTAGCCGCCGACCAGTCTTCGAGGCTCAAACCAAAGTTCTTTCAGCCGAAATCGCTCAAAATGCAGCACGACGTCTACGGTCTGACGTAAGAAGGCCTGAATGGTCGGCAGATCAAGGTTGCCGCCGGTAGGCGATTGCTTGATGAGGATGGCGAGACGGTCAAAAGTATCAGTAGCGCTGTTGGCATGCGTGGTGGTGACTGATCCCGGGTGACCTGTATTCAAGGCTGCCAAATAATCCCAGGTTTCGGGACCGCGTAGTTCGGCCAGGAATATCCGATCTGGCGACAGACGCATGCAGGCGGCCAGACTGTCCGTAGCCGGAACTCGACCGCGTGTACCGCCATACATCAGGTGAATCCGATTTCTGTGCCGTGGCAGAATCAGTTCATGGACATCCTCGATGGTGACCAGCCGTTCATCGGCGGGGACCCGATCGATAAGTGATCGGGCAAAGGTGGTTTTGCCGGACCCGGTAGCGGCCATGTTAGAGGTCGATGCGATACCTGAATATGACGCCGGCGAGTGGGACTACTGGGCGACCTTGATCATGTTGCTCATGATCTACGGAAGCCTGCCTGCCGCCAAAGAGGTTTTGAATCTACTCAACAAACTTGTGAATGAGGATTTGCCTCATGCCTGAGTCAAGTCAATACGTCGATTTCTACCTGGGATCAAGTGCATCAGAAATCGAGCTGCACACACTGCAGATCTCACAGGTCAGCTTTTCGAAGATTTATCGGTTTCAGCCGTACTACCGACAGGGGCTCTGGCTTCGTGACGAAGCCGGGGAATTGCAGTTCTTCGACTGGATGCCCATGAGGCTCGAGCCGCTGGGCGATCGGGGGAATCTGGATTTTGGCCTCGGGGTGACGTTTGGAGATCTTGGCGAGGTGTTGCCAGATGAGATCGAGCGGGCTCGCACGGCAGGGACATTGCTTAAGAATCCCGCGGTAGTGATCTACCGCATCTATCGCTCTGGAGACCTCGAGGCGCCGATGTATGGACCAATCAGGCTCCAGGCCAATCTACAACGCTGCGATTCGATGTCACGGAGAACAGCTCCGCGTGGGCTGCTTTGCGGGCGAAGCTTGGTAACGCCACGGGCGGCCCCACGCTTTCTCGGCCCTCGGGTGTTGTACAAGTCGATATGTCCGGGACATATACGATCAACACGGTCACCGGCAACCAGATCACGCTCGACAATCCAAGCGCTGTGAATGCAGATTGGACCGTGCTGGCCAATGACTACGGCGGGGAAACGGTCACATTGTTTCCGGTCATTGCGACGACGGCTGAGCGCTGGATCGGCTGGGTCACCGTGGAGTCTCAGCGGCCGATCCGGCGAATTATCGCCAACATGGTCGCCGCCGCGCTCTATGCGGACAATGGGCAGCAGCAGTACCGCCGCAATGTGGATTTCCGCTTCGAGGCCCAGCGAGTCGATGTGCAAGGCAACCCGTATGGGGCCGTGCATGCATTCGAGCGCACAGTGGTCGGGTCAGCTACATCGAGGTCGACTCGAGCTTATACGCTCAACGTCGAGCTGGTGAACGACCCTAGCAATCGCTGGCGCTTCCGCGCACGTAGGCTTACCGCCACAGATACCGATTTTGAAGGTACGACCATCGACGAGGTGAAGTGGCGTGATTTGTATGCGTGTGGGTACGTGGATCAGCTGCATTTCGGCGACGTGACCACTGTCCATGCGGTACGCCTGGCGACTGATGGGGCGCTTGCGATCAAAGATCCTAAGCTCAACATGCTCGTCACCCGAAATCTTCCGCGGCGGATCTCCGGCTCCGAGTTCACGACAGAGCTTTTTCCGACGAACAGTCTTGCCGATATTCTCTCTGCTGTGTGCTTGGATCCGCTCATAGGTAACCGTACTCCGGATGAAGTCGATTTCGACAACATTTATCAGACCGAGCAGGAGATAAAGGACTACTTTGGCATCGACGTTGCTCAGTTCAACTACACGATTGATAAGGACAATCTTTCCTTTGAAGAGATTCTTACTATGATCTCGGGCGCGGCTTTCTGTCGCGCATACCGCCGAGGCAGTGTGATCCGCCTTTACTTCGAGCGCGCTACCGATGACAGCACTTTGCTGTTCAATCATCGCAATAAGATTCCGGGTAGCGAACAACGCACCGAGGGTAATGATGCGGAGAACGACGGCATCGAGTTTGAGTGGATCGATCCAAATAATAACGACGCGCCAGCGACCATATATATCCCCGAGGACAGGTCGGCAGTCAACCCGAAACGCATTGAATCTGTAGGTGTGAGACTCAGCGAGCAGGCTTGGATTCTCGCCTGGCGTGAGTACGGGAAATTGATGTATCAGGATTGCGCCACGCAGTTTACGGGTTTGCCAGAAGCCAACCTTCTCATTCCATCAGAGCGATTCTTGAATGCCGACAATACACGAGGCCGTAGCCAGGATGGTGAGTTCATTGAGGTGGACGAAGACGATCCATTGTTAGTGACGCTTTCGCAGCCGATGCAGTGGCAAGAGGGGCAGGCATATCAGATATTCATTCAGAATCGGGACGGTTATGTCGAGCGAATGGGTGTGTCGTCCGGCGGTGGTGCCCGCTGGGCGCTGTTGGAGCGAGAACCGCGCACGCCCATTCTAACGAGACGCACTGGAGCCTACTTCCCGACTACCTATGTGATAGGCGTCGGAACAAGCCCGCGCCAAGCTCGTGCGTTCATCCTGGGCGAAAAGGACCGCGCCAATGCTGACGGCACGGTGCCACTGAGAGCAATCAACTACGACGATCGGTACTACGAGCACGACCTGGATTTTCATCCGTAACAGCTAACCCGTTTCAACCATACGCCCCGCCATAGAGCGGGGCTTTTTTATGCGAGTCGCATATGGCTGCTATTAGCAAAGAAGAGCTTAATGGTGCTTCGTTTGACGCCGGGACACTAAAGAAATATGCCAATGATCCGGCTGGCGTGCCGAACGTCAATCGGGTGGGCAACGATGTATCGAATCTAGCCACGCTCAAAGCGGAGGTGCGTGACGCCGCGCTTATGGAGGCTGGGGTGACTCCGTATGAGTTGGCTGTCGATATCCCCGCTTCGGGTAATGCACCCGGCAGTCGAGCGAGAGTCTGGGGCGATACGACAGAAAACAACGGCTACTACACTGCGGATTCCACCGGAGTGTATACGCGAGATGATCCTCAGCCCGCCAATCAAGGCGACATTGACGAACTGCAGGTAACGATTGCCACCACCCTTGGCCTGTCTGTGGATTCGGCTGATTACATTAAAGTGGTAACAGGTCCGGATAAACGTATTTATGTCTGGCTGGATCACGGTCTTATTGAGGCGATGGGGCTCGGTCCGAGGTTGACCAGCGAGACCCAGCGGATCGCCGTTGATCGAATGTCCCAGTACATCGGGATCGATGAAGATACGGGGAGCGCGGCTCGAATTGTTCAAGGTAAGAACGGGCGAGTCTACCTTTGGATAGACGATGGCCTTATAGACGCTGCGGGGTTTGGCCCACGACTGACAAAGGCGATTCAGGACACGGCCCAGGTCAATAATGCATCGTCTGTTCCAACGGTGCTGACGCGCGATCTGCCCCTTCGTACGGATGGCTCATCATTGCGCCGCTGGCATGCAAAGCTCGGCCAGATTCTTGCTGGCTCTGGCCAAGCCCGCCTTGGAATGACGGGCGATAGTTGGACTGAGTTTCTGACAATTCTCGAGGCTCTCTGCCCGGCGCTGTATGAGAAGTTCGGGCGCGCAGGGACTGGCTGGATTTCGTTTACGCCGAGCTACTACATGGATGGCGTTACCGGCTCGCGGTCTGCGGGATGGACGCTCTATGACCCGACACAAGAACCGTTCGATCCACCTCCAATGCCAACCGGGCCGGATGGTTTTGTCCTGTACTCATCAACAGCGGGCGATTCCTACGACCTTGGAAATCTCGTGCATGGCGACTCGTTGACCGTATTCTTCGCCGCTCAATCTGGATCGTTCCGGTGGCAAGCTAACGACGGGGCGTGGACGACCGTCACGCCGGACACTGGAGGCTCTCCCGTTCAGTCAGCGGTGATTCCGCTGACGTCTGGAAATGCTGATGCCGTACGAATCGAGACGGTTTCAGGCACAGTGGGTTTAACAGGGTTCCTGCTGCGCGATAGTGCCGCAGTTGGCATAGAGGTTCTAAAGTTGGGCCAGGGCGGGGCCACTGGCTACGATTTCATGCAGTTTGCCGAGTGGATTCGTTACTACGCCACCGCACTCGACCTAGATCTAGTTGTGACGATCCTGGGCACCAACGATCCAGTGCGCCCGCGCGCGAGTATCGCGACTTTCGAACAGGCGCACGAAGCCATCATTGCGGCGTATCGCACAGCCCATTCTGACTGTGGCAACGTGATTGTCATGCCAATGCAGCGGTCCACCGGGGCCATATTGATTCCCCAATCCCAGTACCGAAGTGCTGCGTATAACGTCGCGCTAGCGAATGCGACCGAATGGGTGAACGGATACGACGCATGGGCTTCACATGCGGTCGAGAATGCTCGCGGTCAGTGGGCGGATGGTGCCCACGTATCGAATGCTGGGGCACAAAGATTCGTACACCAATCACTTTTTCCTGTTCTCGGAGTCTAAAGATGGGTCATTTAATTACCAGCGTGGCCGCAACGGAACGAAACTATCCCTGGGATGGTGATTTCTCGATGCCTCAGTTGTCCTACACGGATGGCCTTGTAGGCCTGTACGTCTTGGGCTTGAGCGATTCGATGTCGTGCCGGAACTTTGCAAATCCGGCTCTACCACTCCTAGTCGTCGGGTCCCCCGATTATTCGACTGACGGCGCCGGCGTGGGCCCCGGCGCCTACTTTGATACGCAATTGCCAGGTACGCCGGATATGACACTGGTTGCAGTTGTCCAAAAGATCAACGGAAGTGCCGCACCGGTCATTTCCAATTTGACGCTCGCACAGGATGTCGGAACGCCATATGCGCGGGGTGACACGATGTTTGCATCCATTCAAGACGGCATATTGAGTACTCGAGTGTTTCGTGATCAGGGTGGGGCAAACGCAGGCCCTCTGACTGGGCTCTATGTGGCTCGTGGGCTGCCTGGTGGATGGGCAACGATAGGCGGCTTATTTAACGGATCAAACAACTCTGGTTCCTCCGTGATCGGCCAGGGTGGCGCCTCGGCCGCAGTTAACAACGCTGCTACGGGAGAAGCGCGTTTGACGTTCAACAATACGTTGCGCATCGGATCGGTCATCAGCTCATCCTCGACGCAAGGTAGCTGCCGCGTGAGAATGGTCGCGATCTATAACACCATTCCGCCGTCTGGTGGCTTAACAGCGTTGGTGGATGGCATTCGAACCGGGTTCGGACCGAGTGTCGGACTAACCGATCTTTAGCCCCAATATCGATTAGGGCTTTGTGGCGATAATGATTTGGATGCTGCGGTGTGTCGGGAGCATGTTGAGTCTGAACTCGGACTTGATTCCGGCTGCGGCTAAAGCTCTAACTGTGTCAGCACCTTGAGCTTCGATATTAGAGTCTGAAATATCAACTATCACGCCATAAGCTCTGCCGCTGAACACGGGTTGATCAATGCCGTCGAATACCTTGAAACCGGCTTCTTTGATTGCGCTTCGCAATTGCTCCGCAAAGCCCATCGCTTCTACATCTCCGCTGATGCTGCCGACCGCTATGTCGAAGGGCTGTAAACGCTGAAGATACTGAACCAACGCTCGGTGCTGATCACTGGAGAGTCTCCTTGGGGCCAATTTGTCCTCCAACTTCAGACGCGCTGTGCGCTCTTCTTCTAGCCTTATTGCCAGTTGAAGATTTTTATTTTTCAGTCCTTCTGTTTCTGCTTCTAGGCGGTTGGCGGATTCGCGAGATTGTTCCGCTGTAGCTCTCGCGCTGTTTATTGCTTGGTCATTGTGTTTGGAAATGACCCCGGATGCCCAGAACGTCAGAACGGCAGATAGGACGGTGATGGCTCCCAGTCCAATTGCAGCGAGAGATGCCCAAAAATACATCCGATTTGCTGTTTCTAAGGAGATGTCCCAAATGGATGTCATTGGTTTGGTTTCCATTTTTGCCATAGTGGTCATTATCTTGGCGTTGATTTTGTTGGGTCTCGTTGTGCGACGCACGTGTCGGCAACAGCGTCCAAGTGCGCGGAAATAATTTATCACTATTTGAGCGGCCCGCCGATGCGGGTTTTTTTACGCCTGGAGATTCAATGCGCGAGCCTGATTTTGCAAAAGCGGCCATGCTCTCGCCTGAAATGGCCGCCAAGTGGTATGACGCTGTAGAGCGATCAATGATGGAATTCGCGATCGTTTCGCCTTTGCGCGCAGCGATGTATATCGCTACCATCGGCCACGAGTCGGCGGGTTTCGTGCATACGCGAGAGATCTGGGGCCCGACGCCAGCCCAACGTCGCTACGAGGGTAGGGCGGATCTTGGCAATACTCAGCCAGGGGACGGATCGCGATATCGCGGTCGGGGGCTGATCCAGATCACTGGGCGGGCAAACTACCAGGCTGTTTCTGATGGCCTAGGCGTCGACTACATCAATCACCCTGAATGGCTGGAGCGGCCTGTAGACGCCGCCCGATGTAGTGGCTGGTGGTGGAAAAACAAGGGTTGCAACGAGATCGCCGATTCCGGCGATTTTTTACGCCTGTCGATCCGCGTGAACGGCAAAAACAAGAACGGGCTGCCCAATGGGTGGGAGGACCGGCAACGCCGGTATGAGACGGTGCGCCTTGTGTTTGGCGCTCCATAACAGCCCTTAGGAGGGGCGATGGATCTCGAAAAATGGGCATACGGTGGCATATCCGTAATCGTGGCCGGCTTTGTCGGCAAGTGGCTCGTACCTCTACTCATGCGAACGCTGGACAACAGTGTTGCTTCAGCTACGGCCTCGGGCAATGCGCTGGCCACCATCACGGCCGAGCGAGATCAGTGGAAGCAGAGGGCCATTGAACTCGACGGCCAATTGCAAGAAATGCGCAAGGATTGGGCTGCAATGAAGGGTGATATCCGGCTTCTTAAGTACCAACTTCGCGAGGCGCAGGTTCGTATCGCACGCCTAACTGGAGAGCCTGTACCGGTCGGCACAGATGATGAGGAGATCGATCATGGGCAAGGTAATTGAGCGGCTTTGCCGCTGCGATGAAGACCGCGCCAATCACCTATTGCGAGCGTTGAAGGTATGGCTCGCCTATGTGGGAATCTTGTGTCTGGGCGGGCTGATATTTGGTACGCCGCTGTACTTCTGGTTTGACCGCACGGTGGCGTCAATAAATTCCGGCCATCAGGCCGAAGTGACACGGCTAATCGACGTCAACAAAGGTTTGCTGGTGATCATCGATCAGCGGCTACCGCCATTGGTGGCAAAGACAGACGCCGCTGTTCAGGCTGCGCAAGAGGCCGTTTCCAAGGCTGAAGGCGCTTCCAAAACTGCCGCAGGGGCAGGTGCGACGGCTCGTCAGGCAGCAACTACCGCGAAGTCCGCAGCCAATAAGGTGAGCGAAGCTGCAGCAGACGTGAAAGAAGCGGTGACGCCTCAGCCTGTAGAGCCCAAAGATCCTCCTGACTGGCTGGGGGGATCATGATCAAGAAGGTGCTCGATCTGGTGACGGGCTGGAAGGGATACCTAGTCGCAGGCGCGATCGGTGCTGTGCTGGTATCGCTCGGCGTCTTGGCTTGGTCGTGGCGCTGGTCGTCTGGCTATGACGCCGGCCATGCCGCAGCGCTGGCCGAAGTGAAAGCCCAACAAGCCGCCATCGAGCGCGGCATGCAAGTGGAGAAAGATCGTGCTGATGCCCAACATCGCGGCGCCGTGCTGGCCCGCCAACTCGCCGAGCAGAAAGCCCAGACCTTGGAGCTTGAGCTTACTGCTGTCAATACTCGTATTGACGGGTTGTTGCGGCAGCATCGCAACCGTACCCCAACTGCCGGAGCCGTCAGAGGACCTGATGCGGCCGGCCCCGACTGGATCGGAATACTTGGAGAATGTCTTGCGCGAGCAGAAAGCCTATCAAGACGACTTGGCGAGGTGGGAGCGGACGCTGCAGGATGGGCCGATCAAGTGAATGGGTTGCAGGGATATGTTCGATCTATAACTGCTTTTCAAGGTCCTGCGAGATTTAGTAGACACTAGTCAAGGTCTACCCATGGAATGTCTGGCGTAAGGCGAACGAGTTCTGCCGCCGGAGCATAGATGGTCTTTGTTCCGTTTGCATGCTCGGCAATTACATTAAGAAGAAATCTATATTCTCGGTCGCGACTATATCGCGGGGGCTTGGTAAAAGCCAAAGACCGGATGATCGAGAACACGCCGTTGATTTTCTCCTCGTCTCCTGCGGTTAGAGTGATATGACGATCTGTATATAAAATGGCCCGGTCGTGTACCTCTACTGTTACTTGGTCGAGCGAGATTTTTCCAGACTCGATATCTTGTTGGAGCTTTGGCTCAATCCATTCAGGCTGTAGTTGCGTTGTCATCATCCGAGACAGATGCCACGCAAAAAGGCCGGATTTTTCAAATGGTAGCGACCATGAGTCGCTGTATGATTCAAAGAGTGGGCTAGTCTGGTTTTCGTCTGTCAGGGACATGCAGAATACAAAACCATTAGGCAGTGAGCGCTCTATTTCGAAACGCGCCTCATCAACTATGACAGGGTCTCCATCGCGCCTGACCCTAAGGCATTGGACCTTTATACGGGTGAACGCTGGTAGTCGAGGTGCTGATGAGTGCTGATCAGTACCAGAGACAAACTGGCCGCCGGTTAGCGCATTTAGGTTCGCGGCAGATATCGAGAATGGTCCACGAATATCGACATAGAGTTTATTTGTCGCCTCGCCCTCATCCTTGATCTCTAAGTTTTCATGTTGTTTGTAAAAATAATACGAACCTACCTGCAGCTTCGCAGTAGAGCTCGTTCGGATATTGTGTTCTGGATTACAGCTCTTTATAAGTCGCATCGCAAGCGTCCTTATTTAGTCCCGCGTAAGAACTCATGAAACAGCTTTTGCACGGACAACTCCCATTGCACCTCAAATCCGTCCGCTGTGACGATCCCAGCGCTCACTGACCCCAGCGCCTTCAATTCGCGCAACTCCAGAGGATTGCGATCTAGCCATTGCCCAATAGCAGACTCCGTCAGTCCGATCTCCGGCGCAACGTCCGAGATATAGCGCAGCGCCACGACGCGGCCGCCCAGGATGGCAACAATAGCCCACTCGTCGCCGTCGTGGGAGTCTTGTAGGTATTCGGGGATGGGGTATGTCGCCATACCGAAATGATACCTAATGTTTCATGGCTCGGTGCGCTCTGCCTTAAACGCAGACCAAAACCAGTGACTGTGCTTGTGATGCCTAGCCTTGTGACGCCTGAATTGGACCCGTATGGGCCCAAGATGACCGGCCGCAACGACAGCCTCATAGATGCGATCCTCAGCCAAATCGACCGGCGGGAGACTCTGCCGAGCTTCGTCCAGGTATTCCCCAGGCACTTTGGCCAAGATCCCGTTTTCGTTCGGCGCCTCCCTTTCAACGTACCTATCGGCGTCCGCTGGCTTCGGGCTAGGAGGGGGGAGATTTCGGGCTCGGCGCTCCTGAATAAAATCTTCCTCCCCGATTTCCATTTCGCCACACCTTGCGAGCAAGTCGGTAGTGCCCGCTGCCCTGACGGGCATGCTTTCCAGCAATTGATCAAAGCGACGCACGTAACTCCGCAGGCGCGCGATATACCAAAGCAGCTCGTGTACGTCAGGATCATCTCTACGCAGCTCCTGAATCTGCTTTAGACGTTTGCTGGTCAGTGGGGGCGGGAACATACATGGAGCACTAGAAATACTGGTTGAACATCCAGTATATCCGCTCTAGAATTGGTGCCACAGTGGCAATCTGTCACGAATACCGAGACACGGATGAGCGCAGCCGATTGGGAGCAGGTCGATGAATACTATTGGTCTGGCCCTGGTGGATGGTCCATATGTCGGGTCTTTGTGAATGGCGGCTGGGCTTTTGAGTTGTGGGGCGGTGGCGAATGGCGCGGAAGTCGCGCCTCTCTTGAGGGGGCTGTTGCTTTGTACGCGCAGCAGTCAAAGCGTTAGAACTGGCTCGATCGCGTCGGGCAATTCATATTTGGAGCTGCCGACCTCTTGCCGTACTGGGTGCCAGGTAAAGGCAGTTTCCGGCAGGCCCTCGTTCAGCAGGGCCTTTGCCTCATCCACTGGCAAGCCTGGATCTATCCATTCACGCGCCAAATCGGCCGGCAGCGCTATGGGGCGTCGATCGTGCACGTCGACCATGCCGCCTCGTGAATCGTTGGTTGCTATGGCGAACCCATGAGCCTTGTCCATTTCGTCACCGGGGCGCCAAGCCGTCAGGGCCGCGAAGAATAGCGGGCCGTCGCCATGGATGTAGTAGGGCTGCTTGGGCGGTTTCGGGTCGTCAGAGAGCGGCTTCCATTCATACCACCCATCGGCGGGCACGAGGATCCGGCCACGGCCAATCAACATCTTCCATGGCCAACCGTTCTTTTGGATGGTTTCCAGTTTGGCATTGACCATGAAATGCTTGGAGTTATTTGGCTGATAGCCCCACGGTAGCCGCATCATCTGCTCGGTGCCGTCAATCAACCGGTGGGCCGTGATCGGTCGAGTGCCAGGCGCCACGTTGTAGCGAGGACCGACGGGATCATCGAAGATCGTTGCCCAGTTGGTATCGATCCGCTCGACGTAATCCATCGGGCCAGATTTTTGGACTATGCGTCCGCACATGGGGCAGTCTCCATTGGATCCAGGCAGTTAGTATATGGGCTCGACGGTTCTGTCTTGACTTGAATTCGGGTCTCACCCGGAGACCAGAAATCGCGCAGAAGGCCCCAAAATAGCCCCAGAATTATAAAAATATCCCGCCAACGCTTGATATTGGCGTCTCGCCGTCGGCACCAAGAATTCTCCAGGTATCTCCTGGTCTGCAAAGCCCGTAAGAACAAGTTCTTACGGGCTTTTTGCTGCCTGCATATGACTCATCGTTGGTTCGCCGGCGAGTCATACTGGGAACTTTTCGCATCGCTCGCTGTATGCGCCGATTCTCGCTGTGTCTTCGACTCTCGGCACATTGACTCGGTCACGTAGCTGTGAATACCTCGATCGTCTGATATAAATGCGCAGGCGATGATGGAACGCATAAACGAGGCGCACAAGTGCATGGTAAATGGTCAAAAAGGTTGACTGTGGTGCTCGCGCTGTGTGCAGGTCTTGTCTCGGGTTGCAGCGGGGTCGGTAACGCGCCGATCAACACCATCAGCAACACCCCCCGCCGAGATTGCTTCTGTGGTGGCTGATACGAAAATCAACGCGCCCATTTTTGATGGGCTCCCTGGTGTTGCGGCCAGTTTGAAATAACAGGTGCTCGGATCGTCGTTGTGAACGGCCCGAGCGCACTTGCTCACATAGTGCGTCTGGCGCTTACAGCGCACTTCCCAATGCCTGCATGGTTGCGCGGACTTCCTGTCCCGGAATATCACGCAGGCGCCGGCCGCTATCGAGCGACAAAATCGCCGCGATGGCGGCGGCCCGGCCGTATTCGAAGCACTGTGCGGTAACGCGCGCCGAGGCCAGTGCTTCGTGTTCGGCGCTCAGGCATCGGCCGGCCACAATCAGGTTTTCGCCTTGTTCGGGCACCAGAGCCAGATAGGGCACTTCGTAGTAGTCATCCAGCAACCAGTGCAGCTTGGGTTTTTCGCCTGCGTGCAGTTCGATCGGCCATGGCACTCTGCAGATGCCGTCATCGCGCTTGCGGCAGGACAGCACATCGTCGTTGGTCAAAGTCTCTACGCCCACGATGCTGCGAGTCTGGCGCACACCGACTTGCGTACCGGTGTTAACCACGTAGCTCGCCTCGCAGCCGGGAATATTGTCCGCGAGAAAGGCGGCATATTCGCGGACCTGACGGCGGCCGGCGATCTCGGCTTCGGTGAAGTCTTCGGGGTCGATGACATTGAGCATATGGCCGTCACGTGCCGTCAGCCGGGTTGCATTGACCAGCAGCTCGCCGGGGCGGGTAGTCGGGAAGATCCAGATTTTTTTACGAGGCAATGCGTAGCGCCCGGCAGAGTCGGCCTGCTCAATGGCCTCGCTGACTTTGGGCGGGTTGATGGTGTCGTCACCCCAATAGGCCAGAAATCGCGGCATGTCGATCTGACCGAGTCTGAAGAACATCGTCGGGTTCTGAATTTTTCCGTGATCCCCGAAAACATAGCCGTAACCGGCGCGCGCAATGACTGCGGCATCGCCGGATGCGTCGATGATGCGCTTGGCCAGGATGACGGAACGCCCTGCAGCCGATTCGATGACGACGCCGGTGCAGGCGTCTTGTTCCATGATGACGCCGGTCACGCTGGTATGGAACAGCGTTTTGGCGCCGGCTTCCTCGACGAACTGATCCGCCGTCTCGCTCCACATGAGCGGATCGTGTGTCACGGTCCAGGTCTTGCCGTAGCGTTGCGGTGCGGTGACGCCGTTGCGGCGGGCCAGCTCGGCGCGGAAACGTTCAGTGAATCCTTGGACGACCTGACGGGGTTCGGCGTGGACGTCGCTCGCCAGATACATGCCGCAGATCGTCCCTGACATACCGGCCACGGCCGCGCCGCCAAAGAATCCGTAGCGCTCTATCACCAAGGTGCGTTTGCCGTGTTCGGCAGCCGTTGTCGCGGCAGCCACGCCGGCGGCACCGCCGCCTACTACCAACACGTCGACCTCTGCCAGGACGGGCAGGTCGGGTACGGCGTCGTAGCGGCTTTCGAGATGCCAGGCGGGGAAATCGGTGTTGTTGCTGTCCATGCTGTTTCCTTCATCAGTGCAAGCCGCCGTTGACGGCGGCTGCCTTTGCGTTAATCGATGTTCTTGTGCACGGTTTCAGGCCCTAGCGCGAGTGCGATCAGGGTCAGGACACCCATACCGCCCATGTAGACCACGATAGGCCACCAGTGCTGATAATAGGTGTAGAGCGCCGTCGCGATAAAGGGCGCCAGTCCGCCAGCCAGCAGCGAGCCGAGTTCCCGCGAAAACGCGAAGCCTGCCAACCGGAATTCGGTATCGAAGAGTTCCGCGTACCAGGCAGCCTGTGGCGACAACATGGCCGGATAGGCGATACCGAGGCCGACCGCAAAGCCCAGCACGACGGCCCAGAAGGCCTGCACATCCAGCAGCATGAAAAAGGGCGCCAGCCACAGCACGGAGACAATGATGCCGCCGAGATAGACTTTCTTGCGTCCGATGCGATCGGACAGCGCGCCGTAGAACGGAATCGTCACGAGCTGGATAGCCGATGCAATGATGACGGCCCACAATGCCATCGATTTTTCCATCTTGAGCGTGGTCACCATGTATGACACGCAAAATACAGGATAGAGGTAGGCAAAACCGTTCTCGCCCATGCGCGAGCCGATGACAATAAAGAAGCTGCGTGGATGATGCTTGATGGCTGAGAGCAGGCCGATCTTCTTTGTCTGCTGCGATTGCTGGGCTTTCTCAAAGGCAGGCGGTTCCTCGATGTTGCGTCGGATCAGGTAGCCGACCAACACGCAGACGGCGCCGAGCAGGAAGGGAATGCGCCATCCCCAGGCCATGAATTGCGCTTCGCTCAAGGTGTTCAGAAAGAAAAAGAACACTGCGTTGGCGAGCAACGTAGCTGCGGCAAAGCCCAGAGGGGCCCAGGCGCCGGCCGCGCCGCGCTTGCCTTTCTGTGCGTGCTCTACGGACAAGACCACGGCGCCCGCATATTCTCCGCCTGCGCCAAAACCCTGGATCAATCGCATCAATACGAGTAATGCCGGCGCCCATAGGCCGATGCTGTCATAGCCTGGCAATAGACCGATGGCGGTGGTGGCGCCGCCCATGAGGAACAATGTCAGTACCAGTACCGTCTTTCTGCCGACCTTATCACCGAGGTAGCCGAGCACGAGTCCGCCTAGTGGGCGAGCGAGAAATCCGACCGCATAGGTGGCGAAAGCGGCGAGGGTGCCGACCAGCGGATCGCTGTTCGGAAAGAAAATCTTGTTCAGTACGATGGCTGCCGCGGTGCCATAGATGATGAAGTCGTACCATTCCAGGACGGTACCGATGAATGCTGCCAGACCCGCTTTCCTGGATTTTTGTGCCTCTGTCTGCGTGGACATGATGGGCTGTCTCCGTGTGCCGTTGTTATGAGTTGGCCGGCGCCCTGGCCTGTGCCAGGGCGCCGGCCGGGGATCAAGAGGTATGTGCGTGAACCTTGCGTTTGCCCAGCACCGCGCCTTGTTCGATGGGCTGCACGAGTTGGGCATACTGCAAGAGATAGGTGCTGTTGCCGCCGCCGAGTTCGAGTTCACGGGGACGCCATTCACTCAGGCGCCGGGCGATCTCGTCCTGCGGAACGTCCATGTCGATCTTGCGGTTGACGAAGTCGATATGGATGGTTTCGCCTTGCCTGACCACGGCGAGGGGGCCGCCGGCTGCAGATTCCGGCATCAACTGGCCGACGATGATGCCCCGGTTCAAGCCGGACAATTCGCCGTCGGTGACGACTGCTACGTATTCGGCGATGCCGGCGCCATTGAGTGCCGCTACGAAACTGCAGGCGAATACTGTGCCGGGGCCGCCGCTGGGACCCATGTTGCGCAGGACGATCACGTCGCCCTTGTTGATCAAGCCTTTGCCCAGCGCCTCAATGGCTTCGTCCTCGCCTTCGTAGATATTGGCGGGGCCGGAGAATTCGGCGCGTTCGCCCGGCACCGCGGACAATTTCACAATGGCCCCATTGGGCGCGAGATTGCCGCGCAGAATGCCTACGCCTGGTCTCACGCTGACGGGATCAGCCAGGGATCGGATGATTTTGCCGTCTTTGACGCGCGCATCGCGGATGTTCTCGCCCACGGTCTGACGCGTCACGGTCAGCGCATCGAGATGCAGGTGTTCGCGCAGTTGGTTCATGACCGCGGGCGTTCCGCCGGCGGCTTCCAGGTCTTCGGTGCGGAAGGGGCCGTTAGGACGTACGGCCGTCAGCAGTTTGATGGACTTGCCGTAGTCTTCATAGAGTTTCACGACGTCCAGGGGCAATTCGGCCTCGGTGGCGATCGCGGCAATGTGACGCACCGTGTTGACTGAGCCGCCGACGGCCAGCACCATCATGACGGCATTACGGATGGACTCTTCGGTGATGATCTTGCGTGCCGAGACGCCGTGGCGGGTCAATTCGACGATCTGACGGCCGGCGGCTTGCGCATATTCGTTCAGGCGGCGGCCGTTGGCCCAGATGGGTGAGTTGCCAGGCAACGTCATGCCCATGGCTTCGGCCACAATATGCATGGAATTAGCGGTACCCAGGCCAGCACAGACGCCAGGCGACTGGATCGCCACATCCGTCATGTCGGTCAGGTCCTTGAGTGTGATCGTGCGGGTCGCCAGCGCGCCGATCTGCTCGTACACGTCGTCGATGTCGAAGAACTGATCCTCGAATTTCTCGTTTGAGCACTTGCCGCCGATCTGGTAGCCACAGGTCAAGAGCAGGGAGGGGACGTCCAGGCGTGCTGCCGCCATGAGATGGGCAGGTGTCGTCTTGTCGCAGGAGGATAGGCAGATCATGCCGTCCAGCACCGCGCCCTCCATCATGCATTCCACCTCGTTGACCATCAGATCGCGGGTCGGCATGAGATAGCGAGCTTTTTTCCCCGCGCTGGTGACAAAGTCGCTGGGGGCCACCGTGCGCACTTCAAACGCCAGGGCGCCGGCATCGCGGATGGCCTGCTGGACCAGAGCGCTGATGGCATCCAGATGGACGTAGCAGCAGGAAAGTTTGTTCGAGGTGTTGATGACGGCGATCTTGGGCTTGTCCATGTCTTCTTCACGGATGCCCATGCTGCGCCACTGGCTGCGCCGCACTGCCCAACGGGTGGAGCCGGGCTCAAAATTGCTTCTGTACATTGCTGCTGTCTCCTGGTTTCGCTGCCCGTACGCGGCTGTGCGACGGATAAGGCTGGGGATGATTGGTATGCTATCTGACTAAAAGTGGTCTGACAACTATCCAATTTGATCGGATTTACCCCAATTGGCAGGAAAATAAAAGCGATGTACGAGAAAGTGGACGGACCATTTTGCTGAAGAATGGTAAAGTTCCGAGTCCCGTAGTTTTGGATGTTCGGCATCGAGCCCACATGAGCAAGCCCCGTTTTTCAATGCTTCCCATCAAGCGCACAGACATTTTTCAAGAGGTGTGCCAGCAGCTTGAGAGTCTGCTGAACAGCGGCCAATTCCAAATTGGAGACAAGCTGCCGTCCGAGCGAGAACTATCCGAGAGTTTTTCTGTGAGCCGTTCGTCGATCCGCCAGGCGCTGAAGGTTCTCGAGGCCGCCGGACGTATCGAGACTCGCGTGGGCAGTGGCACCTATTTTGTCGAAAAGCACGCGGTTGCCACCAGTGGTGACAATTTGAATGCGTTGCTGGCGCAGGGCGTGAGCAAGGAATTCATGCAGCAGCTGATCGCGGCACGTACGGCGGTCGAGCGTGCGGTTTTCGAGGCGTATTCGATCAAGGCCAACAAAGGCGGCATTCGCATCCTGAAAGAACTGATCGACGACAACGCTCAGGACCAGACTGCAAAGGGCGAGTTCGAGGAGAATGCCGGTCTGGATTTGAGCTTTGAGGCCAAGGTCGCCGAGCTGGCCGGCAATCCTATCTTGTCCGCGATGCAGCAGCAGATCCATCAACTATGGACGCAGGCCTGGAGAATCTACGGTTTTGTGCCGGAAAGCCGCGACACGCTGCACCAGGAGCACTGCGCGATCATCGAGGCGCTCGCATCGAAGAACACGTCGCGCGTCATTGATCTGGTGGTTCAGCATGTGGACAAGGAAGTCCTTTAGCGTTCGTATTGCGCTCAATGCCGATTTATCTGCCGCCGACGAGAACGTTGTCAATCGAGAGATCCGGCTTGCTCCGGGGTTCATACCTGCTCTGAGTTGCCAAGACTTGCTATAACAATGGCTGCAACACTCTTTTTTTAGGGCTAGGGAATATGTCGATTCAAACGTTGGGCCGTTGTGGTGCCGTGGTATGTCTTGTTGTGGTGATGGCAGGGTGCATGAGTTCGCGCACGACTAGCCGGCTTTTCAACAAGTGCACCTGGGATCGCGATTCGTGCCTCTATGAGGGATCGTACGAGCCTGACGAGGAAGCGTATGCGGAAGAGGAAGCACGGCGTTTGAATGAGGCGCAAACACGATAGCCGACGCGGTAAGGGCAACGCGTCGGCCTGTCTGGATTATTCGGGTGAATTCCGTACGGCGCACAGAATAGTGGCTTCGGCGACGAGGTCTTTTTCTACAAATGCCTGGCCGCGGTATTTGCAAATGGCGCGGCTTAAGCGCAATGCCTGCACTTCGATGCGTAGCTGGTCCCCGGGCGTTACCGGGTTGATGAACCTCGCGTCGTCAATGCCCAAAAAATAGTAGACCGCCTGTCCTTGTTCCGGCCTGCTTTCCGTTCCCTCGTCGGCGAATGAAAACAACGCCGCAGACTGCGCCATGGCTTCGATAATGAGCGTGCCTGGCATGCACTGTCCGACTGCCATGAATGGGTCGTTGGTGGAGACATTCTTGATTGCGGTGATTTTTTGCCGAGGAATGATCTCAGTTACACGATCAATCAACAGCATGGGATAGCGATGCGGCAGGCGCTCCATAATTGATTTGATGTTCAGGCCCATACGGGAAGTACCTATTCGGTCGCACTGGAGCCCGTGCCTGGCTTCTACGCTGTTTGCGTGCTGGCAGTGTGCCACAGTGCCTGGCATGTTGCGCGGATGAGGGTGATATGAAGTGTTGCCGCGCTTCGTATCCGGCAGTCTGGCACGGATAGCGTTGCAGAACTCGGGAATTCCACGCCGTTTATGCGTTCAATTGAAACTTCGATTGACTTTCCGATGTACGGGGCTCATATTGACGGAGATCTTCAAGTGTCGTGATCGTTGAGCGGTCAGGCGCGACTACCGTGTCATCATTGTCCTCAATCCTTCCTTGATCGTCTGTTTGGGCCGTTGCTCGAACATTACTTATATAAGGAAGTGCTATGGAAACCGGTATCGTCAAATGGTTTAACTCGGAAAAAGGCTTTGGCTTCATCATGCCCGAGAATGGCGGCAAAGATTTGTTTGCCCATTTCTCCGAGATCGAAAGCGAAGGCTATAAGTCGTTGGAAGAAAACCAGCGCGTGAGCTACCACGCCGCCCAAGGCGCAAAAGGCCCGCAAGCCACAAAGATTCGCGTTCTCTAACGAACTCGTCGAGTCAAGAAACCCTCTGTGGAGGGTTTTTTTGTTGATGGCTCGGTATTCAGCCTCGTCTCGCCGTCTCGGTATCTCGCTATTTTTTCCCGGTTTTTGACGCCGGGGTGCGTTTGGCCATTTTGCCGGCCTGATGAACCATGTCGTAGAGCTGCTGCGCAGCGGGTGCCAATGGCCGGCCACGGCGTGTGATCAGCCCGAGCGTGCGGGTAACGCGGGGATGCTCGAGTTTGAGACTGGTCAGCGTGGCATGGCGAGTTAATGGCATGGCTAATTGCGGTACGGCCGCGACGCCTAATCCTGCCTCGACCATACCGAGCAATGTCATGATGTGGCTGACTTCGAACGCACTGACGGTGCGTTTACCGCTCTTGGCGAGGGCGTCGTCGATCAACAGACGATTGCCGCTTTCTTTCGCCACGGTCATAAAGCGTTCCTCCGAGAGTTCTTCCCACGAGACGCTGCGTCGGCGGGCGAATCGATGATCGTTGCGTATCGCCAGCACGAAGTCCTCGCGCAATACGGCTTTGAAATCCATGTCCGGCTCTTGCGTGCCAAAAAAGCTGATCCCAAAATCCGCACGGCCGGTAACGATGCTGTTGAGCACCGTATTGGCCGTTTCGTCGATGATCCGGACCCGGATGCGAGGAAATCGCTCGGAATAGTCGCGGATGACCGAGGGTAAAAAGTAATACGCGACGGAAGGGACGCAAGCGACGGTGACAAGGCCGCCGCGCTGCGTGGCCAGATCCTCGATGCTCAGGACGGCTCGATCCAGCTCGTCAATCGCGCTGCGGGCGCGTTCCAGAAAAACACGGCCTACGTTGGTCAACGATACGCGTCGTGTTGTGCGCTCCAGCAGGCGCGCACCCAGCAGATCCTCGAGTTTCTCAATGCGCCGGCTGAGCGCGGGCTGAGACAGGTGCAGGTCCTCTGCGGCAGCACGAAAGCTGGCACGCTCGGCGACAGCGACAAAGGCCTGCAATTCCTGCAGGTCGAAATTGATGCGTGCCATGCATTAATCCATAGATAAGTTGCAATTCACATAGTAGCGTGCCCGGCGCAGAATTCCTCACATGGAAACCGTAATCCCTTGTGTACTGATGCGTGGCGGTACGTCACGCGGCCCCTTTTTTCTGGGGGATTGGCTGCCTGCCGATCCTGCAGAGCGGGATCGTCTGTTGCTGCTGGCGATGGGCTCGCCCCATGCATTGCAGGTCGATGGCCTGGGCGGGGGAAACAGCCTGACCAGCAAAGTCGCGATCGTGTCCCGTTCATCGAGAGACGATTGCGATATCGATTATTTGTTCGCGCAGGTGTCTGTGGACCGAGCCTCGGTGGATACACGGCCGAACTGCGGCAACATGCTGTCGGGCGCCGCGCCGTTTGCGATCGATGAAGGGCTGATCGCGGCTCGTGAGGGAATGACGGTGGTGCGCGTTCATAACGTCAACACGGGAGCTGTAATTGAAGCAGTGGTGCAAACGCCGGGCGGCCGTATTACCTATGAAGGCGATACACGCATTGACGGCGTTCCTGGTACCGCGGCTCCCGTACGATTGAACTTTCAGGATGCTTGGGGTGCGGTCACCGGACGTTTGTTTCCCACGGGAAACCGGCTTGAAATGATAGAGGGTCTGCCGGTGACCTTGATCGATGCGGCGATGCCGATGGTGTTGATGCGGGCCGAGGATTTTGGGCTGCGTGGGGACGAGACGGCAGCCCAATTGGATGGCAATGTAGCGTTGCTGGAACGGATCGCTCGTATACGCCTGCAGGCCGGCAAGCGTATGGGGTTGGGTGATGTCAGCAATAGTGTGATCCCCAAGCCGGTGTTGCTGGCACCAGCTGAAAACAGGGCGTCCATCCGGTCGCGNTATTTCACTCCGCATGTGTGCCATCGAGCGCACGCGGCAACCGGGGCGGTGGGCGTGGCCAGTGCGTTTTTCATGCCGGGTACGGTGGCGCATCTGTGCGGTGGTCCGGATGTTCAAGACGGGTATCGGACGGTGCGCATCGAGCATCCCTCGGGCGGGATGGATATTGATGTGGCCTTGGACGTGTCTAGCGGCGTGGTGCGCGCAGCGGGGCTGGTGCGTACGGCACGCAAGATCATGAAAGGGATGCTGTATGTGCCCGGTCAGTATCAGATAGGCAGTCACTTGCTGCAACGCGAGGCTGCTTAGCGATTGCGATGATCGATGTGGCGCACGGATGCCGCCGATTACCGTTCATGTGAACGCAGGATCGCAATGTGGGCGCTATATGAGCTGGCCCACGCAACGAATTTGATAAAACTAGGAGACACAAATGGATTTTCTGACGAGCAAAAAGTGGGCGTGTGCCGTCGCGGTGTGCTGTACCTTTGGCATGAGCGCGGCATATGCGGATTATCCGGATCGCCCGATCACTCTGGTGGTCCCAACGGCGGCGGGTGGAGGCAATGATGCCCTGGCACGCGTGGTGGGACAAAAAATGGGAGATCTGCTGGGCCAGTCGATCATTGTGGTCAACAAGCCCGGTGCGCAGGGGGCGATCGCCTCGGATTATGTGGCGCGCCAGCCCGCTGACGGTTATACGCTGATGCTGGGTTATATCGGCACGCATGGCATCAATCCAGCTTTGCAAAAGCTGAACTACGACCCTGTCAAGGATTTCACGCCTATTGGCCGAGTGGCGGATTCGCCTACCATCATGGTGGTGTCCAGCAGTATCGGGGTCAAAGATGTGGCGGGCTTGGTGAAGTACAGCAAGGATCATCCGGACAGCCTGACCTTTGCCTCGGCAGGGGCGGGGACGGCGCCGGCTGTGGCTGGGCAATTGTTCAATCAAGCTACCGGGGCAAATATGCTGGACATCCCGTACAAGGGCTCGGCGCCGGCATTGACCGACACCTTGTCCGGGACGACGCAAGTCATGTTCCCCAGTTTGTTCAGCGTCTATTCCCATCTGAAATCTGAAAAGATCCGGGCGCTGGCGGTTGCCGGGCCAACGCGCACATCTGTTTTGCCCGGACTGCCGACGCTGGCCGAGGCGGGCGTGCCTGGTGTCGAGGTGCCTCAGTGGTATGCGATTTTTGCGCCGGCCAAGGCGGATGCCGCTCTCGTACAAAAGCTGAACACGGCCTTGAATCAAGCATTGAATGACCCTGAAGTCGTCAAGAAAATCGACGAGCAGGGCGCTGAGGTGCATACCAGTACGCCAGCGGAGCTGGGTGCGTTTGTGCAAAGCGAGGCCGTGCGTTGGAAAAAGCTCGCCGCCACGACGGCGCTGGCGGCGCGATAGGCTGCCGGCTTGAGGGCGAGTGAGGCGGTCTGATTCGTGGCCGCTTGTCTGGGAGGAGGATTTCCCTACTCTCAGAGTGATGAATTGATCCTCCGTTAACGCGGCTGATGCGGTTATCCTAGCGGCTCTGATCTCCGATAATTTCGGTATGAGCCGCTTTTTGTTGACCGCATGAACTACGACGCGGAATTCCGCTCCCTAATTTCGTTGGAACACGTTGGCCGCCTGCCGGCCGCGCAGACCTTGGTGCTGACGGTGAACAACCGGCTGGCGCGCCGTCTGACGCTGGACTTGGCTGGTCAACTGCGCCGTGAACGCCAAGTCAGTGAATTACCGCGGGTGCTGCCGTTGGGCGCCTGGTTGGTCGAGGCGGGAGCCGATCTGGCCTTTGTCGCGGACGCCGATCTGCCTGCGCATCGCCTCGATACCTTTGCGACGCAAATGGTATGGGTGGACGCGATTGCGTCAGAGGAGGGCGAACGCGTATTGCTGGACGTCGCCCAGGCGGCGGCGTTGGCGATGGATGCCGACGCGTTGATGGATGAGTGGGATCTGCAGGTGCCCAGCGGTGCCGATACGGACGAGTATCGCGGTTTTGCACGATGGCGCGCGCGTTATCGCGAGCAGTTGCGTGCGATCGATGCAGAGGATGCGAATCAAGGCTATGCGCGCGTGTTGGATGCGCTGCAGCAGGGGGCGGTAGCCGCGCCGCCGTATCTGGTGTTGGCGGGCTTTACTGATGTGTCGCCGCGTTTTGCTGCGTTGCTGGATGCGTTTCAGGACGGTGGTTCGCAACTGTCGTGGCTACAGGATGCGGAGGCCGAGGCGGCGAGGCCGGTACGGTATTGTGCGGACGATCAGGGCGGAGAATGGCGGGCGGCTGGCGCTTGGGCGGCGCAGCGATTGGCCGAGGATCCTGTGGGACGCTATGCGATTGTGTCGGCCCAGTTGCAGTCCGAGTCGCCGTTTGCGCGGCGTGTAGTGGGGCAGGCCCTGGCTCAGCGCGGGCATGCATTTAACGTGGCAGTGGGACGGCCGCTGACAGAATGGCCCGCAGTTCGTGCGGCGTTGGCGTGGTTGCACGCGTTGGCCGATATGGCCTATGCCGGTGCGGTGGATACGCCGGTCTTGGGGGCGGCATTGCTGGCTGGCCATTGCGCGGGTGACCGTAGCGATGGCGCGCGGTTGGCGATGATCGACGCGCGCTGGCGCCGCAAGGGGCTCAGCCATATCGATGCAGCGCAATGGCAGCGGGATATCGCCAGCGAGAACGTGCGGACGGCTGACCGGGCTGTAGCTGACGCGACCCGCAACACGGACGTTGGCGTTGCCCAGGATGCAATCAACAACACGGCAAACAGCGCGGAGATCGCCCCGATTGCAAGAAAGGCGACAGTGCTCTCGACCGCCTGGCCTGCCGCGCTGGAGATTTGGCGGCAGGTGGGCGAGCGTGCGACATGCGATCTCTGGATGCCTGCGATGCGTGCTGCGTTGGTTGCACTGGGGTTTCCGGGGGAACGGCCGCTGGATAGCGTGGGCTATCAGGTCATGGGCGCATTGGGAGATTTGTTTGGCCGTTATGCGGCATTGGCGCCTGCGGCTGGGCAATTGAATGGCCGTGCTGCCGTGCGTCTGCTGGAGCGCGCGGCGGCGGCAACGTCTTTTCAACCGCAGCGTGATCCATCGGCCCGGCTGGATGTGTTGGGCTTGCTCGAGGCCGAAGGCGGGCATTGGGATGGTGTCTGGATACTGGGACTGACCGATGATGTCCTGCCTGCCACGCCACAGCCCAATCCGTTGTTGCCCCTGGTGGTGTTGCGGCAGGCGGGGGCGCCGCGTGCAACGCCTGAACGCGAGCGTCAATGGGCGGAGTCTATGTATGCGGCGTTGTGCCGTTGCGCGCCTGAGGTCGTAGTGAGTCATTCGCACTTGGATGGCGAGCGCGAGCTGCGGCCGTCGCCTCTGATTGCGCAAGTGCCGTTAATGGATTGGCAGATGCCTGTGGCGGCAGCGCCTGCCTTGTTACCGCAACAGGTGTTGAACGACGATCGAGGGCCGGCGCTATCACAACGAATGCCGGACGAAGGTTACGCCTCCCTGACGACGCCGGTCTCCGATGGCGAGAACAGCGAAGTATTACCGGCGATTATGCCTGCAGGACAGCCGCCCCCCTCAGGAACAGAACGCTCAGCGGGGGCAACAGGCGGCCT
Source organism: Bordetella muralis (assembly GCF_965139205.1). GTDB lineage: Bacteria > Pseudomonadota > Gammaproteobacteria > Burkholderiales > Burkholderiaceae_B > Bordetella_A > Bordetella_A muralis. The sequence continues at coordinate 165,638 of NZ_CBCSIU010000011.1, forward strand.
GGATGTGCTGGATACGCAGGCCCGTAATCCGCTATGGGCCTTTGTACGTCATCGCTTGGGCGGCCGGGCACTGGCTGATTATGCTGATATGGCGAATCAGAATGTGCGCGGGCAGTTCCTGCATCGCGCGCTGGAGCTGGTGTGGCGCATGTTCTCCAGTCAGGAGGACTTGCACGCAGCGATGGAAGAAGGACGTTTGTCCGCCTTGATTGATCAGGCCATTGACGAGGCCGCCAGTACTGAGTTGAAAACCTATCCGCCAGCATTGCGTGAATTGGAGTGCGAGCGCGGACGGACGGTCTTGGCGGGGTGGTTTGATGTCGAAGCGCAGCGTATGCCGTTCGAGGTGGCCCAAGTCGAGGAAACTCATCATTGGTCGCGTGGGCCATTGGCGTTGACGGTGCGCCTGGACCGATTGGATCGCCTGCCTGACGGCAGAGCCGTGATTGTGGACTACAAAACCGGAATGTCTCCCGGGAATCCTGAATCGGATTGGGCGCGGGTTCGTCCGGTGAATTTGCAGTTGCCGTTCTATGCATCAGTGCTGTCCGGCGATACTCCCGATGCGGATGTGGCGGCATTGGTATTGGCGCAAGTGCACGCGCGTCAGGTGGTAGCGAGCGGGTTGACGGACACGGATCTGGGCATGCCGGGCGTGACGGCGATTGAAAAGAGCAAGGCTTTCGAGGGACAGGCCTGGGCCGATATTCTGCATCGCTGGCGAGGCGCGGTGGAGGGCTTGGCCGATGAATATGCGACGGGATACGCCGCAAACGTGGTCTATCGTCAGGATGATTTGAAATATTGCGATGCCATGCCATTTCTGAGAGTGCACTTGGAAGACGAGGATGACGCGGAATGAGTAGCGCTGTTCGCCAACCCTCCGATCATCTCGCACGGGCTCGTGCGTTGGATCCCGCTGCATCGTATCTGGTGCAAGCCCCTGCCGGCTCGGGCAAGACCGAGTTGTTGACGGATCGCATTCTGGCGCTGTTGGCGACGGTCAATCGGCCAGAGGAAATTGTCGCCATTACGTTCACGCGCAAGGCTGCCTCGGAAATGCACGCTCGCGTGTTGAGCAAGCTGCGCGACGGCAATGGCCCCATGCCCGAGACCGAGCACGGTCAGCGCAGTTGGCAGTTGGCGCGCGAGGCGCTGGCGCGTGACGAGGCCCTCGGTTGGAAACTGTTGCAGCATCCGGCGCGATTGTCGATTCGCACCATCGATTCATTTTGCGCGGGACTGGTGCGTGGGATGCCATGGCTGTCGGAGCTGGGCGGCATGCCGGATATCGCGGACAATGCCCAGGCACATTATGAGGCGGCTGCACGTGCAACATTGGCGTTGGTCGATGATTTCGACGACGTGCGTATCCTGTTAAAGCATCTGGATGTCGATACGCAGGCTGCTGTCGAAGCGATTGCAGCGATGCTGGGACAGCGTGACCAATGGCTGCCGTTATTGGCGCACGGCAGTGATCGCATGGCCCTGCAGGACGCATTGGCCGAGGCCATCGGCGAGGACTTGGACGCCTTGGCACAGGCTATGCCATTGGGCTGGGAGGATGCGTTGTGCTGGCCTGCACGGATGGCTGTTGCGGCGTTGGATGAAGAAGATCCCGCGCATGCCTTGGCTGCGCTGCGCGATTGGGACGAGCCGTTGATGCCTGATGCCGAATGGCTGGGGCACTGGAAAGCCGTACGCCATTTATTGTTGACGTCCGCAGGCGCGTTGCGCAGCGCGCGTGGTGTCAACAAGAAACTGGGTTTCCCGCCCAAGTGCGAACACAAAGAGGCGTTTACGCGATGGCTGGATGCGGCCGACCCTCAAGCCGCCTGGATTTGGATGCTGGATGCGGTCGACTCCATACCGCCGGCGGAGTTCAGCGAGGAGCAATGGCGTGTTTTGAGCGCACAGTTGATGACGCTGAAGCTGGCGGTCGCGCAATTGCACCTGCGCTTTGCGGAAACCCGTGAAGTGGACTTCATCGAGATCGCGCAGCGTGCTTCGCATGCTTTGGGCTCCGCTGATGATCCCGGTGAGTTGCTATTGAAACTCGATGCGTCGATACGTCATCTGTTGATCGACGAGTTTCAAGACACCAGTTTGACGCAGATTCATTTGCTCGCGACGTTGACATCCGGTTGGCAACCGGGGGATGGGCGAACCCTGTTCTTGGTGGGCGATCCGATGCAGTCCATCTACCGGTTCCGCAAGGCAGAGGTAGGATTGTTCCTGCAGGCGGCGGAAGTCGGTATCGGTGAAATCGCTCCAGAGTTCCTGCAGCTGACCGATAATTTCCGCTCACAGGCTGGCGTGGTCGAGTGGGTCAACGCGACGTTCCGTGGTTTGCTGCCTGCGCGCAACGATGCCGCCGCGGGGGCAATCGCCTATACCGACTCGGCCGCATTCAATCCGGCGTTGCCGGGCGAACCTGTCCGTTTTTATGGGGCCTTTAGTACGTCAGGTGCGAGCGAGGCTGACCAGGCGGCCGAGGCGTTGACAGTGCAACTGGTCAAGCAGGCGCTGCAGGACCGCGATCCTGCGAGCCGGCATCCCGTCGCTATTTTGGTGCGGGCGCGAGGCCATTTGGGGCAGTTGGTGCGCCGCTTGACTCAGGCTGGTATTGCTTGCCGCGCCGTGGACCTCGTGCCATTGGGACAGCGTCAGGTAGTGTCGGATTTGGTTCAATTGCTGCGAGCTTTGGCTCATCCCGCGGATCGCTTGGCCTGGCTATCGGTATTGCGTGCGCCGTGGTGCGGGCTAACGTTAAACAGCATGCATGCCTTGTTTGGGCACGATTTGGCAACGCCGGTTCCTACGCTGCTGTCCGCGGCTTTGCACGTGGCGAACGAGGCGAAAAACAACGCCTCGATATTGCCCCGAGGCCAAAGTTTGTCGTTGTGGGACGATCCGCAGCCGGCGCTGCAGCATGAGCCTGCGCAATGTCTGGCACAACAACGTTTAACCGCAGACGAATACGCTCGTTTGGCTCACGTCAGTGCCATTCTGTTGGACGCGGCGAACGCGAGCGGCGCGATGCCCTTGGCTGCGTGGCTGGAGTCTCTCTGGCAACGCTTGGGCGGGGCCGCTTTGTACGCCAGTGCCAGCGCAGCCGAGGATGCAGAAAGCCTGTTTGGCTTGATCGAACGCCTGGCGCCTCATGGGGGGCTGGATCCGGCACAGCTGGATACCGCGCTGGCCAGACTCTATGCGGCACCAGAGGGCGGAGCCGACGACAGCAATGTGGTCGAAATCATGACCATGCACAAGTCCAAGGGGCTGCAATTCGATACGGTAATCTTGTACGGTCTGCACAAATCTCCACGCGCCGAACGCGCGCCTCTGGTCAGTTTTGAGCAAAGTCATGAACGCGTGCTATTTGGTCCGGTCAAGCCTCGTGCAGATAAAGAAGCCGATCCGGTATCGCGGTACTTGACCTTGCGCGAAAAGCGCCGTGCCTCCTACGAAACCGATCGATTGCTGTACGTCGCGGCGACACGTGCACGCCACCGTCTGCATCTCGTAGGAAATGTCGTGGTCGATCCTGCGACAGGACAATCCAAGCCCCCAGCCGCAAACAGCTTGCTGGGGCGGTTGTGGGAATGGCTGCCCGCGGATCAAAAATCGCCGCCACCGGATTGGCAGGATACTGCTGCCTTGGATGCCGGTGCGGCAGCGCAATATGCCGGCGAGCCGTTACGTCGTATCACTGACCAGGCGATTGATCTGTTGCGTGCTCAGCGTTCGTCTGCGAACGACTCGAAATTGGGGTTGACCGCACAGAACTTCAACCAGGGGCAGGGGGTAGAGCATCCTGCTTGGCAACTGGACACCGTGCACGATGCTGCGATCGGTACGCTTGCGCATGCTTGGTTAGCCCGTATTGGTCAAGACGGCTTGGCCCAATGGTCCGCCGAGGCGCTGCGCGCATATTTGCCCGTCATGCAAAAGCAGTTGACTCGCGCAGGCTTGCCGTCCGCACTGGCCCCCGACGCCGCGCATGCCGTCTTGGATACATTACTGGCAACGCTGGATCACGATCGCGGCCGCTGGCTGCTCTCACAATCCTCTGCCCGCCGCGAATGGCCTCTCATCGACGCCACCGGCCGCGTTTCCGTCATCGACCTGGCCCTCAGCACCGAAGACGGCTGGCTCATCGTCGACTACAAGACCGCCCGCCCACACGCCGGTGAATCCACCGAACATTTCGCCACCCGCATGCGCCAGCGCCATGCGGACCAGCTCCTGCGCTACTGCACCCAAGTCACCGCCCTGGACTCCCGCCCCGCCAGATCAGTCCTATATTTCCCGAGAGCAGCGCTCTGGATAGATCTATAAGCCGAAACAAAAAAATCACAAGATGATCTGAAGGCAGACACAGGCAAAGAAAACCCGCCCAAAAGAACCATCTCCCCAACTATCAGACACCCCACCCCCTCCCTCTCGGAG
>NZ_CBCSIU010000012.1:0-122426 GCF_965139205.1 Bordetella muralis
CGGTCACTGCCCCGCCTCGACGTCCAATAGCACTCGATCCCCCATCCTGCCCACACTGCAACGCTCAGCGCCCCCCTTCAGCAGGCCATCCAAACCAGCCACAACTGAAAACCTGAACTACTAAACACACGGTTATTCAAACCCGACTACCCAATATCAAGGCAACGCCACAGACTCCTGCACGCGCGAGACGCGAGGTAGCGGCGCAGCGACACGCCAGATGGCTCGACGGCGCAGCGCGGTGAGCAGCTTCAAACCGTGAGGCCAATCCCCAAAGCCGCTTTCTGTATTGATATGCCCCGCGCCAGAGAGAACCTCGAAACGGCTTCCCCACGCCGACGCAAACTGTCGCGCTCGGTCCAGTCCGCAGTACGGATCATCATCGCTGGCAACAACGACAGATTGGAATGGCAGCGAATGCAGTGGGACCGGGCCAAACACGCGTATGCAATCCGGCACGCTGTAGCGTTCAACATCAGGCGGCGCCACCAGCAGCGCGCCTGCGACCTTGGCTCGCAATGGAACCGGCAGGCTCACAGACGCCAGGCACCCCAGGCTATGGGCGATCAACAGCACAGGACACGCCGCACGGTCGACATACGCAGCCACCGTCGCATGCCAAACTGCCGGATCGGGATTGTCCCAATCAGGCTGCTGCACGCGCTGTGCATGCGGTAAACAATGCGCCCAGCGCGTTTGCCAATGGCCGGGGCCGGAATCTTTCCAGCCCGGAACGATAATCGGTTGGAATCTCATGGCGGATATGATGCCGCGCAGCCTTATGATGGCAAACGAATAAATTGTCTTTTGTATATATGCGGATTTGCATATAGCGCGGCCTTCACCGTCCCTTCATCGTCTTCTGGGCCCAGCGACTTTTTACCGGTACGGTGGTGGAGCGCGAAGCGAATACCGACGGATCGTTTTCGTTGATACGGGATTTCCCTGCCCTGCGCAAGGCGATTTACGCCCCCGTTCTCCCCTCAAACCAGTGCTTGTTTCAGGTATGCTTGCCCTGCACCGAGCGGGTGCATAGACACGATCTGCCCCGCCCGAATACGAAATACGAAGCCAAGGAGATCCCTTATGAAACAAACATTCCGCCTCAGCCCGGTACTGGCTGCGCTGAGCCTCGCGGCAGGCCTCACGGTGTCTGCGGGCGTACAGGCAGAGAACATCAAAATTGGCGTTGTCGGACCGACCACGGGCCCCGTGACCCAATACGGCGCCATGGTGCGCGAGGGGGTCGATACGGCCGTCGAGATGATCAACGCTGCCGGCGGCGTTGATGGCAAGAAATTGGAAACCGTTGTCATCGACGATGGCTGCGAGCCCAAGCAAGGGCCGGTCGCAGCCAACCGCGTTGTCAACGACGAAATCGGTTTTGTTGTTGGCCACGTCTGCTCGGGCGCCACGATCGCAGCGGCCGACGTCTACAACAATGAGGGTGTGGTGATGGTGACGCCCTCGGCCACGGCCCCTGCCCTGACCGACGGTAAAAACTACGAGTTTATTTTCCGCACAATCGGCCGCGACGACCAACAAGGCCCCGCCGCAGCGAAATTCATTCTGAATACGCTCAAACCCAAAACCGTCGCGGTTTTGCACGACAAGCAATCCTACGGCCAGGGTATCGCCACCGCCGTTAAAAACGATCTGGAAAAAGCCGGCACAAAAGTCGCGGTTTTCGAGGGTATTAACGCGGGCGACAGCGACTATTCCGCCGTCATCACCAAACTGAAATCCAATAATGTGGATTTCGTCTATTACGGTGGTTACCACCCCGAAATGGGCCTGCTACTGCGTCAGGCCGCCGAACAAGGCGTCAAAGCCAAATTCATGGGCCCCGAGGGTGTAGGCAATCCCGACATCAACGCTATCGCCGGCCCCGCTGCCGAAGGCATGTTGCTGACCCTGCCCGCCGATTTCACGCAAAATCCGGCCAACGCCGACGTCGTCAAGGCATTCGAGAGCAAAAAGCGCAATGCCAGCGGAGCATTCCAATTGACTGCCTACGCCGCCACTCAGGTCATCGCCGACGCCATCAAAGGCGCGGGCAGCACGGACCCGACCAAGGTCGCGCAGTACCTGCACGCCAATACCTTTCAGACCCCTATCGGCAAAACGTCATGGAACAAACAAGGCGATCTGAATGAATTCGAATTCCAGGTCTTTACCTGGCACAAGGACGGCAGCAAGACGGCCTATAAGTAATGTCGCCTGATCGCTCTTAGGTAACTCAAGCGTTCATTAGTATCAAAACCCGGATATCCGGGTCACATAAACGGGGCTCCAGGAGCCCCGTTTTGCTTTATCTCCGTACAATTTCCCCAGTCTTGACAATTATTTTCAAAATTTCGTATAGAAACCACATCACGAAACAAAAAATGTCCAACCGACCGTGAACTATAATTAGCTGCCGTTTTCGTTACATAATTTTCATTTATTTAATAACAAATGCAGCAATTACCGGCTAGATAACAAAGCAGATTTCGCCTATTTCCCAAGAAATAGCGATTTTCGTGCACGCATTGCCCACGACAAGGGGGCCAATTGTATCCATACTTTTCCACATATCGCCTTACGATCTTGCAGACACAATATAAACAGTAAAATTTGCGAACTCGAACTCTACGGATACTCCCTTCATAATGGCCGAGCCTCTTTTTTATGGCATAGGTATCAGTGTTTCAGCGGTTTGCCCCGCCTTGAGAAGCAGCGGGCACGCCGCCATCCACGTCGTCGCAAATAGTCTGGCTTTACCCGTCGGATAATCGGCGCGGCTTGGGCGATTACTGGCAGGCGCAGCCAGTATGCCCGGTGCCTGGTGGGCTGGTGTATCAGTTGTGCGGTTACTGGCTGCCAGCAAAACAAGATCAAAAGGCTCTCAAGAGCTGTTGTTGAAGGAATTTCATTCATGGCAAAACGTGTTGCCGTCGTAGGGCTCTCGTTCCGGTTTCCGCAAACGGATACCGAGCGATATTGGAATGACCTGATGGCCGGACGCGATCTGGTCACCCAAGTTGACGCCAGCCGTTGGCAACAAGACGCCTATCTGCATCCGGCCAAGGACCACCCCGGCACCGCTTATACCTTCTCGGCCGGCTCCTTGGGCGACATCTCGGGTTTTGACGCGCACTTTTTTGGCATTTCGCCGCGCGAAGCTTCTCTGATGGACCCGCAGCAACGCATGCTGCTGGAATTGTGCTGGGAAGCCATCGAAAGCGCTGGCATACCGCCCTCGCGCATGCGCGGCAGCGACTGCGGAGTCTATATCGGCATCGCCAGCGCCGATTATTCATATCGCCTTTCCGACGACATGGGGGCCGTCGACGCGTCGATGGCCACAGGCAACACGTCCAGTATCGCGGCCAACCGCCTGTCGTACCTGTTCGATCTGCACGGCCCGAGCATGGCCGTGGACACCGCATGCTCGTCGGCGCTGGTTGCCGTACACCAGGCCTGCCGCGCCATCATGACCGGCGAAACCACGCAAGCCATCGCAGGCGGCATCAGCTTGCACTTGCACCCCTATGGTTTCATCACGTTTTCCAAGGCCTCGATGTTGTCGCCCGAAGGGCGCTGCAAGGTTTTCGACGCGTCGGGTGACGGCTACGTCCGATCCGAAGGCGGCGGCCTGTTTTTGCTGAAAGACTACGACCAAGCTGTCGCCGACCGCAATCACATCCTGGCCGTCATCGCGGGCAGTGCCGTCAACACCGACGGCCGCAAATCCGGCCTGACCGTGCCCAATGCCAATGCGCAGATTTCGCTGATGCAGCAGGTGTACGAACGCGCCGGCATCGACATCACCGACATTGATTATCTGGAGGCTCACGGCACCGGCACCGCCGTCGGCGATCCTATCGAGACGCGCGCCATCGGCGCAGCGCTGGGACAACCTCGCGGCACGGGCAAGCCCCTGACCATCGGCTCGGTCAAAAGCAACCTGGGCCACCTCGAGGCTGCCTCCGGTGTCGCCGGCCTGGTCAAGGCCATCTACAGCCTGCAGCACCGCGTCGTACCCGCCACCATCGGCATCCAGACGCTGAACCCCGCCATCGAGTTCGACAACTGGAATATCTCCGTTGCCACCGAGAACTATGCCCTGCCCGCCAGCGGCACGCTGACCATCGGCGTCAACTCGTTCGGCTTTGGCGGCGCAAACGCGCACGTCATTCTGCAAAGCGCTCCCGAAGCCGACAACGATCCGGCCGACAAGCTGGCCAACACCGCCGCGGTACCCGTGATCGTGTCCGGCAAAACACCCGAGGCGCTGAAGGCCGCTGCCCGCGACTTGGCAGGTGTCCTGCAAAGCCAGCCTGGACGCGCGCTATACGACGTCGCCTATCACGCCGCCATGCGCCGCGAATGGCACGCCGAACGCGCTGTCGTCTATGGCACCGACAGTGAACAAGTCGCACAAGCCCTGGTGCAGTTCGCCGACGGCGACGCCCCTCGCTACAGCGTGGCATCGGGCAGCGCCGTGCCCGACGCACAAGGCGCAGTATTCGTCTATTCGGGAAACGGCTCACAGTGGGACGGCATGGGCCGGCAACTGCTGGCCGATCCGGTTTTTGCCGAAGCCGTCCACGAAATCGATACGTTGTTTGCGCCCCTGGCCGGTTATCGTCTGGGCGACGAACTCGCGCGCACCGACAGTGCCAACCAATACGCACGTACCGAAGTCGCGCAGCCCGCCTTGTTCGCGATCCAGGTAGGCATCACCCGCATGCTGGCGCAGCGCGGCATCTTGCCGACCGGCGTCATCGGCCATAGCGTCGGCGAAGTCGCCGCCGCCTGGGCATGCGGCGCGTTGACCCTGGCCGACGCGGTTCAGGTCATATTCCATCGCAGCCGCCTGCAGGGTCGCACCAAAGGCCATGGCTGCATGACTGCTGTCGGGATAGACGGCGGCTCCGCCCTCGCCTTGTTGACCGAACTGCAGCTCACCAACGCCGTGTGCGTCGCGGGCTATAACAGCATGCGCGGCGCCACCCTGGCAGGCGACCCAGCCGCTCTAGGCACCGTCGAAGCCGTGCTGGCCGAACGCCAGGTGTTCTACAAACGCCTGGATCTCGACTATGCCTTTCACAGCGCTGCCATGGATCCTATCCAGGCAGAGTTGCAGCAAGTCCTGGCCGGCCTCGCGCCGAGCGCGGGCCACACTCCATTCTATTCATCCGTAGACGGCAAGCTGCTGGACGGCAAAAACCTCAATGCAGACTACTGGTGGCGCAACGTCCGTGAACCGGTACGTTTTCACCAGGCCATTGACGCTCTCATCGCACGGGGCGACAACGTCTACATTGAAGTCGGCCCGCACCCGGTACTGCGTTCGTATGTCAATGACGGTCTGAATAGCGCCGAACGCAAAGGCCGCGTCTTGCTGACCGCCAGCCGTGGCAACGACGATCCTGCCCGCATTCATGACACCGCTGGCCAAGCCATCCTGAGCGGCGCGCAAACTGACTGGCAAGACCTGTTCCCCTGGGAAGGCCGCCACATCATCATGCCGGCCTACCCATGGCAGCGCGAGCGCTATTGGCACCCGACCAGCGCCGACTCGCTGGGTCAACTGCAGCGGGCCAAGGTCCATCCCCTGCTGGGATATCCGCTCAGCCAGCACGAAGGCATCTGGGAAAACCAGCTCGATACCAAGCTGTACGCCTGGCTGGCCGATCACATCGTCGGCGACGCCACCGTATTCCCGGGCAGCGGATTTGCCGAGATCGCCTTGGCCGCCGCGCAGCAATGGCAGCCTGCACCCTGGCTGGAAATCGAAGAGCTCGAAATCCGCGCCCCGCTGCTGTTGGCCGCCTCGCCGTCCAAACGCACCCGCGTGACGGTCGATACCTCTGACGGCAGCTTGCGTATCCAGGCCAAAGACGTAGGCAGCGCCGAGCCCTGGACTCTGCACGCTTCGGCCCGTATTCTGCGCGAGGCCAGCGACGCCTTGATCAGGGGCGTGCCCGTGCGCGCTCTCGAGCGCCCCTACGACTTCACCACCGATAGCCATGCCCTGCTGACTCGTGCGGTGGGCCTGGATTACGGCGATGCTTTCCGTGCCGTACGTCATGGCTGGAAAGAATCCGACGACACCGTGCTGGCCGTCCTGCAGCCAGCCACCGTGCTGCAAGATCAGCTGCCGCAAAGCCTGTTGCACCCGGCACTGCTGGACTGCACATTCCAGTTGATCATCCAACTGCTGCGTGACGACCCCGCCATGGGTCAGGGCGTCGCCTTCGTGCCCGCCAAAATCGGACGCTTGGCCGTGCGCTCGGAAACGGACGTACCGCATTTCGTGCGCGCACGCCTGTTGCGCCGTGCGCCGCATTCGCTGACAGCCGAATTCGACATCTACAACGCCGCCGGCGAACAAATCGCCGCCGTGCGCGAAGCCCGCTTCAAGAGCATCCGTCTATCCAAAACGGCCGGCGACACGCTGGACTTCGTAGACGACGCTGGCGTGCCTCGCCCGCACGCGCTGGATCCGCGCAGCCGCATCAGTGAGCTGGATACCGGTGCCGCCGCCGACGCCTGGACCACCCTGGCCGCCAGCGCCGCGCAGGACCAGACCCATACGCGCTACGCCCACGAAATCGAGCCCTTGCTGGACAGCCTGTGTGATCATTTCTTTGTCCGGGCGCTGACCACGCTGGCGCCCAACGGCCACCATCTATACAACGACGCTGTCGAGCGCTGCCGCCAGACTTCGCCCGACACCGCCGCCTTGCTGGACCACCTGTTGGCGCGGGCCACCGACACCGGCCTGCTGGAACGCTCGCCCTCGGGCTGGGGCATCCCCGCAGCGGAAGACAATGCTCCCGACGTCATCGACATCTGGAACAGCCTGTTGCGCGAGTACCCCGACTATGCACACATCGTGCACGCCGTCGGCCGCGTTGGCCTGCATCTGGGCCAATTGCTGCAGGGCCAGGTCACATTGGACGCAGTCTGCCCGGCTGATGCATCGCCCAGCGCATTGACGCACCAGATCCTGGGCACCGAAGCTCGCGAACGCATCGGCGCCACCCTGCAAACCTTGCTGGCCCAGGCGCAAAGTCAATTGCGTGCCGGCACCCGGTTGAACGTACTGGAAATCAGCGCCTACACGCCGGCCTTTGCCGTGCACTGCTGCACCACGCTGGATTTCGACCTGGCCGACTACCGCTACGTCTCCACCCAGCAAGCCGCCATCGAACAAGCCCAACGCCTGCTGGACGCCTACCCCGATGCCTCGTGCGGCCTGATCGACGACGCCTCGCAACCCGGCGAATCCGATTACTACGACCTGGTCGTCCTGCATGCGGACAGCGCCAACGCTGACGACACCCTGCGCACGTTGGAATATGCTCGCACGCATCTGAAATCCGGTGGCACCTTGCTGCTGCTCGGCCATCATCCCGTCGCCTGGCTGGACTTCGTCGCTGGTGCGCAAGCCACTTGGTGGACGCCGGCCGACGCCGATGGGCTGCGCGCCTCATGCCAGTATCCCGCCCGCCTGTGGCAGGACATGCTGACACAGCAGGGCTATACGTGCAGTCCGGTGCTGGAGTTCGTCCCCGAGTCTTTGTCAGGCCCCTATCTGTTGAATGCTGTCGCGACCGCGGCATCTGCCGGCACCCGGCCGGCGGCCCCGGCTGTGCAGGCGAGCACGCGGCCCGAGCAGCCTGGCTGGTTGCTGCTGACCGGATCCCAAGACGCGGACACCGCGCTGGCCCAGGCCATCACCACGGCCCTGACCGCAGCCGGTCATCGCACCGTGATCCAGCGCAACATCGACTCCGCCAATCTGGATGCGCTGCTGGCTCAAGCCACCAGCCAATTGGGCGCCATTCACGGCATCATCCACCTGGACGGTCTGGTCGCGAACGCCGCCAGCCAAACCGCCCAACTGCAGACACAAGTCCGCCGTTGCGCCCTGGCCGCGTCCCTCGCCCAGGCGCTCGAACGCAGCAACAGCAAAGCCACCCTCTGGCTCATCACCGTAGGCGCCGCGCAGCATCTGGCCACGTCCGATGCCTTGTCCACCGGGCTGAACGATACCCCGCTGTGGGGCTACGGACGCACGATGATGAACGAGGCCGCCAACTACGGCGTGCGCTTGCTGGACCTGCCCTGCGCCGAACCCACCGACATCCTGATCGAGGCCCTGGCGCGCGAGCTGTGCCACCCTGACACCGAACAGGAAGCCGCTCTCACGGCCAATGGCGAGCGCTACGCACCTCGACTGCATGCCTTGCCCCGTCCGTCCAGCGCCACCGAGCCTGACCACACGGCAGACCAGATCAGCCTGGGCTTTGAATTCCCCGGCCAGTTGCGCAACCTGCGTTGGCAAGCCGGCCCGGCGGCCGAGCTGGCCGACGACCAGCTGGAAATCGACGTCCACGCCACCGGCCTGAATTTCCGCGACGTGATGTACGCCTTGGGCCTGTTGTCGGACGAAGCCATCGAAAACGGCTTTGCCGGCCCCACGCTAGGCCTGGAATTCGCAGGTACCGTGCGACGCGTCGGCCCTCAGGCCGAAGGCGGCTACCAGCCCGGTGACGCAGTCGTGGGCTTTGGCCCGGCCAGCTTCTCCAACCGTGTCTTTACCAAAGCCAGCGCCATCTCCCACATCCCCGAAGGCATCTCCTTCGAGGCTGCGGCGACGATCCCCAGCACCTTCTTCACCGTCTACTACGCGCTGCACCACCTGGCCCAGCTCGAAGAAGGCGAAAAGGTCCTGATCCATGGCGCGGCAGGCGGCGTCGGCATCGCCGCCATCCAGTTCGCACAAGCCCGTGGCGCAGAGATCTACGCCACCGCCGGCTCTGAGGAAAAGCGCGACTTCCTGCGCCTGATGGGCGTGCAGCACATCTACGATTCGCGTTCATTGGCCTATGCCGATGACATTCTGGCCGACACCCAAGGCCAAGGTGTAGACGTGGTCCTGAATTCGCTGGCCGGCGAAGCCGTCAACCGCAACCTGCGTGTGCTGAAGCCCTTCGGCCGGTTCCTCGAACTGGGCAAACGCGACTTCTACGAAAACACGCGCATCGGCCTGCGCCCGTTCCGCAACAACATCAGCTATTTTGGCATCGATGCCGACCAACTGATGCACGAGCGCCCTGCCCTGACCCGCCGCCTGTTCGGCGAAATGATGGCGCTCTTTGCCCAGGGCGTGCTGCATCCCTTGCCCTATCAGGAATTCGACGCCAACGACATCGTTGACGCCTTCCGCTACATGCAGCAGGCGCGCCAGATCGGCAAAATCGTCATCACTTATCGCAACGGCATCCGTCACACGCATAACGCCGCTACGACGGCCGAGGCCGCCGCACTGACACTGCCCGAGCAGGCCACCTATCTGATCACCGGCGGTCTTAGCGGCTTCGGCCTGCGTACCGCGCAATGGCTCGCCGACAAAGGCGCCCGCCATCTGGCGCTGGTCAGCCGCAGCGGCCCTGCCTCCGAGACGGCACAAGAGGCCATCGCCGCGCTGCAGGCCCGCGGCGTCACTGTGCATGCCGCGCCCTGCGACGTCACCGACGCACAGGCCGTCAACGACCTGGTCGCGCATATCCAAACCACCATGCCGCCGTTAAAAGGCATTGTGCATGCCGCCATGGTCATCGACGACGGCCTGATCCGCAACGCCACTGCCGAACAGATCCAGCGTGTGCTCGCCCCCAAAGTCCTGGGCGGCCAACACCTGGACACCGCCACGCAGGACCTGACGCTGGACTTCTTTGTCATGTTCTCGTCTGGCACCACGCTGTTCGGCAACCCCGGCCAAGCCAACTACGTCGCCGCCAACATGTGGCTCGAAGGGCTGGCCCGCCAACGCCGCGCGCAAGGCCGCCCGGCCACCTGCGTACGCTGGGGCGCGATCGACGACGTCGGCTACCTGGCGCGCAACAAGAAAATCAAGGACGCCCTGCAAAGCCGTATGGGCGGCGCAGCGCTGGCCTCTGACACAGCCCTGCATGCTCTCGAAGACATGCTGCTGGCCAATGCCAGCGGCCTGGGCGTGCTGGAACTGGATTGGCGCGCCCTGCGCCGTTTCCTGCCCAGCGCCAACACGCCTAAATTCAGCGTCCTGGCCCGTCGCAGCAGCGACAGCGGCGACGACGACGGCGATGCCCGCGACATCTCGCACCTGTTGGCGACCATGGACGACGCGGCCCTGCATCCCGTATTCGTCGAGATGCTCAAGACCGAAGTCAGCGAAATCCTGCGCGTATCTGCCGACAAGATCAATCCCGACGTCTCGGTCTATGACATGGGTCTCGATTCCCTGATGGGCGTCGAGCTGGTCGTCGCCCTGGAAAACCGGTTTGGCATCCGCCTGCCCGTCATGGCGCTCAACGAGAGCCCCACCTTGTCCAAGCTGGCCGATCGCTTGATCCAACTGCTGCGCGGCGACGGCGACCATGCCGAACAGGACACGGTCCTGGCCCAAGTCGAGCAAGTCGTCTCGCAACACACCGACGAAGTTCCGGCCGACGCCCTGGCCAAATTCGCCGATGAACTAAAATCAGGGAACATCAACAGCAAACGCATGATCCACTGACCGTGACCCTCACCAAAAAAGGCCTGCCCGGCCTGTCAGCCAGCATCAAAGACAAGCTGATCCAGCAAGCCCTGGAACGCAAGCTGCGCCAAGCCGGGCAAGAGCCGCCTGCGCGGACGCTATTCCAGTCGTCCGCGCGCAAAAATGCCATCCCCGAAGAGTTCTATCGATTCGATCTGCATCCGGGATACCGTCAGCTGCAAATCATGAACGAAGGCGCCGCCCGAATGGGCGTACGCAGCCCGTTTTTCAAGCTGCACGAAGGCACGGCCGGGGCCGACACCCAGATCGGCGGCAAGTCCTACATCAACTACGCCAGCTACAACTATCTGGGCATGTCCGGCGACCCGGTCGTCCAGGCCGCGGCACGCCAGGCGATGGAACGCTACGGCACTTCTGTGTCCGCCAGCCGGCTGGTCTCGGGCGAGCGCCCCATCCATCGCGACCTCGAGCGCGCCCTCGCCGATATCTACGAGGTCGATGAGGCCATCGCATTCGTCAGCGGCCACGCGACCAACGTATCCACCATCGGTTACCTGTTTGGCCCGCGCGACCTGATTCTGCACGACGAATTCATCCACAACAGCATCCTGCAGGGTGCACAGCTATCCGGTGCCCGCCGCCTGTCCTTTCCCCACAATGACTGGGCAGCCCTGGACGACATTCTGACCGAGCAGCGCCACCAATTCGAACGCGTCCTCATCGTGCTCGAAGGCATCTACAGCATGGATGGCGACTACCCCGACCTGCCCCGCTTTGTCGAGATTAAACGCCGCCACAAAGCCTTTTTGATGGTGGACGAGGCGCATTCGCTGGGCGTCATGGGCAAACGCGGCTATGGCATCCGCGAGCATTTTGGCCTGGCTGGTAAAGACGTAGACATCTGGATGGGCACGCTTAGCAAAACGCTGGCGGGCTGCGGGGGATACATTGCCGGCGAACATGCCCTCATCGAGCATTTGAAATTCCTGGCACCGGGCTTTCTATACAGCGTAGGCATGCCCCCCAGTGTCGCCGCCGCCTCGCTGGCCGCCTTGCGCCGCATGCAGGACCTGCCGGAACGCGTTGCCACGATGCAGGCGCGTGGCCGTTATTTCCTGAAAACCGCGCAAGCCGCCGGCATCGACACCGGCAGCAGTACGGGTTATGCGGTCGTCCCTGCAATCACCGCCAGTTCGTTAAAGGCAGCGCGTCTGTCGGCATCATTGTTCGAACAAGGCATCAACGTACAGCCCATCTTGTACCCGGCCGTACCGGAAAAATCGGCGCGATTGCGGTTCTTTATTTCGTGCCTGCATACCGAAGCGCAACTCACGCGCACGGTTGCGGCGTTGAGTGCGTTGTTGCAGAACGGGCATTAACGCTGACCGCCACGGGCTGGCGGCAAGTCAGCCGCAGCCCTGAATCAGTTGCGAATCCAACAACGCCTCACACGCCATGTCTGCGATGCTCTCCGATATACGTATGTCGCCGATGAGCGGGAACGACGCATAGATAGCCAGCGGCGGCACCGGCCGGTCAACCGTCAGGATATCGATGCTGTCATCGGCCAACTCGCGTTCCAGAATAGCGCGCGGCAAAATAGCCACTGCCGTGCCAGACACGACCAGGCGCACCATCACCGCCAATGAATTGCACGAATTAACCCGCGGAGGCGAAACGCGTGCGCCAGCGAACCACGACATATTCAGTGCATGCAACGCAGACGGCGCCGGCACCGTCAGCACAGGCATGCGTGCAATATCAGCCGCTGTCAGGGGCGCGGTCTGTCTGACCTTTCCCTTTGCACCGACCCAGCACATTTCAGAATCGCCCAGCAACACATCGCGAATATGCGGATGAGCGCCAGGGTCGGTGGAAATAGCGAAATCCAATCCTCCCGCACACAATCTGCCGCGCAAAATAGATCCGACATCTACGCTCAATTCCACTTGCAGCGAGGGATAGCGCTCGCTGAGGCCGGCAAGAAACGCTCCCAAACCAGACAGCGCAGCGGACTCATTCGTGCCCAATCGCAGCAGACCGCGCATAGGCACCACGTCCTCGGTCAGCACGTCGTCGGCGAGCTTTAGCAGCTCAGTGGCCTTGTTCAGAAACGACGCGCCTTTCGGCGTCAGCGCCGCGCCCTTTGCGTCGCGCTCGAAAAGCCGGTAGCCCACCACGCCTTCGAGTTCCTGGATGCGTGTAGACACCGTCGGCTGCGTCAAATGCAGATGCCGGGAAGCCGCATGGAAACTCTTTAGCCGGGCAACCCAGTAAAAAGTCTCTATCTGGGTTAGGGATATCACCATGATAGAAATTGACCGCAGCCCCGTTAGGAATTTTGATTACCCTCACCCCTGACATGCCATATAGGATGGGAGTGGCAGTGACATAAAAGTGTACCAAAGCGGTCACAACACAGATCCGGGGAAAAGGAACGGCATGATTCCAAAGCGTATCGGTATTCTCATTCCATCGACCAACACATCCGTCGAAGCCGATTTTCAGCGGCTGCTATCTGACGCGGTGACCGTGCACAGCGAACGTTTGTACATTCCTGACGGCACGATGACTGAGGAATCGCTGGACCTGATGAATCGGGATCTGCACGAAAAAGCAGCGCTGCTGGCCACCGCAAAGATAGACGTCATCGCCTACGCCTGCACCTCGGGCAGCTTTTATCGCGGCGCAGATTGGGACGAACAGGTCAAGAACGCCATTGAGCAGCGCACCGGCATTCCATGCGTGACTACCAGTACTGCGGTATCACAAGCGTTCCGGTCCTTGAACGTGCGCACCATCTCCGTCATGACGCCC
The DNA here is from genome assembly GCF_965139205.1 of Bordetella muralis. GTDB lineage: Bacteria > Pseudomonadota > Gammaproteobacteria > Burkholderiales > Burkholderiaceae_B > Bordetella_A > Bordetella_A muralis. Next base: position 13,358 of record NZ_CBCSIU010000012.1, read on the forward strand.
TATCCCGACTGGACGAACCGAAAACTCGCCGAGTACTACACGGCACAAGGCATGGACGTCAAAGATGTGCACGGTGATGTTCGGGCCGCTGCAAACGGCCATCGGGCCATCAACGATCAGTCCCCTGCGGAAATCGCGCAGTTCGCGCTCGAGCATTTCGACGGCAGCGCACAGGCGCTGTTCTGCTCGTGTACCGCGTGGCGATCACTGGAGTGCGTACAGACGCTGGAGTCCTCGTTGAACGTGCCCGTGGTGACGTCAAACCAGGCCACGATATGGGCGTCTTTACACGCCATCGACAGTCTCGAACACGCAACGCCGACAGGCCGTTTATTCTCGGAGCGCCCGACCCCATGACATCCACCGACACGCAACATCAACTACCACCGTGGGCCGCAACACCCGCAGGAGTTCGCGCGCAAGCGCGCCAAGGATCATTCAACGGCAACACCAGCGGCATGGCGCCGGGCTATGGCCAGGGCAACCTGGTGATCCTGCCCAAAAGCTGGGCCGAGGATTTCTATGGGTATTGCCAGGCCAATCCCACGCCCTGCCCCTTGATCGGGATGACTCGACCCGGTGATCCCGCAGTACCCATGCTAGGCACTGACATCGACCTCAGAACCGATCTGCCGCGCTACCGCGTCTGGCGCGATGGACTGCTCGTAGATGAAGTCGATGACGTGTCCTCCTTGTGGCAAGACGATTTTGTAGGCTTTGTGCTGGGATGCTCCTTGTCGTTCGAATACGCCCTCGAACAAGCAGGCCTGCGCGTCAGGCATGTGGACGAAGGAAAAATCGTCCCGATGTATCACAGCTCGATCCAGACCAAACGCATCGGCGCTTTCCAAGGACCGATGGTGGTTTCGATGCGGCCCTATACGCCTGAACAGGCCCGCATCGCTTACGAAGTCTGTGCTCGCCTGCCCGGTGCGCACGGCGCGCCCGTCCATATGGGCAATCCCGCCGAGATCGGCATCGCCGATGTCAATCGTCCCGACGAAGGCGAACCCACTGACATCCTGCCAGGCGAAGTCCCCATTTTCTGGGGATGCGGCGTCACACCGCAAGCTGCAGCGCTGCTCGCCAAACCCCCGATCCTGATTACTCACGCTCCAGGGCACATGCTGATCGGCGATGTCCCGGTCGAACAACTGCGTTTGATCTAGATTGCACAAGAGCCACTGCGGCTCCTGCTGTTATTCACTTGGTTCCGCCGCGTCGCCTCGCGCACGCGTCTACACAACAGAGGACTACCATGAAGCAGATCCATAAACAATTCCTTTCTGCCGCAGCGGTGATCGTCACCGCATTGGCGGCAACGACGGTGCGTGCGCAAACCGATACCAAAGCCGAGTTGCTGTCTCTCGCACAGGAAATGAAGCCCTTTTCCATGCGCGTGCTGGGGCCACCGGTGGGTACAGCGGAATGGGTATTCGTCGTCAAGCCCTTCTGGAGCGAAACCGTTAAAGAACTGGGCGCCGGCAAGGTCACTGCAACCCTGAACAGTGTCACCGACATCAACGCTCAACCATCGGACGCCCTGCAACTCGTTTCTCAGGGCACATTCGACATGGCCAACATGGTCGCCAACTATGGTTCCGGCGATGTCCCGACCCTGGACGGATTCGACCTCGCTGGTGTAGCCACGTCGGTAGATACCATCAAAAAAGTGCTGGCCGCCTACGAACCCGCGGCCGAAACTGCCTTGCAAAAGCGCTACCGCGTCAATCTGCTGGGCGCCGGTATGTCGGGCGCACAAACCTTTTTTTGCAGGGGCGACATCAAAACCGTCGATGACCTGAAAGGTAAGAAAGTACGCGTCAGCTCGAGTACGCTGTCCGAGTTGGTACAAGGCCTGGGCGCCGCCCCCGTCACCATGGCGTTCGGCGAACTGGTCCCGGCCCTGCAGCGCGGCGTCATCGATTGCGTGATTACCGGCACCATGTCCGGCAATACCGCAAAGCTCTACGAAGTCTCCGACACCATGTTCACGCTGATCGCAGGCTGGGCGCCCACCATTCAGGTCATCAACACCAAGAGCCTGGCCAGACTGGACGAGACCCAACGCGCATGGCTGACCAAAGCGATAGATTATTACTACCGCAACATCAGCGACACCATTCAAACCAAGAACGTCCAAGAAGGCATCTGGTGCAACACTGCCGACAAACGCTGCACCATGATCGGACAAGCTGGCGTCACGCCGGGCAAGATGAAATTGGTCGAGCCCAGCAAAGAAGACCTGGCCAAAGTGCGCGAAGTCGTTCAGCAGAAAGTGCTGCCCCAGTATGGCAAGGCGTGCGGCAAAGACTGCGCCACAGCGTGGAACAACACGGTCGGCAAAACCGTCGACATGACGATTCCAGTTCAATAATCCAACCTACACCCTGCCCGCCTGTCCCTGAGGTACGCGGGACAGATGGGCAGCACGGGAGAGAACATGTCTTATCTCGCCAGTGCCCGAATTCTGTTCGAGCGCCTGTCTCGCATTGCAGCCCTGACCGGACTCTACGTCCTGTTCGCCACGACACTGTTGGTCAGCACCGACGTCGTGGTCCGCAAAATATTCGGCATCGCATTCGTCGGCGCCGNCGAACTCGGCGGCTATGCGCTCGCCCTGGCTACGAGTTGGGCCCTCTCGTACGCCTTTTTCCAAGGCAGCCACATACGAGTGAATGTTCTGCACATGACGCTGCCGCCACGCGCCAAAGCCTGGCTTGACGTGCTGGCCGTCCTGGCGACGGTCGGCCTGATCGGCGTCCTGGCATGGCAGGTATGGATTCTCGCTTTCGACTCATGGACATTTGATGCGGTATCAAACACACCGTTGCGCGTGCCCATGTGGATACCTCAGTTCATTTTCCTGGCTGGCGTCTTGCTCTTTCTGATCTCTGCGGTACTGGTACTGCTGGAGAGCCTTGGCCTTGCCCTGCAAGGCAAGTACGAGGAAACGATCACGCTCATAGAAGAAAGCGAGCAGTCCGGGGAGTACACGGTATGACGATCGGCATCGCCTTCATCCTGGGCGCATTCATTCTTTTCTTTGCCGGCCTGCCCATTTTTTCAGTCATCGGCCTGGGCGCTCTCGCGGTGGGACTGATCTCTCCAGCCCCCATCGTAGATTCGCTCGGAATGACAGCCTGGGCCCAGTCGCAAAACTACGTGCTGATCTCGGTCCCCTTATTCATCATGCTCGGTGAGATCTTCGTACGTAGCGGCATTGCCGGCGAAATGTACGATGCCGTCGCACCGTGGCTGAACAAGATGCCGGGACGATTGATGCAAACCAATGTCGCCACCAGCGCCATCTTTGCCGCCACATCGGGATCCAGCCTCGCCACCGCTGCCACCATCGGTTCGATCGCCATTCCTCAAATCAAACTGCACAGCTATAACGAACGGCTGTTTCTGGGCAGCATTGCCGCAGGCGGCACGCTGGGGATTCTGATTCCGCCGTCCATCAATCTGATCGTCTACGGCAGCATCACCAATACATCCATCCCCGAGCTCTATCTGGCCGGCATTGTGCCAGGCTTGATTCTGACCGCCCTGTTCATGTTGGTGACGACCATTCTGTGCATCCTGCGACCGGAATGGAGCGGCAAACCTATCGAGACCGACTGGAGCATGCGCATTGCCACGTTGCCCAAGCTGCTGCCGCCCTTAGGGCTGTTCCTGGTGGTGGTGGGCTCCATTTATGCAGGCATTGCCACGCCAACCGAGGCCGCTGCGCTCGGTGTCATTGCGACCGTCGTGCTGGCACTCGTCAGACGCCGAATGTCTTTCAGCATTCTGAACTCGGCGCTATTTGCCACGGCAAAGACCAATGCCATTCTGATGATCATCATCATCTTTGCCGCGTTGCTGAACTTTGCTCTGGGCATGATTGGCTTTTCGCGCCTGCTCGAGAGCTTTGTGCTCGACCTGAATCTCAGCACCTACGCGCTGGTCCTGCTGGTCGTGCTCATCTACCTGATCCTGGGCTGCTTTCTGGAGGGGTTGTCGCTGACGGTCCTGACCGTACCCGTGCTCGCGCCCATCATGGCCAAACTGGGGTTTGATCCTGTCTGGTTCGGCATCATGGTCATCCTCGCCACCGAGGCCGGTCTCATCACACCGCCCGTCGGCATGAATTGCTACGTGGTGCAAGCCACACGCGGACGTGGCTCGCTCATGGACGTATTCATCGGCGTGTCCCCCTACTTGCTCGCACTGCTGACCTTGGTAGGGATCCTCATCGTCTGGCCTGAAGTCGCTCTCTGGTATCGATAGACCATCGTTTTATCAACGCTCAGCCGAACCGAACATCGGCTCCCACACCTGAATCTGGAGACAGTTCTCATGTACCTGTTGAAATCGCTTCCCGAACCCATCGCTCCCGAACGCATTGAACTGCTCAGCCGGGCAGAGCCCGCCACGATCGGCCATTTTCTGCACACGGGTTTCATGGATAGCGGTATCCGCGCGATGCTGCCGCCCAAACGTATCGCGGGCACTGCCGTGACCGTGCGCTACCCCGGCCCCGATGGCGCGATGGCGCATTACGCCGTGGGCCAGGCCCGTCCGGGCGATATCCTGGTCATTGACCGTTGCGGCGACCAGCGTCACGCCAGCCTCGGCGGCGCATTGGCCTATGCCGCGCGTGCAGCCGGGGTCGTAGGCATCATCGTGGACGGCGTCGTCACCGATATCGAAGAACTGCGACGCTATGGCTTGCCAGTCTGGTCACGGGGACTCACCACGATTACCGTAAAAACATTGGGCATAGGCGGGGAATTCTGCATCCCCGTGTCCTGCGGCGGCGTAGCGGTATCCCCTGGAGATGCCATACTGGCGGACGAAAACGGCGTCCTCGTCCTACGGCCCGAGCTCATCGAATTTGCCGCCAACAAAGCCGTGGGCCTGCAAACCGGGGAAAAACAAACCTTGCAACGCGTAGACGCCGGCGAGAAATACCCTGATATTCTCGGTACTTCGGCAATCATCGCACAACACTTGGCGCAGCATTGAACAGGGAACCCGTGCCATGTCATTATCCAACCCATTCGCGACAGTCACTGAACTCTCTGCCCAGCTCGAGGCAGGCACGCTATCATCCGCAACCCTGGTAGAGCACTATCTGCAACGCATTGCAGACCAGGACGACCGCCTGCACGCGTTTGTAGGCACCTATGCGCAAGAAGCCCGTCAGCACGCACAAAGCGCTGACCTCGCTCGCCAAGCTGGCAGCTCACTCGGTCCATTGCATGGCATTCCCATCGCCCTCAAAGACCTGATCGAGATCGAAGGACGTATCACCATGGGCGGCTGCGCCNCCCACCAGAACCGCCGCAGCATCGTCACGGCAGCCCTGGTGCAACGCCTGCGACAACAAGGAATGATCATCCTGGGTAAAACGCATACCGTCGAGTTCGCCACCGGCGGATGGGGTACCAACACTCGTCTAGGGACGCCTCTGAACCCGTGGGATCTGGACGTCCCGCGCACACCCGGCGGCTCGAGTAGCGGCTCGGGTGTGGCCGTCGCGGCGGGCCTTGCGCCCTGGGCCATCGGCACCGATACGGGCGGATCAGTGCGCTTGCCCGCCTCGTGGTGCAACCTGACCGCCCTGAAAGTCTGCACGGGGCGAATCAGTACCGAGGGCGTACTGCCGCTGAGCACCACACTGGACACCCCAGGCCCCATGACTCGTACAGTGAGCGATGCGCGCCTGCTCTACCACGCGTTACGCGAGCACGACGATTGCAGCCGCACCAATACCACACACCATGCACAACGTATCGTGCAGGCACGCCCGCGCAACGACCTGAAAGGACTGCGCCTGGCCCGTCTGCCAGACAACGAGCGCGCCGTTGCCACGGCAGAGGTCCTGGCCGCCTATGACGCCTCTCTCGAGGTGCTGCGTGCAGCCGGTGCCGACATCGTGGACATCACGCTACCCTATGGCTTTGCCGAAGTTGCCGAGTTCAACAGCCTGATCATGAATGCCGAGGGCTATAGTTTCTACGCCGAGCTCCTTGACAATCCGTCTCAGCCGCTGGACGAAGACGTACGCCCCCGTCTGCTAAAAGGCCGCACCGTGCGCGCGGCAGATTATCTGAACGCACTACGGCGCCGGCAAGCCATGCAGCGCGAGCTCGAACCCATTTTCGAACAGGTCGATGCCCTGCTGACACCCACCACCGCCACCGCACCATTACCGCTGACGGAAGTCGACCAGAACTCCACCCCCGCCTATTACACGCGGTTTGCCAACTTCTTCAATTTAGCGGCCCTGGCAGTGCCGAACGGTGCCACACAACACGGTCTGCCCCTGTCACTGCAGATCATCGGCCGCCCTTACAGCGAAGAAAGCATCCTCGACATCGGCGAAATCTATCAATCGCGTACACAGTGGCATCTGCGCACGCCAACGCTGCCCCAATGACTCATCCTGCCGTCAAACCGATCTGCTCCAGGCAAGGCGAATACGCCATCCTCTGCGACCTCGGCATTCCCACCGCATCTACCGCAGACCTCACCGTGCAGCAGAAAGTCTGGGGCATGTCCGCCTGCCTGTCGGCTCGCGAAGATGTGCTCGAAGTCGTGCCTGGCATGAACAATCTGCTGGTGATCTTCCGCAGCATCCAGCATGACTTCGATGCCTGCCAGGCATTGATTCACAACGCCTGGGAGACCGCCCCGGCCAGCGCATCACAAGGCAGCCAGATTGCCGTTCCAGTCGTGTACGGCGGGCCGGATGGAGAAGACCTCGAGCTCGTCGCGCGTCACGCTGGATTGTCGCCGCGAGACTATATCGATCTGCATGCGCGGGCCACCTATGTTGTCTATGCGCTGGGCAGCCAACCGGGATTCGCTTATCTGGGCGGACTGGACCCACGCCTGGCCGTGCCGCGGCGCGATGTTCCCAGGCCCCGTGTTGAGGCCGGATCCGTCATCGTAGGCGGCAACCAGGCCGCCATCCTGTCCCGCACCACGCCATCGGGTTGGCACATCATCGGCAAGACCGCGCTCAACTGCTTTGACCACACTCAGGAACGCCCCGCCCTGCTCACGCCCGGCGATACCGTGCGCTTCGACATCCAGGAAGTCCTGCCATGATTGAAATCAATCAGGCGGGCTTTTATACCTCGGTACAAGACCTGGGCCGCAAATCCTGGCGTCATCTGGGCGTCGGCCTCAGCGGCGCCATGGATCCTGTGGCCTTGTCTGTCGCCAACCTCATGCTGGGTAATGCCATTGACACAGCGGGCCTGGAGATCACCATGGGCCATGCATGCGTGACCTTCCACACCGACACTGAAATCGCGCTATCAGGCGCCACCGTCGATGCCTCCCTCGATGGTCGTCCATTACCCAACTGGTGGGCACTGAGCGTACGAGCTGGCCAGCAATTGAGACTGGGCACCGTCAACGCCGGCGTACGCAGCTATCTGGCCGTTCGCGGCGGGCTCGCAGTGCCCTCGGTACTGGGATCCGCCTCCACGGATTTGAAAGGCGGATTCGGCGGGATGCAAGGCCGTGCCCTCAAGAACGGCGACACGCTGGACCTGTGCCCCATGCCTGCCCTGAGGCATCGCAATACCGGTTTTGGCTTGCCCGTCATGCAACACGCACCCTATGCGCATCAAGGAGACCGGCCGGATCAGGCCGCCATCCCGGATGGCGAGGCTATCGTTCCCCTGGTGCATATTCTGCCTGCCGCGCAATGGCCTGACCTGACCGCAGCTGCACAGCAGCAATTAGTGAATACCACCTGGCAAGTCTCCCCCCAAAGCAACCGCGTCGGTTGCCGGCTGGAAGGCCCCACCCTGCAAATGCAGAGACGGCACGAGATGCGATCCCATGGCATCATGCCTGGCGTCGTGCAACTGCCCCCCGCAGGCCTGCCCATCGTCCAACTCTGCGATGGCAACACCAGCGGTGGCTATCCCGTTATCGCCACCGTGATCGAGGCCGACTTGCATATGTTCGCCCAACTGCGTCCGGGCACGCCCGTGCGCTTCGCGTTGTGCGATATCGCCTATGCTGCCGCGATCGCCACACGCCATCAGAAATTCCTGGACGACATTGCGCTGCGTTGCGAACTGACGCGCCGACGCTTTCACTAAGGAGTCCGACATGAAAACCATCGATATCAATTCCGACCTGGGCGAAGGCTACGGCGACTATGCCAAAGCCGACGACGCCGCCATCCTGGGTCTCATTACATCGGCCAACGTGGCTTGCGGCTTTCATGCCGGCGACTTCATGACGATGCATCAGACTGCAGTGCTGGCAAACAAGAACGGCGTCAGTATCGGCGCTCATGTCGGCTATCCCGACATCCAGGGCTTTGGACGCCGCCATATCGCCTATACCGCCAAGGAGCTGGAGCTGATGACGATATATCAGCTCGGCGCATTGAGCGCCATCGCCGAGCACGCAGGATCCCGGCTCACCCATGCGAATTTTCATGGCGCACTGGGCAATTTGTCCTTCGTCGACGAGGACGTTGCCTTTGCCACATTGAGCGCGGTGAAGGCCTTTGACTCGACGCTGAAGTTCGTCGCCCTGCCCCACACGGCCGCCTATCGCGTAGCGCAGAAACTGGACCTGGAGATCGTCGCGTCATTCCTGGCCGACCGTGCCTACACGCCCGAGGGCGTACTGGTCAGCCGCAAAACACCCGGCGCCGTCATTCACGATCCTGCCCTGATCCGCGAACGTGTACAACGCATACTGCAAGAAGGCAAAGTCCGCGCCATCGACGGAACGGATCTCGACATGCCGGTGGACTCCATCCTGGTGCACAGCGACACACCGGATTCCATCGAAATCGCCCGTACCATCCGCCAGGCCGCGCAAGATATCGGCTATCGGATCGCGGCGTTTGCCTGACTACAAGCGTCACCAAAGGCTCGCCGCATGGCCAAATCTGCTGTCACGCCCGCCGCCCCAGCCTACGCCCGTCCTTGATGCGGACGATTGAACGCCAGGAAATGGCGCACGACAGGCGGCTGTTCTCCTTGGTGGAAACGCAGGACCTCCCCTTGCACATCGGCGTCCGCCTTGGACACCCGCCTATGCTGGCGCAAATGCTCGGCCCACGACTCGACCTGGAACCATTCGAGCATCAGTTCGGGATTGGCAGAGTCTTCTGCCACGCCCCACGCATAGGCGCCATCGCGGCGGCGTTCTGCGGATAACCGCGCCAGCGCTTTGAGAAAATCCGCACGATCCGCAGGTGCAATGCGGTACTCGATCTGGATCAGCACCGGCCCGCGATCATGTTCGATGGGTGCCGCGGTCAGCGGTTCGGGCCAATGATTCGACGGCACCAAGTCGGCCTCACCGGCAGGCAGCTTGATACGGTGCGCGATCAGGCCAACCAACACGAGTCCTGCCGCGCCGGCCAACAGCGCCACCGGCACCGAGGTCCATTGCGCGACCGCGCCCCAGCTCAGGCTACCCACGGTCATCGCCCCATTGAACACGGTCAGATACACCGCCAACGACCGTCCACGCACCCAATTCGGCAAGATCGCCTGCGCAACACCATTGAGCGTCGTCAACGCGGTGATCCAAGCCATCCCCAGCACCAGCAACGCAGCCACGGCGGCCCATTGTGGCGGGGCGAACGACAGGAACGTCATGATCGCCGCAGTAACCAACGCCGCCGCCAGCAGCAATCCATCCGCATCCAGGCGCGCACGCAAGCTCGGCATGACCACTGCACCGCCAATCGCACCCAAACCGACCGAGCCGAGCAAAATGCCATAAAAACCGGCGCCGCCGCCCAACAACTGACGTGCGACCAAAGGCAACAAAGCCCAGATCGAGCTGGCGAGCGCGAAAAACAAAAACGCCCGCACCAACACCACATGCAACTCGCGGCTGGCGCGAACGTAGCGCAGTCCGGCACGAAAAGCGCCGACGAAACGCTCGGACAACTCATCGTCCGCCGCCTGCGGCCGCGGCCACCACAACAGCGCGGCAACCACAAACACATAGCTGATCACATCCACGCCATACGTGAAGGCCGCCCCAAAGCTAGCCAGAATCAAACCGCCCAGTGCGGGGCCGACCGCACGCGCGATATTGATGCCCAGCGAATTGAGCGCCACCGCACTCTTGAGATCTTTCTTTTGAACCAACTCAGGAACGATGGCCTGCCAGGTCGGCCCCATCAGCGCCGCACCGATACCACCCAGAAACGTCAAGGCCACCAGCGACGCCACCGATTGCAGTCCCGCAGCCGACAGCAGCATCAGCGTCACACTGACGCCAGCCAACAGGAACTGGATGCCAACCAGAAACTTGCGTCGATCCAGGACGTCGGCCAACACGCCCGCAGGAATCGCCAGCAAAAACACAGGCAACGTAGCCGCAGCCTGCACCATTGCCACCGCGGTGGGCGATGAAGACAAATCAGTCATCAGCCACGCGCTGGCGACGTCGCGCACGAAACTGCCGGTGTTGCCAATGACCGTTGCCACCCACAACACCGCAAACAGCGTCTGCCGTAGCGGCGCAAAGCTGCCTGACGGGGGTTCGTCCGTACGCGTCATGCCCGCCGCTCCCTCAAATCCAGCCAGGCCACCAGCAAAAAGCCGCCGACCAAGCCCAGATGTTCAAAAAACGAATTAGCGGCCATGAAACGCGCCTGCCCTGCCGGCAACTCCCAAAACCGCAGGGCCATACCGGTCGCCAGCAAGGTAAACCCTGCCAGAGCGAGCGCGCCCAGCCACCGTAGCCGGCCGGTGAGAATCATCATGGAAGCCCCCAATTCAAGCACAATCACCGCCCCCGCGAACAGCGGAGCCGGCGATAGGCCAAAATGGTTCATCTCAGCAACAGCACCGGAAAAATCGGTGAGCTTCACGAACCCGCCTTGCAGATAGGCCGAACACAAGGCCAGATAAGCAAGAAAACGCGCGGCGCGGCTGGCAAACACCGGCCGCACAGCGGCACTCAGACCGTGACCCGTCACAGAATAAGGCCTAGGCATGGACGCTCTCATATCGAGTATCAGACGGCCCAGCACGAGCAACCCAGTGCGCCGAAAAAGCCCTTCAAATCCGACACGGGCGCTTTCGATGCCCAGGCGTTCGCATGGTTATGCCCATGCATCCCGCATGCACTGGCGCAACCGCAACCGGCCACTGCCTGATAACGCCGGTACGACGAAGACGACAGCGAATTTTTGCCTGCACCCTCCGGATCCCCCCAGGCCGCATAGCCGCCAAACAAGCGCGTGGGCGACCAGTCGGGCATCGCCGGGGGCAGCGGATTATCGTCGTGTTGGGCAAACTCGCCCTCGCCGTAGACCACTTTTCCGCCCACGACGGTCAGGTGTGACGTCAAAAACGAAATGTCATCCTCAGGCACGCTGAAAAAATCCTTGCTCGGCACAATAAAGTCCGCCAACTGACCGACCGAAATACGGCCCCGCTTGCCTTCCTCATTCGAAAACCAGGCGACATTCTCCGTCCACATGCGCAATGCCGTCTCACGATCCAGCAAATTGCGTTGGGGATACATCTGCGTACCGCCCAAGGTCTTGCCCGTGATCATCCACGACAGTGACACCCAGGGGTTGTACGAGGCGACGCGCGTAGCGTCCGTACCAGCCGACACCTTGACGCCCTTCTCCAGAATGCGCTTGACTGGCGGCGAGGCCTCGGCCGCCTTTGCACCATAGCGTTCGATGAAATACTCGCCCTGGTAAGCCATGCGATGCTGCACGGCAATACCGCCACCTAGTGCGGCAATACGGTCGATGGACTTGTCGGAAATCGTCTCGGCATGATCGAAAAACCAATTGATACCCTCTAGCGGCGTATCCCGGTTGACCTTTTCAAACACGTCCAGCGCGCGCGAAATCGTTTCGTCATAAGTCGCGTGCAACCGCCATGGCCATTTGTTCTGCACCAAGACGCGTACGACGTCTTCGAGCTCGCTTTCCATCTGCGGCGGCATATCCGGACGCTCGACGCGAAAATCCTCGAAATCCGCGGCCGAATACACCAGCATTTCCCCCGCCCCATTGTGACGGAAATAGTCATCGCCCTGCTTATACGTGACCGACTTGGTCCAGTTCAGAAAATCTTCCTTTTCCTGCTTGGGCTTTTGCGTAAACAGGTTATAGGCCAGCCGCACCGTGATCTGGTTGGCATCGGCCAGTTGCTGGATGACTTCGTAGTCCTCTGGATAGTTCTGGAAACCGCCACCCGCATCGATCACTCCCGTGACACCCAGGCGATTCAACTCGCGCATGAAATGGCGCGTCGAATTGATCTGATAGTCCAGCGGCAGCTTCGGGCCTTTGGCCAGGGTCGAATAGAGAATCGTGGCATTGGGTTTTGCCAGCAGCAAGCCCGTGGGGTTCCCATTGGCATCGCGCACGATCTGCCCGCCCAACGGATCCGGCGTGTCCTTGGTGTACCCCACCGCCCGCAACGCCGCCCCGTTGAGCAGTGCACGGTCATACAGATGCAACAAAAAGACCGGCGTATCAGGCGCAATCGCGTTGATCTCGTCGATCGTCGGCAGCCGTTTCTCGACGAACTGCTGCTCGGTAAACCCGCCCACCACACGCACCCATTGCGGTGCGGGCGTGATGGCGACCTGGCGCTTCAGCATTTCCAGCGCGTCGGCCAGCGAGCGCACGCCATCCCAACGCAGCTCCATGTTGTAGTTCAACCCACCACGCACGACATGCGTGTGGTTGTCGAACAGCCCGGGCAGCACATGGCGGCGTTTCAAGTCGATCAGGCGGGTATTCGGTCCCGCCAGCCGCGTGACCTCTTCGTTGGTGCCCACCGCGACAAAACGGCCGGACTTGATCGCGATGGCGTTGACCACCGGCTTGGCACGATCCAGCGTCGTGATCTGGCCATTATGGAAAATAACGTCAGGACTGGCATCGGACACGGTTGAAGCTCCTTTCCGGAGTGCCTCGGCCGCCGCATTGCGGCCCCATGCGCCATTGAACGCTGCCGTAGCAGCCAGCGTCGTGGCCGCGCCGAGGATTTTTCGACGAGTTGACATTGTCATGCTTTTCTCCTGATTGTGGAGCTTTTCTTGATGCCGCCGGTAAACGCCGGCAGGCATGGCAAGCGCCCCAGACCGCGCAGGCCCGGGGCTGGTCTTGGCTAGATTCCGCTTACTTGGCCGGATTCGGGCCAATACGCTCGCCGTGCTTCACACGCTCGGGGGCCTTGTGCACCATCGTATAGGCATAGTCCACACCCATGCCATAAGCGCCGGAATGTTCCTTGACGATACCCATCACCGCATCGTACGAGTCACGGCGAGCCCAATCCCGCTGCCATTCCAACAACACCTGTTGCCACGTCACCGGCACAATGCCCGCCTGGACCATGCGGTCAATGGCGTACTTATGCGCGTCGACAGAGGTGCCGCCTGAGGCATCGGTCACCATGTAAATCTCATAGTCCGTGTCATGCAGGCATGACAGCGCGAACGTCGTATTGCAGACCTCGGTCCACAAGCCGGAAACCACGATTTTCTTGCGGCCTTGCGCAGCATGCGCGGCCAGTGCATCACGCACATTCTGATCATCCCACGAGTTCATCGATGTACGCTCCAGGATCGGATGATCCGGAAAAACGGCCAACAACTCGGGATACGTAAAGCCGGAGAAGCTTTCTGTTTCCACAGTGGTGATGGTGGCTGGGATATCGAACACTTTCGCGGCTTTAGCCAAGCCCACTACATTATTCTTTAACACCTGACGATCGATCGACTGGACGCCAAAGGCCATCTGCGGCTGCTGGTCGATGAAAATGATCTGGCTATTCTGGGGGGTCAGGACTTCGAGATACTTGGACATCGCATTGCTCCCTTCGTTGATGATCGAATAAAGTGCCGCAGCGCAGCAGTGTAGGGCTCCATAGATGTCATCAGAAGGGTCAAACTGGAAAAGCATCCTTTCCAAAATTGACATGAACTCGTCATTACGCCAAGGCCACGTTCTTCACGCGTGCCTGGAACGGCCTCTTTGCGAAGCAATCAGCAGATCCCTCTCACCTGGGCAAACGGACTGCGACACATTGCCCCCAGCGCCATGCGGTCAGTAGAATCCAGCACAACACTCTCTTTCGCCAATATCCATGAACAGACTGCCAGACCTGGAAGCCTGGGCGATCTTTGCCAAGGTTGCCGAAACAGGATCCTTTGCCCGCGCCGCCAGCGATTTCGCCTTGTCGCAGGCCACGGTGTCCAAAGCCATCACGCGTCTGGAAGCACGCATGAAAACCATGCTGTTTCATCGCACCTCCCGCCGCATGACCTTGACCGAGAGCGGACTGGCTGCACTAGAGCGCGCCACCCGCATCCTGCAGGAGGGCGAAGCCGTCGAGGCCGATCTGGCCGAACAGGCCACCGCCCTGCGCGGTCTCGTGCGCGTTGCCGCGCCAATGTCCTTCGGGCTCTCGCATCTGGCGCCCATCCTGCCTCAATTCATGGAATCCCATCCCGACGTGAGTCTGGACATCGAATTCAGCGACGAGCAAAAAGACCTCGTCGCGAATCGATTCGATGTTGCCGTGCGCATTTCCAATCTGTCTGATTCCAGCCTATTGGCCAAACGTCTATGCAACGTGCGCCTCCTGCTGGTAGGCTCACCCGCCTATTTCGAGCGCCATGGCCGGCCCCGGCATCCGAGCGAACTCGCCGAGCACCGTGCCCTGCAATATGCGTATTCCCACAAAGGGCCCAGCTGGCGCTTTCAACATGAACGTGATGGGGAATTCAGCCTATCCATGCATACGCCCTTGCGCGTCAACAACGCCGAAGCCCTGACGCATGCGCTGACAGCCGGCCTCGGCCTGGCGCTGCAGCCGGAGTTCCTGGTCTGGCAGGATATCGAGGCAGGCCGTCTGGAAACCGTGATGGATGAATGGCAGGTCGAACCCATCGCCTTGCATATCCTGACGCCACCAGGACGCAAACGCCCTGCCCGCGTGCAGGCTTTCATCGATTATCTGGCGCAATGCTACGCCAGTCAGCCGTGGGCTAGACGGGATGAGGGGGCTTGAGAGAACTCCGTGTCAGGGACGAACAGCCCCTTCGCGCGCTCTTCGGATTGTCAAGACTGCAATGCTTTTATCACTGCACCAGGATTACGTTCAATCACGTTCAACAATACCAACGCTGGGCCACGAGGCACTCTGTCACCGCGCTCCCAGTGCCGCAGTGTTGCTGTCGAAAAACCAAACCACCCAGCAAACTGTTCCTGGGTCATGCCCACCTTGGCTCGGACTGCCTTCACATCAACAGGCCGAGGTCGATGCACCCTGACACCAATCTCGTTACCACGAGCGTCATCAATGGCCTCTTGCAAGCCTTGCTTGATGATGTCGAATGCCTTGTTCATGACTTTCGTCCTTTCCAAATTTTTACCAATAGGCCAACCATATCCGCTAATTCATTACGTTCAGCTTTACTGAGATTAAGCTTGTCACCCTTGGCAAACAATGTCAGTAGGTAAAGCGGCATGGAGCTATTGTAAAAATAGTAGATAACACGAACCCCACCCCTCTTGCCTTGCCCGCCTCTGCCCCAGCGCAATTTGCGCACGCCGCCGGTTCCCTCTACCAAGTCACCCGCTTTGGGGTGCTCAGCCAGATATGTGATCAGAGCAGCATACTCATCATGGCAGAGCAGCTTGTCGGCAAGCCGAATGAACGAAGGCACCTCCACTACGCAATTCAAATTACGATTGTAATCCATTGGATTAGTTCCGTACAGCTGTATAGATCGTGCCTCCACTATCGATCTCAAGACACGCTATCGGAAGATGCAGTGAACGTTTATATCCATGCGCAGTTGCCGCAACGCGAATCAATCATCACGTCTACTGCACCTGCAGATTCGACTCCTTGACCAAGGCGCCCCACTTTGCGGCTTCCGCCCTCAGGAATTCTGAAGCCTGCGCCGGACTGTTCGCCACCAGGTCTACCCCGTCACGTGCCAGCATTTCCTTCATTGCCGGCGTACTCAGTGCCGTCCGTGCCGCTGCGTTCAGCTTGTCGATGACGGCGGGCGGCGTTCCGGCCGGGGCCGCGAGCACGAACCAATTACGAGCCTCGAACCCCGGCAAGGTTTCCGCCACCGTCGGAACATCCGGCAAAATGCTCATCCGTTTCGCGCCTGTCGTCGCCAACAGCCGCAGTTTTCCCGAGCGCACGTGCACCAACGAAGACGCAGGATTGTCGATCATCAGGTCCACCTCGCCACTGATCAAGTCGACGAAAGCAGCGCCAGCGCCCTTGTACGGAATCTTCGTGAAATCCACACCAGCCTGCTTAGCCAGCATTGCCGTTGCCAGCGCCTGAATCCCGGTACTCGCGGACAAGGCAAAATTGATCTTGTCAGACTGCTTGGCCTGAGCCAATACATCCTGCAGCGACTTTGCCTTGAAATTATTGCTGGCGACCAGCACTTGCGGCGCAGCCGCCATGATCATCACCGGGCTGAAATCCTTGATCGGGTCATACGGAACCTGCGGATAGAACGCGGGCGTCGTCCCGAAAGCCGCCGAACTCAACAGCAATGTATAGCCGTCAGCCGTCGATCGAGCAACATCGATTGCGCCGATCTGCCCCGTATTGCTGGCCTTGTTTTCGACCACGATACTCTGACCGAGAATCTCACCCAGTTCCTTTGCGAATGGCCTGGCCAATGTATCCACACCGCCACCGGCAGCGAAGGGAACAACAATGCGTATCGCCTTGTCGGGAAATTCCGCCCGGGCGGCGCTGCCCATCAACAACGCGGCCATCATCGCCCCGATGATTTTCTTTTTCATGCAATGTCTCCTATTTACGTGTGGCGGCCAGGCGCATAGGCAACGCGGCATCGCCAGCCGTCTCCAATGACCAGACCGAATCAATCAGACGATCGGCATCGACGTCCACGCCGGCATACCGCACCAAGTCACGCAGCTTCTGCTCGATGGCGTCGTCCTCCAGCGGACGTGCCAACGAGCCGCGCGGTTCGGTGACCTCACGCTGCAACACCGAGCCGTCGCTGAACTCAATGCGCAACTTGACCGCATCGACCGACATGGCGGGATCGTCGGTGAACACCAGCCGCTGACCGAGTCCGCGTAAAACAGGATCGGCCACCGCCTCATCCGAAAACTCCGTGAGACCGGCGCAGCCACGCACCAATGCCACAGCCACGGCATGTTGCGCGCACACTTGAGACTGGCGGCCGCTCGTGACATCGGGACGATCCGTCCGTTGGCGCAACAAGGGATGACCCGTCAACGCAATACGGGAAATACCGCGCCATCCGCCATCCTGGATACGCGGATCCGAGGACAGCTCCAGGCAGGCATCTATGACGGGATTCAGCACCACGCCGCAGGGATACGGCTTGTATGCGTTATTCAACAGCTCCCAGCTATCCCCGAGCCGTTCTGTCATCGCAGTCAGCCGCGGACTGTCGCTGACGACTCTCAAGAACCCGCGCTCTCCTTCCAACGGCAGCGCCGGCCCATCAAAACCCTCAGCAGCCAGAAACGCCGACAGCAACCCATTGCGTGCAGCATTGCCCACGCTGACGCTCTTGGCTCCGGTACCTAACGCCTCCACCAAACCACCCGCCTGCACCGCAGCGACGCCTAATGCATGCACGTTCTGCCGCACATCCAACCCCAGCGATTTTGCCGCTGCCAGCCCTGCGCCAAACACGCCGCACGTCGAGGTGATATGCCAGCCACGCGCATAATGTTCCGGCGAGATCGCGTTGCCGATACGGCAGGCCACCTCGACCCCCAGCACAAAGGCATGTAGCAATTCCTGTCCACTCATGGGCCGCGTCTCTGCCAAGGCGAACAACACCGGCGCAATCGGCGACGAGGGATGAATAATGGTCGGATGATGCGTGTCGTCAAAGTCGAACACATTCGCCGCCATCGCATTCAATGCGGCAGCGCTCAACACATCCACACGATCCGGCCGGCCCGCCAGACTCGCCTGCGGTCCCGCCGAAAAGCGCGCATACGTACGCACCGCAATATCCAGCGACGGCGTGCGTGCCGCAGAAATCGCCACGGCGAAAAAATTCAGAATCGCCCGGCGCGCGGCATGTCGTACCTCTGCCGGCACATCCTCCCAACGCGAGCCAGCGACGAAACGCGATAGTTGAACAGACGGGGAAATCGCATCGGAATCAGCGGTTTGAGTCATGGTTTCATTTCACTTGTTCAGGAAGCCACATTACGATCTGCGGAAAGGCGTAAATCAGGCCCAAAAAGAGCAGGATGATCAGCACGAACGGCAACGCGCCGCGGAGAATGTCACCGAACCGGGCCTTATCATTCATGCTGCGCAACACGAACAGCACCATGCCGAGAGGCGGCGTGATCAGACCCACCTCGATCATCAGCACCAGAAAAACACCAAACCAGATCGGATCCAGCCCGAGAGCCATGGCGATCGGATAGGTCACCGGCAGCGTCATGAGCATCATCGCGATCGACTCCACGAACATGCCCAGGACCAGATAAATCAACACCATCGCCCCCATCACGACGATGGGCGAGAAATCAGCTCCCTGAATGAGGTTGACGACTTCGCGCGGCAACCTCAGATAGTCGAACACCCAACTGAAAATACCCGCGCCTACTACGATCAGCAGCAACAAGGCTGTGACTTTCGCCGCGTCATAGGCGATCTCCACCAGCGCTCGCCAATTCAGTTTGCCGCGCAGCAGGCAGAGCACGAACGCACTGACGGCGCCAATGGCGGCAGCCTCGGTCGGCGTGGCGATCCCCGCATACATAGAACCCAGTACCGCGCCGATGATAATCACGAACGGCACCATGCCGCGCGAGGCCGTGAGCTTTTCACGCATGGTGTAGGCGCGCGCGGGCGGCGCTGCCCCCGGCACCGCCAGTGCCCATACCAGCGCACCCAGCATAAACACGCCCATCAGCAACAGACCCGGAATCATGCCGGCGAGAAACAGGTGAGTCACCGAAGCCCCCACCGTCGTCCCATAGATGATCATCGGGATACTAGGTGGAATCAGAATACCCAGCGTCGCGCCCGCGGCCGCGACTCCATACGTCAACCTCGGGCTATAGCCGCGCTCGATCATGTCCGGGCAGGCGACTTTCCCCAACGTCGCGGCTGTGGCCAGACTGGATCCGGACACGGCAGCGAAGATCGCAGACGCCCCCGCAGAGGCATGCGCCAGGCCACCCGGCGCGCGGCCGAACCAGCGCACCAATGCGTCAAACATGCCGGACGTAATCCCACTGCGCAGCAGCAGTCCGCCCATGAAAATAAACATGGGAACGGCCGTCAACGTAAAAGTATTCGTACTGCTCCAGGCCCGCTCGGCCAGCAATGAAAGCTGTGGACGCGACAACAAAAAGTACACGCCCAACAACCCCACCATGCCCAGCGCCACACCGATACGTACGCCGAGAAACAGCAGCAGCATCATGCTGCCGACGAGCAACGCAGCCACCCAGCCCAGCGACTGTCCACGGACCAAGGCATACAAGGCGGCGCACCCGCCGATGAGAATCAACGACTGCACCAGCGTGGTCTTGCCGCTCCACGCCCCCATCGCGATGATGAACGCCACGGCGATCACCGCCATTCCCCAATCGATCCGGCTGCCGGCAATAGACACGGGATTGGCCCCTAAACCCACGAGCGCGAGGACCATGATGCCCAAAACAACGGGCGCCAACCAACGACGCCAATGCTCTGCGGGCGGACGCAAACGATAGATATCCACCAGGATAGACAGACAGAAAGTCAGCATCCCCAGCGACACAGACAACTGCGGTATCCACTGCGGCGTCGACAACAGGCCCCAATCCCGCGTGTCATTCACATACTCGCGAAAATTAAAGCTGGCCATTTGCCATCCCAGCACTACGCTGAACAGCAGCGCCAGCCATTGCCCCAGCAGTTCGAGCTGCACCCGCGTCGATGACGACACCCGGTCGATCCAGAGTTCCACCTGGACATGCGCATTCGCCGACTGCGCCGCGGCCAATCCAAAAAACACCGTTGCCACCAGCAGATAACCCGAGATTTCCGTCGCCCACGAAGTCGGCGAATTAAACACGTAGCGCGAAAAAATCTCATAGCACATCGACAGCGCCATCAACAGCAGTGCTGCCGTCGCGAGCGCCCCGGAGCATCGGGTAATACCAACCATCCCTCGAATCAGGCTGAAATCTGCGCTGCCATCCAATGGATAAGGCGACGCGCCTGGCGATATGGCCGCCTCTGCCGGCGCCTGCATCGGCATATCAATGCTGCTCATGTTTGTCTCCTCGACGCTTTGTGCGCGATGGTGTTTTCCCTGAGCGAGACCGATCGCCCGAGAAATGCTATGACGATATTATAGGCATATTGTATTATCGAATGATCACAAATTCACACAGCGCACCGCGCACCATCCAGGAGGAGCAACATGAATCACCCCACTCGCCCGCCCTCGCGGCTACGGTCATTAGCGCTCTCTGCCGCCCTCGGTGTCACCCTATGGGCCGGCGCCTCGCAGGCACAGACCTATGACCTGACCATGGCTGTCATCACCTCGCCCGGCGACGGCTATTCCATTCTCACCGCGTCCGTTCCCGATCGCGTCGCCAAAGCCACCGGCGGCAAGGTCAAGGTCACCGTCAGCGACTCGCTGGTGCCGCCCGCCCAAATGGCGACCGCGGTTCGCGAAGGCCGCGTGGACATGAGCGCTGCCCTGCACACCTATCTGGCTGCCGACGAGCCACGCATGGGCATCTTTAACCTACCGGGGCTCATCAACGACATCAAAGAGTACAAACAGGTCTGCGACGCCTTCTGGTGCGAAGACACCCGCAAAATCTGGAAAGACAAATGGAACGCCATCGTGCTCGCCGAGGGCACCTGGTGCACCCAACAGCTGTTTTCCAAGGACCCCATCCACAAGATCGAGGACTTCAAGGGCAAACGCCTGCGCGTGCACAATCCCCAGACCGCCGAAGTCGTCAACGCCCTGGGCGGCAAGCCGGTCGCCATGCCCACCACCGAGATTTTCCCGGCGCTGGAGCGTGGCGTCATCGACGGCCTGTTTATCTCGATGTGCGTGGGCGGATCGCTGGAATTCTGGCGCATCGCCAAGAACGTCCAGAACTGGAGCCTCGGCCCGATCAACGGCTGGGCCATACTCGTTAACCCCGACAGTTGGGAAAAACTGCCGCCCGACGTGCAGAAACAGGTCCAAAACGCCATGGACGGCGTACAACACGACGCCTTCAGCCAATACGACCAGTTTGTCGCCAACGCACGCCAAGCAATGGAAAAGAACGGCGTGACCTTCTGGGTCGCACCGGATGAAGAAAGGGCTAAACTAATGCAGCCGCAATATATAGGATCCGCATACGATGCTTGGAACAAACGTGCCCAGCAAGTTGGATTCGATGGCCCTGCCTACCTGGATCGTGTTCGAAAGGTATTAGGCAAGACGCAATAATCGACGGGCGCACCCAACGGTATCCGGGGCGCTCGAAATATGCTCTGGATACCTTTTGCATTACGCCCATGACTGCCCACGTAGAGCCACAAGACGATTTCAAGGTCCAACGCGTCGCTTCAGTGCTGAGGCACAGCGTGACAGAAAATATACGCAACGCCATCCTGGTCGGCAGGTTCCGGCCCGGTGAACGATTGCCCGAGCGTGACCTGTGCGAGATGACCGGTGTCAGCCGGACCTTGGTGCGCGAGGCCTTGCGCCAGCTGGAATCCGAGGGCCTGATCCTCGTCATTCCTCATCGCGGCCCCGTCGTCGCCCGGCTCTCGCCCGAACAGGCGCGCGGCATCTACCAAGTCCGCGAGGAACTCGAAGGCCTGGCCTGTGAGCTTTTCGCCGAGCATGCCACGCAGGCGCAACTGATCGCATTGCGCAAAGCCCTGGAGGCGATGAAACGCACCCTGCCCCGTGGCACCGCGCTGCAGCAGCTGGCCGCGAAAAACGCCTTTTATCAGCAATTGCTGGATGGGGCGGGCAACGAGGCGCTGACCAACAGCCTGCACCTGCTGAACTCCCGCGTCATGCTGCTGCGCTCGACCTCAATCCAGGCCCCTGGCCGATCCAAACACAGCATCGCCGAGCTCACCGAGCTGCTGCAGGCACTAGAGGCGCGTGATGGCAAGGCCGCACGCGCAGCGGCGCGACGCCACGTGCGTAATGCCGCCGACGTCGCGATCAAAATCCTGCAGGAATCGCTACAGTCCGAGAGCGCGGACTAACCAGCCGATTAACCAAGCCGAAAACGATCAACGCCCACGAACGATGATCGCCCCGAAAGTCGCCGGCGCCACTCANCGCGCCGCCGACTTTCCAAAGGGATCCGCATTGACCGGCGTATCCACGATATATGGCAGCGCCTCAGGCAATCCTGCCAGACTGCGCATCAAGGGATAAATAGCGCTGTAATCCTGCGCGCCCCTGCCTTGCGCCCGCGCAGCAGTATACGACTGATACGCGGCGCTACCCATCGGCACACACGCACGGCTGCGCGATGCCAGCTCCAGGGCCAGGCCCAGGTCTTTATGCGCGAGGTCGACCTGAAAACCTGCCGACAAGTCGCCGCGCAACACCTTGTTCGGATACGTGATATTCATATGGCCCTGGCCTGCGATCGTCCCACGCATCACCTGCAACGCCAGCTCCACGCTCAGCCCGCATGCCTCGGCCAGCGTCAATGCCTCGGCCGTCAAGGCATTGAGCGAGATCCCCATGAAGTTGTTGATCACCTTTACACGAGAACCACCGCCCACCTCGCCACAATCAATGATCTGATTGCCCATGCAGAGCAATGCTTCCTCTGCGCGAGCCTTGTCGCCGGCCGCGCCACTGGCCAGAATCAGCAAGGTGCCTCGCTCTGCCTCCATCGCAGATCGCCCCACCGGGGAATCCAGCATCCTCAGGCCGCGCGCCTCCAACAGCGCGGCAATGGCATCCGTCTCATGCGGCAGGATGGTCGACATATTGATCAACAGCGACGCCTCCGAGAGCGATTGCAACGCGCCATCGGGGCCCTCCAGCGCGGCACGAATGTGCGCCGCCGTGGGCAGCATCGTGATCACCAGCCCTGCACCAGCCACCGCCTCGCGCGCACTTGCGGCGCGCTTGCCACCCGCCTGCACCAGCGCATCCAGCGCCTGCGGATTCAAGTCATATCCCGTCACCGCAAACCCGTTCTTGACGAGATTACGCGCCATCGGCAGGCCCATCGCCCCTAGACCGATAAACGCGATCGAATCGTTCTTCATACTGATGTCTCCTCGTTATGGCGTGCCGACAGCTCTTCGCCATCGGCACGCATCTGGCATATCTGCAGCAGCGCCGATGATGCTTTACGGCAATACGCCTTCTTTTTCCATCTCAGCGATTACCTCATGCGCCGCCTTCATGGCATCCAACGACGCCGGCACACCGCAATAAATAGCCGCCTGCAGAATCACCTCGACAATTTCATCCTTCGTCACGCCGTTATTGACAGCGCCACGCATATGCAACCGCAACTCGTTCGGCCGATTCAGAGCGATCAACATCGCCAGATTGAGAAAACTACGGGTTTTGCGCTCCAGCCCGGGCCGGGTCCACACATCCCCCCAGCAGTACTCCGTCACCAGCTTTTGCAGCGGCGCGCTCATGTCGTCGGCGCTGTTTAGCGACTTGTCGACATAGGCGTCACCTACAACAGCTCGACGCACCTCCAGCCCCTTCTGGAACTGCTCGGATTGGAATTCGGGCCTTAATGCCATGATAGTTTTTCTCCACAAATTAGATGCGGCGCCGGACCATCCTCTTGCCACCGCATGATGTATTACTATAATACAATCCTATTGTATTTGAATAAAAACCAACACCTCGACCAGGAGGAGACAGACATTGGAATACGCTTCTTTCAGCGTGTGCGCGATTCGCTACGCGCGCCGCTCCGGCCGAACCTCAGCCGGCAACCACCGAGGCAACGTGGATTTTCATGATGCAGCGTGCGACCTGGACTATTACATCCGGCTGGTGCGACATGCCATGCCGGCCAAGGCCGCCGGGGACGTCGCATGAATCCGCCGCTGAAAGGCCGCCACGCACTCGTCACCGGCGCCGAAGCCGGTCTGGGATATGCCATCGCCGATCAATTGGCGTCGGCCGGGGCGTCGGTTGTCATGCATTGCCTCAACGCCAACGACCAAGCACGCCAAGCCCGCGATGCCATCGCAGACCGTCACGGCGCCAAAGTCGAGCTGTTGCAAGCCGACCTGCGTGACGTAGACCAGATCGAAGCCATGGCGGCCCAGGCATTGACCCAATTTCCCCGCATCGACATCCTGGTCAACAACGCCGTGATCCGGCATTTCGAGCCGGCCCATCAATTGCCTCGCGGCCACTGGGACGAAGGACTCGCCGTCAATCTCTCGGCCCCCTTTCACCTGGCACGCCTCACCCTGCCCGGCATGCTCGCCCAGCAGTGGGGCCGCATCATCAATCTATCCTCGGTCTATGGCAGCGGCGCCGCGCCGAACCGCGTGGGCTACATCACCACCAAGACCGCGCTGCTGGGCATGACCCGCGCCCTGGCCATCGAGACCGCCGGCAGCGGCATCACCTGCAACGCCGTCGCCCCCGGAACCGCCCCTACGCCCGCCATCGTCAGCAAGATCGCCGCCATCGCCAAACAGTCGGGCCAAAGCGTCGAGGAAGCCGAGCGCGACTATCTCGCGGCACGCCAACCAACCGGCCGGTTTGTGGCCCTGGAAAACGTGGCTGCCCTGATTTGTTTTCTCTGCGCCGACACCGGCAGCGATATCACCGGCGCGACCTTGCCCATCGATGGCGGCTGGACGGCCGCCTGAATCCCCTTCCCCTTTTGCACGAGTGACAGACACATCATGACAACGGAAAAACATCTAGGCTTTATCGGCATCGGCCGCATGGGCACCCCGATGGCAGAACGGCTGCTGAATGCAGGCTACACCCTGACCATCTACGACACGCAACCCGAGGCCTTGCAAGCGCTGAAAGACAAAGGCGCGCTCATCGCAGAGTCCCCCAAAGCCGTGGCCGACAGCGCCGCCACCGTGCTGGTATCGTTGCCCACCCCCGATATCGTCATCGCCGTGGCACTGGGCGAACAGGGTCTGGCGCGCGGCAAAGCGGTGCGTACCGTGATCGACCTGTCCACCAGCGGCTCCGCCGCGGCGCGTACCCTGGCCGATGGCCTGGCAGCAGCCAATATCCAGAGCATCGACTGCCCGGTCAGCGGCGGCGTCACAGGCGCCACACGCGGCACCCTGGCGCTCATGATTTCCGGTCCGCGCGAGCGTTTCGAGCAACTGCAGGACATCTTCAACGTGCTGGGCAAACCCGTTTACGTCGGTGAAAAGCCCGGCATGGCCCAGACCATGAAGGTCATCAACAACCTGATCTCCGTGACCGCACTGAGCATCACCTCCGAACTGATGGTGATGGGCGTCAAGGCTGGCCTCGATCCAGACGTCATGGTGCAAATCATCAACTCCGGTTCGGGCCGCACCAATGCGTCGGAAGACAAAATCCCACGCTTCGTGCTGACCCGCAGCTTTGACTTCGGTTTTGCAATAGGCCTGTCCACCAAAGACGTACGCCTCTGCCTCGAAGAAAGCGAGCAGCTCGGCGTACCGCTGCGAGTCGGCGATGCCGCGCGCAAGCTGCTCAACGACGCACGCGACAAACTCGGCAGCGACGCAGACCTGACCGAAATCATTCGCTACGTAGAAGACACCGCAGGCGTACAAGTGCGCGGCAAAGCGGCGGCAAACCAGGCATAGGGCGTCAGCTACCGCACCTACGCCGGCGGCGTTCCCGCCACCAACACGCCATAAGCCAACACATTACAAAAACAACACAGGAGACATCTCATGCGCAGCATTTTCAAGACGTTCGTACCAACGCTGGCTATCTGTTTCGCCGCACTCGGCGCCACCCGGACCGAGGCGGCCTACCCCGACCGCCCGGTCAAGGTCATCGTGCCCTTCGCGGCTGGAGGTGGTGCGGACATCGTGGCACGCCTCGTATTTAAAGGCGTCAGCGAACAACTAGGCCAGTCCTTCATCATCGACAACCGTGGCGGTGCCGGCGGCATCATAGGCACAGATGCCGTCGCAAAAGCCGCCCCCGACGGCTACACCCTATTGTTAGGGCAAAGCGGACCCAATGCGATCAATCCCTCGGTCTATAGCAAACTGCCCTATGACGCACGCCGGGATTTTGCAACCATCACGCAGTTGACCAGCTATCCCTACGTCGTAGCAGTGAAAAAACAACTGCCCGTCAACACCCTCGCAGAACTGATCGAACTCGCCAAACGTCAGCCTCGTACGCTGACGCTATCCACGGCGGGCCAAGGCAGCTCTGCGCACCTGGCGGTCGAGCTGTTCATGCGGCAGGCTGACATCTCGCTGATTCCTGTGCCTTACAAAGGTGCAGGCCCTGCCCTGCTCGATGTCGTAGGCGGAGTCGTGGACATGACATTCGGCGACGCTGCATCGGCCTCAAAACAGGCGCAGGCGGGTAACGTAAAGGCCGTGGCCGTCACAGGTGCGCGCCGCTCGCCGCTGCTGCCTGATGTGCCTACGGTGGCCGAGGCGGGTGTTCCCGGCTACGAGGCCTCTGCCTGGCATGGCGTATTAGCACCACGCGGCACGCCCGAGCCGGTCATACAGACGCTGCAAGCCGCTATCGTCAAGGTCCTGGCCGATCCGGCATTAAAGGAACGCCTCGCTCAAGACGGCATCGAAACCGTAGGCAGTACGCCAGAGGAATTCAATCGCTCGCTGCAGGCGGAGATTGAGAAATGGCTCAAGGTTGTGAAGGATGCGGGGATCAAGCTTGAATAGCAGGCGCTGATGCAATATGGCTTGTCCAGATCTTGCGCCGATGAATGCTTGCACACAAGAACAGCTCGACATCACGAGCTGACAGGAAGACCTTGGTGTAAAGCGCGAAAGCCTACCTCCCTTAGAACTTTTGTAGAATTGGCCCTCAAAACGTGGGATTTTCGGGGTAGAAGCGTTCGGTCACATCGTTGGAGATCACGTTCATGGATTATGAACATGTACTGCAGACAATTAGTTCATGGGCCAAGAGTAACGACAACATTCGATGTGTGATCCTCACGGGCTCAGCTGCGGCATCAGGCGCACATTCACTTTCTGATCGCGACATAGAACTTCACGTTCGCGATCCTAAAATCCTGGAAACTGACGATACGTGGTGGGAAACACTAGGCAAGGTACTTGCAGTTGA
Organism: Bordetella muralis; assembly: GCF_965139205.1. Classification (GTDB taxonomy): domain Bacteria; phylum Pseudomonadota; class Gammaproteobacteria; order Burkholderiales; family Burkholderiaceae_B; genus Bordetella_A; species Bordetella_A muralis. The sequence continues at coordinate 40,673 of NZ_CBCSIU010000012.1, forward strand.
GCGCTTGGAGAACAGCAGCGGCCAAACGACGCGGCTTGTCTATTATGCCGGCGGAAAGCTCGATTTTACGCTCGTCAGTATCAATGACGAGCGTGGAACGTATGATCGGCCTTTCAAGGTATTGCTCGACAAGGACGGGGATGCGTCCGGCTTTCAATTCTCCAGCAAAGTACCTGAGCCTCCGAGGCAAGAAACGTTCAACGAATGTGCGAACTGGGGCTACGCAGCAGCGTTGATGGCTGCCAAGGCCATCGTCAGGAATGAGCCTTGGTCGGTGAAATTCCGTGACAACGATCTAAAAGCAGAACTCCTGCGAATGATCGAATGGGACCATATCATCAGGTATAACGGTAAGCGGGATGTCCGGTATCTTGGAACCAGAATGCGACAATGGATGGATGCGGATATCCAGACAATGCTAGAAGAGTGCTGGGCCTCCTTCGACCTGTCGGACAGCCGTCGAGCGCTATTGGCTTCACTGGTTTTATTTGAAAAAACTGCTTCAAGAATTGCCAGCTTGACCGATTTAGTCGATTTCAATCACCGCGAGGTCCAGTCGGAAATTCACCGCATTCTTGCAAATGCCTAGCAACCGCAGCCATGATTCCAGCCAGGTGCCATCAGTCCTTGCGCGCCAATTCCTGAACGGGAACGCTGCAATACAGCTGCTTCACGCTGTATTTGGCGATCGGACCCGCGCAATCGGTGCTGCCGGCGGCCACGGTCAATGCAGTCAACACTAACGCAATGGCAAACAGGATCGCTCCGATCATCGACACCGCAGAAACGATACGATGCCCCACGGCATCACGCAGCAAACGATGTGCCGGTTGCCCCTGATCGAGGGCTTCCTGGATCCGGCGCGCGCGTTTGTGGAACCAGGATTGGCGCATTTGCAGATTGGCAACGCAGCACAACACCGACGCGAGAAAACCCAGAATCAACACACGGACACCCATGGCGCCGATGATTTTCAACTCGCCCAATGCAACCACGCCAGCGATACCGGCCAATGACAGCGTCGAGATCAGTTTTGCCAATTCGCGTTCCGCCGTCACTGCGTTTTCCTGAGCCTGGCTCCACAGCTCGAACTGACGCTGCCCCCAGCCCAGCGCAGGGTCGTGGGGCAAAGCCGGATCGCGCTCGTGGTCCTGTTGGACGTAAACGCTGAGCTTGCCCATGCCGTAGGCGATGATACCTACGAGGATTGCCGTTATTCCTATCGAGAGCGTCATACGGGCTTTCCTGGAAATCGTCTGCGAATCCGGTGAGGGACATGTGCCAGATGCAACAACTGGCAGTACGCCGACCTTTCTTCAATTGTCTAACAAAAGTCCGCAGCGTGCAGAGAGGGGAATTTCTGATGCAATGATTGTGCATCCCAATGACAGTCAGCGTCACACGCCCAGTGCCATGCAGGCCGCGGCATACCTGCGGTTCCGATCGTTCCATCCGTTAGGCAGGCCCCTGGCAGTCCTGCCATTGACTCGTATGGACAGGCGCAAAAAATCGCCGCTATCGGCGATCTCGTTGCAACCCTTGTTCAGCCACCACCAGCCGCTGCCTCTGGCGGCGTCCGTAGGGCGTTCGAGCCATTCTGGATGGGTAATGTAGTCAACGTCTAGCCCATTCGACACCGCGCGTCCGGTGATCTGGATCAGGCCGCGTCCTCGGTATCGGAATCCGTCGCCGGGGTGGGTATTGCCTAGGCTAGTTCGGCCCTCGTAGCGCCGTTGCGCCACTGTGGGGCCCCAGATTTCCCGGGTGTAAGTGAATCCGCATGATTCGTGGCCCAGGGTGGCGATATACATCGCGGCGCGGAGGGGTGAGATGATTCCGAACTCCATCATGGATTGTTCGATGGGGTGGTACCAGCGGGTGGCTCGGTACGGGGGTAGTAAGGCTGCGTTTGCGAAATCGGATTTGCGCATGGGGATTAGGTACGTTGGTGGCGCTGAGGGCTTGCTTGAGGGTGTAGTGACGTAATTTGGGATTACGTTCCAACGCAGTCCAAGAAACCAATTCCTAGCCGTTCTATGCGGCAGCTGTGCCATCCAACGCCCCGCATTACCCGTTACGCAACTGACACGCTTCGGTGCTATAACTGGCCGAATCCGGATCTGCAACGAGTTCTATCGGGAGGCTGAAATGGCTGATGATGCACTACGAGGTGATCTTGCAAACGCGACCGATCCTGCAAAGGGTGCGGCACTGGTCGGATATAAACACGCCACGGCGGCCGCAATTTTCCGCACCGTTCCGATTCCTGCCAATTACGGAATTGTGGGTAATGGCAGCAATGAGACTCAAGCGATAAACGCGTATCTTGCTGATATGGCGGCTATTGGATATCCAGCCCGATTTGAGCGAGGCGCGGTATACGGCTTCGATGGTTTGGTAATCCCGGCAGGTGCGATCCTAGAGGGGCACGGAGCTGAGTTCAAGGCGTTAGGTAATACCTCGACTTACACTTTCAACATCGGCGAGCATGCCTGCGTGGAAGACTTTTTGGTGACCACAGACCGGACGAATATCGGTTCCATGATGATGCAGGTGGGTGCGTCCCTTAAAGGTGGTCGAATTATCAGTAGCCTTCCTGCTATTGACGGAACTCTGTTTATACATCCTAGTGCAGCTTACATAGATTGCGAAGCTGTAAATGTGGATCGTCCATTTCACGTACAAAATCGCACAAATGTATTAGCGGGAGGGACAGGTCTGAACGGCCGACTAAAGGCGCAGAATTACATTCGAGCATTGCGGATAGACGCCGCTGACGATTGGAACTTGGAATTGGATTTTTCGGGGAAATCGCCTGACGCTAACTTTGAACCGGCGCACAACGGAGTGCTGATCAACGGATGCCAGAGATTCAGAATACCTCGTGCATCCATAGCAGACTCGGGAGAACACGCTATCCGATTTGGCGGCGACATAGACAGAGAGTCAACAGATTGGTTCTTTGGGGATGTAAGAACCAAGCGAACCGGAGGCTGCTCCTTTAAAATCAATCCCGGAAATACATTCCCTACGCGCCGGGGACACGTAGACACTTTAATTAGCGAGGATGCCGGCTACAACACAGCGGGGCGCAATCGAGAATTCATTCGACTATCGGGATGCCAAGACATCTCTTTTGGGTACGGCTCACATAGATGTATAGAAACCAGCCTCTTGACTTGTGCCGTACAGCTCAATGGCACTGAAAACGTTCGGATAAATCACATAAGCATCGACAATTGCGGAGAGTTCGTTCGGTTTGTTGACGAAGGCGATGGCCCTGGCGATGTGACTGGGCTTCAAATTCTAGACGGATCAGCGCAATGCAGTGCCACAGCCGCCATCCAGATTCAAAAGACTTCATACAACGTGGGAGACGTGTATATCCGCGCCACGTTATCCGGCAGCTATACCTATTATGCGCAAGGGGCCTCTGACGGCACTACGAAGCTAAATGGACCCGTTTTCCTCGATGTATGTGCAAGAGGCGGAGCGGCGCAGCGATATTTCTTGGAAACAGATGACGTACAAGTGCGTGTAAGGGTTGGCGCTAGGATTTATGAAGGTCACGTCACAGGCAGAATCGCGTCGTACAGAGCTACAGGAACCCCCGTATTTGATCCCGGCAATGTCCCAGAGTCCAGTATGACCACGGTATTAACCTCACCTGATAGCGTGGCTGGACCGGGCAGTTTCGGCTCAGCATTAGAGTTCGCGCGCCCTGGAAGCACAAGACGAGGCGCAGCCGTCGCGATGGAGCAAATTTCTACCTTTGCTCCCTACACCGGCCTGAGCGTATGGGCTGGAGGGGATCAAACCCCAACCAGCGCCATGCGAAAAATTGGCACGTTCCGATACGATGGTTTCCTGGAGCTGACATACGTCGGAGGTGGACTGATCATGCCAGATGCGAACGGGAACAAATACAGAGTGACAATTGCAAACGGCGCACTATCTGTAAACCCTATATGACTACTGAACTAGACATATCCATCGTAGCTACGAACACGCTTTGATGCAGAAAGTCTGCCATGAAATGACCCGACTCATGTTCTCTATATGTGGACACGAGTCGGCTCTGAAGAAATGCCTTGTCTCGTTGAATTGACCTCACGCAGCCGCCGTTCAGTCAGGTCGCGAGCGTTCCCGCGGCCTTAAACACAGGCGGGACGAATGACACAACTCCGCCAGTGACCGATGTAAGCGCATTATTGGCGACGGTTACAACACTTCCTGTCGTCGCAAGAACACGGGTACTCATTACCCCGCCATTGGCACCTGCCCCTGCAATGGAAATATAGTTTCCAATCGATAAGGCCTGATTGCTCAGAGTCAGTTGATTGGTACCTGCGGAAATAGACCCTGTCGTACCCACCACTGTTCCAATAGTGCCCGCCGTCACGCACACCTGTTCGACTACTCCACCAGCAGACGGACCATATTCACGTAAGCGTGCGCCGCGTGAATACGTCGCATCAGAAAACCCTATGGTCGTTGGCTGAATAAATCCTGCCAGCGTAATATCGCTGTCATTATCTCGGCGAGCTATGTTCTCTTCTAGTCGAGGCTCGATGGCGAATCTCAGACTGCTGTCGAAAGCCTTTCGACTGATGTGAATTCCACTTGAAAAGGTCGACTTGGATAAGTAGTTGCGAACAATACGTACGTTCCGCCCAAACCATCCACCCTCGCCGGCCTGACTCGAGCCAAGCTCAATATCCTGATTCACCGTATCGTTGAAGTGGTTTCGTTCGATGATGACGTCTTCAGCGGGCGTTTCTTTAGCGCAGCCAGATATTATGACGGCCTTCGGGAAACCGTTTAAGACATTGTCTGCAATCACTAGCCCGCGGATTTTTTTGGTGGCATCCGCGAACGGATTGTACTGGACAATACCCAGTTGCGCGTTTGACACATTAGTATTCGAATTGAACACGTTGCCAGTAATGAGCGCATTTCGAATCACTTTTGAATGGAAGCCGACTGCGTACTCATAGATATCAGAAAAGGTATTATCTTTAATAAGCATCGAATCAAATTGAGCGCTGACAGACACGCCGTTTGCCCCGGAACCGCGATTGCCGATGATCGTCACTCTCCCGGCGGTTGGGCTCTCTGTGTACGTCATATCGTCCGGGGCCTGCCCGACGCCAATGACCGTGCCATACACTCGACCGACGGTATTCCCGATGATGGTCACGTTGTAGCCACGTGAACCGATGCCATGTACACAACCGACCCCGGTATTTCCTATGATCGTGATGTCGACGGCAAAATGTCCGCCAATCACGTTCTGACAGCGTACCGACGTATTGCCTTCAATGGTGATAGAACGCGTCGGTATGGTGTACCCTACTCCAGCCTCGAAAGCACTATCCATATCGCACGGACGACGCATGTTGGTAGCAGTGTTGCCTCGAATGGAAACGGATTCACATCCTGATAGATTGATGCCAGTAAACCAAACTGTTCCCGCTGGCCTATCTCCCTCGAGAGCCAAATTCCATCCATGCATCCTGTTGTTATGCCCTATGACGTTCAGGCAGTTGCTCGCTTGGCCAAAAAATCGGCTAAATCCCTCGCCATCGTTATCGCAGACGGATAATCTATCAACTAGTTTGCATAAAAAAACGAACACCATAGGCATTCTGGGCTTGATGCTCAGGCGTGACACCACTCCCTTTGCCCTTCAATCCGGCAATAGCGCAATCGGTGATGCGCGTTACCTTTCTGATCCTTAAGGTTTCACCGTCTCCTATTACGTACGTGTCTTTTAAGTACTCACTCAAAATCACCGTATTGCCCGACACGGACTGAATGACATTGTGCTCACCTTTCGGCTTGATAGCGTATCCCGACTGCCCTGCTATTCCACTAAAGTAGTTGGATGAGAGAATCTCAACTTGGTCGCCTGGCTGAAAAGACGTCGCTACCGCCGTTGTCAGCGTACGGCGACCTTCATTAAAAATGTTGGATGGTGCTGGAACAGCAGTCACCTCATACCATTGACCGGGAGCGACTGGAGACTCAAATCGAAAAAAGCTTTTTGGCTGGTGTTTGGAAATCTCGTAATGATTTTCCCGCCTGTGCCACGCACGGTAACCCCACTAACTTGGATGACCACCTCGTCGTCCAAGTGATAGAGATATCCATCGCGACCAGCAGGAATGATGATTTCGCCATACCCGCCACGCTGATTGAAATAGTTCGCCGCCGCTTGGAAGGCGGCCCAGTTGACACTCTATGTGAGCGACGTCACATGGGGATATGCAGTCTGTAAATCCGCAAACGAGGCAAAACGAGGCTCCGTGCCGCTCAGCCAAACGGATACAGGATCAAGAGCATTATTCGGACGCGCACCAAAATCCAGAACGGAGACACACTCGTTGAGCTTGTCGGAAACCGTATTTCCAATGGCCCCCTGCCCTGATGACAAATACCCTACCAGGGCCGCGCCTTTTGCAGCGTCGGAAACGTTGGCAAGGTCACCTCGTAATGCATCGTCCGCCATTTGAGCTCTCCTAATGTATCTTGACGCTATAGAGGTCGCGAAGCCCATTTAACAAGGCAAAACGACCCCGTCGGACAGTGAGCCAATTCTTGTAGTAGTTTGCCTTAACTTCACTCCGCGGTATATAACCGTTCGATGAAAGAAGCATGCGGGCATGTGGGATCAGTTGCGATCCCTTAACTGCCCAGTCCTTCAGCTTCCCAGTAACGACAGCGTCACCGTAAAGTCACCTCAAGATCTTTTTTTCAGCGCAATAATTAACCGCCCCACGACAGCGGCCGCAAATTGGGAGATTGAAAAATGGCAGATGACAATCTACGCAGTGATCTCGCAAACGCCAGTGACCCAACTAAGGGCGCAGCATTAGTGGGATATATTCCCCCACTCAACGGCTCAACCGGACGTACGACCGCCGACAAACTCCTTGAACGAGTTAGCGTTCTTGATTTCGGAGCTATCGGTGATGGTGTTAGTCGTCCTCTGTCAACCATATTCGCGAGTCTAGCGCTTGCCCAGCAAGTCTATCCACATGCCACCGCATTGACTGATGAGCTAGATTGGGCAGCATTCCAGGCTGCCTTGAATCTGGGCAAGACAAAGGGAGGCCTGACCATATATTGCCCAGGTACCGACTCGATCTACATATTCGGCGAAAATGCATTGTCATTTGGCTCCAATGCGAAAGGCATTCGCTTCATCGGAGATGGTGGCGTTCTACGATTTCGTAGATACGGGGGCACTACAAATTTAATCAACGGTGCCAATCCCAACGGCGTAGAGCTTCGCGACTTCAGGATTGAGGGCGGACAGCTTGGGTTAACAGGCAATGCTGCCGCGACGGATGGGCAGGGTATCTCATTCGCAAGTCCTAAAAACTGTGTTGCCGATAAACTAATTTTTACAGACACACGGGGGTTTGCTCTCCTCTGGTACAACAATAACCGAGACTCTGCTGCAGACTGCAGCAATAACCTCATCATCGATTGCGGCACCGATGGAGCAGGAGTTGCTAGCTCATCGTTCCTGTTTGCGAACCTCTCCGACTCCATGATGATTCGGCCGACAGCGAAGAACAACACCGGGACCTCTGACGACACTGCCTATACATTCGACCTGAAAAACAATTGCATCAATTGTTCCATCATTGATTTCATCGCCACAAATTGCCGGATTGCCGTTGTCCTATCAGACGATAGCAGCAGCGGTGTTGGCATTGGCGCCAAGAACTCCAGAATTACCGGAACGGCGTATAACTGCGGTGCGGCCATGAGCACAAACAAGGCCAGTGGGACTTATGCGTCCATCACCATGGTTGGGTGCGGCTCTGGGACAAGTGGTGCTCTGGCAATTGCGGGGTTCAATACACGGTGTACATATGACTTGGTAATTCACGACACACCAGCTGATGCTAACGCTATCTATAGCAGCTCTCCAGATCAACAATTCAATATCTCCCGCTACGACAACAGCGGTCTGTGGCTGTTCTCTAACAATGGATCTGCGGCTCGTAACGAGATAAACATTATGGGCGGGCCGAATCGAACATCTGGCCTTGCCAATATTCAGGCCCGAATAAACTCCACCAACGAGACCTTATTCCCGCGTGTCCTGGATATGCGCGACTTGCCAAACCCTGTTTGGAACGCTGCCAATTCCCGGTGGGATTCGACACTCTGCTTCCCTATGCCTGGAGGAAGCAGGACCGCTAACGCCTTAACTATGCGGTCAACCGGAGATATCGTTCTCCAATCTCAGGCCAACGCTAAGCTCTTATACGCCCACGCCAGTGAGACATGGCGTATTCCGAACGGCATTCCTGAGTATGCCGACGATGCTGCAGCAAGCGCTGGCGGGTTAGCAGTTGGCAGTCTGTACCGCACAGGTAGCATTATCAAAATCCGCGTGACCTGACCGAGTATCGATGAAGAGAAATGTCGGCTATCTCCTCTACTCGCAAAGAGGGGCAGCCGCAATGACATCATCTCAAATCTGCCCAATTACTGACTATCCAATCCACGACACACCATAACCGGGAGGCTTCAATGGCCGACGATGAGTTGCGAAGTGATCTTGCGAACGCTACGGACCTGACTCTGGTAGACGCTCTCAAATAATTGTCCCGAGGAACGATGGCCCCCGAGCCCTCGCTGTCGCGAACAACCCACCCGCGATTCGCCTAAACGCGGCGTTTAATCACGCGGCTTCAGGCTCCACACTCACTCCCCCTGATATCTGTCAGCAGCACGGGCAGGCAATGGGCCCAATCATCTCGGATGTTCGTATCCTGATTCCCATGTCTACAACGACTGAAAGCTAGGAGATTTCCATGGCAGACGATGCACTACGCGGCGACCTCGCTAACGCAACCGACCCAACGAAGGGTGCTGCATTGGTTGGATATTATGGCGGCACAGGTTCATCGCCGGATGACACGGTGTTTGCCCAATTGAGCAGCACCCCCTTACGAATCGAAGCCTTTGGCGCAGTAGGTGACGGCGTTACGGACGACACCGCAGCGTTTCAAGCTGCCTATGCCGTCCTAGCTGGCACACCCCGTCCTTTGTGGCTTGAGCAAGGTAAAAACTATCTAGTTACGCAACGGCTCGTACCTCTACCTGCAGGTGTGACCCTTTACGGTAACGGTTCAACGATTACCTATGCGCGCTCTGATTCAAGTGACACTACTCAGTTCAGCTTCGGCAACTATACACGTGTCCTAAACCTGGCCCTGCATGTTCCCACTGGATTTGTAATTCAGCGGTTTGCATCGTTCGGAGAGGGTGCTTCCGCCGATGGACTCACTATCAGTAGCGCAGACCAGCAGCCGCTCGGGGGCGACAACCAAGACGCATGCATCTGGGCATTCCGCAATAACGTTCGCCTACGCAACCTACAAATCCATAACTGGGAGCTTCCTGTCAGGATTTATCACCCTAATTTCGTCCCTGATAATGTGGAAATAGACGGATTCAAGATCACATCCTACGGAAAGGGCATCATCTTTGCGAGCGTGACCAATGCCCGAATCCATTCAGGTTCATTTGTCGGAAAATCCCCCACGGCCAAACAAGACCCAGGCTATAACGCCATCGGTGGCGCCCCCGGAAACGGGTGCAGTATTTCAGACATCTACATCAAAGAGTCCGGAGAACATGGCATCTATTTCTCAAACCCGGCCGCACAACCACGTGGAGTGAGGATAAGCAACATAACCTTGGAAAACACGGGTCGATGTGGCATTAAGATCAGGGGATACCACGCGCTAAACATCCATGGCATCGTTGTCAACGACTGCGCCTCCGGCAACAGGACGGGCCCGAATGAAGACGGGTTGCGGCTCGAACAATGCGTTGATGTACTCGTGTCCGGTTATCGAGTCATGAAGACGTTGAAAGATCAATCATGCAACGTTGGTGCCGTAATAGCCGGATGTTCGAATGTCTACATCAATGGATTTTATGTTGATACCCCGGCAGAGCACGGGACTGACATCACGACTCAACTCGTCGTCGACAAGGAAACCGGGATCTCGACTCCGGTCCCTTGCCACAACATCTACTTTAACGGCTTCACTCTCCGAAATTCGGTTGGCAGCTGCATCAATGTCCGCGACAGCAACGATATCGGCATCGGAAACATTCACGTCTCTGGTGTGGACATCGATGCGCCCGCGAGCAACACCCTCACCGTGGACGTGCCCTCTGCACTTACAGGCCCCATCTCAGTCAACGGGGTAGCCAGAACCAGCAATGCCTACATCAACAACGTGAATAACACGCCCGGCGTCAGTATAAGTCTGCTGGCAAAAGATGCCACACAGAATCCGGGGCTAGTGAATCGCGTGGCGGTTCTTGATGCAAACAATTTTGTACCTGGTAATGGCGGAGGCTCTCTGGGAACATTGGCGCTGCGTTGTGCGGGTACTACCGGACAGGGGAACTATGGCGGCTCGATCTCGTTTCGAGGTATCGGTGTAGAGCGCCGTAAAGCAGCGATTGCCTCAGTACAGAACGGTGCCAATGCCAGCCAGACCGGGATCGCTTTTCTGGTAACCGATGCTTCGACCATCGCGACGGACGAAGTATTTGAAATTGCTCGTATAACGGGAGGAGGCTTTCGCCCTGGCGTCGACAATAGTCGGCAACTAGGTTCCGCCGCTTATCGCTGGTCTGAGGTATATGCGGCCACAGGTGCTATCAATACATCTGATGCGCGACTAAAGACGGAAGTCACCCCACTCTCATCCGCAGAAATCGTCTGCGCCCAGGCGTTAGCGCGTGAGATTGGCTGGTACAAGTGGCTCAAACAGGTCGCAGACAAGGGATCCGACGCCCGCCGTCATTTTGGTATGACAGTTCAACGTGCGATCGAAGTGTTTCGATCTCATGACCTGGACCCATATGCTTACGGGGCAATATGCTATGACGAATATGAGGCTGAGCCTGAGGTGAAATACACCGATGACGAGACAGGAGAAGCTACTGTCGTACGCCCTGCCCGCCCTGCTGGTGATGTGTATTCGTTCCGCTGGGACGAGCTTGGTGCATTTATCATGCGCGGCGTCGTGGCAGCGCAGGACGATCTGGCATCTCGCGTGGCGGCGTTAGAGGCAAAATAGAAGTTGCGGGGGATCTAACCATAGCCCTTATTTTTGGCCTAAACTCGTACACTGCAAGTATAAAAAACCTTCATGGGAGCGTTTAAGCTGCGCTCCTTTGAACAACGCCGTAGATTCCTACCAAGGACACGACGATGGAAAAGAATGATGATAGAACGCGGGATTCTGATCAATTCGGCTTAAGTGCGGAAGATCTGTCAGCTTTTGCAGAGGCAGCTGGTATTGAAGATATTGAACCAACGGATCTGATGGCTTTCGCTCTATCAATAGCTGAGGAATGCGCCGAAATAGGAGACCGCTATTCGTTGAATGGGCGCAACTGCGGCGATGAAATCCGTGCTCGATTTGGGCTAGGCTAGTTGCGTTAAACAGCGTAAGCCTACCAGCAGGCTACCCATGAGGAGGTTACGGCACAGCGAGCTGCGAGTGCGGCGGACTCGGACAAAGCCTGTGCTGCGTGTTTCGCAATCCGATCTTGACTCACCTCGGTGCCCCACTTTTTATTTCATTTTATTTAAAATAGCAACGAACGCCCTGCTTCTAAGAGCCAAGAGTTATTAGCCTCACGCGGGAGAAAAGTAGAACGCTGTCCAGTGGTGAGTTCGAATCCCTCACTAGCAAGGACAATGGACGGGGCACGGACGAGCACTCATCGAGTTTGAATCAAAATAGCCGCACAAAACATACAATATTTAGTACAAATAGAGAAATTTTAAAGTCAATCATTCATACTAGGGTTGGTCATGATCCAATTTGTCGCTTCAAAAGCCTATGCATTAGAGCTCGGGGAAGATGGGCAACTAATCGTCCGCAATGGTTACACCCCACTCCAGGGCAATTATCTCAGAAGTGAAAATGAGCAATTCTTTACAGCGGGGGAGCACGTTCAGGTTTGGGACGTAGTGGGCGGCGGAGAATTCGTCACTGGGAGGATAGTGGGTTTCGTTAATGAGGGCATAATCTATCATTATCAGGACGACGGGGATCCCGAGAATCCGGATGCCTACGCCTTGGTGCTTACCGATTCCGCCGATGAATATGTTCCCCGCCAGGTAGTGACTTACAATACGGATCCATTCCCCGGTACTCCTGTCTGCTTTCTCAAAGGAACGCTGATTGAGACAGATAGTGGTCCAGTCGCCGTTGAGTGTCTCGCAATTGGCGACAAGATAGTCAGTAGTACGGGGTTGCGGACAGTTAAGTGGGTGGGCTGGCGTAACTACAAGGCCATCTCACTGTGCACCCCAGAGCAACGGTCGGATTCCTTACCTGTACGGATTTTGGCAGGGGCGCTGAGCGATAACCTGCCTAGCCAGGACTTGCGCGTCTCTCCGTGGCACCATCTGTTTATCGATGGCGTGCTGATTCGCGCAAAGGACTTGATCAATGGCAGATCTATCTTGCAGGAAACGAACGTAACTACTTTCGGCTACTACCATGTAGAACTGGATCGGTTTGATGTGATCCTTGCTCATGGGGTGTTTTCTGAGTCCTGGGCCGATGGAGGGAATCGCAGTTTCTTCCAAAATGTGGATGTCACTACTCTACGCCCCGAAGATATGCAACGCCGCAAGGCTCGTCGACCAGGGTTTAAGGCGCTGAGAAAAGCTGATGACATCGCCGTCATTCACGAACGAATTGCAGCACGCGCCGCAGCCTTGTTTATCGAACCGACATCAAAGGCTGCTTGACGTCGGCCACGAACCTTTGCCGCGGGCCCGCTACCCGGCCAGCCCCACTGTGCTTCAAAACCTTCGGCCATGACGACGCTAGCACTCACATCTGCCCGGACGCTAACTACCCTTCGTCTTTCGAGTGTAGATCCAACCGACCTAGAATGTCTGCGTAAAGCTGTACGGCATACACACCATCCAGCTTGGCTCGCTCCGTCGCCAGCTTATTAGCATCTTTTACGCCGTTTGAAATCAGCTCATCCGAGATGCCCGCTCGTACATTACCGATTAATGTGGCCCTAACAAGTTCGAGTGCAAGTTGCGCGTTGGAAAGCGTAGTCGAGGCGGCGTTAGGGCCACAAGTCGCTTCTGGGCCATTCTCCAAAAAAAAGTGAAACTGAGAGTAGGCACGAGGCCCCATAATGACGTCGTCAAGGCCTTGGGGCCAAAAACATCTTGGCCCGAGCGGCTCGCTACTATCAGTGAACCCCAATAACCCGTCATATATCTCGCCTAGAGTATTGCTAATTTCTTGGGGGTGATAAGAAAGAGCCTGCCCGATGTAATCCCTCGCTATTTTCTGACGCGTTTCTATAGGCATATTTACAAGCGCCAATACTGCCCGACGGAAATCTTTCGGGGAGCGCGGGTTAAATAATAAGTGATGCGAAGACTCTGGAAACAACTCCCTCATTGCAGAAGTGTTAGGTGCAATTGTCGGAACACCCAAGGTCAACGCAAGCACCGTCACACCGGAGGTAAGCACATTGTGATAAGGAATTACTAACCCGGCGTTGGATCTTAATAAGTCTGCCACCTCATCAGTAGGCACTGTATCAAGACTATATTTTATCTCCGGGCGATTGCGACTTTGCTCGAGTAAGTCGGCCAAAAAGGAGTCTGCGCGCAAAGGCTGACCACAAATATGCAGCGACAACTTCTGACTTACCATAAATTCTCGTGGCAATTTCCGCACTAGGCTAGGAATACCTTTATATGCACGGATCAGACCAAAATACAACAACGTGCGTGGATTCGCTGGCGGCGCTCCAGCGAGAATCATGGTTTTATCTGCAGGTTCGTAGATATCAAAGTACGCGGGATGCGGTAAAACAGTGACTTTGGATAAATCGCTCAGCCCTGTTTGCTCTTGCAATATTGTCAACGCTGACCGATTGTGGACCAGAATACGATGGGATAACACTGCAAGATCTTTGCGCAAAGACAAAAAAGTCTGGGTGAAACGTCCTTCATGAGGCCGAATATTGTGCAAAGTCCATACAACTTTGCCACCAAAGGAAACGTACTGACCCAACGCTTCTATGAACTCACGCCGCACTCGAACTGCCTGCGCGACACTCCTGCACTTCGCAAAAAAGGATTCCTCCCAATGGATATGGTATACGGAGCGCTTAGTTAATAATTGTTGTCTAATCGCCTTGCTTAAGGTGCCCGACGCTATTTGGTATCTTGATCCAATTGCGGCGTAAAGCAGCTTTTGATACGGATTACCGTAGACTCGTGAATTAATGACATTGATCTTCATGTCGAACCAGTCAGCACCTACTTATCTGTTGTCGTCATTCCTGCAACACCGCATCTTGAACTAACGCAAGGCAATAAATATCAATACCATCCGCGTGATCAGGACTTAACCATTGGTACTGTCGGTTGAAGAGAAATGGTTCCGCTCACCTGCACCCCGCTGTCCTTCAACGGACTGAAAATTGGCACATTGCGCTCCAATGCGCTGGCCAAGCGTGGCGGTGGATCCACAAAGGCTTCCGGCTCATTCACTAGATCGTTCATCACTCGATGAACGATTTCTCTACAAGCATACAGCCTCCCTTCTGGGTGATAAAACGACCCATGCACTTGAATCGTGGCTGCTAGCGCACTCACCAGTGCGTTACGCAGTGTCTTATCGACTTTCTGCGGTTTGCGCCAGAATAAATCAAGCGATCCCTGATGTGTTAAACCGGGAATGTCATAGACCGCCACCCCCAACACCTTTACTGGAGTACCTGCACGCAAGCTATGCAACCCTACGGTCGAATTGATGGTGATAACCCCGCGGCTCCGCCGTATCGTACGTTTCAAATCACATTCGCTAACCGCCAACACACGATCATCGACCCCGTGCCGCTCTGCCAGCCGTTTAACCAAACGTTCCCAACGCTCAATCCCATTGTCCAGCGGATGCAGCTTCACAATGAGATGCCCCTCAGGGTGTGCGTGTCTTGCAAA
This sequence comes from Bordetella muralis, assembly GCF_965139205.1. Lineage (GTDB taxonomy): Bacteria > Pseudomonadota > Gammaproteobacteria > Burkholderiales > Burkholderiaceae_B > Bordetella_A > Bordetella_A muralis. The sequence goes on from NZ_CBCSIU010000012.1 coordinate 55,722, forward strand.
GGACTCAATCACCTCGGCAATCATATCGGCCTGACGCCGATAAGCCGCGTTCGTGCGCAGTTGGTAATCAGCCTGAATCTGCAAAGCCAGCATCCAATAACGCTTGCGCTCAAGACGTAATCGCAAAGCTGCTTCGGAACGTTTGCGTTCTGTGATCACTTTGCGCAATGCACTGGGTAACCAACTTAAATAATCCACCAACGGATGATAATACTTATCCGCTCGGTAAAACGGATACCCATAAGGTACCAACGCCGTCAACAAGTTATAGACAACCTCGTTGGTAGCTTCTTGGGCAAAGCGATGCGTAAAGTGCTCCTTGGGCTGCACAAAACTGCGCACCTGTCGAGCAATGTGTCGGATAGCTTCCGGGTCGTTGGGAAAATGAGATAAAGCCCCCATTGCACCGCGCTCAAGAGTCAGCCAATCAGGCCGCAAATACCCAAACTCCACAGCGTAAGTACGTACCCCTAAAGACGCCCCAATCTCCCGCGCTACCGCGTGATATGGCAACCGATCGGCGTAGTACAGGATGTCAGTAATTTGGTGCTCAACCAAATACTTTCGTAGAAACCCTCCCCACCGACTGAACCGCCCTCGATAATTATCCGCTCCCGACTTGCGCCAATAAACCCAGTCTCCCATCGAAAAATTGATGCGGCGCGTAATGGCGCCTGACGACTCAAAATGATCGCAAAGCTGACGCCAGAATGTGGATGGGGGGCCCTGCAAAAACAGGATTCTACGCTGTGTATCAGCTATCATTCGCGACTGCTAACCAGGGCACAAATGCCAACAAGAAAAGCGGCTGATTATACTCGGTAGCATACAAGATCAACACTGAAAATGCCTGTCCCCAATGCTATCGGGTCAGATGAATGTTACTAATTTTTTTCATGGCATATATTGCGTTGCAAGATTTTATGTTCCCCCGGCTCTTCTATTTATGTATCATAATCTTGCAACGAGGTCGTCTATTTCAAATCCAGCCTGATCACAAAGCCATACAAAATGGTTACATTACCTTCATAGAAAGGGCGTAGTGTCTTAGCCTGATATCCTCGCCGCGACGCCGCCGTTAGCACGCAGCGAGCATGACTTGACTTAGGTTTCACCCCTCCCGCGACTGCAGCAAATACCGATGAAAGACTCAGCCTCTATCTTGACCCCTGTTCCTGCAACTGACTTTCCTGCTCTGCCCACGATGCCCGAATGGCAAGCTTTTCAAGAAGCGGCACAGCAAGCGGACCGCAAGGGGGAAACACTGCGCATCATTGAAGCGGCCGGCCTTAGTATCGATCTGAGCGCTCAGCCCACATCGGAAGCCTTTACCGAGGCGTCTCATGCGTTGCTGCGGGCTCGTAGCTTCAAACAAATGCGTCGCCAGCTGCTAGAAGGCGGCGTTGTTAATCACACAGAAGACCGCGCTGCATGGCACTCCATGTTACGCGAACCTTCCCCGACGCCGGAGGTAGCACACGAACGCAATCGCCTGCTGCAATTTGTGCAGCGCGCCGACAACGAACGCCGATGGCGCCATGTGTTGCATATTGGCATCGGTGGCAGCGACTGGGGATTGCGGTTGACCGTCGCGGCCTTCGGCTACACCGGGACATGGCGTGATATACGCTTCGTCGCCAACATTGATGGCCATGCCATCGAGGGGGGCCTATCAGGCCTGAATCCACACGAGACAGTGGTGGTGATCGCATCCAAATCGTTCACCACCGCGGAAACACTAGAAAACGCCCAGCGTGCGATCGAGTGGTTGCGAGCCGCTGGTGTAAAACACCCAGAACGCCAACTGGTAGCCGTTACTGCCCGTCCGACGATGGCGCGGAAATTTGGTGTGCCCAAGGACCAGATTTTCCCATTCTGGGATTGGGTAGGTGGGCGATTTTCGTTCTGGTCTTCGGTCTGCGTGTCTACTGCACTGACCGTAGGCACCGACGTCATGGCAGGTATGCTGGCAGGCGCTCATGCTATGGACGAGCATTTTCGCACGGCCCCCATCAATCGCAATGCGCCCGTCCAACTCGCCTTGGCAGGCGTGGCTAACCGCAGTGTGCTTGGATTTAGCTCTCTAAATATTTCCGTCTACGATTCACGTCTATTTCATTTGGTGCCATATCTGCAGCAATTAGAAATGGAATCCCTCGGTAAGTCGGTCACGCTCGCCGGTGAGCCGGTGGGCGTCCCGACCGGCCCCGCTGTATGGGGTATGCCAGGCACAGACGCACAGCACACGTTCTTTCAATGGTTACACCAGGGTGACGGCGCTGCCGTGGATTTCATCGTTTGCCAGCAAGCTGACCATCGCTGGCCCGATCACCATCAACAGCTAATTGCTAACTGCCTGGCACAACGAGAGGCGCTGCTTCGCGGCAAATCGTACGAAGATGTGCTGGCCGAAATGGACAAGAATAGCGACCCCGAATATGCCAAATGGTTGGCTAAGCATAAGGTATATCCCGGAGGGAGACCCTCTAGCCTGATCGTTCTGCCGCGCCTAAGCCCATATACGCTCGGGGCATTGATAGCGCTATACGAACACAAGGTATTTGTGCAAGCCCTCATTTGGGGAATCAACCCCTTCGACCAATGGGGCGTCGAATTGGGCAAAACACTAACCGCACGTATACGCAAAGATTGGCAAAATATGGCGGATGGGAAGAACCTCACTAAGATGTCCCATGATGCATCGACGCAGCATTGGTTACAACGCTTCGCCCCACGTGCCTCACCGGAAAATAGCTGATCGAGATATACTCATTAGTTGTCCAACAATAACAAATCCACCGAGTGTCTTTGAAATTAAGTATAGCGGCCATCGTAAAAAACGAGGCCGACTCATTGCTGGAATGGATAGCCTTTCATCGCGTTATCGGCGTACAGAGCTTTTTTATTGCCGATAACGATAGTACCGACGGCACTAGCGAAATGCTGGAAGCGCTGGCCGAGCTTGGACTCGTGCAGCGGATTCCCTTCCCCACCCCTGAGAACGGCAATGTGCAAATGCCGGCCTACGCAGTACTTCTAGCGAACGCAAGAGGGAAATGTGACGTCGTCGCTTTCATTGATGCAGACGAATATCTATTGCCAACGGATGGCAGCACATCTCTCCTCCCTCTCATCGATCAACTGTTTGCCCGTCCAGACGTTAGTGCCGTAGGCCTAAATTGGGCAAACTTCGGATCTGGCGGCGCCTTGTTTGCTGAGGACGGGCTTGTTATTGAACGGTTCACTAAAAGGGCAAAGCAAAACTTCGGCGTCAATTTCCACATCAAGACACTGCTGCGCCCCGAACGTGGCCTAAAGTTTGCAAACCCTCACTTCGTAGATCTATCTAGCGGTCGATACGTTGACGCCACTGGCGGCGATATCGCGCCACACACCAAACACGGCAAAGGCCTGAGTAGCGAGATCGTATGGATCGGCGCACGTATAAATCATTACGCGACTAAATCTCTTGAAGAATTTCTTGTTGGCAAGAGCCGCCGCGGGAGCGCTACGAAAAAGGCTCGCATTAAGCACAAAAAATACTTTACCAGCCATGATCGTAACGAAGAGGAATGCTTGATCGCAAAACAATTCAGTCCTCAAGTGCGTGTAGAACATGAAAGATTAAGAGAATTGATTGAAGCGAAATTGAGCCGGCCAGAGAAAAAACCACCATTTACATCTCGTTGGCATGCTCTAACTCAACGCTTACGACAAAAAAATATAGGCTAGAGACGGCACTTCGAACCACACACTGCCAGGTCAACCGTCGAGACGCCAATTGATAAAACGCTGTGCATAGCGGAATAACGACCATGATCATGGCAGGCTTCCAGCCATGCGAGGCGCTGCCCCTCTATGACATTGCCCAGGATAACTCAAAGGAACTTAGCGGCCCCTCGTCGTTCGGGCAATGCCCCGTATTTCCTGGCCTGAATTGATTTAGGGCACGAAAGAGGCCAATGCCGCTTAGGACGTTACGCCCATTTCCAACTCCAACTTTCTATGTATATCCTTATCAACACCGTGTTGTAGCGCGCAAGCTAGATCAATCGCAGCACCGTCAGCATCTTGCATGATCTGGACCCTCAAAATAGCGCTAAACAACTTAATATAAGGGTAATCACCTTTCACTGAGAAGACAAAATTAAATTTTGGCTGGAAGTAATATCGTTTCTTATTGCTAACTCTTCTAATAAAAGCCGCTTTAATAACGTAGTCGTTCAGTATGCTCCCATTCAACGAAGCATTCCTGAATGCAGACTCCAAAATGCTCTCGCATCGGGAATACGCCATATTCTCGACAGCACTAAACAAACGATTCATGGCATAGAATCCGTTTTGCGGATCGAAAGATACCGCTTTACTCAAAACGTGATCAATACTCTCCGAATCTAGCTTCTCTCGCCCCCAATAGAATGCCGACCAATAAGCAAATGCCGTCTGTAATGAGGTATATTTTTCAGCGTTCACATTCAAGTCATCAATAATGATTGACGACTGCTCGCGACCACGAAAAAATTTTCGTGGTTCATGTATCTTAACGCTCGCCATCTTGCTTGCTATCTCGGCGAAACGACTGTCGCCAGCAACAATAAGTTGGCAACGCGACATCAAGGCAATTTCAAAAAGGGCTTTTTGATGGTCCGCTGTATCTCCTGGCAACTCAAAATCGTCAGCCAAGAAAACGGAATATTCTTTCTGCAAATAGCTGATAGTCTCGCTGTCCTGGCCATATAGTATTATCGAATATCCATCTTTCTGGAGTTTTTCAATTATTCTCTTTGCGACAGGCACTGAGATCGCCTTGTTAGTAAACTCCCCCCTATGTCGATGTGGGCCGTAAATCAAATCACCTGCACGTAAATGAATTGCAGCCGGATTATCTGGAAGGGTAAGTTGATAGGCAAAATCTATATATTTTTGTGCATCTGGATGAAATTTAATTAGGGAGAATGCCTCCGCTTGCGACAGGGCCCCACCTTTCAGCAGAATTGAATCAATATCCTCTAAGCCAGATATAAACCAGCCGCGGCGCTCTTCTAGCGCCAACTGCTCGCGTAACTGCTTCAGAGTTTGTTTACTTAGACTCATTCTCGAATAGCCCGCATCATCAAACGATGCCAGGAAATGCTTCTCGAGAAACCCCGCTGCAAACATATCTTTTGCCGCAGCTATGGCATGAAACTGCGCAGCAGTATTGCCGCGGGTTTGCCAGGCGAACTTGAATGAAGCACCCAAGATCGAGGCTAAGGAAATACCATTGACAATCGCCAATAGTCTTGCACCCAAGCCATCAGTACGCGCTACAACAATATTTTTATCAATCGTCTCTTGCGGAGTTGCCAACCGCTCACTCTCTACTTGCAGATTCATATTATGCGCCCCAAATAATATTTTTTTTGATATAACGACCGGTATTCACTTGGCTGTCTACTCTCACTGCACAAACGTATCTAATCAACAATATGCCACGAGGCCTACATACTCGGGCATGAGGAAATCCCTCGGAGCGCCCTATTTTTATTTCAGCATTGTAGTACTGAGCCTGCCAATCCCCCTAATATAGCCGGACACATCGTCAAGAAGCATCATGCCGGCGATAGGGCACACCTAATGCCATTCTCGGGATTCTAAAAAAGCATTATCTAATGCGCTCATTATTATGAGCCCGTCCGCCAGACATAAACCAATATCCCTGAGCGGGCCAATTATTCTTTTTCCAATAATATTCCTATCTCTTTGATAAGCGATCAAATCAATAGAAACAAGTGGCGCCGCCAAAACTACGCACTAAAAACGTTCGTCGCTCAAATACACATCCCATCTCTATTGTACTTTCCACTTACTCACATAAATTTCTCACATACTCAAGCTCGTTCGATACATCGTAGTGATGATTTCCTACAAAAAAACCTTTCTCGTCTATATAGCTAGCGACGTCAAGATTTCCCACCGAAGTATAGTCAAACCATTTTAATACTTCATTTTTGGCAAAGTTACCAGCCACAATAGGACGAACATCCACGCGGGCGTGCTCTAATTTCTTCATCAAGTTTATTCGATCGACGTTCGCATCGGGTTTTATAATCAACGCAAAACCGAACCAACTGCTTTCACCTATTTCCTCTTGAATACCGAGCCATGGATGATTTCTAAAAAGCGCCTGAAACCTCTCCGCATTTTTTCGACGACCAGAAATAATGCTCGGCAATTTCTTTAATTGCTCTATGCCAATAGCTCCGCTCATCTCAAGAGGGCGAAAGTTGTATCCCGGCAGTACAAAACGAAATGATTCCTCGAAAGCGTTGTCACTTTTAGTTCCACACACTAGGTTGTTCTGCGGTAGATTTCGAGTCCATCCGTGAGCACGAAGGCACAGCGAAATGTGGTACAGCTCTTCATCGTCAGTAACTAGTACCCCACCCTCCATCGTCGCAATGTGGTGACTAAAAAAGCTGCTAAACGTCCCCATTAAACCAAAAGTACCCGCCTGGGTGCCGCCCAACGTGGCGCCTAATGACTCACAATTATCTTCGAGCAAAATAATATCTCGATCGCCTATTATTTCCCTAATAGCCGAGAAATCATTCGGGTTTCCCAACAGATTTACTGCGAGAATAGCGCGTGTATTTGCGCTTACTGCCTCACGCAAATCAGCCAAATTAAAATTTAGAGTTTTCGCATCAACATCCACGAACTTTACCTTCAAACCATATTGTTGAAGGGGGTAATAAGTTGTACTCCAAGACACAGCGGGGACAATTACCTCGTCCCCGCGAGCTAACGGTGATTCCTTCTTGAAGAACAGCGCGGCAATCATCAGTAAGTTTGCAGACGACCCTGAATTGACCATAACTGCATATTGGCTGCCTACAAAGCTGGCAAATCGCTTTTCAAACTCTAGAACCTCCTTACCCATAGTGAACATGCCCGATTCAACAACTCGCTGAATTGCAGCATATTCTGCATCGTCCCAAGTAGTAGTCGCCAAAGGATAATGAATAGTCATTTTTTTCGGAGCTCGCTAAGATAGAATTCATACGTGGCCTCCAGTCCTGCTTTAAGCGTCGTAGTGGGAGACCATCCCCAATTTCTTGCTTTTTCAATACTGGTTAGCTTTTTACTCATACCGACCGGCTTAGTGAGATCGTGCTTAAAAGAACCGGTGAAGCCAATTACTTCAGCAGCGACTTCGTAGTACTCGTTAATCGTATAGTCCACACCCAATCCGATATTCAGCATATTCGGCAAATTTCGAGTATCTTCGACAGCGGCTAACACCGCCCCCGCCAAGTCTTGGGCGTATAAGAATTCCCGCCGAGCGCAACCATCTCCCCATATTTCTATTTCGCCTATTCCCTGCATCTTAGCTTGGTGCGTCTTGTGTATGATTGCAGGGATCAAATGCGACCTTATAGGGTCAAAATTGTCGTATCTTCCATACAAGTTGCATGGAATAAGGGAACGGTAACAAAGCTCGGGGCGTTCTCGTGAAATATAATCAGCGAGCCTTGCCACCGCAATTTTTGCAAGAGCATACCCTTCGTTAGTGGGCTCTAACTCTCCCGTCAGAACCTCCTCTTCAACAAGGGCATTTTGGCGATTTCGTGGGTAAATACAGGAGCTTGCGAGGTTAATTAAACGCGAGACGGAGTGCTGTTGGGCCGCAAGTAGCACATTGCGACCCATATCTAGATTATCTATAAGAAAGCGCACAGGCTCACGAATATTCGCATGGATGCCGCCTACCTTGCCAGCCGCATGCACAATGGCGTCAGGTCGCTTCGAGCCAATGTAATCAGATACTGCTGAAAACATCGCCAAATCGAGCTCTGCATGAGACGGCGTGAGCCATTGAAATTTGGCAGCCTTTGGATGTTCAAGCAAATTGCGGCCCACCATGCCTGTACTGCCCGTCAGCAATATCTTCATTTCCCAGGCTCGTTTATATTAGCGTTCAACACCGATATGTACATCGAAACCATGCCTCTTAAGCAGCGCATGCTGTTTTGCTTTTTCAAGATCGTGCATCACCATCTCTCGACATAGCTCTCGAACCGATATTTCTGGAGTCCAGCCAAGTTGCCTCTTAGCCTTGGTGGGATCACCTAACAGCGTCTCCACTTCGGCAGGGCGGAAATATCGTCGGTCGACTCGCACAACGACGTCACCAACCTTTGACGCTGGGGCTGAATCACCAATAATAGACTCCACCACTCCGATCTCGTCTACACCCTCACCTTCAAATCTCAATCGGAGGCCTAACTCCTCCGCTGACCAATGAATGAAGTCACGCACAGAGTACTGCACGCCGCTCGCGATGACATAATCATCAGGAGCTTCCTGCTGCAACATCAGCCACTGCATGCGCACATAATCCTTGGCATGCCCCCAATCCCGCAACGCCCCCAAGTTTCCCATATATAGGCAACGCTCGATGCCTTGGGCTATATTGGCCAATCCACGAGTTATCTTTCTGGTGACGAACGTCTCGCCGCGTCTAGGAGACTCGTGATTAAAGAGAATTCCGTTGCATGCATACATGCCATAGGCTTCGCGATAATTAACGGTGATCCAATAAGCATATAATTTTGCTACCGCATACGGTGACCGCGGATGAAACGGGGTAGTTTCCTTTTGAGGGATTTCTTGCACTAGCCCGTACAATTCTGATGTCGAGGCTTGGTAAAAGCGTGTGCTCTTTTCTCGACCCAATAGTCGTATAGCTTCTAATATACGCAATACGCCCATAGCGTCAACATCAGCCGTATATTCAGGCGCCTCAAAACTCACTGCAACGTGCGATTGAGCACCAAGGTTATATATTTCATCAGGTTTGACATCCCCGATTATGCGTATCAGGTTCGACGAGTCACTCAGATCCCCATAGTGTAAGAAAAACTTTGGATTGTCTTCATGGGGGTCTTGAAAAATATGATCGACCCTTTGCGTGTTGAAGGAGGAGGCGCGGCGTTTGATACCGTGTACTTCGTAGCCTTTGTTAAGCAAAAATTCGGCTAGATAAGAGCCGTCTTGGCCGGTTACTCCAGTTAATAAAGCTCTTTTGGGCATATGCACTCCAAAATTTCCTTGAGCAAGGATAGAAAGCTTCTACTGCCGCCTAACGTACCGCACTTTAGTTACATTACCACAATCTTATTACTAAAAAACCTTTGATCGCGGCAACCTAGTAACTCTGTTAATCGCTGCTCGTTTGCAAACAACAGATCCTCGAACGTGCGGAGCGAGCAATCCCCCACACGGGGCACGGCAAAATCTGGAACAGTTAAGAGCTTGGGAGCAGGCACTGTGTATCGCTTATTGCGACGGCTGCGCAGTAGGCTGGCGGCACACACGCCGGGCCCAGTCATGTCGCGGATGACGTTCAATCAACTTGACATACATCGGTAAATCACAACGATCTCATCGAACGGCCTAACGATCGACCGAAGGCCAGTCCGATGCTACCGGCAGTCCGGATTCCGTCATTCGCCTAATTCGTTCGGATATGCCTGCAGACCCCATGAAAAGCTACAGAGAACCTTTCCTGGCCTACTCACTCGCCTGTCAACCTCCGTAAAACTCTGCAAGTCATTGGGGATGAACCGCATGCTCGATTCGACATTCGCATTGGAAACGTAACTATTCAATACAGAGTCGTAGTAATTTCTCGAGTGTTGTCAACCACTGAAGAACTCAATCCGCTGTCGCGTGCGTGCGGGGCGTGCGTCGCTGCGACGCGCCGTATGTCCTCGCACTTGTTAGACGACGCGCCCTAGTCCCAGGTGCACCTTGAACCTCCCAATCAAGCGACGAAACACAAATTTACACTCATGACTTTGGGCGAAGAAAAAGATATTATTAGGATCTATTTTTTTCTGAATGTATCAATGCTGCCCCGCTTGGTAACGCTTATCTCGGCAATATCGTCGCCCTTCTTGCGAAGGCCTCGCCCGCCACCATTCAAGCAAGAGGCCACACCGGTCGCTATTCGGGTGGCCTACGGGCAATCCAATGCGCTCGGGGCCATCCCCGGATCTGCTCCAAACCCTATTTATCGAACAAACCCTTGGCCCGAGGCATTATGGATGCCGGACACAGGGATCGGCATGGGCTTGCACCGTCGTGGCCCAGTGTCACGCCTGCAACCTGATCAAACCAAGGGATTCCGGCCATTGGTTTCTCAGCCGAGTCTGAAGCGAACGCAAAGCACTACTATCGCCGAGGGAGCAGCGTTTCAAGTATGCGCATACTGGGCTCGCGTGCACAAACGAATTCCAAAGAGCGTCGTGGTCAACCTCGCATGGGGCGGAAGCAGTATTAAGGCCCTCTCCCCGGACACTGAACTATACGAAGATGCACAAAAAGCGCTCGATCGGGTTTGTTCGTTACTAGAAGCACAAGGTTTTAAGCCATACGTCGAATACATTGATTTTGATCAAGGGGAAGCTGACAGCACACATCAATACTGGGACAGCGCCATTATCGCGCTGCGAGATCGCTTTAATGCTGATGTCATGTTGCGTACTGGGCAGCATACGGACATTCCTTGGCTCCTCGCGCAGCCATCGTCTTTCGTGGTCGATTGTCATGAGATGGTTCGAGGCCAATATGCGTTATGCAAAGCTCGACCTCGCGAGTTCATCCAGACAGGCCCAAGCTACCATCTTCCTTACCAGCCTGACTTGCTACATCGGCGCGAACACAGCCACGCAATGAAGGGGGAATTTAACGGATTATGTTTGGCGCGAGCGCTTTATCAAAAACGAGAGAAAGCAATTCTCCAGTGGGATTCCGTTGAATATGATTCGAAGGCCTACATTATTCGGATGACTCCGTCGATCAGAGTAGCACGTGATCAGACCATAAAAGACCCGGGGAATTGGGGCTTTAATGTCTACAATGGTAAGGGCGAGGAAGTGCCCATCACTGCTGTACGAATAGTCGACAAAGGCATGTGCGTGACATTAGAAATGAGCGCTGCTGTTGAGCCGGGCCCCCACCGTTCCGTAGATTATGCACTCAACTCTCACCACGTACGCAAACTTAAACGAACTCGGACGAGCGATATTCCACGCGGGCAAATACGAACACGCCATCCTTTTGGCACCAGTTATCATGACCGATTACCATTACATGCGTATATGCCGCATGCCCGAGAATATTTTTAACTCTGCAATTACCCTGATCGTTTCTATCTAATAATAGATACGCTATTAAATTAGACTAAGTCATTCAACAATAACGCTTTTCCAAATTTCACATTGCAAATTCCGGATGTAGAACATCAGAGAGCCCCATCTTATGGGGCGATCGGCATAAAGTATATTTATTGCCTCAGCTGATGAATCGCACTTCATACTCCTAGATTTGAGTAACCAACACCGTGGTGAGCACTCGCAATTACTTCGGCTTTGTATTCAGAGATAAGGCCGCAAAATTACAAACGTCTCCACCCAGCCTTAACATATCCGGGCACTTGACGCCCCTGCGTACAAGAAAATTCGTTTCCCCAGCGACCAGACGTTCATAAACATTGATCCATGAAGCCTTAGAAATTCGTTGCTGCTTTACTCCAGCTTTTTCTGCTATATAGCCAGGATCAACGGCAGTCTTTTTCAACAATTCAACTAAATTCCCAAATCTACCTTTATTTAGCTCACTAAAATTCGCATCATGAATTAAGGCTAAACCAAAAATAGCTTGTGCTGCGAACCCATGATAAATTGAAGCTCTTTGCCCCCTTCCCAACTCGAAAGACAAAGTGCCATCAGGCTCTATAGAACTCAGCGCAAAATTAAAAATCTCTAGAGATTTTTTCTGATAATCGGCATTGTGAAGTACTCGCCCCATAACACCGAGCGCATAGCCCGACCAATAGTACAAGTTATTTTTCACTTCTCTCTGATTGATATAATCTTCTATTTCGTTGCCAAGAGCACGCAACCAATCACGAACGGCCGGTGAAAGGCTCTTCTCGTCCAAGCCCAGCTTCAATACGGCGACGCCAATCGACCCTGCAGCCCAAAACCTTACTAACTTCCCCTGGTTTGAAACGTTACCACCGATCAGCGCCTGCTCTTCGGCCCATTTCTCCAGATAGCTCTTCCCGCACGCCAATTTTTCTGGAGATGGCTTTCGATAATAATCATCAGCGACATTTTGAATGTCATCTATGAATTTATTAATGGGGGCACGTACCTTTTCGTTCGCCAACTCTCTCTCAGGGTCCACGATCGATCCACGTTTATCGACGTAGACGGCACGTGTCTCAATATTCTTTACAGCTGCTGGTGCCATAGGGCAAGAGAATGCATAAGCCTGTGCCGTAGCAAGGAAAGCCCCTGCGCATACAGCAATTCTCAATCCACGATGTGTTAAAGGGCTGGAGGTTCGAAATGTACGCAGAGTCTACACCTTTCACGTTATGTCGGCTTAGTCAGCAGCCGATATTAGACACACAAAAAAATACTTCCCCTGCTTTACCATTTTCTATTTAAGCAACATAGCACATGAAAAACAACCAGGACGAGCAATTATTTGCGCCTGACTAGTCACTGCATCCTGGCTTCTAATAAGATGACGATTTTATTTGTAGCACGTCACTGATCTGCACTCAACACTTCTCAAAACGGCCGTAAGAAAAGAGCCGTAGCTCTTTTGACGCGACCGTCAACGACGTATACAAATCGCCAGCCAGCTCATGAGTTCTAAGACACCACCTTTTCACTAGATGTTGATTTATGCATGCAAAGTAAATGCTCTACAGAATATCGGACAGAACGAGGCACCAGGACTTGCGAATCGTAATGTCCCACCGCAACAAACGAGATCAGCACCTCGTCTTCGGAGATTCTCGATACTTTCCTGATGGCATCCTCACGATCTGCGTCCATTGTAGTATTGAGCGGGCAAGCACCTAAGCCAACTTGCTCAAGTCCTAACAGCAACCCCATCAAGAATAAACCACCATCAACAAAGGCCTGATTTCGCTCCTTAGCCAGAAAGAACGCGGTCAGGTCGCATGTAACTAGAAGCAATATGGGCGGTTTACTGTACCCGCCAAACCCCTTTTGTAAGTCCACCAACGCGCGAATCTGCTCAGGATCACTAAAATGATGCACACGAGGACCTTGTCGATTGCAAACCGACGGCGCTTGAGACGCAATCTGTACCGCACGTCGGATATCTGCAATTTCAACCTTTGCATCAGTAAACTCTCGGACGCTACGGCGACTATAAACAACATCTATAAATGTACGATCTTCTCCCGCATTGATGATAGGCTCTCGATTGGCAGCAGCCGGAGCGACGCCACCATAAATATTATCAGCCTCAGCGATCATCTTTTGGACAGCAGGCGAAAACTGCTGGTGAAAGTGTGACACGTCAAAGTTGATTTGCCTGTGACGTTCAAAATAGGAATACATCACAGAAATTGCCGATTTAAAGAACGGATCGTCGATGCTATTATTCATCGCCAGCCATTGGCGAGTCCCGTTAGCCAAACGTTCAATTGCTGTTTTTCCAAATCCTGCTCGAAAATTGGCGTGACTCAGCCCCTTTTCAATCGAGTGAGCAGAATACATGAGACGGCCTCGCGCTCTGCCCAACGGGTCACCATGAGCATAGGCAGCGGAATAACGGTTGCTGTCCCTTAGAGCAAGCATACGAGCTTTATCCGCGTATTCCGAACGAGGAGATAAAGATTCATTCGGCTCCGCGACTGAAACCGCCAATTGCTGTAAGGTCATAGCCTCGATTTTCGCCCCGCCACTTGGTCCAGGGAAACTAGCGGCCCCTAATACAAACTGCGAGAAACCGTCACCCGGTGGAGAGAAGTCGATAGTATCCGTATGCATCTCAGCCATCTTAGCTTTCATACGTATAGCCGCCAGTGTGTGAATCTTCCCGGTCTTAGGATTGCGAATGCAAGGCTTAACCACCGAACCAGTAGAAGATACCGACCACTTTATAGATAATCGGTAGGACGAGCCGGCTTGAAGCCGCACAGGTAACTCACACCAAACAAGGTTACGGAGCTTGGCTGCCGCTCCTTCTGCGACCGAGAGTTCGACTCCCTGCCGTAACTTGTTCACGGACCAAGCTGAAGTATTATGTACGAACTCACTTCGAACTTTGAGAATTTCATTAGTTTTGGGCAACGCCACTGCCGGGGAGACTACACGCGCCTTTCCCTTACCAGCGAGTGCATTCGCTAAAAACTCATAGGACGAGGCTCGCCACTTAGCGAGCCGTTCATTAACTGAATCCCAATCAATGGGTTGCATCATCTGACTGACGTCAACATCAGATGATTTGGTAACTAATCTACTCTCCAATCCAGCAATTTTTAGCAACGAAGTAAAGCGGGACATACCTCGGCTTGGATTTCCATATGCAATAAAAGGCTTGTTAAACAGAATGGAGAAAGCTACACCATGAAAAGAATCAGTGACAATAAAAGCTGCTTCGTTTAACGAAGCTAGCCAATGTTGGACAGACTTGTCTGCCCCTTCATTCTCCGTTTCTTCCCCGCCCGGAAACGACTGCCCTGTAGTAGCAAATGCCTGCAGATCGAGCTCTCTTGCGAGTTCCTGCACAACCGCAACTTTCCCGGGAGTCACGTCAAGAACATAAGCAACGATCTGCCCGGCATTCGATCGCTGCGGCGCTTCGCTAATTATCGGCGCATAGGCATCTCGGTCAAGCAACAACGTCGGATCCAGAACGAGCTGGGCTTCAACTCCCAAGTGTTTGGCACAAAGCTCAACAGCTCGATCCTCGCGAACTCCAACCGCGTCAAAATGCTTTACTAATAGAGAAGCATCACGGGTCTGTTCGTCACTGAATTCCCAAGTAGAAGCCCCGAAAGAAGCAGCGTAACTGATCCGCTTGATTTTACTTTCCGGCGACAGAAAGTTAAAAAAGAAGCTACCCAGGTGAGCTCTTGCATATCTCGGACGCCATATTTGATCACTACCGGCCACGATCGCATCAAGCCCAAGGCGTTCTACGTCCCGTGCTAGCAGCTCCGACGAATTAAAAGGCACAGTGATTGGGACAAGATACTTGTCTACAAACTTCGTATTCGGCTGCGCTCGCCCCAAGCCGACACTTTTTGTCAAAAGAGGTCGTGACAGATCTGGCGAGCCAAGGGAAGATTTCCCTGTAGCATCACTCGGCAAGCGCTTACTATTAATGAAAACAGGCGAATGCCCTAACCGTCTCAGCGACTCCATCATTGCATAAGCTTGCAGGTTACCGCCTATGTTGCTGTTAAGCGGTAACGTAAGAATTCCTACCCTGAGGCTCTTTGCTGAGACTATTGGGCGATTTACTCTTACGTTAACACTTAAAGCGCCAGGATGTGACCGAGAGTGATAGGCATCGATATCCGCGACCAATTGCGCAGCACGCTCGCCAATTAGTTTCACAACTTCATTCGCAGACGCACTTCTAGATAGAAGTTGCTTTCTATTCGCAGCGTCGACTAAGACAATATCGGCGTCGTGGCGGCGCTCAATCAATTCCAAAAGGAACTGCCCGTTGGCCAACGGAGATACATCAAAACCGAACTTAACATCTCGATAAATAAAATCTACAACATAAGATACTTTTCTATACACCCATTTTCTGACAACGTGCTGGTCCAATCCAGTCCTTTGCAGAAACGAACTAAGCTTTCCTGATATCTCTTTGAACATGTATTGGTACCAACCTTTCTAAATATAACGGGTAACTACCGAGAACTGACGACGTTCTTCTAATCTTATCGATGATACCGTAAACCTCTCACCACCGACTAGATACCCGGTCAGGCGTCGGCTCCATCGCCTGGAGATCAGGCCTGAGAAAAAAGTCACACAGGAGATCACATACTTTCACCGCTGTCCTCGTGATAAACCGAGAATCCTCGGATTCTACGCGCATGTCTGCATCCTAAATTTGACCCTCTCGATATTTCAAGCTCATTGCTACTATGATGGTTTCAACTCATGCTTGAGTCAAACCGTATACCGAGGCGATAGCGTAAAACTCTGTAAATCCATCGTACCGGCTTGCCATCGCTTGTAAGCTATATCACGGACAAGTCGGTATGCCACAGCTGTTATGAAACGATATGCATTACGCATTCTGGGAAAGAATACTAACCAAATAGAAGGCAGCATTATCAATTGGCACTGGGTCAGGCGCCGCGAATGCATATTGACCTACGTATTTGTGAGTTAAATTGGCGCGGACATCTTCGGCAATAGCAGTAAATCGAATTTTCCTACGCCCAACACAACTCCCCCAACGCTTCCACGCCAACGGTAAGTTCTTCAGTGTAAATCGGGAGTGGTCTGCCTGCACCCATTTATGACGACAATCAATAAAAAACGGAGTTTCTCCTTCCTCTTCTACAAGAACAGATAAACAATCAAAAGTAGAAATAAAACTAAAACTAACAACTGAGCCAGGAACATCTAGCTCTACAGAATTACCGGCACCTATAACAAGCGCAGAAACTTCGAGCTTACTATTCTTAAATAATCTATGCGCGGCCCCAAACTGGCGAGCCGGAATAACGACACTGTGTTCAAAACTGTTGGTTGCCTGATCGCTTTCCAACGAGGAAAATTCAATTTTCCCTTTTTGCAAGCCGGCAACGTAGTGATTAAGCAATAAACTACCAATCAATGACGCGGCGACCGGCAAACTATAATGCGCGCCATCTTTATACATAGATGCATAAAGATCTTTTCTATTTTCGGAAATCTCCCACAATATCTTGGTTGCATCGAGAACTTCTACGTTAGCATATTTGGAATATTTCTTTGAAAGGCCGTGTATTTCCTTCGCCAGTCTTTTTTGTCGAAAAAATGTTTTGGGGTCACGGCGGCCTAGAATCAGACTGATAATCCGCACTTCAGGCGAGCAATTTTTTATCAAGAAGCGGATTATCCCTTCATATGCTTGTCTCCAAGTGTCAATTGTGCTGCTAGGGGCAAGCTTATGATCATTGACCACATACTCTACGACAATACAATCATACCCAGAAAGACTATTTTCGTTTTTTAGCAACTCAAGTCCGTGCACACAACTATTTGCCCCTATTGCAATATTCTTTATATTTATTTCTTCATTTTGAAATGTCTTATATAGCTTCTCAAACTGATAAACATAACCCCGCTGCATTAGGGTATTAGAGCCACCAACAAAAAGGAAATTCATAATCTGGGATTACCTTCGAACGTTGATTAAATACGACCACGATCCCCTGACGGCATCAAAATAAATCTAATTGGATATATAGAATGAATAAACCTACCGGGTCAACGCACGAAAATTACTGATCACTATTATCTAGGTTCTTTTTCTCGACGGGAGGCTGTTCCAGTCTGTTCAAAATATTTCTGTACAGTCCTACGGCGTACGCGCCATCTAAACGCGCTCGCTCGGCTACGAGTTTATTAGCATGCTTGATATTTTCAAGAATCAACTCGTCTGAAAAACCAGCCCTAACATTTCCCGCCAGAGTAGTTTTTACAAGCTCGAGTGCTAACTGCTGATTGGACAGCGGTGCGGCAGCAGCTTTGGAAACACGAGTTGCCATGACTTTACTCTCTCAAATTGGTTGTTTAAAAAAGAACTACGCAAATATGCCACTCATCTCACTTGCAAGCGAGATTAAGCCACGGTGTCTGGGAAGGCCGACCCTAACCCGTTGTTTCACCAGGAAATGTCTGCAAGGGAGCAGCACTAATATTTATCGCGTGACGAATCAAACTCGGAAATACCTCCGGCGATTCCCCTTTTCCATGCCCACCTTCATTTTCAAAAAAAATCGTCTTTATGTTCTTATTAGAATAAGATGATTCTTTCTCTAATCCTACCTGGGCAGCAAAAGGGAGAAAATGATCATTAATATGATGAGTATCTATTAAGTTCTGAGCGTAGATTATTTTTCGTGCCTTGAGTTTTTCAATATCAGGAAACACGCTAAGCCGATTTCGATACTGCTCAATCGCTCGCTCCCGAGTCAATCCATTAAAGCAAGTACGGAGAAATCTCTCCACGCCCGGGTTGTCGTACTTCGTAATCTCAGTCTGAGGGTTGATCACGACGGAAGTTACCTCCGGAATTAATGCCGCCAATTTCAATGCGGCAAACCCTCCCCCTGACGAAGCATAAATTATTACGTCACTCAACGGAATATCAATTTTCTTTGCAACCCGCAGAATCAATTCGGCCACGGACGGAAGAATATAATTCGCTTCTGTACCCACATACCATGCTAATCCTAAGTTCGCCTCCAAATTCAAACTAGGATCAGCGATGTAAAGGCTATGCCCGGGAAAATACTTTGCCCATGACCATCGTTGAAAAACTGGCGGAGAAAGTAGTTTTCGATCAACGTAACCACTTAAGAGCACAAAAAGTCGTCGTGTACTTGATGGCCGATAAATGAAATCATATTGGAAATTATCTTCAGCATACGTGTACAGACCCTTATTCAAGTCGTTCGGAAGGCTTGAAGATTGCAGATGAATGCGCTCCAATTGCTGCAACGATGCCGCGCCCGACTTCCCCGGTGCTTTAGATGGAATTTGTATTGTCTCGCTCATAACTTACTTGGCCTGTAACATAGGTAGTACATATAAATCAAAATCAACTAGTAACGAATCCTAGCACAATCATCTGCTCTACTTATGAGCCTTGTAGGGATGCTATTTAGAAATCTTCAATCCAGACTGAGCGGACCTTCGTATCCGCTAGAAATATCAAGCAGAGATCGTCTAATAATCACATCAAGGCCGCGAAGGAGATACGGTCCGTGCCATATGCCGCCAATTAACGCAGATAATTTGTAAAGAGCCAGTTCAACCTACTTTTGCCTATGCAATTCGGGGCGACCAATTTGATCTAAATATAGTGTGCTTATAAAATAATATTAAATTTATCCACAATATCACTCGCCTCCATCTCCTTCATTTTTAAATAAACACTAGCGCCTCTCTCTATCTGCGTATCTGCATGCTCATGGATCGTGCGAAGGAAACTGTGGCTTTTGGAATCCAAAATAGTCGGCACTTTCTGGTCGACTTTCAGATGATTGCCAATACCATATACAGATTTGAACCTCACAGGCCCATTCTTCGATTTATAGTTCACAAAAGCCATACCCATTGCAGCTTTGGGAGCATAGTAATCACGGAAAGACGTAAATTTTCCGTTCGTCATTAGTCCTGCCACGCCTTTCCCGAAAGAAATACAAAATCCATTAAACTGCGGCCTTATGTACCTCAATAAATTCTCAAAATAATCAAATGCCAACGCATCATCATCATCCAAACGAACAGTTGCGTAGGTCAACTCGCCTTTTTTTTCCGCTATCGCGGCTTTCACCGGACGCCCTAAAAGGGTGTTCTCTACAGGCAACGGCACAACCTTGATCCAGTCGTAGCCGGAGACTAAGCTCGTTAACGCATCTTTATGCTGAACGGGCATCTCTTCCGAAATTAAAAGAAATACTGTTAGCCATTCTGCCGAAGGCGTTTTTGACTGATGAACTAACGACGGCAAAGTTATCTTTTCGAATAGATCTTGCCTTGCATTTAGCCGCTCTGAAGCAAACAGTTTTTCTCTATACTCCTCGAAACCGGTTCTACCCACCACCCAGGTATCGCCGATATTTTTTGAGAGGACCGAGTACCGAATCATTACATAGATATGTTGTGACATGTCGTAGAAAAATATCAAATATAATTAAAATTGAGCACTTTAGGATCGATATATTTTCTTAAAGGGCGCGGAATCGACCCATGAAGCTCTTTACGTCACAATTCTTACTAACGAATTTTTTTGATTTTTTGCTAGCTTCAGAATATTTTTCTGTATCCATCCAATATTCAGTGCAAATAGACGAGACCCGTTCCGGCGCGGAATAGATTGCCGCGTCCTTAAATATTTTCTCTAACTTTGGGTATGTAATTACAGGAATACCGTTGCTCATAGCTTGCAACATTATGGGGTCACATGCGCCGTCGTAATTACGGTCTGGGTAATAAAGATAAAAATCAAGTTGACGTATGAAATCCTCGACGCTCGTGTCGTCGGTGAGCTCAAATCTCCAATTTTCGGGATTTCTGCCAAAATGACTGCATACTATGTCAGGATTACCAACGAAATGGATTTTCATCGCACTATCAGCGCAATATGCTCGCTTCACATCTCTAAAGCTCATAGGCCACGTCTCGCCTATCGTAACTTCATCATAATAGCGCCCCAGAGTTGGAGTCTCTTTCTTAGACTTCCGCCAATTCGATTTTTCCGAAAATTTGAATAATGGCCACCAAATATCGTTAGCAACACGCAGACTGGGCTCTATACTTTTAAGTTTCGATTGAACAGCCATAGAAATAGGCTGCCATTGACCCTCAGTACCTAGAAACTCTTGCAAATGGGACTTTATAGCGTCAGAAACCGTGTCTGTGCGCGACGCATTTCGAGCATCTTTAAACACAGTCTCAGTAGCTATGATAGTCGCTTGCTTTGCTTTTACCTGCGGAAATTGATCAAGTCTATATTCAAAAATTTCAGGGTGAGGCACGAGAGCAGAGCGCACATGAACGACGTCACCATTAGTGATAATTTCTATATCGAATTGCTGACATGCCTCATAGACACGGGGGTCAATTGGCATATGTACGTATCCGTCGTATCGAGGCCAGTGACATAGCGCCGTGCTCCAACCTGCTTGGTGCGCTGCGCTAATGTACAACAAGAGATCCGGGACCCAACTCTCTACACTCAAATCACTCACTATCAGAAAATCAAATGTACTCTCTTGATTTGAGCGGGATCGAAGAATCGTTGGCACAGGAAACGGACGGCGAGCGGATTTGGCCTTTATTGTCGGACTCTGTTTGAAATAATCAGAGCCATGCCAATATTGATATGCGTCCCGATAGAGCCAACGCAGCCCAAAATCCAAGCTCCTCAAATGCGTTATTTTCGTTTGAGTTAACGAGTCGTCTCTCATTAAGGACAGGGATAACAGATAGCCTTGAGATATTTTGACTATTGACTCTTTTCCATACCTACGGGCTATTCGCGCCCGAAACTCTGCATCGCCACTAACACGCACCTCATCCCATCCGCCGATTTCATCCAGAACTTCGCGTCTGAACATTAAGGAGGAGAAGTTCAAGTCAAAAAAACTACCAGTCGGACGCCACGCACCGAGCGGTCTAAGATATTGATCAAATCTAACCCAATGCGACACTACAGCAATTGGGTTATCTGCCGCTTTAAATCCGTTCATCTGGATTTCTAATTTCTGCGGATGCGACCAGTCGTCACTATCGTGCACCATGATGAAATCACCGGTCGCATGTTTCAACCCAAGATTACGGGCGGGATATGCTCCGCCGTTCATTTCCATACGGATCAACTTTACTCGACTATCTTTCCGAGCGAGCTCTTTGACTATCTCGCCGGTGGCATCAGGACTGCAATCATCGACTACAATAATTTCCAAATTTGACCAAGTCTGCTTTAGTAAGCTCTCAATTGGAATATGTATTGTCTCTTCCGCTCCATATGCAGGGATAATCACCGATATTTTTTCTGGTGTTTCAGACGATGGCAGAGGAGCGATGTCCACCGCCGTAAAATTGAAAAAACTGAGTGGCGCAGTTTCATCCCTTTTTCTTAATACGGCCAACCCTCGTTCTTCAAAAAGTCGATTAATCCACGGCAACGGCGCATCTCTGTCCGGCATAGAATGCTCGTCTATGACGTTTTTTTCCCCAGCAACGGCAGCCCAAGCCAAATTTAGATTCGAACTTCCTGACATACGTGACGTAATATTCACTAGCGACTTTCTAGCTCGCTTCAACTGCCCCATCTTAGTCAGGCATTGACTCTCCACTACTGCCAATTTCATTAGCGGAACAGTCAATTTTCGATAGTTTTTGATGCAGTAGTATTTAGAGAGCAGCACATTCTTTAGCGCCTCTTCGTATTTTCCCTCAACAAAATACCATCTGGCCAAATGCCAGCCAATATTTATCTTTTCAACAACACTGGTGGAGGAAGAAAATTTCATCCGTTCCAACGCTGAGATGGCATACGACGAGTATCCTCCCCATAGCTTAACTTCAAGATCCATCACTGAAAAAGGAGTCAGCACTTGATCTTTAGAAATCAAGGTCGCACGAGGCAGATGCCAATCTGGTAATTTAATTAGATTTTCATTTTCATCAGATTTCGCCAACCCCTCGAGCAATGAGGAGTCAAAAGCCGATGACAAAGATTTCTTGCTTAATTCTGAAAAACGTCTACCAGCATTCTTACTTTCCCGTCCTTCCTGTTCCCCCCAAACCAGATAATGATAGAGAGGATTAATTCCGGCGCTCAACACATCTGGGTTCTCGGCCAAATATGCGCTAGTCGAAAATTTTGGGCCGGGATCCCTATATAGTAAAGCGCCCAATTGCACGTAGTGAACGGCTGGATCTATGTTCATAGCCGCTACATCAGGATATTCTGACAGATACCATTTCTGGTCCAGAAGATCAGAATTCCTAATAGTCGATATCACTTTATCCATTGATCACTTCTCTTTTGCGCAATTGTTAGCCATTCTTCTTAATGTAATGTATTAACGGATTTTCACCTGACTCAGCCAGACCAGAATTTCTTCTCAAATACTCTGAGGTATTAAATTTTGGCCCCGGATTCCGCCCCTCCTTAGCCCCAAATTTTAGATAATGCCAGACTGGGTCAATACCGCTCTCTCGGACATCAGGATATTTTTCCAGATACCAGTCTTTATCAAAAAGGGGACTCTGCTTTAGTAGAGCAAGATCGTTTTTGTGGCTCGACGATACTCGGCGAGGAAAATAAGAGGAAATTCCCCATAATTTCCGTTTCTGAGCTTTATGGAGCTTTGGTTCTACCACCTGAGTTGACGATTCGATTTTTTTTCTGAGATCAAATACTATTTTGCTGAGAATAACAATCTCTTGCAATCTAGTATCCGCCAACGTCTGAGCATTAACCAACTGTTCAGACAAGTCCTTAATATGCTCAACCGCACTCTTATCTTTAGGGCTCATTTCAGGACGGCTTGGTTTTGCAAGCAGGCCTGGTCCTTTGGCTAGCCCCTTCCCCGCTGCGCGTTTATGGGGTTTCGGCAAGTCTTTCATAGTTGTATTCTGCTACCTATCGTCAGATAAATTAATCACTACCGAAAATATCTCTCGTGTAAACCTTGGCAGCAACATCATTGAGTGCATTTGACATGCGATTAGTAATAATCACATCTGACATTTCCTTGAACTCGTCGAAACTTTTTATAACCCGTGAGTGGAAAAATTCGTCCCCATCAAAAGTAGGCTCGTAAATTACGATTTCAATGCCTTTAGCCTTGATTCTCTTCATCACGCCCTGAATACTAGAGGAACGAAAATTATCAGACCCACTTTTCATGATAAGTCGATGAATGCCAACAATACGGGGGTTTCGATTCAACACGTCGTCCGCTATAAAATCCTTTCGTGTGGTATTAGACGCAACAATTGCCTGAATCAGGTTCTGCGGCACAACTTGGTAATTTGCTAGAAGCTGCTTAGTATCTTTGGGAAGACAATATCCGCCATAACCAAACGAAGGATTATTGTATCCCGGCGCTACGCGGGGATCTAAACATACACCATCAATAATTTGTCTCGTACTTAAATTATGAATTGCGGCATAGGTATCTAGCTCATTGAAAAATGATACTCGCATAGCCAAATAGGTGTTGGCAAATAGTTTTATCGCCTCCGCCTCTGTGGATCCGGTATAAAGCACTGGAATGTTTTCATCGAGAGCTGCTTCGCAAAGCATTCGCGCAAAAATTTCGGCTCGCTCCGATTTTTCACCGATTATGATCCTCGAGGGGTGTAAATTATCGTATAACGCTTTACCTTCTCTCAAAAACTCAGGGGAAAAAATTATTTTGTCGCAGCCGAATTCTTCGCTGATGCGTGTTGTGTAGCCAACAGGAATAGTTGACTTTATAACCATGACTGCGTTTGGATTAATGGCGATAACATCCCGAATAACTGCTTCGATAGACTTGGTATTAAAGTAGTTGGTGTCTGGATCGTAGTCGGTTGGGGTCGCAATAACTACATAGTCAGCTCCCAAATAAGCTTCCGTCTTATCGAGGGTCGCTTTAAAATTCAATGGCTTATTTTTTAAATAAAACTCAATTTCAGAATCAACGATTGGAGATTCTCTACGTTCGAGCATTTGAACTTTTTCGGGAATGATATCTAATGCCACAACCTCGTGATTCTGAGCAAGCAGTATTCCATTGGATAGCCCAACATAACCAGTACCCGCAATAGCAATCTTCATAAATATTCCTTAATATTGGCCCGAAACGCCAATGAACAACATATTCCTGGAAACTAATGACACATAGAACGTATCAAGTTCGTACGGACTAATCAATAAAACAGTCGGAGTGTCAGCTGTTCAGTAGATAGCACCGCACTAGCTACAATCCCATGGCCGAGAGCGGATTTTCAACTCATCTTTGAGCTGATCAGGCCATATATTATTCACTAGCATAGTGCGATACTCATTCTCTATATCTTCAGAATTCTTACTTAATGTATTCGTAGATATTTGTACTGCATGATGCACTTTTGCATCAGGTATATAGACAATTCGCTTGTTATGCACCTGCCTAACAAGATCACACATTATGCGGTCCGATCGATAATGGCGACCATTCTCATAATCAAGGCCTCCGCAAATATCCCATATAGATCTCTTTATATAGGCACAAAAGAAAGGTGCAAAATTTAGCTCAACCCTAACCCCATCGTGAAAGAGCCCCACCGACTCAATATTTCTATGATGGGATGAAAGGCTTACATCACACGCCACACTTGACGTAGCATATGGAACATGCAAGTTTATATTGTCCGTACCACCTGGCACGATTTGCCGTGGTATCGTTATCGCAATATCTGGGCTCTCATAAGCAGCTTGTTGCAATATTTCCAAACTATCGCCTTCGCACCAAGCATCGTTATTCAAAATAACCACATCTGCATCAGCAGACGCACGATCAACACCTTGGTTTACCGCATACGAAAAGCCGTAGTTCGTACGATTCAAAACTATTTTTATCTTATTCCCAGCTATCCCTCTCAAATACTCTCTAACATCTTCCGTTGAATTGTTATCAACAATAACTACTTCAAAGCCCGGATTCGCTAGATAGGGAGCCAACGACCTCACACACTTTTGAAGGTGATCGAGAGCCCGATAGCTGGGAATAATTACACATACCTTTTTTGACAACTGAATTTCAGAAGATACTTTTTTTTGTTTTTCCCGAGCCAGCAATATGCGATTAGTGGGATAGCCCACAGGCACTGTTTTTGTTATAGTATTTTCTGCAGCATGCAAATAGTACTTGGACAACAGAACTGGAATAGAACATATTTTAGAAACGTCGCTTATTTTTAAGATAAAGTCCCAGTCAACCAAACGTTGCAAATTTTCGTCAAAACGGATTTTTTTCTCAATTACAGAACGACGATGAACAAAACAGTTTAGATCGATATAATTATGCTGCTCTAATAACGAAACATTCATGGGCCCAAAGCGGATTGCAGAGAGCTTACTCAGATCTGCTTCGGCGTATACATATTGTCCGCTGTAAACAGCATCCGCGAGCGGTAATCTGTTAAGCGCACTAACGGATGCACCCAAATAATCTTCCAACCACAGATTATCCGAATCTAAATATGCAATTACATCGCCCGTCGAATTGTCCAAGCCCGCGTTGCGGGCAGCACAAACGCCTATGTGCTCGTTGAATTTCAGCACACAAACTCGCGGGTCACTTTCAGCAATTTTCTCCGCCAGCGCACAAGAGCCATCATCGCTAGCATCATCAATAACAATCAGTTCAAAATTGCTGTATCGCTGCAGGAGTACTGACTGAATAGCGGCTGGCAAGGTCTGGCGACGGTTTCGTACCGGCATAATGACAGACACCTTGAGGGGCTGCTCTCCATTCAGTTGGCCAACGAGATGTCGTGCAAGGCCCTCCATTACAGCAAAACAGCGCCTATCCTCTTCTCTGAAAGGGGCAGAGACCACGGGATTCAATAGCATGACCTTGAGAAAGTCCGCCAAATTTGAATAACCTCTCTTCCCCTGTATACTTTTTCGTGCAAATACTTCCCGTCGCTCAAGATAATCTAACAGTGGGTTATCGTTCTCGACCCCATCTCCCATAAGCTCACAATAGCTATCGACATCAAACCAAGGCCCGGGTTTCCTTCCCTCGAGTGCACCGTGACGCACATAGTGCAACACCGGATCAAACCCAGCTTTCAGAACATCGGGATATTGGTCAAGATACCAAGCAGAATCAAAAAGGTCGCTATTCCTGATCAAACTGCACGCGACTGATTCTGCGCTTGGCGGGCTCTGATTACGGCGTCGAAAAATCATCATTGACTCAATAATATGGATACCACCAATAGCTAGATGGGATCGTATCGTGCTGCTGTCCTATATTCTTGCCTCTACAGCGTTGGCGAGGATGTCGTAACCCAAACAAAGCCAAGTGACATATTTCAGATGACATTTATTTAAAGTCAGCTGATCCGAAGTGCGGTTAAAACCCATTCTGCAATGTTCTGCCAGCTGCTATAGCCTGAACGATCGGCGTAATTATTTTTTGCCATTCATAGACTGCAGCATTCGTCACATACACGGCGTCTTCAGGCTGTACCAAAAACTGTTTTGCCAAAAATATTGCTGCCGGATCACGCATATTGAGGGAAAACACCTCGGGGGTGGCTTCGGCCGCACCGGGCATTCGTGACAACCGGAACACGAAAACCCCATGAGGATCAGCCTTGGCTTCATCCAACCATCCTGCTTGTCCAAGCACCTCTAATAAGCTAGATTGATCTGAGGGGAGATCATGCAAACCAGGTTGGCCGACCGCACCCATGGCAACGAAACGCTTCTTCGATCTGGACACCACAATTTCCGAACGTGGTGAAACAGGCCTATTCAGTCCATTCAGCAAACTTTGGTAGGAATACACTTGCGCATCTTTACCATTGCGTACGGTCACATCAACAAGATGCGGTTCTAGTACCGGACCGCCCGCCAAATTAATAGCGTCCAATAACGTCAGCGGGCCCTGAAGAGCAGAAAATCTACCAGGCTGCTTCACAGCGCCGGCAACCAAAACTGAGCCCGAAACATCCCCGAGTAGACTGACCATTACCTGTGGATCAGTCGCCACATTACGCAAACGGCCCCGGATTTCGCTCACCACTCCCTCCGGCGTTTTGCCGGCTACCGAAAAACGTCCGGCATATGGCAGCGAGATTTTCCCGGCAGAATCAACACGAGCTTCGAACTTTGTCCCGCCTGTCGCCAACGGTGCAAACATGGCATTCTGCTCACCAATATCAGCGATGATGACCTGCAGCACGTCACCTGGCACCAACCGGATCTCAAAGGCTTTTGTCGGAGACACTGTCGTTGCAACTGGCTCATTAATAGGTCGGGCATAAGCAGCGATTGTCTCAGGCCCAAGCTCTATTAATTCATATGGCACTGTCCGGTCTTCCACATCAGTCGACACGATAGTCGTCATGCGTGGTCCTGCACCCGATAAAATCCCTCCAGCACAACCGGACAGTAGTACTAACATACCCAGCGCCCCAAAAATTCGAGAGGGGCATCTCGAAGAAAAGATATGGCTAGTCACGATGATCCTCAATACTGGCGATTACAAATCGGGTAATTCCATAAATGAATAGCAAGACAATAAAAAAAGTAAATAGATTATAAATTTTCCGAGGATAAGACGAGTCTTCCGGCATATTCGGTTGAACCACCGTCACCAAGCTATGTATATTTTTATTCGCTTCAATCTTGGCATTTTGCAATGCTGAAACGCTAAGCTTATAGGCCTCTTCCGCAACTTCCGCATCGACAGTTAATTTTCTAAAATCAGCTGCGACCACGTTCAGATGACCGTCCACCGATGAGGACACAAGGGCTTTTTTCTCAAAGGCCAATTGTTTCTCTATTGCGTTCACGCGATTCTTCTGTTGGCGAACCTGCGGAGAATTTGAATTGAGCGTTGCCAGCAACCCGTTCAAATTAGCCTGCTCCGTCGCCAACGTCGCTTCCAGCGTAGCAATTATCCCTGCTTGGGATTTGGCTGCCGCTTCTGCATCCAATATGCTGTTCTTGCTTTGAAAATCAATTAATGCAGCTCGCTTACTCTCATAGTCAGTACGTGCCTTAATTAATTCATTTTCTGCAAAACGTACTTGATCCGTTGCTAGCTGACGCGATAAATCATTAATGAATTTTTGACTTTGCCCTAACATTTCCATCAAGGTTAAATGCGCAAACTCCGGCGTTAGTCCCTGAACTTCGATTGTCAATAGGCCGGTCAACTCATCAACATGAACCGTTGTCAGGCGTTGGTAGTACTTTAGCAAGTCTTCGCGTGATACTTTCTGAGAGATCCAATAGAACGGATCAGATAACTGCTCAGCGAAATGTTCATGCCATTTGAGCTTTTCTTCCAGCACTTTCAGCAGATCTGGCGAAGTCAAATAAGAGAGCAAAAAAATGGTTTCTTGTTTCGAAACCTGTTTAGCAGTAGAAGCTAATATTGCAGCTCCAGCAGTCTGTTGAGTCAAGCTGGACGCCCCACCAGTTGAATCGACCACTACCACCTGCGCGGTACTAGCATAACGATTAACCGCAAAAAAAACATAATAAATTATTGCAATGGCCATTGGCACCACAATAATAAATAGCTGGAGAAGCTTATTTCGTCGTTTGTTATTTCGATCCATTATCTATTCCATGCATCATTTTGTTCGATATGCTTCGATACCCTTCGCAACGTCGTCATAAAGCTTTAACTCCCCGTTATCCACCAGAAGCACAATATCACAGAGGCGTTCCACTTCCTTCATATTGTGCGTAGTGAGAAAAATTTTTGATTTCCCCAGTTTTTCACGAAATACTTCTTCGCACTTTTTCCGGAAAGAGTTATCCCCGGCAGCCATGACTTCGTCAATCAAGTAGTAATCAAACTCGAAGGCCATGCTTAGGCCAAATGCGATACGGGAACGCATCCCGGAGGAATACGTGCGGATGGGCTCATCAAACCAAGCCCCTATTTCTGCAAACTCTTCAACATAACGCACTCTGCGCGTCATTTCCTCGCCAACAAAACCATAAATGCGGCAGACAAACTTTACGTTATCTCGCGCACTTAAGCTTCCTTGAAAGCCGCCCGACTGTCCTACCGGCCATGAAATACTCTTGTCAGTTCGAATTACACCGGAATCAGGAGTGTCCACCCCAGCCAACAATCGCATTAGCGTCGACTTTCCTGCACCGTTCTTACCGATTAGACCTATATTTTTGTCTGGCGGCACTACCATGGATAGGTTTCGGAAAATAAATTTCCTCCCACTACCAGTGAGATACGATTTCGTAATGTTATCTAAAGTAAACATCGACTAGACGATCCCCTTAATCGCCAACATCCTCGAACGTCTAATTCTAAATAGTCCGAGACCGACGCAAAGAAGGAGTGCCATGCAAATCAACACATACGGGAGAGACACTAATTCAAGGGCTTGATAAAATGGAAAGACAGCCTGTCGTATCAATTCCGTCATATGCAGGAACGGATTCCAAGCCAAATACGGCAAAATATAGCTCGGAAAACGTGACACAGGAAATATTGCACCAGACGAGAAATAGAGCACCATAAAGAAGAAGCGAACAAAGGTGCGTATTTCAGGAATTGCATCCGCAATCACGGCAAGCACCATACCCATGCCAAAAGACAAGGCAATCCCTATCAGCAACAATCCAAGCCACTCCAAAGGCCTATGAATACTCACATCATATCCATACCAAGCGAAGGCGGCTAATACAAACATGTACGAGATACTGGCGATACAACACTGCATTATCGTTCTCGCCACGAAAGTATCCATCGGAGTCACTTGCTTGTACGCAAATAACCCACGGTTGGCGGATAGGCCTTCCATAATTAGCATTGCGATACCTCTGAACATAACAAAGGGCGCAACACCCGTTAACAGAAATACGGGGAATGGGATGCCTTGAGTAGGTCCGCGGCCACGAATTATCCCCATCACGACAACCATGACTATCAGCTGAATAATGGGTTCAGCTAGCATCCAAAATGCCCCCATCCGCCGCTGACCAAAGCGCGTGCGCATTTCACGCAACACCAATGCGAAAATTACGGCACGGGTAATTTGGAACGAAGTACGTGGAGTCATAAGGACGGAACTCTAGTAGATCGATGTTGCATCGCAGTATACCTATAAAACATAGAAGTACGTTCAGAGAGTGTTGCAGACTGCTAAGTAAACAGCGCTTTACTCCATCCTGTGGGCGATCTACTTTCTATCCCAAGGCAACATCACATGTGGCATGCCACTCAAACTGAAATCAGGATGTTGGTAGTTAAGATTTGGGTTATAGAACGGGTCATGGTGCATCAAATGAGCCCAACGCATACGCATATACTCCACTTCCATCCGTGCACGCAAGATCTGCGCCGGACTCGTATCTTTACCACGGGTGATCGATTCGTGATGGTAGAGCAGCGCATGTGGAGTCCATACGACCCGCAGGCCTTTGTCTCGTACGCGCAAACAGAAGTCTACGTCATTGAAAGCAACGGTCAGATGAATCTCGTTCAAACCGCCCAAGGCTTGATACAGAGACTTGTGCGTCAATAGGCACGCAGCCGTCACCGCAGACAATTCTTGTGACACCAACGCTCGGCCACAGTAGCCCGGCTCGTCTCTTCCAATACCTGTGTGTAGATGATTTGCACATCCACCAGGCCCAACCGTATCTCCACCATGCTGAACGGTGTCGTCTTCATATAATAGCTTAGCACCAACGACACCTATACCGTCCTGCATCAGCAAACGAACCATTTCGTCCAGCCACTCAGGTGATATCACTTCAGTATCGTTGTTCAACAAACAAATAATCTTACCCCGAGCCTGTTCAACAGCGCGATTGTTTATTTTGGAATAATTAAATGGCTCGTCAAATGATAGAACGCGAATGTTTGGCTTGAACGCAATTGCCTTCAGATACGCCAAAGTCTCGGGCTGAACGCTCTGATTATCCATGACGATAATCTCGTACGCAGAATAGGAAGTCTTTTGCAAAAGACTATCGATACAACACTGCAGATGAGCCAAACCATCTCGTGTTGGAATCACGATGGTAACCAGGGGAAGAGGCTCTGGCAGGTCATAACGGACATGACAACGGCCTGTGCCGGTAGCCTCCACCGACGCCCTAATGCCTTGCCTCTGCAGATGTGCTGCAACAACATCGCGGGTTTCTGTATCGAGACTGATGACGCGGCGTTGAGTTTCCTCATTTAAATGACAAATTGGCGCAAGTACATGCTCCACCCGCGGCGTATCAGCTGTTAGGGCCAATAGCAAGCTATGCAACGCACCCGTTGTGCTATAACTCGCAGCCTGTGCAACGTCCCAAATAGGCGCTAACGGCCTAGTACGCCACGTGAACACTTCGCCTATATAGTTAGTTGCGCGAAGTAGCTCGGGCGACCAATCAGGCTTGAAGACCGGCTGCGACAGGCGATTATCAACCCCAATGCTATCGTGATCTGCGTAAATAACTCCCGGGTGGTTGGCATTTACAATACGATGTGCAAACCAATACAGGGCAGCCTCAGACAACTGCGTATCGTGCCGCAAGATGATCGTCCACGCAGTACCTAGAACAGGGGCTTGGGCGCCCCCCGGCATCGCATCTAGCGCAGGAGCTTGAGACAATGCTACCAACGCCTGAACCCAGCCCTTGTAAGGCAGGCGGATCCGTGAAAAATGCGGATAGATCTGTTTATCCAAGGTTTGGTCGGCTAACGAACTCGCCCCATGACTCTCATTAGTTAAGATAAATATCTGAAAATGAGGAGGCTGCGCCCAGTGGCGCAAATGCTTGAGCATTAAATGGCGGTCCTCTGGAGACACGCTATAGAATTCGGCATGCCAATCCGCGTAGCTACGCATATATGCGTTCGCCCTAAACCGGCAAGACACGCCATAGGCATGATTCAGATTGGTAAACAAAGTGCGCAACTTAAGACCAGCTCGAGCCCGACGTTGCTGTGATTGTCGAAAAAATACGGGTACTATCCGCCGCAACTGCCGAAAACGATATTCCAGCCAAGACAAACGCTGCAATGACACAGAGATATTACCTGGTGTCGTTAAATCGGATGCAGGATTGACTTTCAGAGCTCGAATACCGCCCGGCACATTGACCATCTCTTGTATCTGGCCACGTCGAGTCACTAGAATATCAACATCTACCGTTTGCCCATCCATCAAGCTCAGTTTCAGTACGGCGCTATAGGCGCGGTCGTGCCCAGAAACCTTGCCTTTAATCAAGTAGACACCACCAGCTGATGCACCATCTCCCTGCCTGGCCGGAGTCAGCCAGGCATTTGGGGCCTGTTGCGTGAAAACAGTGCTCTCGGAAAACATCGCTTAACTAACCCCGTTGCAAGCCGGATTTCAAACTATGTAACCACTGTCGCCAAGCCGAGCCCGGCGCTCTAGCGTCCAACTCGGGGGCAACCAGGGCCTCTAAGCGAGCGACCTCTTTTTTAACGGCAGGTACAAAAATCAACATATCGTCGCACTGTTCGTTATTTTTATCGTGCAGTTCGAAATACTTACGATGCTTAATACGACCGATTTTAGTAGCGCTGCCCTTTGGACTTTTGCGCAACACAAACTCTTCGAATGATTTTACGACATAGTGATTAATGCGCATATTCGACCAGATAACCGACTTGCTCAAGCTGTCCTGCCGACCATCACGACAAACTAAGTCATTACTCAACGCATCGACATACCGCCCACTTCTCAACACAGCGTGGTGTGGTGTCGCCCAGTGATCAACACTCGTCGGCCTAACCACAGCCTTATAATGCTGATTCACAGGAAATTTCGCTAATGATCGCCGCAAAAAACGCTCAATAACCAAGCCCTCTTCCCAAAATTTCTGCCCTGCGGATCCAAAACACGCCCAGTTCAGCGCCAAGCCGCCCACACCTGGATCTGAGAATATTTCTGTCAGCTTTGGCACGATTGATTGCATGCCATCCATCGGCGTGATGAACTCATCCGCATCGACAAACGCAATCGCATCAATATCCGCCGGACACATCTTCGTCAGTAAGTTATATGCACCCAACTGCGGCCGAACATCCGGCTCATCCGGATAATCCACCAGCGTAATAGGCTCATGCTTCTGCAAGATCGACAGTATCTGTCGAGTCAGGTCAGTGCTGCCATTATCGGCAATCAAAAACTGACTGAACCCGACGATCTTGTGGAACGCCAGCCATTCCAATACATATGCGTCTTCGTTTTTGAAGATCGCACCCACAGCAAACTTCATAGGATGATGATCAAAATGGCTGTTGAGGTGATTATCAAAACGGCGTCGCGATTATTCGGTAAAGCCGTGATATTTTTTGCCCAAGGCCACGGTGGCGGAAAAGAAACCTTGTTTATTACCGCAATCGTAACGCGTACCCTCGTATTGATACCCAAAAACCGCGCGGTCACGCAACATGGCGGCGATACCATCGGTCAATTGGATTTCGCCACCAGCACCCTGACCCGTTTGGCGCAGATATTCGAAGATCTCCGGCTCTAGCACGTAGCGACCCACCACAGCTTGAGTGGACGGTGCCTGAGCGGGCTCAGGTTTCTCAACCATGCCGTCCAAACGCCACGTATCACCATCCACCTGATTGCCAGAAATAATCCCATACTTATTCGTCTCATGACGCTCAACGTTCTGAATCCCCAGCACGCTGCCCTCGCACGAATGGGCAACCTGCACCAACTGGCGCGTCACAGGAACTTCAGCGTCAATCAAGTCATCCGCCAGCAACACAGCAAACGGCTCATTGCCCACCACAGGCGCCGCGCACAACACCGCATGCCCCAACCCCAGGGGAGCCGGCTGACGGATATAAACGCAGTTCACATGCGCCGGCAGGATGCTGCGAATCGCCTGCAGTTGCTGCTGCTTGTTTTTCGCTTCCAGCTCGGCCTCGAGCTCGGGCATCGTATCGAAATGATCCTCAATTGCACGTTTGTTACGCCCAGTTACGAAAATCAACTCGGTAATGCCAGCCGCGACGGCTTCTTCAGCCGCGTATTGGATGAGAGGCTTGTCCACCACGGGAAGCATCTCTTTGGGCATCGCTTTGGTGGCCGGCAAAAAACGAGTGCCGAGGCCCGCGACAGGGAATACTGCTTTACGGATTGGTTTCATAGCGACCTACGGAGAAAACGCGAGTATGAAGGAAGTTAACGGGCGAAACTGCAAGGAAAGGCAAACATGACTTCGGGAAACTAACTGAGCATTCTGACGGTTTGAAGTGGCACACTACGAAACAATCTATCAATTCTGTAACTGAGTCGTACTTTTTCTTCACACTCTATCGATTAGAGCACCTTCCCTGCAATATGACGCATCATTTTTCGCGAAATACTTTCGCAATGCAATGACGCCAACGGTTGGTTTGTTTTGGCATTTGCCGCCAATCAATTAATTCTTGCAACACACGCTCGGGAGTAGCAAACCGGCGGGTGATCCGGCTGACGTAGGTGGGGTACAGAATCAAGGTACCGGCCACTAACTCGTCCAGCGTCAACAATCGATCACGTCTGCGACATACTTCGTCGATTAACGCCCTATCCTCGGTTAATCCCCAGCCCGCATAAAACGGCTGACCGTAGGTCACGACCGGTATACGGCGCAGCAACGCCTCAAAACCCGCCAGGGAGGTCAGGACATGAACCTCGTCCACCTGGGGGAATAGTTGTTCCAACGAAACTTTGCCGATGACTTCATCACACCATTCGAGCGCCCCGCCCTCGCCCTGGCCGGATGATCGCAGCCCAGCCGCAACGTCGGGATGTGGTTTATATAAGACGTAGTCGTCGGGATAGCCCTGTCTCACGGCGCGCAGCAAATCCATGTTGCGTCGAATGGTGCTGGCGCCATAGCGGATCGAGGCGTCGGTCTCGACCTGGCCCACGACCAGGAGCACTCGCTGCGCCTGAGGCGGACGCGACCACGCGGTCTGCCCCGCCAAATTGTATTTGGTGATACCGGATGCGCAGATGGTCTCGCGTAATGCGGCAGCACGGGCCAGCAAGGGTGCCGAAAACTCAGTCTGGACCAGGATCTGCTCTAGCCGCGATGCGCGAGTGGCGTCGTAGTAGATACCCACGTCGTCTTGCACCCAGGACACGGGCCGGATCAGGTCGGCGCCCAACCCTACGGATCGCAGAAAGCCGTCTTCGACCCGAATGACGGGCTTTTCCGGCGGACGGCTCGCCAGGGCCGCGTCGAGTTTGCGGCCCCAACTGGCGACGCTATCGTGTTGGCTCGCCCGTTTGGCGAACCAGGTGAAATGCATGCGGCTGCCGCCAAAGAAGTCTCGGACAAAACCGTGTTTCCAGCCGGAAAATCCAACCGCGGTGATGTGTTCGGGAAAGCGCTGGCGCATGCGGCGCTGCAGGGCGATCCAGGCCAAGACGGTTTCGACTTCGCAGCGACGGCCCGTTTCAGGGTCAACGTAGCGGCAGTAATCGATCAAGGCGGCGTGGGTCAGTTGTGCCAGCGAGACGGCCTGTCGCCGCCTCTCGGGCGCGAGCTGTTCGTCATGGGTCAGGCCCCAGCCTGCATAGAACGGCATGCCGAATACGCGGACAGGCTTGCCCCATAACAGGGCCTCGAAACCCAGCTGGGATGTCACGGTGTAGACGGCGTGGGCGTCGAACAGTAAGCCCGCCGGATGTACGTCCTGGTCCATCAGTACGACGCGCGGCATGGCGCGCACCTGCTCGACGTCGAAATAGCCGCGTTTACGGCCGGAAACGACGTCGGGGTGGACTTTCAGGACGATGGTGCGCTCGGGATGCTCGGCCAAAGCGGCCTCGAGCATGCGCCGAAAATCCTCGGGACTGGCGCCGCCTGCGGTGACGGACGCATCGCCGTAGGTTTGGTCGACGACCAATACGTACCCTGTAGGCAGTGGCGCATGAGCGTCGCGGGTGTGGTTGTATTTGGACACCCTGCCCTGGCACCAGGCCGCGATCAGCGCCTGCGCGCGCTGTTGCTGGGCGGTATCCAGGGGCCGTTTGATCAGGGCCTCTAGCCGTGTGGGGCGGCCCGCATCCAGGTAGAGACCTTGATCGTCCATGACCACCGATAAAGGCGGGTCCGTGAAACCCAGGCCGACAGAACGCAGAAAGCCGTCCTCGATGTGCCATACGCGCAGACCATGCCGCTCCGCATAGCGCTGTGCGCGTTGCGCACTAGGACGCTGCCCCCAGGCCAGCACGCTATCGCCGGGCCGGGGTTGCGAGGGCTTTGGATAGACCAGGTCGAAATCATCCAGCAAGGCGGCCAGGGTCGCATTGCGGCGTACGCCTGCCGAGCAGATGATGAGGCGGGGCTGCGTCATCGGCGAGGATCAATATTCAAACAGTTCTGCCTGCGCAAAGGTGCCGGCTTGCAGGTCTTTGGCAGACAGAATCAGCTGCGGGCTCGCAGGCCAGTCGATTTTGAGCTGGGGGTCGTTCCAGACGATGGCGCGCTCTGAGTTTTTGTCCCAATAGTCGGTCGTCTTGTATGACACGTCGGCGGAATCGGACAGAACGAGAAAGCCGTGCGCAAAGCCCTCGGGGATCCAGAGCTGGCGGCGGTTTTCCGAGGACAGGATTTCCCCTACCCACTGCCCCAGCGTGGGCGAACCGCGGCGCAGGTCAATGGCGACATCGTAGATCTCGCCCGAGAGGACGCGCAGGAGCTTGCCCTGGGCGTGCGGATTCAATTGGTAGTGCAAGCCGCGCAACACGCCGCGCACAGAATGGGAATGGTTGTCCTGGACGAACGAGACCGGACGGCCGACGGCAGCCTCGAAGCTCTGTTGATTGAAGCTTTCAAAGAAAAAGCCCCGCTCGTCGTCGAACACGCGAGGTTCAACAACACATACCTCGGGGATCGCAGTTCGAATGACGTTCATGGAGGCTCAGATTTCGGTCACGATGTTCATCAAGTATTCGCCATAGCCGTTTTTCCTCAAGGGCTCGGCCAGATGCACCAGTTGCTGGGCATTGATGTAGCCCAGGCGATAGGCGATTTCCTCGGGACACGCGACTTTCAGGCCCTGGCGGGCCTCGATAGTGGCGATGAACTGGCTGGCCTCGAGCATGGATTGATGCGTGCCGGTGTCCAGCCACGCATAACCGCGCCCCATGGTGACGACGTCAAGCTTGTCCTGCTGCAGATAGGCCCGATTCAGGTCGGTGATTTCGAGTTCGCCGCGAATGGACGGCTTGATGGTTTTGGCGATCTCGGGCGCCTGATGGTCATAGAAATACAACCCGGTGACGGCGTAGTGCGAACGCGGCCGCAGGGGTTTTTCTTCCAGGCTCTGGGCCTTGCCATGTTTGTCGAACTCGACGACGCCGTAGCGCTGCGGGTCATGGACGTGATAGGCGAAAATCGTCGCCCCGGTTTCCTGGGCGGCCGCGTCGTGCAGCAGCTTGGAAAAGTCGTGGCCGTAGAAGATGTTGTCGCCCAGGACCAGCGCGGACGGCGCGCCATCCAGGAATGTGTCGCCGATGAGAAAGGCCTGGGCCAGTCCCTCGGGGTTGGGCTGAATGGCGTACTGCAGGTTCAGCCCCCATTGGCTGCCGTCGCCCAGCAGTTGCTCGAACCGCGGCATGTCCTGCGGCGTGGAAATCACCAGGATGTCTTGAATACCCGCCAGCATCAGCACGCTGAGCGGATAGTAGATCATCGGTTTGTCGTAAACGGGCAATAGCTGTTTTGAGACGGCCAGTGTGGCGGGATACAAACGTGTACCCGAACCACCCGCCAGAATAATGCCCTTGCGCCTCTTCATTGAGTGTGATCCTTGCGTATCTTATCGGCGCGCTAATTGCGCAATCGTTTGTTGAACGCCGTCTTCCCAGTTCGGCAGAGATACATCAAACGTCTGACGTAGTTTAGAGGTATCCAGGCAACAATTGGCAGGTCTGGGCGCGAGTGATGGATATGACGAGGCTGGAATCGGCCGAATGGTATCGGGCGATGCCTGCAGCGCCATACCGGCCTCTCGTGCCAATCGCACCACCAGGCGGGCATATTCGTACCACGAGGTATGGCCCGCCGCCGTCAGGTGATAGCAACCGTAGGCGAACTTGCCGGTTGTGCCTTTGCTCTGCTGATACCGCGCAATGAGTTGCGCCGTAACGTCGGCGATCAGCGCCGCACTGGTAGGTGCGCCGACCTGGTCAGCGACGATGTTCAGTTGTTCCTGGTTCTGCGCGATGCGCAGAATGGTCTTGATGAAGTTACCACCGTGTTCGCTGTGCACCCAGCTGGTACGCAGGATGAGGTGCTGCGGCAGATGCCTGACGATGCCCTGCTCGCCCGCGAGCTTGCTGCGTCCATAGCTGGACTGCGGGGCGACCTCGTCGGATTCGACGTAGGCCGCGGGTTTGTGTCCGTCAAAGACGTAGTCGGTCGAGTAGTGCACGAGCAGCGCGCCGGATGCGCTGGCCGCTTTGGCCAATAACTCCGGGCCAATACCGTTGATCTGCATGGCGAGCTCGGGCTCGGCCTCGGCGCGATCGACGGCGGTGTAGGCAGCGGCGTTGACGATGATGTCGGGCTGGTGGACGTTGAGCGTGGCCTGGATGGTCGCTGGGTTGGCCAGATCGCAGTCCTGGCGATCTACCGCGACGAGCTCGCCCAAGGGAGCCAGGCTGCCTTGCAGGGCGTGACCGACCTGGCCGTTCTTACCAATGATCAGAATCTTCAAACGTTTGCTCCCGCTGGGCCGTAGTGCTGTGCAACCCACTCACGATAGGCGCCGCTGACGACGCCCTCTACCCAATCGGGGTGATCCAGGTACCACACGACGGTCCGGCGCAATCCGGATGCAAAGGTTTCGGACGGGGTCCATCCGAGTTCCTGGGCGATTTTGCTGGCGTCGATGGCATAGCGCCGATCATGTCCGGGCCGGTCACTGACGTGGGTGATCTGCTGGGCGTAGGATCGGCCGTCGGCGCGCGGCCGCAGTTCATCCAGCAACGTACAGATTGTGTGGACGACATCGAGGTTGGCACGCTCGCTGGCGCCGCCGATGTTATAGGTCTCGCCGAGCCTGCCCACCTGCAGGACGCGCCGCAAAGCGCTGCAATGGTCTTTGACGTACAGCCAATCGCGCACCTGCTGGCCATCGCCATAGATAGGCAACGGTTTGCCGTCCAGGGCGTTCAGGATGACGAGCGGGATCAGTTTTTCCGGGAATTGGTAGGGACCGTAATTGTTTGAGCAATTGGTGGTCACCACCGGCAGGCCGTAGGTGTGGTGCCAGGCGCGGATCAGGTGATCGGACGCGGCCTTTGAGGCGGAATACGGGCTGTTGGGCTGGTACGCATGCGTCTCGGTGAACGGCGCGTCGGACGGGGCCAGTGAGCCATAGACCTCGTCGGTGGAGACGTGCAGCAAACGGAATTCGTCTTGCTGCGCACGCGGCAGCGACGCGTGATAGGCGCGCACAGCCTCCAGCAGGGTGAATACGCCAATGATGTTGGTCTGGATGAACGGCGCCGGACCATCGATGGAACGGTCCACATGGGACTCGGCCGCAAAGTTGATGACAGCACGCGGGGTGTATTGGGCTAACAGCTGGTCAATGCACGCACGATCGGCGATGTCGCCGCGGACAAAGTGATGCCGCGCATCGTCCTGCAGGGATGCCAAGGTGTCGCAGTTGCCCGCATAAGTGAGCTTGTCCAGATTGACCACCGGCTCATCTGATTGCGTCAACCAATCCAGAACGAAGTTGCCGCCAATAAATCCGGCGCCGCCCGTAACAAGTATCGTCATTGTTCAATTATTTCTTAAAACTCGGTCGCGGCAAAGGTATCGTACGGGACGGTAATGTACTATTGCGACCATCGGTAGTATAAACCTTCACTGTTGTTAGGAATAACGGTGCCGTTGTCCCGTCTATTTTCCCGCCTGATGCGTTCGCGAGGCGGCCAAACGCATTGGCCGCAGAATACGCTGCGTCAATGGCTGGTATTGCAACAAAGTGACAACCCCTCTACTGATTATTACATTCGCCCTCGGCTGCAAGAATCCGGGCTGCCGGTCTCATATAAAAACATCGATAAGGACCTGCCCCATTTCGGCGATCTGGCGCCGGGAACGGGGGTGGTGATTGTTCGATATTTAAATTCCCGGTGGGTGTCGGCGTTACGCACGCACCGCAGCCAACTCAGCCAAGTGGCGTATTTTATGGACGATGATTTACTGCGTCCGAAGCATTGGGTAGGTTTGCCGCGGGCTTATGTCAAAAAACTAAATAAATATTGCGGCACGTTTATTCCGGATATCCTGACGCTGTCATCGGAATATTGGTTTTCTACTGAGGAATTGCGTCAGCGATATTCGTTTAAAACGGCGCAGGTGATTTCCCCTCGTCCCTTGGTGGGGGATGCATACGGCCCGAGCTTGCTACATCCCTTGGGTGAACGTGGCCCTATTCAAATGTTTTATCACGGCTCGGCCACGCATCAGGCCGAGATGGAATGGCTGTTCCCGATTATCGAGTCGCTGCTGGAAAAATGCCCGGATCTGCATTTCGAGTTAATCGGCAATCACACAATCAATCAGAAATTCCGCCATTTGCCTCGTACCCGGATTTTGCATCCGCTATCCTGGCATAACTACATCAGCCATTGCCATACCTTGCATGGCCATATTGGCCTGGCGCCGATACTGCCCTCGCCTTTCAATATGGGCCGTTCGCATAGCAAGATCTACGACATCGCGCGCTGCGGCGCGGTCGGGGTCTATTCGACGCCGAGCCCCTATGTGGATGCGATCGCGGACGGGCAAGACGGGTTGTTGTTAAAAAATGACCCGGACTTGTGGGTGGAGACGATTCACGAGCTCGTGAACGATCGCGCCAGGCTCAATGCCCTGCGCGCCGCAGCCATCGAGAGACACGCGACGCCGATGGTAGAGTCCGCTGCGATATTGGGCCAGGCGTTGCAGACCGCACAGGCTTGATGCGGGTTATCCCCACATATCAACTAATTGTCAGGATCCTTTCAGCAAGGTTTAATCCAGTAGCGGTAAGTCGTAGTACGACCCGGTACTCAATCTGATCGGTCGATGGCTGCGCCGTCCAGTCTCATGCATTGCGCTTTGTTCTTGCTGCACCTTTAAAGCTGTTTCATAACAAGCTGGTTCATGCAGTTCACTCAGGAGACAACAAGCCATGCTAAACAATGCGTCATCTCGTCGCCGTTTCATTGCCGGGGCCACCACTATCGCAGGGTCTGCGGCGCTGGGATTTCCGGCTGTCACTCGTGCCCAGGGTTCACCGGTTTCTCTACGATTTCAAAGCACCTGGCCAGCCAACGATATTTTTCACGAGTTCGCACAGGACTACGCCCGCAAGGTCAACGATATGGCCGAGGGTCAGTTAAAGATCGAAGTGCTGCCGGCAGGCGCCGTGGTCAAGGCCTTTGACCTGCTGGATGCAGTGTCCGCCGGCACCTTGGATGGCGGCCATGGCGTGGTGGCCTATTGGTACGGAAAGAATACGGCGGTAGCGCTGTGGGGCTCGGGCCCCTCGTTCGGCATGGACGCGAACATGCTGCTGGCTTGGCACGAATATGGCGGCGGCAAAGAGCTGCTGGTCGAAATCCAGAAGGCGATGGGCGTCAATGTCGTGTCGTTGATGTACGGCCCGATGCCGACGCAACCGTTTGGCTGGTTCAAAAAGCCGATCACGAAATACGAGGACGTCAAAGGGCTGAAGTTCCGTACGGTGGGTCTGGCGATCGATATGTATACCGCGATGGGTGCGGCGGTGAACGCCCTGCCCGGCGGCGAAATTGTGCCC
Source organism: Bordetella muralis (assembly GCF_965139205.1). Taxonomy (GTDB): domain Bacteria; phylum Pseudomonadota; class Gammaproteobacteria; order Burkholderiales; family Burkholderiaceae_B; genus Bordetella_A; species Bordetella_A muralis. The sequence goes on from NZ_CBCSIU010000012.1 coordinate 97,849, forward strand.
GCGCTGGATCGCGGGCTGCTCGATGGCGCGGAGTTCAATAATGCGTCGTCCGACCTGGCCCTGGGCTTTCAGGATGTCTCAAAGATCTGCATGCTGCAAAGCTTTCACCAGAGCGCGGAGCAGTTCGAGATCCTGTTCAACAAGAATAAATACGAAGCATTGCCCAAGCACTTGAAGCACATCCTCGCCTATGCCGCGCAGGCCGCGAGCGCCGATATGTCCTGGAAGGCGGCCAATCGCTATTCGGCCGACTATATCAAGCTGCAGAAAGACCACAACGTCAAGTTCTACAAAACACCCGACTCGATTCTGCAAGAACAGCTGAAGATCTGGGACACCATGATCGAAAAACGTTCGGCGGAAAATCCCTTGTTCAAAAAGGTGCTGGAATCACAGCGCGATTTTGCACAACGGGCCGGACGTTGGCAGAACGACGTCTCGGTAAATTTCCGGATGGCATTCAACCATTATTTTGCGCGCAAGCCTGCGGGTTGAAGGGCCTTCGGTTGATATTGCAACACGACCTCGCACCCGTTCGCCACGCCGGGCATTAGCCCAGTGCGGCGAACGGGTGCGAGGTCGTGCCTGCGCTGTATCGCCGAGTCGATGTAGGTACTTCGAGATATTCGATGTAGTACTTCGATGAGAATGCCTCGATGCCGTTGCCGCAATGCAGTGTCTTCCGATGCCGCCGTCCTGCTGCACCGCCCCGCTGTGACCACCCTATTTTCTCCTGACCTGGATCAAGCCCTATGCTAAAGCTGATACGCATGGTGGACCGCTTGTCTACTTTTGTCGGGCAGGCCTTTGCCTGGCTGATCGTCGTGCTGACGGTGCATATATGTTGGGAAGTGTCTGCCCGGTACATATTCAACACGCCCAGCGCCTGGGCGTTTGATCTGCAACTCATGTACTACGGTGTGCTGTTCATGATGGCGGGTGCGTATACCCTCGCGAAAAGCGGCCACGTGCGCGGCGACATCCTGTATGGATTTTTGCCTCCGCGCGTGCAGGCAGGGCTGGACGTGATCTTGTATATCGCGTTTTTTATTCCGGGTGTCGTCGCGCTGGTCTGGGCCGGATGGTATTACGCAGGAGAGTCGATTGCGATTCGTGAGCACTCGTCGTTGATGGCGAATGGACCTCCGATTTATCCCTTTAAGGCGTTTATCCCGGTCGCTGGGGCCGTACTGCTGTTGCAAGGCTTCGCAGAAATCGGGCGCTGCCTGCTCTGCCTGCGCGATGGCGCGTGGCCCTCACGCGAAGAGGACGTAGAGGAAGTCGACGTCGACAAGCTCAAGAAAATGGTGCACGTCAAAGACGAGGACATCGCAAAGCTGGATCGCTATGTCATTGATGAACAACACGGTGAACGGGATCCCGCGGTGACAGACGAAGCACGCAGCAAATCAGGCCGCTCCGCCAATGACCAGGAGCGCACCAAATGAAAATTCACAAAGCACTGTGGTTTGGTTTGACGTGTATCGGCATTGTGCTGGCGATGATAGGTTTCTTGACACCATGGCACGATCTGACGACGGGACATTTGGGGTTGTTGATGTTGGCGTTGATTGTGGTCGCCATCATGTTGGGCTTTCCGACGGCGTTTACGCTGATGGGTATGGGGGTGTTGTTCACGTTTCTCGCGTATTACCTGCAGAATCCGGATGTGCAGCGCTCGATTCATCAGACCTTGGATTTGATGGTGCAGCGAACATACGCCACGATGACCAATGATGCGTTGATCTCGGTGCCGTTGTTTGTGTTCATGGGCTATCTGGTCGAACGTGCGAACCTGATTGAAAAGCTGTTTCGGTCAATGCATCTGGCGTTGTCCAGACTACCCGGCGCATTGGCAGTGGCGACGCTCGCAACGTGCGCCATATTTGCGACGGCCACAGGCATCGTGGGTGCTGTGGTCACGTTGATGGGGTTGCTGGCGATGCCGGCAATGCTAAAGGCCGGCTATAGCGTTCGATTGACCGCCGGCTCGATTACCGCTGGCGGATGCCTGGGTATTCTGCTGCCGCCGTCGGTGATGTTGATCGTGTACGGTGCAACGACGGGCGTGTCGGTCGTGCAGTTGTATGCCGGGGCGCTTTTTCCGGGCCTGATGCTGGCCGCCCTGTATGTGCTGTACGTCATGCTTGTCGCCAAACTGCGGCCCGATATGGCGCCGCCATTGACGGCCGAAGAACGGCGTATTGCCCTGCCTGCAGAGGCTGATGCAATAGCGCGCCAAGGCTATACCCATGCTGTCAACGGACTATTGGGAACCCTGTTCAAGGGTCGCCGCAATGCCGGCGTATCGTTCGGATTTCTGTCGCGATACACGATGTTGGCGTTGACGCCATTGCTGGCGTTCGCGGTGTTGACTGGGTCGGTCTATTACCTGGTGACGCAACCGCCGACGGTGTATGAGATCCCTGATGAGTTGCGGTTGGGCAGCGGCGGCGATGACTATGGTGGACTCGCTGAGCCTCCGATGGCAGGGGGATTGGCTGAACCGCCTGTTGAGGGAGGTTTGAGTGAACCGCCGATGGAAGGCGGATTAAGCGAGCCGCCTGCGGATGGTGGTTTGGCAGAACCTCCCATGAACAATGGCGTCGCGGAGCCGCCCGCCAATAGTGGTGTCGCAGAGCCTCCAGGTGCCTCATCTTCCGGATTGAGTGAGCCCCCGGGCAGCGCTGCGGCAACTAATCCTACAGCTGCCAGTACGGCCAGCGCGGCATCGTCGCCGTCCGACACAGGCCCGGCAAGGGTCCCTGCTCCCACCGGCTATTGGATATTCTTCGGCATCTGCCTGGCCATCCTGGCGGTCTTTTATCTGCTGCTGACCTGGGCGCGGTTGGAAATCTTCAAGATGCTGATGGGGTCGTTCTTTCCCCTGGCATTGATGATTGCCGCGGTATTGGGCTCCATCACGTTCGGACTCGCCACCCCGAGTGAAGCCGCCGCGATGGGGGCCATGGGCGGCGCGTTATTGGCGCTGGCCTATCGACGGCTCAACATGCCCGTGCTGAAAGAATCGGTCTACCTGACCGCAAAAACTAGCGCCATGGTGTGCTGGCTATTCGTGGGATCGTCGATCTTTTCCGCCGCGTTTGCGCTATTGGGCGGCCAACGCATCATCGAAGAATGGGTGCTATCGCTGGGACTGACGCCGATCGAATTCATGCTGCTGGCGCAGATCATCATCTTTTTGCTGGGCTGGCCATTGGAATGGACCGAAATCATCGTCATCTTCATGCCGATATTCGTGCCGCTGTTGATCACGTTCCAGATCGACCCGCTGTTCTTTGGCCTGCTCGTGGCGTTGAACCTGCAGACCGCATTCCTCTCGCCTCCGGTCGCCATGTCTGCGTTTTATCTGAAAGGCATATCGCCGCCTCATGTCACCTTGAATCAGATATTCTTGGGCATGCTGCCGTTCATGGGCATCCAGGTTGTGGCGATTTTCTTGCTGTACATGTTCCCGGGCATCGGGCTTTGGCTGCCGACAGTGTTGTATCGTTGAAATCGACGAGCGATGCACCCCTGCTGCACGTGCCGCATCGTTGCGACCATGCTTTGAACCATTAAAGGAATCCGTTCACATGCTGCAAACGCTGGAAGTAGCCTATGGTCCGCAAACCGCTGTCATCTGGCTGTCCCGCCCTGAGGTGCGCAACGCATTGGATGCGCGTCTCATTGCCGAATTGACCGAGACATTCATGACACTCGCCGACGATAGCGAAATACGCGCCATCGTCCTGGCAGGCCACGGCAAAGTCTTTTGCGCTGGCGCCGACCTCAACGCCATGCGCCACAGCGCCCAGGCCAGCGAAGCCGACAACCGCGCCGACGCGCTGGCGCTAGCCACCCTGCTGCACACCATCTACACCTGCCCCAAACCCACCATCGCGCGCGTACATGGCGCCTGCATGGCCGGTGGCCTCGGCCTGGCCACCGCCTGCGACATCGCCATCGCCAGCCGCGACACGCGTTTCGCCCTCACCGAAACGCGCCTGGGCCTCATCCCCGCCATGATCTCGCCCTACGTCCTGCGCGCCATCGGCCCCCGAGCCGCCAGCCGCTGGTTCCTCACAGCAGAGACTTTCGATGCCGCCGAAGCCTGGCGCATCGGCCTCATTCACGATATCTGCGAAGCCGAAGAACTGGACGCACACATCAATGCATTACTCGGCAAACTCATGCTGGCCTCGCCCAATGCACTGAAAGAATCCAAACGTCTGATCCATGACGTCTCTCAGCCCCCCATCGACGACGCCATCCTGGAAGACACCGCCACCCGCCTGGCCGCGCNGCGCGCGACTCCCGACGGCCGGGAAGGTATCGCCGCTTTCCTGGAAAAACGCACACCGTCCTGGGTACCCGACCAAGAACCATCCTAGCCGCTGGCACGTGTCCTGAGGGGCAGTTCTACGCAAATGGCCTTCTCACGTTGTTGGCAATATCGCGTCGCCGAGCCATTACATGAATTCCCATGCAGATGGCATCAAACTGGCGCATCGTCGCTTTGCTGATCGCTCCGACATCATACAAAGTGGCACCTGTTCTGCCCTGTAACCATGGTCAGCCTTCATCGCGAGTCCCTGCCGGGCGCGTGTGGGTGGTGCCGGCCCGTTGAGCCGCGATTTAGCCTCGCGCAGCGNGGCCGAGGCCCCTGGTCATGGGCCGAGTCCGNGCGATAGGGCCGGCGCCCCTCACACGCGCCTGGCAGGGACGCGTCAAGAAAGACCATCTGCATCAGCCCAAAACACCAACCAAAGCCCCACACCTACTCCGCGTCATCCCCCAAAGCACCACGAGACTTCAAACTCATCAAGATCCGCATCCCCCCAAGATGCCGCTCCTCCCCCGTCTCGCAAGACTTGCAAATCCCGCCCACATAGCGCCCATTCACCACTGTCTCAGCAAACACCCCTGATCGATAATTGTGCCGCGCATCCGTCTCAACCCGGTACCATTCCCGATCGCCGATCCGCACCAATTCAAGCGGTTGGCGAATATCAGCATCCGGCCCAGTCGAACGCAGCACCGCCCGCAGACGGAAATAACGCTTGAACGGCGACGCATAATATTCACGCAGCTTGTCCGCATCGTCCTCGCCTGGCAGCGACTCATTACGCATCAAGATCGTGCAAGTCTCCTGCGTCTGCTCGCAGGCCTCGGTCTCGCAAACGAATTGCACACGGCGCAGCCCGCTTTTTTCCAGCATGCCCTGCGGCGAACCCTTCAAGGACCAGCCCTCGGGAAGCTCAACCGACAGTCCATTGGGCATAACAACGGTCTCAGCCCATGAACCCATCGCCGCCAACGAAAAAGCCAGCATCGCAATAACGCGAGCGGCAACAGGATGCCTCATACGCCCGCCTCCAGTCGATGGTTTTCCTCGTCAATACGACGCGCCACAAAACGCTCGAAAGCAGCCTGTTTATCGTCATCAAACGCACGTAACGGCACGATCACCGGCTCGCCGACCCGCCGCAGCAACAGAAAATGCTCACTCCGCCGCTCGACGCGCTCAAAGCTGATCATCTCGAAACGATTCAGCAGCCCCTCTTGCCAAATGTCGAGCCTGTCCTCATAAAGCCGCACCTCTTGCTCATAGACCCGCATCCGTTTGTGCAGTTGCTCGGCGAGCCGGTGCACATGCCGGCCCCTCGCCCACGGGTGCAAGACGATGATGGCAACAATGATTGCCCAAAAACCCAGCACATACTGCCAAACAGAGCTCGCAAGCATCTGGAGGAAAAGCGGAAACGCATAGCGAAAAGGAACGCGGTCTGCATCCAGCAACCAGAAAAAGACCAAAATCGCCGGCCAAATAAGTGCAGTCACTAGAAAGGCCAGCGCAAAGCCTCGGCGGCGGCGTCGGCGCATGCCGGGACGCTCCATTTGCCAACCGAGTGCGATGGCGCGATCCGCAGCAGTTTGCTCGAAACGCACAGTCATCAATGGCTGCGAGTCAGTTTGATCTTCCAGTCCCTGAAAATCCCGGGCTTCCCCAGCGCCGCCAACCTGGCACGATGCAGCCCATGTCTTGATGCGTACGATCTGTTCATCGGACAATGCACTGCGCCGCAAGACAAGGACATCCTCGATATCCTTTAGCCGAATGAAGAAATGCGTGTTCCCCTCGGTCAAACCGTTGATGCGCTGGCAAGCAATAGCGCTGCAGTGTCCCGGCGTGTACGCAGTGATGCCGCCCGGCTCAAAGCGATAGGTGACGGCCATAGGCCGATCGAGCTGTTCATCGTGGCACCAACGCTTTAACCGGCGTCGAAAGATCATCGGTTGGATCGCATAGTAGGCCAGCGTCGGCACGACAACGAGAAGGATCACCAGGCCATCCAAGCCAAACAGCTTGCCGCCCAAACGGGAAACAAAGGCGCCGAAGCCTTGATCACCGCTATCCTGCCAGGACGAGAAACCGATCAGCACCACCAACAGAAGCACTACCCAGAACAGAATGTATAGCAACCGCCGCCGGGCGGCCTCAAACAGATCTGCATAGACAAAGAGTGAGCCCGCGAGCCGCTCGGGCAACTCGATCGAGGACTCAACGACAAAGGCTTCTGACGATGCTGAGGTTCCGGATGTTTGAATAGACGGTGTCGTGTTCGTGCTCGTCATCGCTGGTTCAGTTCGGCATCGTGAATGTTTATGTCTATCTCGATATCAGTTTCGACGATACAGGTTCAGAACCGCAGAGCCCGTCTCAATGTTGATGCTCGTCGATCACCAAATGCGCCATACCTGTCTCGGTAGCGATGCCGACCTTTTGACCAATGGGCAGCGTTGCCTTGGTGCGGATGTGCCCGTAGGGCAGCCCAGTGATGACGGGGACTTTGACGACACTGCGCAGCCATTTCACGACGGCGGGCATGTCGTACCCGGCATCATGCGGCGCCAACCGATAGTCCGTGAAATGACCAAATACGATGGCTTTTTGGCGTTGCAGTATGCCCGCCTGCCACAGTTGAGCCAGCATGCGCTCCACTCGATAGGGATGCTCTGCAACATCCTCAATGAACAGAATGCCGCCGCGCACTTTAGGCATATATGGCGTGCCCATCAAGGACATCAAGGTCGCCAGATTACCGCCCCACAGTACGCCGCGCGCATCGACGGAATCAGCGTCCTGTGTCTCAAAACTGAGGATCTCGAGCTCGCCGCGCATGATCTCACCGAACAATGCAGCCGTCAGATCGTCGACCTTTTTACCACCAAAATCCGCGACGGCTGTCGGGCCGCTGTAGCTGACCGCACCCGTCTGCGCGAGCAAGGCGAGATTGAACGCCGTGAAGTCGCTCAAGCCCACGAAACGCTTGCCACTATCCGCAACAGCGCGCCAATCGATCTGAGGCAATAAACGGCTGAGCCCATAACCGCCACGCGTGGCCATCACAATCGGATGTTTTTGCTTCAACGCGCGAGTGATGCCTGCCAAGCGCTGCTTTTCCGTGCCGGCAAAACGTTGGTGCACCGCCAAGGCGGCGCGATCCACCGCAGTCTTGAATCCCTCTTGTGCCAGGCGCTCGCACGCCAACGCCACTGTGTCCGGGTCACGCACCGCAGACGAAGGCGAAATCAAATAAATCCCGCCGGCAGGCTTGGCATGATGATGATGCGAGTGGTCATGATCGTGACCACAATCATCATCGCAATCATGCCCATCGTGTCCGTGTGCAGGATGTATAGAGGTACTCATTTAGCAGATTCCTTTATGCGGCGTTCGCGGAAAAACCGCCGCAGCATATCGCCGCAGGGCTGCGCCAACACGCCGCCGATAACAGTCGTGTGATGATTCAATCGCTCTACCGCGCCGACGTCCAGCACGCTGCCGCAGGCGCCGGTCTTGGGATCGGAAGCGCCGTAGACGACGCGCGCCAAACGCGCATGCAACATGGCGCCGATGCACATGACGCAGGGTTCCAGCGTGACGTACAGACTCAACCCAGGTAAACGGTAATTGTCCAAATGCCGCGCGGCCGCGCGTAATGCGACGATCTCTGCATGCGCTGTGGGATCGCTATCGGTAATGGTGCGGTTATAACCAGTGCCAAGCACTTGACCCTCTGCATCGACGACGACCGCGCCGACGGGGACTTCGCCCACGCGCCATGCAGCCTCGGCCTGCTCGATCGCCAGAGCCATGAATCGTTCATCCGCCGGCGACGCCAGCGTCACCTCATCAACCACGATACACCCGGGATTTCAGTGCGATGCGTCCGGCCAGACTGGTGACGGCCTCTTCGAGCCATTGATAGAGCTCGGCGTCTTCGCCGTAGCGAGCCTGATTCAAATTCGACACGCGGCCTTCTTCGATAAAGCCCCATGCTCGACTGCGTTTGTCGCGGTGTTTCGGGTCCCATACGCCGAAGGCGAACCCGCCGGCTTTGCGGATCAAGGAAAAACACGGAATGTCGGTGTAGCCGTCGCCAACAAAGACCATCTGGTCAAACGGGACGCGCAGGCGGTCTTCGGGGATTTTGCGGTTGACTTCGAAAGGCTTGTTGCGAAACTCGCGTCCGATGATGCCTTTTTGGATGTGGAATAGATAACGGGTCTTGTCCGTAAAGCTGACCAGGCGACGCGGGAAAATGATCCCGCCGTCGGAGCCGTACACAAACTCCGATGCCCAGATCTCGGTGAATTCGTGGGCGATGGGCGTGGACCGCACTACATCGCCGATGCCGCTGGAGATCAAATAAAACTCCAGTTGCACTTGAGGGTGTTCGGCTCGAACCGCGGCACGCAGACGTTGAAACAGTGTCGGGACACCGTCATGCAGGGGCAGTCTGGCGCCCCAGTCTCGCAATCGCTGTTGCGTGATCAAACCGTGCGCGCCACTGCGCGACAGTTCGATCATCTCGTACAGATACGCCGGCACCGGGTCCCAATCCTGATCGGAGAGCAACGGACCGACTCTGTCTTTCCAGAACGCAGCCGTATCCACCCCCAGGCTGTCGAGGAAGCCAGATGTGCTGTCCGGCGCCAGCGTGTCGTCGAAATCGAATATCAGGGCGATGACGTCAGACATGGATGCGGCAAAGAGTCGGTAATAGGCGACATTTTGCCTGATCCCGACTCTGCCGTCTTATTGCTGCACGGGCACGGGTGTCGCGGGTGTCCCGGCAGGTGGCGTGGTTACCGTGCCTGGTGTCGTCGAGCTGCCCGGCGCAGCCCCTGGGACCGTACCCGGCGCGGTGGAGCTACCGGGCATGGCACCCGAAGTCCCCGGCGTCGTGCCCGTCTCAGATGGGGGCACCTGGATCACCGTTTCACGCAGAACGCCGCCGCTCTCTACACTGCCTTTTACCGTGGACGGAGACTGCATCTGCTGCAGGCAATCCTGACGCTGCGGTTGGGGCAATTTCGTGCAACGATCTACGGAATTGTTACTGTAATTCGCCGATTGGCCATCGTCGAGCCGCTTGCGCTGCGCCTCATCGCGCGCCGCGCCTGCCTCTTGCAGGCACACGGCCTTGCTCTGATTGGTCTGGCCGCTGTTGCAGCGCTGCACGTCATATTCGTACTGAGATTGGATAGAGGCGGCCGTCGGTGCATCGGCCGCGTTGGCGGCAGAAATCCCTGCCATCCCGCCCAACGCGCTCAACGTCGCAAATGCCAGGCTGCAATACCGATTGTGCATACGTAGGTTCATTTTCCGCTCCTTCAGCTTGGCCGAGCCGCTACTGCGCCCAGCTAAGTTTTTACAGTACGCCAAAGCGGCAAGCCAGAAGGCGTGCAGATGTTACAAACACTAGCAGATTCGGACGATGTAACCGCCCTATTCCGCGTTGAAATCGCCGCGGTCCCGCCGGCTGCGATAGACCGCTGCGCGCATCAGCAACATGGCCGTCACCGGCGAGGTGATGAACAGCAACAATATGATGAGAATTTCATGGATCACGAAACGTTGCTGTATCGAGGAAAACACCAGAATCGACGCCAGCAATACGCAAACCGCGCCCAGGGTATTACCGAGCGTCGGCGCATGAATACGCGAGACGAAATCCTTGAAACGCAGTAGCCCGGCTGAGCCGATCAGCGAAATGACGCCCCCTGCGACCAGCAAGATGCTGGCCGGGATGCCCGCCCACAATGGAATCTCGACGTTCATGGCTCGATCACCTCGCCACGCAGCAAAAATTTGGCCATTGCGGTAGAGCCGACAAAACCGAACAAGGCGATCAGCAAGGCCACGTCAAAATAGACCGGCGTACCTGACCGTATGCCAAAGGCCAGCATGGCCAACATGCCATTGATGTAAAACGCATCCAACGCCAGCACGCGGTCCTGCGCGGTGGGACCGCGCACCAGCCGCACCGTTGCACACGCCATGCCCAAGACAAAACACAACAAGGCAAAGGATGCGGCCCAGAATAGAACAAGGTTCACTGAAACACCTCAATCAGGGTACGCTCGTAGCGCTGTTTGACCAACTCGACCCAGGCTGCTTCGTTTTCCAGATCGAGCACATGCAATGTCAGAATATTGTTGGACACATCGACCCATACCGTGCCCGGCGTATAGGTCAGGATGCAGCCCAGCAACGCACGGCCATGCGGGTCATGCAGATCCAGCGGGATATGCACAAATCCCGGGGTGTACTCGCGCCGATAGGCAATGATCAGTTTACCGACCGCGATATTCGACCGGATGATGTCGATCGCCACGCGCCAACTCAGCCCCAGCAGCAACCATAATTTATGAGGACGCCCGCGCAGCGGGCGCAGGCGGCTGGACGCAAAACCGAGCCACAGCGCAAGCGCCAAGCCTAATGCGATCTGCCCGACAGACAGCGACTCGTTGAGCAACAGCCACAGGACGAGCAATGCCGCAGGCAGCAGGAGTTTGTACCAACGCCGCATCAATGCCCCCCCAAGGTACGCGCCGGGTTGGCCGACAACACCGCATCGATGTATAGCGCAGGTTGATCGAGCGAGCGCGCCGCATCATCCAGATAAGCCGACACCGGCCCTGCGCCCGCCGCGAGTGCGACGCACAACAGAATCAACACGGCAACCGGCCCCGCCTCGAACACACGCAGCCGCGGCGTTGTGCGTTCCTCGTTGCCCCAGAAAATCCGCATCCCGGCGCGGCCAAACGCCACGATGCCTGCCAACCCCGCCGTCAACACGGCAGCCACCAGGATCCAGGCATCCGCCGGCTGGGTCGAGGTATTGGCCTCGGCAACCGCCGCGGACAGGAGCGAGAACTTGGCCACAAAACCGGACAATGGCGGCAACCCGGTCACGAGCAACGCGCACGAGACAAACGCCAATCCCAGAAAGGCCATTGCCGCAGGAATAGCCACACCCACTACATCATCGGAACGGTTCGGGCTCTCTGGATCATCCAGGTCGAACAGATCCAGCGTGACCGCCAACACGTTCGCCCCGAAAGTCTGCGTGCGCTCGACCAACTCGACCAGCATGAAAAATGCGCCCGTGGTCAGCACGGAGCTCAGCAGATAGAACAACGCCGGCCCTGTCAGCCGCACGCCCGGCATGCCTAACGCGGTGAGCAGCGTGCCGGCGGAAAGGATCACGCAATAACTGACCAACTGATCCAGTCGCTGGGTCGCGAGCAAGCCGATGGCCCCAAAAAACAAGGTCGCCAGGCCAACAGCAAACATCCAGTCCAGGCTGAATGCCGCCGGCGCGCCCGTGGGCAACAATAGCGAACCGATGCGCAACAGGGCGTAGATGCCGACCTTGGTCATGATGGAGAACACGGCCGCTACCGGTGCGCTGGCTGAGCTGTAGCCGCGCACCAGCCAGAAATTCAGCGGCCAGGCCCCGGCCTTGACCAGAAACGCCAGGCCCAGCACCGCCGCACCGGTCTCGAACAACAAGCGATCGCTGCCCCCCAGGACGCCAGCGCGCACAGCCAGATCGGCGAGGTTCAAGGTGCCCGTGACCCCATAGATCAGCGCAATACTGATCAGCAGCAGGAACGACGCCACCAGATTGACCGCAATGTATTGCAGGCCGGCACTGACCCGCGCCACCCCCGATCCGTGCAGAATCAGACCATACGACGCAGCCAGCAAGACCTCGAAAAACACGAACAAGTTGAACAGGTCACCCGTCAGGAATGCCCCATTGAGGCCCATCAACAGGAACTGGAACAGCGAATGAAAATGCACGCCCAGGCGGTCCCAGCGCGCCAGGGAATAGATCAGCGAAGCCAAGCCGAGCACGGCCGTCAATGTCAACATGACGGCCGACAATCGATCAACAACCAGCACGATGCCGAACGGCGCCGGCCAATCTCCGGGTAGATACACGCCTATGCCATTGGGCCAGACGCCGCCGACACCGCCAGCCAGTGCCAGCAACGTGATCGCCGCCGCGAGCTGAGCGAGGCTGGCCGCCAGCGCAATCCCCGCCCGTAAACCCCGGCGCTTGTCCGCCAGCAATAACATCGCCGCGCCCGCAATCAGCGGGACGGCAATGGGATATATAGGCGCGTGTTGCAACCAATCAATCAAGATTCCGACTCCCTGCCATCAACGTGGTCGGTGCCAGTCAACCCGCGAGAAGCCAGCAATACGACAAGAAACAATGCGGTGGTTGCGAATCCGATCACGATGGCCGTCAACACCAACGCCTGCGGCACGGGATCAGCCATGGCGGCCGGATCCGGCGTGACAGCAGGATCAATGACAGGCGGCCGGCCGACGGTCAGCCGTCCCATTCCGAAAATAAACAAGTTGACGGCATAGGACATCAAGGTCAGCCCCATGATGACCTGAAACGTGCGGGGCCGCAGGATCAGCCACACGCCAGAGCCAGCCAACACGCCAATCGCGATGGCATATATCAATTCCATTAGGCAGGACTCCCGGATTCTGCGGCGGCTTGAGCTTCTGCGGCCGCCTTGCGTTGTGCGCGCAAGGATTGGTGAGCCAGGGCCACCAACACGAGCACGGTGCCGCCCACGACCAGCATGTATACGCCCAAGTCAAAGAACAACACGCTGGAAAGATGGACGTGGCCAATCAGGGGCAAGGAAACATCCCACGCCATGGCCGATAGAAAGGGACGCGCGGCGAACCAGGCCGACACCGCAGTGAGGCCCGCGCACAGCAGGCCCAAACCGATCCAATGCTGTGGATTCAGGCGGCTGCGCGACTCCACCCAGTACACGCCACCCACCATGTATTGCAAAATCACAGCGGTTGCCATGACCAGGCCGCCAACAAAGCCGCCGCCTGGCGCATTGTGCCCACGCAAAAGCAGATACACCGACGCCATCGCCGCAATCGGCAACAGGAGACGCACCAGCACGGCAGGCAGGGCCAAGGCGTTCTCCGGCAACAGTGCCTGGATATCGGGCGCTACGACAGGCTCCCCCTGGTCACGCTGCTGACGCGGCAGATCGACACTTTCCGCCGCTGGCCGGAAACGACGCAGCAAGGCATACACCGTCAGCGCGACAATCCCAACGACAGTGATCTCGCCAAAGGTATCAAAACCGCGGAAATCCACCAGAATCACGTTGACCACGTTGGTGCCTCCGCCCTCGGGCAAGGCTTTTTCCACAAAATACGAGGCCACTGTCTGCCCCGGCGGACGGGTCAATATGGCATAGGCCAAGGTGGCCAGGGACGTGCCCGTCACCGTGGCAATCACCAGATCGCGCACGCGGCGTGCACGGGCGCGGGCGCTCCCATCCAGGCCACCGCCCTCGATACGGCGCGGCAACCACCGCAGCCCCAGCAGCAACAGCACGACGGTTACGACCTCGACCGCCAATTGCGTCAATGCCAGATCGGGCGCGGAAAACCAGACAAATGTCAGACAGGTCACCAGGCCTGCCCCGCCCGCCAGAATCAATGCTGCCAACCGATGGTATTTGGCCTGGAAGGCCGCCCCTACCGCGCAAATCGCACCCACCACCCACAGCACGGCAAAAGCAGGATCCAGCGGCGTGATGGGCGACGGCGCGTCGTTCCACTGACCGCGCTGCAATGGCAGCCAAGCCACGAGCAGCGCGCCCAGCACGATCAGCACCATCTGGATCTGCATGCGTGGCGACGAGACACGGCCCAGCACCCAGTTGGCGGCAACGCTGGAATAGTCGAACAAAAATTCGAACGTGCGCCGGCCATCGAAGCGGTAGATAAATGGCACCTGCCCTGGCAACGCACGCTGACGCGCACGCAATCCGGCATACAGCAAAATGCCCGCAAGCATGGCGACAAAACTCATCACCAGTGGCAGATTCACCCCATGCCATACGGCCAGGCTGTATTCGGGCATGTCAGCACCGAGAACGCTTTGTGCTGCGGTATGCAGAAAGGGGCCGACTGTCAGCCCGGGGATGACGCCCACGACCAGACACATCAGCACCAGCAGACCACTGGGCACAAGCATGAAGCGCGGCGGCTCATGCGGCGCGCGTGGCAAATCCTTTGCCGGCGGACCGAAAAACACCTGCAGGATGAAACGCAGCGAATAGGCCACGCTGAACGCGCTGGCCAGCACCGCCATCGCGGGCAGACCATATTGAATCATCGGATCGCCACTGACAAAGGTCGTCTCGGCAAAGAACATTTCCTTGGAAATGAAGCCGTTGAGCAGCGGCACGCCCGCCATGGCTGCGGCCGCCACCACGGCCAAGGTCGCGGTAATCGGCATGGCGCGCCTGAGCCCGCTCAGTCTGCCCAGATCGCGCGTACCCGTCTCGTGATCGACGATCCCGGCCGCCATGAACAGCGATGCCTTGAACGTGGCGTGGTTCACCATGTGGAAGATCGCGGCGACCAGGCCGAGCGAACTGTTCATCCCCAACAACAAGGTGATCAACCCGAGATGGCTGATCGTGGAATACGCCAGCACGCCCTTCATGTCCTGTTGGAAAATCGCGGCATAGGCGCCCAGCACCAGCGAACACAGCCCTGCTCCGCCAATGATCCAGAACCATTCTTCTGTGCCCGAGAGCACCGGCCAAAACCTCGCCAGCAGGAACACGCCCGCCTTGACCATTGTTGCCGAGTGCAAATAGGCCGAAACCGGTGTCGGCGCCGCCATGGCATTGGGCAGCCAGAACTGAAACGGGAATTGTGCGCTCTTGGTCAGCGCGCCGAGCGCTACCAGCACCAACACGGCGGGATACCAGGGATCAGCGCGAACCACGTCACCCGCGGCCAGTACCCGGTCCATGTCGTAACTGCCCACGATATGGCCCAGGATCAAGACGCCAGCCAGGAGACATAAGCCGCCCGCCCCTGTGACCGTCAACGCCATCCGTGCACCGCGCCGGGCATCCTGGCGATGATGCCAATAGGCAATCAGCATGAACGACGCCAGGCTGGTCATTTCCCAGAACAGCACCAGCTGAATCAGATTGCCCGACAGCACCACGCCCAGCATGGCCCCCATGAATGCCTGGAAAAACGAGAAAAACCGCGGCACCGGATCCTCGGGCGACATGTAATAGCGTGCATAGAGCACCACCAATGCGCCCATGCCCGAGACAATCAAGGCGAATAACCAGGCATAACCGTCCATACGCAGCGTGAACTGCAGGCCCAGCGCCGGTGCCCATTCCAGATCGGCACGAACCACTCCGCCATCGGCGACCTGAGGATAGAGACTGGCCACCAGGACGAAGCAGCTCAGTGCCATCAGGCCTGCCAACCACGCCTCGGCATTACGGGCGTTGGAAGGCAACAGCGCGGCGCACAGGCTGCCGATGAACGGCAGAGCGAGTATGAGAATCAGCGACATGGTATTCCGGGAGGGCCGGCGGCCTGGCTCTTGGGCAGGAGCCAGATCTCAGACCGGGGTGACGTTATACAGATGCGAAATTGAACCGATCGTTGCCGCAACACCGCCGATCCGGTGTCACGCTGCCGACAAGCGCCAATCAAGTATCCACCCCGAAAAATATCAGATTCTTGTAAGGTTCGCATGGCGATGTAAGTGATTTTTATGGTTGATCAGTGCTTTAAGTGCATTTTTCGCGTTAATTTGACTCATTTAGCTGGCAACCAAATGAAACAACCGACCCGATCAGGGCACCGCCCGAACCCCTACTCCCATGTCCTGCCACGACTCTCCATGACAGGTCAGCAGCAATACCTGATGCCTTGAGGCCGCATCGTAAAGCGCGCGCTTCATCAATTCTCGCCGTTCCTGATCCGCGTGTACCAGAGTATCGTCCAATACCAGCAAGGTGGGCCTGCCAGCTTGCTGTAACAAATCTGCGTAGGCAAAACGCGCCAGCACGCCGAGCTGCTCGCGTGTGCCAAAGCTCAAGGCGCTCAACGTTTCCGTCGCATCGGGCCCTGACCCGCGCACCACGGCGGCAGGCATCAGCGCATCGTCCAGGCGCCACTGCGCCCCTGGAAACAACAGCCCGACATAGTGTTGCAGACGCTGGGCCAGCGGCTCCAGCAAACGTTGCGTCGCGTCGGCGCGCCGCTGCCCCAGCAATTGCCATAACAGGTCCAATGCCTGCGCCCGGGTCGCGAACTCGTCGCGCCGCCGGGTCAGCCGCTGCGTCTCGGCCTGCGCCTGCAGCAGTTGCTCGCCCAGGCCGTGAGCCTGTGCTTGTTCGAGTTTGCCCTGCAACTGCAGTAATTCGGCATGGCGGCGCTGCTGTTCCTCGCGCTGCAGGCGAGCGGACTGCTCGAAACGCTGTGCATCCTGCTCGATCAGTTCCGGCTGCAGGGCCTGCAAGGCGGCTTGCGCCGCCTGATAGCGTTGCGCCAGGGTGTCACGGGTCGCGCGCGCCTCGACCAGCCTGGCGCCTCGCTGTTCACGTTGCTCTACCCGGCTCGCCGCGCCCAGTTCCGCCTGGAGTGCAGCCCACTGCGTCTGAAAAATCTGCGCCTTGGTCTGCTGGGTATCCAATGCGGTGCGGGCGGCTGTCACCGCCTGGCCCGCCAGGTCGGCCTCGACCGTCGCGGCGTGCAAAGCCTGCTGCGCCTGGGCCAAATCCACGGCAGGTGCCGCGTTCTCCGGCAGCCCGGCTAGCTGTCCCTGCAATTGCGTCAATCGCGATTGCGCCTGCGACTGCAATTCGCGCAATGCCTCGATACCCTCCGGCGCCTGGATGCGCAAGGTCTGGCGGGCCATGTCCAGATCGCGCCGGGTCTGTTCATACGTCACGGCTCGTGCCTCGGCCTGAGCCAGCGACGCCACGCCCAAGCGGGCCAGACACGCGGTGCGCTCAGCCCGTGTCTGCTGGATAGCCGTCAATACGGCCGGCAAGTCGCTGCCGCCCGGCTCGATATGCAAGACGCCGATCCCCGGGATCTGCAATTCGGCGGCCTCGGAAACAAGGACCTCGCCTTCGCCCGCGATATCCCGGCCGGCCAACTGCAGTGTCTGGCCGTCCAGCAAACGATGACGCACCCGCGTCGCACCGGCATTCTGTTGAGCCTGCAACTGCGCCAACCGCTGCTCTAGCTGGCGCAAGGTGCGCAGTGCCTTGTCATCGATTTCCAGCTGCGTGGCCGAGGCTTGCAGAGTCCGGACCTGCTCGGCAAGTTGCTCGGCCTGCGCGATGCTGTCCTGCGCCCGTCGCAATTCCTGGTTCAACCGATCGATCTGCGCCAGGCAATCCATCCGCTGGGCCGCCTGCTGGGCCCCGGCTACCTGCGCGTTGGCCTGTGCCAGATTCTGGGCAGTACGCTGCTGTTGCAGCAGAGCCCGATCCAGAACCTCGCGCGCAGGCACCAGACTCGCGGCGGCCGACTCCGCATCGGCCTGCAAGGTCACCAGGGCCGCAGTATCGCGCTGATCGCGTTCGACCTGCTCGTGCAACAGAGCCAAGGTGTCATCGGCCTGTGTCAGCTCGCGCTGCAAACCGGCCAGAGCGTCCCGCTCGCGACTGATTTCGGCCAAGCGGGCGCGCGCCTGGGCGGCGCGTTGCTCCAGGTTGAGCCAAGGCTGCTCCTGCTCGGCTTTGTCGTGATCGCGACGCAATAGCGCCAGGCGATCCACGTCGGCATCGAGCGCCTGTTTCGAGGCGGTCAAGGTGGCGACGGATTCCTCCGCGCGCTGCAACGCATCCTCGGCGTCTTTATAGGCCCCTTTGGGGCGGCCACTGCGCCCGTCGCGCAAGGCAGCGCGCTCGGCCTCGACCCTCTCGTAGAGGGAATCGCCATCGGCCGAGGTCAATTCGCCCGTCAATCGTGTCAGTGCTTCCCGGACGTGACTTTGTGCGTAACCTGCGGGCTCTGACAGGTTTTGCCCTTCGCCCTGAGCGATCCAGAGCAGCCCGGGAATGCCACCGTGTTCCGGGCGGCTATTGCCCTTTGCCGAGAACTCGAATCCTAGCAAGGTTGCCAAGGCGTTTTCTGCCGCCTCGCCCTCGTGCCGCTCAGCGCCATCGTCGACCAGCAGCTCGCAACGCGCACGGCTCAAAAATGATTTCCGCAGCAGATATTCATGGCCGTCGTGCTCGAACGCGATTTCCACCGAAGGCCGAGCGCCGGACATGCCCCACGGCGCCAGGTCGGATACTTTGGTTGTCTTGTAGCGCTCGAGAAAGGCCGCACGAATCGCCGCCGCCAGGGTGCTTTTGCCGGCTTCGTTCGGCCCTGCAATGACATTGAGGCCCTCGGCCAAGCCATCGAGCACGACCGGGGTGCGGAATTTTCGAAACTCTTGCAGCGCAATGCGATGCAGCTTCATAGCGACACCCGCAGGGTGACGTGGAATCGTGCAACGGGAGACGCCAGCACAACGATGCGGTGCTGCTTCATTGTGCCTCCTCCCGCTCACGCTGGAATTGCACCAGCAGCCGCAGCGCCTGGCGCGCGGCGGCTGCCTGGCTCGGATCATCCTGCATGGCCTGCAGTTGTGCCGCGACCTCACCGACATAGCCGCTCGCCCCTAACGCTGCCAGATCCTGCGCGTCAGGAGCCAAGGACAAACCGTCTGTCTCTAATAACAATGCCCGGCTGCGTGCCGCGGCACGCGCAATAGCAGCCTGCAGTGCATCCCACGCCTCTAGCGGCAATTGCCCCGACAGCTCCAGGCGCAACACATCCTCGGCGCCAATATCCTGCAATCGATGCGCCAGCGCCTCGGCGTCGGACGCCAAGATCAGCGACTCGGCCCACAACGTCCAGCGAAATCGCCCGACAGGCACGCTCTGCACCACGGGCTCCGCCCCTGTTGCGAGCTGCACGTCCAGCACGCTGCCATTGGCATTCGACCGGAAACGATCCGGTTCCGGCGTGCCGGCATACCAAGTCCTCGCATCGATCTGCAAGGTGCCATGCCAGTCGCCCAGCGCCAGATAATCCAACCGCGCGCGAGCAGCCCGGTCGGCTGCAATGGGATTGGCCGAATCCACAGTGTCCGGCAAGCGGCCCGTCACGCTGCCATGTGCCAGGCCCACGCGCAGCCGCCCAGGCGCGGTCTCCAAGGCATCAAAAATGGCCGTCGTGTCATCGTAGGTATGGCGTTGCGTCAGCGGCGCCGCCAATACCGCGAGATTCTGCCCAGGCAAATCGACCACGCCTGGGCGCAGGGGAATATGGACGTTGGGCCCGATGCATCCCAGTTGGTGCGCACGCGACCAGACACTGTCGGCCAAGGCGGCATCGTGGTTCCCGGCAATCATGACCCACGGACCGGCAAACGCGGCCAGCGCGTCAAACAGGCGCCGAATGCTACGGTCCGATACGGCCTGCGTGTCGAACACATCCCCCGCCACCAGCACGGCATCGGCGCGGCGCTCCGCCGCCAGGGCGGCAATGCGCGCGACGGTTTCATAGCGCGCCTCGGCCAACATGGCCGCATCGTCGGTTTCAAACTGACCGTACTGCCGTCCGATCTGCCAATCAGCGGTATGGATGAGATGTGTCACGGAGCCCCTGCAAGTGCCTGCGCCATGATGGCGTCATGGCGCGATTGTGGCACAAAGGCAGGCGACGGCAAGCAGGCAGCGTGACGAATCCAGCCCTCAGGCTGCGGCGTGCCCGCCTAGTGCCACGCGAGACTGGCGCTTGGCGGCCGCGCCATAGCGCGACAGCGCCAGATCATCGGCGCGGATTTCTGGCCGTTGGCCCATGACCAGATCCGACAAGAGCTTGGCAGAGCCGCAAGACATGGTCCAACCCAGGGTGCCATGCCCGGTGTTCACATATAGATTGGAATAGCGCGTCGCACCAACGATAGGCGTGCTATCGGGTGTCATGGGTCGCAGACCGGTCCAGAACTCGGCTTGCTCGACCTTGCCGCTGCCCGGGTACAAATCATTGACCACGAACTCCAGGGTGCGGCGGCGCTCCGGATGCAAACGCAGATCAAAGCCGGCCAGCTCCGCCATGCCGCCGACGCGAATACGGTTGTCAAAACGCGTGACCGCCACTTTGTAGGTCTCGTCCAACACGGTCGAGACCGGCGCAGCATCCGCGTCCAATAAAGGAATCGTCAAGGAATAGCCTTTGACCGGGTAAACCGGCAGATCCAATCCCAGCGGCGCCAGAAAACCACGCGAGTAGCTGCCAAATGCCGCGACGTAGCGATCTGCGGTCAGCACTTCGTCCCCGATACGCACGCCGGTGATTTCCCCGCGCGCGGTCTCCAGACGCGTGACGTTTTGGCCATAGCGAAATTCCACGCCCAGCTCCGCTGCCAACTGCGCCAATCGTCGTGTAAACAGACGGCAATCACCCGTTTCGTCGTTAGGCAGACGCAGACCACCGGTCAATTTGTGCGCGGTGCTGGCTAAAGCCGGCTCGGCAGTTTCCAGGCGATTGCGATCCAGCAATTCATATGGCACGCCGCACGCCTCCAATACCTGGATATCGCGCTGCGCCGCCTCGTATTGGTGCTCGGTGCGAAACAGCTGCAATGTGCCCTTCGTACGCGCCTCGTACTGAATGCCCGTCTCAGTGCGCAGGGCCTTCAGGCAATCGCGGCTGTATTCGGCCAGGCGCAGCATGCGCTCCTTGTTCACGGCGTAACGGCTGGCCGAGCAGTTGGCCAACATCGCCGCCATCCAGCGCCACTGATAAAGCGTGCCGTCCGGACGGATCGCCAAAGGGGCGTGGTCTTTCTGGAACATCCATTTCAGCGCCTTCAGGGGAATGCCGGGCGCGGCCCAGGGGGTGGAATAACCCGGCGACACCTGGCCGGCGTTGGCATAGCTGGTTTCGCTGGCCGCCTCGGACTGGCGGTCCAATACCGTCACTTTGGCGCCCTGGCGTGCCAGATAATACGCGGTGGTCGTGCCAATCACACCACTGCCCAAGACGATGACATGCATGCAAATCCCCTGAGTTAGGCATCTCTTATGGATGAATCAATAGTCTAGGACGATGTGAGCAGTGAAAAGCACTAAAATCAGCGGTTCTGAAATGTACTTTTACTGACAACAGGGGCTGAATGGCCCCCCTCAAAGTGAAATGCGCGAACTCGATCGTATCGACCGGAAAATTCTGGATATATTGCAGCGCGATGGGCGGATATCTATCACCGATCTCGCGGAGCGGATCAGCCTGTCGGCGACGCCGTGTTCCGAACGCGTCAAGCGTCTGGAACGCGAAGGTGTCATCACCGGGTATCATGCTCGCGTCAACCCCGCCGCGTTGGGACTGAATCTGTTGGTCTTTCTGGAAATCAAGCTGTCGGCCAAATCGGGCGACGTCTTTGATAGGGTCAAACAGGAATTGCTGTATGTCCCTGAGGTCATGGAATGCCATCTGGTATCCGGAGATTTTGACTATCTTGTCAAAGCACGATTGAGTGAAATGAATGAATACCGGCGGTTATTGGGCGAAATACTGAAACGCCTGCCCGCCTCGGCCGAATCACATAGCTACGTGGTCATGGAAGAAATCAAGGAAACCTTGGGTTTGCCTGTCACCGGCCATTGAATCACTACGTATTACCGGAGCTTCACCCCTATGATGACGCGTTTGTCTCGATATTTTTTTCGCGGGCTGATTACCGTACTGCCGATTGCACTGACGCTATATCTGCTGTTCATCTTTCTGGCATGGACGGAGGCTGCCGCCCTGTCCTTGCTCAGCCCCTTTATTGGCAGCTTTTATATCCCCGGCATGGGATTGGCCCTGGGTGTCCTGGGCATTTTGGCGGTTGGCTATCTGGTTTCCAAAGAGCGTATGCAACGGATATTCCATTTTGTGGAAATGCCGTTTACCAATATCCCGGTCGTCAAAAGCATTTATTCATCGCTGAAAAGCTTTGCCGATTATTTTTCGCCCAGTGCGAAAGCCGATACCCAGCACGTCGTCGTGCTGCGTATTCCGGGTCAACCGCTCGAGCTGGTCGGGCTGATCACGCGGCGCAGTACCGAGGGGCTGCCTGAGGGTTTTCTGCCCGGAGAACGGGTCGCTGTTTATTTACCCATGGGGTACATGATCGGCGGCTATACGGTTTTTGTCCCGACCGACTGGGTCCAACCCATCGATATGTCAGTCGAGGAAGCCATGCGGGCCTCGCTGATTGCCTGGATGGCTCGTGCGCCAGGTGACTCAGCGGCGAGTGGACGCTCGTCGAATCCGCCCTCATCGGGCGGCACACCGCAGGAGCCCGTCCCGGGCGTGCGCCCTGCGCCGCCGCAGCAGACGCAGCAAGGTACGCCCCATGAGGGGAACCCATGAAATTGATGGCCAAGAATTCGCTGTTTGCGATTTTGCTCCGCTCGTCATGGTGGATCAGCTTGCTGGTGGCGGCTGCGCTGATTCTGGTCGCCGTTGCAGTCGTGCCGCCGGCCTATGCGCTCTTCCCTATCTGTGGCGCGGTGCCGTTCATCATCATTTCCGGCATTGCCGCCTGGAAACAACGCAACAAGCCCTCGTCAGCCCGCGTCGAGCAAACGGCACAGGCACTGTCTGCCATGTCCTGGTCCATCTTTGCCGATCAGTTCGAGGCCGCATTGCGTCATGATGGCTGCCAGGTCAAACGCCTGAAAACCGAGGCCGCCGACTTCGAAGTCGCACGCCCCGGCGCCGGACGTGCGCTGATATCCGCCCGCCGCTGGAAAGCCGCCCACACGGGTGTCGAACCGCTGCAACGCCTGCAAGCGGCACGCAGCACAACAGGCGCCAGCGAGGGCATCTACGTCACGCTGGGCGATATTTCGAACCCCGCGCAAGACTACGCGACGCAAAACAATATCCAGTTCATGGATGCCGAATCGCTGACGCAGTTGTTCCGTCATCAGAAACTTTGAAAAAATCCGACTGATCTCCTCCCTCACGAAAGCGCGCCAGCAGTAGAATTTCTCGCGCCAGACACGGCGCGCTTTTTCTCCCCAACGATGGGGACCGCTCCGGTCTACGGAGCCCTCGCATGCCCACACCCGAATCCTCTCGCGATCCTGCCCTGCGGCAAGGCATCCGCATCGTCACGCCTGTACCTGGCGCGCTGCACACTGAAACTGAAGCCGCCCTGGGCTGGTTACAGACGCTGGACCTCAATGCCTATCTGACGACGGTGCCAGATGGCTCCAACGCAGTCCATTTCGAGCCGAGCGAGGCCTTGTTGGCTCTGGCGCCGCAACGCGATACGACGGCGTTATGTACGACGCTGCAGTTGGACACGGAGAATCGCCCTGACGATCTCGCGCGCGAAATCGTGCTGGCCATGCTATTGGGGCCGGTGGCGTTCCCGTTTCCCAGCGCGGCGGAACTGCGCAGCGCCGTACGCATTCGTCAACACATCGTGCAGGCCGCGCGCAAGACAGCGTTGGCATTCGATACCGAACAGGCCGAACGCCCTGCCGGCTATTGGCGTTACGACGAGGCGCGCGGCTTTACCATCGAACCCGGCGTGTCGTTGATCGAGGCCCTGACCAAAGCCACGCAGCCCGATGCCTCGGACAAACGCTATGCGTTCTCGTGCTATCGAGCCACCGAATATGTCACGCTGCTGGGCATCGCGCTGGAATTACGCGACGCCCATCCCGAACTCTATGCCAAACTGCAACAGCAATGGGAAACCCGTGCCGTGATGTCGGGGGCTTTTCACGAAGTCTTTCTGCGCGAATACGGGTCGATGGACGAGCCGCTGCCATCGAAATATTACGTGCCCGGCGACCGCCTGTGGTTTCGCAACCCCGACTCCCACTCATCCAATGTCGAGGGCTATGAAGGGTCCTGGGTGTTTTATCTGGGCGATGGCCGGTTCAACAATTTCTGGAAACGCGATCAGCCCTACACATTGACATCCAAATGCGTGGAGATCTATCACTGGCGCGATGGCGCACGCACCGATGAGCAAGACCGCCTGATCATCGACGAGACCATCGTAGAAGCCCGCACGGCCCAGACCCAACAAGATCCCGCGGCACTGCAGGCCGTACTCGATCGCATGCTGCGGCGACGTGACCCGCAAGGGGTATATGCCGAAGGCGGCTGCATCGATGCAACGCGGGAATGCGTGCAATGGATCCTGCACGGCACCGCGCAAATCAAATTACCGGATTGCCCATAGCCGATAGCCTCACAACGTAACTCAACAGCGTTGATACAGCAAAGCGCATGACATCCGTCAACGGCAGCTATTGCGAGCAGGAGNTCGGCGTGTAAAAGCCCCGCCGGGCCGTAGAGCCGCGATTTAGCC
>NZ_CBCSIU010000012.1:122436-164591 GCF_965139205.1 Bordetella muralis
GCCCCTGGTCATGGGCCGAGTCNNTGCGATAGGCCCGGCGGGGCTTTTACACGCCGANCTCCTGCGTCAAAAGAACGCCACACTACGCATGCCACAGCCAGCAACCGCGGCGGAAAAAATGTCCCACCGCGGCTTCCTGCCTCAGTCAACTCAACGTACCTTGCCTTCTTTCCAGGCTTGCAGCAGTTGATCGTACGGAATGGTCTGGCCTTGTGGTTTTTCGTTGGCCAGCTTCTTCCAAGGCGCATGTTCGTCCGACAGCCACTTGGACGGATCGCTCTTCTTGTTGAGTTTCGGTGCGCACTGCGCCATCCCCGCGCGTTCCAGACGCGCCATCACCTTGTCCATCTCGTCTGCCAGGTTGTCCATGGCTTTTTGCGGTGTCTGCTCGCCCGTGACGGCCGTGGCGACGTTCTTCCACCACAGTTGAGCCAGCTTGGGATAGTCGGGTACGTTGTTGCCGGTAGGCGTCCATGCCACCCGTGCCGGGCTGCGATAGAACTCGATCAGACCGCCATAGTTGGCCGCATTTTTCGTGAAGTAATCGCTGTGTATATCGCTGTCACGCGTAAAGGTCAGCCCGGTGATGGACTTTTTCAACGATACGGTCTTGGCGTTCACGAACTGCGCATAGAGCCATGCGGCAGCCAGGCGATTCGGATCGGTGGACTTGAAGAACGTCCACGAGCCCACGTCCTGATAGCCGTTTTGCATGCCATCTTTCCAATACGGGCCATACGGCGATGGCGCCATGCGCCATTTCGGCGTGCCATCCTCGTTCACCACAGGCAGGCCCTTCTTGGTCATATCCGCGGTAAAGGCCGTGTACCAGAAGATCTGCTGTGCAATATGTCCCTGCGCCGGGACGGGCCCCGATTCAGAGAACGTCATGCCCATCGCCTGCGGCGGCGCGTATTTTTTCATCCAATCGATGTATTTGGTCAGCGCATAGACCGCGGCCGGGCTATTAGTCGCCCCGCCCCGCTCGACCGACGCGCCCACCGGCGTGCATTTATCGTCAGCGACGCGAATGCCCCACTCATCTACCGGCATTCCGTTTGGCAGCCCCTTGTCAGCGGCGCCCGCCATCGACAGCCACGCATCGGTAAAGCGCCAGCCCAGCGACGGGTCTTTTTTACCGTAGTCCATGTGGCCATAGACCTTCTTGCCGTCGAGTTCTTTCACATCATTGGTAAAGAAATCGGCTATATCCTCATAGGCCGACCAGTTTGTGGGCACGCCCAAGTCGTAGCCGTATTTGGCTTTGAATTTCTCGCGCAGGTCTGGCCGCGCAAACCAATCCGCACGGAACCAATACACGTTGGCAAACTGCTGATCGGGCAATTGATAGAGTTTGCCGTCAGGCGCAGTCGTAAAACTCGTGCCGATAAAATCCTTGATATCCAGATCGGGATTGGTCCATTCCTTGCCGTCCCCGCTCATATAGTCGGACAGCGGCAGAATCGCACCATAGCGATAATGCGTGCCGATCAAATCGGAATCGGAAATCCAGCCGTCGTAAATAGACTTGCCCGACTGCATCGAGGTCTGCAGTTTCTCGACCACGTCGCCTTCCTGGATCAGATCGTGATTGACCTTGATGCCGGTGATTTCCGTAAAGGCGCGCGCCAGCGTTTTCGACTCATATTCGTGGGTCGTGATCGTCTCGGACACCACGTTGATTTCGTTGACGCCCTTGGCCTTGAGTTTGGCTGCCGCGTCGATGAACCACTGCATTTCAGCCATTTGCTTGTCCTTGGACAAGGTCGATGGCTGGAATTCTGAATTCACCCACTTTTCTGCCTCGGGAGCGCCGGCCCAGGCCGTCGTGCTCCCGATCAACGCGATGGCCACGGCCATCGTCCGCATACGCAATTTCATGCCCCATCTCCTCGAAATAACTTCCCGTTATGCTGCGGACCTGGGCCTGGGAAGAATTCGGCCGACGGTCGGTTCCCTGCTGTTTTTATTCAACCCTTGCGCATGATCCAGGCCAGCGCCACAAGCGAGATTGCGAAACTGATCCACAATGTCGGCGGATCATCCAACTCGAACCATTCCATGAAATGTTCGCCAAAACCGACATAGGCCAGATTGATCCAGGCCATCACCATCAGACCGATAAAAAGCCGATCGCCGCGCGTCGTGGCCATAGGCAAAAAGCCTTTACGCAATCGCGTCGGCGATTTCAATTCCCATACCGTCATACCGGCCAGCATGAGCACGATGCAAATGAAGAACACCGCAACCGGCGTAGTCCATACCATCCACTGAAACATGGTGCGCGCTCCTTTAGACCCGGCCCATCGCAAAGCCCTTTGCGATGTAATGCCGCACGAACCAGATCACAATGCCGCCGGGCACGATGGTCAACACGCCTGCGGCGGCCAACACCCCCCAGTCCATGCCGGATGCCGACACCGTCCGCGTCATCGTCGCCACAATGGGTTTGGCATTGACCGACGTCAGCGTGCGCGCCAGCAGCAGCTCTACCCAGCTGAACATAAAGCAGAAGAACGCGGCCACCCCGACGCCCGATTTGATCAGCGGCAAGAAAATCGTCAGGAAAAACCGAGGGAACGAATAACCGTCGACATAGGCCGTTTCATCGATCTCGCGCGGCACGCCGGACATGAAGCCCTCCAGGATCCACACGGCCAGCGGGACGTTGAACACCAGATGCGCCAACGCGACCGCCAGATGCGTGTCCATCAACCCCAGCGAGCTATACAGTTGAAAGAACGGCAACAGAAACACCGCCGGCGGCGTCATGCGATTGGTCAGCAGCCAGAAAAACACATGCTTGTCGCCGATGAAGCGATAACGAGAAAACGCGTAGGCGGCGGGCAACGCCACTGCCAACGAGATCAAGGTATTGATCACCACATAAATCAGGGAATTGATATAGCCTGAATACCAGGCCGAGTCCGTGAAAATGGTGAGATAGTGTTCAAAGGTGAAATCACGCGGCCATAGGGTCAGGGCCCCGACGATTTCGGTATTGGTCTTGAACGACATGTTCAACATCCAATACAGCGGCAGGATGGCGAACACCAGATACAGCAACAGAAAGCCTGTACGCCAGGCTCGGCCTCGGTTATCCATGAACGTCCTCCTGCGTGGCCGTGCCAGCGCGCTGCATCCAGTTATACAGGACGAAGCACAGCAGCAAAATAATCAGGAAATACACGATAGAAAATGCCGCCGCCGGCCCCAGGTCAAATTGGCCCACCGCTTTCTGTGTCAGGTATTGCGACAGGAACGTCGTGGCGTTGCCTGGCCCGCCACCGGTCAAGACAAAGGGCTCGGTGTAAATCATGAAGCTATCCATGAAACGCAACAGCACCGCGATCATCAGCACGCCGCGCAGTTTGGGCAACTGGATATAGCGAAACACCGCCCACCGCGTGGCGCCGTCGATGCGGGCAGCCTGGTAGTACGCCTCGGGAATCGCACGCAGCCCGGCATAGCACAGCAACGCCACCAACGGCGTCCAATGCCACACATCCATGACCAGCACCGTCAGCCAGGCATCCAGCGGATCACCCGTGTATTGATACTGCACGCCCAACCACGTCAGCGCGGCGCCCATCAGGCCGATATCGGTGCGCCCGAATACCTGCCAGATCGTGCCGACCACGTTCCATGGGATCAACAACGACAGTGCAATGATCACCAGCACCGCAGATGCGCGCCACCCCGTGGCTGGCATGCATAGGGCCAACAGAATGCCCAACGGAATTTCGATGGCCAGCACCGCCAGGGAAAAACCGATCTGCCGCAGCAAGGCACTGTGCAACTCCTCGTCCTGCAGCACCGCCGCATACCACTCCGTGCCGACAAACACGCGCCGGTCCGGCGACAGAATGTCTTGCACCGAATAATTGACGATCGTCATCAGCGGCAGAATCGCCGAGAACGCCACGCATATCACCACCGGCAACACCAATAGCCAGGCACGCTGATTAATCGGTTTCATGTCAGCAGCTCCTCGTTCCGGTAGAAGCACGTGTGCGTATTCAGCAAAGGCAGCCACACCGTATCGCCCACCGCGACCGCACTGCCGGCACGCGCACGAGCGCGCAACAGGGTGCCCTCGAACTCGCCGCTCAGCAGCAGATAGGTCCCCAGGTCCTGCACTCGCGAGACCCGTACAGGCACGGCCCCGGGTGTACTGGCCGCGCAAGGGTGCAAATATTCTGGCCGCACGCCCAATCGGACCTCGCCAGCGTCTGCCAGTCGTGCTGCCCTGTCTGGTGCCCAACCGACATGGCCGTCCCATAGGCGACTGGTCCCGACCGTCAAGACACCGTCTCGCCATTGCGCCGGCAAAAAATTCATTCCCGGTGAGCCAATAAAATTCCCCACAAACGTATGCGCGGGACGCTCGAACAGATCCTCAGGTGTGCCGATCTGCACGGCCTTGCCGCGCGACATGACAACGACCTGTTCAGCAAACGTCAGCGCCTCGGTCTGATCGTGCGTGACGTAGATCAGCGTCAGATTCAGTTCTTGATGAATCTCTTTGAGCTTGCGCCGCAGTTGCCATTTCAGATGCGGGTCGATGACGGTCAAGGGCTCGTCGAACAACACCGCGGATACATCGCTACGCACGAGTCCCCTGCCCAGGGAGATTTTTTGCTTGGCATCGGCGCTCAGTCCACTCGCGCGACGATTCAATTGCGCGGACATGTCCAGCATCTCGGCAATGCGGCCGACGCGTTCCCGGATATGGGCCTCGGGCATACCGCGATTGCGCAGCGGAAAAGCCAGATTGTCCGCTACGGTCATCGTGTCGTACACCACTGGAAACTGAAACACCTGAGCGATATTCCGCTGCTGCGGCGTCATCCCCGTCACGTCGCGGCCGTCGAACAAAATGCGGCCCTGCGACGGTTTCAACAGACCGGAAATGCAATTGAGCAGCGTCGTCTTGCCGCAACCCGATGGCCCGAGCAAGGCATAGGCGCCGCCGTCGCGAAACGTAAAACGCAAGGGCAATAACGCGTAATCGTCATCCGATTGGGGATGACTGACATACGCATGAGCCAAATCCAGTTCGATCGCGGCCATCAGGCAGCCCCCGCCGGATTACCGGCCGCCAGCAACCGGCCCGCCGCGTCGAAGGTGTACAAACTCGCAGGATCGAAATACAGGGTCAACGAATCCTCCAACTGATAGCGGTGTACGCCTGCCAACTGCGCGACCACGGGCCCCGCCGCCGTCTGGGCATGCACATAGGTATCCGACCCGGAAATCTCCGCGAGCTTTACTGTGCCCTGCAACGCCACCCGGCCCGCGACCGGCTCGACACTGAAGGCGCCTGCCCGCAGTCCTGCCGTCATTTCGGATTGGCCCGTGCCGGCATGCGGCTGCGCGGCTGTCGCAGGTCGGCCAGCACCGGGGTTCTGGCCCGGCACGAAATCACGCGCGCCGGCGCCTGCGTCAGCCGGCGAGCCTGCGGCAAGCGCAGCCTGCCCCCTGCTGTCCGGCACACGCTCCGCCACCACTATGCCCCCCTGCAACACGATGCCGCCGTCCTGCCGCTGTGCAGCAAATAAATTCATTGGCGGGTCGCTGAACACCTGCGCCACCCGCAAAGACGCCGGCTTGTGAAACACCTCTGCCGCAGGGCCGTATTGCAGCAACTCGCCCGCATCCATCACCGCCGTATAGCCGCCCAGCAACAAGGCCTCGGCCGGCTCGGTCGTGGCGTACACCACGGTCGACTCCCCTTCGGCAAAGAGACTGCCGAGCTCGTCGCGCAACTCTTCGCGCAGCTTGTAGTCCAGGTTGACCAGCGGCTCGTCCAGCAAAATCAGCGGCGCCTGCTTGGCCAGCGCCCGCGCCAACGCCACACGCTGCTGTTGACCACCCGACAATTCGGCCGGATAGCGTTGCAGCAAATGTTCGATATGCAAGCGCTCGGCCATCGCATGAACCCGGGCCCGGATGTCTGCCGCGCCTCGCAGCTTCAGCGGCGAGGCGATGTTGTCGTACACCGACATCGACGGATAGTTGATGAATTGCTGGTACACCATGGCCACGTTGCGGCGGCGTACCGGCACCCCGGTGACATCCACCCCGTCGACCAGCACCCGCCCCGAGGTCGGCCGGTCCAGCCCGGCCATGAGGCGCATCAGCGAGGTCTTGCCGGCCAGGGTCACCCCCAGCAATACGGTCATTGCCCCGGGAATTGGCGCCAAACTCATCGGATACAGATGCGTTTGCGCCCCCTCCTGCAGAGCGACCTGGTCCAGCGTCAACTGCATTGCTCTCCTCCGGATCACGGATTCGCTGCGTTTTCGTTGTATTTTTGCTTTTTTGCGTTTTACCTAACAAACGAAAGAAAAACAATCTTGCAGTGCGTCATTATTTTTCGCTTTTGTTGTTTTAATATACAGAAATGATCCTGAATCCTCGCCAAAGCGCACTGGTAGAACTCGTCCGTTCCCACGGGTCGGCCAGCATCGAGTCCCTGGCTCGGCATTTTGACGTCACACTGCAGACCGTGCGGCGCGATGTCAATCTGCTGGCTGAGGCCGGCCTCCTGTCACGTTTTCATGGTGGCGTACGCATCGAGTCGTCCACCATCGAAAACATCGCCTACCGCAAGCGCCAGGGCCTGCATGCCGAGGCCAAGCAGCGCATCGCCCAGGCCGTCGCGAAAGCCGTCCCGGATGGCTGTTCGCTGATTCTGAACATAGGCACCACGACCGAGGCCATCGCCCGCGCGCTGTTGCATCACCGGGGCCTGCGCGTCATCACCAACAACCTGCACGTGGCCGATATCCTGTCCGACAACCCCGACTGCGAAATCATCATCGCGGGCGGCGTTGTGCGTCCGCGCGACCGGGGCATTGTCGGTGAAGCCACCATCGACTTCATCCGCCAGTTCAAGGTCGATATCGGCCTCATCGGCATTTCCGGCATCGAGGCCGACGGTACGCTGCGCGATTACGATTTTCGCGAAGTGCGCGTTGCGCGCAGCATCATCGATCAGTCGCGCGAGGTCTGGCTGGCGGCCGACAGCAGCAAATTCCAACGGCAAGCCATGGTCGAGCTGGCGCATATTTCGCAGATCGACAGGTTCTTTACAGACGCCTATCCCCAGCCACCCCTGGCACAGGTACTGCAGGAATCCGGCGTGCGCTGCGTGATCGCCGAAGCGGACGCAAATGCTTTGGACGCAGATCCCTCGAATACGGGCAGCATGAGCGCTGCTGAGGCGAGCCCCTCAGGCAGGGACACTGACGTCCGCGACTCAGGCACGAACGCACATGACGGCGTCCAGATGGCGACGGGATTTTCTGAGCCCTCTCAACATCGTGCAGCCGCCGATGCCCCCACAGCCCCTCGCTCCCACCGCGGGCGGCCATAGCGCTTTATGCACCATTTCCCCTCTTTGCCCAAACCGATAAAAACACCATGAACACCGCCCCCGTTCCCAAAGCCATTCCCCGTCGCGATGCCCTATTGGGCGCCCTGAATGACAACGCGACCTGGGATGTGGTCGTGATCGGCGGGGGTGCCACCGGGCTGGGGACTGCGGTTGATGCCGCATCACGCGGCTACCGCACGTTACTGGTCGAAGGTCAGGATTTCGCCAAAGGGACATCCAGCAAGGCCACCAAACTCGTACACGGCGGTGTGCGTTACCTGGCACAAGGCAATATCAGCCTGGTGCGCGAGGCCCTGCACGAACGCGGGCTGCTTAATCGCAACGCACCGCACTTGGTGTGGCCCCTGGGGTTTGTCGTGCCGGCCTACGGTTTATTCGATCAGCCATTCTATGGCGTCGGGCTCAAGATGTATGACATGCTGGCCGGCAAACTCAATTTGGCGCCCAGCCGTTGGCTCTCAAAAAAAGAGACCCTGGCCGCGGCCAGCACCATTGCCCCGGACGTGAGCGGCCGCAGTCTGCGAGGCGGCGTGCTGTATTACGACGGCCAATTCGATGACGCTCGATTGGCGATAGCGTTAATGCGCACCTTGTTCGATCTGGGTGGCACCGCGATCAATTACGTACGTGCCGCGGGCCTGCTGCGCGGCAGCGATGTCCGTGAGAGTAAAGGCGCCATCGAAGGCGTGATCGTGCAGGACGTTTTCAGCGGTACGGAATACACCGTGCGTGCGCGCTGTGTGGTGAACGCTACCGGCGTATGGGTCGATAGCGTACGCCGCATGGATGACCCGCAGGCTCAGACCATGGTGGCGCCCAGCCAAGGCGTGCATCTGACGCTGCCGCGCGACTTTCTGCCGGGAGACAAAGCCATCCTCATTCCCAAGACCGACGATGGCCGCGTGCTTTTTGTCGTTCCATGGAATGGCCATACCATCGTCGGCACCACCGATGCGCCGCGCGACGATCTGCCGTTGGACCCCGTCGCGTCGAACGCCGACATCGATTTCATTCTGCAAACGGCGGCCCGTTATCTCAGCCGCAAACCCACGCGCGCGGATGTGACGAGCGTGTGGGCAGGCCTGCGTCCGCTGGTCAAGGCGACCGGCGAGACCGCGACAAAAACGCTGTCGCGCGAACACACGATCCTGGTGTCGCGCAACGGCCTGGTCACCGTCACTGGCGGCAAATGGACGACGTACCGCCGGATGGCTCAGGACGTCATCGACACCGCCATTCAACATCAGCTGTTGCCTCAGGCGCATTGCCGAACCGCGGATTTACCCCTGCATGGCGCAAACCCGGTGGGAGCACAACCTGGCCGGGCCAGTACGGGGGCAACATTGTCTGCGGGCTCGAGCACCGGCTCCCATGCCGACGCAACGCGCAACACCACGGCCTCGCCGTCCGCGCATCAACCGGCCCATGGCACGCCCGACAGCTACTACGGCACGGATCTGCCGCTGCTGCGTGCCCTGCCCGGCATCGATCATGTGCTGGTCGGCGCCAGCGGCCTGACAGAGGCTCACGTGCGCTTTGCTGCGCGACACGAGCTGGCGCGCACCGCCGAAGACGTCCTCGCTCGGCGCAACCGCGCCTTGTTCCTCGATAGCGAAGCCGCCGTCCTCGCAGCCCCCGAAGTCGCGCGCATTCTGGCGGAAGAACTGGGCCATGACGCCGCCTGGCAACGCGCGACATTAGAGGCTTTCATGCACACGGCGGCGCATTATCGTCTCGACAAATAACACCTACTCGTAGATCCTCCGCGTACGAGCGGTGAAATACGGAAGATGAGATACGACGATGACAAACGGCGCCGTTTCCCGCGCCGTTTGTCAGTACATCTCAATGTAGCCGAGGCCAGCCTCCCGCATGAGCGATGCTCATCGTGAACTCGCCCTCGGGTCTACAACTTACAGCTTGTCCAGATCGAGATACCGGCTGGTTTGAACGATCTGCTCGCGCTCCTTGAAACTGGTCAGTTGCGCAGCCAACGCGCTGCTATCACCACTGCGCTTGATTTCCTGCAAGGTGGTCTGCATGGCGTAGATGGCAGCACGCTGCAAATCGGATGGAATGATGGCGATCTGATAGCCCAGGGCCGACAATTCATCGACAGGCACCAACGGCGTCTTGCCGCCGTAAAACATATTGATCAGCTTGGGGCCCGGAATCCGGCGCGCGATCTCGCGGATCTGCTCGATGGTCTCTGGGGCCTCGACAAACAACATGTCTGCGCCAGCAGCAGCGTACTGCTCGGCGCGCACCAGTGCGGATTCAAAGCCTTCGACGGCGATGGCGTCAGTGCGTGCGATCACCAGGCAATCCGGATCAGTGAGAGTCTGCCGGGCGATCTTGATCTTGCGCACCATTTCGTCTGTGTCGACCAGACTCTTGTCGTCCAGATGGCCGCAACGTTTGGGAAATGACTGATCCTCCAGATGGAAAGCCGCCACGCCGGCACGTTCCATGACGCGCACAGTACGCTCGACGTTGGCCGATCCGCCAAAACCCGTATCGGCATCGGCGATCACCGGTAAGCCGCTGGCCTCGACGATTTTCTCGACCCTGTCCATCACCTCGGTAAAACTCAGCAGCCCGAGATCGGGCACCCCGGCGGCGCGGGCGATCGCCCCGCCGCNGGCATAGACAGCATCAAAACCCGCCATCGCGACCAAACGCGCCGAAAGCCCGTCAAACGCGCCCGGCGCTACCAAGGTCTTGCCCGTCGTCAATGCCTGCCGCAACTGCTGCGTCGCTTTCATTTTCTATTCCTCGTCATTTAAGTCTGAATGGCCAACCCGACGCTATCCCGCACAACGGGCCATCTCGATCACGGCGCAAATTATGGCGCGGCCGAATCATTACGTCTAATATATTGAAAACTGATAATTCATACTTTATAAGTACCAATATGGAACTACGCCATCTGCGTTACTTCGTTGCCACCGCGCAGGCGGAACATTTCACCCGCGCCGCGCAGCAACTGGGTATTGCTCAACCTCCCCTGAGCCAGCAGATACGCGAGCTGGAAAAGGAAATAGGCGCCCCACTGTTCGACCGCGTCGGGCGTGGCGTAGTGCTCAACAGCGTCGGCAAAGTGTTCCTGGAACGCGCCCTCGATATCTTGTCGCGCGTGGATGATGCTCTGCACACGGCACAGCGTGCCGCGCGTGGCGAGGCCGGCGTGCTGCGCATCGGTTTCACCGAGTCCGCGTCCTTTAACGATCTGGTGACGCACACCATCAGTCTGTACCAACATCGGCATCCCGAGGTCGAAGTCAGCCTGGAGGAAAGCGATAGCGAGTCACTGATCGCCTCTCTCGGTGACAAGACGATCGACGCCGTGTTTGTACGGCCGCCTTTTTCCGTGGCCCGCGGCATTCATTTTGTAAAGCTTGCCGAGGAATCGCTCGTGGTTGTTCTGCCAGACAACCATCCCCTCGCCGCCCACACCAGCCTGCAACTGCGGGATCTGCACGCAGAACGCTTCATCATCTATGCCCGCAAATCGGGCTATGGCCTGAGCGCCGACATCATTTCCGCCTGCCGCCAAAACGGGTTCAACCCCAGCATCGGACAGCGCGCACCGCAGTTGTCGTCCGCTGTCAATCTGGTCGCCGCCGGCATGGGCATCGCCGTTATTCCAGCCTCCATGCGCTGCATGCAACCAACGGGTGTCACCTATCGCCCTCTGGACTCATCCTGGCCCAGAGCCGTACTTGGTTTAGCCACGCGCCGCGACGAAACGTCCCGTGTGGTATCGAATCTGCTGCAACTGATGAGCGAGATCAACGCTGCCCTACCCGGCCCGCTCGATAGCCCGCCCCATTGAGAGGGCGTATTATCTCGGGGTCGACTATCGCACCGCTCACCTGCCATGGATGTATTTCAGCAACTGCAAACTCTGCTGACCGATCACCAGATTTCCTATCGCCTCTTGCGCCATGAGCCCGCAGGCAAATCCGAAGAGGTCGCCGTCATCCGCGGCACGGCCGTCAGCCAAGGCGCCAAGGCGCTGGTGTGCCGCGTCAAGATCACGTCTAACCAGCGCAAAAATGTCCTGGCGGTTTTTCCGGCCGATAAACAGGCCGATCTGGCCGCGATTGCGTTAGCCGCTGGCGGTAAAAAGGCCTCGCTGGCCTCGCAAGACCTCGCGCGCGAACTCACGGGCTGCGAGATCGGCGCCATTCCTCCGTTCTCGTTCAACGAGGAACTATCGCTATTGGTAGACCCTTCGCTGCGCGAACGGCATGACGAAATTGTCTTCAATGCGGGGCGATTGGACGCATCCATCGTCATGCGCACAGAAGATTATTTTCTTCTGGCTCAGCCGGTACAGGCGACTTTTGTGCATGCTTGACGTGGCATGCTGACTCCTTCATCTCACTGAATCATTCCATGTGTCTCGCTGTCCTCGCCCTGCATCATCTCACCGGCATTCCCGTCCTCATTGCCGCCAATCGCGATGAGTTTCACGAACGCCCGACGCAAGCGGCATCAATGTGGCCGGGCGAGCCTCGCATCTATGCGGGTCGCGATCTGCGCGCAGGAGGCACCTGGATGGGCGTGAACGAACACGGCCGCTACGCCATCGTCACCAATTTTCGCGACCCGCAACACCTGCTGAACGACGCCCCGTCCCGTGGCGCATTGGTCGAAGACTTTCTACGCAGCGATGCGCGTCCGGCAGACTATCTCGCCGCGGTGCATGAGCGCGATGCCCACTACAACGGATTCAACCTGATCGTAGGCGATATCGCCGGCGCCTGTTATCTCAGCAATCGCGACGGCGCACCGCGTGCGCTGCCACCGGGGATCTACGCCCTCTCGAATCATCTGCTGGATACGCCCTGGCCTAAACTCACGCGCACCAGGATCGGCTTTGAACGCATATTGCAGGCCACGCCGCAACCCGACGTCGCCGCACTCTACGCCAATCTCTTTGACCGCACGCCCGCTGACGACGCGGACCTGCCTGCGACCGGTATTCCGTTGGACCGCGAACGCCTGCTCAGCAGCCCCTTTATCGTCAGTCCCAACTACGGCACCCGCGCCTCGACTGTGCTGGCCCTGCACGCGGATGGCCGCGGTGAACTGCACGAACGCCGCTACAGTCCGGACGGCGAGCCGGTCGGCGATAGCGATTTGACGTTCAGTTGGCAGGCATAAACCGCAGCTGCAGCTTAGTCTCCCGCCACTCTTCCGCGCAGGCGCTTGATTTCGCCGTGTAATACCTTGCGCTGCACCCTGCGCTGCTGCGACGCGCGTGTCGGTCGCGTTGGCCGCCGGGCTTTTACTGGCCGAGCCACCGCACGCACCATCTCTGCCAGACGCTCCAGCGCCTCGGCGCGGTTCTTTTCCTGGCTGCGATAAGCCTGCGCCTTGATGACGATGATGCCTTCTTTCGACACGCGCCGATCCGGCAATTCGCACAGCGCATCCTTGATGTGATCGGGCAGACTCGATGCCCGCACATCAAACCGCAGATGCACTGCGCTGGAGACCTTGTTGACGTTCTGGCCGCCCGCTCCCTGAGCGCGGATCATGCCGAACTCGATATCGCGCTCGTCGAGGTATAGGTCGTCTTGAATGTGATACATGAATAGAAAATCGGCGCGGCGCTAGAGGAATCCATCGCCGCTCTCGATCAAAATGAGAACTACAGATCACATTTCATCGTTATTTTCTGTTTTTGTGAAGTATCGATCACATTCTGATGCTTATCGGATCAAGTGCAATACCTGAACGCATCAATGGATGGGGGGCTCCGGCGTGGGGTCATTACCTGACAGACTGACGAAGTCGCAACCCAGATGGGCCTGCGTCACCTCGTTTTGATAGATACGCGTAAAGCCACGCGTATATGGTTGAGTCGGCGGCGACCATTGGCGACGGCGTTCAGCCAGCTCCTCATCGGACACCAGCATATCCAGGCTGCGTGCGCCGATGTCCAATCGGACCATATCGCCTGTACGCAACAACGCCAGCGGCCCGCCGATGGCCGATTCGGGCGACACATGCAATACGCATGTGCCATAGTGCGTGCCGCTCATGCGGGAATCGGAAATGCGCAGCATGTCGCGCACGCCCTTTTGCAGCAGCTTTTTAGGAATCGGCAGATTGCCCCATTCCGGCATCCCAGGCCCGCCAATAGGTCCGCCGTTACGTAGCACCAAGACCGTGTTTTCGTCCACATCCAGATCAGGGTCTGCCATGGCCTCGAACATTTCCGCGTTCGAATCGAATACCAGCGCAGGGCCTGTATGGCGCAGCAGATGCGGGCTCGCCGCCGATGGCTTGATGACGGCGCCGTTGGGCGCCAGGTTGCCGCGCACCACCGCCATCGCGAGACCGGCCTCGGCACAATCTCCCACGCCCTGTTTCAGCGGAGCGGCCGGAT
This sequence comes from Bordetella muralis, assembly GCF_965139205.1. GTDB lineage: Bacteria > Pseudomonadota > Gammaproteobacteria > Burkholderiales > Burkholderiaceae_B > Bordetella_A > Bordetella_A muralis. Next base: position 136,242 of record NZ_CBCSIU010000012.1, read on the forward strand.
CCAGGATCGTGCCGTCCTCCTCGACCTCCGGCCAGTCCGCCAGGTTTTCTCCCAAGGTACGGCCCGTACAGGTCAGCGTGGACAGATCCAGATGAGCCGCGACCTTGCGCAATACCGTCGGCAAACCGCCCGCGTAGAAAAAATCCTCCATCAAACGCGTACCCGATGGGTAAAGATTGGCGATCACCGGAACGTCTCGCGCAATCGCATCAATCTCGTCCAGACTCAACGCAATCCCAGCCCTGCCCGCCATGGCGGGTAAATGCACTGCGGCGTTGGTAGAACCGCCCAGCGCGACATACGTCACCACGGCATTGCGAAATGCCGCAGCCGTGCAAATCCGCGAGGGTTTCAAGTCCTCCCACACCATTTCAACCGCGCGATGGCCGCACTGCCATGCCATGCGCGTATGTGCAGCATCCACCGCCGGAATCGCCATCGAGCCCGGCAGCGATAGTCCCAGGGCCTCGACGATGGCGGTCATGGTGCTGGCCGTCCCCATGGTGTTGCAGGTCCCCACGCTGCGCGTCATACGCGATTCCATGGCTACCCATTGCGATTTGTCGATGGCGCCAATGGTGTACTCGGCAAAGAACTTTTTAGTATGCGTGCCGGCCCCAACGGCTTCGCCGCGATAGCGGTCATTCAGCATCGGACCCGCCGGCATGAAAATGACGGGCAAGTCCATCGACAACGCGCCCATCACCAGGGCAGGCGGCGTCTTGTCGCAGCCTCCCATCAGCACCGCGCCGTCTATGGGCAGACTGCGCAGCAACTCCTCGCACTCTACCGACAGCAGGTTGCGGTACAGCATGGTGGTGGGCTTGACCATGACTTCGCCCAGACTCAGTGCGGGCAGTTCCAGCGGATAGCCGCCCGCCTGCAATACACCGCGCTTGACCGCCTCGGCGCGTTCGCGCAAATGCGCGTGGCACGGCGATAAATCGCTCCAGGTGTTGATGATGCCGATCACTGGCCGTCCCATGAATTCCTCACGGTTCAGGCCCTGCTGTTGCATGCGCTGGCGGTGCGCGAAGCCGCGGATGTCATCGCTGGCAAACCAACGGTGGCTGCGCAGCGTCTCTGGTGTCTTGCGTTTGGGTATGGTCATGAGGACGGTCAGATGATTGAGGTCGAACAGGTCAATAGGTGGCAGGCGTCACATCGGCGCCGCGTTTCGCGAACCGGGCAGCCGTCTCATCGCAGGCTTTGCGCAGCAGCACCTGATCCGTCGCCACGGCGACAAACAAGGCGCCCAGATCCAGGCACTCGCGCGCCCGAGGCTCGTCCAGCATCAATATACCGGGCGCCTTTCCGCAAGCGAGAATGCGGGGGATAGCGCTATCAATCGCTGCCCGCACCTTGGGATGATGCAACTCTCCAGGAACGCCCATACTGGCTGACAAATCCGCGGGACCAATGAACACGCCATCGATGCCATCAACCGAAGCGATCTGCTCCAATTGATCCAACGCCTCCATGGTCTCGATCTGCACCAACACGCAAAGCTCGCGTTCGGCCTCTTGCACGTAATTCGTGTCGCGGCCGAAACGCGAACCTCGCATGGATCCTCCCATCCCGCGCACGCCTCGCGGCGGATAACGCGTCGCCGCCACCGCCGCCTCGGCCTCATCGCGGTTCTGCACAAAAGGCAGCAACAGCGACTGCGCCCCCACATCCAGGTGCCGCTTGATCAGCACCGTGTCATTCCACGCGGGCCGCACGACGGCGGATGCAGGCCGATCATGTTCCGCGGCCACGGCCTGCAATAGCTGCTGAACCACAATGGGATCACTGGGCGTGTGCTCGGTATCAATCAGCAGCCAATCAAAACCCGCACCCGCGATGAGCTCGGACACCATGGGAAAAGGCAGCGTCGACCACAGGCCGATCTGTGATTGCCGCGCCTGCAAGGCACGTTTGAAAAGATTAGGACTAGGCATAGGAAAATAGAAACTTCAATCGATGTGGACGTTGCCGGCCTTGATGACCTCGGCCATGCGTTGGGAATCGGCTTTCAGACGCGCCTCGAACTCCTGCGGTGTGGACGACAGAATCTCACTGCCTTGCGCCTCTTGCGGTTTGCGAAACTCCGGCGTGGCGAGAATGGCGGCCATTTCCTTGTGCAGCCGATCGACGATGGGCGCCGGCGTACCGCTGCGAACCAACATGCCGCTCCACGCGATCTGTACGGTGCCAGGCGCGCCGGCCTCTGCCATCGTCGGTACGTCGGGCGCCAGCGGCGAACGTTTTTCGTCGGCCACCGCCAGAATACGCACTTTGCCCGCTTGCGCCACCGGCAACACCGCCGACAGATTATGGAACATCATGGGGATCTGCCCACCCATGACATCGGTCAGGGCCGCGGGTCCGCCCTTGTACGGCACATGCACCAGTTTGGTTCCGGTACTCGCCTCGAATTGCAGGCCGGTCAGATGCATGGTGTTGCCGTTACCTGCAGAACCAAACGCCAGTTGACCAGGTTCGGCTTTTGCAGCCTTGACCACATCGGCCACGGATTTGTAAGGCGTCTGCGCACCGACCACCAATACGTTCGGCGTCTGGTTCGTCAGCGTGATGGGCTGAAAATCCTTGAACGGATCAAACCCCGGAGATTTGTAGAGATGCGGATTGACCGCCAGCGTACTGATGGAACCATAGAAAATGGTGTAGCCATCAGCAGGACGCTGCGCCACATAGGCTGCAGCGATGTTGCCGTTGGCCCCTGCCCGATTTTCGACCACGACGGGCTGACCCAGGCGGGCGGCCAGGGCCTGCGCGAATGGGCGCGCAACGGCATCGGCAGCGCCGCCCGGCGGTTGCGGCACCACCAAGGTGACGGGCTTCTGGGGATAGTCGGCCGCGTGGGCGAGCGACGCGGCGGCTAACGCCATCGCGGAAAAAACAGCGCGGCCTAGACGCGAAATCATCATGGTTTGTCTCCTGTCTGGGGGATCAGCGGGTTGTCGTTTTATCTGCTGGCCCGGTCAAATGATACCGGTTTCATTTTATATGGTACCGGTATCATTTTGCACATGCAAGAGGTATAGTTCGATCCTATGACGCACGTACCCCCGCCCCCTTTGGACGCTGACCACGCGGCCGACCCCTCTGCTGAATCTCAGCCACGGTCCCGCACCCGCCCCAAACTCGGCCATTACACGATTCATGACGTGGCCGCGCTGGCAGGCGTGTCGTCTGTCACCGCGTCCCGCTATTTCAATGCGCCGCATAAAGTCTCGCAAAAACTGCGCGAGCGCATCGATGCCGTCATCGCCCAGACCGGCTATGCCCCCAATCAGATCGCGCGGCGGCTCGCCTCGACTCACGGTGGCCCTGTCGGTGCGATCATGCAGAACGTCAGCAGCCCTACGTTCGCCCAAATGGTGCGTGGGATGACCGATGCGCTCGAGGCGCAAGGCCTGCAATTGCTATTGGCCAATACCGAATACTCGGTGGACACCGAATCGCGCGCGATACGTGCCTTTGTGGGATGGCATCCCAGCGGCCTCATATTGACCCGTGGCGATCACTCCCCTGCCATCGACAGCCTGATGCAGACCTTGCAGATCCCTATCGTAGAGGCCTGGGAAATCCTGGAAGGCCGCCCGTATCACCAAGTCGGTTTTTCTCAGCACGATGTGGGGCTGATGCTGGCTGAGCACTTTCTGCAGCAAGGCGCGCGGCGCGTTCGCTTTGCCATGGCGCAGGGAGCGCACGGCGCGCAGGACACACGCGCCGAGCGGCGGGCGCAAGGCTATTCACAGGCCATGCGGCAGGCGGGACTCAGCAGCGACATCGTGCGCGTCGCTGCCGACGATGACTACGCGGCGGGCTTGGCTCACGTGACCCGATTGGCCCAGGAACCCGCAGAACAACGCCCCCAGGCCGTCATCTTTGCGCACGATCATCTGGCGCTCACAGCACTCTTGCGCGCGCCGACATTGGGTCTATCCATCCCGCGCGACTGCGCAATCGCGGGCTTTGGCGACGTCCCGCTGGCCAGCATTGTCGAACCCGGCCTGACCACTGTACGCACGCAGCCGTACAAAATCGGTAAACAAGCCGCTGCCACGCTGGTGGCTGCTCTGCAAAATTCAGCCAAGGAAATCACGGCACCCACCATCCATCACGTGCCATGCGAGCTGGTCGTGCGCGACAGCAGCCGGCTCCGGTAAAATACTGGATTACCCTAGATCGGCACCGCCGTTCTCGCATGACTTATTCCGCCAAAGAAATCTTCAAAACCCTGCAAGGCGAAGGCGCCCAAGCGGGGCGTGCCGCCGTGTTCTGCCGATTCGCCGGATGCAATCTGTGGTCTGGCCGCGAGGCCGACCGGGCCAGTGCCGCCTGTACGTTCTGTGACACGGATTTTGTCGGCACCAATGGCGAGGGCGGCGGCAAATTCGCCACGGCCGCCCTGCTCGCCGATACCATCGCGGCGACATGGGGCCCGGATACCCAGGACCGCTATGTCGTCTTCACCGGCGGCGAACCACTGTTGCAGCTCGACGAGGCCTTGCTCGAGGCCGTGCACGCGCACGGCTTTACCGTCGCCATCGAAACCAACGGCACGCTGCCGCCGCCCCCAGGCATCGACTGGATCTGCGTCAGCCCGAAAGGCACCGCGCCCGTCGTGATCGAACGCGGCCACGAACTGAAGCTGGTCTACCCGCAAGCCAATGCATTGCCCGAAACCTACGCCCACCTGGATTTCGAGCATTTTTTCCTGCAGCCCATGGATGGGCCGGCGCGCGTCGCGAACACCGAACAGGCCGTTCAATACTGTCTGCAGCACCCGCAATGGCGGCTCAGCCTGCAAACCCATAAATACATAGGCATTCCTTAATGACGACCCCTCACGCCCAGCGAGGCTTGCGATGATCTCAGTGACTCGCAAGCTGGAATTCGATGCCGGGCATCGCATCCCCGATCATCGCAGCCAATGCCGCAACCTGCATGGCCATCGCTATGTCCTCGAGGTCACGCTCACCGGCGATATCGTCGACGCGCCGGGGGAATCCGACAACGGCATGGTGATGGATTTCTCAGAAATCAAATCCATCGCCAAGCAGCATATCGTCGACCCCTGGGATCATGCCTTTCTGGTGTATCGCGGCGACGAGACGGTGCGCGGCTTTCTGGACACGCTGCCGGGCCACAAGACCGTGGTGCTCGACTGCATCCCTACGGTCGAAAACCTGGCCAGCATTGTTTTTCGCACCCTGGCGCCGCACTACCATGGGCACTATGGCGCACAACTGCGCCTCACCCGTGTCCGCCTGTACGAGACGCCCAATTGCTGGGCGGATTGCGAGGCCTGAAGCGCCCTCGTCACAGGCCCTTCTCTCGCGTTGCCATCAGATAGTTTTCCGCCGCGCCATCGTTCACGCTGTTCCACAGCAGTTGATCCGCCCGAAACTCTCGCCACGAGGCAAAGACCTTGGCGAACTGCGGACTCTTTGCCGCATAGTCGTCCAAGACCTGCTTGGTCGCGCTTTGCATTGCTTGCATGACCTCGCGCGGCCACGCCTTTAGTTTGACGCCCTGCCCCACCAGGCGCTTGAGCGCCACGATATTGTTGGCGTCATACTTGGCCAGCAAATCGTCGGCCGCCATCGCGCTAGCGGCACGCAATGCCTCTTGATAGCGAGGCGGCAGCTTGGCCCAGCTGTCGCGATTGATCGCCAGGCACAGATTGGCCCCCAGCTCCATGACGCCGGGGCCATAGTAGTAGCTCGCGACCTTGGCAAAGCCCAGTTTCTCGTCGTCGTACGGCCCGACAAACTCGACCGCGTCCAGCGCCCCTTTTTCCATCGCGGGATAAATATCGCTGCCCGCCACCTGTTGCGGAATGGCGCCGAGTTTTTCGTACACCATGCTCAGCATGCCAGGCGTACGTATCCGCAGTCCCTTCAGATCGTCGACTGTCTTGATCTCTTTGCGAAACCAGCCGCCCATCTGCGCGCCCGTATTACCGCAAGGAATCGCCAAGGCATTGAAGCGGGCGTACAACTCGTCCATCAATGCACCGCCGCCGCCATGCAATAGCCATGCCGTCTGCTGGCGCGGTGTCAGTCCGAACGGCACGCCTGTATCAAATGACAAGGCAGGCTCTTTGCCCAGGTAATAAAAACCTGCGGTGTGCCCGCACTCGGTCGTACCGTTCTGCACGGCGTCCAGCACCTGCAACGGCGGCACGATCTCGCCCGCGGAAAATCCCCGGATAGTGAATTTCCCATCCGTCAGATCGGAGACCCGCTTCGTCAGGTATTCCGCAGCCCCCCATACGGTATCCAGAGACCGTGGGAAACTACTCGGCATACGCCAGTTGATGGTGGGGGCCTCTTGCGCCACGACTGGCGCAGACAACAGGGCCCCACCCGCCCCTGCCAAAGTTAGGAAACGGCGGCGTTGCATGGCAAAGCTCCTCTTAATCGAGACAGTCAGGCGCCTCGCGCAACGCGCGACGAGCGAAATAGGCAAAGGTCAGTTCCAGTATCTTGGGCTTGACCAGAAAATCGTGGGATTCGCGTGCGCGGTCAGCAGGCACGGGATTGACCGGCCCGATCGCCCGCGCGCGCAATTGCAGCGCGGCGACTTGTTCCAGCCAGATCGCCATCACCGTGGCTTCCTCGACCGATTTGCCGGCGGTGAGCAAACCGTGATTCGCCAACAGGATGGCGCGCTTGTTACCCAATGCCTTGGAGATGATTTCGCCTTCGTCGTCGCCGATGGGCAAACCGGGCCACTCGGGCAGATAGGCGCAATCATCAAAGAATGGCGTGGCATCCATGTGCGCCACCACCAGCGGCTCGCCCACCATCGACAAGGCCGACACGGACGGAGGATGCGTATGCACGATGCACTGGACCTCTGGGCGATGCCGGTAAATCCAGGCGTGGAAACGATTGGCCGGGTTCGGCAGCGATTTACCGTCCAGGGGATTGATGTCTTCGTCGATCAGAATCAGCTCGCTGGCACGCGCCTCGTCGGCGCCGATCCCGAAAGGCAAGGTCCAGATCGTGCCAGGCTCATCGCCCCGCGAAGTGATCTGACCAGCCAGGCCGCCATGCCAATGACCTTGCGCTGCCAGCATCCGGCAAGCCAGGGCCATTTTTTGCGCCGAGGTCCAATGCGCCGAAGGTGTCGCACGCGATTCGATCTCGCGATCGACACGGCTGCGCAGGGCATCTTTATCTTGAAAAGCGTAATCCGACATCTTGATATCCGTTCATTCCAGGGAGAGACAACGCGTACCGGCCATCTCGTCTGCTTTGCCTTGTAGGCAACATGTTGCCCAAAGTACAAATTATTGCCCACATAAACAACAAGGGGAAACCCTCAAGTCCGCGCTGTGCGCAGCGCCCAAAAGTGGCATCATCGCGTTTTCGCCCGAGATAGTTGCCGCCTTTCCATGCCGCCCAAACGTCTGCCTCTAGCCGCCCCGCCCCCCGATGCTCAGCAAGTGGGGCTACGTATCCGGGCAACACGACGCCAGCGCAAATTGACGCTGACCGCACTGGCGGAGCAAACCGGCCTGGACAAGGGATTTCTGTCGCGCCTGGAACGTGGCGAAAAATTCGGGTCGGTCGGCACGCTGCACACGGTGGCGACTGTATTGGGGACGCCACTATCCGCTCTGCTCGGCGAGGCCGATCCCAAAGACGAAATCCATATCGTGCGCGCAAGCGAACGGCACCGATTGAGCTCGTCAGGCACAGAGCCGGGCGAACACACTTATGAAGCCATCACGATGGGGGCCAGCAACAGCGGCCTCTCCGTCATGGTCGTAGAGGTCGGCACGCATGGCGAGCGCACGGTGGCCCACCATGGCGGCGATGAATTGATCTTTGTGTTGGAAGGCCGCGTCCGCGTGCATTTCGGGGAACACACGGTGCTGCTGGAGCGTGACGATAGCGTGCGTTTTCCCGGCTATCTGCCACACAGCCTGTGTGCCGAAGGCCGCAAGACCGCACGGGCACTCATCATTATCGCCAGCGATCAGGCCTGATAGCGCCTTGCCTGACCGGCGCCCCGCCATCACATGACAACCGCTCCGGTCCCGCGCAATGAAGAGCGAGGCGCGCCGCAGTAGAGAGGCCTTCAGCCAGCCACGGCAGCCGCTCCCATGGATATCGCCGTCTCGTCCATGAAACGGGCCATGCGCACATCCAACTCGGTCACGCCATCAGCCGAATGGGTGGACAGCACCACGTCGACGCGGTTGTACACGTTGAACCATTCCGGGTGGTGATCGAGCTTCTCGGCATACATGGCCACGCGCGCCATGAAACCAAAGGCGGCGTTGAAGTCTTTGAACTGAAAGCTTTTCTGGATAGCGTCACGCTCGGCATGCGCCCGCCAGCCGGCAAGGCCGGACAGTACGCTCTGCGCGCCGAGCCGGGGTAAGGATGGTTTGTTCACAATAGCGCTCCTGTACGGTCCGAATCATTTCGCTCAAATATATTGATAGGATGCTAATAAATAGCATACAATACAAATATGCCGAATCCACACACCGACTCCTGCCTCATGGCCACCACCGCCAGCCTGATGGTGTTATCGCGTGCTTATCGCAGCGTAGCTGATAACGCCCTGTCTGAATACGGCCTGTCACAGGCGACCGCCTGGCCCGTTATCCTGACGGGCCGGCTGGGCGATGGCGTACGCCAGGGCGCGCTGGCCGAGGCCCTTGGCGTCGAGGGTCCTTCGCTGGTCCGTGTGCTGGACCAGTTGGTTTCCTCAGGCCTGATCGAACGCCGCGAGGACCCCAACGACCGCCGTGCCCGTACCATCCATCTGACTCCCGATGGCCATGCCCTGCGCGAGCAAGTCGAGGGAGTCCTGGTCAAGCTGCGCCGCGAAATTTTCAGGGATGTCAGTCATGATGATCTGCAGGCGTGCCTGCGGGTGTTCGACACGTTAAAAACAGCGCTAGGCCGCGACGATGCCGTTCCTGCACTAAAGGAACAGCGGCCATGAAACTGCCCGATGGAAACGAGCTGCTGTTCTCGGTCAAGTGCTACATAGGCGCCATCACGGCGCTTTATCTGTCGTACACGATCGGGCTGCCGCGTCCATTCTGGGCAATGACGACGGCCTATGTCGTAGCGCAGCCTTGGGCCGGCGCCGTCCGCTCAAAGGCTGTTTTCCGGCTTGGTGGGACGTTCTTTGGCAGCGCCGTCGTTGTCTATCTGGTCCCTCGCCTGTCCAACCAGCCCCTGCTGATGGTGCTGGTCATGTCGCTGTGGATCGGTCTGTGCCTGTATATCTCGGTGCTCGACCGCACACCACGCTCGTACCTGTTCATGTTGGCGGGCTACACCGCCGCCATGATCGGCTTTCCCAGCGTCACCGATCCCTTGACGGTATTCGATACAGCGCTCGCCCGGGTCGAGGAAATCTGTCTGGGCATCGTATGTGCAACGCTGGCCCATAGCTTGATTTTCCCGCGCGGCATCGCCGGCCCGTTGATGGCCCGGCTGGACGCCACCGTACGAGATGCGCGCAACTGGGTTCATGACATCCTGACCAATCGCGAAACCGTGCAGCGTGGCAAAGAGCGCCGCGTCCTGGCCGAAGACCTGTCGCAACTGCGCATGCTGTCTACCCACGTCCCGTTCGATACCGGCAATATCCGCTGGACGGCAGGTGCGGTGCGCGCCATGCAGGATCAGATCGCTGCGCTGACGCCCTTGGTGTCAGCCGTCGACGATCGCTTGCACGCTTTGCAAAAGGATGGGCAGCCGCTACCCGAGGCGGTCAACGCGATCCTGCAGGACATTGCCGCTTGGGTCGATGCAGGCCCCAAAGCCGATCGCTCGCAAGCACATACGCTGCGTACCGCGCTGACAGCGCTCAGCCCCGAGATCGGCCCTGCCTCCAATTGGCACGACGTACTGATGGTCAGTCTGGTCAATCGACTGCGTGAACTAGTCGACGGCTATGATCGCTGCCTGGCACTGCGACACGACATTCGTGACGGCCTGGCCGGTGTCCCCCGCCAGTCGGGCCGCCAGGCCCGCTTTGGCAGCGGCTCGGCCATGCACCGCGACCATGGCCTGGCCTTCCTGTCGGCGCTGGCTGCTGGTTTGGCCGTGTCGGTATGCTGCATTTTCTGGATCCAGACGTCATGGACCAACGGATCCACTGCCGTCATGATGGCTGCGATTTTCAGCTGCTTTTTCGCCGCGCAGGACAACCCCGTGCCGGGCATCATGCAGTTCCTCGTCTACACCATTTACTCGATCCCCATCTCGGCGCTGTATCTGTTGGGAATTTTGCCGGCAGTCCATTCATTCGAAATGCTGGCGCTGGTAATGGCGCCTGTGGCATTGGCGCTGGGTGTACTGCTGCCCCGTCCGGCCTACACCGGCAAAATCATGGCATTGCTGTTCGGTTTTCTGGGCACGCTTGCGTTGCACGATACGAACACGGCCGACCTGGTGTCGTTTGTCGATACGACGACGGCACAAATCATCGGTGTCGCGACCGCAGCCATCATCGCCGCGATTTTCCGTACCATCAGTGCCGATCGCGGCGCACGCCGCATCCAGATCGCCAACTGGAGAGAACTGGTGGCATTGGCCAGCGCCAACCAGGTGCCCTCGCGCTCGGCCTACGCCGCGCGGATGCTGGACCGGATCGGCATGCTGCAGCCGCGATTGTCCTTGGCCAAGCGCGCAGACGATCTCCTGGCCGACGATGCCTTGAAAGATTTACGTGTGGGCAATGATATTGCGGAACTGCAGCGCGCCCGCCGTATCCTGCCGGCTATTGACCCCAGTGTTCGACCAGTATTGAAAGGCTTGGCCGATTTTTTCCGTCAACGTTCAACCCATCATCGCAAGGCCTCTGATTTCCCGAACTTGCTCGACAACATCGACCGCGCATTGGCGCGTGTCACGGCGTCCCCGGGCGCGCTGGTCGCGCGCGAGCGTGCCGTCGTGGCCCTGGTCGGGGTTCGCCGGGCCTTGTTTCCCGAGGCCCCCGACTATCAATCCGGCATTCTGCAGCCGGCCCGCGCATCATGATCGGCGAGTTTAATTTTTACGGCATTTATTTTCCCTGGCCATTAGTGCTGGGGCTGATCACGCTGGGCGTGTCCTGGGCTGTGCGCCGGGTATTGGCGCGTGTCGGCTTTTATCGACTGGTATGGCATCCGGCCTTGTTCGATGTCGCGCTGTATGTGGTCTTGCTCTATGGCGTGTATTTGATTTCACCTTATATATTCAAGCAGTAGTTCCATGAAAATCCTCAATTCGCCGCGTTTTCGCCGTCTAGGAAAATTCTTCGTGACGGCAGTGACCGTCTGCGTGGCGGTCTATGCTGGCTGGCAATTATGGGTGCATTATGAAATGGACCCCTGGACACGCGATGGCCGCGTCAAGGCCTACGTCGTGCAGGTCGCCCCTGATGTATCCGGCCTGGTGACCGCCGTCCCCGTGCACGACAACCAGGACATCAAAAAAGGCGATGTCCTCTTTGAGATCGATCGCGCCCGTTTCCAATTGGCGCTGAATCAAGCCGAGGCGGCCTTGCGTTCACAGCAAGTTGCGCGCGATCAAGCCGCACGGGACGTCAAGCGCAATCGCTCGCTAGGCTCCTTGGTCTCGACCGAAGACGTCGAACAAAGCCAGGCCAAGCTGCAGCAAGCCGAGGCCGCACTGGCCGAGGCGCACGTTCAACTCGATACTGCCAAACTGAATCTGGATCGCAGCCGCGTGGTCTCCATGGTCGATGGCCGCGTGACCAATCTGGATCTGCGCGTCGGCTCCTATGTCACGGCGGGCCGAGGCGTCATGGCCATGGTCGATGCGAACTCGTTCTACGTCGAAGGCTATTTCGAGGAAACCAAACTGGTTCACATCCGCGAGGGCGACGCCGCCACAGTCACGCTGATGGGCGAATCGCGCCAGATCCAGGGCCATGTCGAAAGCATCTCGATGGGCATCGCGGATCGCGATCGCAGCACGAGCGCCAACCTGCTGCCCAACGTGAACCCCAATTTCAACTGGGTCCGCCTGGCACAGCGTATCCCCGTGCGCATCCACATCGATCAAGTCCCCGAGGGCGTGCGTCTGGTGGCCGGGCAAACTGCAACGGTGGAGGTCAACCCACAATGATCTTCTCTCGTGCGTTAACGCCATTGGCACTGGCCATCACCCTGGCAATAGCGGGTTGCGCCGCAGTCGGCCCCGACTACAAAGTCCCCGAGGATGCTGCCGTGAATCGCCCCGCCGCGGCTGGCGAATTTCAGCAATCTCACGAAGCCGTCTTTCAGCAGAACGCAGTGCCAGGCACATGGTGGCGTTTATACCAGGACCCGACGCTGGACCAGTTGATCGGCCAGGCGCTGCAAGCCAATACCAGTTTGCGCATGGCTGCGGCGAATCTGGAACGCACGCAGGCCGTGACCGAAGAAGCCCGCGGCGCGCAACAGCCCACCCTAGGTGTGAACGCCTCCCCCGCCACGTACGGACATTCGTCGGGAGTATCGGTGCTGGCGCCGGACACGCGTCCCAAGAATCGCTGGTCGTATTCGGGTGGCATCAGTATTGGCTACCAGATCGATCTCGCCGGCAGAATCCGCCGCACCATCGAAGCCGCCGAAGGCGATGAAGCCGCCGCGCAGGCTGCCTACGATGCCGCGCGCGTGACCGTTGTCGCGGAAACGGCGCGCGCTTATGCCGATATCTGCGCCAGCGGTATGCAGCTCGCCTCGGCCCAGCATTCCGTCGCCGTGCAACGCGATTCGCTCAATGCGGTACAACGCCTGCAACAGGCCGGCCGCGGCACCGCATTGGATGTCACTCGTGCGCGCAGCCAGTTAGAGCAATTACAAGCCAATCTGCCGCCCTTTCAGGCCAGCCAACGCCAGGCGCTCTATCGCCTGGCCGCCCTGACCGGCCGTACGCCGGCCGAAATGCCGACTGCACTATTGGAATGCCATACGCCGCCGCGCCTGACGCAAGCGATTCCGGTCGGAGACGGCGCTGCCCTGCTGCGCCGCCGCCCCGACGTCCGCGAAGCCGAACGCAAGCTCGCTGCTGCTACCGCACGCATCGGCGTGGCTACGGCGTCGTTATATCCGACGATTTCATTGGGGCTGTCTGGTTCGTCCGCGGCTCCCATGACGATGATAGGCGAACGCGGCACGTATAGCTGGAGCGTGGGCCCGCTGATTTCCTGGACCATCCCCAACACCGGGATTGCTCAGGCACAAATCGCCCAGGCTAAGGCGGTCGCGAGTTCGGCATTGGCCAATTTCGACGACACGGTATTGGGTGCATTGCGTGAAACCGAGAGCGCGCTGGTCGCCTATGCCCGGCAACTCGATAGACACGCCGCACTGCAAGAGGCGCGCAATCAAAGCGCCATCGCAGCCAAGCAAGCCGAGCAGTTATTCCATGCGGGGAAAACCGATTATCTGAACGTGCTGGATGCGCAGCGTACTCTGGCGACGGACGAAAGCGCGCTCGCGGCTTCGCAGGCTACGCTGAGCGGGGACCAGATTGATGTGTTCCTAGCGTTGGGGGGTGGATGGCAGGATACGCCGATTTGACGATACTACCGGGCTCCAGGCCAATATAGCGCGTAGGCGTTATCCCATAACGCCTTGCGGGCGTTTTCTTTTCCCAGGACACGGGCAACAAGATCGAGATCAGCGGGGTTGAAAGGTCGCTTCGCTCGGGTCGACGGCAGGTCTGTCCCAAACATCAACGCATTCGGATTACGCTGTGCAATGCGTTCGAGGGCCATCGGCACATTCATGCTGACACGGCCAAACCCCGTCGCCTTGACTTTGGCGCCTGCGTCGACCAGATCGAGCAAGACCGGGACGCCCTCCTCCGTCATGCCCAAATGGTCGATGACGATTTGCGGCAGTTTCGCCAGTTGCGACAAATGGGATCGCATCTTAGCGGCGTCCAGATATAACTCAGCATGCCATCCAGCCAGGTCGTAGACGCGCTGTGCAAAGGTGGCCACTTCGCTCATGCTATCGACCTTTCCCCGATATAAATTGAATCGTACCGCACGCACTCCAGCGTCCCGCAGGCGTCGAATTTCCGCATCGGAAATATCCGGCGGTACTTGTGCAACGCCTACCCAGTCCGGCCCGAGCTCCTTTAAGGTGGAGACCAGATAGGTCTGATCGAACCCCTGAAACGAGCCCGACACCACAGCGCCTGCGACGACATTCAGCGACGCCACATCGGCGCGATACTGAGGGATGGTGTAATGCGGCGGAACGTAGCCCTGATTGGGTACAAGGGGAAACCGAGGGTCGATGATGTGGCAATGCGCATCAAAAACCCGTTGCTTTTCATTTGATACATGCACGCATCCGAGCAGCGTACCGCCAGCCGCTGCTGCACCGAGGCCGGCAACGGCGGTCAAGAATCCTCGACGGTCAATCATGTGGTCTCCTCCTGGTTTGTTTCTTAGCCACGCAGTATGGTGGCGTCTATTGCCACAGCGACTTCGCCTGGGCATTCGATCGGTGTGTAATGACGGCGCTTGGGCAGGATGGTCAATTTGGCTTGCGCTAAAAGACTGACCAGTTCCCTGGCCATCGCCACCGGAGTGGCATAGTCTTCCTCGCCCACGACGACCGAAACAGGTCCGGTATACCGTGACAGGCGATGCCGCTCATCCGCGCAGCCCAACATACGGCAGGTCGCAGCATAGGCATCGGCTTCGTTCGCCAAAAAAACCTTCACGGCTTCCTGGACGAGGGCTGGTTCTTGCTCGGCAAACTCCGGCGAAAACCAGCGGCTGACTTGAAACGGCACCATGGCCTGGAAGCCTTCCTGCCGAGGCCGCAACGCCCGCTCATCCCAGGAAATATGGGCGTCTTCGCCATAGCAGGCCGTCGAATCGATAATCGTCATACTGGCAACCCGCTCGGTGTACCGTCCCGCAAACGCCAATGCGACCGTCCCACCCATCGAGCATCCCACTAGATGCACTTGCCTCGTATTCAAATGGTCCAGCACATCACTAATGTCTTTCGCAAAGCGCTCAGTGGTATAGGGGCCTGCCGCACGGTCTGATTCCCCATGGCCTCGACAATCGATCGCATAAAGCGGTGCATCCACATTCAGTTTCTGTGCAACGCGGCGCCACATTTCTCCGTTCATGGCAAGGGCGTGTACAAACAGTACGGGGATCGGCGCACTGCCGGTGCGCAGGGTACGTATGGCAATCCTGCAACCGTCCTCCACAACGACTCGCTCCACCGTATCATCCAACAGAGGGGGAATCATTCTGCACGTGCCCCCGATTTCGTGACCTGCTCCTTCCAGAAGGCCAGATCTTTGGCCATCTTCTGCTCCAGTTCGGCCGGTGTGCTTGTGCGGACCAGGAAGCCTCCTTCTGCGAGTTGCTTCTTCAGTTGGGGTGAGGCGAGTATCTGTTCGATGTCCGAGGCGATCTTTGTACGAATATCCAGGGGCGTGCCTTGCGGAGCCATCATGCCAAACCAGGTGTCGACCTCATAGCCTTTGATCGTCTCGCCAACGGTTGGCACGTCGGGGAGGATCTCAAGCCGCTCTTTTGATGTCACGGCAATAGGATGCACTTTGCCACTGCGTATGAACGGCAGCGTCGCAGGCAGGCCGGTCGACACCAGCTGTATCTGATTACCCAATAGATCTGTCAATGCCGGGCCACCGCCGCGATACGGAATATGCGCCAGTTGATCAGCCCCCTCTCGCCGCATCAATTCCGCCGCCAGATGTCCCGGCGTTCCGTTGCCCGCCGTACCGTAGTTCAACGGTTGCGTCGAATGGATCACGTCAGACATCGTTTTGACTGGCGACTGGGTATTGCTCACCAGCACCTGTGGCGTTGTCGCCACCAAGGTTACGCCAGCAATATCGCGAATCGCATCGAATGGGGGATCGGCATAGAGCAAGGGATTGGTCAATACGCCATCCCCCCAGAACAGCAAGGTATAGCCATCGGGTTTGGCCTTGATCACCGCCTGCGCCCCAAGGTTGCCGCCAGCACCCGAGCGATTGTCGATCACAACGGGCTGCTGCCAGACTTTGCCCAACTCGACGGCGAGCTGGCGCGCAATGACATCGAAGCTGCCTCCGGGTGCAAAGGGAACGACGATCGTCACGGTCTTTTCCGGAAAACCGGATTGAGCCTGCGCCGGTAGCGCCGTAAAAAACGAGGCGCAAGCCAGTGCCCCGAGAATGGTTCGCCGTTTAACGCTGTCAATCATTGCTGTTCCTGTATGGGTAATGGGTAAAATCGTCATCGCCAAATCAACACCTATACAGGAGTATATATATACATAACTATTGGGTCATAGGTGTGTTACAATTTTTTCGGACACAGACTTCCGTGTTTTCTCCATTGAGAAATGGCTCCATGATCGATCCTCGCCTTCCCCTGCATATCCAGATCCGAGACAAGCTGATGGGCCGTATCGCCGATCGCGTATGGAAATCAGGAGAAGCGCTACCCGGCGAAGACCGGCTCGCAGAGGAGTTTTCCGTCTCGGTCGGCACCATGCGCAAAGTCATTCAAGGACTGGTGCATGAAGGCGTTCTTGAACGAAAGCAAGGCAAAGGGACTTTCATCACCAGCGCCTATGAGCGCAATTCGATGCTGCGCTTTGTGCGATTCACGAATCCTAGCCAGAGCCGGATACCGCGCGCCAAAATCCTGACGTTGACGGTTCAGGAGGCCGATGCACGGATTGCCGAAAAACTGGATATCAAGGCCGGAGCAAAGGTTATTTACATGCACCGGATACGGCTGGATGGAGAAGATGTGATTCTGGCGGAACATATATGGCTTTCCCATAAACTGTTCTCCAAACTCGTCGCACATCTTCAGAAAGAGTCGCCTCCCCTGCTCTATCCCGTCTATGACGAGATCTGCGGCGTTCGCGCGGTCCGCGCTTTAGATGAGCTCGAAATGGACCACATGCCCGAGACCGACGCGACGCTGTTCAATGTTCCTGCCGGTTCTGCATGTATGCGCATTCAACGCGCCATGCGCGATCTCAACGGCGACGTGATCGAATGGCGCATCTCTTATGTGCCCAGTGACCGGTTCCATTACACGGCCGAGATCCGCTGAGCCATTCATATTCGAGCGCCTCGGCAAACATTTTTCGCTCGATGCACTCTTCCCTCATTACGCGCAGGTTATTGAAATGACAACTGATCCGATCCTTTTGCTCGATAGGCCTCGGCTCCAGGCTGCTAGCGGCATTGTCGAGTTCCCGGTGCATCATATGCGGGGCGGAACCTCCACCGGTCTGGTTATCTGGGAAGCCTTTGCGCCAAAGGATGAAGCACTGCGCGAGGAACTGCTCAAGCACCTCATGGGGGTGCCTTTATCAGGATCCTTGGCCGCCAATCGACAGATTACGGGCCTCGGACGAGGCCCAGCAACCAGCAACAAAGTATTCTTCGTCAGCCTCGAGCGGGCCAACGGCCGCCAACGGCTGGTGAGTACGTTGGCGCAGTTGGCAGCCACCCATTCGCGGATCGACTGGAGCGTCAATTGCGGCAATATGAGTTCAGCATTGCCGTTATGGCTGCTGGACAGCGGCCTGGTCGCACTTGCCGATGTCGATGACGAACTGGAGATCCGCAATACGAATACCGGCGTGATCTCTACGGGACGACTGCTGAGAGATGAACGCGGAGCACTCGTCCATAACGAAATCCCAGGGGTATATGGGCAATATCCGTCTGTCGACTTGTTCCTGCATGATCCCGTCGGATCGAAAACAGGCAAACTATTGCCGACTGGCAGCCCCGTCGATGTCATAGATGGTATTCCAGTCTCGTGCGTCGATGTTGCGGTACCCATGGTCATCATCAAGGCAAGCGATCTGGGAAAAACGGCACACGAATCCATTGACGAACTGGAAAGCGATCCCGCTTTCATGACGCGACTGCGGCATGTCTGGATTCAAGCAGGCATGCTGATGCAGTTGCGCCGCCGCGACGGCACCTTGATGAGTGAGACAGACATCGCAACCAGCGAAACCATTCCCAAAGTCTGCATCGTCGGATCAGCAACGAATGGCGGCACCTTGTCGACGAGGTACTTCACCCCACAGACGGGACATGCTTCGATGGCCGTATCAGGGGGCTGTTGCCTGGCCGCGGCCTGCTTGATCAAAGGCAGCGTGGCCGCCGACGTCGCAACAGGCTTGCCAACGGTGGCGGATCAAACTTGCAATGTCGTGGTCAGCATCGAAAATCCTGCTGGCACGCTCGATGCCACCGTTGTCGCACGACGTGATGGTAAAACGCTAAAGATTTCGAAGGTCGCATACAGGAGGTCGGCACAAGTCCTGCTCAAAGGACATGTCCCTCTCTATCGCGCAACCAACGCGTTGAGCGATGCATTGCTTCAACCTACAGCTTGTCAAACGTAACTCCCGTCTCAGCGACAACGCTCTTCCATTGTTTCACCTCAACCTCCAGAAAACGCTTGAACGCGTCCGGCCCTGGCGGCATGGGATCCAGAAATGCTTGTCCTTATGCCGGGACCCTGAAAAGCCAGGGGGTCTTTTATGTGCTCTATCGGGAGACCGGCCGTCACTCAGGCCAAATCCAGGCATTTTTGAAATGGATCCGTCATCAGGAAGATGACTCAATGCCCCTGCCGGCCACACATTAATGCCTGGCTTTAATACTACGGATCAATGCAGCGTCTCGCCCTTTGACGGCGCCTGATCCAGCCCCAGCGCGGCTTCCCAACTGCGCAGCGGGACGCAGGTCTGCAGGCGCTCGATTCCGCGTTGAATCAAGGCCGGATGCAGTTCGTGGCCGACGCGGCTGGCCACGTCGATGGTGCAATCACCGTGCAGAGAATCCAGCCATGCCTGCGCCGTTTGGGCATACGACACGTTCATCACGTGATCATCGGCCCCGTGCAATAAATGGATCGTGGTGTATTGCGGCGGGACTTTAGGCAACTGGGCATAGCGGCCGGAAAACGCCAGCACGCGCCCTGCCAGACCATCATGTGCCTGCACGGCCTCGAGCGACATGATTGCCCCCTGCGAAAAACCGGCCAGCGCGGTATCGGACTGCAATAGGCCAAATCGGGCCTGTGCGGCGCGGACGTAATCCACCAACGGCGGCAAAGCGCGAGCCACGCGTTCCGCACGATTGTCCTCGTCGACCCCGCGCACCGAAAACCATTGACGCCCCTCGCCCCCACCGTCATAGGGCTCAAACCCTGCCGGCGCCAAAATCGCTGCCGCCGGAAATGCCGTGCGTACAGCCTGAATCAAGGCCGCCAGGCTGTGCGGCGTACTGCCCACGCCGTGCAGCAGGATAAAGAGTTGTTTGATCTCGGTATCGGCGTCAGGCAGGAATTCGAGGGTGGCGGGCTCTGTCATGGGGTGCTCCAAGGGGCATCGACCTGGCCCCAATAAGCCATTGTAAATCTCCTCGCAAAATACTGTATATTTGTACAGCAAAACGAGATTTATCATGCCGTCCCCAGAACATATCCATCCTGCTTTATGGCGTGCTACTCAATTGGCGCATAGCGCCAATCGTGGCATTTCCACCGGCTACGCGGCGCTGTCGGCCCAGTTGCCTGGCGGCGGCTGGCCGGTGGGCGCCTTGATCGAGCTCCTGACGCCACACGCCGGCATCGGCGAAATCCGCCTGCTGCAGCCCGCGCTGGCGCAACTCGACCGCCGGCATCCGATTGCCTTGGTGCAGCCGCCTCATGTGCCACATCTGGCTTGCTGGCAAGGCTGGCGTCTGAATCCTGCGCAATTACTCTGGGTCGCTCCCGAACGCCCGCTGGATGCGCTCTGGGCAGCCGAACAGATTCTGAAACACGGCAGTTGCGGCGCGCTGCTGTGTTGGTTGCCGCGTGTGCGGCCGGAATCCTTGCGCCGCCTGCATCTGGCAGCGCAGATGGCCGAAACGCTGTGCTTTGTGTTGCGTCCGGCCACCGCTGCGCAACAGGCGTCACCCGCGCCATTACGACTGGCCCTGGCCCCCACCTCCGGCGGGCTATCTGTGCATATTCTGAAACGCCGCGGCCCGAGTTGCGCAGAGCCGCTGTCGTTGATGTTCGAATCTCCGGCGAATACCGGGGTGGATACCGATGCAGGTGCAGTGCCATCGGTCCTGCCCTCCGTGGAATCGACCGAGGATACGGTCGCGACACCCATTCTCACATCAGGAACCCTGCTTCCTGACGCGTTAAAAAGCTTGTCTTCTGATCATGTCTCTTTGGATCGCCACCTTTCTGCGCAGCCTGCCGCTCGACGCCGTTCATCCACGATGGTCTCCTGAATCGGCGTTTGCGGTGTTGGAGCAAGCTCGTGTTGCGGCGCTGACGCCAGCGGCTGCGGCGATGGGCATCCATACCGGCATGCGTCGCGCTGGCGCCGCTGCGATCGCGCCGGACGTTCCGCTCTTGACGCGTGATCCCTTGGCTGAACAGCACTTGCTGCACGAAACCGCGCTCGCTTTGCTGCAATACACGCCCGACCTTGCCATCGCAGCGCCGGATACGTTGCTCTTACAAGTCAGCGCCAGCCTGATGTATTTTGGCGGCCCTCGCCGCCTGCATCAACGCATCGCCACCACATTGCAGGGCATGAGTCTGCACACGTCTTTAGGCATGGCTCCCACGGCACAAGGCGCATGGTTGTTAGCGCATCAATCCTCGATCCGAACACCGAGACGTACGCTGCAAATTCACACCTTGGCGCGTCGGCTCGATACCTTGTCCCATACGTTATTGTCTAGTGCGGAGCCTCGCCGGGAATGGTTGCACAGCATCGGCTGTCGCACCCTCGGCGATCTGCGTCGATTACCTCGTGCCGGACTGCAACGTCGTTGCGGCACCGAGTTGCTCCATACGTTGGATGCGGCTTATGGCGACGCGCCCGAGTGCCACGTCTGGATACAGCCACCCGCCCGATTTTTTCAACGTCTGGAATTACCCGATTACGTCGAGCATGCCGAGGCAGTTTTGTCCTGGGCGCAACGGCTCATCGAGCCGCTCTGTGGCTGGCTCGTCGCTCGACGCCGTGCGGTTCAGCATTTGACGCTGGCGCTGGAGCACGAGCGCGGCCGACATGCTCGCCCGCCAACCACATTGCCGATCAGTCTGGCGCAGCCCGCGTGGCAGGCCTCGCATCTGCGAAATCTGCTGCGTGAAAAGCTTGGGCGTTTACCGCTGGAGGCACCTGCCATCGCATTGAGCCTGCGTGTAGATGACACCGTAGAACAACCTGCCGCCAGCACATGCCTGTTTCCCGAGCCCGGTGGCTCGCCGGCGGAGCACGCCCGTTTGCTGGACCTGCTCAGCGCACGTCTGGGACGCGAACGCGTGTTGCAGGCGCAACCGGTTGCGGACCACCGTCCCGAGACAGCGAATCGCTGGTGTGCGGCTCAAGACGCCAAAAAGAGCCCTGACTCTGTCCAGCACGCATCGAGCCACACCGATCCGCTATCACGGCCCCCGTTCGCCTTCATGGATCGTCCCTTTTGGTTGCTCGACCCTCCGATTCCGTTGCAGGTCCAGCAACACCGTCCAGTCTATTCCGGCCAACCGTTGCGGCTCGTGCGTGGACCCGAGCGTATCGAAAGCGGCTGGTGGGATGCTGCGTTGACGGTGCGCGACTACTTTGTCGCCGAGGACGCAGCGTCCGCACGCTATTGGATTTACCGCGAGCGCGATACCGAACACGCACGGTGGTTTTTACATGGACGGTATGCCTGATATGCCAGCCCTGCCAGGCTTGCCCGCTTATGCGGAATTGCAATGCCTGTCGAATTTCTCGTTCCTACAAGGCGCCTCGCATCCCGAGGAGCTGGTCGAGCAAGCCGCGCAATTGGGATACAGCGCGATTGCCATCACGGATGAGTGTTCGTTGGCCGGTGTGGTGCGCGCACTGGCCGAGGTGGAAAAACTGGCTAAAGAGGAACAACGAAAGATTCACCTCATTATCGGCAGTACGCTGCGACTGCATGCCGCTCCTTCATCGCCACAGACACCCCCTCTGTCACTCGTGCTGCTGGCACAGACGCGCGAAGGCTATGGCAATCTGTCCGAGTTGATTACGCTGGGTCGGTCACGCGCTGAAAAAGGCGCGTATCAACTTTATCTGGATGACGTTTCTGCCCCCACACCCGCGTATACGCACCTGCGTCATATGCCCGAGTGTCTGGCGATTTTGTCACCCCCCCAGGGCACGCCAGCAGAGACCATCGCAAAACAGGCACAATGGCTGGCACGCACCTTTCCTGGCCGGGCCTGGATCGGTATGACATTACTGCATCATGCACGCGACGATATACATCGCAACGCCATCCAACATGCCGCGCGTGTCACTGGGCTGCCCGTCACCGCGCTCGGGGATGTGCATATGCATGTGCGCTCGCGCAAACCTCTGCATGACACGTTGACGGCCATCCGCAGCAAGCGCACTGTCTCGCAGTGTGGCTACGATTTGCAATCCAACGCTGAACAGCATCTACGCAGCCGCCTGCGTCTGTCATCGCTCTATCCAGCCGAAATATTGGCTGAAACCGTAGCCATCGCACAGCGTTGCACGTTTTCGCTGCGGACCTTGCGTTATGAATATCCCGATGAGATCGTGCCCGAGGGGGAAACGCCCACCAGTTATTTGAGACGAGAGGTCTATGCAGGTGCGGCAAAGCGCTTTGCCGCAGGCATTCCTACGTCTGTTCGCGATACCATCGAAAAAGAACTTTCGCTCATCGCCGAGTTGAAATACGAACCGTATTTCCTGACGGTCTACGACATTGTGCAACAGGCAGACCGCCTAAAGATTCTCTGCCAAGGGCGAGGATCTGCCGCTAACTCTGTCGTGTGCTATTGCCTGGGTATTACTGCCGTCGATCCTCAATGCAGTCAGGCACTATTCGAACGCTTTATCAGTAAAGAACGTGGCGAACCGCCCGACATCGATGTCGATTTCGAACATCAACGTCGCGAAGAAATCATCCAGTACATCTATAAAAAATATAGCCGACGTCGCGCGGCGCTGACTGGCGTTGTCATTTCCTATCGGCCCCGCAGTGTGTTGCGTGATACTGGCCGCGCGCTGGGCATCGACCCAGGAGTCATTGATGCGGTGGCTCGTGCGCATCAATGGTGGGACGGTAAACGCGCCATGTTGCGTACATTAGGTGGCTGTGGTTTGGATCCCAACTCGACCGTCGCCAAACACTGGGCCATTCTGGCCGAAACCTTGATCAATTTTCCGCGCCACTTGTCTCAGCATCCTGGCGGATTTGTTATTTCACGGGGCAATCTGGCCCGTCTGGTGCCCATCGAAAACGCAGCCATGCCGGATCGTAGCGTTGTGCAATGGGACAAAGATGATCTCGATACATTGGGCCTATTAAAGGTCGATGTGTTGGCGCTGGGTATGTTGTCTGTTCTGCGTCGGGCATTGAATTTTGTCAACCAACGACGAGGGGTATCGTGGGCTTTGCACGATATTCCCAAAGAGGAACCCAAAACCTACGACATGATCTGCAAGGCCGACACGATAGGCGTATTCCAGATCGAATCTCGCGCGCAGATGAGCATGTTGCCTCGTCTACGGCCTCGCGAATATTACGATCTGGTCGTGCAAGTCGCCATCGTGCGACCCGGCCCCATTCAGGGCGGGATGGTGCATCCGTACTTGAAACGGCGACAGGGTTTAGAGCCCGAAACCTATCCCAGCGAAGATGTACGAGGCGTATTAAAACGCACCATGGGTGTGCCGATTTTCCAAGAACAAGTCATGCAAATCGCCATGGTCGCGGCGGGCTTTAGCGCTGACGAAGCCGATCAACTGCGACGCTCCATGGCCGCTTGGAAACGCAAAGGCGGCATCGACAAATTCAATGACAAACTCGTCACAGGTTTACTTGACAACGGCTATACCGAGGAATTCGCCGCCGCCATCATCCGGCAGATCGAAGGCTTTGGCGAATATGGTTTTCCGGAAAGCCATGCCGCCAGCTTTGCCCTGCTGGCCTACGCGAGCGCTTGGATAAAGTGCAATGAACCCGAGGCCTTTCTGGCAGCGCTATTGAATTCCCAGCCCATGGGCTTTTATGCCCCCGCGCAATTGATCCAAGACGCGCAACGCCATGGCGTACGCGTGTTACCGACCGATGTCACTATCAGCAATTGGGAAGCCACATTGGAACCCTTGGCAATAGAAACCTTGCCTGAGGGAACATCGCCTATCGCTACACCACTGCCCTCGTTGACGCCGCATCAAGCGGCATCAGACAGTGCACATTGCGACACATCGCCTCTCGCAAACGCCATTGACGCGCATCGCACGTCACTGCTGGACGATCCATACGCTCAGCCACGTCCTGCCGTCCGCCTGGGCCTGAACCAAATCCAAGGCCTCTCAGAAGCCGCCGCACTGCGCATCGAACATGCTCGCGCCATACAGCCTTTCACTCACATCCAGGACCTCGCCCGCCGCGCTGAACTCACGCGCCACGACCTCGATGTGCTGGCCGCAGCCGATGCGCTGCACAGCTTGGCCGGCCATCGCAGGCTGGCCAGTTGGGAGGCCAGCGCCAGCGTAGCCAGCCGCGATCTGCTGCGACACGCCGATATCATAGACAGCGAAACACCGTCCTTGCCCACCCAAACAGAAGGCCAGGCGATCATCGATGACTACCGCAGCTTGCGCATGACCTTGCGGCGCCATCCGCTGGCGTTGCTGCGCACGCATCTGCAAAGCCTGCGCTTTGAGTCCGCCGAGATACTCAACACCTATCCTGACCGGCGCCTGGCGCGCGCCTGCGGTCTCGTCACCATGCGCCAACGCCCCCAAACTGCCAAAGGCGTCATCTTCCTCACCCTCGAGGACGAAACCGGCTCTGTAAACGTCGTCGTACGTCCCGAACTCATGGAGCGTCAACGCCGGGAGCTTCTCGGGTCCACGTTGCTAGGGGTTTATGGCACGTGGCAAAGCGTCCAGGGCATCCGCCATCTCATTGCGAAACGGTTGGTCGATCTATCGTCATTGCTGGGCGGACTGGCGGCACGGAGCCGGGATTTTCATTAAGGCACGCCGACTATCGCCGCCAAACATGCGCTATAGAAAAGTCCACTACGAGTACCGGATATCGACGATCAGCCATCAGCACACATATCAAGGTCGAAACGGCATCGCGTCAATCGGCAATTCCAATCCCGACATCTGCGCCGTCAATAACGCCGCACTGCCGCAGGCCAAGGTAAAGCCCAACGCGCCCTGCCCCAGGTTCAACCACAGGTTATCAGCGACGCGGCTCTCGCCAATCAAGGGCTTGCCGGTGGGCGTCGCCGGGCGCTGCCCTGCCCACGGTACGGCTTGGGTCAGATCCAGCTGGGGAAAGGCCTCGCGCACTTGCCGTTTCAGCAATGCAATACGCGCCGGGTCAATATCGGCATTCGGGCTGCCGATATCCACCATGGCCGCAATGCGCAATACGCGTCCGATGCGCGCATACACAATGCGCCGCTCGTAATCCGTCACACTGATTTCGGGCGCCGTGTCATTGCCGGGCTCCATTGGCACACTCAGGCTATAGCCTTTCAACGGATACAGCGGCAAATCCCGGCCCAACGGTTTGATCAGGCTACGCGATGCGACGCCCGCCGCCAACACCACCGCATCGACCGGTATATCCCCATTCGCGGTTTCAACCGCCACAACCTTGCGGCCCTCGCGACGCAACGATTGCACGGGTGTTGCCATGCGGCATTCGACATTGCCCAGGTCTTTCAGACGCCGGAACAAACCCTCGGTGAATTGACGGCAATCGCCCGCCTCTTCGCTGGGGGTGTAGACGGCGCCCGCGAGATTTGCGCCCAGCCCAGACAAGGCAGGTTCCAATGCAACCGTTTCGGCCGCGCTCAAGACCCGCTGCTCAGCCCCCAACGCTGCCTGATAGTCCACCAATCGGCGCGCTTTCTCCAACAATTCAGGGCTGCGATAGGCAATCAGTTTGCCGTTGCGGACATGACCGAAATCGAGGTTTTCTTCTTCGAGCAGGCGGTGCAATACATCCCGGCTCAGATACGACAAAGACTGCAATTGTGCGGTCGACGCCTGGGCCACCGACGCGCGGCAAGCCAATGCGAATTGCAGGCACCAAAACCATTGATGCGGGTCCAGACGTGGCCGGAACCGCAATGGCGAATCGGACCGCAACAGCCAACCCGGCACACTGGGCAACACGCCCGGCCCTGCCAACGGAGCCACATAGCTATAGCTCAGTTGCCCGCCATTGGCGTAACTGGACACCGTCGCAGGACGCGCGCGGCTATCCACCAGCACGACGTCATGGCCTTGGCGCGCCAGAAAATAAGCCGACGTCACGCCGGTGACGCCGGCACCAATTACACAAACTTTCATCGCAACCCTGGCTGATAAGAGACATTTACGCTGTTTCCTATTCTGCGAGTTTGGCCCCGGTCCTGCCAATGCCAATCTGACGGGTAGTCATAACCTAAGGTTTACCCTTAGCCCGTCACGCCACCAATTGCAGCCTCACAATCGCCTCGCCCGTCGGGGCTCGCACCAGATCGGCCAAGGTATGGCGATTCAACTCGTCGTAAAAGGTCTTCAGGCTGTCTGCCAGTACGCCCGACAGCAGGCAAACCCCCTGCAGTGCGCAAACAGGCTCCCCGCAATTCACCAAAGCTTTCTGGTTTTCCAGGGCATACACCAGGTCACCCAACCGGTATTCGGCTGGCGCTCGTGCCAGCCGCAAGCCACCGCCCTTGCCCCGGGCGGTAGTCACCCAGCCCTGCTGGGCCAGGAAATGCGCGACCTTGACCAAATGATTGCGCGACACGTCGAACCGTTCGGCGATCTCGGGGATCGTCACCGGCGTTCCACGGCCATTGCCCTGCGTCAGGTACATCATGACGCGCAGGCCGAAATCAGTGTATTTGGTCAGTTGCATGCGGTCGCACTATACCGGTTAAGCGCCCGGCCCGCCCGTGCCGAACAACTCGGCATGGATACGCTCCGGCGCCACGCCCAACGAGGTCAACGCTTGACGCTGCGCACTCATAAAGGGCAAAGGACCGCACAAGTAGTAATCCGCGTCCGGCAGCACGGCAACATCGCGGATTGCCTCCAGATTCATACGGCCTGCGTAGTCATAATCCTGGCCCTGCTGATCGTCCGGCGAGACGGTTTCGTAATAGACCACTTTACGCACATTGGGCCGCGAATTCGCAATGTCATTCACATGCGATTTCATGGCATGCACCGAACGGTCGCGGCAAGCGTGTACGAATCGAATCTCACGGCCATCGTCGCGTGCCACCAGGTGATTCAACATCGACATCATGGGCGTCAACCCGACGCCGCCGCTCAACAGCACGACTGGTGCGGCGCCTTGATCGTTCAAGGTGAACTCACCTTGCGGGGGAGCCAGATCCACCACGTCGCCTTCTTTTACGTTGGCGTGCAATACATTGGACACGCTGCCCGCCGGCGTATTGCCGGTGCCATCCTCGCGTTTGACCGAAATGCGCAGACGGCCTTTGCCCGGCGCATCCGACAAGCTGTACTGACGTGGCTGCATGATGCCTAATTGAGGCACATAGACGCGCAGGGAAATGTATTGCCCGGGCAGATAATCCGGCACAGAGCCGCCATCTGCTGGGACCAGATAGAACGACGTGATTTCGGCGCTTTCCGGGACTTTGCTATCGACGCGGAAACCACGCCAGCCGGTCCAACCGCCGTCCTTGCCGGCGGATTGTGCGTACAGTTTGGCTTCCTCGGCGATGAGCAGGTCGGCCAGCTGACCATAGGCCGCAGCCCAGGCTGCAATCAACTCATCGGTCGCGGCCTCTGCGCCCAGGACCTCTCTGATCGAGGCCAGCAAATGCTTGCCGACAATCGCGTAATGCTCAGGCCGTATCCCCAAACTGACGTGCTTGTGCACGATGCGGGTCACTACCGGCATCAACACCGAAGGATCATCAATATGCTCCGCATACGCGGCAACGGCCGCAGCCAAGGCCTGCTGCTGTTGTCCGCCATCCTGGTGGCCTTGATTGAACACCTGCTTCAGTTCCGGGTTGTGGCGGAACATGCGGGCATAAAAGTGACAGGTGAGCGTTTCACCGTGGACCTTCAATACCGGCGCAGTGGCTTTTACCAGATCGCGGACTTCCTGGCTCAACATGATGCTAGCTCCTTCGGCTACTAGAAAACTTTAAACATGTATTTATTATACATATTTAAGGTGCGCGTGGAGTTGTGAAGTGAGGTAGGGGTTCTATTGGTCGTCGAGCCGAGGCAATCGGCCCGGCCGGGCTTCACAAAGTCGGTCC
>NZ_CBCSIU010000013.1:0-153095 GCF_965139205.1 Bordetella muralis
CCGCCCAACAGCGTCCCCCCTTAACGCCCCCCACCATGCGCAGCAATGACCTGCTCCGCCACCTGGTTAGGCGTCTCGGCATAGTGCTTGAATTCCATCGTATAAGTCGCCCGCCCCTGCGTCAGCGAGCGCAGCGACGTGGAATAGCCAAACATCTCCGATAGCGGCACCTCGGCGCGTACAAGCTTGCCGCCGCCGCCCGCGATGTCCTCCATTCCCTGCACCATCCCGCGACGCGACGACAGATCGCCCATCACGTGTCCCGTGAATTCCTCTGGCGTCTCGACCTCGACTTGCATCATGGGCTCCAGCAGCACCGGCTTGGCGCGCCGCATGCCTTCCTTGAATGCCATCGATGCAGCCATCCGGAATGCGTTTTCGTTCGAATCGACATCGTGGTACGAACCGAACACCAGCGTAACCTTGATATCGACCACCGGATAACCCGCCAACACCCCGGCATTCAAACTCTCGCGCACCCCGCGATCCACCGCCGGGATATATTCGCGCGGCACCACGCCGCCCTTGATCGCATCAACGAACTCATAACCTTTGCCAGGCTCTTGGGGCTCGAGTTTCAGCACCACGTGACCATACTGGCCGCGCCCGCCCGATTGCTTCACGAACTTGCCCTCGACCTCGTCGCAGGTCTTGCGTATGGTTTCGCGGTACGCCACCTGAGGTTTGCCTACCGTGGCCTCGACTCCGAACTCGCGCTTCATGCGGTCGACCAGGATCTCCAGGTGCAATTCACCCATGCCCGAAATAATGGTCTGGCCGGACTCTTCATCCGAGCGCACCCGGAAAGAAGGATCCTCCTGCGCCAATCGATTCAACGCCACACCCATCTTTTCCTGATCGGCTTTCGTCTTGGGCTCGACCGCCTGAGAAATCACCGGCTCGGGGAATGTCATGCGTTCCAGAATGATCACATGCGCCGGATCAGTCAGCGTGTCGCCGGTGGTGACCTCTTTAATCCCCACTGCGGCAGCAATGTCGCCAGCGTAAACCTCGCTGATCTCGCGCCGTTCATTGGCATGCATCTGCAACAGACGTCCCAGCCGTTCCTTTTTACCCTTGAGCGGATTCAACACCGAATCCCCGGATTTGACGACCCCCGAATACACGCGGAAGAACACCAGCTGCCCCACGAACGGATCGGTCATGATCTTGAATGCCAAAGCCGAAAACGGCTCCTTGTCATCCGGATGGCGTTCGAGCTCGCGGTCTTTCTCATCGTGCCCCTTGATGGCGGGCACATCGACCGGCGACGGCAGATAATCGATCACCGCATCCAGCATGGCCTGCACACCTTTATTCTTAAAGGCGCTGCCGCACAGCATCGGCACGATTTCATTGGCGATCGTGCGCTTGCGCAAACCGCGCTTGATATCGTCCTCGGACAGGGTCTCGCCTGCCAGATATTTCTCCAGCAATTCCTCATCGGCCTCTGCGGCCTTTTCAACCATGTGGTCATGCCACCGGCGCGCCACATCCTGCAGCTCGTCCGGAATATCGCGATACTCGAACCGCACGCCCTGGCTCTCGTCGTCCCAGATAATGGACTTCATCTTGACCAGATCGACCACGCCTTGGAAATGATCCTCGGCCCCAACCGGAATCTGAATCGGCACCGCATCGCCCTTCAGGCGGTCGACGATCTGCTTTTGCACCCGAAAGAAATCCGCGCCGATACGATCCATCTTGTTGACGAACGCAATGCGCGGCACGGCATATTTATTCGCCTGCCGCCACACCGTCTCGGATTGCGGCTGCACCCCGCCCACCGCGTCGTACACCATACAAGCGCCATCCAGCACGCGCATCGAGCGCTCGACCTCGATCGTGAAATCGACGTGTCCCGGAGTATCGATGATGTTGATGCGATGTTCAGGATAATTCCCCGCCATCCCACGCCAAAACGCCGTCGTCGCCGCCGACGTGATCGTAATACCGCGCTCTTGCTCCTGCTCCATCCAATCCATCACCGCGGCGCCGTTATGCACCTCGCCCAATTTATGGGTGATCCCGGTATAGAACAGAATGCGCTCAGTCGTCGTGGTCTTGCCCGCGTCGATATGGGCACTGATACCGATATTGCGATATTGATCGATGCGCGTTTTGCGAGTCATAGCCTTTCCTGGTGAATTCAATCCAGTAATCCAGCACAGTCATGGAACTGCGCTCAAAGCATATTACGCCCACAAAATAACGCCCACCCCCTATAGCCCTATCCTCGCAACAGGTTTGCAAAAGGGCGCGTCAAACTGCGCCACGCGTCAGCGAGCAGCGCCTCCAACAAGACCCGTTGAAAATCAAAAGCCGTAGGAGAAAGCTGCTCGGCAAAACCCGCAACGATGGCATTCCCCCACCGCGAGCCGTCGTCCGCCATGTAAAGGCCTCACCGGCCCGTAGAGCACGGATCCCAGTCCGCGCAGCGGACCGAGCCCCCTGCTAACGGGGCGAGTCCGTGCGATAGGGCCGGTGAGGCCTTTACACGGCGGACGGCGGCGCCAAAAGAACGCCACCCTCTCGCCAGCAAAAGCCCATCCGGCCTGAAAAAATTGGTCCCACGCCGCCCGTCGACCTGCGCCCCAGAAAAGAGACGCCGTTTTCGACCCAAGGACGACGCAGAACCCTCGCTATTTCTTCTTTTCTTCTTTAACGCGATAAACCAATACCGCATTGGTAGCCAACGACAGCACCTTCGCCGTCACGCTTCCCAACAGCAAGCGCGACAACCCGCTACGCCCGTGGCTGCCGATAAAAATCAAATCGCATCCGTTCTCAGTAGCCGCCTGAACAATCCCATCGGCCACATTGAAATTGGATACCGCGCGCGAATCGGCCTTGACGCCGGCCGTCTCCGCCCGCGCGAGGATTTGCTTCAGATACTTTTCCGCCTGCTCCGCCGACGCTTTCTCGTAGTCTTCGTCAGTGATGGCATAGGCCGCGGCCATCCCATCAAATCCGATGGTGGCAGCAAAAGGCTGTGTCACATGCAGGGCAACGACCTCGGCGCCGACGGACCGGGCAAAGCAGATACCCGCATTGGCGGCCTGGGCCGAGAGCGGGGAGCCGTCGGTAGGAATCAAGACTTTCTTGAACATAATGCCTGCTCCTGTCTGCTAGTAGGAAATACCATGCTACCGGAAAACGCCGGCCGCAACATTGCGGGCTTTCCGCAATATTTGATGCGGATCAAGGGAGCTGCTGCGAGGCAACGAACAAATTCGTGCAACGCGTCCCGGTACGGCAATAT
This sequence comes from Bordetella muralis, assembly GCF_965139205.1. Taxonomy (GTDB): domain Bacteria; phylum Pseudomonadota; class Gammaproteobacteria; order Burkholderiales; family Burkholderiaceae_B; genus Bordetella_A; species Bordetella_A muralis. Next base: position 3,263 of record NZ_CBCSIU010000013.1, read on the forward strand.
GCCAGCACCGGACCAGGCAACGTACGCAGCAATTCCGCAAATCGGACCACGTCATCAGCCGTCATCGCACTGCCGACCACCGGCTGGTACTCCACCTGCAATCCCGCTTGGCGCGCCGCCTCGGACACATCCGCAGCCGTAGGCTGATCGGGGCCGCCCTCATAGTCGGGACGATTGATGATCACACTTTTGTAACCTGCGGCAGCCACCCCTGCCATGTCTGCGGGCGAGAGCTGCGGGGCCACCGCGAACTGCTCTGTCAATGGGCGAATCTGGACGTCAGACATGAAGATTTCCTCGGGTAAATACGTAGAATGAAAAAACAATCCCTGTAAGCAATCAGTATAGGACGTCCGAACAAGCCTAGGCTGCCAAGACTGCAGACAAGGCCGGCCAAATTCCCGGCGTGTCCACCATCGAAACGGAAAACCGCAACATGGTCGAAGGCGCCTGAGACGGCGAAAACAAGCTGCCAGGCGCCAGCAACAGGCCACGATCAGCCGCTGTGCGGGCCAGCACCTCGGCATCACGGCCGCAATCCGCCCAGACAAACATCCCGGCGTGGGGCTCGTGCGGCACCGTCATTCCCATCGACATCAGTTGGGCCAGGCACTGTTCACGAGCCGTATTGACGCGTGCGCGCACCCGTTCGACATGCCGGCGATACTGGCCCTCGATCAACACCCGATGCACCACTCGCTCGCCCAATTCCGGCGTCGTCAGACCCGCCAGCATTTTCAGGTCCCCCAGTCGGCGCAACACCTCGGCATTGGCCGCCAGGTAACCCACGCGCAAGCTGGCCGCCAGCATCTTGGAAAAACCGCCGGCCAGGATGACCCGGTTCAAACGATCCAACGACGCCAATTTGACGGCGCCGCCGGGATGTAATTCCCCATACGTGTCATCCTCGACCACCCAAAAATCGTGCCGTTCAGCCAGGCGCAAAATATCGTACGCCGCGCCCGCCGACAGGGTATGGCCGGTCGGATTGTGCACCGTCGTATTGGTGATGAATAAACGCGGCTTATGCAGCGCCGCGAGCCTGTCCAGTTGTTCCAGATCCGGGCCATCCGGCCCCCGCGGCACCCCGATCAAGCGCGCGCCGAACGCCGCCAAGCGCCCGAAAATCACGAACCAGGCGGGATCCTCGACCAGCACGGCGTCTCCTGGCTGCACGAAATGCCGGCCGACCAGATCCAGGCCATGCGTCACCCCGTTGGTGGTCAGCAGGTTGTGTTCGGGATGGGCAGGCACACCCTCGGCCTGCAGACGCGACGCCAACTGCTGACGCAACGGGGCGTATCCCTGCGGCGAACCATAGGACACCAGATTGCCGCGTACAGAGCGTCCCACGGCACGGACAGCGGCCGATACCATGTCCGGATCCAGCCAGTCCGCCGGCAAAAGCCCCGCCCCCCCAGGCATGGACGAGGTTGTGGGCTCGCGAAACATACTGCGCAGCAACCACGTCACATCAATGCGGGCTGGCGGTGCCAAGGGATCTGGCTTGGCGACCTCCTCGGCACTCAGCGGCTCGCGACGCGCGCGCACAAAAAAGCCTGCCCCGCGGCGCGACTGCACCAGACCGCGTGCGACCAGGCGATCGTAGGCCTCGACGACCGTAAATCGGCTGACGCCTGTCTGCTCGGCCATCGTACGAATGGACGGCAACCGGGTTCCCGGGCGCAAACCTTGGTCGTCAATACGGCGCGCAACGTCCTCGGCCAACTGGGCCACCAGCGTGGCATCGGCCTGACGCACCGGCCGCCAGTTGGAGGTAGGGGGAGATATTTCAACTGTCATGGTTGTTTTACCAGGCCAGACATCAAAGTGAACTGAAAAAGTGTATAGGTACTGTACCGCTTTATTTGCGTAGAGTGTGGGAAATCACAACGCTCAACCACGCCTGCTGAAATCATGTCGCGCCCGACCACTTATGCTGCGCCCGCCCCCGTTGCTTCGCCACTCTGGGAGGGCTATAGCTACGGCCTGATCGGGGTATTGGTGTTTTCTCTCACCCTGCCCATGACCCGGATCGCCGTGGCCGACATGTCGCCGCTGCTGATCGGCCTGGGACGCGCGCTGCTGGCGGCTGTGCCGGCCGCGTTGCTGCTATGGCTCACCCGCAGCCGGCTGCCCAATCGCGACGAGTGGCCCGGTGTGGTCCTGGCCGCTCTGGGCATTGTCGTCGGGTGGCCACTGACCTCGACACTGGCCATGGCCACCGTGTCGTCCTCGCACGGCGCGGTCTTTAATGGATTGTTGCCGCTTTGCACGGCTATTTTTGCTGCCTGGCGCAGCGGCGAACGCCCGTCGGGCGCGTTCTGGGGCTGGGCCGGCGCGGGGGCCGTGCTGGTCATGACCTATGCCTTGCGCCAAGGCCATGGCAGCCTGCAGACAGGGGATCTGTGGCTGTTGGTGGCCGTCATCCTCGGCGGCATGGGGTACGCCGAAGGCGCCCGGGCCTCGCGCACCCTCGGCGGCGCACGTACGATTTGTTGGGCGCTGGTCATCAGCGCGCCTGTCCTGGCCGGGCCTGTCATCTGGATGGGCGTGGATCTGATCGCGACCCGCGGTTGGCCCGACATGGGCGTACTCGGCGCATTCGCCTACCTGGCGTTCGGGTCGATGTTCCTGGGATTTTTTGCGTGGTATCGCGGCTTGGCGATAGGCGGTATCGCCCGCGTCGGGCAGGTACAGCTGTTGCAGCCCTTTTTGACCGTATTGGCCGCTGCGTGGCTGTTTCATGAGCCGGTTGAGCCGATGACCTTTGTGTTTGCGCTGGCTGTCATTGCCATCATTGCAGGCGGCCGCCGCGCTATTGTGAAAAAAGCGGTATAGCACCTAGCACCTAGCACCTAGTCATTGTCATTGGCCTCGATCCCTCATGTCTCTCGCAACCGCCGTGCCCTCCAGCGAACAACTCTGGCTCTTGCTGGGCCCGCTATCGCTATTCGCCCTGGTCACCTCCATCACGCCCGGGCCGAACAACATCATGCTGGCCTCGTCGGGCCTGAACTTTGGCTTTCGCCGCACGATTCCCCATATGTTGGGGGTGAACCTGGGGTTCACGCTCATGCTGGTCCTGGTGGGGCTCGGCCTGGACACCGTATTTCATCAGTTCCCCTGGCTCTATACCATCCTGAAATACGTGGGCGCTGCCTACCTGCTTTATCTAGCCTGGAAAATCGCCCAATCCGGCCCGCTGGAAAGCGGTCAACAACGCAGCCGGCCCTTCAGCTTTCTGCAGGCCGCATTGTTCCAATGGGTCAACCCGAAAGCATGGATCATGACGGTGGGCATCATCGTCACGTATACCCCCCAAACGGGTTTCTATTGGAACCTGATGCTTGCAGCCCTGGTGTGCTGCCTGGTCAACCTGCCCAGCCTGGGCGTCTGGGTCGCCTTTGGTGCCGCCCTGCAGAAATTTCTGCATCGTCCCCACGCGATACGGATGTTTAATATCGGCATGGCCTTGCTGCTGGTCGCGTCGCTATACCCCATTGTGCAGGACATGATCTAGTAACGATCCGTTGTCGACCTCCCCTCAGCAGCACACACGTCACCATTGCGCTGCGCAGCGGGCTCGCGCCTCGATGACGCGACGCAGTGTATGATCGACAACGCATTCCGTATTCGGCCGCAGAGACTGTGGCTACCACCTTGCTTATGCCTTTGCTGCCGCGATTCTCTTTACGGCGTCTTATCGTCGTCGGTCTGCTGGCTTGTGCCAGCGTGGTGGGCTGCACGCAACTCGATGCCTGGCAGCGGCAAGCGATTTTTTCTCCCGAGCCTGAACCGCAGCGCTGGTGGAGCGAACCACCGACCGGCACGAAGGTCTTTGACCTGACGCTGGCCGACGGCGACAAAGTCCATGCCTGGTATTGGCAACACCCGAACACGTCGGCCCCGACAGTGCTCTATCTGCACGGCGCGCGCTGGAATCTGAACGGTAGCGCCTTTCGTATGTCCGGCTGGACTCGCATGGGCTACTCGGTGCTTGCCATCGACTACCGCGGCTTTGGCCAATCGACACCCCGGTTGCCATCGGAAGACTCCGCGATCGAAGACGCCTCGGCAGCTTTACACGAACTCGCTCGCCGCCAACCCGATCCCGCCAAGCGATTTGTCTATGGCCATAGCCTGGGCGGCGCGATTGCGATCGACCTGGCCTCGCGTCCCGACATGCCTGCCTTTGCGGGGCTCATCGTCGAATCCAGCTTTACCAGCATTGCCGCCATGCTGGGCACGTTGAAATGGGGCAAACTTCCCGGCGCGAGCCTGCTGGTGACGCAGCCCTTTGCCTCCATAGAAAAGCTGGCGACACTGAGCACGCCCATGTTGTTTCTGCATGGCACGGCAGACCGCGTCGTGCCGCACACCATGAGCGATGAGCTTTTCGCCGCAGCCGTCAAAGTCCCGGAAAACCTGAAACGCGTCATCAAAATCGAGGGCGCCTCGCATTCGGGTGCGATCCGCAGCGGTGCGGTCTATGAGACCGCTGTGCGAGACTTCATTCGCGATGCAGGCAAAGCCTATCCAGCTGCAGCTGCCGACAATACCGCGGCCCGATCGGCGGGATGAACACCGCTGCAGTTTTCCCGTTTCTGCCGGCAGGCTTCACACTCGCCAGCCTCACATACGCAAACAAGCATCGAGCTTGAAACGTACCGATTGCCAGCATAGGCATTTTTCTCGTTATGCAAGGCCCATGGTGGTCACGCGGCCCCGGAAAGGGAATTCGTGACCGCCAAGGCAACGCAACTCAACTCGATGGGATGTTTTCGCGAAAAATCACTTGCAGCCGCGGCATATAGGTAGGCTCGGACAAACCTCGGACCGCTGCCGCAAGCATGCTGATTGCTTCGCGCGCCTCGACGCGTGGATTTTGGTCTATCACCGCGTCCATCGTGCGATCCAGGAGAAACTGCCGCGAGGTCGTCGTCAGATCGTGTCCCACAAACACGACTTGGCGCTGCACGCCGGCCTCTTGCAAGGCGCGGCCAATGCCTGAGTTGCCGGCACCGACGTTATAGATGCCTGCCGGCGTGGACTGCTGCAACACCCGCCGAGTCAGCTCATAGGCGCGCGCGCGATCGTCGCCGATTTCCAGCATGCGTTCGATCTTCAGATGCGGGAACTCCTCGTTGAGCAACGCGCGAAAACCCATTTCGCGTTCCTCGTGTCCGCGGTAGGCCAGCGAGCCCAGAAATACGCTCACGCCCTGCGATACGCCAGGGGGCAAAAAGCGTCCCAGCAAGCTGGCGGCCAAACGTCCCGCCGCCCGATTATCGATACCCACATAACCGATGCGCGATGACGTCGGAATATCCGACACCAGGGTACATACAGGAATGCCGCTGACCTGCAATGCCGCGATGGCATCTCGAACCTGGGGGTCATCCAACCCGACCAGCCCGACACCGTCGGTATTGCCCTTCAGTTGATAGAGCTGCGCCGCCAATTTGTCGGCATTAAAGCCCTCGACCAGATGCAATCTCGCCTGAATGTCTGGCCGGCATTGCGCCTCGGCCAGCAGGTGTTGCCGCAACAGCACCATAAAGCTGTTGTCGCCGGCTGGCAGCACAAAATCGAGGCGCATGGCGGTGCTTTCGGACTGGCCCAGCTCGGCGCCGTGACCCAGCTTGCGTGCAATTGCCAAGACGTGATCCCGCGTCTGGCGACGTACGCCTTCGCGTCCGTTCAGCACACGGTCTACCGTGGCAGTAGAGACCCCCGCGGCCTCGGCAATCGTCGTGATGGTGGCTCGCGCCATCGTGGTCACCTTAACGTCATCATCAGTCGGTATAGGGATTGATGATATCACATCAATTTGATTGAAATACATCAAAATGATGGGATCAACTCAAAACGCATCCTCCCCTAGGATTGGTCCCCGTGTGCCAAGACAATAGGAAGCCCTCTGCGCGCCCAGTGATCTCACTGCTCAGCGTCGGCACACGCCTGATCTGGATAGACGAAAGGCACTCTTTCTGTCAATAAGGACTATTTCTGATGTTTATTGATGTTATTTAAAGATTGAAATGATGTAATAATCACCTCTAATTAGATCAATCAAGCGCCTGCTGTGAGTCCGCCCTTTGGCCTGGCTTGCAAGACCGGCCAGCCTCGGAGACCGCCATGCCCCCTCTTACCCTCCTGCCCGATCCACCAGTGCGAGAGCACCAGTTTCGTATTGGATGTATCGGCGCCGGGATGATCATGGCAGAGTGCCATCTCGCGGCCTATCGCGAAGCCGGTTTTCAAGTGGTCGCCATTGCCTCGCGCACGCCGAGCAAAGCTCAGGCCGTCGCGCAGCGGTGGGAGATCGGGCGAGTCCATGACACTCCCCATGCGCTCATCAACGATCCCGGCGTCGACGTCGTCGATATTGCTTTCCCGCCGGATCAGCAACCCGCACTGATCCGCGCCGCACTTGCAGCACCGAACGTCAAAGCGATCCTGGCACAGAAACCATTAGCGTTGTCTTTGCCAGAAGCCATCGCATTGCGTGATGAGGCGCAGCGCGCCGGCAAACTGCTTTCGGTCAATCAGAACATGCGCTATGACCAATCCATGCGCGTGCTCAAGCAGTTGCTCGACCAAGGCGTGCTCGGCACCCCGGTGCTGGCCCAGATAGACATGCACGCCATTCCCCACTGGCAGGGATTCTTAGCTGACTATGATCGGCTCACGCTCTCGAACATGAGCGTGCATCACCTGGATGTGCTGCGCTATCTGTTTGGCGAGCCGACCCATGTCACCACACTGACTCGCAGCGACCCGCGCACGGCATTTCCCCATCACGACGGCATCGTCACCACGACGCTGCAATTCGCATCCGGGCTGATGGCCTTGTCATTGGAAGACGTATGGGCCGGGCCTCGCGGCGAGGGTCATGCCGACGACCAGTACATCCATTGGCGCGTCGAGGGCACCGAGGGCGTGGCCAAGGGCACCATAGGCTGGCCGCACGGCCAACCCTCCACGCTGTCCTACACGTCGAAGCAGGCCACCCAGGGGCAATGGGTCACGCCTGAATGGTCCTCGATGTGGTTTCCGCAGGCCTTTATCGGCGTGATGGAACAACTGCAATACGCCCTGGCCAGCGGCACCGAGCCCGCGCTGACCGTCGCCGATAACGTCAAAACCATGGCGCTGGTCGAGGCCGCATACCTATCCGACGCCGAGCGCCGCACGGTGCGCCTGGACGAAGTTCCGATTCAACACAAGTAAACCAAAGGGGCAGCACCGCCCTCCACCAAGGAGACAAACGTGATTCAAACCGGCATTTTTTCAGGTTATTTCCCCTACGACCTGGCGACCTCGGCCGCCAAGATCCGGGCACAGGGTTTCAACACCGTGCAATTGGACCTGCATTTCAAGGACATGGACCTCAGCGCAGGCCAGATCACGCCCGAAAAATGCAAACGCATCCGCGATACCTTTCGCGAACACAACCTGCCTGTTTCCTGCATCTCGGCCTATACCAACATCGTGCATCCCGAGCCTGCAGAACGGCAACGACGCAATGGCTACCTGAAAGAAATCATCGCGCACGCACAGTACCTCGGGTCCCCTTACGTAATCTCCGAGACCGGCACATTCGCCACCGAGAGCGATTGGGTGCATCACCCGAAAAACAAGACCGAAGAAGGCTGGGAACAATGCCGCTCGGTGATTCAAGGCCTGGCACAACATGCCTACGATCATGGCGCGATATTTTTGCTGGAGACCTATGTCAACAACGTCGTGGGCTCGGTAGAGGAAACGTTGCGCATGTTTGCCGAAGTCAACCATCCTGGCCTGGGGTTGTTGATGGACCCGACGAATTATTTCGAAGACCACAACATCGACGACATGGACAAGACGCTCAACCAAGTATTCGACGCGCTGTCCGACAAGATCTGCATCGCCCACGCCAAGGACGTCAAGCGCGCCGACGGCGACAAATCGGAAAAGCACAGCGACATCGGTGATGCTGACGCTGCAGAAAGCCATACGTTCCGAGGCGTGGGTGAAATCGAATTGCCGGCACCGGGGCTGGGCAGCCTGAACTACGACCTGTATCTGCAGCGCCTGGCCAAGCGCCATCCCAACATCCCCATCATCATCGAGCACTTGACCGAAGACGACGTCCCGCGTGCCAAGGCATTCCTGGACGGCAAGTTGCTGGCCAACGGCGTGTGATCCGTGCACACGCACATCTCTAGTCATTTCCCTTTATCCGGTGCGGCAGCGCGCCGACCTCTGGAGTAGAAGCACCCATGGCACAGTTATATGCCACCGCCATGACCCGGCAACAAATCGAATCGCGCTGCGGACAACTGGCACAGTTTGCCGGCGTGCGGCTCGTCACGCTGCAAGACGGCGTCGAACGTGATATCCGGCTGCTGGAGTTTCGCAGCGGCACGGGCCTGAGATTCACCGTGCTGGTCGATCGTGCCATGGACATCGCCGAATGCGAGTTCCGTGGTTATGCCGTGGGCTGGCACTCGCCAGCGGGCTTTCGCCATCCAGGGCTGCATGAATACGAGGGCGAATCTGGGCTGGGATGGATGCGTTCATTCTCCGGCCTGATGATCACGTGCGGCCTGGATCACATTCTGTTCATGCACGACTCCCCGGCGGACAACTACGTCTATAAGCCGCGAGAAAAAGTGCAGCACTCGATTCATGGCCGCGTCGGGACGATTCCCGCACGTTTGACAGGTTATGGCGAACGCTGGGACGGCGATCGCTGCTTTCTCTGGGCCGAGGGCATGGTGTCGCAAGGCACCGTGTTTGGCGAACATTTGGAACTGCACCGGCGTATCGAAATCGAGGTCGGCACCAACGATATTCAATTGCACGACCGGGTAGTCAATCGCGGCTTTTACCGCACGCCACACATGTTCTGCTATCACTTGAACGTCGGCTATCCCGTGCTGGACGAGGCGTCGCGCTATCTCGCCCCCATTCAGGATGTCGTCTGGGCGGCCCATGCCAATGAATACCGTGCACAAGGCGTAGGCTATCAACGCATGCCCGCGCCGCAGCTGGGATTTCACGAGCAGGTGTGGCAGCACGAAATGAAAGCGGACCAGAACGGCTGCGTGCCGGTCGCGCTGGTGAATGACCGCCTGAACATCGGTATCGAAGTCACCACACGCAAAGATCAATTCCCTTGCCAGTATCAATGGCAGAATTTTCAAGCCGGGCAATATGCCATGGGCATCGAGCCGTCCACCAATCATGTGCTGGGCGAAGGCGCGGCCCGTGAACGCGGCGAACTCATCTGGCTCGAGCACGCAGAGGAACGCCGTTACGACACGTGCATCCGCATCCTGGGCGATGCCAACGACATCGCGCAATGCGAACAACGCATACGCGCCATCGCTCAGCAACCAGGCGACGACTATCCGGCACTCTCGGGCGAGTTTCTGCCCCTGAACGGTGGCACGGATTCGGGAGCCTCGACATGAACCCATCGAGCATGTCGTTTTCCTTGCAAGGCCGTCGCGTGCTACTGACTGGGGCAGGCGGCGGGCTGGGACATGGCGTCAGCCTGGCGCTGCTGCACCAAGGCGCACAATTGTTTGCCGTGGATCGCGATAGCGAAGCACTGCGACAACTGCAAGAGGCCGTGCCTGCCGCCCTCGCCAGTCAATTGCAGACCCTGTCCGTCGATCTGGCCGATACCACTGCCCTGCAGCGCACGCTGGATTCGCTGACGGCCGACCACGCCATCGATGTCGTGATCAACAATGCCGCCATCTACCCGTCCAAACGTTTCGAAGACTACAGCGACGACGACCGTGCGCTGATTCATCGCATCAACGTCTCAGCGGCATTGCAGATCGTACGCGCCACCCTGCCCAGCATGCGGCAACAACAGTGGGGCCGCATCATCAACATCGTGTCCATCACGCTGTCGGGCGGCTGGGAACTGCTGCAGCCGTATGTCGAATCCAAGGGCGCCATGCTGGGCAACACACGGGCCCTGGCACGCGAATTCGGCGCATCGGGCATCACCTGCAACGCGATCTCGCCGGGCGCCTTTCCCACGGCGGCAGAGGCTATCCATCCCGACCTGCCCGGCTACGAACGCATGGTCCTCGATCGCCAGTCCATCAAACGGCGCGGCCACGCCAACGACATCGCGGCTGCCATCGTATTCCTCGCTTCCGAAGAAGCGGGTTTCATCACCGGCCAGACCCTCGCCGTCAACGGCGGCTGGGTCATGCACTGAAAGGTTTCATCATGGGAATTTTGACGGGTTACAAGGTCCTGGATTGCTCGATCGCCATGGCCGGTCCATTTGCCGCACAGCGGCTGGGCGACCTAGGCGCGGACGTGATCAAGATCGAGCCCAAAGAGGGTGAATGGCAACGCCATGCGCCCGCGGGTGGGATCAAGGGCAACAAAATCAATGTGTCCTTTCTTTCTCTCAACCGCAACAAACGATCGCTCGCCGTCGACCTGAAAAGCGAGGACGGCCAGGCCATCATTCGCCAGATGGCAAGCCAGGCCGATGTGTTCATTCAAAACTACCGTCCGGGCGTCGCTCAGCGCCTGGGCGTCGACTATGAAAGCCTGTCGGCGTTGAATCCAAGACTGATTTATGTCTCGATGTCGGGATTCGGCGAAGACGGCCCCTATGCCCGCCGGCCCGGACAGGATCTGCTGTTGCAGGCCATGTCGGGTGCGATGCTGTCGGCCGGCCGCGATGGCGAGGCGCCGCGTGCTGCAGGCCAATACCTGGTAGACGCGGTCACTGCCTACTGCGCCTTTGAGGGCGTACTGGCCGCGCTGCTTCATCGCGAACGCACCGGCGAAGGCCAGAAAGTCGAAGTCAACATGCTGGACGCGATTACAACGCTGCAAATGCAGGAGTTGTCCGTCTTCACAGTAGGCGGCAAGCCGCAGACTCGTAGCGCTGAACCCCATGCGCACAGCTATATTCGCGCGCCCTACGGCACTTTTGCGACGCAAGACGGCTATTTGGCGCTGGCCATGCCTGACATGACCGTGTTGGCGCGCGAGCTGGAACAACCTGCGCTGCTCGACTATGCCGATGAGGCAGCGGGCTGGAATCAACGCGACGAGATTTTCTGCCTGGTGCGCGAAGCGATGACCCAACGCACGACGAAAGACTGGTTCGAACGGCTCAACGCCGCCGGTATCTGGTGCAGCCCTGTGTATGGTTATGCCGAGCTCGTAGCAGACCCGCAGATCGCGCACAACGGGACCTTTGTCGAATACGAACACCCCACCGAAGGCCACGTTAAAACGCCGGGCTTTCCCATTCGCTTTACCAAAACACCTGCGCGCGTGGAGCGCGGCGCGCCCTTGACTGGCCAACATAGTGCGCAGATTCTGCGCGAATACGGCTTCGATGCGGATCGTATCGCGTCCTTTGAAGCGCACGGCGCCATTGTGTGCGGGGAACAGGCATGAGCCGACGTTGGCAAGGACTGACCTGGGATCATCCCAGGGGCTATGCCGCGTTACGAGCCGCCGCAGATCGGACCGGATTGATCGACTGGCATACGCATTCGCTTGAGGGCTTCGAGTCCGCCCCCATCGCGCAATTGTGCGAGCAATACGATCTGATTGTGCTCGATCATCCGCACTTGGGCGAAGCCTTGGCACAAGGCTGCCTGCAACCGCTGGATCGGCTCTTGCCTAACGAAGCACTGCGTTCGATAGAACGCAACAGCATCGGGCTGACCTACGCCAGTTATCACATGGCCGGCCAGCAATGGGCGTTGCCGTTGGACGCGGCAACACAAGTGATGGCGGTACGTCCTGATCTGCTGACGCGAACGGATCATGCCGTGCCTGTGCAATGGCAGGATGTTCTGGCGCTGTCACGCCAAACGAAACAAGTCGCGCTGTCGCTGGCAGGTCCACATGCCTTTCTGACGCTGCTGTCGATGTGTGCTGCGCTGGACCCGGATCTCACTTTAGATGACGGCAAACGCTGGCATCAACGTGAAGTACTTCAACAAGCCTGCGAATGGCTGGCCGAACTTGCCGCACTCAGCCCCGTTTCCGTGCGAGATGCCAACCCGATCGCCCTGCTGCATCACATGACCACGCACGACGATGTGCTGCTATGCCCCTTGGTCTATGGCTACGTGAACTACACACGAACTGCCGCTGGCAACGCATTGACGTTTCATAATGCACCACGCGTTGCATCGAATGCGCCTGGCTCCATTCTCGGCGGCACTGGTATTGCGATTTCGCAGCGTTGCCAGATCGACGCTCCCCTGATCGAGCATCTACTGTGGTTGCTCGGCGAACATGCGCAAACCCATTTCATTGCGCAGCATGCCGGCCAGCCCAGCCACCTATCCAGTTGGCGAGATCCAGGGGTCAACGCAGACAGCAGCCATTTCTATCTCGCCACGCTCGATACATTGAATGCGGCCAGCCTGCGCCCTCGTCATGATGGATTCATCGCTTTGCAAAGCCGCGCGTCGGCATTTCTGCGTGAAGGGCTGTTCAACAGATCCTCGCCCGCAACACTGGCCGACGGACTGAACACGCTGTGCGCACCGCACTCTACGATTGCTGAAAGGAATTTTTGTGACTAACCTCGTCAACCTGCACATTCAGGACCATGTGGCCTGGATCGAACTGAACCGGCCAGAAAAGCTTAACGCGATGACGCCCGAGATGGCCGAACTGCTCGTTCAAGCGATTGAGACTTGCAATCAGAGCGACGACGTACGTGCCGTCGTGTTGACTGGCGCGGGACCCAAATCATTCTGCGCAGGCTCGGATATCGTAGAGCTCGACAGCTATGCCACACCATGGGATTTTCGCAACCGCCGCGACTACTGCGATCTGATTCGCGCGCTCAAAAAACCTGCCATTGCGGCAATCAATGGCTATGCGTTTGGCGGCGGTCTCGAAATGGCGTTGGCATGCGATATTCGCATCGCCTCGGACAATGCCAAGCTCGGCTCTCCGGAGATCAAGCTCGGTTGGATCGGCGGAGGTGGCATGACGGCGCAACTGCTGCATTCGATCGGCGCTTCGAACGCCGCGTTGATGGTCATGACGGGCGACCCTATATCGGCTCAGCAGGCATTGAATTGGGGCTTGGTCAGTGACGTCGTTGCCGCTGATGCATTGCGCGAACGTGCCGCCGCGATTGCCAGCGCGATCGCCGCCCGCGCACCCATTGCAGCCGAAACCGCCAAGGTCAATCTGCGCGCGGCATTGAGCATGCCCATGGAACAAGCCACCGCCTACGAACGCGATCTACAAACCATCTGCTTTGCCACTGCGGATGCCATGGAGGGACGTCGGGCGTTTCAGGAAAAACGTTCGCCTACGTTCCAGCGGCGTTAAGGGTTGATCAAGACCGGCCGCGCCACACGCACGCCGTTCCAGCGCATCCATTCGCCGAGCTCGGGGCGTGCCAGCACCTCGAATTCCGCCACCCGCTGCGATGCCTGCGCATCGCAGCCACCGGGCAACGCCGGGTGGCACATGACCAAGTCGCCATCGCGCGCGTTGTGCAGCCAGCGCTGCAACAGGCGCGAATAACGGCGCCCGCCGCCCTGCTGGTCATACACTCCCAATAACCGGCGATTCGTCCGCCAGCCATCTCGATCCGCCACGCGAGCGACGGCGCTCGCCCCTAGTGCGCCCACCAGGCGTGCCTTGGCCGACTCGCGCAGCGGAATACCATCCTGCATACCCGGCGCCGTATGACGCAGCCAAGGAGCGCGAGAGCCGTAGCGGCACTCCAGCAATTGCAGCAAACGTGGCAACACCCCAGGCAACTGATGCACATGCTGATGCCCGTCTACGTAATCCGGGGCTCGGCCCATCACAGCCTCGAATGCGTCGAACTGGCGCGCCAGCTGCGCATCGATCCATGCCTCGTCCAGACGCCCCGCATAGGCGCGTGCGATCAGGACAGGCAAAGCCATGACCGGCGCCTGGGCGGGGTCTCCCAGGCTCTGGGTCAGATTCAGATGTACGCCTAAATCCAGATCGAATTCACGTAAATCCGGGCCGTGATCGGCAAATGTCTGCCCCTGCGATAAACAACTGACGGCGCTCAGACGCCCGAGCCGAGCGAGTCGCATGACTCCGGCGTCGATGCTGGCGTTCATGCCAAAATCATCGCCGCACACCACAATGCGTTTCCACCACTGCCCGGTGCCCGCGTCCGACGAGGGCCGACCAACGGGCGGCTGGGCAAGTTGGGAGTGGTAATCGAACAATCTGGTAGCGGCGTTATCGTCTGGCATTCTTGGCTCACTTTTCGCCGTGGGACGGGAAATACCGGTAACCATAACCGCACAGCATGTCGTTCTGATTGCAACGCTCAACCGGCGACCCCGAATCAGACCGATGGATGACAGAACGCCTGCGGTCCGTTGTATCACCATGACCTTTCCCATCAGCTACCACTGGCCCGGCTGTGCTAGCCGCCCAGCCGGCGTGCCTAGGGGAAACCTGGATAGGCGGAACGACCGGTTTTTGCCCAAACTAGCATCTTTGATTTTTGATCAAAGATCTAAATGCCCCCGACTCGCACTCTGGAACCCCTGGTCCACACCTCGGTCAACGAAGCCGTCTACCGGCGACTGCGCGACCACCTGATGCGGGGCGACTACGCGGCAGGCGAAGTACTGGGCATCCAGGAGCTCGCCGACGCCTTCGGCACCAGCGCCATGCCTGTGCGCGAGGCGCTGCGCCGGCTGGCAGCTCAACGCGCCCTGGAACCCATGAAAAGCCGGTCGATGCGGGTGCCGGTCATTTCTCGCGCACGTCTAGAAGACATCCGGCGCGCCCGCGTGCTGATCGAAGGTAGCGTGACGGCGTGGGCGGTCGAGCACATCACCGACGACGAACTGGCCGAGCTGCGCGGTTTGGCCGCTCAGATCGGCCAGTCGCTGGCCGATCCGCGCTCGGTGCCGGACGGCCTGGAAACCAACCAGTTGTTCCACTTCACGATCTATCGCGCTGCGCGCTCGGAATCGATGATGGCCACCATCGAAAGCCTGTGGTTGCAATCGGGCCCTTACCTGCGCGCCAGCCGAGAACTGATGCATTCCGATGAACGGCCGTCCGACGAACTCCACGCCACTATCGTGCAAGCCATCGCCCGGCGCGACGCCGACGCGGCTCGCGCCGCCATGGAGCGCGACATTTGCTGGGCGTTCGACCAGCTCACGGCACACCGCACCGCCCTGGCCGGCGCATAGCGCCCGCACACTTCACAAGGAACCCGCATGTCCCTGCACAAGCACCGCTCCCGCATGGTCACTCATGGCTTGACCCGCACGCCACACCGCGCATTCCTGCGCGCCACCGGCTTTGACGATGCGGCCCTGGAGAAATCCATCGTCGGCATCGTCAGCACGCAGGGCGAAAACACACCCTGCTCGATGGCACTGGCCCCGCAAGCCGACCGGGCTCGCCTGGGCGTGGCGGCGGGCGGCGGCGTGCCGGTCAGTTTCTCGACCATCTCGGTATCCGACGGCACCTCGATGAACCACGCCGGCATGCGCATGAGCCTGCTGTCGCGCGAAACGATCGCCGACAGTGTCGAGCTAGTGGTGCGCGGCCATGCCTACGACGGGCTGGTCGCCTTCGCCGGCTGCGACAAGACGCTGCCCGCCATGATGATGGCCATCGTGCGCCTGAACGTGCCGGCGGTGTTCCTGTACGGGGGTGCCACGCTGCCGGGACACGCTTTGGGCCGCCAGGCCACCATCCTGGACACTATCGAAGCAGTGGGCCGTGTCCAGCACGGCACCATGACGGCCGCCGATCTGAAAACCATGGAGCGCACCTGTACGCCGTCGGCGGGATCGTGTCCCGGCCAGTTCACGGCCAATACCATGGCCATGGTGGCCGAGGCCCTAGGTCTGTCGCCGCTGGGCTCGGCCATGATGCCAGCGGTCTACAGCGAACGCCTGGCCATTGCCCAGCAGGCCGGCGAGCGTGTCATGCGCGCGCTGGCGCAAGGCGGCCCGTTGCCGCGCGAGCTGGTCACGCGAGCCAGCCTGGACAACGCCTGTGCGGCCGTTGCAGCGACAGGCGGCTCGACCAACGCCGCGCTGCACATCCCCGCCATCGCGCACGAAGCGGGCATCCGCTACACCCTCGACGATGTCGCCGAGGTGTTCCAGCGCACGCCGCTGATCGCCGACCTGCAGCCCGGCGGTCGCTTTCTGGCCCGCGACCTGCACGAAGTCGGCGGCGTGCCGGTCATGCTCAAGGCCCTGCTGATGGGCGGCTACGTGGACGGTAGCGTGCTCACGCTCGACGGCCGCACACTGGAACAAGCGCTGGCCGATGTCCCCGACCCCGACGGCGAGGTGGTGCGGCCC
This sequence comes from Bordetella muralis, assembly GCF_965139205.1. Classification (GTDB taxonomy): domain Bacteria; phylum Pseudomonadota; class Gammaproteobacteria; order Burkholderiales; family Burkholderiaceae_B; genus Bordetella_A; species Bordetella_A muralis. The sequence continues at coordinate 19,612 of NZ_CBCSIU010000013.1, forward strand.
TGCTCGCGCGCCATTCATCCGTCGGGCGGCGTCACGGTGCTCAAGGGCAACCTCAGTCCGCAGGGAGCGCTGCTCAAGATCGCTGGCCTGAAATCGCTGCAGTTCTCCGGCCCGGCCCGCGTATTCGAGAACGAGGAGGATTGCATGCGCGCCGTTTCGCAGCGCACCTACCAGCCGGGCGAGGTGCTGATCATCCGCAACGAAGGCCCCAAGGGCGGACCCGGCATGCGAGAAATGCTCAGCGTTACGGCGGCCTTGTATGGGCAGGGCATGGGCGAGAAGGTGGCGCTGCTGACCGATGGCCGCTTCTCCGGCGCCACGCGCGGCCTGTGCATCGGCTATGCCGGCCCGGAAGCCGCAGCCGGCGGTCCGATCGGCCTGATCCGCGACGGCGACATCATCCACATCGACGCGCAGGCTAACGCCTTGAATGTCGAACTGAGCGACGCCGAGCTGGCAGCCCGCCGCGCCGCCTACACGCCGCCGCAACAGGCTCGGCTGGCCGGCGCGCTGGAGAAATACGCGCTGCTGGTGCGGCCCGCCCACGAGGGCGCGGTCACGCATTCCGGCAACGTGCAATGGCCGTACGAAACCCCGGAGGCCGAATGAGCGCGACACTGGCATTCTGCGGTACCGGCCTGATGGGCGCGCCTATGGTGCGACGCCTGTTGGCCGCCGGCCATCGCGTCCGAATCTGGAACCGCAGTCCCGAAAAAGCCCGCGCGCTGGCGGCCGACGGCGCCGAGCTTGCCGCTACGCCGGCCGAAGCGGCGCGCGGCTGCGACGGTGTGTTCCTGTGTCTGACCGACGAGCGTGCCGTGCAAGACACCGTGTTCGGCGCGCAGGGCGTGCATCATGCCGCCGGTGCCTGGCTGGTGGACCACTCGAGCATTGCCCCCGACACGGCGCGGCAGTTTGCCAGCCAGCTGGAGCAGGCCTGCGGCCGCGTCTGGATCGATGCGCCGGTCTCCGGCGGCGTGGCAGGCGCACAGGCCGGCACGCTATCCATCATGGCAGGCGGGCCAGCCGACTCGATCGATGCGGCCTCGCGCTACATGCGCGCCTATGGCAGCCGCGTCACGCGCATGGGGCCTGTGGGTGCCGGTCAAGTGGCCAAGCTCTGCAATCAAACCATCGTAGCCAGCACTGTCAATGCCATCGCCGAGGCCGTGGCGCTGGCACAGCGCAGCGGCATCGATGCGGCGGTCCTGAACACCGCTCTGGCGGGTGGTTGGGCCGACTCCACGCTGCTGCAGATTTTTATCCCGCGCATGACGGCGCCGGTGGACCAGTTGCTAGGCACCGTGGCCACTATGCTCAAGGATGTCGAAAACGTCGCCGCGCTGGCACACGCCACCGGCACCGAGCTGGCCGGCCTGAATGGCGTACTCGCCAGCTACCGGATCGCGGCCGCGCAAGGGCTGGGCCCGGCCGACCTGTCCGACATCGTGCGCGTTGCCTGGCCCGAACGCCCGGGTCCGGCCGCACTTCAGGACCCATCATGAAGCTGGCTGCCAACCTTTCGCTGCTCTACCCCGGACTGCCGTTGGCGCAGCGCATGGCCGCGGCCGCCCGTGACGGTTTTGCCGGCGTGGAGATCCTGTTCCCCTATGATCTGGAGCCTCACGAACTGGCCGCCATGTTGCGCGACCACGGCCTGCAACTGGTCCTGATCAATACCCCGCCCGGCCAACCTGGCGAGAAAGGCTTGGCCAGCCTGCCTGGCCGCGAGGTCGATTTCAACCACGCGCTGCAACGCGCATTACAAGTCTGCGAGGCCACGCAGTGCGGCATGATCCACGCCATGGCAGGCGTGCCGGCGGCAGACGTTGCACCGGGAGCTTGCCGCGCCACTCTGATCGACAACCTGCGTCAGGGCGCAGTACTCGCCAGCCGCGCCGGCGTGTCACTGACCCTGGAAGCGCTCAACCGGGCCGACGTGCCAGGCTATTTTTATAACCGTCCCGACCAGGTCGCCGACATCATCGCTGCAGTCGGTCACGACGCAGTGCGGCTGCAGTTCGACCTGTACCACACGCAACGCGAGGCCCTGGACATGGACGCGGCGCTAGACAGCGTGCTGCCCTTGGTGCGCCACGTGCAATTCGCCAGCCCGGCAGGCCGCCACGAGCCCGACCCGACTGTCCCCGCCGTGGCGCGCGCACTGCGCACGCTAGCTCGCCACGGCTACACCGGTTGGGTCGGTTGCGAATACATCCCCGCCGGCGACACATCTGCCGGACTGGCCTGGCGCGAAGCCTACCAAGCCGTACTAGACGCGGACGATACACCATGAACATTCTTGTCACGGGAGCCAATGGCTATGTCGGTCGCGCGCTGGCGCAGCGGTTGTGCGCGCTGCCCGGTCTGCCCGGCTACGGCACGCCGGCCACCATCACGTTGTGCGACCTGACCATGGACGAACCGCCGGCGGACTTACGCGTACGCGTCGTCACCGGCAGTTTCGCCGATCCGTCGGTGCTAGCCGCGATCACCGATCCCGCGCCGGACCTGGTATTCCACCTCGCCTGCGTGGCCAGCGGACGCGCCGAAGAACAATTCGAGCTTGGCCTGCAAGTCAATCTGGCCGGCTCGCTGCAGTTGCTGGAACATCTGCGCCGGCAGGGCAAGTCGCCCGGCCTGATATTCACCAGCAGCATCGCGGTATTCGGCGCGCCACTGCCCGATCGCGTCGATGACGACACACCGACCGCGCCGGCCTTGAGCTACGGCGCACACAAGCTGTCCATGGAAATCCTGCTGGCGGACTATACGCGGCGCGGCTTTCTGCGCGCCCGCTCAGTGCGCCTGCCCGGCATCGTGCCGCGCCCGCCCGCCCCGAACGGCGCCTGGTCGGCCTTCTCCAGTACGCTGATCCGCGCGCTGACCGTTGGCGAACCCTGCACACTGCCAGTCGGCCCGCAAGCCACGCTGTGGCTGATGTCACGGCAATGCTGCATCGACAACCTGCTGCACGCTGCGTGGCTCGCCGCGCAGCCGGTCGGCGACCGCACGGCCTGGACTTTGCCCGCGCTACGCGTGTCGGTACAGGACATCGTGCAGGCGTTCGATGAGCGTGGCGACGGCCAGGCAGGCACGCGGGTGCGTTATGCCCCCGAACCTGCCATCGAAGTGCAATTCGGTAGTCAGCCGCCGCTGTTTACGCCTGCTGCCGATGCCGAGGGTTTTCGCCATGACGGCAGCCTGGCGGCGCTGCTGGACCGTGCGGCGCAAACGCCATAACCCTCCCCCCCCATCGACTCAAACCAAAACACGAAAACCACCTGAGGAGAGACATCCATGATCAAAGCCCTTGCCACACTCGCGATAGCCGGCGCGGCACTCGCCGCCACCGTGCCTGCGTACGCCCAGAAAGTGCAGTTGACCGTATCCAGTTGGCTGCCGCCCACGCATGCCCTGGTAGCAGACTTCATTACGCCTTGGGCGAAAGAGATCGAGCAAGCCACCGACGGCCGAGTCACGCTGCGCCTGCTGCCCAAGGCGGTCACCAATCCGGCGGGCCATTTCGACGCCGTGCGTGACGGCCTGGTCGATATCACGTTCATCTCGCACTCGTACTACCCGGGCCGTTTCCAGTTGACAAAGTTCGCCGTGATGCCGCTCTCCGGCAACACCGCGCAGTCGCGCTCGGTCGCCGCGTGGGACACCTACGAGAAATATCTGCTCAAAGCCGACGAGCACAAGGGCGTGCGGCTACTGGGTATTTACACACACGGCCCCGGCATTGCGTTCACCACCAGCAAATCGATCACCCGCGTCGAAGATTTCGAAAGACTGAAGATCCGCGTCGGCGGCGGCATGGCCACCGACGTGGCCAAGGCGCTGGGCGTCAGCCCCATCGCCAAGCCAGCTCCCGAATCGTACGAACTGCTGAGCACCGGCGTGGTCGACGGCGTGTTCTTTCCGGCCGAATCGTTGGTGTCGTTCAAGCTGGACAGCATCATCAAGCATGCCACGACGTTCCCCGGCGGCCTGTATTCCGATACGCACGCCGTCATCATGAACGAAGACGCCTTTGCTCGTCTGTCCAAGCAGGACCAGGACACCGTGCTGAAGCTGTCGGGCCGGCACCTGGCCGAGCTGGCCGGCAAGGCCTGGGACAAGCATGATGCGGTTGCCAGGAAAGTGATGGACGGCGGCGATATCCAGGTTGTAAAGGCCGACGACGCCCTGGTAGCAGCAGTGCGAGAGCGCACCAAAGGCTTTGAGCAGACCTGGCTGGATGCTGCCGCGGCCAAGGGTATCGATGGACCTGCCGCGTTGGCGTCGTTCCGCGCCGAGCTCAAGCAGCTCGACAGCCAATGACCGAACTCGAATGCGAGGCGTCGGCCCAGACTCCGCGCCTCGTGCCCGTCACACCGAGAATGCTATGAAAACCCTGAACTGCGCGATCACCGTCCTGCTCAAGGCCATCGCCGTAACGAGCCTGTGCGGCATGAGCCTGCTGACGGTCGTCGATGCGACCGGCCGCTACTTGCTCAACTACCCCATCATTGGGTCAGTCGAACTGGTCGAACTGATGATGATCGCGGTGATCTTCTCCAGCATTCCCCTGATGACCCGCTCGCGCGGACACATCACGGTGGACGGCTTCAGCCATCTGTTCTCGGCACGCGCCGTCGCCCTGCAAGACCGGTTCGGTGCAGTGCTAGCCACCGTGGTCAGCGGCTTCCTGGCCTGGGTCACGTGGGGCAAGGCTACCAGCACGGCCGACTACGGCGACATGACCGCCATGCTCGGTATCCCGCTGGCGCCGTTCGTCTATTTCATGGCGGTGCTGCTGGCTCTGGACGCCATCTATCACGCGGCCAATGTCCTGCGCCCCATTGCCGACACCGGGAGCGAAACACCATGATCGAATCCCTGATCGCCCTGGGCGCCATGCTGACGCTGGTGTTCCTGCGCGTGCCAGTCGCCTTTGCCATGGCGCTGGTCGGCTTCATCGGCCTGGGGCTCGTTCGCAATTGGAACTCGGCCTACGCCATGGTTGGATCCGTCATCTATGAAAGCGGTTTTCAGTACCTGCTGTCTGTGCTGCCGCTATTCATCCTGATGGGCAATTTCGTGACCGAATCGCGCATGTCGCGCGAGCTGTATGCGGCCGCCCATGCTGTGTTAGGACACCGACGCGGTGGCCTGGCCATGTCCACCATCGTGGCCTGCGGCGGCTTTGGCGCAATCTGCGGGTCCAGCCTCGCTACAGCCGCCACCATGGCGAAGGTGGCTTACCCCGAGATGCGCCGCATCGGTTACAGCGAGAAGCTGGCCGCCGGCTCGATCGCGGCAGGTGGCACGCTCGGCATCCTGATCCCGCCGTCCATCATCATGGTGGTGTACTGCCTGCTGACCGAACAGAGCATCGGCAAGATGTTCGCCGCTGGCGTGTTGCCCGGCCTCTTGGCCATGGCTTGCTACATGCTGGCGGTAGCGTGGGTGGTGCGGCGTGACCCTGCCGCCGGCCCCAAGGGCGAGCGCCACACCTGGCCACAGATCCGCCACGCATTGAGCCGAGTCTGGGCGGTGCTCGCCCTGATCGCCTTGTTGATGGGCGGCATCTATGTCGGCATGTTCACGCCCGCCGAAGCGGCAGGCATCGGCGCGTTCCTGGGCTTCCTGTTCGCGTGCTGCCGCCGTACATTGAGCTGGCGCACCTTTGTGAATGTAGTAGTGGAGTCGGCCAAGACCACAGGCATGATTTTCGTGGTCATGATCGGCGCGCTGATGCTGGCCAACTTCATCAATTTCACGTCGCTGCCCGGCGACCTGCTCGAGCTGGTCGAACACTATCAGCTCAGTCCCCTGGCCGTGATCTTCGCGATCTGCGCCATCTACATCGTACTGGGCTGCGTACTGGAGAGCATGTCGATGATCCTGCTGACCGTGCCGGTGTTCTATCCGCTGGTGCAGAGCCTGGGCTTCGATCTGATCTGGTTCGGCATCATCGTGGTGGTCGTCACCGAACTCAGCTTCATCACTCCGCCGTTCGGCATGAACGTCTTCGTACTGCGCGGCCTGCTGCCTGGCGTGAGTACACAGACGATTTTCCGGGGAGTGATGCCGTTTGTGGTCAGCGACATCGGGCGCCTGACGATCCTGATCCTGTTTCCGACGATATCGCTATACCTGCCGCGCTTTGTGAGCTAGCGTGGCAGCTCTACAGCAACCGCGCTCAACGCAGCAACAACTCGCTCAACGCCCGTGAAAAACCGGCTTGCGCTTTTCCACAAAGGCTCGGGCGCCCTCTCGACGGTCTTCGCTATCGTAGGGGTCGGGACCTACTGATAGCCGCAGCGCGGCAGATATCGGCAAGCCGATACTTCTGGACGCGACCGCCTTCATGCGCTGGACTGAAAGCGGCGCGTTGTCCGCGATGCGGCGCGCCAGCTGTTCGACCTGTTCCAACAGCTCGGCGGCGGCGCAGACACGGTTGACCAGCCCGAGTTCGTGCGCGCGCTGCGCGCCGATCAGATCACCGGTATAGAGCGCCTCGAGCGCCAGGCCACGGGGAATCAGTTGCGGCAGCACCACGCTGCCGAAGTTGGCGCCCATGCCGACGCGCGCCTCTGGCAGCCCCAGCCTGGCACTATCGGCCGCGACGCGAAGATCGCAGGCCAGGGCCAGTTCGCAGCCCCCGCCGGCAGCCACGCCGTTGATGGCCGCGATCGTGGGCTTGGACATCTCCAGCACGACCTCGTTGAGGTTGCGCGCCGGCCCGTCCATGGGATGCAGCATGCTGCCCGCGCTGTCCAGCTCTTTCAGATCCACGCCGGCCGAGAATGCGCGGTCACCTGCACCGGTATAGACCACTACCCTGACCTCGGGATCCCGATCCAAGACTAGCGAGACGTCAACCAGGCGCGCGAAAGTCGCGGGCGCCAATGCGTTCATCCGGTGCGGACGATTGATGGTGACCCAGGCGATCTGGTCCTGGATGCGCGTCTGGATTTCGTCGGATGTCGTCATGTCAGTTGGCCGGTTGCATGTTGGCGCGCTTCATGACTTCCAGCCATGTCTTGCGTTCGCTCTGCGCGAAAGCGGCGAACTGCTCGGCAGTCAGGCTGCTGGGAGTCACGCTGAGCGCTTCCATTCGCTTGAGCGCTTCGGGACGGGCAGAGGCTTCGCGCATGGCCTTGTTGATGGCATCCACGATCTCGGTAGGGGTGTCTTTGGGCACCCACACACCGTACCAGGCCGTCACGTCGAAATCCGGTATGCCGAGCTCGGCAATGGTGGGCACGTCGGGCAGCTCGGGCATGCGGCTTTTGGTAGAGACCGCCAACGCGCGCAGCTTGCCGCCGCGGATCTGCGACATCACACTGGCAGCAGTGGAGTAGAGTAGGTCCACGTGCCCGCCCATGACGTTGGTCAGTGCAGGGGCGGTGCCGCTGAAGGGTACGTGGGTCATGTTCAGCTTGCCCTGGAAGGCGACTCGCTCGCCCGTCAGGTGCGGCAGCGAGCCCTGCGCGCCGGAGGCGAAGGTGATGTTCTGCGTCTTGGCGGTGTCCAATACTTGCCGGAAGGTCTTGTAAGGCGAGTTCTCGCCGGTGACGACAATGATCGGCGCCGACCCCAGCACGCCCACCGGACGGAAATCCTTCATGGGGTCGAACGACAGGTTGGTGAACATGCCTTCGTACATGACGTGCTGCGAGGTGTTGGCCAGCAGCGTATAGCCGTCGGGCTTGCTCAGCGCCACGAGGCGGGCGCCGATCGTGCCAGCCGCGCCGGGCTTTTGTTCCACTACGATCGGCTGGCCGAGGATAGCGGCGACGTCGTCGATGATGAGACGGGCGAACGTCTCGGTCGTGCCGCCAGCCTGGTAGGGCGAGATCAGGGTAATGGCGTGGCTGGGGTATTTGTCTTGGGCCTGCGCGGTGCTGGCACCGATCGCCAGCAATGCGGCCGCGCCGATCAGGGTGAAGCGCTTGAACATGGTTGTCTCCTTTATGTGTGCTTGGGCAAAAAAGGACCGCTATGGCTGCGGCCGCATGATGACCCTGCCAATCGCCTGTCTGCCGGCGATCATGTGCAGTGCGGTCTTGAATTCAGATAGGGGCAGTGCGGCGTGCACCCGTGGCCGGATCCTGCCCTGCGCGGTCCAGTCGAACAGTTGCGCATAGGCCTGGCGCAGCTTTGCATCGTTGCCGGGAGCGACCGGATGACGCCCCCAACCGAAGTAATAGCCCCAGTAGACGCCGATGACGCTGATGTTTTTTACCAGCACGATGTTGGCGGGCACGGTGGGAATGGCGCCGCTCGCGAAACCCATCGGGATGATGCGGCCGTTCGGCGCGATGCATCGCAGCGAGGTGTCGAAGGTTGCGCCGCCGACAGGGTCGTAGATGACGTCAGCGCCGCGTCCGCCGGTCAGTGCCAGTACGGCGTCGCGCCAGTCGGCTCGGTGGTAGTCAATAGCGTGGTCGGCGCCGTGCTCCAGCACGACATCTTGCTTGGCCTTGGAGCCCGCCGTGGCGATCACCGTGGCGCCCAGCGCCTTGGCCACTTCCACCGCGGCCAGTCCGCTGCCGCCGGCCGCGCCGTGCACTAGCACGACCTCCCCCGGTGCCACGCGGGCGCGCCAGTGCAGCGCGCCGTAGGCCGTGCCGTAGATCGTGGGAAACTGGGCTCCCGCATCGAAGCTGACGCCGTCGGGCAGGTGAAAGACCGTCTCTTCGGGCGCCACCACTTCCTGGGCGTATCCGCCCGACTGCACGCCGGCGATCACGCGCTCGCCGACCCGGAAGCGGGAGGCGCCCGCGCCGGTTTCCACCACGACACCCGCGACTTCCGTGCCGGGTATCAGCGGCAGCGGCGCGCGATTCTGGTGCTTGCCTTCCATGACCAGCAGGCTGGCGAAGCTGGCGCTGCACGCATGTACCTGAATGCGCACCGATCCGGCGCGCAAGGCCGGCGACGGAATGTCTTCCAGCGCCGCCACTTCTGGGCCACCGTACTTCCTGCACACGACTGCTTTCATGGTTTTCATCCTTGCACCGCTCCGCTGGCGAACATGGTTTGCACTTCCTCTTCCGAAAAGCCCGCTTCGTGCAGCACTTCCCTGCTGTGTTCTCCCAAGCGGGGCGTGGGACGGGTTGGCTCCGGCTGAGTGACCGACCAAGTGCTGGTACGTGTCATGCTGCAGATCCGGCCCTCTGTGGGGTGGTCCACTGTGGCGAAGAATCCGGTCTGCCGCAGGTGCGGGTGAGCCAGCAGCGATTCCATGGTTTCTATCCGGGCCACCGGGATATCTGCTTCTTCCAGGCAGGCGATCCAGGCATCGGTGCCGCGCCCGGCGAGTACCTCGGACACGATGGCGTACAAGGCCTCGAGGTTCTCGGTGCGATTCGCCATCTTGCTAAAGCGTGGGTCTTCCATGATTTCGGGACGGCCAACGGCGGAGAAAAACGCACGCCATTGGCGGTCGGTGAGCACCATCATGCAGAGAAAGCCGTCCTGCGTCTGGAAGGGGCGCCGGATGGAGGCATAGCGCTGGAATACTGGCGGACCGATGGGCGGCTCGAACGTCAGACCGGCCATGTGGTCAGCCAGCACCAGCGAGGCGATGGACTCGAACATGGGGACTTCGACGTGCTGCCCCTGGCCGCTCACCGCCCGGTGGTATAGCGCTCCCAGGACTGCGTTGGCCGCACAGATGCCGGTAACGCGGTCGGCCAGCGCCACCGGCGCATAGCGCGCGGGCTCGCCGGGCGCGCGCAGCGAGGCAATGCCGGCAGCCGCCTGGATCAAGTCGTCGTAGGCAGGCTTGTCGGCATGTGTGCCGCCCTGGCCATATCCCACGATGTTCACATAGACGATACCCGGGTTGTGCGCCGCCACCTGTTCGTACGCCAGGCCCAACCGTTGCATGGCCTTGGGCCGCGTATTGCAGACGAGCACGTCGGCGGTTTGCGCCAGCCGCATGAAAGCGGCCCGCCCGCCATCGAGCTTCAGGTCCAGCACGATGCTGCGCTTGCTGCGATTGGTGTGCAAAAACATGGCACCCATGCCGCGATGCCGCGCCGGGCCCAAGTCGCGGATGCTGTCGCCTTCGGGAGGTTCGATCTTGACGACATCGGCACCCATGTCTCCCAGGATCTGCGTGGCGACTGGACCCGACAACGCCGCTGTCATGTCCAGGACCCGTATGCCATTCAACGGTCCGCTCATGTGTTTCGCCTTGTCGGCCGCCGCGCTCCGCAGGTCATGCCGAGTAGTAGTGTTGGATAGAACATACTACCTAGTATCATATTAAATTACGCAATTGACAAGTCGCGATATCACCATGAAAAACTTTCCAACATCCCCTAGAAAATTATAATGATACCAAGTAGTATGTTGCCAAATACTTGTACTTGGAGAAGCAATTCATGGCAACCATTTGGAAACCTTCGTTGGATGACGATGCCCGCAGTTGGCGGGATACGGCCCGTCAACTGACGGATACGCACTTTGCGCCAGCGGCCGACGCAATTGACCGTGATCAGCGCTATCCGGTCGAACACCTGGAACCGTTGCGGCAATCCGGCGTCGGCGGCATGTTCATTCCTCGGCAGTACGGCGGCGGCGGAGCGCCGTTGACGGCACTGGTGGCGGTGGTGGAGACCATTGCTGAGGGCTGCGGCTCCACCGCCGCCATCATGGCGGCACTGTCGCTTGGGGCGTTCCCCGTGCTGCTGGGCGGCACCGAAACGCAGAAGCAGGCGCTGCTGGGCGGCCTGGCTCGCGAAGGAACCGCGGTGAACTTCGCCTTGAGCGAGCGCGGCGCTGGTTCCGATGCCGCAGCCATTCAGACCACGGCCGTGCGCGAGGGCAAGGACTGGCGGATCCGTGGCGAAAAGTGCTGGCTCGGCAACGGCGGGCATTCCAAGCATTTCATCGTGTTCGCCCGCACCGGCGAACCCGGCACGCGCAACAACATCACCGCGTTCTGGGTGCCCCGCGACACCGAGGGCGCCGCGGTCGATTTCTATGAAGACAAGATGGGCATCCGCGGCACCACGACCACCAATTTCAAGGTCGACGTCCGGGTGCCCGATTCCAGCATCGTGGGACAAGAAGGGCTGGGCCTGAAACTGGCCCTGTCGACCCTCAACGTGGGGCGGGTGGTGGTGGCCGCCCAGGCGCTGGGCATAGCGCTGTGCAGCTATCGCGCCGCCAGCGCGTTCGCGGCGTCGCGCCAGACGTTCGGCCGGACCATCATCGACCACCAGGGCGTAGGCTTCATGCTCGCCAATGCCGCCACGCAATTGTCGGCCGCCCGTATGATGCTATACGAAGCCGCGCGAGCCTACGATAAAGGGCAAGACATCAGCACCCTGGGCGCCATGGCCAAACTTTTTACCAGCGAAGCCTCGCACACCGTGTGCGACGATGCGATGCAGATCCTGGGAGGCAGGGGCTATGTGAAACCCAATGCGGTCGAGCGTTGCTATCGCGACCAGCGCATCACCGAGATCTACGAGGGCACTTCGGAGATCCAGCGCGTGGTGATCGCGCGCGCCATCAAACGCGAAGCAGAGGCCGCAGGGTCCTGACCGATCGTGCTATCAAGCCTATGGAGCAGACAGTGAAGCAAGAGCACACCCCAGACGAACCAACCGCCGCCTGGCGCGCGGTGGCCGAGTGGTATCACGCGTATTTCACGGGCATCGTCCTGTACGTGTCGTCGCGGCACGGCACGGCCAGCACCGCAGAACTGGTATACGAGATATTCTGCCGGCAGCGCCGCGAACGCTTTCTTCCCGGCTTGCAAAAGTTGGGCCTGGACAACTTGCCGCACGCCGTGGCAGCAGCCCAATACCACTATCTTTCCAATCATATCGGCGGAGTGTCCGTCGAATACATTTATGAATCCGACCGCAAGGCCTGGATCCGATACGCCGCGCCGCGGTGGATCTGGGCTGGCACAGCCCTGTGCGGCATCGCACCGGAAGTCTCGCAGGCCATGCTGCGCGGCTGGCATGCCCAGAACGGAACGATGTTGAGCAACCCACGCCTGGGCTTCGTATGCACCAAGCAGACCGTAGATGCGCAATCCGGCCTGGAAGGCTACTACTACGAGTACGACCGCGACCTGCTACCCCACGAGCGGCTGCGCTTCGCCCGCGACGAAGACGCGCCAGATTTCGACGCGGCCCAGGCCCCGCAACTGCCCACCGACCAATGGCCAGCGGCCAGATTGGCCAAGGCGCACCGCAACTACGCCATGGAATATGTACGTTCGGCATACCCTACCGCACTGCAGTTGTGGGGCCCTGACGAAGCGGCGCATCGTCTACGGATGGTCGGCCGGATGATCGGTATGCAGTTCTATCACGAAGTGGCGCGCGCGCTGGGTGGAGACTACACGCCCGATGCCGCGGGCTTCGCGCGCTTTGTCGCCGACCTGGGCACTGCGCATGGTGACGCATGCCAAGTCGTTCAACACCTTGACGACAGCCATGAGGTTCGCCAAAACGGGTGGGTATTCATGGATGGCATCAGGGAATATCACCCCATGCTGGCTGACGCCTGGAACGGCCTCATCGAGGGAGCTTTGCAGGCGCACAATCGACGCCTCAATATGACCTTCGATGTTCGTGCAATCGGCCAGGGATACGACCTAGCCTGGAGAATTGGCAACTAGGTCCGTGATGAGGAATAGAAGCATGACCATGCAGCAACATCCCGTTGGAGCGCTTGCGGGCCTGAAGGTAGTAGACGCCGCCAGAGTGCTGGCCGGCCCCTTTGCGGGGCAGATCCTGGGCGACCACGGTGCCGACGTCGTCAAAATCGAAAGCCCGGAGGGCGACGAGTGCCGCGGCTTCGGCCCGCCGTTCGTTAATGAAAGCTCGGCTTATTTCAATGCCGTCAACCGCAACAAGCGCAGCGTCGTTCTCGATCTGGGGCAGGCCAACGAACGCGACAAACTCTTTGCCTTGCTGGAGACGGCCGACGTATTGATTGAGAATTTCAAGCTGAGCACGCTGCAGGCATGGGGCATTCCGCATGCACGATGGTTCGTCGAGAGGTATCCTCGGCTTATCCATTGCCGCATTACCGGCTTTGGCGACGAAGGCCCCTACGGCGGCTTGCCGGGCTACGATGCCGCCGTGCAAGCCATGGCCGGGCTACTGTCGATCAACGGCGACCAAGCGGGCGAACCTGTCCGAATCGGTGTGCCGGTAGTGGACCTGACAACCGGCATGAATGCCGCGATGTCCATCCTGCTGGCCTTGCAGGCCAGACACCGCACAGGGCGCGGCCAGATGGCCGATGTCAGCTTGTACGACAGTGCGGTATCGGTGGCGCATCCGTTCCTGACCAACTATCTGCATTCAGGCAAGGTACCGGGCCCGTCGGGCAATCGACACGCCAACATCGTGCCGTACAACGTCTACCGTACCGCTACCGTGCCGCTATTCGTGGCCGTGGCCAACGACAGGCTGTTTGCCCGGTTGTGCTCGCACTTGAGCGTGTCTGGCCTGCCGTCTGACCCGAGATTCGCCACCAACCGCGCTCGCGTCGAGAACCGCGAAGCGCTGGAAGACGAGCTGTGTCGCGCATTCGCAAACGTCGACGGGGAACAGCTCGGGCCTGTCTTGCTGGCCGCGGGCGTCCCGGCCGCGCCGATCCTGGACATCCGGGCGGTGGCCGACGCCGAGCACGCCAAGTTTCGAGGCATGGTCGTGCGCACGGCCGACTATACGGGACCCGGCATTCCCATCAAGCTCAGCGACACGCCCGGCAGCATCCGAGCCCCCGCGCCGACGCTGGGCAACACGACGATCGCCGCCAACGAAACCTTGTTCAACACTTGAACGTACCGCGCGGCGTACAGCCGGGCTTTGCCGCTATACTGCTGTACGCCGCCAGCCAGATCTGCAAATACCGTGATCCTGACCTCCGAACTCGAAAACTGGGTGGGCATCGACTATGAAAACATGCCCGCCATCCAACTCAAACTGCTGGACGCGGCGGCCAAGGCGTTCACCATCTATGGATTCACCGCAGCGTCCATTGACGTGATTGCCAGCCAGATTGGCGCCACCAAAGGCAGCGTCTACTACCACTATCGCAGCAAGACCGACCTGTTCTTCGCCGTGCACAAGCGCGCGATGGTCATGAATCTGAAGACGCAAGTTCCTGTTGCTTGCGACGACAAGCTCGCGCCGCGGGAAAAACTTCATCGCATGGCCTACTTGCACGCGATGCTGATGATGGACTCGCTGTATTACCAGCGCGTCACCGTCCAGGGTGTCGAGCTGCATCAGTCCGTCAGCACCACGCCCATGGAACGTGAAGCATTGGCTGAAGTCATTGCTATGCGGGATTCCTATGAAGAATTGTTCCACCACGTCGTGACCGAAGGCATCGCGGGTGGACTATTTACTCAATTGGATCCCTCTTTTGCGGTCAAAAGCATTCTTGGAAGCCTCAACTGGATCACTGTATGGTATCGGCCGCGAGAAACTGAGGCCCCAGATCTCAAAGAACGAATAGCGAAACAGCTCGCCACCCAAGCGGTATATGGCATTGCCACCGACTGGCAAATCTCCAATCACTGATCAGCCAAACTCGGCGCTGCCGGTCATCGTGGCCTGCAGGGATACGTAGCAACGCGGCTGAACCGCAGCGCCCCTACAACCCCAACTTCGTCAATAGTTCGATGCGGTGACTCGCCCCCAATCGGTTATAGAGCTGACGGCGATGGTAGACCACTGTGTTGAGACTGATACCCATGCGTTGGGCGATTTGCGATTCCGACAGGCCTCGCGCCAGCCAATAGGCCAATTCATATTGGCGTTGCGGCAGGCGCAGCGCGTTCAATGCCGACATCAGCCGCACGCCGCGCGCTACGTGCTGAGTGATGTATACCCCCACTGCTTCGCCATGACCGAGGGCCGCGGCCAGACGTACGGCGCGTAGCGAGAACCGGCCTTGCGCGTTACACCAATCCATGTACGGCGGGAGCGGCAGAACACCCGGTCGCGGAGTAAGACGCTGCAACAGCGCTTTCACGGCCGCGGGCAATTCAGCACCACGCCGCCAACGCCAGCCGAACGCCAGCGGCATCAGCACCTCGGCCTCCGGGCATATCCACAACGGCCTCGCATCGAGAGTGGCAATCAACAGGCCTTGGCGATGCGCATCCCGCTCGTCCGCATCGAATGCGCCGGGTTGCAGGGCGCGCGCCAAANNNCCTNAGCGTGTTGGAAGGCCTGCGCGCCCGCGGGACGAAAGAGGAACAGCATGCCGATGCCCTGCCCTTGCTGCGTGCGCAATGCCAGGCACAACCAGTCGCCGACACCGGCCGGGCGCATGACCACGTTGTAATAGTCACTGCGAAGCAGCCCCGGATAGGTTCCCCTAAGCATCTGGCTCAGCGTGCGAGGACCGTATTCATGCAGAGCGATATCGCTGGACTGGCGCAAGGTGTTATGGAACATCTGACTTTCGCTGCGCAGGATACACGGATCAAAATGCTCGGGGACTGAAGCCGCAACGCCGGGATCTTCCATGTGCGCTTCCAGCTCGCCATCGCCGCCCGGATAGAAATAACCGCCCGATTCAAAGCCGATCAACTGGTGCATGCTTTGCAGCAAAGGCTGAATCAACTGCGGACCGCCCGTATCCAGACAGGTCATCTGATGCAGGCTTGCCAGCGCACGACTCGTGGAACGGCGGGTAGACATGGACTCTCTCCGTTGGGCTTCCCATCGAAACAACCGCTGGGCGGATTTTATCCACGCGAGGAACAGGCGAGCGCCATCGTTACCATTTTGCGACACCTACCCCGTCGGGGTGGGGCGCGGCACATGACAGACGGGTAGATTGCGGGCCTTCTGTGTGGTTTTCT
This sequence comes from Bordetella muralis, assembly GCF_965139205.1. Classification (GTDB taxonomy): domain Bacteria; phylum Pseudomonadota; class Gammaproteobacteria; order Burkholderiales; family Burkholderiaceae_B; genus Bordetella_A; species Bordetella_A muralis. Next base: position 35,471 of record NZ_CBCSIU010000013.1, read on the forward strand.
TGAATGGAAAGAACCATGTCTTTCTCCTGCAACTCTTGTTCTCGGCGCTTTGTTGCGGCCTTATGTTTGATGTTCGCGCTGGCCGCAGGCCAGGTCTGGGCGTCCTCGGATGCTGACCCGGCAAGCTTTGCCCTAACTCCCGCCATGCTGGAGCGTATGGCCGCCGTGACGGTGGAACTAGGCACCGTGCAGCTAGCGGGCGACGGCGACGCAGACGATGACGACGATGACAGCGATGACGCCGAGTCAGTCGAGGGTCTCGCGCGCCGGCTCGATGCCCAGCCGGAGGTACGCGCGGCATTGGCACGGCACGGATTGTCGAGCCAGCAGTATGTTGCGGCCACGCTGGCCGTCCTGCACGCCGGCATGTATCTGGCAGTGGAACAGAGTGCCGGTCCGCAGGCGCTGGCATCGTTTACCTCGCAACAGCGGGACAACATTGAAGTGGTACGTGCACATCGAAAGAAATAGCCGGCGCCGGGCACGAATTTTTAGTCATTCCTTTGCTAACTGATCTCTGCCGATAAAAATGGAAAGCCTCGACCAGAAGAAGAATATGAGAAATGCCCCTATCAGCGCGGGAGAACTGTGCGCGCAACGCACATTACAGGAGGCTCAGCGCTTGATGGGGACACCTCCCAACGCCTTTCGACCACCGAGCGCAGAAGAAGAGCTGAAGGCCTACCTGGCAAGGCGGTACCCAAAACGCCAGGACCGTACCAGCGAGATGCTGGACTACTACTTCAAGCGATAGAACGACAGCGGACTGCCTGACACTGGATCTGCCCTACGACGAGCAGTGTCAGTGACACGGTGAAGACCGATACCGGGCTACACGAACGGAAATTTACATGAGGAGAGGGGGATGGCCGGTTTTCTGATCATTGGATTACTTTGGATGTATGAGGCGGTACAAGAGCGAATCGCCTCGCCACAGCAAAACAACGGCACGTAAGGGGCATCCTGGCTTCCTGACGGTATCTGTAGCGATGATATGGGGAGCTACCGTTAAGGATACCGCCAGCCAAGACGGCATGTCTATGCCCCTTCGTAGAGGACAATAGACAACAAAAAAGCCCCAAGCTATTGAAAACTAGGGGCTTTTAGGCTTTGGGAGACTTCATCAGAGAAGTCTTTGGTGGGTGGTACAAGGTTCGAACTTGTGACCCCTGCCGTGTGAAGGCAGTGCTCTACCACTGAGCTAACCACCCAAAGAAGCGGAATTCTAGCATAGAAAAATCCCGCACCGCAAACACGGCGACACTCTTGGGGTTTTCTCTCGATAACAATGACGCTACCGGGAGCAGCCACCCGTATCACGCGTCGGCGACCACCTCTTTCGGCGCGTCCAGACTACGCCACACGCAGTCACCCCCTACGGATTTATCCAGACTCGCCAAATACTCCTCATGCTCGACCAACTCCTCCGCCGATGCCGCCAACACGGGTAGCGCACTGCCATCAAACGCTTTCAGCGTCACGCCCGCGCCAGTGGACGGCCCGCTGTCGTCGACGTCGATCAACAACGCGTCCTGCCCTCGTGTCATGGCCAGCCAGACTTCGCCCAGCAGTTGCGAGTCAAGCAAAGCGCCGTGCAGCGTCCGGTGCGCATTGGACACCCCGAGACGATCACACAGGGCATCCAGCGAGTTCCGTTTACCCGGATACAGCGTCCGCGCAAACAACAGCGAGTCCGTGATCTTGTCGCACAAGCCGGCCAATTCGCCCCGGCCGATGCGTTTAAGCTCGGCGTTGAAGAACTTGACGTCAAACGCCGCGTTATGGGCGATGAGTTCCGCACCCGCGATGAATTCGAGAAACTGATCGGCCACTTCGCTAAAGCGCGGCTTGTCCGACAGAAAGTCCGTAGTCAGACCGTGCACCGCCAACGCCTCTGGGTCGCTATCGCGGTCCGGATTCAAATAAATGTGCAGGTTATTCCCGGTGACAGTCCGGTTGACGATCTCGACGCAGCCGATTTCAACAATCCGGTGTCCCTGATTAGGGTCCAGGCCGGTGGTTTCAGTATCGAAAATGATTTGGCGCATGTCAGGCAATTTGGTAACAAGGAGATATGCCGCGAGGCTCGGCACAGCTGGCATCCAAGCCAGCACACTGGACGTGCGGCATGGCAGCCGCCCTCAGCGGCCGGGTACGGCACCATAAGCGAAGCCATTAGTGTACCTAGCATCTACGCACCCGGCAGGCCAGATCGAGATTTCAATCCGTCGATCATGTCCGCGCCGGCATGAAACTTGCGAGGGACACATGTCGTCACGGCCCGCGAGCTGGCGCACACCTAAGCTGGCAATGCGTCGCGGCCCGCGCCGCACTCATTCCCCATCAGGAGTTCATCATGGAAAAAACTGCCCGAGAGAATGTTCCCTCAGAACACACTGATACCGATGCTCGGTCTCCGAAAACGCCCACCGACCCCGTCCATGGCACCGGCATCATGCCGATGCCGGACGACGCGCCCGAGGTCGCCGGGCGTCCCCGCCAGGGGCGCGTGATTACGCCCCCTGGCGAACCGGGCGTGATCACCCCCGAAGACGACGTGTTGGACACATCACAATCGGATAGGCAGGACCGCTGAGCCGTTAATGCTCGCCCGAAGCCGCAGCCTTGGTACTGGCGGCGGCGTGCGCCTTGTCGTCGCCGCCCGCGTCGCGGCGCAACCGGGCCTTTGCAATCAGCGTGTACGCCACAGGTACCACGAACAAGGTCAGAAACGTCCCGAGCATCAGCCCGCCAACCAGCACCCATCCAATCTGCTGCCGGGACTCCGCCCCCGCGCCGGTGGACACGGCGAGCGGGAGGGTGCCCAACACCATCGCCCCAGTGGTCATCAAAATCGGACGCAAACGCAGCACGCTGGCTTCGATGACTGCCTCAAACAGCTCATGCCCCTCGTCACGCAATTGATTGGCGAACTCGACGATCAGGATGCCGTGTTTGGTAATCAGACCAACCAGCGTGATCAAACCGATCTGGCTGTAGATCGACAAGGTGCCTCCACTCAGCCAGAGCGCCAGCAACGCCCCCGTCATGGACAAGGGCACTGACAACATGATGATGAACGGATTGCGCCAGCTCTCAAACTGCGCGGCCATCACCAGATAGATGAACGCCAACGCCATGGCGAACACGAGATAGATACTGCCCGACGAATCGCGGAATTCGCGTGACTGGCCGTCCAGATCGGTCTGCAAGGTATGGGGCAGCACCTGACGCGCCACGTCTTGCATGTGAGAGAGGACTTCGCCCAACGCGTAACCAGGCGCCACCTCGGCCTCGATCTTCACTGCGCGCAGGCGATTGAAATGGTTCAACGATTGAGGCGAGACACTCTCATGCACCGACAACAGATTGTCCAATTGCACCATGCTGCCGTCGCGCGTACGGACATAAATACCCGAGATATCTGTTGTATTGCTGCGGTCTTGCGGCAACACCTGCACGATCACGTCGTACTGTTCACCGTCATCTTTGTAGCGCGTCACCTGCCGTCCGCCCAGCATCGACTCCAGCGTACGGCCCACGACGTCGACCGCTGCGCCCACGTCGGCCATCTTGTCGCGATCCACCTGCACACGCAGTTCGGGGGTATTCAAACGCAGATCCGTGTCCAGGTTGATCAACCCCGGATAATCACGCAACGCGTTCACATACACGCTCACGAGCTTGTCCAACTCGGCATACGAGGACTGGCTCATGATGATGAACTCGACGGGTTTGGAGCGTGAGGATTGCCCCAATGAAGGCGGATTCGTGGGAAAGGCTTTGACCCCGGGCAGCGAAGCGAATTTAGACTGCAGCTCGCGCGCAATCTCCTGCTGTTTGCGATCGCGTTGCTCCCAGGGCGCCAAGCGCAAAATCGCCGTGCCGTCGGTGACGGTAGGAAAACCGATCGACGACTGATAGGCCTCGGTTTCCGGGATCTGGGCATAGAACTGTTCGATCTGCTGCACACTCTCGAGCATGTAGCCCAGCGTAGCGCCCTCGGGCGAGGTCACCCTGCCGTAAATCGCCCCGCGGTCTTCGACGGGCGCCAACTCGCTTTTCACCACTGAAAACAGAACACCGCTACCTGCCGCCACGAGCAGGCCGATGATCACGATGAGTGCCCGTTGATGCAGGGCCCACAGCAAAGTGCGGCGATAGCCGTTCGCCAAACCATTGAGCCAACCCTCGATCAGGTTGTACCAGCGGCTATGGCTGGATTGGTGGCGCAACAAGACTGAGCACATCATCGGTGTCAGCGTCAACGCGACAAAACCCGACACCAGTACCGCGCCAGCCAATGTCAGTGCAAACTCGATGAACAGCTTGCCGGTACGCCCCGTTGCGAATGCCAGCGGCGCGTACACCGTGACCAGGGTCAGTGTCATTGCCACCACGGCAAAACCGATTTCTTTCGATCCCTGCAATGCCGCCTCGCGGCGTGGCATCCCGTTTTCGATATGGCGGAAAATATTCTCGAGCACGACGATGGCGTCATCGACCACCAGACCGATCGCCAGCACCATGGCCAACAACGTCAGCGTGTTGATCGAAAAGCCAAACATGTACATCAGACCGCAAGCGCCGACCAGCGACACCGGGATTGTCACGATGGGGATGATGCTGGCCCGCAAGTTCCGCAGGAAAAAGAAAATGACCAGCACCACCAGCACAATGGCCTCGAGGATGGTGTGGTACACCGAACTGATGGAACGCTCGATGAATGTGGACGTGTCGTAGGCGATGTTCAACCTCATCCCATCGGGCAAGGTCTCATTCAATAGCGCCACCTCATCACGCACAGCCTTGGACAGATCCAGGGGATTCGCCGTGGACTGCTTGGTCAGGCCGATGTTGATCGCGTTCTTACCGTTAAAGCGTGACAACACGCGATCATCTGCCGCACCGACCTCGACCCTGGCCACATCGCGCATCCGTACGGGATAGCCTTTGACGTTCGCGACCACGATATCCGCGAACTGTGCAGGCGTCTGAAGGTCCGTTGACGACACGACTGTGAACTCGCGATCACGCGATTCGATACGGCCCGCAGGAATCTCCACATTCTGGCTGGACAGCGCGTTCTCGACATCCTGAACGGTCAATTGATAGGCCGCCAGCTTTGCTCGATCGACGTAAATCCGCATAGACGGCAGACGTTCGCCATACACACGCACTTCCGCGGCCCCGGGCAGCACAGACAGGCGTGTCTTGATATAGCGATTGATGTAGTCGGACGTCTGGATCACGGATAACGAGCCGGACTCCACCGCGATATAGATGACGGGCGTAGCATCAGCCTCGACCTTGCCGATAATGGGCTCGTCGATCTCGTCCGGCAGATAGCGGCGCGCGCGGGATACTTTGTCGCGCACCTCGGCGGCAGCGGCATCGGGATCTCGCGACAGATTGAATTTGATGTTGATATAGCTGCGTTCGGACCGGCTGCGCGAGGTCATCACATTCACCCCTTCTATACCGGCCAGTTGGTCTTCTAGGGGTTTGGTGACCTGCGATTCGATGACCTCCGGAGAGGCGCCTTTATAGGTAGTGCTGACCGAGACGATAGGCTCGTCGATGTTGGGATATTCACGCACCGTCAAGCGCGAATACGAGATCAGGCCGATCAAGACAATGATCAACGACAAGACCGATGCAAATACCGGCCGCTTGATGCAGACCTCGGACAAAATCATGATCGACTCGCCTGTGGTCCCTGCGCCTTGCTCTGCGCCGGCCTCGAGGCGGCCGCCGGGGCCACCTCGACCGGCGCCCCGTCAGTCAGCCGCTGAAAGCCGGCGACCACGACCTGGTCGCCCGCGGCAACGCCCGTCAGTATCTCGACCTGGCCATCCCGACGCTCGCCCAGCGTGACCTCGGTGCGGCGAGCGTGCCCCTCTCGCACCGTGAAAACGTACTGCGCCTGGCCCGAGGGCGCGAGCGCCGCTTCCGGTACCGCCAGCACATCGTCGGCCCCAAACAAGAGTTGCACGCGAGCAAACATACCCGGTCGCAATCGCGCATCCGGGTTCGGGATCGTGGCCCGCAGCAGGATCGAGCGGCCTCCCGCATCCACCAGCGGACTCACGGCATATACCTGCCCCTGGCGCTCTGAGCCAGGCAGCGCATCCAGACGGATAGTCAGCGACTGGCCAACCTGGATTTTGTTGAAATACATTTCGGGCACACGGAAATCGACCTTCAGAGGATCAATCGCCTCCAATGGCGCGAGGTCCTGCCCCTGATCGACATAATCACCAACCGACACGCTGCGCAGACCCACGATGCCGGCAAAGGGTGCTCGTATAGTCATCTTGTCGAGCCGCGCCTGTGCCAATGCGGTGGCCGCCTGTTGGACTTTCAGGTTGCTGCCGGCCTCGTCGCGCGCCTGCTGGCTGACGAAACCACGGCCCTGCAACTCGACGGCACGGCGATAATGTGTTTGCGCCAACGCCAAATTAGCACGCGCCTGATCGAATTCGGCCCGTGACACCGAATCGTCCAGGCGGATCAGTACCTGTCCGCGCTCTACCGGCTGGCCTTCTTTGAAATCGATGGTCTTAATACGGCCCGCAACCTCGGGACGCAACACGACCGACTCATCAGAGCGCAGGCTGCCGACCGCGGAGATGCCACGCGTGAATTTCAGTTGCTGGACTTGCGCGACCTCTATCCGCACCGTATCCAGGGATTTGGTTTTCGGTGCGGCGGATACCGCCGTTGAAGCGGCATCTGCGACAGACCCCGCAGGGGCCGCCAACCAGCGCGGAACCCAATACCCCAAGGCCGCGCCCGCAGCGAGCCCGACCGCAATAGCAGTCAGCAGTACAGCTTTTTTCATGCGCAATGATCGCGGTGCGTAAACATGCCGAGCCGCGCGCGTTGCTGGCCCGACGGGATGGAAACAAGCTATGGAGCTGGCACTGTAGCACCAGCGGTTTACATACTGGCACAAAGTTGGCCGGCGAGCGCGATCTGCGGACTATTTCCAGGGTATTCCCGCATGAAACCGCCGTAAAAGTTATCCCTTTCGCACGCTCTCCACGCCCTGATTGGCCAGTGCGTCAGCACGCTCATTGCCCGGGTCCCCGGCATGACCGCGCACCCAGCGCCAATCCACCTGATGGCGCGAGACCTGTTCATCCAGCGCCTGCCAGAGCTCTGAGTTTTTCACCGGCTTTTTATCCGCAGTCATCCACCCGCGGCGTTTCCAGTTGACCAGCCACTCGGTCATGCCCTTCATGACATATTGCGAGTCGGTATGAATCCGTACCTTGCATGGCCGCTTGAGCGCGCGCAGGCCCTCGATCACGGCCAGCAACTCCATGCGGTTGTTGGTCGTACCGGCTTGCCCCCCATACAGCGTCTTCTCGTGTGCGCCGGCACGCATCAACACCCCCCAGCCACCCGGCCCGGGATTGCCTTTGCATGCCCCATCCGTCCACATTTCTACCTGCAGACCGCTATCGTTGTTTGTTTGCATTGTTCCTACTGTTAAGTCCGACGAGACACCCTTGACGTCTCATCACGTTTTGCCCGGCCCGGCTTCGCGATTGACGACGACCGGTGCGGCGCGGGTGCGACGGCGGCGTTTGGCGGATTTCCAGGCAGGGCCGACCAATCGCATACCCGCCACCCGCTTGACGGCGGACACCACGTAGACCGCCCCGCCCAATGCCCACCAACGCTGGCCATAGGTTTCCATGAAGTGCCATCGCTGCAGCCATTTTTCGGTCCGGCATGCCGGGGCATAGCAGCCAAAACGGCCCGACCCGACATCGAATGACATGAGCTTCAGCCAATCCTTCAGGCGCGGCAAGGATACCTGAGCCGAAGGCGGCAGCGGCAGCCAGGGCTCCATACCGGGAGTCCGGTTGCGCGCGCCCCAAAGGCTCCAGGGATTGAAACCCGAGATCACCAGGCGCCCCTCTGGCATCAGCACACGTTCGGCCTCGCGCAGCACGTCGTGCGGTGAGTCCGTGCACTCGAATGCATGCGGCAACACCAGCAAGTCCACGCTTTGCGATTCGAACGGCAATGCGTCGGGACTCGCCACCACACACCCTTGCCACAGGGCCGCCTGCTCGGGGCCGGGCATCTGCGCTCCGACCCAGCCCTTGAAGGGCATCCGGTTGGCCTGCAGCAAATTAAACTCTGCAAAACCGACTTGCCAAGCGTAATATCCGAACACATCCGCCACGATAGCGTCGAACTGCGAGCGCTCCCACGCCAGGACATACTGCCCTGGCGGTGTCTGGAACCACTCGGCTAGTTCTACAATCGGCGGAGTTTCCTCGGTCACGTCGACGTTCCTGAAAAATGATGCAAACTCTGCCCGTCACGAATGGCGACGGCCCTATCCTGCCGCTGCCCGCCTTTTCCGACAACTATATCTGGGCCATCGTGCGCGGAAATAATGCCGTCGTGGTGGACCCGGGCGAAGCCGGACCGGTGCTGGACCTGATTGCGCAGCGCGGGCTGCAACTGCGCGCCATTCTACTCACCCATCACCACGGCGACCATGTCGGAGGTGTGCTTGAATTGCTGCACCATGCCCCGGCCACCGTCTACGGCCCTGCAAACGAACGTCTGCCGCACTGCGATGTCCGACTCGTCGAGGGCGACCACGTCACCCTGCCTGAGGTCGGCCTGACGCTATCAGTCCTGGACGTTCCGGGACATACAGCTGGACACATTGCTTACTTTGGCCAGGTCCAGGACCAGGAAAAACCCGTATTGTTTTGCGGCGACACCCTGTTTGCGGGCGGCTGTGGCCGGTTATTTGAGGGCTCGCCCGCACAAATGCACGCCTCTCTGGCAAAATTCATATCCTTACCCGCCGATACACAGGTTTGCTGTGCGCACGAGTACACTCTATCCAACTTGCGCTGGGCCATGGCAGTTGAACCTGCCAACCATACCCTGCAACAGTGGTATCAGCGGGCCCAGCAATTACGCGAACACGGCTGTCCTACCGTGCCGACCACTATGGCACTAGAATTGGACACCAATCCGTTCTTGCGCACCAGCCAAGCCGCTGTCATTCAGGCTGCCCGCCAGCAGTCCGGACTAGCGTTGGACACGCCTGTGGCCACGTTTGCGGCTTTGCGTGAATGGAAAAACGATTTCAAGTGACAATGACCCGATGACCTTGTTTAGACTTCTGCTACCTGTTGTTCTCGCCATCCTTGCCGGTTGTGCCGGCACGCCGCGCCAATCGGCGACGCTGGCCCCCTCCACCAACAACAAGCAGCAGTATGTCGCAGCAGACACCTCGCGTACTGTCGATCTGACCAATCCCCCCGTAGATGCCTGGGACCGTATCCGCCGCGGTTTCGCCATCCCCAACCTGAACACCGAACTGGCGCAGGAATGGACTGACTACTATGCGGCCCACCCCGAATCGGTTCAGCGCATGGCCGAGCGGGCCGGCAAGTATCTGTATTTCATCGTTGACGAAATCAACCGCCGCGGCCTGCCCACCGAGCTGGCCTTGCTGCCTTTTGTCGAAAGCGCCTACAACCCCACGGCGCTGTCGCGCTCCCAGGCATCTGGCCTCTGGCAGTTTGTCCCCGCGACGGGCCAGTATTTCAATCTGAAGCAAGACTGGTGGCGCGACGAACGGCGTGACCCCATCGCCTCGACTTACGCCGCGCTGGATTATCTGGAAAAGCTGTTCGAAATGCAGGGCGACTGGTATCTGGCCCTGGCCTCATACAACTGGGGCGAAGGCTCGGTACAGCGCGCGATGGCCCGAAACGAAGCCGCCAATCTGTCCTCGGACTATTTGTCGCTGAACATGCCCGAGGAAACGCGCAACTACGTTCCCAAGCTGCAGGCCATCAAGAACATCATCGCCAACCCGCGTAAATACGCGGTCGTTCTGCCCCCCGTCGACAATTCGCCCTATTTCGCCATGGTGCGCAAGAACCGCGACATCGACCTCGAAGTCGCGGCCCGGCTCGCAGAAATGCCGCTCGAGGAATTCAAAGCCCTGAATCCCTCGTTCAACCGTCCGATTATCCGCGGCGAACACCAGCCCACGCTGCTGTTGCCGACAGATCGCGTGGACAAGTTCAATGCCAATCTGCAAGCCTATAAGGGCGATCTGAGCTCCTGGAAGGTCTACCAACCTCGCCGCGGCGAATCCTATGCCTCGATCGCCAAGCGTTTTGGCGTCACCGAAGTGGCGCTGCGCAGTGCCAACGGCGTCTCCCGCCGCACCAAATCTGCCAGCGGCGCCAGTCTGTTGATCCCGGCCAGCGAGCCTGGCGGCGTCCAACTGGCCTCTCTCGAAACCCCGGCCGGCGTAGCCGTCCCGCCCGCCTCTCGCTCGGCTCGACGCACCACGGCAACTCGCCCCAACGTGCGCACTCACAAAGTGCGCTCGGGCGACACCCTGAGCAGCGTCGCCCGGCGCTATGGCACCTCGGTCGACGCCTTGCGCGCGCTCAACAACATGAAGGGCAGCAACCTGAAAGTCGGCGCACAACTGCGCGTGCCGGGCACCGGCACGCGAGGCTGATCGTTACGCTTTAAAATAGCTGCCTTTCCGCACGGAATTCATAGGACACGACACATGGGCTTTCTCGCCGGCAAACGCATTCTGGTCACCGGGGTGCTTTCCAACCGTTCCATCGCCTACGGCATTGCACAAGCCTGCCACCAACAAGGCGCTGAACTGGCTTTCACCTATGTGGGCGACCGTTTCAAAGACCGCGTCGGCGAATTCGCCGCCCAATTCGGCAGCGATATCGTGCTGCCCTGCGATGTGGCCGAAGACAGCCAGATCGAGGAAACATTCGCTGAATTAGGCAAACGCTGGGATGGCCTGGACGGACTGGTGCACTCGATCGGCTTTGCCCCGCGCGAAGCCATCGCAGGCGATTTTCTGGATGGCCTCTCACGCGAGGGCTTTCGCATCGCCCACGATATCTCGGCCTACAGTTTCCCCGCCCTGGCCAAGGCCGCCCTGCCCCTGATGGAGGGCCGCAAGGCATCCGTATTGACCTTGACCTACCTCGGCGCCGAACGTGTTGTCCCCAACTACAACACGATGGGCCTGGCCAAGGCCTCGCTCGAAGCCAGCGTCCGCTATCTGGCGACAGCGCTCGGCCCGCGCGGCATCCGCTCCAACGGCATCTCGGCTGGCCCGATCAAGACCCTGGCCGCCAGCGGGATCAAGGACTTCTCCTCGATCCTGAAATTCGTTGAGGCCCATGCTCCGCTGCGCCGCAATGTCACCATCGAAGAAGTCGGCAACGTCGCCGCCTTCCTGCTGTCGGACCTGGCTGCCGGCGTGACGGGTGAAATCACCCACGTCGATGCGGGTTTCTCGACGGTCACACCGGGCATGGAATAAGCTGCTAGCGCCCCGCCGCTAAGGTCAGCGACCAACAAAAAACGCCCCTCGTCGGGGCGTTTTTTTGGCTAAGCGCTAGGACGTTCTGCATTCAGGCTGTCACCGTGGGCAGCGCCGCGTCGATGTCAAAGCGCTCGCGCCAGGAACAAACCAGCTTTCACCCAAGCATCTCAGCGCCCCCAGCGCAACACCAGCGGATCGAGCCGGCGTGCGATATCGAGCAGCTCACGCCGTGTTTCGGGGTGCATCGGCGGCAGAGGATGGCGGGGTGCGTCGCAGGCAATCACGCCGCCTTCTTTCATCAGCGCCTTGGCTGCCAGCATGCCGGCCTGCCGGTTCTCGTGGTTGATCAGTGGCAGCCAACGCTGATACAGCGTAAAGGCCGCATCGGCATCTCCGGTTCGGAACGCTTCGATAATGGGGCGAATCCCATCGGGGAAACCGCCGCCCGTCATCGAGCCGGTCGCGCCAGCGTGCAGGTCGGCCAGCAGCGTAATGGCCTCTTCGCCGTCCCACGGGCCTTCGATCGCATCGCCGCCCAAACGGATCAATTCACGCAGCTTGGCCGCCGCGCCGGCGGTTTCGATCTTGAAATACGAAACGTGTTCGACTTCCCGCGCCAATTTCGCCAAGAACGCCGCGGACAGCACAGTACCGCTGGCAGGCGCGTCCTGCACCATGATCGGAATGTCGATGGCATCTGACACACGGGCATAAAACTCCGCTATCCCGGCCTCTGGCACCCGAAAGGTCGCACCGTGGTAAGGCGGCATCACCATCACCATCGCCGCCCCCAGATCCTGTGCGCGGCGGCTGCGCTGCGCGCAGACCTGACTGGCATAGTGAGAGGTCGTCACGATCACCGGGACACGCCCCGCCACATGCTCCAGTGCCGTGCGCGTCAGCACGTCGCGCTCATCGTCGGCCAGCGAAAACTGTTCGGAAAAATTAGCCAGAATCGCCAGTCCGTCCACGCCGGCATCGATCATGAAGTCAATGGCGCGTTTCTGGCTGGCCAGATCCAGCGTACCGTCCTCATGAAACGTGGTCGGCACGACCGGGAAAATGCCACGATAAGGTGTCGAAGGATGAGCCATGTTATGTGTTCCGTATCAAATCCATCAAATCAGCGCTTGCCGTCCAACGCGGCCCGCACGACAAAGGTCATCACCACCGCAAACACCAGCATGATGGCCAGAAAATACAAACCGCCCGAGGTGCTGCCGGTAGCGTCCTTGATATAGCCGACACCGAACGGGCCGATATATCCGCCCAGATTCGCCAGCGAATTGATCATCGCAATACCCACCGCGGCGCTGCTGCCAGTGAGAAACTGCCCAGGCAACGCCCAGACCACGGCCTGGATAGAGTAAATGGAAAACGCGGTCAGGCAAATAAAGAAAAACTGCAGCGCCGGCGACGTAAACCAGGCGCTGGCGGCCAAGGTAATCGCCGCAGCCCCTGACACGATAGCGATATGCCAATAGCGCTCGCCGTGCTTGTCCGAATGCCGAGGCACAATGAGCAGGCCCACCACCGCGAACAAATAAGGCACCGCAGACAAGAACCCCGTCATCGAGTCGGTCACACCGAACTGTTTGATGATAGTCGGCAACCACATCGACAGACCGTAAATCGCCAGCGGAAACGGCAGGAACAGCAATGCCAGCATCAGCACGCGTTTATCGGCCAACGCCTTGAGGGGATTGCCATGTGATTTCAATGCATGCGTAGAGGCATCGGCAGCCAGCTCGCGTTCGATCCAGGCGCGATCATCCGCGCTCAACCACTTCGCCGTCGCAGGCGACTCCGGCAAAATGCGCAGAGTCGGTAAGCACAGCAATACCGCCGGCAGGCCGCTCACCACAAACAGCGTCTGCCAAGGCGAGAGCCCAAACCATCCACTCCCGTCCAATAACAAGCCCGCCATCGGCCCGGTCACGATCAAGGCAATCGGCTGGGCCAGCACCAATAGTCCAATGATGCGCGCCCGGTGGCGCAACGGAAACCATTTGGTCAGAAAATACAGGATGCCGGGGTACAACCCCGCTTCAGCCGCACCCAGCAAAAACCGCGCGATATAAAACGTCGTGGCGTTATGGATCAACGCCATGGCCATCGTAATCGCGCCCCACGTAAACAAAATACGCGCAAACCACCGACGCGCGCCAAAGCGCTCCAGCGCCAGATTGCTGGGGACTTCAAACAAGAAATAACCGATGAAAAACAATCCCGCGCCAATGCCATAGGCGGTTTCGCTGATGCCGATGTCGGCATTCATATGCAGCTTGGCAAAGCCCACCACAGCGCGATCGATATACGCCACGATATAGATCAACGCCAAAAAAGGCAGCAGCTTGCGCACGAGCATGCCGATGATGCGTGACTCTTCTCCTTGCTCGGCGGTGGCGGGCGCGGCCAACTGGCCGCTGGATGCGACAGTAGTCATTATTGGTCTCCGTTTTAATTTCTGTACAGAATGACGACTCAGCGCTACGCGAACCCTGCAACAAAGGGCTCGGCACGAATCGTCATCCTGGTCTTGATGTCAATGCGAATGGCGCGGCACTGCCGACCCTCGGCGACCGACGAGAAAGTCCAGATCGCAACCTTCGTCGGCCTGCAGCACGTGATCGACGTAGAGACGCCGATAGCCGCCGTCGGCGGGAGCAGCATTCTTCTGCACGGTCGCCATGCGACACTGATACTCGTCTTCGGGAATATCGAGATGCAGGCGGCCAGCGTCGCTATCGAGCTCGATCCAGTCGCCGTCTTGCACAATGGCAAGCGGTCCGCCGGCTGCCGCCTCGGGCGCCACATGCAGCACGACCGTGCCATATGCCGTGCCGCTCATACGCGCATCGGAAATGCGCACCATATCCTTGATGCCCTGGCGCAGCAGCTTGGGGGGGAGTCCCATATTGCCGACCTCGGCCATGCCCGGATAACCACGCGGACCGCAATTTTTCATGACCAGGACCGAGTCGGCATCGACGTCCAGGTCCTCGTCGACGATGCGCTCTTTGTAGTGTTCCAGATTCTCGAACACCACGGCCCGGCCACGATGCTTGAGCAACGCGGGCGTTGCCGCCGAGGGCTTGAGCACCGCGCCGCGAGGCGACAGATTGCCGCGCAGAATACGAATGCTGCCATCGTTGATCAGCGGGTTATCCAGCGGACGAATCACCTCGTCATCGTAGATGGGCGCGTCTTTGACGTTGTCCCAGATCGTATGGCCATTGACAGTGAGCGCCTGCGGATGCGGCAACAACCCGGCCTCGCCCATGCGGCGCAGCACGGCAGGCAAGCCGCCGGCATAGTAGAACTCTTCCATCAGGAAACGCCCCGAGGGCATCAGGTCGACAATCGTCGGCATGCCCTGCCCCACGCGCGTCCAGTCTTCCAACTCCAACGGCACGCCAATGCGGCCCGCGATGGCCTTCAGATGGATGACGGCATTGGTCGAACCGCCGATTGCCGCATTCGTGCGAATCGCGTTTTCAAACGCTTCGCGCGTGAGAATTTTCGACAGCGTCAGGCCTTCCAACGCCATCTCGACAATGCGCCGGCCCGACATATGCGCCAGCACGTAGCGACGTGAATCCACCGCAGGAATCGCCGCATTGTGCGGCAAGCTCACGCCCAGCGATTCCGCCATACATGCCATCGTCGATGCCGTACCCATGGTGTTGCAGGTACCCGCCGAACGCGACATCCCTGCCTCGGCCGACAAGAACTTGTGCAGATCGATCTCGCCGGCCTTGAGCGACTCGTGCAACTGCCACACCGCCGTACCCGAACCGATATTCTTGCCATCCAGTTTGCCGTTGAGCATCGGACCGCCTGTCACCACCATAGCTGGCACATCACAGCTCGCTGCGCCCATCAGCAACGCAGGCGTCGTCTTGTCACAGCCGCACAGCAACACCACCGCGTCGATCGGATTGCCGCGTATCGCTTCCTCCACGTCCATCGCCGCCAGGTTACGCGTCAGCATCGCGGTGGGGCGCAAATTGGATTCCCCAGTGGAGAACACCGGAAACTCGACCGGAAAACCTCCCGCCTCGTACACGCCGCGCTTGACGTGTTCGGCGATCTTGCGGAAATGCGCATTACAGGGGGTCAGCTCGGACCAGGTATTACAGATGCCGATGACCGGACGCCCATCGAACGCATGATCCGGCAGCCCTTGGTTCTTCATCCAACTGCGGTACATAAAGCCGTTTTTATCGTTGGTGCCGAACCATTCGGCAGAACGCAGCTTGGGCTTGGATTTGTCGGTCATATTGTGTCTCTTCCGGGAATCGCTATGCCGTCGTCGCGGCAGGAAGCGCTAATGTAGATACTTTTTTGTTATCGTTCTAATGAAAATACAGCCGCTTTCGATATCAATTTACATATTCTCGAAAACCCTATGCTCAACCCCCAGCCCTGGTATATCCGCTCGCGGCTGAAGACACGCCATCTGCTGTTGCTCGTCGCGCTGGCGGAAACGGGCAACATCCACCGCGCAGCCGCCGCGCTATCCATGACACAGCCCGCAGCCTCCAAGATGCTGCGAGAAATGGAGCACATGCTGGATGTCCCCTTGTTCGAGCGCTTGCCACGCGGCGTACGGCCCACGGAATATGGGCAGGCGCTGATTCGCCATGCACGGCTGTTGGTTGAAAGTCTCGATCAGGCGCGCGATGAAATTGCCCATCTCAAGGACGGACAAGCGGGCCACATCCGTATCGGCGCCATTACCTCGCCCGCGGTCAGTCTGCTGCCCGCGGCGATTGCCGAGATCAAACAACAATGGCCACGGATGACCATCGCTGTTGAAGTCGAAAGCAGCAATTTGCTGCTGGAACGCCTGGCCCAGGAGCGGCTGGACCTGGTTATCGGACGCCTATCGCCCGAACACGACAAGCTGGCGCTGAATTTCGAGCCCTTGGATTTCGAGCCAGTCAACGCCGTCGCGCGCCTCGGCCATCCCCTGTTGCAACAGCCTGAGCTCTCATTGGAACAGGTCGCTGACGCAAGCTGGATCGTGCCACCCATGGGCTCGGTGCTGCGCCACCGTTTCGAATTGATGTTCCAGCACGCCAGCCTGCGGCCCCCGACGAGCGTCGTGGAAAGCCAGGCCCTGCTGTTCATCACCAGCCTGCTCGAACGCAGCGACATGCTGGCTGTCCTGACTATCGACGTGGCCAGGTACTACTCGGCATGCGGTCTGGTCGCGACCTTGCCGCTGCCGATGCCCTGCCAGATGGACGACTACGGTCTCATCACCCGTAACGACCGTCTGCTATCACCGGCGACAGCACGTTTGCTGGAGATACTGCGCGCCCGTGCTGGCGCTCGGACGGAGTCGCCGCGGCATGCTGCGCCTGCTATTGCGGCCGCACCACCAACGTAGACACCTGTACATCCACCGCCGTCATCAACTTGTGCACCGGGCATTTCTCTGCCACGGAATGCAGCTCGTCGATCTGGGCATCGCTGAGTTCGCCGTGCAGCGTGAGCTTGGCGGTCAGGCGATACACCCCCTTGCGCTCCTCCGATGCGTCCCGCACGACGTCGACATCGATGGACTCCAGAGGCATTTCCTTGCGCTGGGCGTACCACAGCACTGTCAGCGCCTTGCATCCCCCCAGAGCCGTGTCGAAATAATCATGCGGATCAGGGCCGTCGCCTTGCGGTTGAGGCATGGCCAACGGCAGCGAGTGGCCTTCGGCCATCGCTGTGAATTCCATGGTACGTGGGGCATTCTGGCGGACGCGAATGGTCATTTTTTGCTCCGAAAAGCCTCGGTATTCATACCGGGCAGAAAAGGGACGCAGCCGCAATGCGGCGGGACAGGTTTGATTTGCAGTGCGTTCGCGCACCGGCGGACGTTATGCGACGGGCCTTCTTGCTATTTGTAGCATTTTCCGACGACGTTCCCCCAGAGATACCGCGTAATCTTGCATCCTGACAGAAAACTGAACTTCCTGGCCCCCAGGCAGTCAGATATTGTTCCGCATTCTCGACAGGAGCCCGCCTTTCATGAGCGCCCGCCAGCTTTTAGAACAACTTCTGCAATCCGGCCAGGGTCTGGCCCGTGATGCCAGCGCACGAGTGCAATCCGCCACCTCTGGCGGCGGCAACACGTCGTCCTTTCTGACCGGACTGGGCGGCGGCGCCTTGGGCGCTGGTGCGTTGGGCCTGCTGCTAGGCAGCAAAAAGGCCCGCAAGGTGGGCGGCAAAGTCGCCATGTACGGCGGCATGGCAGCCCTGGGCGCGCTGGCTTATCGCGCATACGGTGATTGGCAGAAAAAGCAGGCTCAGCAGCCCGCATCGGCGCCGGCTGCAGCAACGACGCCCGCGCTGACGGCCGAGTCCTTCCAGAGCCTGCCCGCGAGCCAGCTCGAGCAGCACAGCTCAGCCGTGCTGACGGCCATGATCGGCGCGGCCAAGGCCGACGGCCACATCGGCCCCGAAGAACGTCAGCTACTGGAAACAGAACTCGGCAAGCTGTCCACAGACGCAGCCGACCGCCGGTGGCTGGAGGCTGAACTGGCCCGGCCGCTCGACCCCAGCGCCATTGCCGCCGCCGCCCAAAGCCCCGAGATGGGCGCGGAAATGTACCTGGCCAGCCTCATCATGGTCGACGAAGAAAGCTACATGGAACGCGCCTACCTGGACGAACTGGCACGCCAACTCAAGCTGGCGCCTGATTTGAAGGCACACCTGGAAAGCCAGGTGAAAACACCGGCGTAATGGCAGGGCCTCTCAGACAGGCCCTACAACATATCCGCAGAAGACAACGCCGGCGTCTCGGCCAGACGCTGGCTGATCGCCCGGCAGGCCTGCAGCAGCGGCGCGACATAAGCCGTCCCGGGGTCGGGTTTTTGGCGAAAGCGCAGCGTACTGACGCTGATCGCCGCGACCGGCATACCGTCACGGCCAAAAATCGGCGCGCCAAAACAATAAATGCCCGCCTCGTTTTCCTCGTCGTCCACCGCCCAGCCACGCTGACGGACCTGCTCCAGCACCCCACGCAAGGCCTTGAGGTCTTTCACCGTGTTCGGCATATAGTGCGGCAACGGCTGCGGCAATGTCTCTAACACGGCTTGCTGCGACGCTCTGTCCAGCATCGCCAGATAAGCCTTGCCCACCGCCGTCGAATGCAAGGAAACGTTGGTCCCGATGCGCGAGTTCATCTGCACGGCGCTCGGACTTTCGAGCTTTTCGATGTAGACCATGTGCTGGCCATTGGGCACCGCCAGATGGACGGTCTCACCCGTCACATCGCGTAGCTGCTTGAGCGCCTCGACAGCCGCCAAACGCAACTCCGAACGCCCCCAGCTGCGGCTGGCCAACTGAATCAAACGTGGCCCCAGCGTCAATTTTCCCGTATGGGGATGCTCGGCCAACAAACGTTCGGCCAGCAAAGCGGCCACGGTGCGGTACACCGTAGGACGCGGATAACCGCTCAGCTTGCTGAGCTCTGCAATGGTCATCGGATCCGACGTGTCCGCCACCAGCTGCAATATATGCATGAACTTTGAGAATGCAGCAGTCCCTGCGACCTGGGCGGTGGGAGGAGACGCGACGGACGTAGAGGCTGGCATGGCAATCAATGATGGCGAATCGAAACATGGCGAAGTGTGGGCGGCCACACAAGGAGACGCCCACACTGTCTGCGTATTGTACGGAGCCCGTCAGACAAAGCCCAACACGCGGAACGCCTAGAAAGTGCCAGGATATGTACCGCCGTCGGCCAGCACGTTTTGCCCTGTCATGTAGCCCGCCTGCACGCTGCACAAAAACGCGCAGATCGAGCCGAACTCCTCGGCGTTGCCGAAACGTTTGGCAGGGATTCCGGCCAGCCGTGCGGCGCGCAACGCATCGACCTCTTTGCCGGTCTTGGAGGCCGCAGCGGCCATCGTCGCCTTCAGGCGATCCGTCTCGAATGCTCCGGGCAGCAAATTATTGATCGTCACGCCGTGGGCCGCGATGCCGCTGCGCGCCACACCCGCCACGAAACCGGTCAACCCGGTGCGCGCGCCATTGGACAAGCCCAGCACATCGATCGGCGCCTTTACCGCACTGGACGTAATGTTCACGATACGCCCAAAGCCACGTTCGGCCATGCCGTCCACCGTGGCCTTGATCAACTCAATCGGCGTCAGCATGTTGGCCTCGACGGCCTTGAGCCACTGCTCGCGATCCCATTCGCGAAAATCACCGGGAGGCGGGCCGCCCGCATTCGTCACGACGATATCGTAATCGCGGTGCTCGGCAAACACAGCGTCGCGACCCTGCGGCGTCGTGATATCGACGGCCACGGCTTTGACAAAGGTGTCAGCATTCGAACGAGCCTGCAGCAACTGCTGCTGTGCCGCATTCAGCGCCTCTGCGCCGCGCGCGACGATCACCACATTCACGCCTTCGCGCACCAGCGCCAACGCGCAGCCGTAGCCCAGGCCCTTGCTTGCCCCGCCCACCAGGGCAGTCCTGCCCGCGATTCCTAAATCCATCCTTGATTCCTCGTCTAAAAAGCCACGCTACGCCTTCGGCGTGCTGACCCCAAAGGGAAACACGCCGCACACAACGCTTACGGCTTCATGTTGAATTTTTCGATCAGAGCCTTAAAGGTAGCATTGTCGCGCTCGATCTGTGCGGTAAACACTTTCTGGTCCTCGACGACATAGCCCAGATTCTGTTCATCCATAAATTTCTTCAGGCTGTCTTCCGCTGCCGCTTTGCGAAAAGCTTCGCCCAGTGTATCCAGCACAGGCTGAGGCGTGCCCTTCGGCGCGGCGATGCCTCGCCATGTACCGATAGACAGATCGATGTTGCGCTCTTTCAGCGTCGGTACATTCTCAAAGCCTTTGACTCGTTGATCCGCCATCACAGCCAGCGTCTTTAGTTTTCCGGCTTTCACGTATTGGATGACCTCTGCGGGACTGACTGCCACCGCATCAATATGGCCTCCCAGCAGCGCCAATACAGCGGGGTTTCCGCCTGTGAACGGGATGTGATTGAACTTCACGCCGGTCTTGTCCTCGAGCGCCGCCGCAGCCAAATGCCAGATGGAGCCCACTCCCGCATTGCCCAGTTGCATCGTCTCAGGCTTGGCGCGGGCGGCCTCCAGAAACTCTTCGATCGTGTTGTACGGTGAATCGGCCGCTACCGTGATCGCCGACGGATCTGCATTGAGCTGAATGATCGGCGTAAAGCTTTCGTGCGTCGTCTTGGTCAACCCCAAATGCGGAATGATCACCATATCCGCCGTCACCAGGGCCAGCTTGTAGCCGTCCGGGGCGCTCCTGGCGACATCCGTCAGGCCGATTCCGCCTGCCGCGCCCGGCTTGTTCAGTATCACGATAGGCTGGGGAAAATGCTTGCGCGACGCATCGCTCATGGCGCGCGCCAACGCGTCCGTGCCACCGCCTGCGGCAAACGGCACCACCAGTTCCACCGGCCGGCTCGGAAAACTCTGCGCCTGTGCTGCAGGAATGGCGGCAATTGCCGCCATGGCGCCCAACAGCGCAGACACCATGCAGCGATTGAATGCACGACGCTTCATCTATCTCTCTCCATATTAAATTTGACCACATTATGGTCATAGTGTTTATTTTATGGACAGATTATAGGCAGCTTCACCACACTGACGAGATCCGGGCTTACCCTAGCGGGAGTATGTGCAGCAAAAGACACATCGCGCCTATCATGAAAAACGCCGATCCATTTAGCCTGGAGTCACACAGAAATGACGCAAGCCTATAGCGACGCAGAACGCCAGACCCGCATCGATCTCGCCGCCTGTTATCGATTGATGCCGCTGTTCGGGATGAGCGACCTGATCTACAACCACATCACCGTGCGCATCCCGGGCACGGACGACGAAATCCTGATCAACCCCTATGGCTACATGTACGAGGAGATCACCGCGTCGAGCCTGATCAAAATCAATGTTCAAGGTGAGGTCCTAGACAATCCGCACACAGACCTCGGGCTGAATCAGGCAGGCTACGTCATCCACAGCGCAGTCCATGGCGCACGCCACGATGTAGGCTGCGTGATTCACACGCATTCGCGTGCCGGCATGGCCGTCTCATGTATGAAAGAGGGATTACTGCCCCTGACGCAAACGGCGATGCGATTCAAGGACATCGCCTATCACGACTACGAAAGCGTCGCCATCGATCTGGATGAGCGCGCCCGATTGGTCGCCGATCTGGGTAAACAGGACGCCATGATCCTGCGCAATCATGGGCTCTTGGTCGCATCCCCCAGCATCGCCGAGGCATTCAATGCCATGTACTGGCTGGAGATGGCTTGCCGCGCGCAAGTCGACGCCATGTGCTCTGGTGCCGCCCTGACGATGCCGCCACAGGCCGTCATTGATAGAACCCATCATCTTTATCAGCCGACCGTCCGCCGGCCATTCGGCTTGATGGAATGGCCAGCCATGCTGCGCTATCTGGACAGGCGTAATCCGGGTTATCAGGACTGAAGCCGCGTGCGCGGCATGCCATACGCGCTGCGACGCAACGGCAAGACCACGCATATGACAAGCCCCGAACAGCATGCGGCCATGCTCAGAAAACAAGCGCGGCAGTGTGGCATCTCCTTACCCACCCTCGTAACAACCGATCTAGACATGGCCCGCATCAACTACGGCTTGCACCTTCCGTGGCCGATGCGGGGCAATGAACAATCAGTGGCTGATCATCCAGGGTCTCGCCCCCTGGAACGTCTTGCCGCCATCGGCCGTACGCCGGGTTTTGCCGGGACGAGACCGCGTTGCGCAGCATCCGCAGTTCATTCCGTGCCCCGAACGCGTACTGCGCGGCGCATCGGCGCTCTTCTCGTTTATCGCATGCGCGCGGCGTACGGCCTCAGATAGCGTGGACAACGCTGGCGCGTTGCCCACCACTCGTGGCGCGGAACATCCGCATTCCGGGCAGGCAGCGGGCGCCCTGAATTCCGACAGAGGCTTGAGCGCGTCAAACGGCCCGCAGGCCTCGCAACAATACTCATACATAGGCATGGAACGACCTCGACTCAAAGATCGTACGACACAGGCATATCGACATCCCCCTTGATATGCTTGATCGGGCCGTCGGCGCCAGGCTGGATATCAAAATCGAAAATCTCAGTGGGCAGCCACAGGGTCGCGCAGGCATTAGGAATATCGACCACCCCACTGATATGGCCCTGCACCGGCGCTGTCCCTAATATGGAATACGCTTGCGCCCCGGAATAACCAAATTTCTTCAGATATTCAATCGCGTTCAAGCATGCCTGCCGATAAGCGATATGCACATCCAGATAGTGCTGCTTGCCTTGCTCGTCGACCGAGATCCCCTCAAAAATCAGATAATCCTTGTAGTTGGGCACGATCGGGCTGGGTTTGAAGATCGGATTCTTGATGCCGTACTTGGTCATTCCCTGTTTGATCACCGACACCCGCATATGCACCCAGCCGGCCATTTCAATGGCACCGCAGAACGTGATCTCGCCATCTCCTTGTGAAAAATGCAGATCGCCGACCGACAGGCCGCCGCCTTTCACATACACAGGAAAAAAGACCCGCGAACCGCGCGACAGATCCTTGATATCGCAATTGCCGCCGTGCTCGCGCGGCGGCACCGTGCGCGCACCCTCGGCGGCCGCTTTATCCCGCGCCGCGCCCGACAACTTGCCCATATGAGCCGTCTGGGCAAACGGCGGATTGGCCAACGGCGGGACACGCGCCGGCTCGGTATCAATCAAGCTTTGCTCGCGCCGATTCCATTCGTCCAACATCGCCTGATCAGGCAGGCAACCGATCAATCCGGGGTGAATCAGGCCGGCGTAGCGCACACCAGGAATGTGGCGCGACTTCGTGAACATCCCCTCGAAATCCCAGATCGATTTCTGCGCATGGGGAAAATGATCCGTCAGGAATCCGCCGCCATTCTGCTTGCTGAAGAATCCGTTAAAACCCCACAAGCTTTCTTGTTTGGCGCCGATATCGAGCAAATCGACCACCAGCAGATCGCCGGGTTCCGCGCCCTCGACACCGACTGGCCCAGACAGAAAGTGCACGGTGCTCAGATCCACATCACGTACGTCGTCGGCGCTGTCATCGTTCTTGATGGCGCCGCCCGTCCAATCATAGGTCTCCAGCACAAAATCGTCCCCCGGCTTGACCCACACTGCGATCGGAATATCCGGATGCCAGCGATTGTGTACTTGTTCGTTCTCGTAGGGCGATTGGCTCAAATCGACTTTGATCAAAGTTTCTGCCATGGAAGTCTCCTTGGAAAGGCGGGAACAGACGCTGCAGCGACAGCGAAACGGGATCGGGTGAGAAATCAGACGGACAAATATTTGCTGATGCTTTGTTCATCGACCTCGGCGCGCGTGCTTTCCAACACAAAGCGGCCACGATCGATCACGATCAAACGATCGGCAATCTGCAAGGTGAAACTGAGGACTTGCTCGGAAACAATGATCGCCAGATTTTTCATCGATCTGATTTCCAGCAAACTTCGGGCAATGTCCTTGATGATCGACGGCTGGATTCCTTCGGTGGGCTCGTCCAACATCAGGACTTTGGGCTGCGTGACCAAGGCGCGTGCAATCGCCAACTGTTGTTGTTGCCCGCCGGACAGATCGCCGCCGCGGCGGCGNCGCATCTCGTGCAACACCGGAAACAAGGCATAGATCTCGTCGGGGATAGGGTCTGCCAATGCACGGCCGCGCAGCCCGGTGCGAATGTTTTCTTCCACAGTCAGCGTCGGGAAAATCATGCGTCCCTGGGGCACATAGGCGATGCCACGTCGCACGCGTTTGAAACTCTCCAATCCCGAAACACGCTGACCGTCAATGGAAATATCCCCGCCCTGAGCGGGCAACATGCCGACCAGCGTCTTGAACAAAGTCGTCTTGCCCATGCCGTTGCGCCCCATGATGGCCAGGATCTCCCCTTGAGCCACATTCAGATCCACACCATGCACGACACGACTCTGGCCATAACCCGCTTGCAGTCCTTTCACTTCGAACATTGCGAACCCCTCTCGCCGCGCCACACTCAGTGACCCAGATAGACTTCGATGACGCGAGGATCATTCTGCACATGATCCATCGACCCTTCCGCCAGTACCTTTCCCTGATGCAGTACCGTGACCTTGTCGGCGATATGCCGCGCAAACTCCATATCGTGTTCAATGACGATCATCGACCGGTCTTTGCCGATGCGATTCAATAGTTCAGCGGTCTTTTCCCGCTCCGACACACTCATCCCGGCAACAGGTTCATCCAGCATCATGAGTTCGGGTGCCTGCATCAGCAACATGCCGATCTCCAGCCACTGCTTTTGCCCATGCGACAGCAATTCCGCGGGGCGATGCAGATGCGTCGACAGGAATATCTGTTCGGCGACTTCTTCTACGCACGCTACGACATCGGCAGTCAATCTGAATGCCAGGGCGCCCAGCACCGTACGGCCACGAGGAAAGGAAACCTCCAGATTCTCGCGGACCGTGAGCGTTTCATAGATCGAGGGAGTTTGAAACTTCCGGCCGACGCCTGCCCGCACGATCTTGTGCTCGCTCATCGTAGTCAGCTCGATATCCTTGAATCGAATCGATCCCGAGGTCGCCTTCGTTCGCCCGCAGATCAGGTCCAACACGGTCGTCTTGCCGGCACCGTTCGGGCCTATCACCACGCGCGTCTCGCCCTTTTCCACATATAAATTCAAGTCATTGACCGCGACGAAACCATTGAACGCCACGGTCAGCCCCTCTACGTACAGGGCAAACTCATTCTTGCCTTCGGGCAGCGCACCAATCATCGGCATAGTCATAGCGCCTCCCGGACAACACGACCGCGACGCAACGCGAGCCTGGGCCGTACATAGTCTTTGTAAATACCAGCCAGGCCGTTCGGAAATGCCATCACCACCGCGATGAACAATCCGCCCATCAAGAACAACCAGACCTCGGGAAAGGTTTCCGAAAAATAGCTTTTGCCAAAATTCACGATCAAAGTGCCATACACCGCACCCAACAACGACAGGCGTCCTCCCACCGCGGCAAAGATCACCATCTCGATCGAAGGCACAATACCCACAAAAGACGGCGACATGAACCCGACCTGCAAGGTGAACATGGCCCCGCCAATTGCCGAGAAAATCGCCGCCACGACAAAGATGAACACTTTGAAATTCGCCACGTCATAGCCGGAAAACCGTACGCGCTCTTCCTTGTCGCGCATGGCCATCAACAATTTTCCGAGCTTGGAGGACAGCAGGAATTTTCCGAACAGGATGCAGCCGAACAACAGCGCGCCATTGATGAAGTACAGCAACACACGTGCACTGTCGCTACGGATATCCCAACCTAACAAGGTCTTGAGATCGGTAATGCCATTGACTCCGCCGGTGTACCCCTGCTGTCCGATGATCAGCACTGAGAGGATCAACGCCACTGCTTGCGTCACAATGGCAAAGTACACCTCTCCCACACGACGCTTGAACATCGCCGCGCCCAGAACCAGGGCCAGCAAAGCCGGAATCAATGGAATTGCCACCAAGGTAAAGGTAAAGCTTTTGAATGGTTCCCAGAACAGCGGCAAGGCCGTCAACTGGTTCCAATCCATGAAATCCGGAATTCCGGGCGTAGACTGGATCGCCGTAGCCTGTGGCGTAGACGCCTCCAGCTTCAGGAACATGGCCATGCAATAGCCCCCGAGCCCAAAGAACACGCCCTGCCCGAGGCTAAGAATGCCGCCATATCCCCAGCACATGACCAGGCCGATGGCCACAAAGGCATAAGACAGATACTTGCCCACCAGATTCAAGCGAAAGACATCCAGCGCCAACGGAAACACGACAAAGACAAGAGCGGCCAGTATCCCCAAGCCGATCATGCCTTCGCGCGCGCCCAGCACATTCTTGTAGAAACTCGACATCGCCAGGCTCCTTATTTACGCGTTTTGATGGAGAACAGCCCTTGTGGACGCAGCATCAGGATGATGACAATGCCCGTGAGGGTCAGAACCTTGGCCATGGAGCCCGTCATAAAGAACTCTGACACCGACTGCGTCTGAGCAATCAGAAACGCCGAAGCGACCGTTCCCAGCAAACTGGCTGCGCCACCAAAGACCACAGTCAAAAACGTATCGACGATGTACAGCGATCCGCTCGTAGGGCCCGTCGCGCCGATGGTGGTAAACGCAGCGCCCGCGACTCCGGCAATCCCGCATCCCAATGCAAAAGTCACGCGATCGACACGGCGAGTGTCTATGCCCACCGCCCCGCTCATCGCGCGATTCTGCACGGTGGCGCGCACGTGCAGTCCCCACGTGGAACGAAACAAGGCCAAAATCAGACTGGCCGTCATCAGGAACGTCAGCACCATGACAAACAGTCCGTTGATGGGGATGTCCACTCCCTCCATGGGCTGCCAAGAACCCATCAGCCATTCCGGCATCTCCGGGCTGACCTCGCGCGGTCCGAAAATCGAGCGCAGCGACTGCTGCATGATCAAGGACAGCCCCCAGGTCGCCAGCAACGTATCCAACGGCCGTCGATACAAGTGGCGAATCATGGCCCATTCGACCAGCCACCCCAATGCAAACGCCACCACAAAAGCCGCCACCACCGCGAACAGAAAATAATAGGGCGTGAAGGCGGGCGCATAGGTCTGCACCAGCGTGGCCGACAAATAGGTGGTGTACGCCCCCACGGCGAGGAATTCGCCGTGGGCCATATTGATCACGCCCATTTGCCCGAAAATCAGGGCCAGTCCCAACGCCATCAGCAACAACACGCTGAATACAGACAGGCCATTGAATCCCTGCATCAACAGGATGGCGCCAAACTCGGATAAGGATTCCATACCGCAGCCTTCAAAGCGATTTGGGGCAAACCCCGGGGGCTGGCCCGGGGCACTCGGCGTGACAACGTGTCAGGCAACTGCTTATTGATAACCCTTGGGAAAGGGATCGGGCTTGATCAACTCGGGGGTTTCATAGACCACGTCGAACTGCCCATCGCGCCTGATCTTGCCCACACGGGTCTTGCTCCACAGGTGGTGGTTCGGATCGATCTTGACGTAGCCTTCCGGCGCTTCTTTGTATTCCAGGTCAGGCGAGGCAGCCACGACCTTGTCCACATCGAAACTGCCAGCTTTCTCGACCGCCATTTTCCACAGCCAAGGTCCGAGATACGCCGCCTGCGTCACATCCCCGATCACGGCATTCGCGCCGTATTTGGCCTTGAAGGCTTCGACGAATTTCTTGTTGTTCGGATTGTCCAGGCTTTGGAAATACTTCATGCACGAGTAAAAGCCCTCGGCATTCTCGCCACCGATACCCAGCAATTCGTCCTCAGTCACCGAGATGGTCAACAAGGTCTGCTTGGCCGCAGTCACCCCTGCCGCCTTGAGTTGCTTATAGAACGACACGTTGCTGCCGCCGACCACAATGGCATAGATCACATCCGGCTTCTTGAGCTTGATCTTGTTGATCAGCGAGCCGAACTGCGTATGGCCCAACGGATAGTAGTCTTCGCCTACGACCTCGCCCTTGAGCACGTTCTCGATGTGCTTGCGCGCGATCTTGTTGGACGTCCTCGGCCAGATGTAGTCCGAGCCGATCAGGTAGAACGTCTTGGCTTTGGTTTCGCGATTGATCCAATCCAGCCCCGACAAGATCTGTTGCGTTGCCTCTTGTCCTGTGTAGAAGACGTTTTTGGATTGCTCCAACCCTTCGTAGAACGTGGGGTAATAGAGCAGGCCGTTTTCTTTCTCGAACACCGGCAGCACCGCTTTACGCGAGGCCGAGGTCCAGCAGCCAAACACGGTGGCGACCTTGTCGCTGACCAGCAGCTTGCGTGCTTTTTCGGCGAATGTCGGCCAATCGGAGGCGCCGTCTTCCTGAATGACCTTGATCGTGCGTCCGAGCACGCCACCCATTGCATTGATCTGCTCGATGGCCAGACGCTCGGCCTGGATCGACCCCGTCTCGCTGATGGCCATCGTCCCTGTGGCAGAGTGCAGTTGCCCGACGATGACCTCTGTGTCGGTCACGGCCAGGCCCGTCGTGTTGACCGCGGCCGTCGCCGGCCCGGCGGCCCTGGACAGCACCGGCACGCCCATCAACGGCAGGGCAGCCATCGCCAACGCCATGCGTCGGCGGGCCGGGGAGATCAGATCATCGTTTAACTCAGGTTTGCGAGCCATCAATTGCTCCTAGCGGATGAATGCCACCATTGACCGGATACGCCCCAGCAAATGCTGGCGTTTGACCGGGATACGGTGCAATACTAGGCACCAATGCTGCGGCGCAATATACGTTGATTGACGTAGTGGCGATGCGACCGCCTGCAGGTAAAACCGTATCTACGTCATTCGACGCATATCACGTGGCTCACGCGCCCGAGATCCCTGCGTCGCCCACTACATCGGTCGTCCAATCTGGAACAAATTGCCGTGGATCCCAGCGCCTCTCAACGCATCGTCAAGGTTCGACGCGACTACAACACCTGGGTCGCCAACGAAACGCTGGAGGATTACGCCCTGCGGTTCACACCGCATTCGTTTCGCAAGTGGTCCTTGTTCCGGGTGGCAAACACCGCCGGCGGTGCAGCGTCCTTCCTGGCGCTGGAGGCCATTGGCGGCGCGCTGGCGCTGAACTACGGCTTCGTCAATGCCTTCTGGGCGATTGTTGCCGTCTCGCTCATCGTATTTCTGACAGGGTTGCCGATTTCGTACTACGCCGCGCGCCACGGTCTGGACATGGACCTGCTGACACGAGGCGCAGGCTTCGGCTACCTGGGGTCTACCCTGACTTCGCTGGTCTACGCGTCTTTTACCTTCATCTTCTTTGCGCTGGAGGCGGCCATCATGGCGCTGGCCATCGAGTTGGCGACAGGCCTGCCGCTGACGCTGGGTTATCTGCTGTGCGCCCTGGCCATCATTCCCATGGTCACATATGGGATAACCCTGATCAACCGCCTGCAAAACTGGACACAGCCGATCTGGTTGATCCTGTTGATCGTCCCCTACGCCTTTATCCTGTTCAAAGAGCCCCAGGCGCTGGATGGATTGCTGAGCTTCGCAGGCCATCACCGCGACAACGGTCATTTCGATATCCTGCTATTTGGCGCGGGGTCCGCCGTTGCCGCATCGCTGGTCACGCAGATTGGCGAACAAGTCGACTTTCTGCGCTTTCTGCCACAGCAGACACCCGCGAACCGATGGCGTTGGTGGACTGCCCTGCTCTGCGCCGGTCCGGGCTGGATCATTCCCGGCGCGCTCAAGATGCTGGGCGGCGCCTTTTTGGCCTATCTGGCGTTGGGTCACGGCGTCAGCATGGAAAAAGCCGCCGATCCCACGCACATGTATTGGGTCGCCTATCAGTATGTGTTCTCCACCCCGGGTCTGGCGTTGATCGCCATGGCGGTCTTTGTCGTCATCTCACAGGTAAAGATCAACGTGACCAACGCTTATGCGGGGTCGCTGGCATGGTCCAACTTCTTTGCCCGCCTTACCCACAGTCATCCAGGCCGCGTCGTCTGGCTGGTCTTTAATGTCATGATTGCCATTGGCCTCATGGAACTGGGTGTCTTCGACGCCCTGGAACATGTGCTGGCGATCTTTGCCCACGTGGCGCTGGCCTGGATCGGATCGCTGGTGGCCGATCTCGTCATCAACAAGCCCCTGGGCCTGAGCCCAGCCAGCATCGAGTTCCGGCGCGCGCACCTGTATGACATCAATCCTGTCGGCGTGGGCAGCATGATGATCTCGCTCACGATATCGCTGCTGGCCTTCGGCGGGGCCTTTGGTGCGATGGCTCAGGCACTATCGCCATTCATTGCACTGGCGACCACGTTCGTAGCGGCGCCGCTGATTGCATGGAGAACTCGCGGACGCTACAACCTGGCCCGCCAGCCCAACGCAACACACGCGCTCGAGTCGAAATGCGTCATCTGCGCCAATACCTTTGAGCCACCCGACATGGCGCATTGCCCCGCCTACAACGGAGCGATCTGCTCGCTATGCTGCACGCTGGACGCGCGCTGCCATGATCGCTGTAAATCCGAATCGCGCGCTCAAGATCAATTGGGTACTGCGCTACGGCGCATTTTTCCCGGGCCCATGACGCCGCTATTTCACTCGCGCCTGACTCACTACTTGATCATCCTTGGCGTCATGGCGGGGCTGCTGGCCTCAATCATGGCGCTGCTGTATTTTCAAGAGGCCGTGACCTATACCCGCAATGGCGCTGACATCAGTACGCTGAAGGCGGCTTTCATCAAGCTCTTTGCCGCCCTCATTCTGATCGGCGGGGTCGCAGCCTGGTGGCTGGTACTGACCAACGAAAGCCGCCAAGTCGCCCAAGAAGAGTCGGATCGGCAAACGCATCTATTGCTGCGGGAGATCGCAGCGCATGAGCAAACCGATGCACAACTGCAGCGCGCCAAAGAAGCGGCGGAAAGCGCCAACCTGGCCAAGAGCCGTTTTATGAGCGGCATGAGTCATGAGTTGCGTGCGCCGTTGAACAGCATTCTGGGTTACGCGCAAATCATGGCGCGAGATCCCGCTTTACCGGAACAAAGGCGTGAAGCGATCGACGTGATTCACCGCAGCGGCAAGCATCTGATCGGGCTGATCGACGGCCTGCTGGATGTGGCGCGCATTGAAGCCGGCAAACTCAAACTCGAAAACCATGAACTCCGATTGCCTGAGTTCCTGGATCAAGTCGTCATGATGTTCCGGCCCCAGGTCACGCTCAAAGGACTGCAATTCACCTATGAACCCTCGGACAACCTGCCGCGCATCGTCCAGGTCGACGAGAAGCGGCTGCGCCAGATCCTGATCAATCTGCTGAGCAACGCCGTCAAGTTCACTCAACAAGGACATGTCAGTTTTCGCGTGCGCCATGTCTCGGATATCGCTCAGTTCGAAATCGAAGACAGCGGCGCGGGTATTCCCGCGGCGGACTTGGAACGCATCTTTTTGCCATTCGAACGCAGTTGGGCAGGTGAAGAGCAAGCCGACACTGGCAGCGGCCTGGGCCTGACAATCTGCCGCATGCTGACCGGCATCATGGGCGGCGAGCTGACTGTCAAGAGCACGCTCGGGCAAGGCAGTGTCTTTATCCTGAAATTGTTCCTTCCTGCCGTGCGTGCGCCGCGCACCGGCGTCCTGCCACAGGGCCAGATCGTAGGCTACGAGGGCGTGCCTAAACGGGTGCTCACCGTCGATGACCAGGCCTCACAGCGACTCGTCGTCCGCGAAATGCTGGAACCGCTGGGATTTATCGTGCACGAGGCCGCCAACGGCTCCAGCGCACTGGAACTCGTCGAAGCACTGACGCCCGACCTGATATTGATGGACATCTCGATGCCAGATATGCAAGGCTGGGACGTTTGCCGTACGTTGCGTGCACGCGGCGTCCATGTGCCTATCATCATCCTCTCGGCCAAGGCATACGCACGCCCCGGCCCCCACGACACGCAAGACGCGCACGACGACTTTCTGACCAAACCCGTCATCATGGATGAACTGCTCGACAAGATCGGCCGGCACCTGGGACTGTGTTGGCGGGAGCTCGAAAGCTCACCGGCGCCGACGCCGGGCATGGATGAGTTGCATCGCATCGCGCTCGACTCCCAGCACACCGACGCTCTGCTCGAGCTTGGCGCCATGGGTTATGTCAAAGGCATCCTCGCACGGTTGGAGGCAATACGCAGCACCCAACCTGAAGCCGCCGTTCTCATCGACCACCTGATGGACCTCGCACGCAACTTCCAACTCGGCGAATACCAAAGCACGCTCAAGCATCATGTGCAGCATCACGCCACGCTCACGCAGAAACCATGCTGAATATCATGTCCGCCGAACTCAAAGACAAACATCTGGTGCTACTGGTAGATGACGCCCCGGATAACCTGAAAATGCTGTCGAATGCGCTCGACGACGCTGGCTATGATGTGCTGATCGCCACCGATGGCCATGCGGCACTGGAGCGCCTCGATTACGTCACGCCGGACATTGTGCTGCTTGACGCCATGATGCCTGGCATTGATGGCTTCGAAACCTGCCGCCGAATGAAAGCCGATCATCGCGCCGCACACATACCCATTGTCTTCATGACAGGGCTGACGGAAACCCACCATGTGGTGCACGGTTTTCAAGCGGGCGGCATCGACTATGTCACCAAACCGCTGGACACCGATGTGGTGTTGGCTCGCCTGAATGCTCACTTGCGCAGTCATCGGCTGATGAGCGTCGCGCTCGACGCCATCGACGCCGTCCACACCGCGGTGATCGCACTGGACGAAGCCGGTCACCCGATCTGGAAAACGGCGCGCGCACGCCAATGGCTACATACTTATTTTGGCTTGGATACCCAGGCAGCAGGTCTGCCGCAAGCTCTGCAACATTGGATCAGCGAAGCCTTGAGGCACACCGAGATCGATCGGATCGCCCCTTATACCCAGCCCGGGGGCGATCGTCAGTTGGTCATGCATCTGGCCAGACGCCCACAAGGTACGCAGGGTGAGCTCACCCTGCTGATCGAAGAACAACCGCTGCCTATCGACCCACGCCATCGTCTCGCCGAACAGTATCGCCTGACGGCGCGCGAAACCGATGTCCTGCTGTGGCTGGCCAAAGGCAAGACCAATCGGGACATCGGAGAAATACTCGGCATGGCGCCGCGCACGGTAAACAAACACCTGGAACACATCTTCGTGAAACTCGGCGTCGAAACGCGTGCGGCAGCCACGGCATTGACGCTGAAGCACGTGCATCACACGTAGTGCTGATTCAGAGCCGCGTGGACGCCACTGCCGAGGTCCACACCCAGCGTTTGCCGCGCAACTCGAAATCGTAGGTCATCGCATCCGAAGGGGCTTGTCTGAACTGACCGAACCATACGCGCACATGGTTGGGCGATAGCACTTCCCAACGCGATACGGCAGACAACGGACCGTTTGTCGACAAGCCCAGCATGGAGACAGAGGCCTCGCTACGTGGGCTTTTTCCGATGCCGCTATCCGACCAGTCGATGGGCCATTCACCGAGCTCCAGCATCCCGGAATACATCGCCAGCCCCGTCTGGAATGGATCGGCAACATCGTCGCCAAACCGCGACACGGCCAATTTGCCCATCCCGTCGTCAGAACGCGCGCACAGCACTCGCTGAAACAGCGCAAGCAATGCCTCCTCTTGGTCCACCCGCAGTTGCCCGCGCATCGTCTCCACCAAAGACTGTTTGCCATCGAGGCAGTGGCGCGCTTCCAGAAACACGCCCCGGTCCGTACGGTCAATGGAGGTCTGATTTTTCTGGCCCGTCATCATCGCAGCGATGTCCTGCCGCACGGCGTCCTCGGCAGACGTCGCTGCGAGCGCCGCAGACATGATCAAACCACTCGCGGCCAGGCATCCTGATAGCCGCACAAACGAAGCAATACTCATGATCGATACTAAAAAATTTAATCAAACACCTTCAGCCGCGCATCAAGCCCGAGCCGATTTCTTTTGGACAGTGTGCCCCAGAACAGACTCATGACCGCAAAGCCGGCGAGGTACAGACTCAAGGTCTGCTGCACCATGGACTGGCTGGCGCCGGACTCATTGCCTATGTTTAAAAACGGCGGCAGATAAGCGTCAGTCGCAAACGGGTCCAACATGGCCAAACAGGCCAGGTTCACCGTCAGGGTACGGATAGAGGTCATTAATCAACAATCTTAGGCGGGTAATGAATCCGCCAAGGATAGCCGACAAAATTGGAATAATGATAGAGATTGCCCATTAATTACTGCGGACGGCCAGCCTCGATCCATTGCCGCGTCTGCGTCATCGTCAATCGATAGCGCGCGCAGTTATAGAGGTCCAATGCCTGTAATTCCCGCAACAGTATGGGTCGAAACAACAGCATGTCTGGCGCAGGCAAACCGAGCGAAGCCATCGCGGCGTCGACGCTCATGCTGTCGCGCACCACTGCGCCAACGGATTCGAGCCGTATTCTGCGTAAGAGGACCCGTCTACGCCTCATGCAACGAATGCTGTTACCCAACTGGCGCAAGCATATGCCGCCTCAGACCTGGGGAGCAGGCGTCGCTCCGCTCAGGCCCATTGCCCCCGCCACCTCGAGCCCACCTAACCGTTCGATCATCGCGGCTTGGTCGGCTTTGGCCTGCCGATCGACTTGCTCGGGATCGCATATCGCATAGAGTGCAGCCCTCATCTCCGCCAACACCGCCGCGTACTCCGGATCCGCGCACAGATCGTGCAACTCCTCCGGGTCCGTATCCAGATTGAATAGCTCTGGTTCAAAACGAACATAGTGATGATATTTCCATGGCCCTCTGCGCAGCATGAATCCCGCGGTATTGCTGCCGGCGGCGTGATACTCACTCAACACAGCGCGAGTGGCGTCATAGGGCGCTCTGGACACTTCAAATAGCGAGCGTCCTGGACGTGATTCCATCTGCGGGCCCGGATCAACGCCCACTGCCTGCAATATCGTTGGGTATAAATCCAGCAGGTCCACCGGTGTGTTGCACACCGAGGGCTCCACGTCCGGTCCGGCCAGGATCATCGGGATCCCCACACTTTCCTGATAAAGCGTAGATTTCCCCCACAATCCACGGGCGCCCACGTTATCACCATGGTCCGAGGTGTAAACCACATGCGTCGAATCGGCCAGGCCCAACGCATCCAGGCCGTCCACGATCTGCCCCACATTGCTGTCCAGAAAACTACACAAGCCGTAGTACGCCAAGAACGCCCGCACACGTTCGTCTTCGCTCTGAAACGTCTCTTCGCTGCGCTCGAAATCGGCATAGGCCTGCACCCATGGATGACGCGTATAGCCGTCCTTGGGATGGAGCTTCGCCTCGGGAATCTGACGCGCCTCGTACAGACCAAAAAACGCTTGCGGCGCAATCAACGGGAAATGCGGCGCAACCAAGCCTACGTACAAGACAAAAGGCTCTCGGCGGCCTGCGGCATCACTCAACCAATCCAAGGCGCGGCCGGTCACCGATCGATCGTAAGACGTGTACGTAGACTCGCCACTGCCGATGCGATCGCCCAGCATACGTTTGCGCCCCTCGACCGGCAGATAAGGATCGCGAATAGAGGCCCACACCATGCCGTGTCCACCCACGACGTGCATCGGAATATGCTCGGCGTCGAATCCGACTGGGTCCTTCTCATTACGATAATGCAGCTTGCCTATACTTTCGACACGAATGCCCTGCTGTTGCAGGACATGCCCCCAACCGCTGGGGTCACCGACGTAGGGCATCGCGTTATCCCAGTGGCGGGTTTGATGGACCCGATGTCCAGTCGCGAACGCCGCCCGTGCCGGGACACAAATGGGACTCGGCGTATAGGCATTTGCAAAACGCACGCCTCGCGCCGCCAACGCGTCCAAATGAGGCGTCTGGATAAAGGGATGTCCGGAGCAACCCATGAATGCGGGGTTATGCTCATCAGACATGATGACAATGAGGTTCTTACCTTCCATGGTGCATCCTGAAGTCTCGGGCCACTCGGCCCGTCAAATCTCGGGGGTATAGCCGCTGTCCTGAACGATCTGGCGCCAGAACGTGTAGCCCTTGTCGAGCTGCTGTTTCAGGGCTTCGGACGTCGTGGCCTTGGGCAGGAAATACAGTTGCCGCATCGCTTGTTCGAAAACCGGCGAACCCACTGCGTCAATCACCGTTTGGCTCAACGCCTGTGCGGCTTCTCTGGACATGTGCTTATGTCCAAGCAGGGCGAAGTACTCGGTCATGGTCAGATCCGGATATCCAGCAGCCGCAAATGTCGGCACATCGGGCACGCTCGGAGACGAGGCCCTGCCCGTCGTCGCCAGAATGCGAATCTTGCCTGCCTTGTGCATAGGAATCAGGTTGGGCAGCGTCGTGATCAAAGACGGCAACGTTCCACCGACGGTATCACTCAGCGCCAACGATCCCCCTTTATAGGGAACGGCCGTCAGCGGCACATGCGATGCCTTGGCCAGCATCGCCCCAAGGAAACTCATGACCGTGCCCGCCCCTGGCGTGCCATACACCGCCACGCGAGCATCCCGTTGTGCCAACGCCAGAAAATCCTGCAGTGTCTGGGCAGGGCTATCCGCACCCACCGCAAAACCAAAAACAAATTCGCTGGCAGTGCCTAACGGCGTGAAATCATGAGGCGTATAGCCGAGGTTCTTATAGAGATGCGGATACAGCGTCAGATTCGTCGAGGGCGTCAACAGCACCGAATTTCCTTCGCCACCCGCCGCCAACAAGGCGTCCACCGCGATCCGGCCACCAGCCCCCGATTTGTTTTCGACGATGGTGGTGTAACCCTGTGTGCGCATCCCTTCGGCCAGTCCACGCGCCACGAGATCCACGGCTCCCCCGGGAGCGAATCCCACCAACATACGCAACGGAGCACGCGCGTAAAGCTGCCGTATTGGCAGCATGCTACAGCCCAGGGCAGCGCCCAACGCGCCCAGGAACCGCCTGCGTCGTCCTTGCATACTTGTCTCCGTGACTCACGTACTGTCTATTTCTTTAGGCAAGCGTAAGGCGACGCGGACATAAAAGACAAATATTATTTATCTTCATGCAATATAAGATTTTCTGTATAGCATTTCGCTTGTTATGGCTGGAGCTCATCACAGGCGCTTCGGTTACCGGACCAACCGCACAACGCGATTCAAGCAGCAGCGCTCAATACCTGCGCCAGTCTGCCACGCAAGGTTTTTTCTTTGATCAGGCGGCGCAGCACGATACCTATGCTCTCTTCAACCGCCAGCACCGCGCGGCCGGGCTCAGCCTGCGCCATACGGACAATGGACTGGGTGCGGGACAACACCGGGCGCACGATACGCCTCACCCCCATAGCCGGATTGCCACGCATCAACTCCCATCCTGCACTGTCCGGCAAAATGGCGAACGCCATGCCGTCCCTCACCAGCGCAAAGCTCAATACAGGATCGTTGATCTCGTACTTCACATTCAGCGTGCAGCCCAGATCCAATGCTGTGCGTTCGATCAATCTGCGCAAATCATGATCCCGATCGGGCGCCACCAGCGGACGCTGCCCGACGGCAGAAAATGAGATTGTCTTAGCCGGACGATCGAACATTTTCTCGACACCGAATAGCGAAAAGCCCTCTTCATACAC
This sequence comes from Bordetella muralis, assembly GCF_965139205.1. GTDB lineage: Bacteria > Pseudomonadota > Gammaproteobacteria > Burkholderiales > Burkholderiaceae_B > Bordetella_A > Bordetella_A muralis. Next base: position 73,001 of record NZ_CBCSIU010000013.1, read on the forward strand.
CGGTTTACAGTACAAGCCCGGCAATTCGAACGCGTTAGGCATCAGCGCCACATCCAACTGCCGCGACTCCACGGCGGACCGCATCTCGCTAGACAACGCCGACGACATCACCAGGCGAATCTCGGGATAGGTCTGCTCCACATATCGCACGAGCGGTGCCGCAAGCACCTGCGCCAGCGATCTCGCCATACATATACGCACAGGGCCTCTGGGCGTCCCGGTCAGCCCGAGCACGTCTTCTTTTAGCGACTCCAATTGATCGAGAATCGACGCTGCGCGTGATTGCAGCCGCTTGCCCTCAGACGTCAAGGCGACGCCTTTGGCATGACGCTCGAATAAAGCAACACCCAACTCCGATTCGAGCGCCGCCACATGCTGACTCAAGGCGGGCTGCGCAATACGCAACGCCGCAGACGCCAGCGACAGGCTGCCGCTATGGGCGATTTCCAGGAAATAGCGTAATTGGCGTGGGGTCATCGCAATCTACCGGAAACCTTTGTCCTGATCTTGCAGCAGGCCAGTATCATGGAACGCATTCGCGTAATGCTCGGTCAGCAAGGCGATAAATGTAGCAGCTTATCTTGAGCCAGAATGGCCCGCAGGTTGCCGTCAAGCAACAAGTCCTTTATTGTGCGCGTTACATGCCTCGCGGAATGAGTCCGCCCTATTCCAGGTAATTTAAAGGAAATGTGGATGACGGAAGAACGCCCAGAAAAGAAAGATCCCATGATCCCCGATGGAGAAGTCAACCCCATCGACACCGATTATCAGGTCGGCCAGGACAACATCATCGTTAACGTCGGGCCATTCGGCCTCGACATCCACAACCCGGTATTCGGCGTTGCGGGCGGGCTGGTGATTTTGTTCGTTGCGTTGACATTGGGTTTTCACGATCAAGTCGAGTCGATATTCAGCGGCATGAAGGACTGGCTGACATCCAACCTCGACGGATTCTTCCTTGTTGCGGGCAACTTTTTTGTGCTGGTGTGCCTGATTGTCGCCTTCTCTCCGTTAGGCCGGGTGCGGCTGGGCGGGACGGAAGCAAAGCCCGACTATACCTATCTAGGCTGGTTTTCGATGCTGTTTGCCGCCGGCATGGGCATCGGGCTGATGTTCTTCGGCGTCTCAGAGCCCTTGACCCATTTCGGCACTGCGTTCGGCGGCATAGAGATGACCGACGGCATACGGACCGACTGGGCCCCTCTGGGCGCCGCAGCCGGCGACGCGCAAGCCGCCACCCGCCTGGGCATGGCGGCCACGATCTACCATTGGGCGCTACACCCCTGGGCCATCTACGCCGTACTGGCGCTCGGGCTGGCACTGTTCTCGTTCAACAAAGGACTGCCGCTGACAATCCGGTCTGTGTTCTACCCGCTGCTGGGCGAGCGCGTGTGGGGCTGGCCGGGACATGTTATCGACATCCTCGCCGTGCTGGCCACACTGTTCGGCTTGGCCACCTCGCTGGGCTTTGGGGCGTCGCAGGCCAGTTCGGGCCTGCACTTCCTGTTTGGTACTCCCCAGGGCATCAGCGTCCAGATCATACTGGTCATCGTCATCACAGCCATCGCGCTGTTCTCGGTCGTCGCAGGCTTGGATGCGGGGGTCAAGCGCCTGTCCGAGATCAATATGGCGCTGGCATTACTGCTGTTGCTGTTTGTCATCGCCGTGGGGCCAACGCTGGACATCCTCAGCGGATTTTTCTCGAACCTCGGCGCCTATCTTCAGTATCTGCCGGCGCTGTCCAACCCGGTAGGGCGAGAGGACACTAATTTCCTGCAAGGCTGGACCGCCTTTTACTGGGCATGGTGGATCTCTTGGTCACCCTTTGTCGGTATGTTCATCGCACGTGTATCGCGCGGCCGCACGGTTCGTGAGTTCATCATCTCAGTGCTGATTGTGCCTTCGCTGGCGTGCACCCTGTGGATGACTGTGTTCGGCGAAACCGCGATCTCACAAGTCGTGCGCAGCGGCTACGAAGCGGCTCGCGATGCGGAATTGCCGCTGCAGCTGTTCATGATGCTCGATGCACTGCCATTGAAGGAAATCACCTCCTTCATCGCCATCGTACTGGTGGTAGTGTTCTTTGTTACGTCCTCTGACTCCGGCTCTCTCGTCATCGATGTCATCTCGGCTGGCGGCAAGGTCGATGCCCCGGTTCCACAGCGCGTGTTCTGGGCTGTGTTTGAAGGGCTCGTAGCTATCGCGCTGATTCTCAGCGGCGGACTGGTGGCCCTGCAGGCCATGGCCGTATCGACTGGCCTGCCATTTGCCATCGTGTTGCTGGCAGCCACGCTGGCGATCATCAAGGGGCTCATGTCGGAACCACGGCGCTAAGAAAACCCAAGGGCTCGGGTCGCGAAGGCGCCCTTGCCCTCAAGCTACCGGCACTGTTACGCATCACTCCCGCACTGAAAACATGCAGATCGAGCAGCTTGAAATCTTCGATTTTCTCCATTCCCATCCGCCTTTCGATGCCTTGCCTCGCGAGGCGCTGGAACATGCCACGGCGGCCGTCGACGTGCGTTACTACAAGGCGGGCGAACAGATCGTAGAGTTCGGCCAGGCCTCCGAGTACTGGTACGTGGTACGCAGCGGTGCAGTGGAAGTCTTTCGACGCACCGGAACTTTGTATAACCGCCTGACGTCCGGCGGACACTTCGGAGAATTCGGCTTGCTGCGTCACGGCCGGGTTCGTTTTCCTGCGCGTGCGCTGGAAGACTCGCTGATCTACCTGATTCCGCAGTCAATATTTCTCGATTTGTTCGATAACTATGAGGCGTTCGCGGATTACGTCGAGATCGAAGACCGCACCCGGTTACGGCAAGTCATGTCGCGCCGCGAGGATGCCAATGATCTGTTGTCAGCGACCATCGACACCCTCGTCACGCGCGAGGCAGTGACCCTGAGCCGCCAGGCGAGCGCGCGCGAAGCGGCGGAACGCATGACACAAGAAGGCGTGTCCTCGCTATTGATCGTGGATGACAATCCCGACATTCCTGGTCTGCCGTTGCTGTCCGGGATACTTACCGACCGCGACCTGCGTACGCGGCTGCTTGCGCCAGGCTTGGTTCACGACACGCCAGTGGCCGACATCATGACACCCGATGTAGTAACAGTGTCACACAATCAAGTCATATTCGAAGCGATGCTGGCGATGCTGCGTCATAACGTGCATCACCTGCCCGTGATGAAGGACCAGCGCCCGCTCGGTATCATCGCACTGTCAGACATCATCCGTTATGAATCACGCAACAGTCTTTTCGTAGTCGGAAGCATCTTCCGCGCACAGAATACAGATGAACTGGCGGCCCTGGTGCCCGACATGCAGGCCTGTTTCACCCGCATGGTTGCTGAAGAAGCCTGCGCGCACATGGTAGGCAGCGCGATGACTGCGATTGGACGCGCCGTGAAGCAACGCCTGCTGGAACTCGCAGAAGCCGAGCTTGGCCCGCCCCCTGTGCCCTATTGCTTTCTCGCGCTGGGTTCAATGGCTCGCCAGGAACAGCTCATTGTCACCGATCAGGACAACGCCCTCATCGTGGACGACCGCTTTGATCCCGCTCAGCATGACGCCTGGTTCAAGGCGCTCGCCACCTTCGTCAGCGATGGGTTGGCACGCTGCGGCTATTCGTACTGCACAGGCGGCGTCATGGCGACCAACGAAAAATGGCGTCAGCCGTTGAAAACATGGGAACGCCTCTTTACCGATTGGATCGAGCGCCCAACTCCCGAGTCACTGCTTCATGCCGGCATATTTTTTGACCTCGATGGCGTATGGGGCCGCACGGAATGGGCAGCGCATCTGCGCAAGATGATTGCGCGCAAGGCCCAGGGGAACTCTCGATTCCTCGCGTGTATGGCACGCAATGCGTTGCTGCGAACACCGCCATTGGGTTTCTTCAAAGACTTCGTCGTCGAATCCGATGGCCGGCACACGCACGCCATCAACATCAAGCGCCGCGGCACCGGCCCTTTGACGGACCTGATCCGCGTGCATGCATTGGCAATCGGCTCACCGGCACTCAACTCGTTTGATCGCCTGCGCGAAATCATCGACGCCGCCATCTTGCCGCTAGGGCGAGGACAAGATATGTACGACGCCCTGGAGTTCATCACCATGGTGAGGGCGCGAGTCCAGGCTGATGAACTGACTGCAGGCAACGATCCCGATAACAGCGTAGAGCCCGAAAAACTTTCGGACTTCGAACGCAAGAGTCTACGCGATGCGTTCCTGATACTGAGCAACGCGCAGAAGTACCTTAAGTACCGTTATCAGCCGGGACGGTCCAATTAAAAATGCTGCACCTCGGAAACCTGCGAACAGAGCAAGATGCCAGTCGCACCGCGCCTGCACACGACTGGCCGACGCGCTTTTCGATGCTGGCCGAGGCGGCAAACGACCCACGGCTCAAAGCCTTTTACGCGCAGGGCACGCCATCCGGCGACAGCCCCTTGGATGGCACCCCGCTTGTTGCTCTCGACGTGGAGACCACCGGTCTCGACACATCGCAGGACGAGATCGTCAGCATCGGCGTCGTCCCCATGACATTGGCGCGCATTCAGGCAAGCGCCTCCCGGTACTGGGTGGTGCGCCCCAAGGCAGAATTGACGCCAGAATCGATAACCATCCACGCCATCACTCACTCGCAGATCGAAGAGGCGCCCGATTTGGAGGTAATTCTCGATGAGTTGTTGCAAATGCTGGCGGGCCGCATCATTGTCGTCCATTGCCGCGACATCGAGCGCAGTTTTCTGAATACCGCGCTCATGTCTCGTATCGGCGAGGGCATCGAATTTCCAGTCATCGACACCATGGAGCTCGAAGCGAGACTACACCGCAAACCGCCCACCCTGTTTGCCAGGTTGCTAGGCCGGCGAGCACGACCTGTCTCGATCCGGCTTGCGCCCAGCCGCGCACGCTACCGGCTGCCGCGATACCGCGCCCACCATGCGTTGACTGACGCATTGGCCAGCGCCGAACTGTTGCAGGCACAAGTGGCGCACAGATTTTCACCACAAACCCCGCTGCGTGAACTGTGGCGGTGAGAGCATTCATTGCTCCGATGCATAAGCTCGCTCGCTCACCGCGGTCCGATGTGAACGGCGTGCCCTGGCTTTGGTAAAACGCCGTCACTTTGATACACTCCCTTGTTGGGTGTCAGGCAAACTTCCATTGCTGGGCAGGTTAACGCGCAGGTCGGGCCGCCGCGCGGAGTAACTTCGACTATGCACGACACCACTTCCTCTTTTTTTGAAGTCGCAACCGCGATCATTTTTGCGCTGGCGCTGCTCCATACGTTCGCTGCCAAGCAATTTGAACGGCTCTCTCATCGTTTCCCGCGCCACGCCGGCTTATTTCATCTGCTAGGCGAAGTAGAAATCGTCTTTGGATTCTGGGCTGCCATTCTCATCGCATTTATGGCGTTGACAGTGGGAGGCAGCGAAGCATTAGCGTACGCCGAATCGCGTAACTACACCGAACCGTTATTTGTATTCGTCGTCATGGTGGTAGCGGCCTCACGGCCCATACTGCAAACCGTTATAGCCATGATCGATGCCATCGCGCGAATGTTGCCTATCCGTACCTCTGTGGCGACAGCGTGGTTGGGACTGGCCGTCGTGCCGCTAATGGGCTCGCTCATTACCGAACCTGCAGCGATGACGATTGCAGCGCTGCTGCTCGCACCGCAGATTTTCAGGCCAGCAATGCCCAATGGGGCCAAGTACCTCGCGCTTGGCGTTCTCTTTGTCAACGTGTCGATCGGTGGAACGCTGACGTCATATGCCGCGCCGCCTGTCCTCATGGTGGCCAGCACGTGGCAATGGGACTCTGCCTTCATGCTCGCCAACTTCGGATGGAAGTCGGCATTGGCCGTTATTGTGAATGCGACCATCGCGACGCTCGCTGTCCGTACGCACATCGACAACGTAGCCTTGAGCTCCGGCACCACGTCGAATGCCAAGCCCGTGCCGGTGTCTGTGGTCGCGGTACACCTCGCCACGTTGGCGGCTGTTGTCTTGCTTGCTCATCACCCGGTGGCCTTCCTGGGGATTTTTCTCCTTTTCCTTGGGTTTACTCACGCCTATGAGCGCCATCAGAGCGCCCTCATCATCAAAGAAGCCTTATTGGTCGGCTTTTTCCTCGCCGGTCTGGTGGTGCTCGGGGGGATGCAGCAATGGTGGCTGCAACCCATCGTATCGAGCCTCGAACCCATTGCTCTGTTCTTCGGCTCACTAGGCTTGACGGCTATTACGGACAACGCCGCGCTGACTTACCTCGGATCATTGATTGAGGGAATGTCCGACGACGCGAAATACATGCTCATGGCAGGGGCTGTTGCGGGCGGTGGGCTGACCGTTATTGCGAACGCACCGAACCCCGCCGGCGTCGCGCTGCTCAAGCGCGGTTTTTCTGACGAAACCGTCAGTGCAGGCGGCTTGCTGTTGGGGGCACTGGTACCGACAGCGGTAGCGGCGGCGGCCTTGCTGCTGTTGTGAATTTGGAGTGATGTGAAAAAAGCCCTTGAGATGCTCAAGGGCTTTTGTATTTTTGGCGGACAGAGGGGGATTCGAACCCCCGATACGCTTATCACGTATACACGCTTTCCAGGCGTGCGCCTTCAACCACTCGGCCACCTGTCCTGATCCGGGCACGCTTGCAGCCGAGTCGCCTCAAAGAAGCTGGCCACAACGCGAATCCGCGATTCTAGCAGAAATGGAGACAGTGCGTTAAAGCGACGCCCCGCTGGACTCAAGCGGGTGTTAGCTCCGGGACAAGGCCGTTAACCGCTCTACCACATAAATCTAATAACGCCACATTAATATCGATATGCGATATTAAAAATATGTATTGCAATACTATTGGAATGAAATTTAAAGTAGCGTCAATTGCAGTGTTCAGCTTCAGTCGTCCCCCGCCCCATGGGCCAACCAGGACCTACTCGTTGTATGCAGAACCTCACGCTAAATCCCGCCATCACATCAAGCACTACTTCGCAGTTGGTGGAGCACGACACGCGGCATTCACTATGGTTGGCCACCGCAAATGCAACACCTGCTCTTCCGGTGTTAGATGCCAGCCGTCGCGCTGACGTCATCGTGGTTGGCGGCGGTTATTTAGGGTTAGCCTGCGCACTGCAACTGGCCAGCCACGGCGTCGATGTCACAGTGCTCGAAGCCGCCACGCCGGGTTTCGGCGCCTCCGGCCGCAATGGCGGCCAAGTCATCCCCGGACTCAAATACGATCCCGCTGAGCTGACCTCGCTATTCGGCCCGGCACAGGCCGAAAACATCATCGCATTCGCATCCGCAACGGCAGACGCGGTATTTGACACCGTTGCGCGGTACAACATTCAATGTGATGCCATACGTCAGGGCTGGATTCAAGGCGCACACAACGACTCGATGTTGCGCACAACGGAGCAGCGGGCCAGACAATGGATCGCGCGCGGCGCCAATGCGCAATTGCTCGATGGCCCGGCCATTACGCAGATGATCGGCTGCGCGCCGGGTCTCTATCGCGGCGGCTGGATAGACCGGCGGGCCGGTTCAGTGCACCCGTTAAATTATGCATTGGGCCTGGCCAGCGCAGCGATTGAACAGGGCGCGCACGTATTCCAGCAATCCGCGGCAACGCGCATCGAACGCGACGGCCGCGACTGGCGCGTCATCACCCAGCAAGGCGCATCGGTGAGCGCGCCCCAGATCGTCCTGGCCACTAATGCCTATACCGACGAATTATGGCCACGGCTGCGCACCTCGATCGTTCCCGCGGTCAGCTCACAGGTCGCGACAGACCCGCTGCCCACGCAACTGCGCTCGCTCATTTTGCAAGAACAACAGGTCGTGTCCGATGCTCGCCGGCTGCTGCATTATTACCGCGTGGATGCCGCGGGCCGATTGATCATCGGAGGACGCGGCAACCAGCCCTCTCGACAAGGGGTGCAGGATTATCAGCACATCCGCCGCGCGCTGGAAGCCACCTTTCCTCAATTGACAGGCGTCTCCCTGCCCTACCGGTGGTCGGGCAGACTCGCCATGACGCGCGACAGCATGCCGCATCTGCACCAGCCTGCCCCCGGCATCACGATCGCGCTGGGCTGCAATGGGCGTGGTGTGGGTTTGACCACCGCAATAGGGCAGGCCATTGCCGATCACCTGCGCCTTGATAACGGTGCCGCGCTGCCGTTTTCGGTAACGCCAATTCGCCCTATTCCGCTGCACAAGCTGCACCGCCTGTACATCGCGGTTGCCGTGCAGTATTTCAAGATCCGTGATTTGTTCTAAAGCTGGCGCCTAGGCGCCCACCTTGCATCCTTGCCGTTGAATACATGAGGAAAGTGTTATGAGAGTCGGTGTAGAAGTGGGTGGTACGTTCACAGATCTGGTTGCCTTTCATGGCGACTCGGTCACGATCACCAAAGTCCCCAGTACCCCTCACGCGCCAGAACAAGGCGCCTTCAACGCAATCATCGAATCGGGGCTGCCCATTTCGCAGATCGAGGATTTTGCGCACGGCTCCACCGTGGCAACCAACGCGATCCTGGAGCGCAAGGGCGAACGTGTGGCATTCGTCACGACGGCGGGTTTTCGCGATATGTTGCTGCTGCAGCGTCAGGATCGGCGCAACATTTACAACCTGCGTTATGCAAACCCGGCCAGTGTGGTGGGTCGCGAGTCGTGTTTCGAGGTCATCGAGCGCATGTTGGCCGACGGGTCTATCGACACCGGCCTGGATGAAACCGATCTGACCCAGCGCTTGATTCCCGAGCTAAAGCGGGGCGAGTACCGCGCCATTGCGGTCTGCCTATTGAACGCCTTCTCCAATCCTGCACACGAAAAACGCGTCGCAGCGATATTGACCGAATATCTGCCTGAAGCCACGGTGACGATCTCGACCGATGTCGTCAATGAATTCCGCGAGTATGAGCGGTCCAGCACGACCGCACTTTCAGCCTACGTACAACCCGTGATTGCCGGTTATCTGAAACGATTCTCGAGCTGGCTCACAGAGCAGCAATTCAAAGGGAATTTCTCCGTCATGCAGTCCAACGGCGGCCGCCTGCCGGCAGACGCGATGGGTCGCAATGCGGTATCGGCGCTGTTTTCAGGCCCTGCAGCCGGCGTAGTAGGCGCCACGCGCCAGACGGGACGCTCAGGCTTCACGAACCTGATTACCTTTGATATGGGCGGTACCAGCACCGATGTGTCACTGATCGAGAACGGTGAATTTCGCATGAGCACAGAAACCGTGATCGACGGTCTGCCCGTGCGTACCCCTGTGCTGGATATCGCTACCGTCGGTGCAGGCGGCGGCAGCATCGTCTGGATGGATGATGGCGGCATGTTGCGCGTCGGGCCGCGCAGCGCTGGCGCCAACCCTGGTCCGGTCTGCTATGGGAAAGGGGGCACCCAACCGACGGTGACAGATGCGCACGTGGTCTGCGGCACGATCAGAGCCGACATCAAGCTCGGCAACCACATCAGAATCGACCGCGAGGCCGCGCGACAGGCCTTCAAGCCGTTGGCCGACAAACTCTCATTGAGCATCGAAGCCACCGCCGAGGCAGCCATCCACCTGGCCAATGCCAATATCGTACGCGCCATTCAGCTCGTATCGACGGAGCGTGGACGCGATCCTCGTGACTATGCCATCGTCCCGTTCGGCGGCGCAGGCCCCCTGCATGCGTGCCGGGTAGCGGACGACCTCGGCGTGGACAAGGTCGTCATTCCGCCCAATGCCGGTGTGATTTCCGCATACGGCCTGCTTGCCTCGGATTTCGTGAAGTTCGAAAGCCGCACCCACAAAGTGCGATTGACGCCCGAGGCGATCGAGCCGCTGGCATCGAGCATTCAACAGCTCAGCGATACGCTGTCGGCGCAATTTGCCGAGATCGGTCTCGCTGCGCCATATGAATGGAAAGTGAGCGTGGATATGCGTTTCGTCGGCCAGGCCTTTGAGGTCGCCGTAGATCTGAGCCCCGAGGATCTGCAGGCGCTATCCGATGACATGCTGCGTGCACGTTTTCTGGAAGCGCATGAACGTATCTATTTCCATGGCGCCACATCCAATCGGGCGATCGAAGTCATCAGTTTGCGCGTATCGGCCAGAAAGCCATTGGCCAAGATCCCCCACCTCGTGCGGGAGCAGCAAGCATCACATCCGATCCCTGACACCGAGTTGTTTGGCGATGGTGCATGGCACGTTTGCCGCCGGGTCGCCGAGGGCGCCTTGCGTGTGGACGAGCCGCTGAACGGCCCCGCTGTCATAGAAGGGGTGACCACCACGGTCCTGATTCCTGCCGGCTGGTCCAGCACGCTGGATACCAGTGACAACCTGATTCTGACGAGGAAAGCGTGATGAATGTTTCTGCAATCGACTACGCGGTAATCAGCCAGGCGCTTCACGCCGCCGCCAACGAAATGGGCGCAAAACTGATCCGTTCGGCCTATTCAACGGTACTGCGCGAGGCGCGCGACGGTGCGTCGGCGCTGCTGGATGCAGCGGGCAATGTCGTCGCCCAGGCAGATCTGATTCCCATGCAATTGGGCCCCATGAGCATGACGATCAAACCATGCCTGGAACGTCATCCAATCGACACCCTGGAGGAAGGCGATTTCTTTATCAATAACGACCCGTTCGAAGGCGGTCAGCATCTACCCGATGTCTTTATTTTTACGCCCATCTTTGTCGATGGGAAAGTGATCGGTTTTGGCGCCAGCGTGGCGCATCACCTGGATCTAGGTGGCGGCAGCCCAGGCTTGAACAGCAGCGCTACCGACGTATTTCAGGAAGGGCTGCGCATTCCTCCATCAAAGTACAACATGCATCGGGACTGGAACGGCGGGGCGTTCGAACGGCTGGTCGCAGCCAATGTCCGCGTACCGGACTTGACGATTGGCGACTTCAACGCCCAGCACTCGGCCAATGCCATCGGTGCAGACCGCGTACGGGCCCTCTGCCAAAAGTACGGCGTAGATGCCGTGTGCGAGGTGATGACTGAGTTCGTGGCCTATTCCGAACGCCGCATGCGGCACGCAATCTCTCAGATCCCTGATGGCGTCTACTACGGCGAAGACGCCGTCGACGATGACGGTACGAACGACGCCCCATTGACCGTCAAGGTCAAGGTCGAGGTTCGTGGGGATGAGATCTACATCGATTTCACTGGCACCTGCGATCAGGTGATGCGCAATGTGAATTGCCCACTGTCCTCGACGCATTCTGCCGCGCTGAACGTCGTGAAGTCCGTGGCATCCGAGAGCGAGATCCCTTACAACGAGGGCATCAAGCGTCCTATACACATCCATGTCCCACCCGGCACGCTGCTGAATCCCACCCACCCTGCCCCCGTCAGGGCGCGTATGGAGGCCGCATATCGTGCATTCAACGCCATTATGAAAGCGCTGGCCAAGGCCTTGCCAGAGCGCGTGATTGCGTCCGGATTCGACACCACGGCCGTGATTTGCTTCTCTCGCCATGACTCGGCGGGCTATCACATCAGCCTGGAAATCTTCGGTGGCGGATACGGCGCATCCGCACAAGCCGACGGCTGCGACGCCGTGGACTCGCCCCTGTCAAACTGCAGCAACACCCCCATCGAGGCGCTCGATGCGCAGCACGACTTCATCCGGGTCATCGCACACAGACTCGAAGCAGACTCATTCGGCCACGGAGCACAACGCGGCGGTTCTGGATTCTCTCGGCACTACCGGGTACTTCGTGACGATGTGAAGCTGGAGCTGTACGCGGATCGTTTCCGCATCCAGCCGTCCGGCCTCTTTGGCGGTACGCCTGCGCAATTGGGCAGGTGCACAGTACACCGAGGATCGGAGCAATTCGAGGTTTCGTCGAAATCGTCGACATGGCTGAAAAAAGGCGACGTCATCGAGCTGTTCTGCGGTGGTGGCGCCGGCTACGGCGAGCCCTCGCAACGGTCGCGTGACGCGATACATAAAGATCTGGTCACGGGCCTGCTGACGCCAGAGACTGCCCGTGTCGCGTACGGATATACATCCTGATTCTGGTCTCGTTCCTGCTGTTCTTTCATGAAGCAAGCATTATTAGACAAGGGGTATAAACATGGATCGCCGCAACTTCATCAAGATTTCCGGTGGCTTGGCGCTGACGGGACTGCCACTGCAACGCGTACTCGCTGCTGACAGCGGCACTTTCCCAATGGGGTGCGCCACCCCCATGTCGGGGGTATTCGCAGAAATCGGCAAGTACAGTCTCATCGGTGCGCGAGCCGCGGCGCTGGACGTACCGGAAGTTCTCGGCAAGAAAACCCGTGTCGTCTCCATCGACTCGGAGGGCAACCCCGGCGTGGCCGTGCGCAAAGTCCGTGAAGCCGCGCAGCGTGAAGGACTGCGTTATGTGAGTGGCGCATTGCTATCCTCAGAAGCCATCGCCGTCGGCAAGGAGATGAATCGCGAAGGCGGCGTAGCCTTTATCGGGGCCGGCGCGGATGAAGTCACTGGCGCGGACTGCAACATCTCGACGTTTCGCTGGTCCAGTACGACCTATGGCGCGATCGAACAGACAGTGCGCCCGCTGGCCAAGATGATGCCTCAGGCCAAGCGCTGGTACACGATCACACCGCAGTACGTGTTCGGAGACGCCTTGTTGAACAATGCAAAGCGCATTTTCAAGGAAATGGATATCGAGCACGTCGGCAACAGCTATCACTCGTTGACCGAACAGGAATTCAGCGGTTATCTGACCAACGCCATGGCCACAAAACCCGATGTCCTGCTGATCCTGAACTATGGCGCACAATCTTCGGCCACGCTGCGCCAGGCGATTTCGTTCGGCATGAAGAACAGAATGACGATCCTGATGGCGTACTCGGATGGCGTCACCCAGTTTCATGCGCTGGGAAAAGATATCGTCGAAGACGTGTACTTCGGCTGCCAGTATTGGCATGGCGTGGATGCGCCTGTGAACAAGCACTTTGTAGAACTGTGCCGCAAGAATTTCAACGTCACACCGCCCTATAACAGTGCATTGACATATATATCGACCCGACTGACATTGGAGGCCATCAATCGCATCGGTTCCGACGATGCAGCGAAAGTCATCAAAGCGCTCGAAGGCTGGAAATATGACGGACTGACCGGACCGGAGGAGATCCGCGCGTTTGACCATCAGGGCATCAAAAAATACTACCTGATGAAGGGCAAAAAAGCGTCAGAGATTACTGACCCCAATGAAATGGCGGTGATCGTCAGTGAGGGAGAGTCGACGATCCCCATCGCGCAAAGTGTCTGCAAGATGGTCCGCACCTGACCGAGGTGCGGCGTTCATTACTCCTTCTCGGGAAAGGGACCTCATGACGCTTTACCTACTGCAGATCTTCAATGGCATAGGCGTAGGCATGCTTTATTTCCTGATGGCGGTCGGCTTGTCGATCATCTTCGGGTTATTGCGGTTCGTGAATTTCGCACATGGCGCGTTCTTCATGATCGGTGCTTATCTAGCCTATGCCATCGTGGTATCACTGGGGCTGGACTTCTGGGTCAGCCTGATCTTGGTACCCATCGTGGTGTTCGTATTCGCGATCGCGCTGGAACGCGTGCTGTTGCGGCACGCCTACCGGCTGTCGCATATGGCACAGATACTGCTGACGTTCGGCTTGTCGATGATCCTGCAGGAACTGGCCATTGTCCTCTGGGGAACCGATGCGCTGCACATGCCCACGCCCCAGGCATTGAGTGGAATCGTCGAATTCGGATCATTCATCTATCCCACCTATCGCTTGTTCGTCATCGCATTCACCGCAGTACTCGCGCTGATTCTCTGGTGGTTGCTCGAAGGCACCCGTCTAGGAGCTATCGTGCGCGCCGGCAGCGAACACGGCGATATGACTTCGCTGCTGGGACACGACATTCCCAAGATTTTCATGCTCGTCTTCGGCCTGGGCGTGGCATTGGCCGCCTTGGCGGGAGTATTGGCCGCCCCCATTAGAGGGGTGGAGCCGTTCATGGGGCTTGACGGGCTCAGCATCGCGTTCGTTGTGGTCGTGATCGGAGGCATGGGCAGCTTTTCCGGGGCCTTGGTCGGAGGACTGTTGGTGGGTGTGCTGCAAAGCCTGCTCAGCAGCATCTGGCCCGAGATGGCACGTCCCGTCATCTATGTATGTATGGCCATGGTGCTGCTGATGCGCCCATACGGACTATTTGGGAGAGGCTGATGGAAAGCAGACTCATGCGTATTGCCAACCGGACCGCAGCGCCACTGCTGTTGTTGCTGCTGCCCTTCATACTACCCAGCTACTCACAGGCCAATGAGGTGCTGATTTTTGCCATAGCAGTGCTGGGCTGCAATCTGCTATTGGGTTATACAGGGCTGTTGTCGTTTGGCCAGGGTATCTTCTTTGGCATGGGCGCTTATGCAGCGGGTTATGCAGGCACTCATTGGGGCGCGGGCCTGTTTTCCATGCTACTGATTGGGGCCCTCGTCGGCACGGCAGCGGCGGTGCTGGTGGGATTTTTCTCGATCCGGCAACGGGGTGTCTATTTCGTCATGCTCACGTTGGCCTTCGCTCAACTATTCTATTTTCTCGCCTATTCATTTCGAGACATCACCGGTGGTGACAACGGCATGACGGATATTCCTCGCCCGCCTTTGTCGTTATTCGGCGTGGTGGATATATCGCTCAGTCAATCCTCGTCGTTTTACGTATTTAGCGCCGTATTGTTTTTATTGGCGTTTTTTGCGCTGCAACGCATCATCGGATCGCCCTTCGGCTCCACCCTGGTCGCCATCCGGGAAAACGAGATCCGTGCCGCGGCAGTGGGCTATAACGTGCGGGGATTCAAACTCGCAGCATTTGCATTCTCTGGCCTGCTGACCGGGCTCGCGGGTGCGCTGTATGCGCCGTTTCTAGGCATTGCCACCCTGACGACCATCGATGTCACGATGAGTCAAACCATTCTGATCATGACCTTGATAGGCGGCGGAGGATCCCTGGCGGGGTCATTGGTCGGCGCCCTCTTTTATGTCGTCCTGTCATCATGGCTGTCTACCATCTGGCCACGCTGGCCCATGCTGATAGGCTTTCTGCTCGTATTCATCAGCATGTCCACACCGGGAGGGCTCTGGGGTGGCGTACAACAGGCATTGAAATCGTGGCGGGTATCAAGGAGGACTGAACATGCGCAATGACGATGCGGTCCTCGAATCCGCCATGATCGAGACCCAGGGACTGGGCAAGCAATTCGGCGATTTTCATGCCGTTTCCGGCGTGGACCTGCGTATCCAGCGGGGCCATATTCATTCTGTGATCGGCCCAAATGGCGCAGGAAAATCCACGCTGTTCAATTTGCTGGGTGGCGCATTGCTGCCCAGCAGAGGCAGTATCCGCTTTTCAGGGCACGACGTCACTGGACTCTCGGACACCCAACGGGTGCATCTCGGCATGGCCCGCTCGTTTCAGATCACCTCCTTGTTCGGACAGCTGTCAGTGCGCGAAAACCTGCGGCTCGCGGCGCAAGCCGTCATGCGGCGCGATGCTGCCTGCTTCTGGAAGCGCGTCGAACGCGTAGAGCAGGCCTCGCAGAGGGCGCAGACTCTCATTGAGCGCTTGAACATGCAGCGCTATGCCGACGTCTGCGCAGGCACCCTGGCACATGGTCAGCAGCGCATGCTGGAGGTCGGCATGTGTCTGGCTGCACGGCCAAAACTGCTGTTGCTCGACGAACCGACATCGGGAATGGGCGTCAATGATTTGCCGGTGATGCGTGACTTGATCCAAGAGGTGGCGCGCGATCACACGGTATTGTTGATCGAGCACAACATGAGCATTGTGTTGACGATCAGCGATCGGATCACCGTCATGGCGCAAGGCAAGGTGCTGACGGAGGGCACTCCGGATCATATTCAAGGCCATGCCGACGTCCGCCGCGCGTATCTGGGGTCGGGAGCCTTATCATGAGCACCTTGTTACGGCTACACAACGTGAATGGCTACTATGGATCCAGCCATGCAATTCGAGACATCAACCTGCACGTCAACGAGGGCGAGATTGTCACGTTGCTAGGACGTAATGGCGCAGGCAAATCGACGACCCTGAAAACCGTAATGGGCATGGTGAAATGCCAAGGCGGAAAAGTATCTTTACGCGACCGGGACATCAGTGATGAAACGACCCACCGGATCGCCCGTGAAGGAGTTGCGCTGGTCGTCGAAGACCGGAAAATTTTTTCGCTATTGACCGTCGAAGAAAACCTGCGTGTCGCGCTGCGTAAAGGATCTGCCTGGGGTCTGGACGATGTCTACAGACTGTTTCCTCGACTGCAAGAGCGCCGGAAAAATGGCGGAGGAAAGCTCTCGGGCGGGGAACAGCAAATGCTGGCGATCGCTCGCGCGCTATTGGGCGGCCCGCACTTGCTGCTATTGGATGAGCCCACCGAGGGCCTGGCGCCCGTGATTGTGGAGCAGATCACCGAAACGCTGGTGCAGATCGCTGCACGTGGCATGACAATTTTACTGGTCGAGCAAAATCTGGCAGTCTGCGAAAAACTGGCATCGCGCCACTACATTCTGGAAGAAGGTCATATCGTTTATCATGGCAGCGCGGATGAATTCCGGACTGCCGACGATATAAAACAACGTTATTTAGCGGTTTAGGATTGAACAAAACGCCTACTGGCATGCGGACACACCATGCAAGCACAACAAGAGCGGGTCGCGCCGGCCCTGGAGCATCGATGAAGCGTGATCAGAGCCCCCCTCGCGATAATCCGCTATTTGTACAGGTCCTGGAAAAGGGTATCGAAGTACTGCGCAGCTTCACTGCCCAACGCCGCACCATGACGCTGGGGGAAATTGCTGAGATAACCGAGCTCAGTAAAAGCTCGGTACAACGCATCGTCTACACGCTGGAGAGCCTGGGATATGTGATGAAACATCCGCAAACGCGGCGGTTTCAGCTGACGACCAGAGTCATGGACATCGGCTACAACTATCTCGCAGCCGATACGCTGGTCGATGTCGCCAATCCGTTTTTGGCAGAGCTCTCGAATTCGACGGGCGAGACCGTCAATCTGATGGAACCCAGCGGGCATGACATGGTGTATGTGGCGCGTTTTGCCAGTCATCGATTCATTCCTATGCACATGCCCATTGGCTGCCGCATCCCCATGTTCTGCACGGCGTCGGGACGGGCCTATTTATGGGCATTGCCCGAGCCTGAATGCGATGCGCTGCTGGACACTATCCCCATGCAGGCCTATACGCCGAACACCGTGACGGACAAGCCAACGTTAAAAGCTTTGTTGCATGAGGGCCGGCGATTAGGCTATTCATTAAATACCGAAGAGCTGTATGCAGGTGATATGGCTATTGCCGTACCGATCATGGGAGGACAAGGGCAGCCCATCGCTGCGCTCAATGTAATCACGCCGCCCAGCCGTTGGACGCTGGAGACCGTACGGCAGCAGATCGCCTCCAAGATCATGGAGTGTGCCCGTTCGGTCAGCAATGCGGTGCGTGCCTTCGGTTAAGCGATCGGTCGCTCTCACTGACTGATGCTCGCCACGAAACGCCTGGCGGCCACCGACACCTCCGCGAAACTGACCGCATACAGATTCAGCGTACGTTCCGCCCATGTATCCGTCAACGGCACGGCGTGCAGTTGCCGCGGCCTGCCGACAGACTGATATGCACCCTCAGGCATGACGCCCACGCCTAGATCGCATTCGATCATGCGGCACATGGCGCTCAGGCTGTCGACCTCGATACGCTGCCGCAGCATGCGCCGCCCGCTTTGCGCGGCACGGCTCAACGTCTCCTGAATGATGCTGCTGTCGCGCAAGCCTATCTGCGCGTGATCCAGAGCCTGTTCATAAGCCAGTTGCTGGTGCTCGGCCAATGGATGGCTGCGCGGCATGACCAATACCATGCGTTCCCGCCGATACGACAGCGATTCCAATCCCCCCGCCTCATCGCTGGGACTGCAGATACCCAGATCGGCTTCTCCGTCCCTCACGGCCTGAGCGACCCGGCGACTGGTCGCCTGGCGCAAGTCGATGCGTATGTCGGGATGCTCTTTCATGAAAGCGGCAATGTCTTCGGGCAGGAACTGCTCGACAGCCGAAGCATTCGCGCTCAAACGCACCACGCCTCGCACGCCGCGGGCATACTCGCTCAGATCGGCGCGCAGGTCTTCGACCTCCTGCAAGATCGCGTGCGCATGCCGCAATAGCAACTCGCCTGCTGCGGTGGGACGTACGCCTCGAGCATGGCGTTGCAACAGCGGCGTCTGAGCCAGGGACTCCAGTTCCGCAATGCGCTTGCTCACCGCAGAGGCGACCAACTGCCCCTGTGCCGCAGCCCTGGCAATACTGCCGGACTGACACGTCAAGATGAACAGATCCAGCGTCGACAGATCGACGTGACGTAAAAAGCTGCGGGAAGAGGCGAACGTGGACATAAGGGAATCGGCACGCGATAGCGTGGTGGCCGGATAACACGAAACGGAACGGGTAAGGAAATTTCATCCTGAACCAAGAGCATCGTAACGCAATACCAGGGGCGAGCCATCTCTTTTAGGAACGGCTCAATGAAATTTCACGGCTTCTCAGGGATGGGGGGATTTTCATAGCATCGAGCTTTTGCCAACGGACATCCTATGCTTCTTTCCGTTTCCGACGCCCCGCGTGTCGCTCAGGCGCTCGTTGCGCTGGGCGCCGTGCGCATCGCATCAGACCAACCATTTTTCTACACCTCGGGCTGGGCCAGCCCGGTCTACGTGGATGCCCATGTCTTGATGTCGGATGTGCAATGGCGCACCGAGATCATGGACATCGCCGCACGTGCGGTCGCCCCGGTCATTGCAGCGGGCCAGATCAATGCCATCGTGGGCACAGAGAGCTCGGGCATTGCCATCGCGGCCTGGCTGGCCGAACGGCTGCAACTGCCCATGCTGTATTTGCGTAAACGGCCGGTAGGCTGGGGCATCACCGCTCAACTCGAAGGCCGGCTGCCACTCGATGCCCGCGTACTGCTGGTCGATGACATCACAACCGATGGCCGCTCCAAGGCCGGTGCGGTCGCTGCGCTGCGCCAGTCGGGTCCCACCGTGGAACACGTCATGGTCTTGCTGGACTATGCGCTCTACGCGCAAGAAAACCAGACACTTGCAGACCATTCGCTGCAGTTGCATGCCCTGGCATCGTGGCCGCATCTGCATCAGGCACTGCTGGCCAGCGGACAACTCAATGACGCACAGACGGCCATGCTCGCCGATTTCGCCGCAGACCCGGTGGCATGGTCCATCGGCCACGGAGGAACCGGCGCATGACGATCAGTCGGACATCCTCGCTCTTGCGCGATCTGGCGCAAACGATTCTCGCCGAAATCCGCGAGGCCACGCGTGACGGCCTGGGCGTTACGCGTGAAAGCTATGGCGCAGGCGAAGAAGCCGCCTTGCGGATTCTGGAGAGCCATGCAGAACGCCTGGGCCTGGCGTATGAACGTGATGGTGCTCAGAATTTGTGGATGTGGCTGCCGCAGGACCAGCGCCCCGATCCTTTTGTCACGATCGGATCGCACGTGGATTCCGTCCCGCAAGGCGGCAACTTTGACGGTTTGGCAGGTGTGGTCTGCGGCATGCTGGTGCTGTCCAGCCTGCGCGGACATCACGAGGATGCGCCGCCGGTACGCGTTCTGGCGCTGCGTGGCGAGGAAAGCGCCTGGTATGGCAAGGCCTATATGGGATCCCTCGCACTGCTGGGACGCTTGCCCGCATCGGCGTTGAACATGCCTCACCGCGGCGGGCAAGGCACACTGGGCGACGCGATGGCCCGCTGTGGCGTCGATATCGAAGCAGTCCGCCGTGCAGAACCGATGATCGATCCTGCCCGGATGGGTGCCTATCTGGAACTGCACATTGAGCAGGGCCCGGTCATGGTGGCTCGTCAGTGGCCGGTTGCTGCGGTCACTGGCATTCGAGGCAACATCCGACACAATCACGTGCGCTGCATCGGTGAAACCGGCCATTCGGGCGCGGTGCCTCGCTGGCTGCGCAAAGACGCGCTGCTGGCGGTAGCGGAACTGCTGTCACGTATGGATGAACATTGGCGGGTCCTGCTGCAGATGGGTATGGATCTGGTCATGACAAGCGGCATTTGTTCGACGCCCCAGCAGTCGCATGCTGTGTCCGTCATTCCAGGCGAAGTCCAACTGAGCTTTGAGGTGCGCAGCCAGGACACGCAGACACTGGAACGCTTCTATACCCTGATGCGCGACGAATGCCGCGCCATCGAGGCCAGTCGAGGCGTGCGTTTTGAGTTCGACGAGCGACTGTTCACAGAACCGGCAACGATGGATCCGGCCTGGATAGCAAAACTGGAATCAGCGGCAGCACAAACGGGCATGGCGCTGGAACGTATTCCCAGCGGAGCCGGCCACGATGCATCGGTATTTGCCAATGCCGGCATTCCGTCGGCCATGGTGTTCATACGCAACGCAAACGGATCGCACAATCCGCACGAAGCCATGGACATCGAAGACTTTCTGTTGGGAACCGATTTGCTTCATCGCGCCCTGAACGGCACAATTCCACCTCGCCAACCGACATCAGTCACAAATTGAAACAAATGGGTCAACCTATCGGCCCATATCAACCGGGGAAATATCATGTCAACACTAAAAAAATGTCTGGCCGGGGTTTTTGCGGCCTGCACTGCCGTGCTGTCGGCGCCATCGCTAGCCAGCACATTTCCAGATAAACCTGTGACCATTGTGGTGCCATATGCCTCTGGCGGCAGCAATGATCTGATCGCCCGCGTCGTCGGCGCCGGCATGGGCGATCAGTTGGGCCAAAGCGTCGTCATCGTGAATGCGCCGGGCGCCAGCGGCGTCATCGGTGCAAACCGCGTGGTCAACGCCGAGCCTGACGGCTACACGATTCTGCTCGGCTCGCCGAGCGAGATCTCGATTGCCAGCCAGATCAATCCGCATGTGAAATACGATGGCCAGCGCGACTTGGCGCCTATCGGACAGATCGGCGCGCAGCCCCTGGCCTTGGTCGCTGCCCCCAACCTCGACGTCAAGACGGTGGCAGAATTTCTCGCGCGCACCAAAACCGAAGAATTCCGTTACGGCACCTCCGGCATCGGCACCCCTTTGCACCTGGCAGGCGAACTGATCGCCAAAGAAAGCGGGGGCAATATGCTCCACGTGCCCTACAAGGGCGGCGCCCCGGCCCTGGCGGACATCGTAGGTGGCCAGATCGAAGGCGGCGTGCTCGTGTTTTCGACCGCCCTGCCCCATATCCGCTCAGGCGCACTGAAAGGCATCGGAGTGACTTCGGCCACCCGCACGAAAGCCGCCCCGGACGTACCCGCTCTGGCCGAAACGCCCGAACTGGCAGGCGTGGATGTCGTCTTGTGGTTTGGCCTGTGGGCACCTGCCAAAACTGATCCTGCCGTCGTCGCCACATTGAGCAACGCGCTCAACAAGGCGCTAAGCACGCCTGAAGTCTCTGACAAGCTGGAGGCTGCCGGCATCACCGTGTCGTACAAAGACGCTGCGGCCTTTAAAGCCTACATCGCTGACGAGACCGTCAAATTCGGCAAGATCGCCACTGACGCCAAAGTCGTGCTGGAGTAACACCCGCATAGCGGGCGGATCAGCAGTTAATCCGCCCGCAGGCCAATGCGCTGCGTCAGCGACGCAAACCGGTCAATATCCTGGCCAATCAGCGACTGAAACTCGACCGAGGTGCTGGTCGTCGGGTTGAATCCCAACTGCAGCAAATCGCGCCGGACGTCAGGCTGCTTCATGATCTGCGCGACGGTGCGATTCAATTTCGCGAGAATGTCTTTAGGCGTTTGCGCCGGGGCCAACAGCCCATGCCATTGATCCAACTCGTAACCGGGCATGCCCTGCTCTGCCACTGTTGGCACGTCCGCCATCAGCGTCGAGCGCTGCGGCGAGGTCACTGCCAGCGCCCGTAATTTGCCGGCATGCAGAAATGGCGATGCGCTGGACGCTGTCACGATGCCCATGGGGACCTGGCCTGTCAACACGTCCGTCAGTGCAGGACCGCAGCCACGATACGGCACATGCTGCACGGGCAAATGCGCGCTGGCCGTCAACATTTCTCCGGCGAGATGTTGTGGGGTGCCATTGCCGCAGGAGGCAAATGGCAGTATCGCACCGGGCTTGCGGCCGGCATCCATCCAATCGGTGAGCGTGCGATAGGGGGAATCCTGCGGCACGATCAATACCGAGGGCACAAACGCCACATTGATCACGGCCTGGAAATCGCGTTTGGGATCAAAGCCCAGATTCCCGTATACACCTGGGTTGATGGCAAACGAACTATTGACCATCAACAGGGTGTAGCCATCTGGCGCAGCCTCAGCCACGGCGCGCGCGCCGATATTGCCGCTCGCCCCCGGCCGGTTCTCGACCACCACGGCCTGTCCCAGGCGTTGCTGCATCAAGGCGCCGAGCTTACGGGCCAACAAGTCGGTTCCCCCTCCAGGAGGAAACGTCACAATGATCGTGATGGGCCGATTGGGAAAACTCTGTGCAGCGGTGCGAGTCTCGGATCCTGCTGCGGACAACAGGCCCATTCCCCCCAACGCCGCCCCCAATCCAACCAGCGCCGACATCATCAACATCGCGGCGCGCCGGGAAAGGTTGAAACGCGTTTTCATCGAATGCTCCGGTGCCTCTAGCTATCCAGTCCGATATCCAATACCCGCGCGCTGTGGGTCAACCAACCGATGGCCATCAGATCCACACCCGTCGCAGCCAGTGCAGGAGCCGTCTCGGGCGTAATGCGCCCGGAGGCCTCGGTGATCGCACGGCCATCCACCATACGCACGGCTTCGCGCAACATGTCCGGCCCCATGTTGTCGAGCAACACGACTTCCACGCCCAGATCGAGCGCAGTGCGCAGTTGCTCCAGCGTATCGACCTCCAATTCGATCTTGACCAGATGCCCGATCGCCGCACGCGCGCGCTCGACGGCCTGGCGTACGCCACCGGCAATGGCGATGTGGTTGTCCTTGATCAATACGGCATCGTCCAGACCGAACCGGTGATTGCTGCCGCCGCCGACACGGACAGCGTATTTCTGTACGGCGCGCAGCCCCGGCATGGTCTTGCGCGTGCACGTCACGCGCGCGCGATATTCGCGGATGGAATGCACGATCGACGCAGTGGCCGATGCCACGCCGCTCAGATGGCACAGGAAATTCAACGCCACCCGTTCACCAGTCAGCATGCCGCGCGCCGGTCCGCGGATGAGCGCGATTTCTGCTCCGGGCGTCAGCGTCGCACCATCGGCCAGGCGAGGCTGAAATTCAATACGAGGATCGACCAGCCCAAACGCGATGCGCGCCAAATCCAGTCCAGCGAGCACGCCGTCTTGCCGAGCGACCAGACGGGTTTCGGCGACAGCATCCGCGGGCACGATCGCATCGGTAGTAATGTCGCCGGCACGCCCGAGATCTTCGACGAGCGCGTTACGCACCAAAGGCTCCAGCAATACGGCTGGCAACGGCGGGACAGCAAGAGTATTGGATATGCTCATTTTGAGTATTTAAGAAGCAAAAAAAGCGCCCTATGGGCATCACGCATTTATGCTAGTTTTGAGCATAAATGACTGTCAAGCACTTTTTGTTGTGCAGCGCGGGAAAGCGTGGCGCAGATGACGCGATCAGGCTTGGCGGGATAACGGCAATTTACTACCCGCGATGGCGCGTTCGGCCAATAAATCGCGGCGGAATCGGAACAGCTTGGCCGGCCGGCCCGCACCTGCGACCGACATGCCGCCGGTTTCCTCGACCAGATTCTGCTGCTCGATCAGGCGGCGGAAATTCTGTTTGTGCAAATCGCGTCCGGCCAGGGCCTCGACGGTCTGCTGCAATTGCAGCAGGGTGAACTCAGTTGGCAGCAGTTCGAAAACCACCGGTCGATATTTGATCTTGGCACGCAAGCGCGCGATCCCCGTGGCCAGAATGCGGCGATGATCGGTGCGCATCGGGTCTCCCGGTACAGCATCCCGCTCGGCCGAGGGGTTATGCCGCGTCGCTTCAGGGACGAGGCCAGCTTCGTACATGAGCTCGTAACGCTGCAGCACCATGTCTTCGTTCCACGGCGCATCGTCCAGACCAAAAACCACGGCTAAGCGTTGCGCACGCAAAGCCCGCAAGCCGGCATCGCGCGTATCGGCGACCCACTGACGTAGTCGCGGCACGATCGACTCGGTCAACACGGCGGGCTCAGCACCGCGGCGGTCTTCCCAAGGGAAATAGCGGTACCAATCCTGCCACACCGCCTCTGTGCCGCCGGTTGCATCGCTTTCCCGGGTCAGACAGAGATAGCTGATCGAAATCGCGCGAGGGCCCGATTCGTCAAACCGATCGTGATCGGCAAAGGTGTACAACTGCTCGACATAGCCTAGCGGATGATGGGTTTGGGTTTCTACCCACGCCCGCATCCCTGCCTGCAAGGATCGATGCCCGGGCTGAAACGCCCCCGAAGGCAAGCCGTCGTATTTCGTGCGTGCCCCGTTGGCAGCGTCCTGGGTGCGAACCAGCACACGCGGTTCTCCCTTGGTCACTGCCACCAGGACGGCGACCAGTTCGGCAGACACGAAATTTTCGGCGGAATCGGGCAATAGCGGCTCCAGAATGCAAAGCAAACCATGACGGGCAAAAAAAGTAATCCTGCAGCCTGGCTTACGCTTCAGCCTGCAGGTTGCTGTGAATTATAGGGGGTCACTATGTGCGGCAGATGACGATTGAGACCATGGCGCCTCAGACGCCAGCAAACCGCCATTTGCCTATGGGAGTAGCGTGTATGAAATGCGCCGCCGCTACCACCGCAAACTCGCCGTAGTGCGAGAAACAGCGACGCAGGGCGCGCTCAGCTAGATGCCTTCGCGATACGGTGCGGTCGGGTTGACCTCGCGGTATGAGCTCACCGTCCCGTCGGCCTCGGTTTCTTCCAGCCGGACTTTGAAGCCCCATAAGCGCCCCAGGTGTTTCATGACCTGATCGGCGTCTTCCGCCGCCAACGGCCTGCCGCGCGTACGCAAGTGCCGCAGCACCAGTGACCGATCCGATTCGCGGCGATAGCGCACGATCTGGATATCCGGCACTTGATTGTCCCGGTTGTGCTGCTCGGCCAGCAGTTTACGAATGTGGCGATAGCCCTCGTCGTCGTGAATCGCGGCGACCTCGAGCACCGGCTTGGCCTCGTGGTCGGCGATCGCGAAAAAGCGAAACTCGCGTATCAGACGCGGCGACAGATATTGCGAGATGAACGACTCGTCCTTGAAGTTGCGCATCGCAAAATCCAGCGTCTTGATCCAATCGCTGCCTGCGATATCAGGGAACCATTTACGGTCTTCTTCCGTAGGCGATTCGCAAATGCGGCGGATGTCCTGCATCATGGCAAAACCCAGCGCATAGGGATTGATCCCGCCGTAGCCGCGCTCGTCGAAACCGCGTTGGCTGACGACGTTGGTATGGCTCTGCAGGAACTCCATCATGAAGCCATCAGTCACCAAGCCTTTTTCGTGCAGGCGGTTCAGGATGGTGTAATGCCAGAACGTGGCCCAGCCCTCGTTCATGACTTTGGTCTGCCCTTGCGGATAGAAATACTGCGCGATCTTGCGCACGATGCGCACCAGCTCTTTCTGCCAAGGCTCCAGTTTCGGCGAGTGCTTTTCGATGAAATACAGCAGGTTTTCCTCGGGCTCCGGAGGAAAGACGACGCGCTGCTTTTCTGCAGCCGCGTCGGCTTCGACACGCGGCAAGGTGCGCCACAGATCGTTGTACTGCAGCCGGGCGTGTTCCGCACGCTCGGCCTGGCGTTGGGCTTCTTCTTTGTACGATACAGGGGTGGGACGCTTGTAGCGGTCTACACCATGAGGCGTCAGGGCATGGCAAGAGTCCAGCAAGGACTCCACGGCATCGATCCCGTAGCGGCTTTCGCAGTCCATGACGTATTTACGCGCAAAGACCAGGTAATCCAGAATGCTGTCGGCGTCCGTCCACTGACGGAACAGATAGTTGCCCTTGAAAAACGAGTTGTGGCCGTAGCAGGCATGAGCGATCACCAGAGCCTGCATGGCCATGGTGTTTTCTTCCATCAGGTAGGCAATGCAGGGATTGGAGTTAATGACGATCTCGTACGCCAGCCCTTGCATCCCGCGCCGGTAGAACTGCTCGTTGCGGATGAATTCCTTGCCATAGGACCAGTGCGGATAGCCGATAGGCAGGCCCGCTGACGCATAGGCGTCCAGCATCTGCTCGGAAGTAATCACCTCGATCTGGTTCGGATAGGTGTCCAAGCCGAATTCCTGAGCTACCTCCGCGATGGCTTGGTCATAACGCTGGATGAGTTCGAAGGTCCACTCGGAGTCTTCGGAGATGGGCCGAGCCCCTTGCAGGGCCTCCAGCTCGGCACGAGAGCCAGTCAGTGCGTTCATGATGATACGGGCTCCTTCTTGAACAGATCGTGGAACACGGGATAAATCTCTCCGCGTTCGCAGATCCGGCGCATCACAAAATGCGGCGCCGTTTTTTGTTCGTATTCGGCCCACAGGCTGCTTTTGCGGGCCTCTGGTGAATCCGGGACCTCGATGTACGCGAAATAACGCGTGGCGGGCAACAGATTTTCGGCCAAATAGCGCGCGCTTTTACCGGCGTCGGCGCCGAATGAATCGCCATCGCTGGCCTGCGCCGCATAGACGTTCCAGGCGCTGGGCGGGTAGCGTTTCTGCACGATCTCGTTCATCAACTCCAAGGCCGACAAAACGATGGTGCCGCCGCTCTTGGGATCGTAGAAAAAGGTCTGCTCGTCGACCTCCTCGGCATTGTCGGTGTGACGGATGAACACCACATCCACATGTTCGTATTTACGCGACAGAAACAAGTACAACAGCGTAAAGAAGCGTTTGGCGAGATCTTTCTTGCCTTCGTCCATCGAGCCGGAGACGTCCATCAGGCAGAACATCACCGCGCGCGCCATCGGCATGGAGACCGAAATACGGTTGCGGTAGCGCAGGTCCAGATCGTCGAGAAAAGGGACATTGTCCAGGCGTTGCTGGCAGTCTTCGACCTCTTGGCGCAAGACGTCTATTTCGGCTTGCGGAGCCCCTCTCGCAATTGCAGCGTCCAGTTTGGCCTGAGCCGCCTCCAGCGCGGCACGCGCAGCGACCGTCAACGCGACGCGGCGCGATAACGAGGCCTTGAGCGTGCGGCTGACGCTCAAGAGGCTCGGAGAACCGGTTGTCGTATACCCCGCGCGCTGCCATTTCTTTTGTTCTACGTCACCCAGTTGGGTACGTATCAGATGTGGCAGCTCCAGGTCTTCGAAGAACAGGTTCAGGAATTCGGCGCGAGACAGGCTGAAGGTGAATTGGTCTACGGATTCGCCTTCACCAGGCTCGGACCCGCCCTGCCCCTGCCCCCCTTGAGGACGCTGGAACGTGTCGCCTTTGACGAACTCGCGGTTGCCGGGATGCACCAGCTCGCGGTCGCCGCCTTGGCCGTGCCTGAAATGCGGCTCGGAGATATCGCGAGCGGGCAGGTTGATTTCCCCGCCCTGGTCCATGTCTTCGATGGACCGCTCGCGCACCATATCCTGCACGGCCTTGCGGATCTGGTCTTTGTATCGCCTGAGAAAGCGTTCCCGATTGACCGCGCTTTTATTGCGGCCATTCAGACGCCGGTCGATCAGTGAATTCATGATTCACCTCGCTCAGGATGACTTCCTCACTCTCAAATACCACTCGCACAGCAAGCGGACCTGCTTCTCGGTATAACCCTTGTCCACCATACGATCGACAAAGCTCTGATGCTTGGATTTGTCTTCCGCGGAAGCCTTCGCATTGAAAGAGATCACCGGCAACAGGTCCTCGGTATTCGAGAACATCTTCTTCTCGATCACTTCACGCAATTTTTCGTAGCTGGTCCAGGTCGGATTGCGGCCAGCGTTATTGGCACGGGCGCGCAATACAAAGTTCACGATTTCGTTGCGGAAGTCCTTGGGGTTGGCAATACCCGCGGGCTTTTCGATTTTCTCCAGCTCGTCGTTCAAAGCACTGCGGTCAAAGCTCTCGCCCGTCTCGGGGTCGCGGAATTCCTCGTCCTGGATCCAGCAATCAGCAAAAGTCACATAGCGGTCGAAAATGTTTTGCCCGTACTCGGAATAGGACTCCAGATAAGCGGTCTGGATTTCCTTGCCGATGAATTCCGCGTAGCGCGGGGCGAGGTAGCCTTTGATGAAATCCAGATAACGGCGACGGATCTCCTCGGGATAGTCCTCGCGGCCGATGCGCTGCTCCAGCACGTACATCAGGTGCACAGGGTTCGCGGCGACCTCGGTCTGATCGTGGTTGAAGACGCTGGACAGTATTTTGTAGGCAAAACGGGTCGATACCCCGGTCATGCCTTCGTCGGTACCGGCGTACTCTTTGTATTCCTGCAACGCCTTGGCTTTGGGATCGACGTCTTTCAGCGACTCGCCGTCGTAGACCCGCAGCTTGGAATAGATGCTGGAATTTTCCGGTTCTTTCAGACGCGTCAACACCGAGAACTGCGCCATCATGTCCAGCGTGCCCGGCGCGCACGGCGCCTTGGACAGCGAACTATTGCGCAAGAGCTTGTTGTAGATCTCAATTTCTTCGGTGACTTGCAAGCAGTACGGCACCTTGACGATATAGATACGGTCAAGGAAGGCCTCGTTGTGCTTGTTGTTGCGGAAGGTCTGCCATTCGGACTCGTTCGAGTGCGCCAGGATCAGGCCATTGAACGGAATCGCGGAGAACCCTTCGGTGCCCTTGAAATTGCCTTCTTGCGTCGCCGTCAGCAAGGGATGCAGCATCTTGATGGGCGCTTTGAACATCTCGACGAATTCCAGCAGCCCCTGGTTGGCCAGGCACAGCCCGCCCGAGTAGCTGTAGGCGTCGGGATCGTCCTGAGAGTGGCGATCGAGCTTCCGGATATCGACCTTGCCGACCAGCGAGGAAATATCCTGGTTGTTTTCGTCGCCGGGCTCGGTCTTGGCAATCGCCACTTGGCGCAATACTGACGGGTTCAGGCGCACCACGCGAAACTGCGAGATATCGCCGTCGAATTCTTTCAATCGCTTGACGGCCCAGGGCGACATGATGCCGCTGAGATAGCGGCGGGGAATGCCGTATTCCTTTTCAAGCGTATCGCCGAATCGATCGGGATGAAACAGGCCCAATGGCGACTCGTTGATGGGCGAGCCTTTCAGCGCATAGATGGGATAAGCCTCCATCAGCACTTTCAAGCGTTCTGCAATAGAGGATTTACCGCCGCCGACTGGCCCTAGCAAGTACAGGATCTGCTTGCGTTCCTCGAGCCCTTGAGCCGCGTGCTTGAAGAAAGCCACGATTTGATCGATGACGTCTTCCAGCCCGAAAAACTCTTTAAAGGCAGGATAGCGCCGCACCACTCGGTTGGAAAACAACCGGGACAAGCGCGGGTCATTGCGCGTATCGATGAGTTCCGGCTCCCCTATCGCCGCCAACATGCGTTCTGCGGGACTGGCATATGCCATGGGATCACTTCTGACCAGATCGAGATATTCCTCTAGGGAAAGCTCGGTTTCTTGGTCTTGCGCATACAGCGACTTGAAGCCTTCGACGATGTTTTGCACGGAGAACCTCCTACAGCTCATGGTCGGTTAACGAGTCCGTCGTCCCATTGTGTTCCTCATTTTCGAATGTCGCTAGACTTTCTCGTAATGGGATTATGCACATCATCTTGATATGTTGCTTTCGGCACACACCATAGATTGGGTTAACGAGCCTGTGTTACGTTAGGCTATAGCATCCAGGAACAAGTTCCGCGAATCAAGCAAAGAATCATCAAAATCGTGTGAAAGCTGGTAATGCACGTTTCAGTGCATATCAGAGGCGCAAATTCAGGCCGCGACTGCACAAGCAGCGCGCATCACGCGCACGAATGGTGCGCACCAGAACGCAAAAAGGGCGTGCCCAGGCACGCCCCGTGCTGATCTGCTCTCACGAAAATCAGACCGAAGGACTGACACTGAGCATGCGCTCGACGTAGCGCGCAATCGTATCGACTTCGAGATTGACACGATCACCGGCGGCAACGTTGCGCAAGGTAGTGACGGATTGGGTGTGTGGAATGATGTTGATGCTGATGTCACATCCGCCTACAACATCCGTGACACGGTTTACCGTCAGGCTGATGCCATTGACGGTGATGGAGCCTTTGTACGCCAGAAACCGCGCCAGATGTTCCGGCACGCGAATCACGAGTTCGCGGGATTCCCCTACGGCCTCGAAACGCAGGACCTCGCCCATGCCGTCGACATGGCCAGACACCAGATGCCCGCCAATCTGATCGCCGACTCGCAGTGATTTTTCGAGGTTGACCTCGCCCACGCGATCCAGCCCCGTCGTCAGATTCAAGCTTTCGCGCGACACATCGACCTGAAATCCATTCGCCTGCAGTGCGATCACCGTCATGCAGGCGCCCTGCACCGCGATGGAATCGCCAAGGCGCACGTCGTTCAAATCGAGCTCGCCCGCGTCTATCGTCAGGCGTACGCCGCCCTGCTGAGTCTCTGCCAGTGGCTCCAGATGCGTGATACGGCCAACTGCCGCGACCAGACCGGTAAACATAATGGATTTCCTTTAGCCGTTAAGTGTGTGGGGCATTGCCCTTTTTATCTTTGCCACGCGAGCGCCCTAATCCTGACGGCACATGATCGCATGATGTAGAGCCTGCCAGCGGGCAGTATCTCGCGCACGCAGCCGCAGATCTGCGCCGAGACGAAGCGTATCCGTGAACTCGAACCGGCGGGCATGTTCCAGGTGCTCGATCAACGGCAAACGCAGCATGGCGGCAGCGTCTCCGAGCAAGACGGGCGCTAAATACACCAGCAACTCGTCCACGCAACCGGCCGACAATAACGCGCCCCCCAAGCCCGCGCCGGCTTCGACATGGACCTCGTTGATATCGTGGCTGCCCAGCCAGCGCATCATCGCGGGCAGATCGACGCGATGGGTATCGCCCTCGGGCAAGGCAATGACACGGACATTCCGGTCAGCCAGACGGGCTGCTTTGTCGGAATTCGCTGCCCGCGGATCTGCCGTAAAAATCAGGGTTTCTACGCCATCGGCGCTTGCGCTGTCGAACAGCAGAGCGTCCTCAGGGACCTCAAAACGCCCGTCCACGACCGCCCGGCGCGGCGCTCGCGTCGTCGGCACCGCGCGTACATTCAGACGCGGATTATCTTTGAGTACGGTGCCCATACCGGTCAGCACCACGCAACTGCGCGCACGCCAGGCGTGGCCATCAGCACGCGCGGCTTCGCCGGTGATCCATTGCGACGCGCCGTTATGCAGCGCGCTGCGGCCATCGAGCGACGCCGCCATTTTCACCCAGGCCCACGGCGTGCCCCGACTCATGCGGGCGACGAATCCGGCGTTGATTTCCAGCGCCTCGTCGGCACAGATCCCGGTCGTCACAGCAATCCCCGCAGCCCGCAACCGCGCAAGGCCTCGGCCATTGACTTGAGGATTGGGGTCTCCCATGGCGATCACGACACGGGCGGGCTGTGCGGCCGCAACGGCGTCGGCGCACGGCGGTGTACGCCCGAAATGGCTGCAAGGCTCGAGCGTCACGTACATCGTGGCACCTTGCACCGATTCGCCGCGAGCGGCGGCGTCGCGCAACGCGCAGATCTCGGCATGAGGGCCGCCAGGCGGCTGCGTCGCGCCTTGGCCCACGATGCGGCCATCTCGCACGATGACGCACCCCACCCTGGGGTTGGGAGTGGTGGAAGTCATCACGCTGCGCGCCAACGCCAAGGCCTGGCGCATCCAGGTGATATCGTCGGAAGGGATCGTATCAGTCACGTGTGCGATTGTATGCGCCGTGTTTGCGATTCACACGAAAGCCCACGACGATGTCATGTGCGCGAACAGATCGACAGCCCTTCCCCCTGCCGTCATTCAGACTCCCGTCCCCCCGACACGACCGCAATTCGAACGGCATCGAGCGGGGTCGAGCCTGGAAATCCGCCTTGACGCGGTCACGCAGCGCGAACGAGCGCTATTTCCGGCGCAGTTTGCCCGGCAGCATGGGGCCCTGCATCTCGCGAATCGCCTCGACAAACTCGCCGATGTCCTCAAAGTTCTTGTACACCGAGGCGAAACGGACGTAGGCGACTTTATCGAGCTTTTTGAGCTCGACCATGACCAGTTCGCCAATGCGCTCAGTCGACACCTCGCGTTGTCCGCTGGCCAGGAGAGTTTCTTCGATGCGAGCGACAACGCTGTCCACCTCGTCCGTGCTGACGGGACGCTTGCGCAGGGACAGGGACAGGCTGCCGCGCAGCTTGGCGGGATCGTATTCGCTGCGGCTGCCATTGCGCTTGACCACGGACGGCATGGCCAACTCAATGCGCTCGTAGGTGGTGAAACGCTTGTCACAGGACAGGCAGCGGCGACGGCGGCGAATCGTATCGCCTTCTTCGGATACCCGGCTATCCACTACCTGGGTATCGACATTGCCGCAAAACGGGCATTTCATGATGCGCCCCCCAGTCCATTTCAGTCGCCGTATTGTAAATGTTGCGGGCGCATGACGCGCCAGCGTGGCAAATATACGGCAGACGAGGGCTTGAGCCGGGGGAATTTACCGCCGTCCGCCTGGGCGGACTGGCGAGTAGACAGGTCCGATCAGGCCATCATGCGCAGGCGCCTGAGCAGGCGCCTGCATCGAAGGCTTAACGACCGTAGACCGGCAGGCGAGCCGTCAACTCGTTCACACGAGCGCGCACGGCAGCGATGTTGGCCTCGTCGCGCGGGTTATCCAGCACGTCAGCGATCAGGTTGGCCGTGAGTTCGGCGTCGGCTTCGGTAAAACCACGCGTGGTCATGGCCGGGGTGCCCAGACGGATACCGCTGGTCACGAAAGGTTTTTCCGGATCGTTGGGGATGGCGTTTTTGTTGACGGTGATGTGGGCCTGGCCCAACACGGCCTCGGCTTCTTTGCCGGTAATGCCCTTGGGACGCAGGTCGACCAGCATGACGTGGCTTTCGGTGCGGCCGGACACGATGCGCAACCCACGCTTGACAAGGGTCTCAGCCAGCACTTTGGCGTTCTTGGCGACTTGCTCGGCGTACTGTTTGAACTCAGGCGAGAGAGCTTCTTTGAAAGCCACGGCCTTGGCAGCGATGACGTGCATCAGCGGGCCGCCTTGAATGCCGGGGAAAATCGCCGAGTTGATGATCTTTTCGTACTCGGCCTTCATCATGATGACGCCGCCACGCGGGCCACGCAGGGATTTGTGCGTGGTGGAAGTCACGAAATCAGCATGCGGGAACGGATTCGGGTATACGCCACCAGCGACCAGGCCAGCATAGTGGGCGATGTCGACCATCAGGAGCGCGCCGTTCTCGTGCGCGATGCGTGCCATACGTTCGAAATCGATGCGCAAAGCATAGGCCGACGCACCAGCGACGATCAACTTGGGCTTGTGTTCTTTGGCGAGCTTTTCGACTTGTTCGTAGTCCAGCACTTCGTTGGCATCCAGGCCATACGAAATGAAGTTATACAGCTTGCCAGAGGCGTTGACAGAGGCACCGTGCGTCAGGTGACCGCCTTCGGCCAGACTCATACCCAGCACGGTGTCGCCCGGCTTGAGCACGGCCATGTAGACGCCCTGATTGGCCTGGGAACCCGAGTTGGGCTGCACGTTAGCCGCCTCGGCGCCGAAGATCTGCTTCAAGCGGTCAATGGCCAGTTGTTCGACGATGTCGACGTATTCGCAACCACCGTAGTAGCGCTTGCCCGGATAGCCTTCCGCGTACTTATTGGTCAACTGAGTGCCTTGGGCCTCCATGACGGCGGGGCTGGCATAGTTTTCCGAGGCGATCAGCTCGATGTGCTGTTCCTGGCGGACGTCTTCTTTCTGGATGGCGGCCCAGACGTCGGGATCTACCTGGGACAAGGTGAGTTTGCGGTCGAACATTGGGGGTTCCTGAGGCGTAAATAGGGGAACGGAGGTAATGGATGACCGTTAGTTTACCGCGATGGGTCCGCGGCGTTTGGGGCTAGGACCTTGAAATTGCGGAAATTTCGCTGAGAAGGCAGTCAAAAGCAAGGAACGCGCGGACAACATGCAGATCGCCTCAAGTTGAGCATGAGGCGATTTCATTTAGTTTGGTACGCCTGCTCGTCAGCGCCATAAGGCCCGAGCACGAGCCCCATTCCCAGCGCCGTGAGGAACTTGAGACACGGCCCCCGCATCCCTGTCTCACTGACAAAAATTCGCCCCTCAGCGACAAACGATGAGGGGCGAATCTGCCGACATCCCAAACAGCATCAGGTCGCAGCAGTGCTACCGATTTGCTTAGGCGCCAGATCCGGGTTCAGAGAATAGACGCCAGTCAGGCTATCCTGGGCCAGAATATGACCTTGCATCGCCTTCAGCACATCATTGCCGTTGAAGTTCCCATGCACGTCCAGTTTAGGAACGTCCAAGGCGTACAGCGTAAAGACATAGCGATGCAAAAGCTCGTCGTTCCACGGCGGGCATGGACCGTCGTAGCCGAAGTAATCCCCACTCATATCGCGATCAGCAGCGAACCATGACGTGTAATCGTTGATCCCTTGGCGAGCCTCGTTAGGAGCCAGGGGGCCTCCCTTGCCACGCGGGGTGATGCCGTTGGAAAAGGAGCCTTCTTCGATTTCACGCAGCTCGGGATCCAGATCGATCAAGACCCAGTGAAAGAAATCCACGCGGGGCAGGCTCGCCGGCACGGTACGCCCTTCCTGGTTGACGTCGTCGGGCTTTGAGGGGACATCCGGATCGTGACAGATCAGGGCAAACGAACGAGTGCCGTCGGGGACTTCACCCCAGGAAAACTGGGGATTGAAGTTGTCCGCGAGGATGACGTGCGACTGGGTGTCGATCTTGCCGAAAGCGTAGCGGTCGGGCATCGATTCGTTATCGGAAAAAGATAGACTCGAAAGTTTCATGTCGTACTCCTGCGAGGCAGTAGGCGCTTCCTACCCAGCCAAATTAACACGAGCGAACTTGCGCTTGCCTACTTGGATGACGTAAGACCCGGCCTGTAATTGCAACGATTTGTCTTCGACGCGGTCGCCGTTGACACGGACACCGCCTTGCTCGACATTGCGCTGGGCTTCGGCGCCCGAGGCAACCAGGCCAGCTTCGCGTAAGACTTTGAGAATCCCCAGCGGAGCGCCAGCCACATTGACCTCGGGCATCTCGTCGGGCACCGCGCCGTCGCGGAAACGGGCCTGGAAATTTGCCAAGGCGTCTTCGGCGGCTTGGGCCGAATGAAAACGGGTAATGATCTCTTGCGCAAGGGCGACTTTGGCATCGCGCGGGTTGGCGCCAGCGTCGGTAGCGGCCTTGAGCGCGGCAATATCGTCCAGCGAGCGGAACGACAGCAACTCGAAGTAACGCCACATCAGCGTGTCGGAGATCGACATCAGCTTGCCGAACATGGAATCCGGGGTTTCGGAAATGCCGATGTAATTACCCTTGGATTTTGACATTTTTTCGACACCGTCGGTGCCTTCGAGCAGCGGCATGGTCAGCACGCACTGAGGCGCCTGCCCGTACTCTTTCTGCAACTCGCGGCCGACCAGCAAGTTGAATTTCTGGTCAGTGCCGCCCAGCTCGAGGTCGGACTTCAGCGCGACGGAGTCGTAGCCTTGCATCAAGGGGTACAAGAACTCGTGCACGGCAATGGGAATGCCGCCTTTGAAACGCTTGGTGAAGTCTTCGCGCTCCATCATGCGTGCGACCGTGTAGCGGGACGCCAATTGGATCAGGCCGCGCGCGCCCAATGGATCGCTCCACTCGGAGTTGTAGCGGATTTCAGTACGCGTGGGGTCCAGCACCATGCTGGCCTGCGCATAGTAGGTCTGGGCGTTGGTTTCGATCTGCTCGCGCGTCAACGGTGGGCGTGTGGAGTTGCGGCCGCTGGGATCACCAATGGTGGACGTGAAATCACCGATGAGAAAAATGACGTTGTGCCCCAGGTCCTGCAATTGCCGCATCTTGTTCAGCACCACGGTGTGACCGAGATGGATGTCGGGCGCGGTGGGATCCAACCC
Source organism: Bordetella muralis (assembly GCF_965139205.1). Lineage (GTDB taxonomy): Bacteria > Pseudomonadota > Gammaproteobacteria > Burkholderiales > Burkholderiaceae_B > Bordetella_A > Bordetella_A muralis. The sequence goes on from NZ_CBCSIU010000013.1 coordinate 109,136, forward strand.
CAATTTGATACGCAGCGGTACGCCGGTCGCGCGGCTCTTGGCCAGCTTGCGGGCGAACTCCGATTCGACGAGCAACTCGTCGCAACCGCGCTTGGCGACGCGCAGGTCGGCTTCGACTTCAGGGGTAATGGGGGCTTCGGGTTGAGACATATCTGGGGCCGGATGCGGCGATAAAAGGCTAAGAAAGAGCCGAAAATTGCAAAAAACGTGTAAAAACTGTCAACGTGATTGGGAAATCAGTCGAAAATTCTAGCCGAATCAGCTAGGATACGACGCTAATCATACGCAACTGCAGCCATTATGGCGTCATTGCCGTTGCGACCCGGCTAATCCCTGTTGTTCACAAGATGCCTGCCAGAGGCGGCTCCCGTTGCGTATCGCAGATGCGCTGGGTGATGCTGTGCTGGCGTACCGGCATCCTGGGGACTTACACCCCCCTGAAAGAAAGGCTTTACTTTGATAGATCGTGGCCCTCACAGCCCGGCTGATCGCTCCGTTGGCAGCACGGCCGCCCTGTCTCGCCCCGAGTCGCCCCGTCGTGCTGGCTGGCTACGCCGCACGTTACTGGTCAGCACTATAGGTTTATTTGCTGGCGCCGCCGCGTTGGGCATGGTCCAACAACCCGACCGCACTCAATTACCCCTGTCGCGTCAGATTCAAAGCGTTTTGCCCCTGACCGCGAATCAACTCAGCGTCAGCAGCGATGACAGCAATGCACCGTTTGTCAGCGAAACGCGTATCCGTGCCGGCGATACGCTGGCGTCGGTCCTGCAGCGTCTCGAGATTGACGCACCGGGCTTGCAACGTTTTCTGACGCAGGCGCCCAGTGCCCGCAGCATTTACAAACTGTACCCCGGACGCTCGGTGCAGGCTGCGACGGACAATGAGGGCAATCTGGTGTGGTTGCGGTACATCCACACCCCCGGCGAAGCAGACGACGGCCAGGTCACCACCAAAATGCTGCTGGTGACGCCGTCCGCAGACTCCTATACCGCCCGCGAGATCACCGATCGTACGGACTTGCAGACGCGCGTGGCTGTCGGCACGATTCGTAATTCTCTGTTCGGTGCGACCGATACGGCTGGCATTCCGGATTCGATCACGCAGCAGATGGCTGACGTGCTTGGGTCCAAAATCGATTTTCTGCGCGATATCCGCCCCGGCGACCAATTCCGTGTCGTCTATGAGGTCCGTTCGCATCAGGGCCGCTATGCCGGTGCCGGACGCTTGCTGGCCGTAGAGTTCATCAACAACGGCAAGGCCTACAACGCGGTGTGGTTCAGCCCGGATGGAAAATCGGGCAATTACTACGGCTTTGATGGCGTGAGCCTGCGTGGGGCGTTTTTACGCACCGCTTTGAAATTTTCCCGCATCAGTTCGACCTTTGGCATGCGCATGCATCCCATCCACAAAACATGGACGGGGCACAAAGGCGTGGATTACGCAGCCCCCTCGGGCACGCCGATCCATACCACGGCCGATGGCACCGTGGAGTTTGCCGGATGGCAAAACGGGTACGGTAACGTAGTCGTCGTGAAACACTACGGCGAGTATTCGACCCTGTACGCGCACCAGAGCCGTATCGCCCCTGACATCAAAGTCGGCACCAAGGTGTCGCAAGGCCAGTTGATCGGCTACGTGGGCTCGACGGGCTGGGCGACCGGACCGCATCTGCATTACGAGTTCCGTATTAACGACCGGCCTGTGGATCCTCTAGCCGCGGACCTGCCGATTTCTCGCCCGCTCGATCCGGACGAGGCTCGCAAATTCCAGGCGGCAACGGAGCCCTACAAGCAGCAGCTCGCGTTGTTGACTCATCTGCAGCAAACGCTGCCTGAGTCCAGCACGAATGTCGCCAGCCGCTGACCCGGCGCTTGCCTCGCTGACGCCATGTCTCGATTTCGCGGCCAACCTGCTTTGACGACTGGCCGCCTCTTCATTGGCCTGATGTCTGGCACGAGCCTGGATGGCGCCGATGGCGTGCTGGTGCGTTTACATACGCCCGGCGCGTTTCCATCGGCATCCGGCAACGCTCCAACGGCCGCGTACGCCACCGAAGACGTCGAGCAAGCGCCTGCCGTGGAAGTCCTGGCAACCACGGCATTGCCCATGCCGACCGAACTGCGGCGCGAGTTGCTGGCGCTGAACCAGAGCGGCGCCGACGAGCTGCATCGCGCAGCGCTGGCCAGCCAAGGATTGGTGCGCTTATACGCCGAGACTGTCCAGACCTTGCTGGACCAGGCGCATCAACCCGCTACCGCCATCGCTGCCATTGGTGCGCACGGGCAAACCGTGCGCCACCGTCCGGAATTGGGCTTTACGCTGCAACTCAATGCCCCCGCCTTGCTCGCTGAGTTGACAGGCATCGACGTGGTGGCTGATTTCCGCAGCCGGGATGTGGCGGCAGGAGGCCAAGGTGCCCCCTTGGTGCCGCCCTTTCACGCAGCCGTGTTTGCCTCGCCCGCCCCGCGGGCCGTATTGAATCTGGGCGGCATTGCCAATCTCACCCTATTGACGCCTGGCGAGCCGCCACGCGGCTTTGATACAGGCCCCGCCAATGTTTTGCTGGATCTTTGGTGCCAGCGGCATACCGGCCGGCCGTACGACAAAGACGGGCAATGGGCGGCTGGCGGCCAGGTGCAGCCAGCCCTGCTCGAACACCTATTGGCCGAAGAACCCTGGCTCGCGCTGCCGCCCCCAAAATCGACGGGACGCGACTTGTTCAACGCAGCGTGGCTGGACGAACGTCTGCAAAATTACGAGGGCGCAACAAAACTCGCCCCGCAGGACGTTCAAGCGACATTGCAACGATTTACGGCTCGTACTGTAGCGGATGCGCTAGAGGCGACAGCCCCCGCTACCCACGATGTACTGGTATGCGGCGGCGGGGCACGCAACGCAGGATTGATGCGCGAATTGGCGATCTGCCTGCAGCGCCCTGTCAATCCCACCGACAACGCAGGCGTGCCGACCCAATGGGTCGAAGCCATGGCGTTTGCCTGGCTGGCACAAGCCTTTTTAGATCGGATTCCGGCTGGCGTGCCTGAGGTCACAGGCGCACGCGGGCCGCGTGTGCTGGGCGCGCTGTACCCGGCCTGAGCGGCGGGCAGTTTACGGGTAATTCTGCTACGGACTAGCAGGCAGGCTGGGCGACGCCCAGCCTTGCAGGTGTTATACCGAGAACGACGAACCGCAGCCGCAGGTGGTCGTGGCGTTCGGGTTGCGAATGACGAATTGCGCGCCTTCGAGGTCTTCTTTGTAGTCGATTTCGGCACCGACCAGATACTGGAAGCTCATGGGATCGACCAGCAATTGCACGCCATCCTTGTCCAGCACGGTATCGTCATCGCTGACGGCCTCGTCAAAGGTAAAACCATACTGGAAACCGGAACAGCCGCCGCCCTGCACAAAAACGCGCAGTTTCAATTCGGGGTTGCCTTCTTCGGCCAGCAGGTCTTTGACTTTGGCCGCGGCGGAATCGGTGAAAATCAGCGGCGTCGGCGGCGCCTGGAGATCGACGGTTTCGGTGACTGCATTCATGGTGGAGCTCCTGGCCGAAAAATCGGCCAATATCACGTATAAAGTTGACGGGCGAACCGCCTCAATACTCTCATAGTAGCGCAGAGATGCCCGGGGTTCAAAATGCCAGTTTGATAGTGCGGGACGCCCGCACGGTGGATCCCTCGAGTACGCTGATGATTACGGTTTCGGGGACGAATCCCTCTGGCAGCTCGAGCACGCCTTCGATGCGCTGATATTGATCGAATTGCAGCGACAAAAGGCCACCCGTGGCAGCCACTGCGCCGGCTGAGGGCTTGGGTTCGCTGCCAGGCGAGGCCTTGGCATTATCACCGTTGCCGTCGCCCTCCGGGGTATCGGTCTTTACTTGCATGGGGGCCAAGTCGACAGAAACGACGTCCCCTTTGAGCACACCCGAAGCCTGGAAACGTAAAGTGCCCACGAATGGCGCGTCGCTGCGGCCACTGCGCATGAGCAACACACGATACCTCAGCCCTTGCCCGTCACGCTGGACCTCTGCGCCACGGATATCGACAGCGCCTTCGGGTCCGGGCGGCAATAATTGCTCGAAAAAAGCCAGGCGATCACGCACGCGGCCCAGCTCGTCCTGCCCGGCGCGCAACTGTGCCTCGAGTTCTTGGCGAGCGGCACGCTCGACCGCGATTTCGCCATCGGCCGTATCGAGCTGGGCCCGCAGGAAACGGCTCTCTGCCTGGCTTTGCCGTACCGCAGCATCTTGTGCTGCGACTTGTTCAGCAGTAATGACGACACTGGGAACCGCCATCACCGATTTTTGCGCGTACTGATAGCCAGCCAGCGCCCCCATGGCCAAGCCGACGACCAGCGCACTCAGCACGAACAGCCATCGCGAGAGAGAGCCGGGACGTGACCCGGCCGTGGATTCAGGAACCGATTGCATCTAAGCCGATCCGGCCAGCCCGTCGGGGCCGGCCAGAAATCCCCTACGGCAGAATAGCCACTTGATCGAGGCCGGCGGATTCGGGCAGGCCAAACATCAGGTTCATGTTTTGCACGGCCTGACCCGATGCGCCCTTGACCAAATTGTCCTGGATCACCAGCACAATCAACAGATCTCCGTTATTGGGACGCTGCACCGAAATGCGCAGATTGTTCGACGCACGCACCGAACGAGTTTCGGGCAAACTGCCGGCCGGCATCACATCGATAAACGCCTCGTTGGCGTAACGCTTTTCGTACAGCGCCTGGAAATCCGTATCCAGCGCTTCAGGGCGGATACGCGCATACAAGGTCGAAAACATGCCGCGGATCATCGGCACGAGATGCGGCACGAACGTCAGGCCGACTTTGCCGCCCGCCAGTTTTTCGAGTTGCTCGGTAATTTCGGGATGATGGCGATGCCCTGCCACACCGTAGGCTTTGAAATTGTCGCTGGCTTCGGAGAACAAGGAGCCGACCTCAGCCTTGCGACCGGCGCCTGAGACACCCGATTTGCAATCAGCGATCAGGGTTTGGGTATCGACCAGTTGGGCGCCGTTCTCGATCAAGGGGGCCAAGCCCAGCAAAACCGTCGTCGGATAACAGCCGGGATTACCGATGACGCGCGCCTTGGACACGGCAGTGCGATTGAGTTCGACCAGACCGTAGGTGGACTCAGCCAGGATGTCGGGGCAAGCATGCGGCATCTTGTACCAACGCTCGAACGTGGCGGTGTCCTGCAGGCGGAAGTCTGCAGCCAGATCGATGATACGAGTACCGGCAGCCAGGAGCTCTTTGGCCTGCGCCATGGCCACACCGTGCGGTGTGGCAAAGAAGACAACATCGCAATCTGCCAGATTGGCCTTTTCAGACGTGGAAAACGCCAGATTCACGCGGCCGCGCAAATTGGGATACATGTCGGCCACCGGCAGCCCGTCTTCTTTGCGTGAGGTGATGGCGGTCAGTTCTACATGAGGATGTTGCGACAACAGACGCAGCAACTCGACGCCGGTATAACCGGTGCCGCCGACAATGCCAACCTTGATACGGGAGTTCGATGCTTGGGCCATGGTGGGGGGGTATTCCGTAAGACGAAAAATAATTGTATCGCTAACTTAATACCGATATTTTTAATACCGACATCTCATCGTCACGCGGCTTGCCGAATGCAAGCGTGAAAGACAGGTCAGGCACGGGACACGATGACGCGCCCCGCCCCAATCGCTCGCGCATCGCAAAAAACAAAACGCCCCTGTAAAAACAGGGGCGTTTTGTTTTGCCACCAGAGCCGCTTTCGCGACCCGGGGCAAGCAAGACGATTAGCGCTTGCTGAACTGCTTGCGCCGACGAGCCTTGCGGAAGCCGACTTTCTTACGTTCGACTTCACGGGCATCGCGGGTCACGAAGCCGGCTTGCGACAGCGCGGGCTTGAGGGCCGCATCGTAGTCGATCAAAGCGCGGGTGATGCCGTGACGAATCGCACCGGCTTGGCCGGTTTCGCCGCCGCCGTGCACGTTGACTTTGATGTCGAACGATTCCAGGTGGCTAGTGAGTTCGAGCGGCTGACGCACGATCATGCGGCCAGTTTCGCGAGCGAAGAATTCGTCGACGGGCTTGCCGTTAACAACGATTTTGCCCGAGCCTTTCTTGATGAAAACACGAGCCACCGAGGTTTTGCGACGGCCGGTTCCGTAGTTCCAGTTACCGATCATGGCGTTTCCTTAGATATCCAGCGGCTTGGGCTGCTGAGCGGTGTGCGGGTGCTCGGCACCAGCATACACCTTGAGTTTCTTGATCATGGCGTAGCCCAGCGGACCCTTGGGCAACATGCCCTTGACGGCCTTCTGGATGGCACGGCCGGGAAACCGCTGCTGCAGTTTCTCGAAGTTCGTTTCACGGATACCACCGGGATAGCCGGTGTGACGGAAGTACTTTTTGTCTTGCGTCTTGGTGCCCGTAACAACGATGTCGGCAGCGTTGATGATGACGATGTAATCGCCCGTATCAACGTGCGGCGTGAATTCAGGTTTGTGCTTACCACGCAGGCGGCGTGCGACTTCGCTGGCCACACGACCCAGGACTTTGCCCTTGGCGTCGATCACAAACCAGTCACGTTGGACTTCATGCGGCTTGGCCACAAAGGTCTTCATGATTGGTTCCTAAAAGTAAATTTTTCTCGTCAGAACAGCCTGATGAGAGTTTTTTTCCTATTCCGTCGTGCCTAGGTGCATCATCTGCCTGGAAAACCCTGCCTGACGATACTATCCGCAGCTGGCCTAAGCGTTATTACCCGCCCGTGCTACCCAACCGGAATAAGGGAAAGCTGATCATTCTAGCACGATTGCTCAAATATTGTGCAACTCGGCGACCATCGTCGGCGAAAAGCCTGGCTTCTGCGGTATCACCACCATCTCCTGGTACGCAGCGAGAGCCGGCGCGATAGCGCGCGAAAAGCAACGTGGGGGCNNCGNNNGGCGCACAAGGCNCCCACGTTGTTGCATGCCGACCGCTTGTTTATTTGTGAGCCGACATCGCTACGCCCAGATACTGGTCGTACGACCCTTCGGCCAGGCGGAACCATGGCACCACGCTGTCACGGAAGCCCATGTAGTTGTCGTACAAAGCCTTGAATTTCGGGTCTTTGTCGCTGAACTCCTTGTACACCGTCTGGGCTGCCTGGTACGACGCGTCCATCACGGCGCGCGGGAACGGACGCAGCTCGGCGCCCGCGGCGATGAGCCGGCGCAGCGCGCCCGGGTTTTCGGCGTCGTAGCGCGAAGTCATGGCCACATGCGCCACACGGCTGGCCGCTTCGACAATGGCTTGGTAGTTCTTGGGCAAGCTGTTCCAGGCGCCTTCGTTCAGGTACAGCGACACTTGAGGACCGCCTTCCCACCAGCCCGGATAGTAGTAATACTTTGCGACCTTGTTGAAGCCCAGCTTTTCGTCATCGTACGGACCTACGAACTCGACGGCGTCCAGCGTGCCTTTTTCGAGCGACGGATACACGTCGCCACCTGCCAGTTGCTGCGGCACCACGCCCAGACGCGAGAGGACTTCGCCCGCGAACCCGGCGGTACGCATTTTCAGACCCTTGAGGTCTTCGACGGTCTTGATTTCCTTGCGGTACCAGCCCCCCATCTGCACACCGGTGTTGCCCATGGGGAAGTTGACGATTTTGTGCGGCTTGAACATCTCGCGAGTCAGCTTCATGCCGTCGCCGTTGAACATCCACGCGTTCATCTGACGTGCGTTCAGGCCAAAAGGCACGGCCGCGTCAAAGCAGAACGCCGGGTCCTTGCCGTAGTAGTAATACGACACGGTATGGCCACACTCAATCGTGTTGTTGGACACCGCGTCCATGACCTGCAAAGCGGGAACGATTTCACCGCCCGGGAAGTGACGGATATTGAATTTGCCGCCGGTGGCTTCGTTGACGAACTTGCAGAAAATGTCGCCAGTACCGAACAGCGCGTCCAGGCTGCGCGGGAAGCTGGACGCCATGCGCCAGTTCAGGCTGGGTGCGTCTTGCGCGAATACCGGCGCGGCAACTGCCGCGCTACCAGCGACAGCGCCCAGGCCGGCTTGTTTCAAAAACGAACGACGTTGCATAAAGGTTGGCTCCTCGACAGCAATTTGGTATGAGATATCGCACGCGATATGTGGCGGATATTACACGTTGTTATATCTATACCGTAAGAGGGGTTACCAGCCCGCAAGCCGGCAATCTTGGATTTGGCCCGCCCAACAGGGCCGGACTGCGGGCAGCCCGGCCTGCTACAGAGACAAAAAGGCGAGTCACCGGCTGGCGGCGCGCGAATCAGACCCCGGCAATCGCCATTTGCTCGATAAGAATCGAACCGGTGCGCTTGGTCCCACGGGCAATCGTATCGGCGCCCACGGCGGCGATCTGACGGAACATATCAGCCAAATTGCCGGCGATGGTGATTTCCTGGACCGCATGCTGGATCTGACCGTCTTCCACCCAGTATCCGAACGCGCCGCGCGAGTAATCGCCCGTGACGTAATTGACGCCCTGACCGATCAGCTCTGTCACCAGCAGCCCGGTACCGAGCTTGCGCAGCATGGCTTCGAAATCATCGTCGGCCGAAGTCAGGCGCGAGGACAAGGTCAGGTTATGCGAACCACCCGCATTGCCGGTGGTCGTCATACCGAGCTTGCGCGCCGTGTAGGTCGACAGGAAATAGCCCTCCAGCACGCCGCCTGTCACCACGCGGCGTGCTCGGGTGCGCACGCCCTCGTCGTCAAAGGGCGAACTGCCCATGCCGCCAGGCACGTGGGGGTCTTCGGCAATGTCGATATGGTCGGGAAAGATGGGTTTGCCCAGGGAATCGACCAGAAAACTGGCCTTGCGGTACAAGGCGCCGCCGCTGGTTGCCTGCGTAAACGCGCCCAGCAGCCCTAAAGCCAGAGGCGCCTCAAAGAGCACGGGAAATTTACCGGTGCGAATTCGTTTGGCCGACAGGCGCGACAGGGTGCGCTCGGCCGCGTAACGGCCGACGGCCTCGGGCGCGGCCAACAACGCCGGATCACGTTCCGAGCTATACCAGTAGTCGCGCTGCATGTTGTTGCCACGCCCGGCGATCGGGGCGACCGACAGACTGTGGCGCGAGTACGGGTAACCGCCCAAGAAGCCTCGGGTATTACCCATGACGAACTGGCCCTCGTAGGTGCCTACGGTTGCGCCATCAGTATTGGTGATGCGGCGATCCACGGCTCGGGCTGCACGCTCGGCGCGCAATGCCAGTTCGGCGGCCTGCTCCGTGGTGACTGGCCAGGGGTAGTGCAAGGCCAGATCGGGTACATCGGTAGCCAACTGGTCGGCATCGGGCAATCCGGCTGCCGGGTCGGCTGCCGTATGGCGAGCGATGTGCCATGCGGCCTCGACCGTCTGGCGCAGCGCGGCCTCGGAAAAATCCGAGGTCGAGGCCGAGCCGCGGCTCTGGCCGGCGTACACCGTCAAATCCAGCGAGCGGTCGCGGGTTTGTTCGACCGTTTCGATATCGTCTTTACGCACCGATACCGACAGCCCCAGGCTTTCGGAAATCTCGGCAGCAGCGTCACTGGCGCCGATCTGGCGTGCATACGCCAGGACTTGTTCGACCAGTTCGCTGAAACGCGCGTGGTTCGCGGCCACGGGAAGAGAGGAGGTAGAAGTATTGACCATTGCAGTCCAGTAAGCAGAGACGGTTATCATAGCCAAGTCTGCGTTGATGCTGTTCCCTCATTGCGTTCCTCATGAATTCTTCTATCCCTGATTCGACCGCCGAAGGCGAATTCGACGAAAACGGTTACGACCGTCCCAGCAAATCGCAAATCAAGCGCGAAATGCATGCCCTGCTCGATTTGGGCAAACAATTGATCGAGTTGCCTGACGACCGTCTGAAGCAATTGCCCCTGGCCGAACGCCTGTACGAGGCAATTCGCCTGGCACAAAAGACGACCAGCCGCGAAGGCAAGCGCCGGCAGACCCATTTTGTGGGCAAGCTGATGCGTGATGCGCCCGCCGATGAGATCCGTGCGCAGCTCGATGTCTGGCAAAACGGTTCGCGCGAAGAAACTGCCGCCATGCATCGGCTGGAATCGCTGCGTGACAAGCTGCTGAGCAACGACGATGCCTTGACCCAATTACTCGATGCCCATCCGGGCGCCGATGTGCAGGCATTGCGCGCGACGATACGCGCGGCACGCAAAGAAGCGCAAGGCAATGCCACTCTGCAGCCGGGCCAAGAGCCGCAACGCAAGCATTACCGCGCCCTGTTCCAAGCCCTGAAAGCCCTGTCTGCCTGACGCTGATGACCCAGACCACGGCGCCAATCAATACCCATTAGCCAAATCGGACCGTTTTCGGCCCTCTCGTTTCTTCCTGCCACCATGACTGCTACCCCTGCCCTGTTGGACTGCATCGAAATGCAGACCGCCGCCAACCCGACTCATGCCGTGATATGGCTGCATGGCTTGGGAGCCGACGGTAATGACTTTGCGCCGATCGTGCCTGAACTCCGATTAGGCGATAGCCCGGCAGTGCGCTTTGTGTTTCCCCATGCACCGGTGCAACCCGTGACGATCAATGGCGGGATGGCCATGCGGTCGTGGTACGACATTCTGGTCACTGACTTGGTGCGCCAAGAGGACGCAGCAGGCATCCGGCAATCTGAAGCCGCCGTACGGGCGCTGATCGCCCGCGAGAATGCTCGCGGCATCCCGACCTCGCGCATTGTGCTGGCCGGATTCTCGCAAGGTTGCGCGATGACGCTGCATACAGGGCTGCGATTGGAAGAAAAACTGGCAGGCATGATCGGCCTGTCCGGCTACCTGCCATTGCTCGACACGGCAGCCGCCGAGCGTCACACCGCCAATGCCGGCACGCCGATTTTTCTGGCGCACGGCACGTTTGACCCTGTCGTTGCGCTGCCGCGTGCCGAGGCCTCGCTGGCGCAATTACAGTCGTTAGGCTATGACGTGCGCTGGCATACCTACCCGATGCCCCACTCGGTATGCGCCCCGGAAATCAACGATATCGCGGCGTTTTTGCGAGAAGTCTTGGCAGCGGCGTAATTGAGGGAAAAACCCAAATCGGGTACGACAAAACCCAATTCGGGTTTACTCATGGCCGGCTAGGACGTCGCCGATATTTCGGCGTGCGCCGAGGGGCAGCGAGACATTCAACGTCCGGATTGCCCCTCGATTTCAAGAAAGCAGACTCAACCACACCCGTCGCATGGTGGGGTCTTCCGGATCCGGATCGTTCGTAAATCCCAGACGCGTCATCAGCGTCAGCATCGGCCGGTTATTGGCCAACACGAGGCCATCGATATATTCCAGCCCTTGGTCACGGGCCGCGTCGATCAGGGCTTGCATCAATTGTCCGCCCAGATGCCGGCGTTGCCAGTCATCACCGATGACCAATGCATACTCGGCGCCGCGCCCATCAGCATTACGCAAATAATGCGCAAAACCGATGATGATCTCGTGCGGATGCCCCCGGTTTGCCGGATTCGGGACATAGGTGGTCGCCACCAACGCCAGCTCGCGGTGGTAATCGATTTGCGTGTATCGCGCCACCATGCGCGGCGTGAGTTCGCGCATCATGGACACAAAACGCATATAGCGCGAACGCTCTGACAGGCCACGGATGAAATCCTGCAAGGTCTGCCCGTCTTCGGGACGAATGGGACGGATCATCCATTCTGTCCCGTCATCGAATTCGCGGTGACGCACCAAGCGCGCAGGATAGGGATGAATCGCCATATGCGGATAACCGCTGGCTTGCGGCGTGGCGCAGGCAGGCTCGGCGCATAGGGTGATGCGCAGTCCAGCAGCGCGCAATTGCGATTCACCCGCGTACAGCGGATCGATATCCAACGACTCGATGGCGGGCAACTCGGAAATGGCCTCGGACACCTGAACCAGTGTGTGCTGCAAGGCTTCGGCAGCAGCGCTGCTGATCTGCGAGGCGAGCACGCGCTGCCATGTACGGCTGCGTTCGATCAGTTGGCGCGCCAAAAAGCCATTGAGCGGCGGCAAATCCCGGCCTCTATCGGAGCCCGCTGATAGCAATGCGTCGGGACCGCCTGCACCGAACTGGATGATGGGCCCGAAATTTGGGTCACGCCGCACGCGAATGGCCATGGGCCGCGACTCGGGCTCACCCGGCAGCACGCCCGCAGGCACATCACGCAGAGGGACATAGAAGGCATCCAACACGGCGCGGCACTCGGACACAGACAAATCCAGGCGGCCCGCTGCGCGAACGCCTTCCAGCACAAGGCGCGCCTTGCTCACGTCCGGCAAGCGGCTAGGCGGCTCGGGCGGCAGCGTTTGCAGCAGTAATTGTTGGTTGTAGTAGTGCGTGGAGAGTACGCCAAAAGCATCGGCGGCAGACTCAGGCGTGCGAAAGGCTGGGGTTCCGACATCGTCGAGCATCCGACGCAGCGGCCGCATGCCCGCGTCGCCCATGAAACAGCTGACCACGGGCTTGCGGGCATTTGGTGCAAACTGTGCCAATTGACGCGCAACAGCAGGCATATCCGCCAGTGCATCGGGCGCCAGCACCACCAGCACGCCGTCTACCCCTTGATCGTCGATCAAACTATCCAGCATAGCCTGTATGCGCTCCGGCGTCAGGGGCACATAGGTAATGACAGGATTGGCAGTCGCCGCATCGGGTTCGAGCAGCTCCGTCAACGCCCGCCGCGTGGCAGGAGCCAACTCGGCGCGCAACATCGCCGTGTCCGGGCCGATGAGATCCAGCGCCAACTGAGGCGGGCCGCTGCCATTGGACAGGATCGCAACGCGGCGGCCACGCGGGCGCCGCGTATAACCCAGCACCTTGACGGCCGAGAACAGCTGCACAAAATACCGGACGCGTACCGCGCCTGCCCGTCGCAGCGCGGCATCCAGCGCAGGATCACTGCCTGGCGGGCCATCACGGCCGGCCTTGAGCACAATCACGGGTTTGACGCTGGCGGCCGAGCGCAGCGCGCTCATGAACTCACGTGCGACGCCCACGTCTTCCAGATACAGCACGATGCTGTCCGTCCTGGGGTCGCTGGCCAGAAAGTCCAGCACTTGAGCCAGACGGATTGAAGCCTCGTCTCCCAGCGAAATCGCGGTGGAAAAGCCGATATGCACATCGTCCGCCCAGTCCATGACAGCGGCGGTGATCGAACGCGATTGCGTCACCAACGCCACACGGCCGGCGCGCGCCAAAAAGGAATGCTGGCTGAAATTCAGGCTGGCATGGGGCCGTTGCAATCCAAAGGCCCTAGGCCCCAATAGCGCGCAACCCGTTTGCTCAGCCCATGCGCGGCATAACGCCAAGGTGCCGCCGGGATAGGGATCGGGCAGTTCGTGGGGCAGCACAATCGCGGCACGCGGCTGCAACGCTGCGAGGCGCCGCAAAACATCCGGCAATATCGCGGGCGAAACACATATCAACGCCAGATCGGGCCGCTGCCCGGCGGGCAAACCCCGGCAGCTCTCGGGAATCGCCGGCGCCTGCCCTGCCTGCACATCGACCTGGGTCGTGCTCCCACGCAATTCGGCCCGTAAAGTATTGACCACAGGCAGGGGCCGGTCGGCCACGATCACCAGGGATTTGGGGTCGAACAGCGGGGCAAGAGCGTGTCGCAACATAGGCAGGTCGGGCGCTATTCTAAAATAAGCCCATCGTAACAAGACGGCCGCGTGATCGCCATGATCGCGCTCCATGTTTTCCGCCCTGTCGCGGCGGCCTGCCACGCCTTTTTCTGCTGACTATGACCTCGACCCCTATCCGCACCCGTTTTGCCCCATCGCCCACGGGTTTTCTGCATTTGGGCGGCGCCCGCACCGCGCTGTTTTCCTGGGCGTTTGCACGCCACAACCAGGGTGTTTTCGTGCTGCGCATCGAAGACACCGACCTGGAGCGCTCCACGCCCGAGGCGGTGCAAGCCATTCTGGACAGCATGGACTGGCTGGGCATGCAACCGGACGAAGGCCCGTTCTATCAAATGCAGCGCATGGACCGCTATCGCGAAGTCGTCGCACAAATGTTGCAAGCCGGGACGGCCTATCATTGCTACAGCTCGCCCGAAGAAGTCGAGCAAATGCGAGAAGCCGCCCGCGCCAAAGGATTGAAGCCGCGTTACGACGGCACCTGGCGCCCGGAGCCGGGCAAGACACTGCCCGCCATCCCGGCAGGCCGCAAGCCCGTCGTGCGTTTCAAGAACCCGCAAGACGGCTCCACCAGCTGGAACGACATGGTCAAAGGCCCGATCAGCTTTGACAACAGCGAACTCGACGACCTGATCATCGCGCGTCCCGACGGCACGCCTACGTATAACTTCTGCGTAGTGGTCGACGATTGGGACATGGGCATGACGCATATTCTGCGCGGCGACGATCACGTCAACAACACGCCGCGCCAGATCAACATTCTGCGCGCGCTGGGCGCCACGGTGCCGGAATACGGTCACGTGCCGATGATCCTGGGCCCCGACGGCGAAAAGCTCTCCAAACGCCACGGCGCCGTCAACGTGATGGAATACGATGCGCAAGGCTACTTGCCCGAAGCGATGATCAACTATCTGTCGCGCCTGGGCTGGAGTCATGGCGATGACGAGCTCTTCACGCGTGAACAGTTGGTGCAATGGTTCGACACGGATCACTTGTCCAAATCCGCATCGCAATGGGACCCGAAAAAGCTGAACTGGGTCAATGCGCACTACATCAAGCAGATGGACGACGCCGAGTTGGCCGCCCGCGTTGCCCCGCGCATTGAAAAACGTGGCGGCAACCCGACCGCGACCGACCTGCCCGCCGCGATGGGATTACTGAAAGACCGCGCCGAAACGCTGGAGCAGCTGGCCGAATCCGCGATGTTATTCTGCAAGCCGTTCACGCCCGCGCCGGCCGAACTGGTGGAGCAACACTTGACTCCAGCCGCGCGCGAAGCCCTGGCCGACTTTGCGCAACGAGCTGCAGACACGGACTGGACACGTGAAGGTATCACCGCGCTCATCAAGGCCGTGCTGGCCGATCGGGGCCTGAAAATGCCGCAACTGGCAATTCCGTTGCGCGTTGCCGTCGTGGGCCAGACCCAGACGCCGGCAGTGGATGCAGTGCTCGCTTTGATTGGAAAAGATACGGTCTTGCAGCGCTTGGGCGCAATCTGAGTCGACACGCCCAAACCGGAACTGTTGAGGCTGAAAAGGTGCTGCTAACGACTTGGCAGCACCTTTTTCACTCCAAAGACTGCGCAACGCCAAAACTACAGTGTCGAGGCGCAATCCGGTGTCTTCGATCCGGACGCATTGGTCGCACGCCTGAAACCATCGTAGTCCTGACGCCCGGTGTTGCTTCACGCCTTCATTGAACTACTGGCTCGCCGGTTTTCGCCTGCGCGCGGCGCTTTAATGCCCACGCAAAGCTGGCGCCCAATAGAGGCAGCAACACCGCCGACGTACCGAACAACACGGCAGCGCCTGCAACGTCCACAAACACGCCCGCCAACGCCACCCCCACGGCCTGTCCCATGAACAAGCACGAGGCAAACCACGCCACGGCAGTTCCTCTCGCTGATGGCACCATCTGTGTCGCATTGGTTTGCAACGTCGCATGCAGCAAGTAATACCCAAAGCCCGCAAGCACGCTCGCCCCCAATGCCCACCCCCATGCCGGGCCGAGCCAATACGCAAGAAAAGCGACGGATAGGACGACACCGCCCGCGGCGGCGAGACCTCGTTCGCCCAACCAACGCAGCACCCGCCCCGCCACCAAGGTGTAAAGCAATCCGCCCAAGGCGTATACCGCGACCACAGCACCGGCGGCCGTCAACGACAATCCAAAACGGTCATGCAAATAGGCAGGCGCGAATGCCAAAGAGCCGAATACCAGCAGCCCTTCCAGGAACACCGTGACCAGGACAATACGCGCCCACGGCACGCCAAACACGGTACGCACCTGGGCCACAAAGCCATGCCGCGGCCCTGATTGAGACGCCACCGCCGGGCCCGNNNNGGCAGATAACCGCCGCTGCACTGCCTGTTGTTGCGCGACCTCGCGCAACAACAGGCTACCGACAACTACATACCCCACGACCAAAAACGCAAAGGCCCAGCGCCATCCCATCGTGTCCGTAATCAATCCACCGGCCAACTGGCCCATCGCCATTCCCAAAATCGTACCTGTCAGAAAGCGCGCCAAGGTCGCCTGCCGCTCTTCGTAGGGCACGTTATCACCGATCCACGCCATCGATAACGGCACGATGCCGCCGCCCGCCGCACCAGACAATGCCCGGCACACAATCAATACGTCCAGGTTCGGTGCCATCACCGCCCCTGCACTGCCGATGGCACACGCAAAAGTCGCGATGGCGACGACACGAAATTTCCCGTAGCGATCCCCCACGGGCCCGAAAAACATCTGCAGCAAGCCGTACGCCACTGCAAACGCCGTCACGGTGGCGCCTGCTTGTCCCGTCGAGGTGCCAAACTCGGCAGCCAGCCGCGGCAACATCGGATCGCAAATACGAAAAGCACTGGCGCTGACGAAAGCCGCCAGCGCCAGTAAGAGAATGGCTCGATTCTGAGAATGTGGAGAGGACATCTGCGCCGTGTGATTTCGATTCTGAAAAAAGTATGGGCGCCCGAAGACCGTCTATCCAGAACAACACTGCCGGATCGTCCCCACGTTTCCTTATTACCGATAGGGATCGGATCAGGCAGTGCTATCAGAAGCGCTCAATAAGGTAAACGATAACCCGGTTGCATGCGACGCGCCGTAATAGACTGCCCGCCGCTACGCAATTCGCGCAACGTCAAACGTGCCGGTTCGGTTTTCTCGATCCGATAGCGGTTCTGATAAATAGGATCGTCGATGTCGATCGGCTCACCATTGGATTTGATCGTCTGCAAGGTGATCACGCCATCGGCGACCTGCCAGCAGCCTGCCTCGCGCAAACCCGGACGAATACGTCTGCCAACCTTCAGCTGCGTGTCATAGGCCATCGAGCCATCGGCCCCCAACACGATCAACGCACTGAAATCGCCAGCCACTCCGCGAGGGCGCGTATTGGATTGCCATGTACCGACCAACTGACTGCCTGCCTGTGCCGGCGAGCAAACAATAGGCCGAGGCGCCTCAGACGCAACTGAAACCTGCTCAACGGGCGCTTTTTTCGTCACGCATCCCACCAACGTCAACACTGCACCCGCTACAACAAAACCGCGATACCGCCACACACTCTTCATGACACCCTCGAAATGCACGCGCATCACACCGCCGCATCGCGGATCTATCCCTGCGCATTTGCAGGTGCGACTCTAATGAGGGCGTGCTCAGGATGCAATGCAGCAATATCGAGAATGCTGTGTCGACGCAACAGTCTGGAAACAAACAATGAACACGAAAATCTTGACTTTGCTGCCGAGGATCGCCGTTATTCCGAGGGCGATCGCGCCCCTGGTTCACGTAATCCGCGAGATCACGCCGCGAACATCACGTCACAAACTCCAAACGACCGACATCATGCTGCCAACTTCATGCGGCATCGAGGGGTAAACGGACTTCGTGCTTGATCTCGCGCAGAGCCACAATCGTGCGGGTCTGACGAATGCCCGGCAGATTGAAGAGAAAGCGATGCAGGAACCGGTCATACGCCTCCGGGCTTTCCACCAGGATCTTCAACAGAAAATCCGAGTCGCCCGTGACCGCATAACACTCCAGGATCTCGGGCGCATTGCGCACCGAGCGCTCGAAATGTTCCACCGTGCTGGCCGAGTGCCGCTCGAGACTGATCTGCGCGAACATGCACCCCTGCAACCCGACCTTGGTGCGGTCTACCTGGGCCGAATAGCCCAGGATCACGCCCGCGGCCTCCAGCGCCTTTACCCGGCGCCACACCGGCGCAGTGGACAAGCCTACCTGCTCGGACAGTTGCTGAGCCGACGCCCGGCCGTCTTCTTGCAGGGCGCGCAGGATACCGATGTCTGTTTTGTCCATTTTTTCCCCGGCTTTCACTCAAAACGAAATGTTTATTTCGAATTATAGGGATTACACGATCCAATAACGCAATAAATCATGATCCGTGCGCACCTATGATGATCGTAATAATAGGCAGGAGCGAAATCATGGACGGCACCCCACTGGATCCGGCCCCGGCAGACGAACCGGCACTGGATCTGGATTATCAACTGCACGACAACCTCACCCGCACAAACGGCCGCATCTTTCTGACAGGCACGCAAGCGTTGGTGCGCATCCTGTTGGCCCAACGCCGCCGCGATCGCGAGCGCGGGTTGAATACGGCAGGCTTTATTTCGGGGTATCGGGGCTCGCCCCTGGGCGGCGTAGACATGGCCATGTGGAAGGCCAAGTCCATCCTCGACGCCCATCAAATCACCTTTCTGCCTGGCATCAACGAAGACATGGCGGCCACCGCCGTCATGGGCACTCAACAGGCCGGCGTGCGTGACGATCGCAAAGTCGATGGCGTGTTTGCGCTGTGGTACGGCAAAGGCCCCGGCGTAGATCGCGCGGGCGACGCCCTGCATCACGGTAACGCCGCTGGCGCCTCGCGCCATGGCGGCGTGCTGGTGGTTGTCGGCGACGATCACACCGCCGTATCGTCATCCATTCCCCATGCGAGCGAGGCCTCGCTGATCGGCTGGCAAATGCCGATCGTGCATCCCGCCTCGATCGACGAATACGAGACCTTTGCCCTTTGGGGCTGGGCCTTGTCGCGTCACAGCGGCGCATGGGTCGCATTCAAAGCCGTCTCCGAAACCATCGAGAGCGGCCAGTCGTATACCCCCGCCCCCATCGCGCACTACGACATGCCTGCCGATCCCCAATTGCCGCCCGAGGCATTGGAGTACACCGCACGCGACTTTCTGTCCCCCGCGGTCGAACTGCGCATGCAAACGCGCCTGAAAGCCGTACGCGCTTTTGCGCGCCGCCACAGCATCGACAAGCTCATCTGCCCTGCACCACACGCCACGGTGGGAATCGTCACCGTCGGCAAGGCGCATCTCGACACACTGGAAGCACTGGTACATCTGGGCATCAATCCGCATGCCGCGGATAGTCCCGTGCGTATCTACAAACCGGGCCTGACCTGGCCACTCGATGCCGAACGTCTGTTTGATTTCGCACATGGGCTGTCGCACATCCTGGTCATCGAAGAAAAAGGCGCGGTCGTCGAAAGCCAGATCAAAGATCTGCTCTACAACCGTCCCGAGCGTCCCACGGTCGCGGGCAAGACCGGCTGGGACGGCGAGCCTTTGATTCCGTCAGCGGGCCAGTTACGCCCCTCGCTGCTGGCAGCCCCCTTGGCCGCATGGCTGGCGCGTGCGGCGGGACTGCACCACGTGTCCGTTCCTGCAACGCTGATTTGCGCAACGCCACTGTCCAATGACGCCGATGGCATGCGCCGCCGCCCCTACTTTTGCTCGGGATGCCCGCACAACAGTTCCACCAAAGTCCCCGATGGCAGCCAGGCACTCGCGGGGGTGGGCTGTCATTACATGGCTGCATGGATGGACCGCAATACTGCCGGCCTGACACAGATGGGCGGAGAAGGCGTCGACTGGATCGGGCTCTCTAACTATATAGAGATGCCCCATGTCTTCCAGAACATGGGCGAGGGCACGTACTACCATTCGGGCTACCTCGCGATCCGGCAGGCCGTCGCGGCACGGGCCAACATCACATACAAGATTCTGTTCAACGATGCCGTCGCCATGACGGGCGGGCAGCCGGTGGACGGACCGATCTCGGTGCCGCAGATCTGCCAACAACTGCGCGGCGAGGATGTTGCCCGCATCGTCGTCACCACCGACGAGCCCGACAAATATCAAGGCGTCGAGTTGCCTGCCGGCGTGACGGTGCATCACCGGCGCGAACTGGATGCCTTGCAACGTGAACTGCGCGAGACCAAAGGGGTCACGGTCCTGATTCACGACCAGACCTGTGCCGCCGAAAAACGCCGGCGCCGCAAAAAACAGCAATTCCCCGACCCTGCACGCCGGCTGCTGATTAATAGTGCAGTGTGCGAAGGCTGTGGCGACTGCGGGACGCAATCCAACTGCTTATCGATCGTGCCCCTGGAGACACCGTACGGGCGCAAGCGCGCCATCGATCAGTCCAGCTGCAACAAGGACTATTCCTGCGCCGAAGGGTTTTGCCCGAGCTTTGTGTCGGTCATGGGCGGCAAACTGCGCAAGCAGGCAGCACCACGCAAGAGCTCGGCAACGCCCACGGCAGGCAACGGAACGTCGATCCCCATGGCGACGGCCGCCACCTCGGCGACTGCTGCATGGCACCAAGCCGCTGCTGTGCTGCCCATGCCCTCCATTGAGACGCTTACGCAGCCCTATCGCTTGCTGGTCGCGGGAATGGGTGGCACCGGCGTGATCACCATCGGGGCGATTGTATCCATGGCCGCCCATCTGCAAGGCCTCTCAGCGTCGGTATTGGACCTGACTGGCCTGGCGCAAAAAGGCGGCACCGTCATCAGCCATATCCGGTTAGCCCCCGCACATGCCGCCAATGGCCCCGTCAGACTGGACTGGCAACAAGCCGACGCCGCGATTCTGTGCGATCCGGTTGCCGCCACCGCCCCTGACGCCCTGGGTGCGCTACGTCACGCGCACACGCAAGCCGTGGTCAATACCTACGTTGCACCCGTTTCCGAATTCACCCGCGACCCCGATGCGGCATTACGGCCCGACGCCTTGCTGGCCAAAATCCAGCACGCGGTCGGCGCCAGCCATACTGCCGCCCTGGATGCTCATCACGCCGCACAAACGCTATTCGGCGACAGCATTCTGTCCAATATGTTCATGTTGGGCTACGCCTGGCAGCGCAACCATGTGCCGCTCGCGCATGCGGCACTGGTCCGCGCGATCGAGCTCAATGGCGTCTCGGTGCAGGCCAATCGCGATGCTTTTGAAGCCGGCCGGCTCGCCGCGCACGACCCAAAGGCACTGGCGGCGGCAATGCGTCCCGCGGGACAGGTCGTCCAACTGCACGTCCCCGAATCGTTCGAACGCATGGTCTCGCGCCGCGTTCGCGACCTCACTGCTTACCAAGACGCCAGCTATGCACGCCAATATCAACAACTGGTCGAACGCGTGGCGCAACGCGAACGCGAGATAGCGCCCTCCTCCCGCTCACCGCGCTTGGCCATCGCGGTGGCCCGCAATCTGTTCAAACTGATGGCGTACAAAGACGAATACGAAGTCGCCCGGCTCTATACAGATGGCACGTTCCAGCAACAATTGCGCGAACAATTCGAGGGGGACTACACCCTGCGTTTTCACATGGCGCCACCGCTACTGGCACGCAAGGACCCGCACACGGGCATTCCTCGCAAGATCGCCATGGGCCCCGCGACCATGGCCCTGATGAAAATCCTGGCGCGATGCAAACGCGTACGGGGAACTTGGCTCGACCTCTTTGGCCGCAGCGAGGAACGCCGGATGGAACGCGAATTGATCGCTCAATATCGCCAGACAGTGGACACCTTGCTCGAACATTTATCGCCCGCCAATCTGGCCCAGGCGGCGAAGATTGCGGCGCTGCCGGATCAGGTTCGCGGCTTTGGCCATGTCAAAATGGCCAATGTGGCGCGATACCGCAATGCTCTGCAGCAGGAACTGGAACATTACGGCCCACCGGCCATGACGGAGATTTCTCTGCGCCGACGCGCGTAAAATAATGACTTGAAGTAATCACTACGCCGCACGCGCCTGATTGGCGCGTGCTTCGCATTTTGTCACGATTAATTAACAGACCTCTCGCAGCTTCTTCTTGTGCCCCTCCCCCATTGATCACTAGAATTAGTGTCATACGAGGGGTGGTACACTATATGTAGTGGTCGAAACATAGCCAAATTCACTTCATTCTGGCGCGGCCGGGTGTTCTCCCCGCTCAGCTCGACCCTCACGCATTTAGACACATTTAGCACCCGACACGGACCATACCCGTGTCCTTTTACGTTATTTCCACAGGAGCTTCCATGCAGACGACGATCGCCTCTGTGACCCGGCCTTCCGCCGAGCCGCCCTCCCAAACTGCCGTTAAATCAGCCGACGCGAATGGCGGCCAATGGGCCAGCTATAGCGTCATCCGACGCAATGGCTCGGTTGTGGGCTTTGAGCCCGGCAAAATCGCTATCGCGATGACCAAGGCTTTTCTGGCCGTCAATGGCGGCCAAGGTGCCGCGTCCGCGCGCGTGCGCGAGCTGGTCGAAACGCTGGCCACTCAAGCAGTCAACGCGCTGGTGCGCAATCGCCCCAATGGCGGCACCTTTCATATCGAAGACATCCAGGATCAGGTCGAACTGGCCCTGATGCGCTCGGGTGAGCATGATGTCGCGCGCGCCTACGTGCTGTATCGCGAGAAACGTGCCCAGGAGCGCGCCGCCACCCAGGGGCAAAGCAGCCTCACCTCGCCGTCGCAAGGCGAGACCAGCCACCTGAATGTGGTGGAAAACGGTGTGCGCAGCCCGCTGAACCTGAGCGCCCTGCGTGCCACCATCGAGGCCGCTGGCGAAGGCTTGAGCGAGTTCATCGACACCGAAACCATCCTGAAGGAAACGGTCAAGAACCTGTACGACGGCATCCCTGTCGACGAAGTTTTCAAGTCCGCGATTCTGTCTGCTCGCGCACTCGTCGAAAAAGATCCGGCCTACAGCCAAGTCACCGCTCGTCTGCTGCTGCACACGATCCGCAAAGAAGTCCTCGGCGAAGAAGTCTCGCAAGCCAGCATGGCGACTCGCTATGCGGAATACTTCCCCACCTTCATCCAGCGCGGTATCGAAGGCGGCTTGCTCGACCCCAAACTGGCTGAATACGATCTGGCGCGCGTCGCTGCCGCCCTGGATTCGCGCCGCGACCTGCAGTTCAGCTATCTGGGCCTGCAGACGCTGTATGACCGCTACTTCCTGCACATCCGCGGCACCCGCATCGAATTGCCGCAGGTCTTCTTCATGCGCGTCGCCATGGGCCTGGCCCTGCGCGAAACCGATCGCGAAGCCCGCGCCATCGAGTTCTACGAGATCCTGTCCTCGTTCGACTTCATGAGCTCGACGCCCACGCTGTTCAACTCGGGCACCCTGCACTCGCAACTGTCGTCGTGCTACCTGACCACCGTGTCCGATGACCTGGAAGGCATCTACGACGCCATCAAGGAAAACGCACTGCTGGCCAAATACGCTGGCGGCCTGGGCAACGATTGGACGCCGGTACGTGCCTTGCGCAGCCACATCAAGGGCACCAACGGTGAAAGCCAGGGCGTTGTGCCGTTCCTGAAAGTCGTCAACGACACCGCTGTCGCCGTGAACCAGGGCGGCAAACGCAAGGGCGCAGTCTGCACCTATCTGGAAACGTGGCACCTGGATATCGAAGAATTCCTGGAACTGCGCAAGAACACCGGCGACGAGCGCCGCCGCACGCACGACATGAACACGGCGAACTGGATTCCCGATCTGTTCATGAAGCGCGTCATGGAAAATGGCGAATGGACCTTGTTCTCGCCGTCCGACTGCCCCGACCTGCACGACAAGTACGGCAAAGCTTTCGAACAAGCCTACGTGGGCTACGAAGCCATGGCCGAACGCGGCGAGCTGAAGCTCTTCAAGAAAATGCCCGCCGTGTCACTGTGGCGCAAGATGCTGTCGATGCTGTTCGAAACCGGCCATCCGTGGATCACCTTCAAAGATCCGTGCAACATCCGTTCGCCGCAGCAACACGTCGGCGTCGTGCACAGCTCGAACCTGTGCACCGAGATCACGCTGAACACCAACGACTCGGAAATCGCCGTGTGCAACCTGGGTTCCGTGAACCTGGTCGCTCACATGAAACCCGCAGCCGCCGGTGGCTACGAGCTCGATCACGACAAGATCAAGCGCACCGTCAGCATCGCCATGCGCATGCTCGACAACGTGATCGACATCAACTACTACGCCGTCAAAAAAGCCAAAGACTCGAACGAGCGCCATCGTCCGGTTGGTATGGGCATCATGGGTTTCCAAGATTGCCTGCACATGATGCGCGTGCCGTACGCCTCGCAATCGGCCGTTGAATTCGCAGATCGCTCGATGGAAGCCGTGTGCTACTACGCATACTGGGCCTCGAACACGCTCGCACAAGAACGCGGCCGTTATCCTTCATACGAAGGCTCGCTGTGGTCGCGTGGCATCTTGCCGCAAGACTCCGTCGCGATGCTTCGCGATGAGCGTGGTGGCCATGTTGAAGTCGATGATTCGAGCACGCTTGATTGGGATGCGTTGCGTGCAAGCATCAAACAACACGGCATGCGCAACTCGAACTGCATCGCAATCGCCCCAACAGCGACAATTTCCAATATCATTGGTGTATCTGCGTGCATTGAACCTACTTACCAGAACTTGTACGTCAAATCGAATCTCTCCGGCGAGTTCACGGTCGTTAACGATTATCTCGTGCGTGACCTGAAGAAACTCGGTCTCTGGGACGAAGTCATGGTCGCCGACCTCAAGTACTTCGATGGCAGCCTGTCCCGCATCGATCGCGTACCTTCCGAACATCGCGAACTCTACGCCACTGCGTTCGAAGTCGAACCGCGCTGGCTGGTTGAGTGCGCATCGCGCCGTCAGAAATGGATCGATCAAGCACAATCGCTCAACATCTACATGGCGGGCGCATCGGGCAAGAAACTCGACGACACGTACAAGCTGGCATGGCTGCGTGGTCTGAAGACCACCTACTATCTGCGCACAAAGGGAGCCACCAGCGCTGAAAAATCCACGGGCCGCGGCGGCGAGTTGAACGCCGTGAGCGCGGGCCAGACTGCAGCAGCAGTCGTGGCCGCAGCAGCCCCTGCTTTGCCGGAACCCGAAATTCTCGGGGCGGTTTGCACGATGCGGCCGGGTGATCCCGGTTTCGAAGAGTGCGAAGCCTGCCAGTAATCACAACCGCCTCCGGAGAATTTATTTATGCTTAATTGGGAAGACGACAACCTCGCAACGCAACCGGCTCAAGCCCCCGCTCCCGCGGCGGGCGGGCAGCCGGCGCGCGCATCGACGGGCGCATTCGCCGATGCAGCGCTGCCTCCTGCAACCCCGCAATCCGATTCGACACCGGCAAGCGCCGGTGCCGCCGCGCGGCGCGTTCAGGCCGCGGACAAACGCGTCATCAACGGCGAGACCGACGTCAATCAGTTGGTGCCGTTCAAATACAAATGGGCCTGGGAAAAATACCTGGCCACTTGCGCCAACCATTGGATGCCGCAAGAAATCAACATGTCGCGCGACATCGCGCTTTGGAAAAACCCGAACGGGCTGACCGAAGACGAGCGCCGCATCGTCAAGCGCAACCTGGGTTTCTTCGTCACGGCCGACTCGCTGGCCGCGAACAATATCGTGCTGGGCACCTATCGCCACATCACGGCGCCTGAGTGCCGCCAGTTCCTGCTGCGCCAGGCATTCGAAGAAGCCATTCACACGCATGCGTATCAATACATCGTCGAAAGCCTGGGTCTGGACGAAGCCGAGATCTTCAATGCCTACAACGAAGTGCCGTCCATTCGTGCCAAAGACGAGTTCCTGATCCCGTTCATCGACGCGATCGCCGATCCCAACTTCAAAACCGGCACGCCCGAAGCCGACCAGACGTTGTTGAAATCGCTGATCGTGTTTGCGTGCCTCATGGAAGGCCTGTTCTTCTATGTTGGGTTCACGCAGATTCTGGCACTGGGTCGCCAGAACAAAATGACCGGCGCTGCCGAGCAGTACATGTACATCCTGCGCGATGAATCCATGCACTGCAACTTCGGCATTGACCTGATCAACACCGTCAAACTCGAAAATCCTCACTTGTGGACGCCGGAATTTCGCGAAGAAATCCGCGCACTATTCCAAAAGGCAGTAGAACTCGAGTACGCTTACGCCGAAGACACGATGCCGCGTGGTGTATTGGGATTGAACGCTCCTATGTTTAAATCCTACCTGCGCTTCATCGCTAACCGTCGCTGCCAACAGATTGGTCTTGAACCGTTGTACCCTCAGGAAGAAAATCCCTTCCCGTGGATGGCAGAAATGATCGACCTCAAAAAGGAACGAAACTTTTTCGAAACACGCGTGATCGAATACCAGACTGGCGGTACGCTCAGCTGGGAATGACGACCTTCAGGCGAGCCGCGCGCAATGTGATTTGCGCAGCGCCCTGATAACAGCTCCGTCGGCCAGGTATTCGAATACGCAGTACCAAGCAGTAGGCAACCTAGATGGTTGCCTACTGGCGCCATTTGAGATGGCTCGCGCGAATCGCGGGGGCCATATCAAATGGCTGTGCCGAATTCATTAGCGCAAACCGTAGTAGCTGTCGCCAGAATGGGACAGCGGCATGCGCCGATGAATAGCCCGGGCATCGTCCGTTAACCGACGGGAGGTGGCACGGGTTTACGTTCTGGGACCCCTGAACCTAAGGAGCATGACCATGGCAACAGCCAAAAAGGCCGCAAAGAAAGCGGTAAAGAAAGTTGCAGCCAAGAAGGCCGCAGCTAAGAAAGCCCCGGCCAAAAAGGCCGTGAAGAAAGTCGCCGTGAAGAAAGTCGCGGCTAAAAAAGCAGTAAAGAAAGTCGCAGCCAAGAAACCGGCCGTGAAGAAAACGGCCGCCAAAAAGGCTGTGAAGAAAACTGTCGCTAAAAAAGCTGTCAAAAAGGCCGTCGCTAAAAAGGCAGTCAAGAAAGCTGTCGCCAAAAAAGCGGTCGCCAAGAAAGCAGTTGCTAAAAAAGCAGTAGCGAAAAAGGCCGTTAAAAAGGCCGTCGCTAAAAAGGCAGTCAAAAAAGCCGTCGCCAAGAAAGCCGTTGCTAAAAAGGCCGTAGCCAAGAAGGCTGTTGCCAAGAAAGCAGCGAAAAAGGCGCCTGCTAAAAAAGCTGCCAAAGCACCGGCGAAAAAAGCTGCGGCCAAAAAGCCTGCCGCTAAAAAAGCCGCTGCCAAAAAGCCTGCTGCGCAACCGACCGCAGCTGCTGCGCAAGGCGCAAAAACCACGGTAAACCCTGCCGCGTCGTGGCCCTTCCCGACGGGCGGCCGTCCGTAATACGGGCGGAGCCGTTTACTGCGGTACCCTCAAAGCCGCCTGGCTCACGCCAGGNGGCTTTTTGCTTGATGAGGTGCATTCAGCCTCACGACACTGCCATATGGCCATGCGACAATTAAAACTATTCTTTTTGGCAGACTGTTCTCATGCTCGGCGATACGCTCCGTTTCTTGCTTGAAATCACCTTTATGCTGTTTGGCGCAGCCTTGATCGGACGCGCCTGGATCCATGCGGTGCGACTGCACCCATTCAATCCGTTGTCTCGCGCTGTCTATCAGGTCACCAACTGGCTGGTGCTGCCCATCCGCAAACTCATCCCTGCCGGCAATACCCTGGATTGGTCGAGCCTGGTTGCGGCATGGTTGACCGCGCTGCTCTATCTGATTTTGATGTGGCTGATCGCTGCGCACACGCTGATTCCCGCCGCCTTATGGCCCGCCGCGCTGGGCGCATCGGTATTGCTGGTGGCAAAGTGGACGCTGAACGTCATTGTCTGGCTGACGTTTCTACAGGCGGTGCTATCGTGGGTGCATCCCTTGTCGCCGCTGATGCCCTTACTGCAAACGCTGACTGCACCGATGCTCGAGCCCATACGCCGTATTCTGCCCGGCAGCACCAGCATCGACTTTTCGCCGCTGGTGCTGTTCATCCTGGCGCAGATCGTATTGATGATGTTGTCTCGCCTGACCTTCAGCTTGATCGGTGTCTGACGCTGGACTCAGATCCGTCCGTAAATGAACAACGCCCACCAAAGGTGGGCGTTGTTTTTTGGGCTTGTTAAATCAATACGGGGCGACGCGCGTCGGACCTGCGCCGCTGATCACCTGTACACGCTGCCCGACGCTGAACGGCGTATCGGCTTCTTGGGCAACGACACGGGTTTCGCCGTTATCCAGACGGACGGTGATTTCCAAGCCTGAAGCGCGGCTCGCGCGGTTTTCTACGGCATTACCCGCGAGTGCGCCCAAGATCGCGCCGCCCACGGTGGCTATGGCACGCCCCGTGCCACCGCCGATCGCATTACCAGCGACACCGCCCAGTGCTCCGCCGGCAATCATGCCGACACCGCTGGATTTGTCTTCTTCGATGGTGATCGGGCGCACGCTCGTCACCGTGCCATTGCGCACGATTTGCTCTCGCTGTGCCTGATCGTAGCTATAGACGGAACTGGAGGCGCTGCGATTCGCGCAGCCACCCAGCACGGCCATCGACGTCACGACGGCAGCCACGGCCAGCCAGCGGCCCGTACGGGGCGCGATGACAGAAGTAGAAAGGGTTTGGCTCATGTGGACTCCTTGGTCGGTAACCACGAATTATTTTACGGATGATACCCCGGCATTGGCCGGAAACAACGGGTGCGAAACAGCGTGCAACTTTTGAATGACCCTCAGTCGAACTCTGTAACGCTTAAGCAGGGCGGCAAGGCCGTATCGAGCAGTGCTGCACCGCAAACAATCTCAAGCTCCCCTTCCTACCCGCCAGACGATCTGCAGTTTGACTGGCTTCGGAACACCAAAGTTCCTAGGCAGGCAGGCTGATCCCATAGGCCGCGCGCAATTGCGCATCGATCTCGGCCCGGCTGGGCGCATGGTTCTGGGGGCCGCGTGAGGCGATTTTTATCGATCCCATCACATTCGCCAAACGGCAGCTGTCCAGCCAGCTCCAACCACTGGTCAGCCCATATAGTAAGCCCGCACGGTGCGAATCGCCGCAGCCAGTCGGATCGACGACAGCAGCAGCCTGCACCGGCGGCACCTGTACGGCAGTGCCTTCTGTCAACAAGGTCGCCCCTTGCGCGCCACGTGTCACGACGACAGCCTGCATCTGGGCCGCGATCTGTTCCATGCTGCGACCCGTACGCTGCTCGATAACGCCGGCTTCGTAA
The DNA here is from genome assembly GCF_965139205.1 of Bordetella muralis. GTDB lineage: Bacteria > Pseudomonadota > Gammaproteobacteria > Burkholderiales > Burkholderiaceae_B > Bordetella_A > Bordetella_A muralis. The sequence continues at coordinate 138,083 of NZ_CBCSIU010000013.1, forward strand.
TCATTGACCGTCAACACCTGGGCCAGGCCCAGCATACGCTCGAGATCGGCGCCGTCAAACAGCGGCATGGCCTGACCCAAATCAAAGATGAACGGGATTCCCGCTGCGTGCAGGCGCTCGGCGTGTGCAAACATGCCTGCTTTGGCATCAGGTGCGACGATCGCCCAAGCCGCCTTGGCGCCGGTGAGGTCGTTCTGGGCAGAGAGCTCCATCGCACCGGGGTGAAAAGCGGCGATCTGGCTGTCATCCAGATCTGTCGTAATAAAGCACTGGGCCGTGAACGTGCCTGGCATGACGCGCAACCGCGAGGTATCAATCTGCAGTTTATTGAAGCGCTCGATATAGTCTGCAGCGTCGTCGCCGACCGTGGCCACCGGCACGGGTTGCCCACCGAGCAGCTTCAGGTTGTAGGCGATATTGCCTGCGCAGCCGCCAAACTCCTTGCGCATCGTGGGCACGAGAAACGATACGCTGAGCGACTGGATGCGATCGGCCAGGATATGCTCTTTAAAGCGTCCTTCGAATACCGCGATGGTATCGAATGCCATCGACCCGCAAACCAGAACAGAAGCCGTCATGCTGATTATCCTTCAGGGAAAAAACTTATGGAGCTGAAAACCGTTGACGTGCGGGCCGTTCACCTGGATGGGGACAGCGATGTTGAGTTCCGCGCCAGCCTCAAACGGACGCTGCGTCTGCCCCTCAGGGAGGTAATCCTCGGGCAGCAAGACTTTGCGTATCACCACGGTATCGGAAAGGTCGCTCAGATCCAGACGCAAGGCCGGCCAAGGCTGCGGCTGATCGTAGCGGTTGCGCAGCGACGCGCGCAGCACCAGCTTTGTCACAGCATCTTGTTGCGGCGCACCGGCGTGGCCGGCGGGCGGCTGCAGCGATGATGAGGTAATGGCAATACGGTCGATATGCCGCGCGTAGCCCACCTCGCACCCTAGCGGCTCGCACAGGCGCACAAGCAGCGGACGCAATTGGGGCGCCATGTCCGCAATGCTCGAACGGTAGGCAAAAATCAATTGCACCGCCAACAGCAACAGGCCCAGAACGCAGGCATAGCCCCAGAGGCTGCGCAAAAACGACCGGCGTGCCTGATGATCCGAATCCAAGAATTCGGGCGGTGTCCGACCCACATCCGTTGTGCCGTGATAACGCGTACGTGACTCTCCCCGAACAGCGGGCGTTCTGTGGTCGTCCTGCTCGTCCCGCGGATCGACGTCATCATGCGCATCCGGGTCAGCGGATCGCTCGCCTATTCTGAAGACCACGTCGTCTTGGTCTACACGACTATTCGCCGCATGATGTTCGACAGGCTCTATGGAGGCCTGCAACGCTCTCTCGCTATCCTCGTCGTCATCCTCTTCGAGGACACCTTCGTTCACATAGGGATCCTGCCTTGCGATGGCCGAACGGCCTCGCAGCACAGCTGGCGGCTCAGGCTCTGGCAGCGATGACGTGATTGGCGTCTCGCCGGGCGCAGCTACGTTGGTTGTCGCTACCGTCGGCTGTGACCCTGCGACGGGCGCCTTCCCGTTTGCAAGGACTGCGCCCGTCGCGGCAATGACGGGTTCAGCGCGCGTCACGGGTGCGGCGGCTGCGGTGGACGGCACAGACGTCGTGGATGAGATTTCAAACCCGCCAGGAATCTGGGCTACCAGACACGCGCGGCCATCGAATACGGTCGCACATTCTCCGCACCGCACCAAGCCATTGCGTACCCGCAACTGATCCGGCACTACCTTGAAGGTAGTGCCGCATTGGGGGCAACGGGTCGTCATGGCCATAGCGATGTCCCTGCTCGTCACGACTCAGCTTTTGTGCCCATGCAGGCAAACCCAACCGTCCCGGGATTGCCAAACAGACATCGCCAACCACGGCGCATATGCAGCGGCGACTTCTTCAGCTTGACGTTCGAGCACGCCGGACAGTACCAATTTGCCGCCGGGCGCCACGCGCCCCGCCAACATCGGCGCCAGCACCTTCAGCGGGTTGGACAGAATATTGGCGACAACGACCTGATACGTGCCGTCGGTCAGGCCATCTGGCAACAGCGCCTGCAATTGCACCTGGTTCACGCGTGCATTGTCGGCCGTCGCTTGCACTGCCTGAGGGTCGATATCCACCGCATCGGTCGGCCCGGCGCCCAATTTACGGGCGGCGATCGCCAAAATCCCGGACCCACATCCGTAGTCGAGGACGGTTGCGCCTGCCGGTAATTCGGCCTCCAGCCACGCCAGACACAGGTGTGTGGTGGGGTGACTGCCCGTGCCGAATGCCAAGCCAGGGTCCAATTCAATATGAATCGCATCGTCGGCCTGCGTCCCCGCCGCCGACACAGCATGATCATCGCGATGCCAACTGGGCACGATCCAGATGCGTTCGCCGATGTGAATCGGGCCAAACTGGGATTGCGTCAGCCGCACCCAATCGGCATCAGGGACGTCGCGCAGCGACCAGCCACCGAGTTCGATAGGATCCAGCCCGGCCTCGGCCGTGGCTTGCTCGTAGATCTGTGCCGGGTCGGCCCCATCAGGCAACAACGCGACAACACGGTTGCGATCCCAGGCCTGGACATCGGGCTCTGTGCCCGGCTCGCCAAACAAGGGGCGTTCGGCCTCGGTGCCCAGATCGGCGTCTTCGACAGATACCGACAGGACGCCGGCTTCGAGCAGAGCGTCAGATAGTGCCTCGGCCTGCGCCTCGAGACAATGGAGGACGAGTTCACGCATGACGATGTATTCCAGAAAAAGTCTGCCGGTTTGCAGCCAAAGAGGGAGCATTTTCGCCTAAAGAGCCGGCGGCGGCAAAAAGGCCCCCACGCCACGCCTTCGGCTTGCTGCCCCCAAAGGGGGCGTTTTTGCCTTGGGACGGCCCGGCGGCAAAAAGGCCCCCACGCCACGCCTTCGGCTTGCTGCCCCCCAAGGGGGCGTTTTTGCCTTGGGACGGCCCGGCGGCAAAAAAACGGGCCACGAGGGCCCGCCTGGCATCAAGGGCGCTGGGCCAGCTTGTGCTCAAGATAATGAATGCTGGTGCCGCCTTCGACGAAGCGGGCGTCTTGCAGCAACTCGCGATGCAACGGAATATTGGTGGAAATGCCTTCTACCACCATTTCGGACAGCGCAATGCGCATGCGAGCCAATGCCTGCTCACGCGTATCGCCATACGTGATGACCTTGGCGATCATCGAATCGTAGTTGGGCGGTACGAAATAACCGTTGAAGGCGTGCGAATCGATACGGACACCAGGACCGCCCGGCGTGTGCCAGTTGGTGATACGGCCCGGGCTGGGTACGAAACGGAACGGGTCTTCGGCGTTGATACGGCATTCAATGGCATGGCCCTTGAACTGGATATCGCGCTGACGCAACAGGAACTTTTCGCCCGAGGCGATGAGAATCTGCTGTTGTACGAGATCAATGCCCGTGATCAGTTCCGTGACCGGATGCTCGACCTGAATACGGGTGTTCATTTCGATGAAATAGAACTCGCCGTTTTCGTAGAGAAACTCGAACGTACCCGCGCCACGGTAGCCCATCTTGCGGCAAGCATCGGCGCAACGATCGCCGATGCGCTCGATCAGGCGGCGTGCAATGCCGGGAGCCGGAGCTTCTTCGATGACTTTCTGGTGGCGGCGCTGCATGGAGCAGTCGCGCTCGCCCAGCCAGACAGCATTACGCCCGCCGTCAGCCAAGACCTGGATTTCCACATGGCGAGGATTCTCGAGGAATTTCTCCATGTAGACTTCGGGATTGTTGAAGGCCGCACCCGCCTCGGAGCGCGTCATCGTGACGGCATTCAACAATGCCGCCTCGGTGTAGACCACACGCATGCCGCGTCCACCGCCGCCGCCCGCCGCCTTGATGATGACGGGATAGCCGACCTCGCGGGCCGAACGCAGGATTTCTTGGGGATCGTCAGGCAAGGCGCCCTCGGAGCCCGGCACCACCGGCACGCCAGCCTCGATCATGGCCCGCTTGGCGCTGACCTTGTCACCCATCAGGCGAATGGTCTCGGGGCGCGGCCCGATGAAGACGAAACCGCTTTTCTCAACGCGGTCGGCGAAATCGGCGTTCTCAGACAGAAAGCCGTAACCCGGGTGAATAGCCTCGGAGTCGGTGACCTCAGCGGCCGAAATGATGGCCGGCATGCTCAGGTAGCTTTCACGCGACGGCGCCGGCCCGATACACACCGACTCATCGGCCAAGCGTACGTATTTGGCGTCGCGGTCGGCCTCGGAGTGCACGACCACCGTCTTGATGCCGAGTTCGCGGCAAGCGCGTTGAATGCGCAGCGCGATCTCGCCGCGGTTGGCGATCAGGATTTTTTCAAACATAGGAGCAATCAGCCAATAACGAACAGCGGTTGACCGTATTCGACGGGCTCGCCATTTTCGACGAGGATCTCTTTGATGACGCCGGACTTGTCGGCTTCGATTTCATTGAGGAGCTTCATGGCTTCGATGATGCACAGGGGATCGCCTTCTTTGACGGTCTGACCGACATCGACAAAGGGGGCGGCGCCCGGATTCGGTGCACGATAGAAAGTACCGACCATCGGTGCTTTGACCACATGGCCTTGCAGGACCGGAGCAGCCTCGGCAGCCGGTGCGGCAGTGCCCGCGGGCGCTGCCGCGACAGGAGCGGGTGCGACGGCTGCTTCGGGGGCATGGTAAGCCACCGGTTGCAGGGTCTGCGAGAACTTGACGATACGAACCTTGCCTTCGCCTTCTGTGATTTCAAGCTCGGCAATGCCCGATTCAGCCACCAAGTCGATCAAGGTCTTGAGTTTTCGGAGATCCATAGAAGCTGCTTCCCGATAATGTTGACAACGCGCCTTCAACAGGACCGCGCTGCATCGTATGTGTATATAAAGTTAGGAAAATACTGAGACCGCCACGTCGCACACGACATGCGGCATTGACTAATGCCGCACCGCATAGCGCACTGCTGCCTCATAGCCGTCTGCGCCCAGGCCGCTGATCAGGCCCACGGCCAAGTCAGACAGATAGGAATGCTGCCGGAATGGCTCGCGTTTATACAGGTTCGACAAATGTACTTCAATAAAAGGAATTGCGACCGCCGCCAACGCATCTCGCAACGCTACACTGGTATGGGTGTATGCCGCCGCGTTGATGACGATAAAGTCGGTCCCATCCTGGCGAGCAGCCTGGATGCGATCCACCAATGCGCCTTCGTGATTACTTTGCCATGCGGTAAGCCCTACGCCCAACTCCCCGGCCAAGGATTCCAATCCCTGATTGATTTGCGCCAGCGTCAAGCTGCCGTAAATATGGGGTTCGCGTGAACCTAGCAGGTTCAAGTTGGGGCCATGCAATACCAGGATGTGTTGCGCCATGAGCGTCGCGCCAGAAAACCTGCCGCAAAGTGTCGGCAAAACAGTCGATAAACCGCCTTTTTACGCCTATTCACACCATTTGTCCAACAGATGTCGCAAAGTAACGTTATACGGCGTCTTGTGGTAAGTACGAAATCAAACGGCCAGACTGCCCAGCGTGCGGTCGAGATCGTCAAATTGGATTTGGCCCAGTATTTTACGGTTAATGCTGCCATCTGCATTGAAAACCATGGTAAACGGCAAACCGCCTGCGGGATTACCAAGCGTTCGCAGGGTATCAATAGCCCCTGCCTCCATCACCAACAGAGGATACGAAACCGGCACTTTTTGCAGAAATTGCCGCATGTTCGCAACTTTATCGACACCGATCCCGACGAATTGAATTTTGGGGTATTTTTCTTGCAAAGATTGCAATTCAGGCATTTCTTTGACACATGGTGCACACCAGGTGGCCCAGAAATTCACCACCACCGGACGCCCTTGCCACTGGTCGATGCGATGCGGCTTGCCATCCAGATCAGGCAAGGACAGGGTGCGCAACGCGGCAACCGGGTCAGCAGTCGACGCCCCCGAGGCGGCGGACGGTGCGGAAGACGCGGTGGAAGATTGACGCGCGCGATAGGCATAGCCCCCCGCCGCGGCAGCCGCTACCGCGGCTCCAGCATAAAGAAAGAGACGACGATTCATGGCCTGATCATAACCTCAGGTGACGCCATCCGGCAGCCACCCTCTACAATGCGCCCGAGGAGATGATCTATGCACCTGCACATTCTTGGTATTTGCGGCACTTTCATGGGTGGCCTGGCGCTCATCGCACGAGCCGCCGGACATCGCGTCACGGGCTGCGATACCGCTGTTTATCCACCGATGAGCACTCAGTTGGCCGAGCAAGGCATCGAGCTGATAGAGGGATATGGCGCAGACCAGATGTCACTGTCGCCTGACTTATATGTCATCGGCAATGTCGTCACGCGCGGCAATCCGCTCATGGAAGCCATTCTGGATGCCGGTGCACGCTACGTGTCGGGGCCGCAATGGCTGGGGGACAACATTCTGCCTGGCGCCCATGTACTGGCAGTCGCCGGCACGCACGGCAAAACCACCACCAGCTCCATGTTGGCCTGGATACTCGAGGCGACAGAGCGGCATCCCAATTTCCTGATTGGCGGCGTCGCCAATGATCTGAAGGTCTCGGCTCGCTACGATCCGGCCGTACGGCCGTTTGTCATTGAAGCGGACGAATACGATACGGCGTTTTTCGACAAACGCTCGAAATTCGTGCACTACCGTCCCCGCACAGCCATCCTGAACAATCTGGAATACGATCACGCTGACATTTTTCCCGATCTGGCGGCAATCGAAACCCAATTTCATCATTTGGTTCGCACCATCCCGGGCTCGGGCCGTATTGTGCTGCCTACGAAATCCGAAGCCCTGGACCGTGTGATTGCTCGCGGCTGCTGGTCAGAAACGGTGAGCTTTGGCGCCGATGGCGCTTGGCAAGCCGGCCCGGCCGATGCGGATGGCGCCTTTGAGGTGCTGCGCGATGGACAGTCTTTGGGCACCGTGCGCTGGACATTGGGCGGAGAACACAATCGGATGAATGCTTTGGCGGCGCTGGCAGCTGCCGAACATGCCGGCGTGGATCCGGCCGACGGCATTGACGCGCTCAGCCGATTCGGCGGCGTCAAACGCCGTATGGAACTGCGCGGGACCGTCAATGGCGTCAAAGTCTATGACGACTTCGCGCATCACCCTACAGCCATTGAGACGACCCTGGAAGGCCTGCGCCGCCAGGTCGGAGACGCGCGCATTCTGGCGGTGCTGGAGCCTCGCTCGAACACGATGAAACTCGGCGCCATGGCGGCGCGCTTACCCGAATCGCTGCAATTGGCCGATCAAGTATTCTGCTTTGGCGCGCGCAGCGGCAAGCACGCGCTGGGCTGGAATCCCGACGAGGTCCTGGCCCCGCTGGGCGCGCGCGCCAGCAGCTATGATGATCTGGACTCCCTGGTGGCCGCAGTCACCCAGGCAGCACGCCCCGGCGACCACGTCCTCGTCATGAGCAATGGCGGTTTCGGAGGCGTACACGGCAAACTGCTCGATGCGCTGGCGCAACGCGCCGGCACCACGCACTGACGCGCGGCCAGGACTCATCATGATTCTGTATCTGCACGGTTTTCGTTCCTCGCCGGATTCGTTCAAGGCCCGATTGATGGCGCAAACGCTGACCGATCGCGGCCGGGCGGGCGAACGCGACTGGCAATGCCCCCAATTGCCCGCCGGCCCCAAGGCCGCCTTGGATCTGGCGATGGCCCTGGCTCAGCGCCAATTGGCCACGGCAGCCTCCCCGCGCGACCTGACGATCATTGGTTCGTCGCTGGGCGGTTACTATGCCACCTGGCTCGCCGAACAACTGAACTGCAAAGCCGTGCTGCTCAATCCCGCGGTCGAGGCGCCGCGCGATTTGGCCACACAGGTCGGCCACCACCGCCTGTATCATTCCGACGCCCCATTCGAGTTTCGGGCCGAATATGTGGACGAATTATCCGCCGCGTACGTGCCCGCCATCACCAAACCGGAGCGCTATTTTCTGATAGCAGCCACGGGGGACGAGGTGCTCGATTGGCGCGAAATGCGTGATCGCTATGCGGGTTGCCGCCAACGCATCGTCCCAGGCAGCGATCACGGGCTGTCGGATTTTGCACAGTGGCTACCCGAGGTGCTGGAGTTCGCTGGACTGGACTCAAATTAGACAACCAAGCGCCTGCGCTCAAGGAACGTCGAGCTGATTCAAGTTCCTTATTCGCAGGGTCGGACTGTGCGACGCCCGGTCCGGGATGTGCTTTCAAGATAGGTCTGCGCGGATGACGCCGCGCGCTCGATGGACGAATTATGTACGTGTTTTACGAAGAAGACGGCGGCTTCAAGGCTGGCAATATCATGTCGGAGACCGACGCCAGCCTGCAGGTGGAGTCAGAGTCGGGCAAGCGAAGCAAGATCAAACGCGCCAATGTCCTGTTCACGTTTGCCGAACCGGCGCCGGGCGCGCTGATGGCGCAAGCCGCGCAGGATGCTGAAGCGCTGGATCTGCAGTTCCTGTGGGAATGTGCTCCGCAAGAAGAATTCGACTCATCAACACTGGCTGCCGACTATTTCGGTCACACACCCACCGCTGTGGAGCGCGCCGCGTTGCTGATGCGCTTGCATAGCGCGCCCGCCTATTTTCATCGCCGTGGCAAAGGCACCTACCGCCCCGCCCCGCCGGATATCCTGGCAGCAGCGCTGGCTGCCTTGGAAAAGAAGCAGAAACAGGCTGAACAGCAGCAGCAATGGGTCGATGACATGGCCGCGGGCCGCCTGCCCGAAGAGATCGCCCAAGTCGCGGAAACGCTGCTGATTCGCCCCGACAAGAACAGCATGCCATGGAAAGCGTTGGACGCGGCGTGCGCAAGGCTGCAGAAAAGCCCGGACCGCCTGTTGCTCGAATTGGGTGCATGGCCGCATGCGTTGGCCCTGCACAAGCGCCGTTTTCTGGCCACCCATTTCCCGCGCGGTACGGGCTTTCCGGACACGCCCATTCCCGCGCTTACGCGCGACCTGCCGCTGGCGGATGCGGAAATTTATTCCGTGGACGACATCACCACCACAGAGATCGATGACGCGCTATCGGTGACGTCGCTGCCCGATGGGAAAATCCGCGTGGGCATTCACGTCGCAGCCCCCGGCCTGTCGGTCACGCGTGATAGCGACCTGGACAAGCTGGCGCGGGCGCGCCTGTCCACGGTTTACATGCCGGGCGAGAAAATCCCCATGCAGCCGGACAATGTGATCCAGGCATTTTCGCTGGACGCGGGACGCGAAGTCCCCGCCCTGTCTCTCTATGTGACGGCAGACCCGGCAACTGGCGAAATCGCAGAAACCGAAACACGGATAGAACGCGTCGTGTTGCGCGCCAACCTGCGCCACAACGAGTTGGACGGTCAGATCACCGAGGCCGCGTTGAATGATCCCGACGCGCCGCTGCCCTATGGCCACTGGATGCGCCCGCTCTGGCAATTGGCCATGGCGCTGTCGGCGCAGCGCGATACGGTCCGTGGCAAGCCTGAAAACAACTCGCGGGTCGAGTACAGCTTTTACCTGGACGGGGATCCCGACGATCCCGACACGCCGGTACGGCTGGTGCCTCGTCAACGCAACGCGCCGCTGGATCGCCTGGTCGCCGAATACATGATCCTCGCCAACAACGTGTGGGGCGGCATGTTGAACCAACACGGCGTTCCCGGTATCTACCGGTCGCAACAAGCTGGCCGGGTGCGCATGAGCACCCAGGCCTTGCCGCACGAGGCAATCGGGGTACCGCAGTATGCCTGGAGCACGTCGCCGTTGCGCCGCTATGTCGACCTGGTCAACCAATGGCAGCTGATTGCCGCCGTGGAACACGGCGTATCGGCGCGTCTGGTGGCGCCTTTCAAGCCGCGCGATGCCGACCTGTTTGCCATCATCGGCGCCTTTGACGCGCAATATGCTGCCTGGAACGATTTCCAGAACAGCATGGAACGCTATTGGTGCCTGCGCTGGCTGCAACAACAAGGCATCACCCGCGTCGTCGCGAATGTATTGCGGGACGATCTGGTTCGCCTCAGTAATGCGCCGTTGGTCACGCGAGTCGGGGGGCTGCCCGAGCTCGAACGCGGTGCAGCGGTGGAGCTCGACATTCTCGGTTTCGACGAGTTGGGATTAGAGCTGGATTGCCGATATGTGGGTCCGGCAAACCCTGCCTGATTTAAAATGCCCCCGTGCGACGTTCTGTTGATTTGTATTCGACGCGAGGCGGTTTATTGCGCTGGTTTGGCGCGCCCGCCCAGCACTATCTGCGGATCGGCCTGGCGATCTCGCTCTTGCTGCACGCCGGCGCGCTGGCGTGGCGTCTGAGCACGCCCCCTGCCAGCCGCCCCAAGCAGGCGCCGCTGGAGATCACGCTGGTCAATGCCCGCACCGAGCTGGCCCCGGCGCAGGCTCAGGTCATTGCGCAGAATCACGTCGACGGCGGCGGCAACGCCGACCGTGGGGTGGCTGCCACGCCGTTGCCTCGCACCGGTGATTCGGCCGAGACTATCGTGCTGCAGGCCATGCGCAAGCGCCAGACCCAACTCGAGGCCGAACAAATGCGGCTGCTGACCCAATTGCAGTCCCAGGTCACGGTCGGCACCGAGCGCCAATCTGTGTACCCCTGGCCTGACGCCACGGTAGATGGCGAAGACGTGCATGAGCAGCCAGGAATCGTGCAGAATGCCCAGATCGCCACACTGGCCTCACGCATCCAGTCCTATAACGCCCAACCGCGCAAAACCTTCGTCGCGCCGTCGGCACAGGCCTCACACTATGCCGCGTATCTGGACAGTTGGCGTTCGCGCGTCGAGGCCATCGGCACTCGCCATTACCCGGAACAGGCACGCGGCCGGCTATATGGGTCGCTGCAAATCACCGTTTCCATCCGCGCCGACGGCAGCGTCGCGTCGGTCGACATCGACCGGCCGTCGCAACATGCCGTGCTGAATCAGGCGGCGCGACGTATCGTGCAGTTGGCGTCGCCCTTCCCTCCGTTACCGGCCGACATCGCCAGCGAGACGGATATCCTGGTCATTACGCGGACCTGGCATTTCGTCAACGACACGTTGCAAACCCGGGCCCCATGATTTTTGCGTAAGCTACCCTCTTGAACTACATATCTATATAAGCCGACGCAGCATCCGGCCCGACGAACCAGCCAAGCCCACGACGCAGATAACGCAGATGACCCCGTCCAGCTCACTACCTCGCTACGCCGTCATCGGCAACCCCGTGGCGCATAGCAAATCGCCCCATATTCACGCGCTGTTTTCGGCACAGACGGGCAAACCGCTGCAATACGAACCTCTGTTGGCGCCGGTGGATGGATTCGCAGCGACCGTGCAAGCCTTTCGGGAACAAGGCGGCTTGGGGCTGAACGTCACCGTACCGTTCAAAGCAGAAGCCTTTGAATTGGCCCGTGCCCATTTGAGTGAACGCGCTCGCCTGGCAGGTGCGGTCAACACCCTATGGCTGCAGGATAACGCCTGGCAGGGCTGCAACACCGATGGCGTCGGGCTGGTGGGCGACCTTCTGCGGCTCGGGGTAACCCTGGCCGGAGCACGCGTCTTGCTGGTTGGCGCCGGGGGCGCTGCGCGGGGCGTGCTGCAACCCTTGGCCGATCAGGGGTGTGCCCAACTGCATATCGTCAACCGCACCGCTGCGCGTGCTCACGAGTTGGTCGCGTCCTGGCCTGCCGGCGCAACGCCTCACACCCGCGTCACCGCGGGCGCCCTGGACCAGGCCGGCACTACTGGCGGCTGGGACGTCGTGATCAATGCCACGGCCAGCAGCCTGCAAGGTGCGGCGCCGGATCTGCCACGAGGTCTCTATGCCCCCAATGCGCTGGCCTACGACATGATGTACGCCGCCATGCCCACCGCGTTCATGCAACAGGCGACGGCCGATGGCGCCGCGCGCACCGCCGATGGCTTGGGCATGCTGGTCGGCCAGGCCGCGGAGAGCTTTTTGATCTGGCATGGGGTGCGCCCCGACCCTGCACCGGTGCTCGCCACGTTGCGCGCTGCACTGTTGGCCAAGGGCTGACCCCGGATGGCGACGCGCAACTCGACTGTTCGCCGAATTCGTTGGGGCCGGGTGATCGGAGCCGGCCTGATGGCCCTGTTGTGCCTGCTGATCATTTATCAGTTGTGGATGTTCTGCCTGGTGGTCTGGTATGCCTACCGGGACCCCGGCAGCAGCGCGGTCATGCGTCAGGAACTATCGCGGCTGCGCGACACCAATCCTCATGCCGAGCTGCAATATCAGTGGGTTCCCTATGACAAGATCAGCACGTCGTTAAAGCGCGCAGTCATCGCCTCAGAGGATGCCAACTTTACAGAACATGATGGTGTCGAGTGGGATGCGATCCGCAAAGCATGGGAATACAACCAACGCCAGGCGGAAAAGGGCGGCGGCAAAATGCGCGGCGGCTCGACCATTACGCAGCAACTGGCCAAGAATCTGTTTCTGTCCAGCTCGCGCAGCTATGTGCGCAAGGGAGAGGAACTGGTGCTGACCTATATGATCGAGCACGTCATGTCCAAACAGCGTATTCTGGAGCTGTATCTGAATGTAGCCGAGTGGGGTGAAGGCGTCTTTGGGGCCGAGGCTGCTGCACGCCACTATTACAAGACAAGTGCAGGCGGCCTCGGTGCCTCGCAGTCCGCCCGTCTGGCAGCCATGCTGCCCAATCCGCGTTACTACGACAAGCACCGCAACACCAGTTACCTCAATTCACGTACGGCTACATTGACGCGCCGCATGCGAATGGTTGACATTCCTTAACACCAGGGAAACCTCCTATCTCGTTCCGTCGACGCAAAACATCCCCGGCAGACTGAGCGATTTTGGTAAGCTTTCACGTTTACGCGTATCCCCACGCTCGACTTATATTTCATGCGTACCGCCCGTCGTTATTTGGCCCGCGAAATTTTTCGCTCTTGTGCAGTAGTGCTGTTGGCTCTGCTGGGGCTCTTCACGTTCTTCGCGTTGGTCGACGACCTGGACAACGTCGGTGACAAATTCAGCATGCTGGCCTTGTTGTACATGCAGGCGCTCGCCTTGCCCACACGACTCTATGACCTGCTGCCCATCGGCTTGCTGATCGGTGCCATTCTGGCGTTGGCGGGCCTCGCTCAGCGTAACGAACTGGTCATCCTGCGCGTATCGGGAGTCAGCGGCATGCGGTTGCTGGGCATGCTGTGGATCATCACGCTGCCCCTGGTCATCGGCGCCACCCTGCTTTCCGAATTTGTCACCCCGGCCGCGGAAATCAAAAGCGGCGAAGCCAGCCTGATGTTCCGCGGCAAGGCCAGTGGCGCCCGCATGGACAGCGGATATTGGTTCAAGGAACCGACGCGCGATGGCGGCACCCGGATCATCAACATTGCCACGCTGCTGGCCAACGGCGATGTCGAGGGGGTGACGCTATATGAATTCAAACCTGGCCAGGAATTGACAACGCTGTCCAAGGCCACGACAGGCTCCTTTACCAACGACAAGCTGGTGCTGCACGACGTAGTCGAAACGCATCTGGATGACGCGGCGGCCGAAGCCTTGGCCAATGCCAAGCAGCCGACGACGATGCCGGCTCAAGTCACCAAGGTTGCGCAACGCGAACTGGACACGACGCTCAGTCCTGATCGCCTGTTGGCTCGTGTCTTGACGCCCGAGCGCATGTCATTGAACACCCTGCTGGACTACATCGACTATCTGAACCAGAACCAGCTCGATGCCAGCCGCCAGATCGTCGCGCTCTGGCGCAAGGTTGCCTATCCCTTCACGCTGTTTGTCATGATCACGATTGCGGCGCCGATCGGCTTTATGCAGACGCGCCGAGGCGGCGTGGGCGCCAAGGTGTTCGTGGGGATTCTATTGGGCGTAGGCTTTTTCATGCTGAATCAGCTGGCGCTGAACGTCGGCATGCTGAGCCGCTGGCCGCCCTGGTTGACCGCCTTGGGTCCCAATGTAGGGGCCGTGCTCGTGGCGCTGGGCGCACTCAGCTTGATGGAATATCGGCACGCGACGACACGTCTTATACAAACGCGTTGGCCCTGGAGAAAAAATCCCGTATGACAGGCGGCAGCATTTGGATGATTGGCGACGTACAGGGTTGCTGCGCGCCGCTTGAGCAGTTGCTATCCCATCCGGATATCAGTAGTGAGCCGGATGCGCATTTTTGGTTCGCAGGTGACTTGATCAATCGTGGACCGCAGTCGCTCGCCAGCCTGCGGCGCATCATCGCGATGGGTGATCGCGCGATATCCGTGCTGGGTAATCATGATCTGCATTTGCTGGCGGCGGCAGCAGGGGTTCGCAAACCCTCCAAATCAGACACTATCGATGAGATTCTGGATGCGCCGGATGCAGAGGAACTGATCGACTGGCTGCGGTTTCGTCCGCTGGCGCACTTTGAGCATGACCATTTGCTGGTGCATGCCGGTGTTTTGGCGAAATGGGATGTGGCCAAGACATTGGCGCTCGCCGGCGAAGTGGAAACCATGCTGCGCGGGCCGAATTGGCGAAAGGCGCTACAGAAGATGTACGGCAACGAGCCTACGCACTGGAAGGATGGCCATACAGGGGGGAAACGCCTGCGGGTCATCATCAATGCATTGACGCGCATGAGGCTGTGCACGCCGCGTGGGCATATGGAGTTCAATACCAAAGTGGCGCCGGGGGCCTGGCCCGCGGGCTTGGTGCCCTGGTTTGACGTCAAGGGACGGCAGACCCGGGATGTAACGATCGTATTCGGGCATTGGTCCACGCTGGGGTTGCTGGTGAGGCCGGATGTGATTTGCCTGGATACGGGGTGCGTCTGGGGCGGGGAACTGACGGCAATGCGGCTGCAGGATCGGAAGCTCGTGCAGATCAAGTGTTCGCAGTTTCGGGATCCGTTGGTGGAGAAATAGCCCGGCGGCGACTGCATTCGCACGTGTACCCAGGCGTCCGCTCCCCGCTGGAGGGAGGATGAGTTCTTCTGGCGTCGAACAGGGGCAATCACGGTGTGGGGGCTTCGCGTGGTCGGTCGGCCGCC
>NZ_CBCSIU010000014.1:0-113741 GCF_965139205.1 Bordetella muralis
GTTTCGTTGTTAAAGAGCGGGTCCTGCACCTGCGTCGCTTTCGCTTCGCATCTGCTACTGTGTCAGCAGCAGAGAAACGAGATTATGAAGGCTTTTTTTCACGCTGTCAAATCGATTCGTTTTCGTTTCGATCTGAACGCTTCATCACCTCACAGCCACCAGGTCACCCCAGTCGCTGCCTCGGTCATTCGGGATATCAGGGTTAACCCTAACCTCACCAACTGCCGAGCCCGAAATATTAACACACTTTTTAAACTCGGTGCAACTAGATCTCAAATAATCATCGTCGCGGGAATTTACTGCGTTACCACTTCGGCCCCACCGCTTGATCCCGTCTCAACCGAAACTGCGTTTCGTCTGAATTCGCGTTCAAGCAGCGAAGGAGCGAGACTATAGCACATGACAATTGCGTGACGCAAACAGGACGAATTAACGAGTCTAATCATCCTATCGGCAGGATCATTCAGCCCTCTTTATATACGCATGGTGCCTGATATACAGCCAAATACAGTCAAGCACCCTCATCAAGTTGAGCCCCCCGTCCCTGCGCTCCCTATATCTGTGTATAGATAAATGACGACACACCGTAGAGGCGGCCGCGGCTGCCCGTAGGGTCGCCTCATCGAGTCTCTATATATAACGGCAGCAGGATCGCATCGATACTCCGGGCCTGCCGCGCTCCGTATCAAGACCATAACCAGAAAGCCCGACGATTCTCGTCCAATCGACGCGTGGCTTCGGCTTCGCCCAGCAACGACTCTGGAACGCCGATGTCGCGCAATACGTCAGTGTCCAGTTCGCTCAGGGCAACAACCGTTTGTTTTCTAGCGCGGCGAATCAGAAAGGCTCGCCACCAGGCGGTCCAAAACCCTGCGGCGCGGGTCATGCGCGGCACAGCCACAGCGCGGAGCGAAGCGGTTAGTTGGGGGGTTGCAGTGTTTGCAGCAGAGAGTATTCCCGGCGATTCCATATGTGTCTCCCAAGTGGATGTCCCACACTGGTTAGCGTAAAAGCACAATGGCGCGCTGTGAATCGCATTGTTCTACCCACATTGGTCGGTTATGCTTACCAGCATGAGCCGATTGCCTTTGAACACCCTGCCCGCTTTCCGCGCCGTGGCCGAATTGCAGAATCTGCGTGCCGCCGCGGAGCGGCTGCACCTGAGCCACAGCGCGGTCAGTCAGCAGATTCGTGTGCTGGAGGAACAACTGGGATTTACGCTGTTTGATCGCCAAGGGCGGCGCGTGACCCTGAACTGCGCAGGCCGGGCACTGCTATGCAGCGTGCAAAGCGCCTTGGCGCAGCTGGATGACGGCGTGATGGCAGCGGCGTCTTTTGCCCAGGGCGCTGACCAGCATCTGCGCGTGTCGGTATTGCCGTCTTTTGCACAGCGATGGCTATTGCCACGAATGGCTCGTTGGCGCCAGCGCCATCCCAATTTGACGTTGGAAATCGAGACGTCCCAGCAGTTGGCCGACCTGCAGCGCGACGGCTTTCATGCCGCGCTGCGCTCAGGACGAGGCCCTTGGCCAGGTGTGATGTCGGAGCCGCTTTTCGATATTCCGATGCCACTCATTGTGTTGGCAGCCCCTGCCACCGTAGACCAATTAGCCGATTTGCGTCCGGAAACGCTGGCGCGTCAGCCGTTGCTGGGGGACAAGGAACTGTGGCGGCAATGGTTCGCGGCGGCAGGATTGACCGCAAATGTCACGCCGGTGGCCTCGTTCAACGATGTCGGCATGATGCTGGAGGCCGTCGAACAGGGGTTTGGGCTGGCACTGGGCCGTGAGCTGCTGGCGGTCGATGCCTTGCGGGCGGGCAGGTTGGTGAAAGTATCACCGGTAAGTATAGATTTCGAGCCTGCGGAGACTTATCACCTGGTGTATCCCCCCGGGTTGAGAGATTGGCTGCCGTTGTCCGCTTTAAGGCAATGGATACGTGATGAACTGGAGCGATCACGCGACATGCTGATCGCTAGCCACACGGAAAATGCCCCAAATGCCACTGAGGCGTCCCGGCCACCCTCTGTATCCTGATCGGATTCACGGGTGTCGTTCTGGACCAACTGGTGCATCCAAACAGGTTTTGTTGCACCAGACACCCGATACGCTTGCTATGCTGCATCGTTATTACTGGATGCGCGAGGTTCGCCCATCATGATGCAGTTCCCGCGCGGCTCACGCGCCTGCTGGACCCGCCTGCTGGCGGCAATGACGATATGGCTCTGGTTGGGGGTCGCCGGATTGGCGGCCGCGCAACCAGAGGGACCGCCCAGTGCCGCCGACGCGGAAACTGCGCTGACCGACGCTCGCAAGCAGATCGACCAGATCCGGGAACGGTTGGAAGACGGCGGCGAAGACGCGCAACTCGTGCGCTGGCGCAATGATGTGCTGGATATCCAGTCGCGTGCCAATACCTTGGCCGAGGCCCTGACTCCGCAATTGGCCGCGGTGACTGCCAGGCTGTCAGAGCTGGGCCAGCCGCCTGAGGGGACGCGCGAAGCGCCAGATGTCGCGGCGCAGCGCACACAGCTGCAACAAGACAACCGGAAGCTGGACTCGCAAACCAAGCTGGCGCGTTTGCTTGCGGTAGAGGCGGCGCAGACTGCCGAGCAGATATCTACGTTGCGGCGCACAGAGTTTCAAGCCCGGCTGGGAGAGCGCCGCGACTCGATTGTGGGGGATACGTTCTGGAAGGAGCTACGCAGCGATCTGCCCCGCGACTGGAGGCGCCTCACTGAGCGGAGTCAAGAATTGCGGGAGGCTGTCACCAGCACTCAGGGCGCTATCTGGCTCGTGCTGGCAGTGGCCATTGGTATCACGCTGCTATTGCGCGTGGCCTTTAGCCGATTGTTGTTGCGACTGACCGCCACACGCGTCCCGCCCGGCCGATTGCGCCGATCGTTCCTGGCCATCTGCATTGTGATCCTGGCCTCGGCAACCCCGGGCGTCATCGCCGCCCTGCTGTATGCCGGGGTGACCTGGAATGCCGGGCTGTCCGACGATACGCGCGATTTGTTGAGCAGCCTGGTGGCAGTCGTATGCTTTGGCGGCTGTGTGGCAGGGCTGGGTCATGCTTTGCTTTCGCCCGAACGGTCCAGCTGGCGCTTGCCATCGATTCACGATGATGTAGCGCAAGGTCTGCGCCATTTACCGACTCTGCTCGGCATATTGGTCGTAGTGATCTGGCTGTGTGACGAGCTGCCGATCTTATTGAACGCCAGCTTGACCACGACGATTTTGGCGACGTCGATAGCCGCCCTGGCGTTGATAGCCACGTTGGCATGGGGGCTGCGACGCAGCACTCGGTTGCGCAAACAGTTGGAGCACGGCGCCGACGATCAGCCCCTACCGCCTCGCCCGTTCTGGCTCTCGATATTCATAGGCATCACGTGGGCGATTCTGGCATGCAGCGTCGTGAGCCTGCTTGCCGGGTATGTCGCGTTCGGCAGTTTTGTCGTCAAGCAAGTATTGTGGACGCTGGCAATTCTGTGTTTTGCATATCTGCTGTCGATCCTGATCACCGATG
Source organism: Bordetella muralis (assembly GCF_965139205.1). Taxonomy (GTDB): domain Bacteria; phylum Pseudomonadota; class Gammaproteobacteria; order Burkholderiales; family Burkholderiaceae_B; genus Bordetella_A; species Bordetella_A muralis. The sequence goes on from NZ_CBCSIU010000014.1 coordinate 3,529, forward strand.
GTTTCAGCACGCTGTTGGCGCCCGCGCCGGACAGCGAAGACGACGCGCGCAAACGACTGCGTGGCCAGGCGGCCGTGCTATTGGCTGGAATCGGAAGAGTGACGGTGGGCTTGCTGGCCGCCACGCTGCTGCTGGCGCCATTTGGCGAAGGACCATCGGATCTGCTGCACCGGATGAACCAACTGCTCACCGGGTTGCAAATCGGCGAGGTGCACTTGCGTCCCGGCGCGTTGATGCAGGGTTTGCTCGTGCTCGCGTTTTGTCTGTTGGGCGTGCGCGTGCTCAAGCGTTGGCTGGCGAATCGATATCTGCCCACGACAGAGCTAGATCCGGGCATGCAGTTATCAGCCGCGACCTTGTTTGGATATGCGGGCGTGGTGCTGGCGGTTGCGCTGTCGTTATCGGCGTTAGGGATCGGCCTGGAACGCGTCGCGTGGATTGCCAGTGCGTTGTCGGTGGGGATCGGTTTCGGGCTGCAGGCGGTGGTACAGAATTTTGTGTCGGGCCTCATTCTGTTGGCTGAACGGCCGGTCAAAGTCGGAGACTGGGTATCGCTCGGCGGGGTCGAGGGCGATATTTTGCGCATCAATGTGCGTGCGACGGAAATACAAATGGCGGATCGGTCCACCGTGATCGTGCCGAACTCAGAGTTCGTGACGAAAACGGTACGTAATGTGACGCATGACAATCCGTTGGGCTTGGTGCAAGTGAAGCTGCCCATGCCGCTGGATGCGGATGTAGAGCGTGTGCGCGACGTCATGCTGGAGGCATTCGCTGCGAACGAAGGGGTGCTGGACACTCCCGCCCCCAATGTCTATCTGGAAGGCATTGAGAACGGGCATTTGCTGTTTAACGCACGCGGATATGTCAGCACGCCACGCAATGCGTATAGCGTACGCAGTGCGTTGTTATATGACGTGCTGCAACGTTTGGCGAATGCGAAATTGCCATTGTCTACGCCGTCGACGATGATGCTGGCGCCTGCGCCGGCGCNGGCGCCTACGGCAGGATCAGAGCCCGCCGCGGCATCTGCTGAGGTGCAAAGCACCGAGGATCCGGAACCACCTAAACCTGCCGCATCCGCCGAATCGAAAACACAGCCGTGAACGCAACGTGGCACGCATCCGTGCCACGCCTCGGTCTGTGTTCTCGATCTATGTCAATAGCGCCTGAGTCACGGGAATCAACAATCCCAATCCCGCAATCATCAATAGCACGAAGACCAGGCGCTTGACCATTTTCACCGAGTCTTTGGAGGCATAGCGCCGCACGAGCCACGTCAAGATGACGACAACAGGCAAAGCCTCCAGGCCCATCCATAGGGACGACACGCTCAGGCTGCCGTTGGCCGCGACCAAAGACAGGCGCACCACTGCGTTGGCTGCAAACAAGACCAGCAGACTGTTCCGTATCACGGACAAGGGCAAGGGCTGTCGATAAAGGAGATACACCATAGGCGGCCCGGCGCTGGAGAACAGGCCGCCCAGTACGCCGGCCACCAAGCCATATGAGATGAAGGAGGCTCGCGGTGAGACCTGCTCCAATGGCCGGCTGCGGGCGATCAACATGACGGCGCAGGCCAGAATGGTCAAGCCCAAAAGGCCACGCAGCAACAATACGGCGCTGCCGCTGATCCATTCCAGCGCAAAGACGCCGAACGCCACCCCGACCAGGCTGGCGATCAATGGCGTGCGAATCAAAGACCAGTCCAATTTTGCACGCGTGCCACTCAGCGCCACCACGGCATTGACCAGCGTCAGCATGTTCACTACGTTGGACATCTCGGGCAACGGTGCCAAAGACAACAGCCCTGTCAGCCCGAGCAAGACCAGGCCGAAGGCAAAACCTGTCATGGTCTGGGCATAGGTGGCCAAGGCCACGCAACCCAGGAACAATAGATGATCAACCAGCGTCATGTATCGATGAGTATGTACGCCATAGCGAAGCGCTGCCACGGCATATCGTTATCGTTTGCTCCGCACACGGCTCGCATAAACGTTTAAAGACAAGCCGCCCAACACCAGGGCGGCCGCGATGATTTTCCAGGCGGGTAGTGCTTCGCCAAGCAGCACTGCCGACGACAGAATACCGAAGACCGGCACCAATAACGCCAACGGCGTGACGGTAACAGCGGGATGGCGCGCCAATAACCACCCCCAAGCGCCAAATCCGAACACGGTATTGCCCACGCCTTGCCACAGTGCAGCCAACCACCCCCAGCCACTGGCATGCGTCAAGGCGCCGATCACATTCGCGGGCCCGTCTATCAGCAGACTGATGATCAGCAAAGGAATGATGGCAAAGAGCGAACTCCAGGCGGTAAAGGCCACCATATTGACTCTGCCCGCACCACGCATGACCATGTTGGTACATGCCCAGCAGAATGCGGCAGCCAATACCAAGCCCAAGCCAAGCAGCGTGACGGCGGCAGCCGGGTCAGTTGCACTGCGCCATGCGACGACCGCATAACCGCTCGTTGCCAACACGAGCGCCGCGATTTGCAATGGCCGCGCGCGTTCCCCTGTCATGATCATCGACATGATGATGGTGAAGAACACTTGCGCTTGCACGACCAGGGAGGCCAAGCCTGGCGAGATGTCCTGGCGCATCGCCCAATAAACCAGGCCAAACTGCCCTACACCCAACAACAGGCCAGCGCGCACCAGCATGTTCCACGGCACTGCCGGGCGGCGGAATACGAATATCCAGGGCAGCGCCGACAGCAAAAATCGCAATGCCGCAAAGAGGAATGCGGGAAACTCCGCCAACCCCCATTTGATGACCACGAAGTTCGTCCCCCAAATGAAGACGACGGACAACGCCAACAACAAATGTGAAAGTGGCATGAGCAGTGCGGCCAGTACCGGGCAGAAATGTCAGGACAAAGGCGGCATCATACGCCTGTATGCGGACACGCCATCAACGCACCGCAAGACTGACAACCTGCTGAATACAAGCTCAGCCCGGTACAGGGTGTTCGGCTAGTTCGCCGACGACGGTAGTCCATGAACGTACCCGCCATTGTTTGATCAGACCTGCTTTCACATACGGGTCCGCTTTGGCAAACGCTTCGGCCACGGCGGGGGAATCGGCTTTGAATAACAACACCGCCTGATCAGCAGGATCGGCCAAAGCGCCGGCCACTACCAACTCACCGCGGGCTACGGCTGCGCGCGCCAATGCCAGGTGCTCGTCGCGAAATGCGCCGCGCCGCTCGAGATAATCGGGGACCAGGTCGTAAAACATCAGATAATGCATGGCACGCTCCTGCGCTAAAGTCACTAGGTAGCTTGATCATACCTGCCGTGAGTTTTGTTCGTCTCGCTTATCAGTTGTCCACTACATCAAGGAAGAAATCCAGATGATCCAGGAAATCGCCAGTATTCTCGTTACCGCCGGGCACGAGGCTCAGTTCGAAGCCGGCGTGGCACAAGCCAAGCCGCTGTTTCTGCGTGCCAAGGGCTGCCATGGCATGGCACTGCATCGATCGATAGAAAATCCCCAGCAATACACGTTGGTCGTGGACTGGGAAACGGTCGAAAATCACATGGTCGATTTTCGGGAGTCCGCCGACTTTCAAGAATGGCGCAAGCTGGTCGGTCCGCATTTCGCGCAACCGCCGCAAGTGCATCATGAGGCCAAAGTGCTGTAAGAACTGCTCGTCGCACTGAAGGTTCGGTCATCGTTGACCGAACCTTGTCAGGTATCGGAAGGAGACGCGGCGGTTTGCTTGGCGCCTGCGGCTTCCGCGTTGGCCAATTGCACGGCAAGTGCAATCGCATCGGCCAGGAACGGCGAGTGATCGTCTTTCCGATAGCTGAGGATAACGGGGGACACGAAAGTATTGGCGTCGATAGGCACATGCGCGATGTCCGCGCGATGCAAACGATGTACCGACGCAGGTACGACAGTCACTCCCAGGCCTGCCGCCACCAGGCCGATCGCAGTCTGCAGTTCGTTGGCCTCCTGGACGACACGCGGGGTGTGGCCCGCCGCGCGGAACAAGCCAAGCACGTGATCCGCATAATTGGGTCGCGGACGCGCCGGATAGAGCACAAAAGGTTGCTCGGCAAGCTCTGCAATGCCTACGCGCCGGCGCCGCGCCAAGGGGTGCCGCAATGGCAGCGCCGCCACTAAGGGCTCGGCCATCAGCACACGGCGTTCGATCGCGGGGTCATCAAGCAGAATACGGCCAATCCCTACATCGATGCGTCCAGCCTTGAGCGCCTCGAGCTGGGGCAAGGTCGTCATCTCAGCCAAGCCGACTTCAATGCGCGGGTCGGCCTCACGCAAACGTCGGATCAGTTCCGGCACGAAGCCATACAGCGTAGACGGCACAAAGCCGATGCCGAACCACCCACGTTCGTGCCGTCCAAGGCGGCGGGTGCCTTGCACAATTTCGTCAAGACGCGCCGTCAACTGCAGCGACTGTTCCAGCAAAAACCGGCCAGCCTCGGTCAATTTCAGCGCACGCGAACCACGCTCTATCAAAGTGACGCCTAGCTCGTCTTCGAGTTGACGAATCTGCCGGCTGAGCGGCGGTTGAGCGATATGCAATCGGACCGCCGCTCGTGTGAAACTGCCTTCCTGCGCAACCGCCTGGAAATAGCGTAAGTGCCGGAGTTCCATAAAACGCATACCTTTCAGGTATAGAAAGCAACCAATATAGTCTTGGACCCGCGAAAAATCGAGCGGCATACTTCGGCTACGCCGAAAAGCACTTGTTTCAGGTATGGCAATCACGGCAATGAACGCTATCGCGATAATCATCGCGGACCTGGAGTGCTCTGCAACACCAAGGAGACATTCAGTCATGCATCGCCGATTTTTAAAGCCGCTGGCCGCGCTCTGCGCGGCGGGCGCGTTGTCGGGAGCCGTCGCGGCTGCCCACGCCGAGTATCCCGAACGTCCGATAACGTGGGTGGTGCCATTCCCGCCCGGCGGAGCGATGGACAATATTGCCCGGACATTGGGCGAAGCCATGGGCCGGCAACTGAACACCTCGTTCGTGGTCGAGAACCGCGCAGGTGCGGGCGGAAATATCGGCGCAGCGATGGTGTCGCGCGCCAAGCCCGACGGCTATACGATCATGATCGCGGCCAATGGCATGGCGGTCAATCCGGCACTGTACGACAACCTGAATTACGACCCACAAGCGGATTTTGCGCCCATTTCGTTGCTGGCTATCGTGCCCAATGTGCTCGTCACCAACCCGCAGCGCGTTGACAGCAAGAGCATTGCCGATGTCATCGCCAAAGCCAAGGAGCAGCCTGGTCACTACACCTTTGCCTCAGCCGGCGTCGGCACGTCGATTCATCTGGCTGGCGAGCTTTTCGTGTCGATGGCGGGAATCGACATGCTGCATGTGCCCTACAAGGGCAGCGGCCCCGCCGTAGCGGATCTGCTGGGCGGCCAGGTGGACTATATGTTCGACAGTGTGACGTCGGCCAAACCGCATATCATGTCGGGCAAATTGAAAGCCTTGGCGGTCACGACGGCCAAACGCTCGTCGGCGCTGCCTGACGTCCCCACCGTAGCGGAGGCCGGATTGCCGGGTTACGAGTTGACGCCTTGGTTCGCGGCTTTCGCACCGGCCGGCACCCCGCCGGAGATTGTCGCAAAACTCAACGCTGCAATGCGCCAGGCCCTGAGCGATGCCAAAGTGAAGACCACAATGGATACCATCGGAGTCGAACCTATTGGCGGCACGCCCGAAGAGTTGAAGACTTATTTGGCTAAAGAGACCATCCAGGGCAAAAAGCTCGTGCAAGAGCGCAATATAAAGCTGCAATAGTCCTATTGCGCGCGTCGGGCCGCGNGCGACGGGCGTGGCCAGCGGCCCGACACGCGGCATGCCCCCAGAGACAATATGGATTTGAAATCCATACTGAATCAATCAAGTCTTATATAAGATATAAGACACTTGCCCCCACCCCCTCCAGCCTCTACAATCGGCCTCGAAGACCCTTCCCGCAACCCGATTTTTATGCAGGCCTATTCATGCTGGAAACGTACCGTCAACATGTTGCCGAGCGCGCTGCGCTGGGCATCCCTCCGCTGCCGCTGTCGGCTCAACAAACTGCCGACCTGATCGAGCTCCTGAAAAACCCGCCCGCAGGCGAAGCAGACAATCTGCTGGATCTGCTGACCCACCGCGTGCCCGCCGGCGTGGATGATGCCGCCAAGGTCAAGGCATCCTATCTGGCCGCTGTCGCGCTGGGCAAAGAATCGTGTGCCCTGATCAGCCGGGCCAAAGCAACCGAATTGTTGGGCACCATGTTGGGTGGCTACAACATCGGCCCGCTGATCGAATTGCTGGACGATGCCGAGGTCGGCACCATCGCTGCCGACGCGCTGAAGAAAACCCTGTTGATGTTTGACGCGTTCCATGACGTCAAAGAAAAGGCCGACAAGGGCAATGCCAACGCCAAAGCCGTGCTGCAAAGCTGGGCCGATGCGGAATGGTTCACCAGCCGCCCCGCGCTGCCCGAGAGCCTGACCATCACGGTATTCAAGGTCCCCGGCGAAACCAACACCGACGATCTGTCGCCCGCCCCTGACGCCACGACGCGCCCGGATATTCCGATGCACGCGCTGGCCATGCTGAAGAACAAGCGCGATGGCGCAGCGTTCCAGCCCGAGGAAGACGGCAAACGCGGTCCGGTGCAATTCATCGAATCGCTGAAGGAAAAAGGCCATCTGGTCGCCTATGTGGGTGACGTGGTCGGCACCGGTTCTTCGCGTAAATCCGCCACCAACTCGGTGCTGTGGTTCACGGGCGAAGACATCCCGTTCGTGCCCAACAAGCGTTTTGGCGGTGTGTGCCTGGGCAGCAAGATTGCTCCCATTTTCTACAACACCATGGAAGACGCGGGCGCCCTGCCGATCGAGCTGGACGTGTCCAAGATGGAAATGGGCGACGTGGTGGAACTGCGCCCCTACGAGGGCAAGGCCCTGAAAGACGGCCAAGTCATTTCCGAATTCCAAGTCAAGTCCGATGTGCTGTTTGACGAAGTACGCGCCGGCGGCCGTATTCCGCTGATCATCGGCCGCGGCCTGACGGCCAAGGCGCGCGAAGCACTGGGCCTGCCTCCCTCGACGCTGTTCCGTCTGCCGAAGAATCCGGTTGATTCGGGCAAGGGTTTCACGCTGGCCCAGAAGATGGTCGGCCGCGCCTGCGGTCTGCCCGAAGGCCAAGGCGTGCGCCCGAATACCTACTGCGAACCCCGCATGACGTCGGTGGGCAGCCAGGACACGACCGGCCCCATGACCCGCGACGAGTTGAAAGACCTGGCTTGCCTGGGCTTTTCTGCGGATCTGGTCATGCAATCGTTCTGCCACACGGCAGCCTATCCGAAGCCTGTGGACGTCAAGACGCACCACACGCTGCCCCAGTTCATCAGCACGCGTGGCGGTATTTCGCTGCGCCCGGGCGATGGCGTGATCCACTCGTGGCTCAACCGCATGTTGCTGCCTGACACGGTGGGCACGGGCGGCGACTCGCACACCCGTTTCCCGATCGGGATTTCTTTCCCCGCCGGCTCGGGCCTGGTGGCGTTCGCTGCCGCGACGGGCGTGATGCCGCTGGATATGCCGGAATCGGTGCTAGTGCGTTTCAAGGGCAAGATGCAGCCCGGCGTGACGCTGCGCGATCTGGTGAATGCGATTCCGCTGTACGCCATCAAGCAAGGCTTGTTGACCGTGGCCAAGCAAGGCAAGAAGAACATCTTCTCCGGCCGCATCCTGGAAATCGAAGGTCTGCCCGACCTGAAAGTGGAACAGGCTTTCGAACTGTCGGACGCCTCGGCCGAACGTTCGGCCGCCGGCTGCTCGGTGCGCTTGAACAAAGAACCGATCATCGAGTACATCAACAGCAACATCGTGATGCTGAAGTGGATGATCGCCAATGGCTACGAAGACGAGCGCTCGCTGGGCCGCCGTATCAAGGCCATGGAAGCCTGGCTGGCTGATCCCAAGCTGCTGGAACCGGATGCCGACGCCGAATACGCCGCGGTGATCGAGATCGATCTGGCCGACGTGCATGAACCGATCGTGGCTTGCCCGAACGACCCGGACGACGTCAAGACCTTGTCTGAAGTCGCCGGGGCCAAGATCGACGAAGTGTTCATCGGCAGCTGCATGACCAACATCGGCCACTTCCGTGCGGCATCCAAGCTGCTCGAAGGCAAGCGCGATATTCCGGTCAAGCTGTGGGTGGCTCCGCCGACGAAGATGGACGCGCAACAACTGACCGAAGAAGGCCACTACGGCGTGTTCGGTACGGCTGGTGCCCGTACGGAAATGCCGGGATGCTCGCTGTGCATGGGTAACCAGGCCCAGGTGCGCGAAGGCGCGACGGTGATGTCGACGAGCACGCGTAATTTCCCGAACCGTCTGGGCAAGAACACGAATGTGTATCTGGGCTCGGCTGAGTTGGCTGCGATCTGCTCGCGTCTGGGTCGCATCCCGACCAAGGACGAGTACATGGCGGATATGGGCGTCATCAACAAGAGCGGCGACCAGATCTATCAGTACTTGAACTTCGACAAGATCGATGATTACAAGGATGTGGCTGCGGTGATTGAGGTGTAACTCGGTCGCTATCGACTGCAGTCGTAGGTGGAACGGCCCCGGGATTTTTCCCGGGGCCGTTTTGTTTTATGAGACGGGCCGGCTCGGGCTGAAAAATGAAAGATTGCTTAACTTCGATATCATCACGATAATAAAAGAGATTCTTATTGCTATTCCCTGAAAACCTCCCTATTCCTATGCCTACCTTCGCCTTCCGGGCGCGGCCAGCAGGTCGCATCCGTCTCAAACCGCTCAGCATTGCTTTACATACCGCATTATCAGCAGGAGTGCTCACTGGAGCGCCGGCTTGGTCTCAAACTGTACAAGGCAGCGTCACCACGCTGGAAGAAACGACAGTTACGGGCGAATCCAGTGTTTCTGCGCCGACCTCCGTAGAGTACGCAGGCGGGCAAGTGGCGCGAGGCGGGCAGTTGGGGGTGCTGGGCAATATCGACAATATGGACGCGCCTTTTGTGGTCACCAGCTATACGTCCAAGCTGATTGAGGATCAACAGGCGCGCACGTTGGGCGATGTTGTCAAGAATGATTCCTCGGTACAAGTGGGGAATGGCTTTGGGAATTCGGCCGAAACGTTTTCTATCCGTGGCTTTGCGCTGAACAATGACGATTTGTCATTCAACGGTCTGTACGGCATTTTGCCGCGTCAAGTGTTACCGACCCAGATGGTAGAGCGGGTCGAAATCCTGAAAGGGGCAAATGCTTTCTTGAACGGGGCCGCGCCGGGCGGCTCGGGATTGGGAGGCTCTATCAACATCCAGCCCAAGCGAGCCGGGGTGGATCCGTTGACCCGGGCGACGATCGATTACACCAGTGATTCTCGGGTGGGTGGCAGCGTCGATATTGGGCGACGCTGGGGCGAAAACCAGGAATTCGGTATCCGGGTCAATGCCGCCCATCGCGATGGCGACACCGACGTCGACGATGCAGGCGAGCGCATGACAGTGGGCACCGTGGGCCTGGATTATCTGGGCGAAAAGCTACGGGTGTCGTTGGACGCGGGCTATCAAAAATATCGTTATTCGCAACCACGCCCCACGATCAGGCTCAGCGGCCCCGATGTGCCGTCTCCGCCATCCAATAGCACGAACTACGGACAACCGTGGACGTACAGCGAATTGGAAAGCACGTATGGCGTGCTTCGCGCGGAATATGACCTCACCAGCAACTGGATGGGTTATGCAGCCATCGGTACCAGCCACGATCGCGAGAACGGCGATTATGGTCAGCCTATTGTTGACGGCGATGGCAAGGGGACTGTGGGTCGATTGACTGTGCCGTACACGCGCGACTCGGTCAGCGGCGAAATTGGCATGCGCGGAAAATTCCAGACCGGGCCAGTCGGCCATTTGGTGAATATTGGGGTGTCCAGGCTGCAGACGCGCGTCAGACAAGCGTGGGAGACGAGCGCCCGCAGCCCGATCGACATTTATGATCCCGAGTACTTTGATCGTCCGCCTACGACGTTTGTGGGCGGTGACATGGACGATCCGCACGCCAGCAGCCGTACCGATTTGACCAGCTTTGCGTTGTCGGATCAGTTGTCGTTCCTGGATGATCGCGTCTTTCTGACGCTCGGCGTACGACGTCAAACGATCAAAGACAAACTCTACGACACCAATGGTGTCCACACCACGACTTATGATGAATCAGTGTGGACGCCTGCTTACGGCTTGGTCGTCCGTCCGTGGGAAGAGGTGTCGTTTTATGTGAACCACATCGAAGGGTTGAGCAAAGGCGATTCCGCACCGTCTGGCGCCGTCAATTTTGGCGACACGCTCGCTCCTTATCGCACTAAACAGACGGAAGCCGGCGTCAAGTTTGATTTCGGCGATATAGGCGGAAATATCGGTGTTTTCCAGATCGAGAAGCCCGAAGCCTATACAAACTCGGATCTCGTATTTGGTATCGCCGGCTCGCAGCGCAATCGCGGGCTCGAGATGAATATCTACGGCGAGCCGATGAAAGGCGTACGGCTGTTGGGCGGGATAACCTTCATGGACCCCGAGCTGCGAGGCACGGCCGGCGCCGAGCAAGACGGAAATGACGCGATCGGTGTCCCTCGTTACCAGGCGATAATGGGCGCGGAATGGGATGTGCCCGCACTCACCGGTTTGACGTTGCAGGCCTATGTTCAACGCCGCGGGTCGCAGTATGTCAATATCGATAACACCGGCAAAATACCGGCATGGACCCGAATCGATTTGGGGGCTCGTTATGCGGCCAAGATCGATGGCCATAACGTAGTATGGCGTGCTGGCGTAGATAACGTCACTGACAAAAAGTATTGGTCCACGGTAGGAAACTCCTTTGGCCAGCTCACTCACGGCACGGGTCGCGTCTATAAGCTGTCGATGTCCGTCGACTTCTGAACAAGCCCGAATATCGGCACCGGGGCCCATAACGCTTAGAATGCCGCCATCCCCTGAACAAGGAACCGGCAATGAAATTAGGGCCACTGGCGCTGACCCTGTTGGCAATCATGTTGGGCGGCTGCGCGACGACGCCGCCGTCCAACCCCGAAAACCTCTGCGAAATTTTTCGTGAAAAGCCCAGTTGGCGGCGTGCGGCGGAAGATATGCGCGAGAAATGGGGGGTGCCGGTGCAGGTGCCCTTTGCCATGATGTACCAGGAGTCGAGCTTTCGGCACGACGCCCTGCCCCCTCGCTATTATTTCCTTGGCTTTATTCCCTGGGGCCGCGTCAGCTCGGCGTACGGCTATGCGCAAGCCAAAGACGAGACCTGGGCGGACTATAAACGTGAAGCCGGAGGCTGGACGTCGAGCCGGGACGATCTGGCGGACTCGTTGGACTTCATGGGCTGGTACATCAGCAAGTCTCAGCGTCTGAATGGCGTATCGAAATGGGACGCCTACGGTCAGTATCTGAATTATCACGAAGGCTGGACGGGTTATCGCAACCGCAGTTATGAAAGCAAAGCATGGCTAAAACGGGTCGCTCGGCTGGTCCAGGCACGAGCCGAGCGATTTGGAGCACAGTATCGCAATTGCGAAAAAGGCTGATAACCCGGCGTGATCGGCACCAATTTAATGCCAACTGCCTATGCCACGCGGCCTGTCATAGGCAGGCACCTCTGATCCGTCATACTGCGAAGTGTTAGGGTAGAGGTTGGCCGCGCCTGCAACGCTGCCACCATCCATAAGGAAGCAGCATGTATTTTGACTCCACCCTCTGGGCGATGACGCGCGGTGTACGGTTGCGGATGTTGGTGTGTGCCCTGTTGGGGCTCTTGGGGCTGACAGCGGGCATTGCGCGCTTTGCGCTGTTGGGAAAATTCCTGGCGGAATTGTTTGCCGGCGCGAGCGGCACGGCGCTTTGGTGGCCCCTGGCTGGCGCGGCACTGGCAATCGTGCTGCGCGGCGGCTTTGAGCACGCGTTGAATTTGCTGGCCAATCGCAATGCGGCGCTGATTCAGAATAATCTGCGCGCTCAGCTTTACGACAAGATTGTGGAGTTGGGACCGGCCTGGTTCGGCGGCCAGCGCACGGGCGGCGTCATGCTGGCCGTGATCGACGGAGTAGAACAACTGCAGACTTTTTTTGGGCGCTATCTGCCGCAATTATTTATTGCGGCCTGCGCTCCTATCGTGATTTTTGCGTTCATCGCCTGGTGGGATTGGCCGGTAGCATCGGTATTGTTGGTGGCGGCGCTGATCACGTTGGTCCTGCCCCTGGCAGCACACCGCAGCCACAAAGATGCCTCGCGTCAACGGGCCCGCGCATTCAAGGCGTTTGGTGAAGAGTTTCTGGATGCGATGCAGGGGCTGCCTACGCTCAAGGCCTTTGGCCAGAGCCGTTTGTGGGGCGAGCGCCTGGCGCAGCGCGCGCGGGCGCTGTCGGATAACACGTTCAAGGTACTGGGACGCGAGGTCTCGGCCCGCTTTGCGACAGATATCGGAATCACGGTCGGTGCGGCGGCGGCCTTGGCACTGGGCGCCTGGCGCGTGGCCGAAGGTCAGATGGAGCTGGCGGCGCTGCTGGTGGTGTTGATGGCCGGAACGGAAATTTTCCGTCCGCTGCGCGATATGCGCGCGGTGCTGCACAATGGGCTGATGGGACAGTCGGCGGCGGCCAGCGTGCGTGCGCTGTTGGACGCGACGACGTCGGCGCCGCAAGGAGCATCCCTTGGTGGGTCGTTGTCATCAACGACGAGCAGGCCACAGACCGATCACACGGATGCCCAACGATCTGCCATGTCATCATCCAGGCAGCGAGGTGGCTTGGCCATTGCCTTTCGACAAGTCGCGTTTTCTTATCCCGGCGGGCGGCAGATCACGCATCAAGGCATGGATTTCGAGATTCGTCCTGGTGAGCGCGTGGGAATCGTCGGGCCCAGCGGGTCTGGCAAATCGACCTTGGTGCGCCTTTTGCTGCGTCTGCATGATCCTCAATCGGGTGTCATCGAGATAGATGGCCGTGATCTGCGCACGCTGAATCCCGAGACCGTGCGGGCCAGCATTTCGTTGGTAGCACAGGACAGCACGCTGTTTCACGGCACAGTGGAGGAAAATCTGTTGATGGCGCGCCCCGATGCCACGCCGGACCAAATCCTCGCGGCAACAATGGCGGCCAATGCGCACGCATTTATTTCGGCGTTGCCGCAGGGCTATCAGACGGTCTTGGGAGAGCGCGGTACGCAATTGTCCGGGGGACAACGCCAGCGGCTGACCATTGCCCGCGCTTTGTTGCGCGATACGCCGATTTTGATTCTGGATGAGGCCCTGTCATCGGTGGATGCCGAAAATGAGGCCGAGATTCAGCAAGCCTTGGACCGGCTCAGCCGCGGCCGCACGACGCTGGTGCTGGCGCATCGATTGTCCAGCGTGATTGGCGCAGATCGTATCCTGGTGCTGGATGGTGGACGCATTGCAGAAACAGGCACTCACGAGACCTTGATGGCGGGCGATACGCTGTATCGCCAATTGATGGGAGGGCAACAGGACTCACTGCATGCGGCGCCAGGGGAGTCCCGGGGGGAATTGGCGGACAGCGTACAGAGCCCATTGATGTCACTGCCGCAAACAGCAGGCACTCTCGGCACTAGAAGCGACGGTATCCTCGCCGGTGACGCCACGGCGGCCTCGGCCGGCGACGATCACAAGCGCCCTGCCCCCGCCTCGTTAGATACCGAGGCACGGGACATCACGACACGTCAGGTGCTGCAAACCTTGACGGAAATCATCCGCCCTTGGAAAAAACAATTTGCCATCACCGTCGGCAGTGGCATCGGGCGGGTGGCAGCCTTTATCGGCGTGTCGGTGCTGGGCGCGCTCGTCATTGCCCGGCTGAAAAATGGCGAGCCGTTCGATGGTTTGCTGATCGGGCTCTTTGCCGCGGCCATCGCGGCGGCCGCGCTGCATTGGATCGAGTCCTGGCTCGCCCACGCGATCGCCTATCAGCTACTGGCGGAAATGCGGATATCGCTGTATCAAAAACTCGAGTCGCTGGCCCCTGCGTATCTATTGCGCCGCCGTTCTGGGGATTTGGTCGGCCTGGCCACACAGGATGTTGAAACGGTCGAGTATTTCTATGCGCACACGGTGGCGCCCGCATTTGTTGCCATATTGGTACCTGTCATTGTCTTGGCCATCCTGGGGGTCGCCGCCTGGCCGTTGATGTTGGCGTTGCTGCCCTTTTTGCTATGGGCCGGGCTGTCGCCCTGGCTCAATCGCGCTCGCGTAGACGCACAGGGCAGCCGCGCCAGGCAGGCGCTGGGATTGCTGAGCGCGCATCTCGCAGAGACCATCCAGGGGCTGTCCGATCTGGTGGCCTTTTCCGCGACGGGGCGCCGACGTAACGCCTTTTTGACGATCTGCCAGGATTACCAACGCGTGCGATTGACACTGCTGGCCGACTTGTCGCGGCAAAGCGCCCTGTTGGAGATCGCAACGGGCCTGGGCGGCCTGGCCGTGGCGACGGCAGGCGCCTGGTGGGTCACGCAAGGCGCGCTGGCGGCCGGTCTGCTGCCGTTACTGATGTTGCTGTCGGTGGCCGCCTTTCTACCCGTATCCGAGATCGCGCAGGTCAGCCGCCAGTTGGCGGATACGCTGGCCTCTACGCGGCGCTTGCGCACGATTCACGACGAGCCGGTACCTGTCATAGACGGCCCGCTTGCACCTCCCCTGACGGGCAAGGGTCTGCCGTTAGCGTTTGAGAATGTCACATTCACCTATCCGGGCCGGCAGCAACCGGCCCTGCGCGGCGTATCGCTTTCGTTACCAGCAGGAGCGACACTGGCGCTGGTCGGCCCGTCGGGCGCCGGGAAAAGCACCTTGGCAAGCCTGTTGCTGCGGTTCTGGGATCCGCAGGAAGGTGCGGTGCGCATCGGAGAAGAACGCTTGCCGGAACTGACCTTGGATGCGTTGTACAGCCGTATCGCACTGGTGGCCCAGGACACCTGGTTGCTCAACGGTACGCTGGAAGACAACATCCGCCTGGCCCGCCCCCATGCCAGCCAGGACGAATTGAATCAGGCTGTGGCACGCGCTGCGCTGTCGGATTTTGTCGCCGGCCTGCCTGAGGGTCTGCAAACTCCTGTAGGCGAACGCGGCGTGGCGTTGTCGGGCGGCCAACGCCAGCGCATCGCCATTGCGCGGGCATTCTTGCGCGACGCTCCGATTCTGATTCTGGACGAAGCCACGTCGCATCTGGATGCCATCAGTGAAGCCCAGGTGCACCAGGCCTTGGCCGAGTTGATGCGCCATCGCACCACCCTGATCATTGCGCATCGCCTGTCGACCATACGCCAAGCCGATACCATTGCTGTGGTAGCTGGCGGACGAATAGTGGAGTCGGGCACGCACGATGCGTTGCTGCAACAAGGTGGCGCTTATGCAAATCTGGTCAACCGGCAAATGCAGGCGGCGCGACAATGACGCTGATCGTGCCGGTTCTCTCGCTGGTCGAAACCCATGACAAATTGTCTGAAAACAGCGAGAACTTTGTGTCACCCCTATAGTCTTATATAAGACATAAGACTAAAATAAGCAACATAGCGATGTCTCTGCATCACATGACAAACGCGCCAAAAGGCCAGAAAATGGCAGCTTTACGCGGTCCCACACCCACGGAGTCCCATCATGCCGCACAACACGTTTAATACCCTCAAGAATTTCAAGATCGGCGACAAATCCTGTCAGTTCTATTCCCTGCCGGCCCTGGGCAAGGCGCTGGGAGTCGACGTGCAGCGTCTGCCGGTCTCGATTCGCATCGTGCTCGAATCAGTACTGCGCAACTGTGACGGCCAAAAGGTCACCGAAGACCACATCAAGCAGTTGGCCAACTGGCAGGCCAACGCCAAACGCGAAGACGAAATCCCCTTTGTCGTAGCACGTGTCGTGCTGCAGGATTTCACCGGCGTGCCGCTGTTGGCCGATATCGCCGCCATGCGTTCGGTCGCCGAGAAAATGGGCAAGAACCCCAAAAGCATCGAGCCCCTGGTCCCGGTCGACCTGGTCGTCGACCACTCGGTCATGATCGATTATTTCGGCACGAAAGATGCGTTAGACCTAAATATGAAGCTGGAATTCAAGCGCAACCAAGAGCGCTACCAGTTCATGAAATGGGGCATGCAGGCATTCGATACCTTTGGCGTGGTGCCTCCGGGCTTTGGGATCGTTCACCAGGTCAACCTGGAATATCTGGCTCGCGGCGTCCATAAGAAAGACAACGTCTATTACCCCGACTCGCTGGTGGGCACCGATAGCCACACCACAATGATCAACGGGATCGGCGTGGTCGGCTGGGGCGTAGGCGGCATTGAGGCCGAGGCTGGCATGCTGGGCCAACCTGTCTATATCCTGACGCCCGACGTGGTGGGTGTCGAGCTCAAAGGCCAGTTGCGCGGCGGCGTGACCGCAACCGACCTGGTACTGACCATTACGGAAATGCTGCGTCGCGAAAAGGTCGTCGGCAAGTTCGTGGAATTCTGCGGCCCGGGTACGGCCAGTCTGTCGGTGGCAGAGCGCGCCACGATCGGCAACATGGCGCCGGAGTATGGCGCCACGATGGGCTTTTTCCCGGTAGACGAGCGCACCATCGATTATTTCCGTGGCACGGGCCGCACGCCCGAGGAAATCGCGGCGTTCGAGGCTTATTTCAAGGCTCAAAAGATGTTCGGCGTTCCCAAGGCCAAGGACATCAACTACACCAAGCTGCTGACGCTGGACCTGTCCACGGTCACCCCCTCGCTGGCCGGCCCGAAACGTCCGCAAGACCGGATCGAAATCGGCAACGTCAAGACCACGTTTAGCGACCTGTTTTCCAAGCCGACCGCAGAAAACGGCTTTAACCAGCCGGCAGAAAAGCTGGATCAGGTCTTCACCACCAGCACGGGCACACAGATCAAGAATGGCGACATTCTGATCGCCGCCATTACCTCCTGCACCAACACGTCCAACCCCAGCGTGCTGCTGGCGGCCGGCCTGCTGGCGAAAAAGGCCGTCAAGGCCGGCTTGACGGTGCCCAAGCACATCAAGACCTCGCTGGCCCCCGGATCCCGCGTAGTCACGGAATACCTGACCAAAACCGGCCTGCTGCCCTATCTGGAACAACTGGGCTTTGACATTGCCGCCTATGGTTGCACCACGTGTATCGGCAACGCGGGCGATCTGACGCCGGATTTGAACGAAGCCATTCTCGGCAACGACCTGGTCTGCGCAGCAGTGCTGTCGGGCAACCGCAACTTCGAAGCGCGGATTCACCCGAACATCAAGGCCAATTTCCTGGCCTCTCCCCCTCTGGTCGTCGCCTATGCCTTGGCAGGCACGATCACGCGCGATCTGATGACCGAGCCGGTGGGCAGGGGCAAAAAGGGCGACGTGTGGCTGGGCGACATTTGGCCCACCACCGAAGAAGTCGACGCGCTGCTCAAATATGCGCTGAACCCCAAGGCTTTCCGCACCAACTACGGCCAGGTCAAGACCAATCCGGGCGACTTGTGGGAAAACATCAAGGGCGTGACGGGCGAAACGTACAACTGGCCTGACTCTACCTATATCGCCGAGCCGCCTTTCTTTGAGGGCTTTGGTATGGTGCCGGGCGCGATCCCGACCGTCCAGGGGGCACGCGCGCTGGGTATCTTTGGCGACTCGGTGACGACCGACCACATCTCTCCGGCTGGCTCGATCAAGGAAACCTCGCCCGCCGGCAAATGGCTCAAAGAACACGGCGTGATGAAGGCCGACTTCAATAGCTACGGCTCGCGTCGCGGCAATCATGAAATCATGATGCGCGGCACCTTTGCCAATGTGCGGATCAAGAACCTGATGATCCCGACCTTGCCCGATGGCAGCCGAGTCGAAGGGGGGGAAACGTTGTTCCAGCCCACCGGCGAACAGATGTCCATCTATGATGCCGCGATGAAATATGTCGCGCAGGGCACCTCCACGGTGGTATTCGGCGGCGAAGAATACGGCACGGGCTCGTCGCGCGACTGGGCGGCCAAGGGCACTCAGTTGCTGGGCGTCAAGGCCGTGGTGGCTCGTAGCTTCGAACGTATCCACCGCAGCAACCTGGTGGGAATGGGCGTTCTGCCGCTGCAATTCAAGGGCGATGACAGCGTTGTCTCGTTGGGCATCACGGGCACCGAGACCTTTGATATCTCGGGCCTGGAAAACGGTATCAAGCCCATGCAAGACGTCACGCTGACGATCCACCGCGCCGACGGCTCCAAGCAAGACGTGCAGGTCCTGCTGCGTATTGATACTCCCATCGAGGTCGATTACTACCAACACGGCGGCATTCTGCCCTTCGTGCTGCGTCAGTTGTTGGCCGCCTGACGGGCGTCCCAGTATCCCGGGGCGACTGATGCCGCCGGGAGGCCAGGGCTGATACGTGATATTTCCAGCACGCATCAGCCCGAGCCGACAGAGCGGACCGGCGTTAAACTAGGGGGTTCCAATCTCTTTGAGTGCCCCTCATCACACATGGCCCGAGTCCGCAGTTCCGCCTCCCCCCGCCTGAATCGTGACGCGTCGCGTTTGGCCTCGTTCGCCCTATCATTGAGCCGCTCCGGCAGCCGCTTGGAGGATCTGTATTGGGAAAATCTGCTGTCCGAGGCGATTTCCAAACTGTTGCGCAACAGCCAGGATGCCGCGCTGGAGGCTGCGCTGGACCATCTTTCGCAACGCGATGTCGGCGGCTATGAGGTTTTGATCGAACAGGCCGAGACCCTGTCCGAATCCATGCAGATCGACAAAGACGGTCAGCGTTATGACGTCTTGTTGATTGTCATTCCTATCGCCGCCTGGACACGCTATGCCATTCCGACGGGAGCCATTCCCGCAGCAGCCCAGCAAACGCTGCTGGCCCAACTGCATGGGCATATCCTGGCTGAGGGAACCCGCGCAGTGCTGATGCCGAATCTGGTGAGTATCGACCAGATGCCGCGGACCTTTTCGGAAACGTGGCACTGGATGCAGCGCCTGGGCAACCAGGCATTGGATACCGAAGCGCTCCAGCCTGCCCTAAATACTGAGACCGAGCCCAACAATATGTTGGCTGACACGAGATATGTGGTCGGCGCGGTGGCGGTCCCGGAACGAGCACCGATCTTTCGCTGGCAGGAACATGCCGGAGACGATGCCTATAACCGCGAAGCCTGCCTGGCAAATTGGGTGGCGCAGGCGCAGCCCTCGCTGGCGACCTTGATGCCCGGCTGCGGTATCGAATGCCTCTTGCCGGACGCCTATTACATCAGCAACCGCGAAGCCGATCGCCGCGTACGGCCGTTGTCGTTGCGCGCTGCCATCAACTGGCTCGAAGGCGCCGTGAATGTCAGCGCCTCGGATTTGCGAGCGGTGATTGCGGGCTGTGGCGAGGGCCATATCGATGAATACCGCATCGGGTTCACTCTGCGCAACAGCAACGATGTGTACTACGGGTGTGTCTGGCCTATCTATGGCCGTGAAGACGACCCGCAGGAGGACGAGAATCAGCCGGCGCTGATCGACGAGATCGCCGCGCTGCTCAAGGAATACGGCGTGCACGAAGTACGCCACATTCCTGGCGCCCATCCCGCGGAATACTGCGAAGACTGCGGTGCGCCGACATTTCCCAATCCCCTGGGAGAATTCGTACACGCCGAATTGCCCGAGGACGCCGACACCACCCCCGCCAAGTTCCACTGAGCGGACCAGCCATGCAGGCCGATATTTTCTGCCGAGTCGTCGACAACTACGGCGACATCGGGGTCTGCTGGCGGCTGGCGCGGCGGATGGCGCAGGGACACGGGTGGTCGATACGGCTGTGGGTTGACGATCTACGGGCCTTTGCCCGCATCCAGCCCGGCATCACGGCCGAGGCGGGTTGGCAGACGTTTGACGGCATCGACGTTGTGCACTGGACGCCTGAGCCTCCTGACCTGGAACCAGGGAACGTGGTCATCGAAGCCTTTGCCTGCGATCCGCCCCCTGCCTTCGTGCAGGCCATGCGGCAGCAGCTGCAAGACGGCCAGGCACAACCGCCGATATGGATCAATCTGGAATATCTCAGCGCAGAGCCGTGGGTCGAGAGCTGTCATGGTCTGCCATCGCAACGTCCTGACGGGTTGACCAAGTACTTCTTTTTTCCCGGATTCACGCCGTCCACGGGCGGACTGCTGCGCGAGCCGGGGTTAAGCGCCGAGCGCGATGCGTTTCAGGCCTCTCGCGATCAGCAAGAAAGTTTTCTCCGCGCTCTGGGGTTGGGCGATGATGCTTTGAAGCACTGGCTTACCGGGGCCCGGCTGGTCTCGCTATTCTGTTACCCCCAAGCGCCGATAGCCGCACTGGTGAAGGCGCTGGCTGACGATGCCCGCCCCTCCTTGTTGCTGGTGCCAGAAGGCGTGGCGCCGAGCCTGGAGCAGACGCTGGCACCTGGCGAACACGTGCGGATCGCCCGGGTGCCATTCGTCCCGCAGCCGGATTTTGATCGCCTGCTGTGGTGTGCCGATCTGAATTTTGTTCGTGGCGAGGATTCGTTCGTACGCGCCGCCTGGGCCGCGCGTCCGCTGGTGTGGCAAATTTATCCTCAGGAAGAGAACGTGCATCTCGAAAAACTCGAGGCCTGGCTAACCCGGTATCCCGCCCCTGCCGAGGCCCAGGCGGCCATTCGCGCCTGGAACACCCCTCTGCATACCGAGCGCGCCGTACTTGACGATCCGGCTGCTGCCTCGCTGGTGGCTGATCTGAGCATATCCAAGGCATCTGCCGCCCTCAGGGCCTCCCTGCTCTCTCCCGCCTGGGCAAACTGGCAAGACGCCGCCCGCGACTGGGACGCCGCGCAGGCTGCCCGTCTCGATTTAGGGGACAGCTTGGCTGAATTTTGCGCAAAATTATCCAGGAAACGCTAGAATAGAGAGTTTTCCGAGTTACCTCTGCCCGCGCATGTTGCGTCGAGCCAGGCCTCGACTTTGACTGCCTCCCGGGGCACGCAGGGCCGCCCGTATCGGACCCTCTGCGCGCAAGCACGGCGAGTGCGCTATATCACCCGGAGTTTTTAATCAATGAAAACCGCTCAGGAATTGCGAGTCGGCAACGTGATCATGGTCGGCAAGGATCCCCTCGTGGTCCAAAAGGCCGAGTACAACAAATCTGGCCGTAACGCCGCCGTCGTCAAGCTGAAGTTCAAAAACCTGCTGACCGGCTCGGCCAGCGAATCGGTCTACAAAGCCGATGAAAAATTCGACGTCGTCATGCTCGAGCGCAAGGAGTGCACCTACTCGTACTTCGGCGACCCCATGTATGTCTTCATGGACGAAGAGTACAACCAGTACGAAATCGAAGCCGAAAGCATGGGCGATGCGCTGAATTACCTCGAAGAAGCCATGCCCGTGGAAGTCGTCTTCTACGACGGCCGTGCCATCTCGGTCGAGCTGCCCACCATCCTGGTCCGCGAGATCACCTACACCGAGCCCGCCGTCCGTGGCGACACCTCGGGCAAGGTCCTCAAGCCTGCCAAGATCAACACCGGCTACGAGTTGAACGTGCCGTTGTTCTGCGCCATCGGTGACAAGATCGAAATCGACACGCGCACCAACGAATACCGTAGCCGCGTCAACTGATCGCCTGGGCGGCCCGCCCGCCCTGTCAGCGGCAGTATTCCGACGGCGCCTGCGGGCGCCGTTTTACTGTCGCGCTACTATCACTCTCATGGCACTCAAAGTATTCGACCTGCAATGTGATCAAGGCCACCTTTTCGAGGGCTGGTTCAGTTCGCACGAAGACTACGACACGCAACAGGCACGCGGATTGCTCACCTGCCCGATGTGCGGATCCGCCACGATCACCAAACGGCTGTCGGCCCCGAGGCTGAATGTCTCGCACCTGAGGGCACCTGCAGCGCTGGCCATGGAATCCGCCAAGGCAGAGCCTTCGGCGACGACCTCGTCAGGTGGCACGCCAGCGCCCGCAGAGTCCGAGGCCTCGCCCGTCGCGAGCGACGATCCAGCCGCCATGGCTCGCCTGCAAGCGGCCGTGTTGCGGGAAATCCGCAAGGTCATTCGCAATACAGAAAACGTCGGCCCCCGCTTTGCCGAGGAGGCCCGCCGCATTCATGCCGGTGATGCAGAGGATCGTCCGATCCGAGGCACTGCCACGCCTGATGAACACCGAGCCCTGAGTGAAGAGGGCATCGACATCATGCCGCTGCCCGATTTTCTGGATGACGATCGGCTGCAATAGCTGGGCAAGGGTCGTTTTCCCGATGGCGCGTGCGATCGCGCGGCCCTGAGCCCTGATGAGGGCCGGTCGCCCTAACCTGCCGGCCACAGCGTCACAATCAGCTAGACAGCTCCGAAGGCCAACCTGGGCACGGCCTCCAGCAAACGGCGCGTCGTTTCATGCTGAGGTGCATGCAGCACGGCATCGGCCGTGCCGTTTTCGACGATACGTCCGTCATGCATGATCGCAATGCGGTCAGCCAGGTATTCAACGACGCCAAAATTATGCGTGATGAACAGATAGGCAATGCCCAACTCTGCCTGCAGCTCGCGCAACAGATCCAGAATCTGCGCCTGCACCGACACGTCCAGCGCTGAGGTGGGCTCGTCGCAGATCAATACTTTAGGTTCGACCGCCAGGGCGCGCGCAATGGCGATACGTTGGCGTTGCCCCCCCGAAAACTCGTGTGGGTAACGGCTGGAGGTATCCCCCGGCAGCCCCACTCGTTGCAGCAGATGCTGTATGCGATCTCGTCGCGAGGACGGTGACATATCGGGGCGTAACGAGGCGATGCCCTCGTCGAGAATATCCCCAACGCGCATGCGTGGATCGAGCGAAGCAAAAGGATCCTGGAACACGATCTGAATGTCCTGCCTCAAACGGCGCAATTCACGCCGGTCGACGTGCAGCAGATCACGGCCGTTAAGCAAGGCGCGGCCCTCGATTTTTGCGCCATCGATCAAACGCAACAAGGCCTTGCCTGTCGTCGTCTTGCCGCAGCCCGACTCGCCCAGCAATGCGAGCGTCTCGCCTGCGCGCAGGCTAAACGTCACGCTATTGACCGCCTGTACCCACGAATCGATACGGCGCAGCAGGCCTTTGCGCACGGGGTAGTGCACGAGCAGATCCTGCACCTCCAGCACGACGTCATCCGACTGATGCAGATGGGATGATTCCGGTGCATTCGAGGCCGCCGCCCCCGCCAGCGGCCGCCCGCGCTTTTCAAAGGTGGGAATCGCGTCAAACAACTGACGCGCATACGGATGTTTCGGCCGCTCAAAGAACACGTCTGCGGGAGCGCTTTCGACGATCTCTCCACCGCGCATCAACGCGACGTGTTTGGCCACATTGCGCACCACCGCCAGATCATGGGTAATCAGCAATATCGCCATCCCCATTTCGCGTTGGATGTCAGCAAGCAGATCCAACACCTGGGCCTGTACCGTAACGTCCAAGGCGGTCGTAGGCTCATCGGCAATCAGCAGCGTCGGCTCGGCTGCAAGCGCGATGGCAATCATGACACGCTGCTTCTGCCCACCGGAGAACTGGAATGGGTAATCATCGATCCTGCGCTCAGGCTCGGGAATGCCCACACGACGCAACCAGTCAATGGCCCGCGCGCGGGCGGCGGCACCACGCAAGGGAGTATGTGCCATTAAGGTTTCCAGTATCTGGTCGCCTATGCGCATCACCGGATTCAGACTGGTTGATGGCTCTTGGAAAATGATGCCGATACGGCCGCCACGTACCCCTCGCATCTCGCTTTCGGGCAGCTGATTCAGGTCCATGCCGTCGAGCGCAATCTGTCCGCCGACGATACGTCCTGCGTCGGGCAACAAACGCAGCAACGCCATCGCGGTCATACTTTTGCCGCAACCGGACTCACCTACGAGCGCAAAAGTCTCGCCGCGCTCGATGGCAAGCTGTAAACGTTTGACGGCATGGGTCAGGCCGGTCTCGCCGTCAATCGCAACATCCAGGCCGTCTACGGCCAGCAACGTATCAGCGGCTGCGTTCATTGTGCGGCCCCCTTCTCTGCTTTGGGTGCGCCCAGTTTCTTTTTCAACCATCCTCCCGGACGATAGCGCCGCGCACGCGGGTCAAAGGCTTCACGCACGGCATCGGCGAACAGATTGGCGGACAGCACCAATGCCAGCATGAAAATGAAGGCCGTCAACAGATTCCACCACACCATCGGATCACGCGACATTTCCAGGCGCGCACCATCGATCATCGATCCAAACGAATTCATGCCGGGATCCACGCCTATGCCCAGATAAGACAAGACGGCTTCGTATAGCACCAGGCCGGAGAATTCCAGCACGACCGTGATCAACACGATGTGCATGACGTTGGGCAACAGGTGACGGCGCATGATGCGCCAATGCGACACGCCAAACGCCCGCGCTGCCTGCACGTATTCAAGCTCGCGCAGTTTCAAGGTTTCCGCGCGCAACAAGCGGCACAAACCCGACCACCCTGTCAGCCCGAGGATCATGCACAACAAGAACAAGCGCAAATCCGCACGCGCTGCCGACGTATCGAATAAATCGGGATGCGTGTCGATATATACCTGCATCATCAGCGCGCAAGCAGCGACCAACAGCACACCTGGAATAGACGTCAGCGTCGTATAGATGTACTGAATGGCGTCATCGACTTTGCCTTTGAAATAACCCGCTGCCAATCCGAAACCAATCGCCGGAGGCAGCATGGCCAAGGTCGTCAAACTGCCGATCACCAATGCCGTGCGTATGCTTTTGAGCGCCTGCCACAACACATCGTTGCCCGTGCGGTCCGTGCCGAACACGTGATAACCACTGGCCAGACCGACGATGGCTCCGGCGCAAAGGCACAGCACCGCATAGGTCATCCACATCGCGCGCCACGGGAGCTCGGTGCGGCCGCAAGCCACGTCGGCAAAGGTTTGCCGCCATCCGCCATACGATCGAGACAGTACCCCGACGAGCACAAGCCCGCCCAACAGCACAGCCACAGCGCCACCTGCCAACCCCCACGCCAGGCGCCGCAATACATCGCCCGTCAACTCAGTCTCGGGATTTTCCAAATGCGCGCCGCCACTGCGCAACCGCGGAAAGTCACGCAACGGACGGCCATCGATCAATTCGGTTTCTTTGGTGAACTGACGCGCGGCGAGTGGGCTTGAATAGGTTTTTTCAGGGCGCGTCAGTACAGTGCCGTGCAGCAGACCATCTAACGCCGATTGCACAGCAGGCGCGTATATCGGTGGCGCATCGGCTGCGGCCCCTGGTGCAGGCGGCAACTGTGGCCGATAGTGAATGGAATCCAGCACCCCGACAACGACGAACGCCAGCAATACAACCGCAGAACTCATTGCCGGTGCATCACGCGCCACCTTGGCCCATGTCGCACGCAGCGTCGGGCTGCGACGCACGCGCCACACATAAAACAGCACCGCAGCCACCAGCAGAAACAGCGCAATATCCGTCCACAGAAATACGAACTTTGGCATGGCGGTCACTCGAAACGTACGCGGGGATCAGCCAGCGTATAAGAGATATCGGCCAAAATCAGCCCGACGATATACAGCGCAGCGCCCAGAAAGACCATGGCCCGCACGATGGAAAAATCCTGCGCATTGATGGCGTCGATGGTGTAGCTGCCCAATCCGGGAATCCCGAAGAACGACTCGGCGATCAGACTGCCCATGAACAACAAGGGAATAGCCGACACCGTCCCCGTCAAGATCGGCAGCATGGCATTACGCAACACATGACGAAACAAGACTACGCGCTCGGTCAGACCTTTGGCGCGTGCGGTGCGGACGTAGTCTTTGCCGACTTCTTCCAGAAACAAGGCGCGATAAAAGCGCGCCTCGGGTCCCAAGCGCGACACCAGAGCGACGAGCACGGGCAATGCCAGGAATTTGATCATGTCCAGCCCACCCGAAAAGCCGGAATAAGGCACCAGCCGCAGCAACTTTGCGAACAACCACTGCCCTGCAATGATGTAAAACAAGCTGGATATCGACAGCAATATCACACACAACACCACGCCCCAGAAATCCAGTCGCGTCGCCCGGAAATACACCAGCAGCAACGAGAACACCACGCTGACAAACAAGCCCAGGAAAAACGTCGGAATCGCCAGCGCGAGGCTGGGACCCATGCGCATGCGGATCTCTCGGCTGATATCGCGCCCCGCATCCGAGGCGCCGAACTCCATGGTCAACAACGGCACCGAGCGCTGATAGAAGACCGTATCGGTCAGTTGCTGCGTTCCGGCGGCTTGCGTATTAAAAAACAGCGGCTTGTCGTAACCATGCTCGGTCTTCCAGCGGTCGATCGCCTCCTGGCTCACGCGTTGGCCGCCGATAGCCAGACGCGCCATATCGTCAGGCGTATTCACGGCAAAGAACAGCACAAAGGTCAACAGGTTCACCCCGATCAGGATCAACACCCCGTATAGCAGGCGGCGAATCACATAGCCGATCATGATTGGGACTCCTTGGATGCCTGCACAGCCGGCGTGGCCGGCCGAGACCCGAATGCGGTTTGCCGCTCACGGCGTTTCAAGGCAACATAAGACGGCCAGATAGCCAGCACTACGACAATCACCAATAACCACAACGGCCACCAGCGTGGCGTATTCCATTCGTCGATTTTGCTCACCCGCAATGCCGGATCGATTTTGATGTACTGCAGGATGTTGCGCACCATCTGCGTGGGTTTGGCATTACCGACCCATTGTTGATACGCCCCGCCCGACATGGGAAAGTAGCCGAACATCCACGGTGCATCCCGTTGCACGATGGCTTGCATACGATCGATGACGGCGACTTTTTCGGGACCGTCGTCCAGATATTTCAGTTGCTCGAATAGCCGATCGAATTCGGCATTGGTATAGTTGGCCGCGTTCTCGCCGCCATGCTTGGCCTTGCCGTTCGGGCCGTATAACAAGAACAGAAAATTTTCGGCATCGGGATAGTCCGCCAGCCAGCCCCAGAGAAAAATCTGCGCGGCCCCGCGCTGCATTTTGTCCTGAAAACGGCCATAGTCCGTCGACCGTATGTCCAGCTGGATGCCGATCTGCGCCATCTGGCGGCGCATCCAGTCGAACATCGGGTTGGATCCGCCACCGGTCATGGCGTCGTAATACAAGATCAAGGGCGCGCCCGTTTGCGCATTGCGGCCATTCGGGTAGCCGGCCTGGGCGAGTAATTGTTTGGCCACCTCGAGCGATTTGCGTTTGGGCTTGCCGTCGACGACGTCATAGACCTCGCGGTTGATGCCCTCGGGCGGCTCACGGTAGCCGAGTACGCCCGGCGGCACAGGCCCATTGGCCGCCACCGCCTGATCGTTTTCAAAGACCGCGATGTACTCTTCCCAGTTGAACGCAATACTGATGGCCTGGCGCAACTTGCGGTTTTTTTCCTGTTGCTCGGGGGTATCTCCCTGACCGACAACGGGATCCAGCCAATTGAACCCCATGTACCAGATCGAGGTCTCGATGGTCGTGGGCAACTGGATGCCATGATCGCGATAGGTCTTGGCCTTGTCGGGCGAGTCGCCCGCAGCCACCAGCATGGCCACGCCGATTTCGCCGCGCTCGACTTGCGGGATATCGTAATAGCCTTGCATGAATTTGCCGGTCAAAGGCAAAGCCTCTTTTTCGATGTTGAAGACGATATGGTCCAGGAACGGCGTGGGTTTGCCGCAATCGGCCAGCAGGCCACGCGCCTGGTCTGTGGGTTCGCCTTCGCAGGGGTACGGCTCGCCTCGAAAATTTGGGTTGCGCGCCAGCACATGGCGGCGGTTTTGAAGCGACTCCACCAGCATGTAGGGGCCGGTCCCTGCCGGCCACGTATTCAACGACAAATCGTGCGCGGCCATGCCTGGCTGGCTGTAAAAGCGATCCGCTTCCCAAGGAATAGGCGCGGTAAATGTCATTGCCAGCCAATATTTGAACTGCGGATATTTGCCCTTGATACGGATGCGCAAGGTGTGGTCGTCGACCGCCTGCACGCCCTCGAACCCGTCATCCTCGCGCAGGTCCAGCCAGGGCAGATCACGTTGCCCTGCCGGCAGCGCCTTGCGCAATTCGGCATCGCGTTGCCGCAAGCGTTTGCCGTAGTCCTGCATGCCGATGACGTAATCGGCCATCAGGGAATAAATCGGAGAAGCCACCCGTGGGCTGGCTAAGCGCCTGAATGCATATACATAGTCGTTGGCGGTGAGCTCCCGGGTGCCGGTTTTGGGAAAATCCGTCAGGTAAAACTTGTCGTCCAACTCACCTGGCCGCAACGGAAAATAGCTCTCGCTGCCGTCAGGTTCGCGGGCGAACGCCGGGTGCGGCTGAAACCGAATGCCAGGCCGAATCGGAATGTCGTAAACGCTTTCCGCAATTTGCTCTCCCGGCGCGTCCACGGGTAGCACGTTCCCTTGTGCATCAAGATAGCGCGGCGGCGTGATCTCTGCCGCTGCACGCGGGATCAATTCGTACGGCCGCTTCAGATACTGATATCCATAGAGCGGCTCGTAGATGTTGTACGTAAAGGGGGTTTCGTCGTTGGAATACGAGCGGGCGGGGTCCAGATATTTGGGCGACTGCCTGACAAACGCCGTATACAGGGTGTTTTCGGACAAGTCGCCGGTTTCATAAGGGCTGTTAATGGGGTCTCGCGTACATCCCGTCAGGGTAAGTACCGACACCAGTATGACCATCGACATCCGCTGCAGCCATGCACCCATAAACCGTTTCCGTGTAATGTCCCGTTCAAGCCTTGGGGCACAGCATAGCAAAGGTCGCGGCCGAGTCCTGCCTTAATAGCCGTGGGATCAGCGATAACCCTTGCTATCACGGTTCTGATGGCCCGACTGCATCAGGTCCGGAAACGTTGCCGGCTCAGGGAGTATCGCAGCGCTGATTACGCCAGCATTCGTAGCGCCATTTCCAGGGCTCGGTGGGCCCGCCTTGCGCCCAGAGACCCAGGCCGGCCTGCCGCGCCTGTTGTTGCAGGCCCGGCATCGCGGCGTCATTCAGATAATCGCCACGGCGCGCGGTATAGGCCCAGGCATAACCCGAGGTGACCATCACGCGATTGGCCGAATTGCCATCTGGCAACATCAACGCACACACATCGCGGTCGAACTGGTCTTGTCGATAGCATTGCGCTGTCAGAGTCTTGCCCCCGACCAGTTTGTCCAGATACCGCTGCGCGGCCTCGGCATAGGGTTGACCGGGCTCCTGCGCGCTATGGCCGGCCTCGGGGGCATCAATACTATCGAGCCGAACACGATGCGATTTGCCGTTGACCGTCAGCGTGACGGTATCGCCGTCGGCGACCTTGCTCACCACGCCGTGCAGGGTATAACGGCCCGCGGGCACCGCACTGGCGCCTGAGCTTGCCGGCCGAGTGGTTGCAGGCGTGGGCGCCCGTTGAGCCCCCGCGGAACCGCTGGAGGACTGGACCTGCTGGCCGGACGCGGATTGACTGGCAGGCGTGTCCGCGGGAGGACTGTCTTGGCCGCCCTGAAACCAATGAACCACCACGGCCGCGATCGCAATGCCGAGAACGCTGCCCAGTTTGCGGCCAATGCCACCAAAGGAAAACTGCCTACGCAAGATGGAAATATCCTGAAAAAAACAACGCCATGCAGTTTGCCATATTCAGGCCTCGGAGGTCTGCCTGGACAGTGTCAAATTGAGCACCAGCCGCCGTGGCAGTGATCCAGGAAAACCCGTGCCGGCAATGCTCGGCACAGAGGACCAGCCTATAGCCCTACAGCCACCCAGACTTACGGAACCGCCAAAACAACACCGCGCATGCAGTAGCGATACCCAACAACGTCAGCGGATATCCCCAATGGGACTTGAGCTCCGGCATGAACTCGAAATTCATCCCGTAAATCCCCGCGACGGCTGTCGGCACCGCCAGGATGGCGGCCCAGGCGGCCAAGCGCCGAGTGATGTCGTTCTGCTGCGTTTGCGCAATCATCAGGCTGGCTTCAAAGGCAAAGGCCAGAGCCTCACGCAATCCATTGATCAGTTCATCGACGCGCAGGACCCGGTCCGCCACGACAGCAAAATACGGCCGTGCGTTGACGTCGACGTTGGACATATCCATGGTCGCCAAGCGGCGGCAGATTTCCGCCAACGGAGCAATGACCGTATGAATGCGCAATAAATCGCGGCGCTGCCGATAGAGTTTGCGAATATCGGAATCCTTGGCGCCACGAATCATCAATTTTTGTTCCGCACCCTCGACGACGCTCTCGAGTGCGGTGGCGGCAGTAACATAGCGATCAATCAGCAGATCGAGCAATTCAGAGGCCACATGGTCACTGCCACGCCGCAGCAGGTCCGGGGCGGACTCCAGACGCTCACGCAGCCCGCTATGCGTCGCGAGCGCGCCGCGCCGCACGGTGACCAAAAATCCGCGCCCGATGACGATCTGAGTCTCGCCAAAACTCGGCCGGCCATTCTCGACCTCGACGGTGATCGCCACGATCAGGACACATTGGCCAAAATCGATGATCTTTGGCCGGCGGTGTGTCTCCAGCATCTCGTCGCGGGTCTTGGGGCGGATACCGAGATCGTCCGCGACCTGGCGCAACAATTCGGGATCGGGATTGCGCAATCCGATCCACAGCAGGTTTTCCGGTTGGCAGTTGTATGACTTGATCTCGTCCAGGGGCACGTCATGGGAACGCTCCCCTTGTACATACGCCACCGATGCCACCACCCCGCTTTGTGGCGGAGAAGGAGTGGGTTCTTTGTGCGACACGCAAACCTCCGCTGTTGCAGGCCCAGACGTGCAGGGACTCAAAGCGCTCGCCAGGGCAATCAACGCATGATAGCTCAGCTGAACAGCTTGCGAACCCGTTGCGCAATATCGATGCGCGGCGCAGAGTCGACCGTTCGCACCCCTCGTCCGAACGGCAGGTCCTCTAGCGAGGGAGGCTTTGGCAGTGACTCGAACAAGGGCAATAACGATTCAGGAATGAAACGGGTGCGAGATCCGTACACGTGCCGATCGCCCAAGCCGGTTTGCTGATGCACGTAGAACCGCTGCGGCACGATCAATTGCAATTGTTCTTTCGCGCGCGTCATCGCCACATAGAGCAAACGCCGTTCTTCTTCGATTTCATCGCTGGTGCCGGTGCTCATGTCAGAGGGGATGCATCCGTCCACCACGTTCAACACAAATACCGATTTCCATTCCTGCCCCTTGGCTGAATGGATCGTGGACAAGATCATGTAGTCCTCGTCGCGCAACGGCGGACCGGATTCGGCGCTGGTCGCATCGGGCGGGTCCAGCGTCAACTCGGTCAGAAAGCGCTCGCGGCTGCCGTAGCCGGCGCCGATACGCGCCAACTGATCCAAGTCGGCCTTGCGCACGCGCGCATCGTCATACAAGCGCTCTAGTTGCGGGGCGTACCAGCGCAGCGCGGTGTCCAGATCCGTCGGCCAACGCTGCCCAGGCGCCCGTAACGCGGCATAGGCGTCCACAAAGGCCTGCCAGTCCGCTTTCGCTGCCGTCCCGGGCTTGAAGTCCCTGAGCACGGCCATAGGATCGGCGGCGTCTGCCAAGGCATCCATCAACCGGCCCGCGATCGCGGGCCCGATGCCGGGCAGCAATTGAGCAACCCGGAACCCGGACAGACGGCTGCGGGGATTTTCCGCCCACCGCAGCAATGACAGGACGTCCTTGATGTGGGCGGCCTCGAGAAAACGCAGCCCCCCGAATTTCACGAACGGGATATTGCGACGCGTGAGCTCGAGCTCGAGCGCCGCGCTGTGATTCGAGGCTCGAAACAAGGCGGCCTGCGATTTCAGTGTGGCGCCCGCCTCGCGATGCGCCAGGACTTGATCGGCGACCCAACGCGCCTGGCCGGCCTCGTCGCTCACCGTGACTAGTGCGGGGCGGCTGGTGGACTCTCGATCGGTCCAGAGGTTTTTCGTGAAGCGTTCGCTGGCCAGATCGATCACGGCATTGGACGCATCCAGAATCGTCTGCGTCGAGCGATAGTTGCGATCCAATGTGATGACATGCGCAGGCTGCGCGAATTGCGAGGGGAAATCCAGGATATTGCGTACGGTCGCCGCGCGGAAAGAATAGATCGATTGCGCATCATCGCCGACGACAGTCAGGCCCCGGCCATCCGGTTTCATCGCCAGCAAAATAGCGGATTGCAAACGATTGGTGTCCTGGTATTCATCGACCAGCACATGATCGAATCGTGCGCCGACATCCTGGGCCAATACGCTGTCCTGCATCATCTCGGACCAATACAGCAGCAGGTCGTCGTAATCGAGAACCTGTTGATCTTGTTTGGCCTGCACATAGGCGGCAAATAAACGCTTGAGCTGATCCTCCCACTGCGCACACCACGGGAAGGCGTGTTTCAACACCTCGGCCACAGAGGCCTGGCTGTTGACGACGCGCGAATAGATGGCCAGGCAAGTGCCCTTGAGCGGGAAACGCTCAGCGGTGGCCGACAATCCAAGCTCATGACGCACCATGCCCATCAAATCCTCGGCATCGCCCCGATCATGAATCGTGAAGTTTTCAGACAGGCCAATGCGGCTGGCGCAATCGCGCAGCAGCCGCGCGCCGATGCTGTGAAACGTGCCGGCCCAGGGCAACGAGGGGGCCTGCTGCGTGCGATGCAGTTTCATCACCCGCTGCAAGACCTGGCCCACGCGGCGTTCCATCTCCATGGCCGCGCGGCGCGAAAAGGTCAGCAACAGCATGCGCTGGGGATCAGCGCCGTTGACGACCAGATGCGCGACGCGATGCGCCAGGGTGCTGGTTTTGCCCGAGCCGGCGCCCGCAATCACCAGCAAAGCGGGCGCGTCCGGCCGCCCCACGCCGAATTCCGCGGCCTCGCGCTGGGCGGGATTGAGGTCGGATAGATAATCGGAGTCAGCAGCCATGAGGGAAAAATAACTGTATATTCATACAGATAATAACGGATCTTTCCTGTTACTGCCCACCGCGACACGTCCCGCGCCCCACCATGTCTATCCTCACTGGCACCGCATCCTGGACCGACCCGACGCTATTGGCGTGCGGCCGCTTTTACCCGCCGGACGTGCGCACGCCCGAGGCGCGTCTGCGCTATTACGCCAGTCAGTTCAAGCTGGTCGAGGTCGACGCCACGTACTATCGCCTGCCCGATGGCCGCACCGCGCATGCATGGGCCACACGCACGCCCGACAACTTTGTCTTTCATGCCAAGGCGTTTCGCCTGTTTACCGGACACCCGGCGCCCGTGCGGGACTTGCCTGCTGACATTCAACGCGAACTCGATGTTTCGCCCACGGTGTTCTATCACCAATTGCCTGCGGAGCTGCAGCGCGAACTGTGGCAACGTTTTCTGGTGGGCCTGGAGCCGCTGCGGATGGCGGGCAAACTGCGTGCCATCCATTTTCAATTTGCGCCCTGGATACAGAGAAACCCTCGCGGGACCGCACTGTTGCACGAATGCGAACGGCACATGCAAGAGCATCTGATGGCGGTGGAATTTCGCCATCGTAGCTGGTTTGAAAATGCCTCGGCGAGCGCGTGGACGCTGGATTTACTGCGCGATGCAGGTATGGTGCACACGGTGGTCGATGCGCCGCAAGGGTTCAACAATACGGTCCCTGCGGTGTGGGCCAGTACGCATCCCGAGCTGGCCGTGTTGCGATTGCATGGGCGCAATACGGCTGCATGGAACAATACTAGCGGTGCCTCCTCAGGCCGTTTTCAATACGAATATTCGCCAGAGGAACTCGCGGATCTGGCGCAACGGCTGAAGCGTTTGGCGGAGCAGGTGCGTAGCGCTCATGCGGTGCTGAATACCAACTATCAGGACCAGGGGATGCGTAACGCGGCGGGGTTGGCTGCCGCATTGCGTATTCATCAGTGAATTACGTGGGGCTTTAGTTGGCCGTGAAGTAAATAACGCGGTTTTTTAGCGGGGCAAGACGGGGTATGAGTTCTGTGGGGCGTCGAAGCGGGGCATCTCTGATTCCCTCGTCGCTGGCACGGGTGGTTTTCTTAGGCTTCGTAGGAACTGGCGTTTGCAAGGATGAAGATCTTGCAGGGCCGCTATTCATTGGCGCCTANGGGCGCGCCAATGAATAGCGTTCGTGATCTGCATGCCATGGCTTTGGCATTGGAGATAAGCAGAAGATCTCTCGAGCTACGAGTTCGTTATACCTAGAGATGAACTACGCATCATCGCCGCACGCGTCAACTCTAGCCAAGCAGATCTTCCAAACCAGCACCACGCCACCCCGCTGCATGCCCGGACTGATCGCCATTTTCGGGGGTGCAGGGCACCCGAAAATGGCAGCCCTGCAAGATCTTCCTCTTTACCAACACGGNCACAGAAAAACGCCAAGCAAGAGACTCGTGCCAGCGGTGTGACGAGCTTGAGTTACTGCGAGTCGAGCCGAGGCAATCGGGCCGTGAGGGCGCCTCAAAGCCGAGTGGAGCGGACGTCGAAGGGAGCGCGAAGGGAGCGCGAAGGCGCGGACGAGACGAGCGAACACGGTGTCCGGCGCCCGCGCGCCGGACCGGCTTTGTGAAGCCCTCACGGCCCGATTGCCTCGGCTCGACGTCCAATAAGCACGCCCTCCTCACCCATCGAACCCCCGACGACATGAGGAACGCAAAACTACTCAGTAGCCGCCCATTTATTGCACCACCATAGCCGAAAATGGCCACACGTAGGCTTGCAACGTGACATACAACCCGACCAGGGAGGCCAACGCAATCGAGTGGAAAAACACATAGCGCAAGATATCGCCTTCGTGATGGAACCAGCGCGTGGCCGTTGACGCAACCACGATCGACTGGGCATCGATCATCTTACCCATCACACCACCCGAGCTGTTTGCCGCGCCCATCAAGTTGGCCGACAGCCCCAACTGCTCGGCAGCGACTTTTTGCATGCCGCCAAAGAGCACGTTCGATGCCGTATCGGACCCCGTCAATGCGACACCCAACCATCCCATCAAGGTTCCAAAGAAGGGATACAACACGCCCGTATTGGCAAAGGCGAGACCCAGCGTGGTGTCGGTGCCCGAATAACGCGTCAGCGTGCCCAACGCCAGCATCAGCACAATGGTCAGCAGCGAATACTTGACCAGCCATATCGTTTTAAAGAACGTGCGCACGATCGCGATCGGGTTGTATTTCATCACGAAGGCGCTGACCACGGCCGCCAGCAAAATCGCCGTTCCCGTCGCGGACAACAGATTCAACGAATACACCGCAGTCTCGGCGTGCGCTTCCGGCACCACTGGCGGGACTTTGAAAATCAGATTATGCAGACCGGGCATCGGAAAGGCCGGTGCAAAGAGGCTGTTGAGCCACGCCTTTACCGGAGGCAGGCCCCAGATGAAAACAAAAACAGACAGAATGACCCACGGCGTCCACGCGGCAATCAGTTGCTCGCGGCTGTGACTCACAACCGCCTGCATAGGTTTGGCTTCGGCAGCGCTGATGTCTTTGCCTCGCAACGACGCCGAGGTCCAGATGTTCTTGGGCCGCCATACACGCAAGAATGCCACCAGGGTCGCCATCGATACCAGTGCCGCGATGATGTCCACCAACTCGGGGCCCATAAAGTTCGAGACGAGGTATTGCGGCACCGCGAACGAAACCCCCGTCACGAGGATGGCGGGCCAGATTTCCCACATGCCCTTGCGCCCCGCAAAAGCCCAGATCAGCCAGAACGGTACCAGCAAGGAAAAGAACGGCAGTTGCCGCCCGATCATGGCCGTGACCTGATCCAGCTCATAGCCGTGCACCTTGGCCAGGGTGATCACGGGTGTACCCAAGGCGCCGAACGCCACCGGTGCCGTATTTGCAATCAGCGACAGGCCCGAGGCTGCGAGTGGCGAAAAACCCAAGCCGATCAAGATGGCTGCGGTCACGGCTACGGGCGTGCCGAACCCGGCCGCCCCTTCAAAAAAGGCCCCAAAGCTAAAAGCAATCAGCAGCAACTGAATGCGGCGGTCCTCAGTAATGCCCGAGAGCGAGTCCTGCAAGACCTTGAAACTGCCGTTCTGCTCGGTCAGCTGGTGCAGGAAAATAATATTGAGCACGATCCAGCCGATGGGCAGCAGGCCGGTAAAGCCCCCGAACACCGCTGCACGCCCCGCCATCTCGGCCGGCATGCCATAGGCAAAGATCGCGACGAGCAAGGCGGTGATCAGCCCCATGCCCGCGGCGATGTGCGCCTTGATATGAAAAACCCCGAGCGCTGCCAGCATCACCACTACGGGTAATGCTGCCAGTAGCGTGGAAATAAACATATTTCCAAAGGGGTCATAGATCTGCTGCCAAGTCATGCTGTCGTCTCCGGTTCAACCTAGTAAGTCGTCAGCGTCCCCCACGGGAACGCACGTTTGTTGTTCAGATAACTGCCAATCACAGGTCTAGCCCGCGCATGTAACCAGCGAGTTCCTGACAGTTGCATGAACGTAAGTTCCCGGTAAGGAAACCATCTAAGCTGACTAAGAATCTGTCTGCCGAGCCTAAACACCCTGCCCTGCAAACGTGCTAGATTTGTGCACCGTTCCCTAGAGCCTCGCATGACCCGCACCTTTACCCGAGACGACACCCGCCGCATTGCGGCTATCCTGGCCGAAGCCGCGCAGGTCGAAGTGATGCCGCGTTTTCGCCGGCTCACTGCCGGCGCCGTGCATACCAAGAGCTCGCCGCGTGACCTGGTCACCGATGCCGACGAGGCCGCGGAACGCTTTATCACCACCAAACTCGCCAAGCTCTATCCCGGCGCGATCATGGTGGGCGAAGAAGCCTCGGCGCGTAATCCCGCCTTGCTGAATATGCTGGTCGATGCCGACTTGGCTTTTTTGATCGATCCGATCGACGGCACGCGCAATTTCGTGGCGGGCCTGCCTTTGTTTGGCATGATGGTCGCCGTGTGCCATCGCGGCGACGTGTTGGCCGGCGTCATTTACGACCCGGTTGCGCATGACTGGGCCATGGCCGTACGGGGCGATGGCGCCTGGTCCGAGTCGGCCGATGGCACACAGACGCCACTGAAAGTGGCACAGCCGGCGCCGCCCCACGACATGGATGGCATGATTTCAACCGGGTTTCTGCCAGAGCCTCTACGCAGCACCGTCAACGGAAATCTGGCCGCGTTGGGCGCGACTGCGTCGCTACGCTGTGCCGCACACGAATATCGTCTGGCAGTCAGTGGCCACTGCCACGTCATGCTCTACAACAAGCTCGATCCCTGGGATCACGCGGCGGGCTGGTTATTGCATCGCGAAGCCGGCGGATTCTCCGCGCACTTTGACGCCAGTCCGTACAAACCGACGCATCGTACGGGAGGTTTGCTTTATGCGCCGGATGTAGGCAGTTGGCATGCGACGCGACGCGCGCTGATGGGCGAGGATTTCCCACCGCTATAGAGAGGCGGATGCCGCGCGACGCATGTGATGTTGGCCAGCGAGCATCGCCACTCTCTGGAAAATATGACGACTGCCGTCGGAACTTATCCCCAGATTTTGTGGACAACCCTATGGACAGCCTGGGGTCTTTGGCGAAAAAGCCAACGGGGCCAAAGACTTAGGAATTTCGTTCAGGACTGATCAGCACCATCGCTGCATGCCCCCCCAGCGGATACCCGTCACGCAGCCGGGTCAGACGCGCCAGAACCCACTGCACCGGCTCTCACCGCTGAATCCTTCAGTGGCGAAAAAGGCTCCCACGCCGCGCCTTCGGCTTGCTGCCCCCTAGGGGGCGTTTTTTGCCTTGGGGCGGCCCGGCGACAAAAAAGAAGGACCATATAACGCGTCCAGAGTTTCTGCACAGGAGGCCGACACCTTCAAGGTGAACAACTCATCGGCTCGCGTACGCCCAAGATTCAACGCAGCGATAGGCAGCCCGGCCTCCGAGGCTGCTCGCACGTAGCGATAGCCCGAGTGCACCATCAATGACGATCCGACGACCAGCACGGCATCCGCATGCTCGAGCGCATCCCGTGCCCGCACTCCGCGTTCTGGCGGAATGCTTTCACCAAAAAACACCACATCGGGTTTGACGATACCGCCACAGCGGGGACAGGCCGGGACGACAAAACTGCCGAAATCCACGCCTTCCAGATCGGCATCGCCGTCGGGCGCATCGGCAGCATCCAGTTCAGCCCAATCCGGATTACGCGAGTTCAATTGTGCCTGCCAGGCAGCACGCGGGCCGCGCCAATCGCAACGCATGCAGCGCACCTCGTCCAGACGGCCGTGCAAATCCAGCACGTTGCGACTGCCGGCGGCTTGATGCAACCCATCGACGTTCTGCGTAACCAACAGGCGGATGTGGCCTCGCGTTTCGAGCAACGCGAGCGCGCGATGCGCTGCGTTGGGTTGCACATGGCCAAAACGGCGCCACCCTACGGTACTGCGCGCCCAATAGCGCGCCCGCGCGGCATCGCTGCCCATGAAGGCCTGAAAATCGATCGGCGGGCTGCGTTTCCATTGGCCATCGGCATCGCGATAATCAGGAATGCCCGAGCCCGTGCTACAGCCTGCGCCCGTCAACACAAACAGATGCCTGTGCCCATCGATAAACTCGCCCAGCGCCTCGAAGTCTGGCATGTGTGGTGATGCCTTATAAGCTGCCCAGCCCGCAATTGGGCATGTTGCTGACCAGACTGGCCTGCGTCACGGTGCTCTGGGCCGGCACACTGCGCGTGAGCCAGACGTTGCCGCCGATGACCGAACCGCGGCCGATCGTCACGCGCCCCAGGATCGTCGCGCCGGAATAAATCACCACATCGTCCTCAATAATCGGGTGACGCGGCAGGCCTTTTTTGAGCTCGCCGTTTTCGCCTGGCGGAAAACGCTTCGCGCCCAAGGTCACCATCTGATAGAGCCGTACACGGTCCCCGATGATGGCCGTCTCGCCGATCACGACGCCTGTGCCGTGATCAATAAAGAAGCTCTTGCCGATGGTCGCGCCCGGGTGGATGTCGATCCCCGTATCGGCATGCGCGATCTCGGCCACGATGCGGGCCAGCATGGGCACGCCCAGCTTGTAAAGCACACTGGCCAAGCGATGATGAATCATCGCGGCTACGCCGGGATAGCACAGCAGCACTTCATCGACACTATGCGCGGCAGGGTCTCCCTGATAGGCCGCTGTCACATCCAGATCCAATGCCCGCCGAACTTGCGGCAACGCAGCGCCAAACTGACGCACGATCTGCACTGCGCGGGCATGTATCGTATCGTCTGATTCCGCCTCGCCCGTGTTACGGCCCATGTGGTGCAACTCCAGACAGACCTGGTGCAGCAACGCGTCCAACGCCGCACCGATGGTATGCCCGACGTAAAAGTCCTCGACCTCGGCGCGCAGATCAATAGGCCCCA
Source organism: Bordetella muralis (assembly GCF_965139205.1). Taxonomy (GTDB): domain Bacteria; phylum Pseudomonadota; class Gammaproteobacteria; order Burkholderiales; family Burkholderiaceae_B; genus Bordetella_A; species Bordetella_A muralis. The sequence continues at coordinate 42,937 of NZ_CBCSIU010000014.1, forward strand.
GGCGCATCGGAAACAACGCTCCGCACAATTGCCGAATGATGGTGCGCAGACTTTCCTGCGAGGGAAACTCGCGATCGCCCGAATCCTCGCGCAGGCGCCCGCGCGGGCCGCGCCAGTCGACACGGGCCGCTCGCAGCCCGGAAACGATATGGTCCAGATTCCAGTGAGCTTGAGACGAATCGTTCATGACAACAGTCCTGCGGCTAACGCAGCCGGCGTGCATTCAAACATGAAAACCTCGGAGAAAAGCCTGCGTCGCGCATTCTGCAACGCAATATGCATGAACTGTAACCGCTAGCGCGGATTTTGCCTCGCGCGACCCGTCTCACAATGGGGTTTTGGCGCTACATTGCGCGCGCATCGCCTGTTGATCAACCCGGCAGAACGCCTGCGCCATCCCCAAAAACCACCTACGGGTTAATGCTGACTCGATCAAAAACCTATCTGCCTTTATATTTCATTCAAACGAACGTTTGAATGAAATAACTGATGAATAAGCCCACTGCTGCCGCTGCAGAAAGCCCCAGGCCTCTCCATGGCGCCCCGAACTCGTCGGCGAACGGGTCCGATGACCTCCAGCCGCTAGGGCAGCCAACACGCGACATCATCCTGGACACGGCAGAACGGCTTTTTGCACAGCAAGGGTACGATGGCACCTCAATGCGGCAGATCACGAGTGAGGCCGGTGTCAATCTGGCTGCCGTGAACTACCACTTCGGCTCCAAAGATTCACTGGTACAGGCCGTGCTGAAGCGCCGCTTGGCTGTGCTCAATCAGGAACGGCTGCGCCTGCTGGACGAACTGGAGGCTCAGGCACAAGGACAACCGCTCAAGCCCTCGCAAATCGTCGATGCGTTCTTTGGCACCCTGCTGCGCCTGGCATCGCGTCCCGAACACGTGGGCAAGAACTTTCTGCCGCTGCTCGAGCGCACCATGACGGATCCCACCGGTTTTATCCGCGCCATCGTGGCCGAGGAATACGCCAGTGTCATGGAACGCTATCAGAACGCCTTTTTCAAGGCGCTGCCCGATGTGCCTCGCACCGAGATCATCTGGCGATTTCAATTCATGCTCGGCGCCACCTCGTACGCCATCGTCGGCACCGAAGTCTTGCGACTTGCCATGGGCTGGAGCGTGGAAGACGGCGATCCGACTCACGATCCCGAGCGCACACTGCAACGATTGATGAGCTTTTTATTGGGCGGTTTGCGCGCGCCCTTGCCCCCTGCGTCGGCGTCGCACGCAACGCCCTGACGGCACGAATAAAACATTCGCCCGCATGCAGCATTTGAGACTCGCAACGGGCACCGGCAACAACCCTGACGGAGACAACATAAGATGAACGGACTCTTTGCGATCAGCGGCATCTTGATAGCCTCGATCGTCATCGTACTGGCCGTGCCACCGATCCGGCGCACGCTCTTGTCGCGCCCCTTGTTTCAGGCCTATCGCAAAGTCCTGCCGCCGATGTCCGACACCGAACGCGATGCGCTGGAGGCCGGCACCGTCTGGTGGGAAGGCGAACTGTTTCGCGGGCGGCCTGATTGGCAGCGACTGCTCGATCTGCCCAAGCCCGCACTGACTGCCGACGAACAACAATTTCTGGACAATCAGACGGAACAAGCGTGCCGCATGGTGGATGACTGGCAGGTCACGCAAAAACAATATGACCTGTCTGCCGATACCTGGGACTATCTCAAGCGCAATGGTTTCTTGGGCATGATCATCCCGCGCGAATACGGCGGCCTGGGTTTCTCAGCCTACGCGCATTCGCAGATCATCACCAAACTGTCGACGCGCTCGTCTGCGCTGGCTGTGTCGGTCATGGTACCCAACTCGCTGGGACCAGCAGAATTACTGCTGCACTACGGGACTGATGCTCAAAAAAATCATTATTTGCCCCGCTTGGCTCGTGGCGAAGAAGTCCCCGCGTTCGCGCTGACGAGCCCTTGGGCCGGCTCCGATGCCGCCGCGATTCCAGACTCGGGCGTCGTCTGCAAAGGCATGTGGCAGGGCCAGGAAGTGCTGGGCATGCGCGTGACCTGGGACAAGCGCTATATCACGCTCGCCCCGGTGTGCACGTTGCTGGGATTGGCATTCCGGCTCTATGACCCGGATGGATTGCTGGGCGGTCCCGCTGATGTCGGCATCACGTGCGCACTGGTGCCGCACGATCATCCCGGTGTAGAAACGGGACGGCGTCATCTCCCGTTGAATGCCATGTTCATGAATGGCCCCACGCGTGGCACGGATGTATTCATGCCGCTGGATTTCATCATCGGCGGCCCGGCCAGAGCGGGTCAAGGCTGGCGCATGCTGATGGAATGCTTGGCAGCCGGCCGCTCGATCTCATTGCCGGCCTCGAATACGGGAATGTCGCAACTGACAGCACGCACCGTCGGCGCCTATGCGCGAGTGCGCAGCCAGTTCCGCACGCCGGTGGGACGCTTTGAAGGCGTCGAAGAAGCCCTGGCCCGTATTGGTGGACATACCTATCTGATGGACGCAGCGCGAGTGATGACTGCCGGCGCGATCGACCTCGGCGAAAAGCCCTCGGTAGTGTCCGCCATCGTTAAATACCACATCACTGAACGCGCGCGGCAAGTCGTCAACGACGGCATGGACGTGATCGGCGGCAAGGGCATCTGCCTGGGGCCGTCGAATTTTCTGGGGCGGGCCTATCAGCAGGTCCCTGTAGGCATCACAGTGGAAGGCGCAAACATCCTGACGCGCAGTCTGATTATCTTTGGCCAAGGTGCGATCCGTTGTCATCCGTATGTCCTGGCAGAAATGCAGGCCGCGGGAAACAGCGATACCCAAGAGGGGTTGAAAGCCTTCGACCGTGCGTTCTGGCGTCATATCCGATTTGTAGTGGGTAATGGTTTACGCACAGTGGGCCACGCAGTGACCGGAGGACGCCTAGCACGCGCGCCGGCCTCGGCGGCGCCTGAGATGCATGGCTATTACCGCCAGCTCACACGCTATGCGTGCAGTTTTGCGTTGCTTGCCGATCTATCGATGGCGCTGCTGGGCGGCAGCCTCAAACGCCGCGAGCGCTTGTCGGCACGGTTGGGCGATATCCTGTCGCAGATGTACCTGGCCTCTGCCGTACTGAAGCGATTCGAGGATGACGGCAGGCAATCGGCAGATGCGCCGCTGGCCCACTGGGCACTGCAGGACGCGCTGCAACATTTGCAGGCTGCATTCGTCGGCGTACTGGACAACCTGCCACAACGTTCGGTAGGCTGGACGCTACGCCGACTGGTGTTTCCCTGGGGACTCATGCAGCACACACCATCCGACGAGTTAAGCCAACGTGTTGCTCGCCTGCTGACAGAGCCTGGCGCCACACGAGAACGTCTGACTGCCAACTGCCATGTGCCGGACACCGATGATGAGCCCGTCGGTGCGTTGGAACAAGCTCTCGTCGCCACGCTGGATGCAGAGGCTGCCGATGCGCACCTGCGCGCCTATGAAAAAACCGGCGCGCTCACAGGTGATCCGCGCGCCAACGTCCGCGACCTGGCCGAGGCAGCACATGCGCGCGGGGGATTAGATCAGCGAGATTATGAATGCATCAAGCGCCGCGATACGCTGCGCGATCAAGTCATCCGGGTCGACGATTTTCCGTTCGACTTCGGAATGACAGGCGCCGTCCAGCCCGGCGCTCAACGCAAGGCCGCTTAAGGCACATACGCCAAGGAAACCTTATGCCACACGCCCCTATCTACGTCGTGGACGGTGCGCGCACTCCTTTCCTGAAGGCGCGCAATGCGCCGGGTCCCTTTTCTGCCGCGGACCTGGCGGTACAAGCCGGACGTGAGCTTTTGCTGCGGCAACCCTTTGCACCCGCCGACCTCGACGAAGTCATCGTGGGTTGCGCAGCGCCGTCGGCAGACGAGGTCAACATCGGCCGCGTGATTGCGTTGCGGTTGGGCTGCGGTCATCGCGTGCCTGGCTGGACCGTCATGCGCAACTGCGCCTCCGGCATGCAGGCGCTCGACAGCGCCATCGCGAACATACACACCGGCCGTTCCTCGCTCGTCCTGGCGGGTGGCGTCGATGCCCTGTCACGTGCACCATTGCTTGTCTCCGATGAGATGACGCGCTGGCTCGCAAGCTGGGCCGCAGCGCGCGGCGCAGGCGATCGTTTCACGGCGCTGCGCCGTTTTCCATGGCGCAGCATCGCCCCCGTGATCGGCCTGGTCAAGGGACTCACCGATCCCGTGGTGGGGCTGTCCATGGGACAGACCGCAGAAAACCTCGCCACACGATTTGGCATCAGTCGCCAGGCGATGGACGAGTACGCGGCACGCAGTCATGCCCGAGCTCTGGCGGCCAGAGAGGCGGCCGCTCGCGAGATCGCGCCGCTGATCGATGCGCGCGGCACACTCTATCCCACCGATGACGGCGTACGCGATGATTCCACTGTCGAGAGGCTGGGCAAACTACGTCCGGTATTCGACAAACCCTGGGGCAACATCACCGCCGGCAATAGCTCGCAAGTCACCGACGGCGCGGCGTTGCTGCTACTGGCCTCCGAGGACGCAGTCAAACGCTGGAACCTGCAACCCTTGGGACGTATCGTCGATTCGCAATGGGCGGGCCTGGATCCCGCGCAGATGGGGTTGGGGCCGGTACACGCCACCACCTCGATCCTGCAGCGGCATCATTTGGGTTTGAACGATCTGGACCTGTGGGAAATCAATGAGGCCTTTGCCGCGCAGGTGCTGGCGTGCCTGGCGGCGTGGAACGATACCGTCTATTGCCGTGAGGAGCTCGGCACTGAACCCTGGGGCGTGCTGGATCAAGCACGCTTGAACGTCGAAGGCGGCGCCATCGCGCTCGGCCATCCCGTCGGCGCTTCGGGTGCACGTATCGTGCTGCATCTGCTGCAACTGCTACGGGAGCGTGGCTTGCAACGTGGCATGGCAGCGATTTGCATCGGTGGCGGACAAGGCGGCGCCATGCTGCTCGAAACGGAGACTGCGCAATGACGTCCACGACAGAGATCTCGCCATCGCAATGGCGGCACTGGCGCCTGGCGCGCGAAGCCGATGGTTTGGCATGGCTGACGATCGATCGCGCCGACAGCGCCGTCAATGCCTTGTCGGCCGAGGTCATGACCGAGCTTGCCCAGGTCCTGGACACTTTGCAGTCGGCGCCGCCGGCGGGTCTGATCATACGTTCCGGAAAGGCCGCAGGCTTTATCGCCGGCGCCGACGTAGAAGAATTCGCCGGGCTCGATACGCCGCAACAAGCGCACGTGCTGGTGGAACGAGGTTGGCAGTTGTTCAACCGGTTGGCCAGCGTACCCTATCCCACCCTTGCCTTGATCCAGGGACATTGCCTGGGCGGTGGCCTGGAACTGGCGCTCGCATGCCGCTATCGATTAGCGGTGGATATACCGGGCACCTCGCTGGCGCTGCCGGAAGTCATGCTGGGTATTTTTCCCGGTTGGGGTGGCATGCGCCGCTTGCCTGCCCTGATCGGTCCCGCCGCCGCGCTGGACATGATGTTGACGGGACGCCCTGCCGATGCGCGCAAGGCCGCCACGTTGGGCCTGGTCGATGCACGCGTGCCGCCGAGGCTATCGGACACGGCTGCGCGCCGTCATGTATTGTCTGGCAAACCGGCTCGTCGAGCGCGCGGCATCGCCGGGTGGATGAACCATGCACCCTTCAAATCGCTGGTGGCCAAACGCGCGCAGAAACAAGTCAACGCCAAAGACCCCCTGGGCCACTATCCTGCTGCGCCTGCCATCATCACCCTCTGGTCGCAATACGGCGGCAACGCCCTTGCAGCGCCACAGGTCATCGATCGCATCCTGACCTCCGATACAGCGCGCAATCTGCTGCGGGTATTCCGTTTGCAAGAACGCCTGAAGTCCTGCGGCAAAGCGCGTGAGGGGGCTTCGCCTGTACAGCATGTGCACGTGGTCGGGGCCGGCACGATGGGCGGCGACATCGCGGCCTGGTGCGCACTGAAAGGCATGACGGTTACGTTGCAAGACCAGGATGCCGCACGCATCGCCCCCGCCATCGGCCGAGCCGCGACGCTCTACTCACGCAAACTCAAAGACCCCTATGCCGCGCGGGCGGCCGCCGATCGCTTGATCCCGGATCCGGCGGGCGACGGCGTCGCACGCGCCGACCTGGTGATCGAAGCCATCACGGAACAGGCCGAGGCCAAGCAGGCCCTGTATCGTGCGATTGAACCCCGCCTCAAACCCGATGCGATCCTGGCCACAAACACGTCCAGTCTGTCGCTGGCCACCTTGCGGGCCGGGTTGACTGTACCGCATCGGCTGGTCGGTATTCACTTTTTCAATCCCGTCGCGCAAATGCCATTGGTCGAGGTCGTCCAGGCAGGCCCCGATGAACAAGGAATACAAGCGCGCGCCTGCGCGTTTGTCGGCCAGCTCGGCAAACTGCCGTTGCCCGTGAACGATGCGCCAGGATTTCTGGTCAATGCGGTGCTGGCGCCCTATATGCTGGCTGCCATGCGCCACGTGGATAAGGGCGTTTCGCCGGAGACCGTCGATCGCGCCATGACAGACTTTGGCATGCCCATGGGGCCGCTGGAATTAGCGGACACAGTGGGCCTGGATATCGCCCTGGCGGCCGGGCAGCAACTCACGCAACAGGCAGAGCCGCCGCGCTGCCTGGCCGATCGTATTGCCCGCGGGGATCTGGGCCGCAAAAGCGGCCAGGGCTTTTACACCTGGCATGACGGCAAAGCTCGCAAGCGCGAACCAGGAACACCGCCCGCGGGCCTGGCAGAACAATTAATCGCACCCCTTATCGAACGCACGCAACAGCAGGTCGATCAACGCGTCGTCGCCGACGCCGACCTGGCTGATGCGGGCGTGATCTTTGGCACAGGCTTTGCCCCATTCACGGGCGGGCCGCTGCACTACCGGAATAACAAGCTGCACAACACCAGTACGACATAAAAAGGCGCCGACGCACAGGCCCATGCAGTACCTGTATTTACGCCTGACGAGAGGAGACACACCATGCATAAAAAATCGTTGGCCTTGGCTACTTTGTCCGTTGCTATCACGGCGATCGGCAGTGCCAATAACGTACACGCCGCCGGCTTCCAGTTGTTGGAGCAAAATGCCAGCGGCCTCGGCAACGCCTACGCCGGCTCGGCTGCCATCGCGGAAAACGCCAGCACCATTTATTACAACCCCGCCGGGATGACCTATCTGCCCGGCTTCAATATTTCCGCCGGCGTAAACGCCATACAACCGTCTTTCAAGTTTCGCGACAACGGCAATAGCCGCAACCCCACCGCGCTGGGCGGCGGTGCGCCCATGGGAGGCAATGGCGGCGATGCCGGCGACCTCGGGGTCGTGCCCAACGCCTATTTTTCGTGGCAGCTGAACGAAAAATGGTTTGTCGGCCTGGGCGTCGGAGCACCGTTTGGATTGATGACCGAATACAACGACGATTGGGTCGGCCAGTATCACTCCAATAAATTCGACATCAAGACCATCAACATCAACCCGTCGATTGCCTACAAGGTCAATGACCAATTCTCGATGGGCTTCGGCGTGAACTGGCAACACATCGACGCGCAATACAAAAAGAAAGTGGTGGTTCCGGTGACACCTGCCGGTCCTTTTCTGCCTGGCGATGCCGACTTGAATCTGGATGGCGACGCGTGGGGCTGGAACATCGGCTTCATGCTGCAACCGACCGAGGACACCCGCATCGGGCTATCTTACCGGTCTAAGATCCGTCACAGCGCCAAAGGCGATACCCAGATCGACGGCTTTGCTCCCGGACAATCCTTGTCCTATGACGCCAGCACGCGTGTCGAACTGCCCGACTCCTTGATATTGAGCGCCGTGCATCGGTTGAATCCGCAATGGGAATTGCTGGCCGATATTTCGTGGACAGGCTGGAGCAGCCTGCCCCAACTGAAGATCAAAAACGACGGCGGGCCGACCGACACGCTGCCGCTGGATTTCCGCGACACCTGGCGCGTCGCGCTGGGCGCCAATTATCAGTTCGCGCCGAAATGGAAATGGCGCTTTGGTGTCGCCTGGGATCAGTCCCCCGTGCACAACCCGAGCGATCGCCCCACGTCGCTGCCCGACACGGATCGCTGGTGGTTCTCGACCGGAGTACAGTATGCAGTGAGCAAAGACACGCAGATCGACGTAGGCTATACCTATCTGTACCTGCGTGATGCCGACATCGATACTACCTCGGGCAATGCGCTGACCAAGGGCCGCGTCGCAGGCGACTATCGCAGCAAAGGGAACATCCTGGGGATCCAGGTGTCCACCCGGTTCTGATTGTCATCATTTGCCCGGGTTCGCCGTATCGAGGCCGCACATGCTATCGGGCAGCGCCTGGCGCTGCCCAAACAGGAGACCACTTTGAGCAGCAAGTTCATTGTCAAACACGCCGCAGTGCTGGGAGCTGGTGTCATGGGCGCGCAAATCGCCGCCCATCTCGCCAACGCTGGCGTTCCCGTTACCTTGTTCGACCTGACCGCTAAAGACGGCGATCGCAATGCCATCGCGAACAAAGCCCTGGCAGGCCTGAGAAAACTCGAGCCCGCGCCGCTGGCCAGCCCCTCACGCCTCGCGTTGATCAGGCCTGCAAACTACGATGACCATCTCGATCAGCTGCCTCATTGCGATCTGGTCATCGAAGCCATTGCCGAACGCATGGACTGGAAAACGGCACTGTACGAGCGTATCGCCCCGCATGTCTCTCCCGACGCGATCCTGGCCTCGAACACATCCGGGTTGTCTATCGGTGAATTGGCCGACGCCCTGCCTGAAAATCTGCGCGCCCGATTCTGCGGCGTGCATTTTTTCAATCCACCGCGCTACATGCGTCTGGTCGAAATCATCGCCACCCGCCACACACAAGGCGAGGTCGTCGATCACCTGGAAAGCTGGCTGACCAGCCAATTGGGCAAAGGCGTCATCCGCGCGTTGGATACCCCCAACTTCATCGCGAATCGCATCGGCGTGTTTTCGATTTTGGCCGCGCTGCATCACACCGGACGGCTCGGCCTGGGCTTTGACGAGGTGGACGCGTTGACCGGCCCCAAGATCGGCCGCCCCAAAAGCGCCACCTATCGCACCGCCGACGTCGTAGGCCTGGACACGCTCGCCCACGTCGTCGCCACCATGCGCGACAAGCTGCCTTCTGACCCCTGGCATCCCCATTTTCAATTGCCTGCATGGCTCAATGCCCTCATCGAACGCGGCGCGTTGGGCCAGAAAAGCGGCATCGGCGTCTATCGCAAAGTCGGCAAAGAGATCCAGGTGCTGGATCCCGCGGCGGGCGACTATCGCCCCTCGGCAGGTGTCATTGCTGACGAAGTCGATGCGATCCTGAAACAACGCGATCCGGCCCAACGCTTTGCAGCATTGCGCACGAGCAAACATCCTCAGGCTCAATTCCTGTGGAGCTTGTTCCGCGACATTTTTCACTACAGCGCCGCCCAGCTCGAACATATTGCCGACAACGCTCGTGATCTCGACCTGGCGATGCGTTGGGGATTCGGCTGGGCGCAAGGCCCCTTTGAAACCTGGCAGGCGGCTGGTTGGCGCAGTATTGCCGATGCCATCGCAGCCGATATCGCTGCGGGAGCAGCGATGAGCACGGCTCCCCTGCCGGACTGGGTACAAGAAAGCGGCCGCGAAGGCGTGCACAACGCGCAGGGCTCTTATTCTGCACGGGACGGTAAACAGAAACCGCGGTCCACGCTGCCCATATACGCACGCCAGTTGTTCCCCGAACGCCTGGTTGGCGAAACCTCCATCCCACGAGGCGCCACGCTATGGGAAAACGCAGGTGTGCGCCTGTGGCACCTGCCCGAGCTCGATCCGGGCATCGGCATCCTGTCATTCACCTCAAAAATGCACACCATTGGTGACGAAGTCCTGGACGGCGTTCTGCATGCGGTGGCCTATAGCGAGCAACAATTGGATGCGCTGGTCGTCTGGCATGACGCACCGTTTGCCGTTGGCGCGAATCTATCGCAAGTCGTACAAGCCTGCGTCGCCGGTCAATTCGACATGCTGGAGGCGAACGTAGAAAAATTCCAGCGCGCGTCGCTGTCATTGCGTTATGCACGTGTGCCGACCGTGGCCGCAGTACAAGGCATGGCACTGGGAGGCGGCTGCGAGTTTCTCATGCATTGCAGCCAGCGGGTCCTGGCGTTGGAGAGCTATATCGGCCTGGTCGAGGCCGGTGTCGGCCTGGTGCCGGCAGGAGGCGGCAGCAAAGCCCTCGCCGCACGCGCTGCCGCACTGGCCGCGATGACGGCGACGCCCGCAGAGGTGTTTCCGTATCTGCAACCGGTATTCCAGAACATTGCCACTGCGCAAGTCTCAAAGAGTGCACTGCAGGCCATCGACATGGGCTATGCCCAAGCACACGACCAAGTCGTGTTCCATCCCGACGAATTACTGTGGGTCGCCATCAAGCAAGCCCGCGCTGCCGCCGATGCCGGCCACACCCCCCCATTGCCCGTGACCAACATTCCCGTCGCGGGCCGCACCGGTATCGCGAACTTTGAAATGGTGCTGATCAACATGCGCGAGGGCGGCATGATCAGCGCCCATGATTACCGGGTCGCCCGCAGCGCCGCTGTCGCCCTGTGCGGCGGCGAAGTCGAAGCCGGCACACGCGTGGACGAAGACTGGCTGCTGGCCGTCGAACGCCGCGAATTCGTGGCCTTGTTGCGTACCAAGGAAACGCAAGCACGTATCCAGCACACACTGGAAACCGGCAAGCCTCTGCGCAACTGACACCGACAAGGATTCCCCATGAGCAAACAAATTCAAGACGCCTATATCGTCGCCGCCACCCGCCTGCCCGTGGGCAAGCGCAATGGCCTGTATGCCACCACCCGCCCCGACGATATGCTGGCCGCCGCCCTGCGCGCCGCGCTGGCCCAGGTCCCTGCTTTAGATCCCGCTCGCGTCGAAGACGTCATTGCGGGCTGCGCCATGCCCGAAGCCGAGCAAGGCATGAACGTCGCCCGCATGAGCCTGCTGCTCGCCGGTCTGCCGGACAATGTCCCGGGCGTTACCGTCAATCGTTTCTGCGCCTCTGGTTTGCAAGCCGTCGCCGATGCTGCCGCGCGAATCCGGTTGGGCATGGCCGACGTCATGATTGCCGCCGGCACAGAATCGATGAGCGCCATGCCGCAAATCATGGGCAACAAGGTTGCCATCAATCCCGAGATTTTTGCGCACGATGAAAACCTGGGCATGGCCTATGGCATGGGCCTGACCGGCGAGAAAGTCGCAGCCCAATGGAAGATCTCGCGCGAGGATCAGGATGCCTTTGCCTTGGCCTCGCATCAAAAAGCCTGCGCGGCCATCGCAGCGGGACACTTCAACAACGAGACCACGCCCTATCAGACTGTCACGCACCTGCCCGGCGACGCCGGGTCCGTGCGTACCGTGGAAAAACTGGCCGAGCAAGACGAAGGCCCACGCCCCGACACCAACGCCGAGGCGCTCGCCAAACTGCGTCCCGTCTTTGCCGCGCGCGGCTCCGTGACCGCAGGCAACAGTTCGCAAATGTCCGATGGCGCCGCCGCCGTCGTGCTCGTGTCCGAGCGTATCGTGCGTGAACTCAATCTCACGCCGCTGGCGCGTGTGGTGGGTTTCTCGGTCGCAGGAGTTCCCCCCGAGATCATGGGCATCGGCCCCAAGATGGCCATCCCCAAAGCCCTCGCCCAGACCGGCATCGCACAGCAGGACCTGGACTGGATCGAACTCAACGAGGCTTTTGCCGCACAATCATTAGCCGTCATGCGCGACCTGCAACTGGACCCGGCCAAGGTCAATCCATTGGGCGGCGCGATTGCCTTGGGCCATCCCTTGGGCGCCACGGGCGCTATCCGCACCGCCACCATCGTGCATGGCCTGCGGCGTACCGGCGGCAAATACGGCATGGTCACGATGTGTGTTGGCACCGGCATGGGTGCGGCCGGTATATTCGAGGCACTGTAGCTCGCATCGACTCAACATATGGAACGCATCTGGCTCGATCATTACCCGCCCGGCGTCCCTGCCGACATCGACACTACGCCCTACGAATCGCTGCTGACGATACTCGACGATAGTTGCCAGCGTTTTGCCGGCAACCCTGCCTACACGAGTCTCGGCACCACGATCTCCTACGCCGAGTTCGATCGTCTGTCGCGCGATTTTGCCGCATGGCTGCAATCGCGCGGCCTGCGCCAGGGTGACCGTGTCGCGCTGATGCTGCCCAATCTGCTGCAATATCCCATCTGCCTGTTCGGGGCATTGCGTGCAGGGTGCGTCGTCGTGAACTGCAATCCGCTCTATACCGCCCACGAATTGGCGCACCAATTGGGCGATGCCGGCGCACAAGCCATCGTCATTGCGGAGAACTTCGCCCACACGCTGCAAAAGGCGCTGCCGCATACCGCTCTGCGTCACATCGTCGTTACCTCCATAGGTGAATTGCTGGGTCCCATCAAGGGCAGAGCGATCGATCTGGCCGTGCGCCACATCAAGCGCAAAGTCCCGGCATGGTCGCTGCCCGGCACCGTGCGCCTGCGTACCGTGCTGGCTGCCGGTCGCAGCCTGTCGTTACACCCACCCACGCTGACGCGCGCTGACCCCGCATTTCTGCAGTACACCGGCGGCACCACCGGTGTCGCCAAAGCCGCCGTGCTCAGCCACGGCAACATGCTGGCCAATCTGTGCCAGGCCCATGCGTGGATACGCGGCCATCTGCGCGAAGGCGAGGAATGCATCGTCACCGCCCTGCCGCTCTATCACGTGTTTGCCCTCACGGCCAATTGCCTGACCTTCATCAAGCTGGGCGCGCGCAACCTGCTGATTCCCGATCCTCGCGATCTGCCGGCCTTTATCAAGGCCTTGCGCAAGACACCCTTTAGTGCCCTCACGGGCGTCAACACCTTGTTTTGTGCATTGCTGAATCATCCCGACTTTGCCAAGCTGGATTTTTCCCGGTTGCGCATCACACTCGGTGGCGGCATGGCCGTACAGCGGGCAGTCGCCCAACGCTGGCGCGAGGTGACTGGCGTCTCGCTGTGCCAAGCTTACGGCCTCACAGAGACCTCTCCTGCCGTCACCTTGAATCCCCTGGATGTCAGCATCTTTACCGGCTCGATCGGTCTGCCGGTGCCCTCTACCGAGATATCCATCCGCGACGATGACGGCCGCGAGCTGCCGCAAGGCGAAACCGGCGAACTCTGCGTCCGAGGTCCCCAGGTCATGTCGGGCTATTGGAAACAGCCCGCCGAAACTGCCCTGGTCTTTTATCCCGATGGTTTTCTGCGCACCGGAGACATGGCCTATGTCGACGAACGCGGCTACGTCTATCTGGTCGATCGTAAAAAAGACCTGATCCTGGTATCAGGCTTTAACGTCTATCCCAACGAAGTCGAAGACGCCGCCGCCCTGCACCCCGGCGTACGCGAAGTCGCCGCCATCGGCGTACCTGACGAGCGCTCGGGTGAAGCGGTCAAACTATTCGTCATCCGCCGCGACCCATCCCTGGATGCCGCCACCCTGATCGCCCATTGCCGCCAGCACCTGACCGGCTACAAAGTCCCGCGTCACGTCGAATTCCGCGATGAGTTGCCTCGCAGCGCTGTTGGCAAGATCTTGCGCCGCGAGCTGAAACCCGGTGCCCGCCCGTAAAAACACCAGCATGCGACACACAGAGGTCGCGCGGAAATAGGCCCTCACAGAGCCGCCACAGCATTGCCGCCGCTGGCGGCGAATCTCCCCCGGCCTGACATAAGCAGCCTGACAATCTGCCTCAGCACGGCAACAGCCAGATACAACACCTCGCAAGGCGAGCCGCTGGCGTTTTCTAAAGCCCCACTATAATTCGATAAAATTAATACAAATCATTATCACTATCGGATATTTTTTCCTAATTTGGGGATTGTGTTGAACCGTTATTTGCCTGCGACACCCGTCCGCAAGACGCCCGCCTTTACCTTAGCCCTATTGACCGCCAGTCTGGCCCCGCTTTTTGCCCAGGCACAAGGCGCAGATACCGACGCCGCGACCCTGCCAGCGGTGCGCGTCACCGGCACCCAAGAAACCGCCACCGGCCCTGTCGAGGGATATGTAGCGACGCGCAGCGCCACAGGCACAAAGACAGACACGCCACTGCTGGAAACGCCGCAAGCCATCACGGTTATCCCCCGTGAACAATTCGTCGACCAGGGCGCACAAAATGTCCAGGACGCGCTGAACTACGCCGCCGGCGTGCGCCCCAATGCCTACGGCGTCGACAATCGCGCCGACTACGTTCGCGTACGCGGCGTCGAGCCCGTACAGTATCTGGATGGCCTGCGTCAGTTCTTCAGCTATAACAACCCGCGCACCGATATTTACGCACTGGAACGACTCGAAGTCCTGCGCGGCCCATCATCAATGTTGTACGGCCAAGGCAGCACCGGCGGCGTGTTGAACCTGGTCAGCAAACGCCCGTTATCGGAGGCCCAGCACGAAATCGGCGTCATCCTGGGCAATCACAATCGCAAAGAAATCCAGGCTGACCTGACCGGCCCGGTGACCGAAGACGGCGAATGGCTCTACCGCGTCGTCGCAGTCGCTCGAGACAGCGACACACAGGTGCAACACGTCGGCGACGATCGGCTGATGCTTGCCCCTTCGCTCACGTGGCAACCCAGCGCCGCCACCTCACTGACCCTGCAAGGTTATTTCCAGAAAGACAAAACCGGCACGACGCAATCGTTCCTGCCCTGGAGCGGCAGCGTCAGCGGTAACCCCAACGGTCAGATTCCCACGCGCCGCTTTGCCAGCGAACCGGGCTTCGATGCCTATGACACCGAGCAATTCAGCGTAGGCTGGCTATTTGAGCACAAGTTCAACGATCGTTGGACCGTGCGGCAGAGTTTCCGCAATACGATCAGCAAAGTCGACTACAAGTCGATGTATCCGGATTCGTACTCGAATCCCGAAGCCCCGTACATCGACCCGGAGCAAATGACGCTCAACCGCTACTATTACGTGCACAAGCCACGCATGCGTACGCTGCTGGTCGATCAAAACGTAGAAGGCAAGGTGGATTGGGGCGCGACCCAGCATACCTTGCTGTTTGGTGCGGACTACAGCCGCTATCGCGAAACGGGACAAGAAGCCACGGGCCTCGGCAGCCCGTTGAACGTCTACCATCCTGTTTACGGCAACATCCCGGAATACGATCTCAGCGATACGCCCAAGACGAAGCAACAGCAACTCGGTTTTTACGCGCAAGACCAGATGCGTTATCAAAACTGGATCTTTGTCGCAGGGATCCGCCACGACCGAGCCCAGACCGATATCGAAGGCAACGACCGCGAAGTCGACAACGCCACGACCAAACGATTCGGCCTGCTCTACGCCGCAGACAACGGTCTGTCGCCGTACGTCAGCTACAGCGAGTCTTTCACCCCTATTGGTGGTACGGACTTCTATGGCAACCGCTGGAAGCCGATGCGCGGCAAGCAATGGGAACTCGGCTTGAAATATATGCCGCCCGACTCCGGGCTGGAGTTCACCGCAGCAGCCTACGATCTGCGCGAGAAAAACCGCCAGGCTCCCGATCCGTCCAATCCGAACAACCAGATTCAGGCAGGCAAGACGAAGACTCGTGGCATTGAACTGGAACTGCGCGGCCGCGTGACCAAGCAACTGGACGTCATCGCCAACTATATCTACACCGACATCGATTCCGACCTGGAGCCCGTGCCCAAACACATGGCATCGCTGTGGGGGAAATATCGTTTTGCCGTGGCCAGCCTGCCTGGATTCTCCGTCGGCGCAGGTGTGCGCTATCTGGGCTCGTTCACCGACGGCGCCGCGCCGGAAACCCCGTCGGTCACTTTGTTCGACGCAATGGTGGCCTATGACAGCGGCGCGTGGCGTTACGCGCTGAACGTCAACAACATTGCCGACAAAACCTACGAGGTCACGTGCCTGAGCCGCGGCGATTGCTTCTATGGGCAACGGCGCACGGTCACGGCGAGCGCGACCTATCGGTTCTGATCTGACGACCGCAACAATAAAATTGCCGTAGCGTAGAGGAGTTTTCCTCTTCCTACGGCGATTGACCTACCGGCCTGCACCTAAACCGCGCTTAACCCAATTGCATGCCTGTCGCCTTGATGATTTTCCCCCACTTATCTTTCTCGGCACGAATGAATTGACCAAAGGCCTGAGGCGTATCTCCCACCAGTTGTACTCCGACCTCATCGAAACGCTTGATCACCTCGGCATTGGACAACACTTGCCTCACCGCATTATTCAAATGATCAACCACATCGTCTGGCGTTCCCGCAGGAGCAACTACACCAAACCAAGCCTCTGACTCAAAGCCCGGCACGCTCTCCGCAATCGCGGGAATGTTTTTCATACTATCAAGCCGCTTCGCCGAAGCTACGCCCAGCGCCCGCATCTTGCCGGCCTGCACTTGCGGATAGGTGGTGGGTGAATTATCAAACATCACTTGAATTTGCCCGCCCATCAAATCCGTAGCCGCAGGCGCACTGCCGCGATAGGGAATGTGCTGCAAATCGATGCCGGTTTCCAATTTGAGCAGTTCCATCGTCAAATGACTCGTTGTACCGCTGCCTTGCGATCCATAAGCCACCTGTCCCGGATGTTGTTTGGCGTAGGCGATCAACTCTGTCACTGAATGGAACGGCGCCTTGGGATTGGCTGCCAACATAATAGGCACCGATGCCAATAGAGACACAGGCGCAAAGTCGCGAATGGGGTCATATCCGGGATTAGCATATAGCTGTTGATTAATACTCAGTGGACCGGCGCTGGATACCAGCAAGGTATAACCATCCGCTTTGGCGCGCGCCACATAGGCTGCACCGATATTTCCTCCTGCTCCTTGCTTGTTCTCAACGATCACCGGCTGCCTGAGAATCGTCGATAGTTTTTCAGCGACAACGCGTGCCACCACGTCGGTGGTCCCTCCCGCCGGGAACGGCACAACAATCGTCACTGCGCGCTCGGGATAACTTGCTGCCAACGCTGCGTTGGCACACAGCGATGCCATCGCGGCGGCGCTCGCCAGCATGCGCCAGACTTGTCTGAACATAACTTGTCTCCGTCATTTTTATATTGAGTTTTTGATGACCGCGGCCGGGTTCAGCTTTAAGCACGCCTCCCGTCACAAATCATTTTTGCGAGTCAAAATCCGTACAACGCGGCCGGGTTGTCCACCAATAGCTTTTGCTGAACCGCCACATCGGGCACCCACAAGGGAATCAGGTCGACCAGATCGCCGTCATTGGGCATAGACACATCACAGATCGGGTGCGGCCAATTGCTGCCCCAGATAATGCGATCAGGCCAGTGTTTTGCCACACGATGAATCATCGGCAACATATCGGCATGAGGATACGGCTGCGACGACAGGCGATATAAGCTCGCCAGCTTGACCCAGGCACGCCCCGCGTCCATCAAGCTTGCCAGAGCCTCAAATGCAGGACTGTCCACGCCTTCGTCACCGCGTATACGCGCCATGTGATCCAGCACAATGTCGACTCGCAAAGCCTGCAACCGTGGCAACAGCGAGACCAATTCATCGGCATGCTTGAAATGCAGCACTAAATGCCAACCCAGCTGTTGCGCCTCGTCAGCCAAAGCCTCCAATTGATCGAAACCTACGCCTCCGCCCACGACGGTAGACAAACGATAGCCACGCATTCCTAACGCATGCATGCGCTCTCGTTCGGGCAATGGGCACCCCGGCGGCATCACTGCGACACCGCGGGCGCGGGGCCCCATGCGCTCCAACGCATTCAGCGTGGCAGCGTTATCCGTTCCATGCGCACCGCCATGCACGATGACGGCTCGATCGATGCCTAACGTCGCCAATAGTTTGATGTAATCATCAACGGTACAGTCCTCCGGCGTATAGCTACGCTGAGGCGAATAAGGAAATTGCGCCTGTGGACCAAAAATATGGGCATGGCAATCACATGCCCCCACAGGCATCTGAAAACGGGGTGGTCGAGTATGACGGTCAGGACCAGCACAACGCTTTGGTTCTCGTGCCTCGTTCGAGTTGTTCATGTATGTCTCCTTTGAACCATGACAACATCAACGGGCTTGTGCTTCGCGTTCGGCAATGCGGGCCAGCACATCCGCTCCCCGATTAGCCGCAGACACTCCGCGGAACAAATACGCCATGCTCACCACTGCCTGCAGTTCTTCCCAACTCGCGCCCGCACGGCGGGCGGCAATACCGTGAATCACGGCCGCATCACTTAATTCCGCCATCAACATGCCAAAAATCATCAGTTGCGCCGTCTTGACGTCGAAGCACGGAGGATTCATGGCGTGCGCCCGAATTCGCTCCTGCATGTCGACCAAGACGGGATCCAGGGCACCCGTCACCTGCAAACGCGCCTCAACGCGCGGCGGCAAATAACCAAGCAATTCTCGATAACTGTCCGCTTGGCGTTCCAGGGCGGCCGGATCGCGCGGTGCGCCCATGGCTTGAACAACAACCGAAGCATCTATGCGAGATGCAGACATACCGGACTCCTTCGTCAAGACGTATCAGGCCGGCAGCATGCCGCGCCTCTTTTTTATGGTTGACGAAGCCGTCGGTAAAGTCAATAAAAAATCGATTTTATTTTTTAAATCGATTTTTTAGCCTCAGCGCTACAATATGCGGCATGAAAAAAGCTCAGGTTCCTCCTGCTCCCTCCAAGCCTCAGGCCAGCACCTCCCTGACGGCCTCAGTCGCTATCCAGATCCGGGCCGCTATCCTGGACGGCACCTATCCGCCCGGCATGCGACTGCGCCTGGACGAACTGCGTCAGACCTACGACGTCAGTCTGAGCCCCTTGCGCGAAGCCCTGACTCGCCTGGCTGCCGAAGACCTGGTCCAAATCACCGACCAGCGCGGTTACCAGGTGACCCCGGTGTCCGCCGAAAACCTGAGGGAAGTCACCGTGCTACGCACGCAACTCGAAATCACGGCACTGAAAGAGTCGTTAAAACGAGGCGACGAGGCTTGGGAAGACGCATTGGTTGCCACCTATCACCGACTGCATCGCCTGGAAGACGGGGGGCAGCGCCCCGAAGGATGGGAAAAAGCGCACCGGGCCTTTCATCTGGCGCTGGTCTCTGCCTGCGATATGCCGTTGCTCTTGCGTTTCTGTGGCAGCCTGCACGATCTGAGCGATCGTTATCGACGCCTTTTCCTCACCCGGCATGCCCCGGACGCAAATGTGCCAGGAGAACATCAGGCACTATTCGAAGCCGCCATTGCCCGCGATGAGGCGCGCGCCGCTGAAATACTCACCCGGCACCTGGGACGCACTGGCCAAAACGTCATGATGGTGCTGACGCAGGCTGCCTAGCCTCTTGATGAGGCGTGGTAGAGTCCAAAGGACTGAGATACAACGAACAGCGAAACGTATTAAGAACGCCAGAGCATGCCCCCAAAAGGCAGAGCCTGAGTAAAACTAAAAGTCCATACCGGTTTCATGAACAGATATCTACCTCTCTTTTTCGCCTCGATTTTTCTTGCCTCTCCCTCATGGGGACAGGCGTCTTCTTCCGAACCGGCCAATGCACGCGCAGCGATGATGGAGCACTGCTCCACGACAGTCACAACGACCTGCCTGGTCGGCGCCATCCAGACCTTTCTTGAGCCGGAACAGGATCCGTTTCGTCGTCAACGGATCGTGCTGGCGTTGGCCAATGCACAGCTTTTCGATGGCAAGATCGATCAAGCGATGACATCCTATCGCGAGCTGTCCGCCGCCATGGGAAAGGCCGAATTCCTGACCTCCTACGCCAAGGTCCTGATACTTCAGGGTGACAAGGCGCGGGCGCTGGCAACACTGCGCGAGGCCGATGCGCTGCTGACAGATAAAAAGGGAACACTCACCCGCCTGGACACCACAGGGCAAAGCAAATCGATCGCGCAGGCTTTTGCGGATGCCGGGTCACCGAACGAGGGGCGCGCCATCTTTGCGGAGATCGCCGATTACCGTCATCGCATTCCGATGAATTCCATGCTGCTTGCGCTGATGGTCCAGGTTGCAAAATCACAGGCGGCGATCGGATTCAAGGATGAAGCGGCGCGGTATCTCAGTGAATCGATGGACAAGGCCCTGGACCAGGGACTGTCGTTGGAGCCCGAACAAATCTTCCTGTTCTTCGAGACGTGGGCATCGATCGACCCGAAGACAGCGGCAACGGTTGCCACTGATTTGGTCAAGGTGATCGCAGAGGGAGGCCCCTCGGCGTTCGAGTTCGCGATCTGGACGGGCCTGTCCGTTGGCCTGCCGTCATCCGAAGATCGCACAGCCGCCATCGCGAGCGCCCGCCGATCCATGGCGAAAGCACCGGAACGCGCTGCCGTGCTTCAGCTTGCGCCAAAGCTTGCCGGAGTTCTGCGACAGGATGGAAAGGGGGATGAGGCACAAGCCCTGCTGGACGATACCGCAGCACAAGCATCCGCACTCGCCGCGCCTCTCGAGAAAGCACAGACCCTGCTGATCGTGGCAGAGGCACTGACCCGCACAGCCGAAGTCACCAAATCGGAAAAACTGCTGAACGAGATTCTTGAGCTTCGCCCCGGACCCGGCCCGCAAGGCTCAGCCCTGAGGCACTATATGAGCGCTGTGCCAGCACAATTCGCATTGCTCGGCAAACCGGACATTGCCTACGACTTGGTGATGAAGATTGATGAGCCACGCCGCGACATGGCGTTGATCATGGCTGCCGACAAGCTGGCCGTAAAAGGAGACTACAGCCAGGCCATGCGTTTTCTCGGCGAGCTGAACGACGAGATGTCGGCAATGATGATGGCGGGAATCGCACAGCGTCTTGCCGGCATCAGCAGCTAGGCCGATCCTCTGTAATCAGATCAGCGGCTTCGCACCCGTCATCCCTCTGCGAACCAGGAACGGTGAGAGTGCCCGCCCTGCTCGTAGGGAAGAGCCAAGAAAAAAAGGGCCTCCGCAATGGAGACCCTTTTTAAATTTGGCGCGCCCGGCAGGATTCGAACCCACGACCCCTTGGTTCGTAGCCAAGTACTCTATCCAACTGAGCTACGGGCGCTGATAAAGAGGCGAAATTATAGCTGAGATTTTTTATTTGTCCAATCAGACGTCGCCCAGCCGCATTAGGCGACGAATCTCGTCCCGCTTTACTCGTAGGGCTGGCAGCAGTTCGGTCTCTATTTTGTCTCCGTAATACTCATCGTCATTTATCGATAATCCGAGCGAAAGGCTACGCACTGCCCCGGAAAATAAAGATATGCCAACGGTCGTGACCTTGCGATCCGGATACTTCGCGATCGACCACTCCGCTTCAGGTAAATCCAAAGCGGAGTACAGCGCTGACTCAGGCGGCAGCGCGCTGCCCACGCGCAAATTCACGATGAGGATCTTGCGGAGTTCGGACACCGAATTGGCACGCGCAATGATGATCACTTCGTCTTTGATTTTCTCACCGATATTGGCACTACCGGAAAACTGGTCTGCCAGTCCCTGCAACGACGATTGAATCAAATCGCTCACCCCAGTGTTGGCCAAGGCGGCAAAACCTATCTCGAGCAACTGTGGGGTCAATGACCACTGCATGCCCTCTTTACGAACATACCCCTCGCTCTGCAGCGTGCTCAGCAGACGCAACACCGTGGAATGATGGAGCCCCACCGATTTAGACAACTCGGTTAGGGATTGCCCTGGGCCACGACGAAAACAGCGCAGAAGCGCTAGACACCGCTGAACCGACCTATTATCATTCATTTGACCATTCCATGAACATTTTGTTCATCCAGTGAAAAATCATAGCCGATCTAGTAGTGATCAGCAAGTGCGGATTCACGACTTCGCGGCACATACCGGGAGCTCTAATGGGATACAGGGTTGGTGTTGATATCGGCGGATCATTTACGGATTTCGCGGTCATTGATGAAGCAAGCGGCGAAATTAAAAGTCTGAAGGTTTTTTCCCGTCCTGATCAGCCTGGCGAAGAAGTCATCGCCGGCATTCGTATGCTGCAAGAGCGCTATGGCATACGCCCCGAAGAAATCAGCTATTTCACGCACGGCACGACAGTAGGTATTAACACGGTCATTCAGCGCAAAGGCCTGAGTTTGGCGCTGTTCACCACGGAAAATTTCTGCGATGTCCTGGAGCTTGCCCGACTGAAAACGCCCGACATGTATCACCTACTGTCGCGTCGCCCCGCCCCATTGATCAAACGCAGCATGGTGTTCGGCATCGCGGAACGCATGGCGCCAGACGGTTCCATTCGGCAACCGCTGGACGAGGCCAGCGTCGAACGCGCTGTGCAGCAGGCCATGGACGAGGGCGCGGAAGGCATCGTCGTTTCACTATTGCACTCTTATCGCAACTCAGTGCACGAATTGCGAGTAAAGGAAATCGTCGAGTCGATCGCGCCGGGCTTGCCAGTTTTCTGCTCAAGCGAGACATGGCCAATCATCAGAGAATACGAACGCACTATCACCGCGGTCATTGGCGGCTATGTGCAACCTCGCGTCGCGCACTATTTAACCTCTCTCCAGCAGGCCTTGAAAAATGCCGGCGTACGCCCCGAGCCCAGACTGACGAAATCGAACGGTGGCGTGATGACCGCCGAACAGGGTAAACACGATTGCGTACAGATGATTCTTTCTGGCACAGCCGCCGGCGTGATTGGGGCGAGCCATGTTGCAGCGACTGCGGGTATTGATCGTTGTCTCAGCCTGGATATCGGCGGCACCAGTGCCGACATCGCCGTGATTATTGATGGGAAACCTCAATATGGCGTAGGCGAATTGATCGGCGATTTCCAGATCCATATTCCTTCGGTGTCAGTTTCTTCTGTGGGCGAAGGCGGAGGCTCAATTGCCTGGGTGGACTCATTGGGCGTATTGCAGGTCGGCCCCGAAAGCGCGGGCTCTCGCCCCGGTCCCGCTTGCTACCGGCGAGGAGGCACCCGCGCCACGATCACAGATGCTTTTGTATGCTGCGGTCTGGTCGGGCACTCCGACCTGGGTTATCAAGCCGTAGAGGTCGATGTCGAAGCCTCTCGCAAAGCCGTGGAAGTCCTGGCACTCAAGCTGGGACGCAGCATCGAAGAAACCGCTGAAGCCATCATTCAGATCGCGGTGTCCGGCATGTACAGCGAGGTTAGCGGACTCGTGTCACGCTATGGCATCGATCCTCGAGACTATTCCGTATTGGCTTTTGGTGGCGCGGGGCCGATGCTGGGATGTTTTCTTGCCCGCGAAATCAAAGTCAAAGAAATTGTCGTACCCGTTTCGCCTGGCACGCTCAGTGCACAGGGCGGTCTGATTGCCGATCTGAAAAGCGATTTTCTAAAGACTGTCTATACCGACCTTACCCTTGCCAATCTCGCTCTCGTCCGTGAAGAGTTCGCCGTTCTACGTGAGCGTGCAGAACAATGGTTGATGCAAGAACAAGGACACATCGAATCAGCCGAACTCGTTTACTCGGCAGAAATGCGCTATCGCGGCCAGTCGTACGAAATCGACACGGTGCTCAACCCTGCCGACTTGGAGGCCAACAATCTACAGGCCCTTGGCCAGGCGTTTCACGCCATGCATAGACAGTTATATGGCCATGCGGATGAGCGCGCCCCTGTGCAGCTCGTCAGCCTGCGCATTGTCATCTCAGGCAATAACAACAAACCACGCTTTCCTCGCCAGCCCGTCCAACACGGCACGCCCACGCCCGAAAAATCGTTGCGTGTTTGGGTAGATGGAGGTTTCCGAGACGTCGATCTCTATCGCCGTTCGGCACTGCATGCGGGCCATGCCTTCAATGGTCCCGCCATCATTACACAAGACGATTGCACGACAGTAATCCCCACCGCCTATGTATGCCGCGTGGATGAATTTGCCAATCTGCGCATCACTTCCGAAGGAGCGACAGAATAATGAGCGTAGACAACTTTCGCCTGCAGATTCTCGCGAACCACTGCACAGCCGCCGCCGAGGCGATGGGTTATACGCTCATGCGTACGGCCTATTCAACCTTCGTCAAGGAAACCGAAGACTTTTCCGCACAGTTGCTGACGCCCTCAGGCAAAACGTTTGCCTCACCCAAGACATTCGGCGCCACCTGGTACACGGGCCTTGATTACGGGCGCGTCATCGCCATGTTCGATGATTACCGCGAGGGTGACATCTATCTGACAAATGATCCCTACAGCGGCCACGTTGCCACACACACTCCTGACATGCATGCGTGGAAACCGGTATTTCGCGGCGGGAAACTTGTGTGCTTTATCGGCACCCATATTCATAACACAGACATGGGTGGTGCCGTACCGGCTTCGCTTTCACGTACGCTGACCGAAGTCCACCAAGAAGGGCTGCGTATTCCTCCCATGTTGTTGATGCGCGATGGTGTGATTGACAAAAAATTACTGCGCATCTTGCAAGTCAACGTGCGCATGCCAGAGCAAAACCAGGGCGACCTCAATGCTCAAATCGCTGCGTTAAACGTAGGAGAACGCAAAGTACACGAGATCATTGATCGCTTTGGTGTCGAAGAATTCATGCAGGGTGCCGAAGCCATCCTGGATTATGCGGAGCAACAAACACGCGCCCTCATTCGCGACATCCCTGATGGTGAATATACATTCTCCGAATATGCGGATGAAGACTCAGTTGGCGGCTATCCTTGCCGCATCCATATGACCCTGCGCGTGCGAGGCGACTCGTTAGAGCTGGACTTTACCGGCAGTGATCCACAAGTCGCCTCATCGCTGAACGTCCCAACGGGCGGTGATCAACATCACTCTGTCATTACCGTCGGCTTGATCTACGTGTTGCACACGCTGGCTCCGCATAATGTGTTGAACGCCGGCACCGTTCGGCCCATGAACTCCGTGTTGCCCGAAGGGTCTGTCGTCAATCCCCATGCCCCGGCCGCGGTAGGAATGCGCAGCCTGATGGCCGCCGTGATCCAGGCGTGCACGTTCGGCGTTTTCAGTCGCGCACTGCCCGATCGTCTCCCCGCGTGCCCTGCCGGTGGTTCGACCCTATTGAACGTGAAGACAGCAACGCGAGCAGGACGCCAGGTATTGGCGTCCATCGGCCCATGCGGCGGCGGCGGTGGCGGTGGACCAAAATATGACGGCGTAGAAGGCTGCGGTGCCAACAACGCATTCTTGAAAAACACCCCTGTAGAAATCAACGAAGCCGAAGTTCCCATCGAAATCATCCGCTATGGACTCGTACCCGATACGGGCGGCGCTGGCCAACTGCGCGGGGGTAATGCCGCCACGATGGAATTCAAATTGCTTGCTCCCAATGGCGTCGTGACCGCGAGAAACCGCAACCGATCGGAATTGGCCGCGTGGGGCGTACTCGAAGGACGCGCCGGAGCAAACTCTCGGTTCACTAAAAATCCGGACTCCGATCGCGCCGAGGAATTGCGCAACAGTGACCTGGTGAACTGCGCGCCGGGCGACGTCATTCGTTTACAAGGCCCAGCAGGAGGTGGCTATGGTCATCCTTATGACAGACCCGCCGAGGCTGTGCTGGAGGACGTACGCTGCGGCTTCGTGTCTATACAACGAGCGCGCGACGCGTATGGCGTGGTTGTGCGCCACGAACGCGTATGCGACAACAGCCCATCTGCGGCCGCATCCAAACAAGGAGATGCAAGGGCGCGAAAACGCCTCGTCCTCGATGAAGTGGCCACACGCCAAGTGAGAACGGATAGGCATGACAGTGGTGACCATTTCGATTACGGGCCGGGCCGATCGAAATTCGAAAGTATCTGGACGGCCGAGCGCTATGACGCCATGACAAAAATCATGGCGGATCTCCCGGTCAGTTGGCGGCATTTCGTCAAACACCAGATGTTTGCGGCGTTGGCTGATACCACCCCGCCTGCGGATGGTGGCGCATCCGATATCAACAAGATTTACGTTGAACTGACTGAACGGTACGCTGAGCTTCCACCGCTCTCGTCTATCGACAATCAAACAACAATGTCACGGTAACCCTCACGGACAAGCCGCCTACCAGGAGCGTAGCATGGCCTCTTCGGACATCTTTACGTCGGATTTTCAGTTGCGACCATATTGGTGGGAGGCGTTTGCTCCGCCGGCAACCGGGGATGACACGCTACCTCAGCATGCGGACGTCGTCATCATCGGTGCAGGATACACCGGTATTTGCTGCGCGCTGACACTACGCCAGGCCGGTATAGAGGCGCTGGTGCTAGAAGCCGGGCTTCCCGGTCAAGGCGCCAGCACTCGGTCTGGCGGCCAGATGTCCGGTGGTGTCAATGTGCAGAAAAAAGCCCTGGCTGCAGTGGGCGAAAGCACGGCGCAACGAGAGCAGCGATTGGCCGCTCGGCTACGAGATGCGTCGGCGTCTATGCGCTATGTCGAAGCGTTGATTCAACGGCACAACATTGAATGCGGCTGGCAGAAGACAGGGCGATTAACCACCATGTGGGTGCCGGAGCATTACAAGGCCTGGTCCGCCCGCATCGATCAATTGAATGCATGCACGGAATCCCACGCACGCATGCTTTCTCGCGACGCACTACGCCAAGAAATCGGATCCGACATCTACCATGGTGCAGCACTAATAGAGCAAGCCGGACATCTGCATCCCGCGCAACTCTATGGCGGAATGTTAGGTGCGGCACGCGAAGCGGGTGCACGCGTCCACGGCAACACACCCGTTGAACATATACAGAGAACCTCCAGTGGCTACCAAATCGCCACCCCTCGTGGCAAGGTAAACGCCCAACAAGTCGTGATCGCCACCAACGGCTATACCGGTCCGAATATGGCCGGCTTAAAACGCAAGGTCGTACCGATCAGAACTTACATGGTCGCAACAGAGGAGTTGCCTGCAGATTTGGCGGCCAGCCTGCTCCCCACCAACCGGGCTGTTTCGGAGTCGCGCCGTGTCGTTAACCACTATCGACTTTCCCCGGATGGCCGGCGTCTCTTGTTTGGAGGACGGGCCCGATTCACGCCCGCTAGCGAGCGCACCACAGCCCAACTCCTGCACCGCGCCATGCTCAAACGTTTTCCCCAACTGGCAGGAACACGAATTAGCCATAGCTGGGGTGGCAATGTCGCGATGACGCTGGACTCTATGCCTCACATCGGAGGGGCCGATGGACTGCATTACGCCGTGGGCTGCAACGGCAGTGGCGTCGCCATGATGAGTTATCTGGGTCACAGCATCGGCCGCAAAATTGCTTCGCAATCCCGTGACCCTATCAATGCCTTCGATATGGGCGAGATTCCCGGCCATCCGTTTTACTTCGGGAACACCTGGTTCCTGTTCGCGATCGGAAGCTGGTATCAAGCGCGCGATGCGTACGACCATTGGAGAGCCGGCTAACACACCACGCTTCCGACTAGGTTTCTCACAAGCTGTTTTGTTATTCCAGTCCGCTAAAGGCGGAATCAGTTCTCGCACCCACTCCACTATGACAAAGGACGGGTGCAAACGTGGTCCAACAACAAGGGGTTATCTATGAATAGTCAGCGCCGTCAAGCATTGAGAATATTGTCAGGACTATGTGGGGCAGCCGCTCTCCCCCGCCTTGCGTTGGCGCAAGGACAGCGTTACCCGAATGGCCCCGTCACGGTGATTGTGCCGTACGGAGCTGGAGGCAGCACAGACGTGATCGCTCGCCTGTTAACGACGGGACTCGCAAAGCGTCTCGGTGCTGATTTTGTCGTCGAAAACAAACCAGGTGCAGCAGGCAACATCGGTACACGCCAGGTCGCCGTTTCTCCGGCGGATGGCAAGACACTGCTTTACTCCACCGCGACACCGTTCTGCATCAATCCCTATGTGTACCGCAGCCTGCCTTTCGACCCCGATCACGATTTCGCCGCCGTCTCTCGAACCGCCAAACTGCCGCTGGTCCTCGTGACACATGCGGGCCTGGGCGTAAAAACGATACAAGAACTGATCGAATACATCCGCAAAGATCCTTCGCGATGCAGCTTCAGTTCGTACGGCGTCGGTACGTCCAGTCATATCGCTTGCACCCTATTCAGCGAAAAGATCGGCTTTCCTAATCTACTACATGTTCCCTACAAAGACATGACAGCGATGTCGGATCTGGCCGCCGGGCGCAACACTTTTCAGATCGATGCGTGGTCAGTAGTCAGCCCACTCATAAAAGCAGGAAAGCTTGTTCCACTAGCGGTAACCAGCAACGAGCCGCTTCCCTGGGCGCCTGAATTGCCTACCATCGCAAGCGCCATCAAAAAAGACTACGAAGTGGTCACTTGGCACGCCTATTTCGCGCCACGCAAGACGCCGGCCGAGATTATCAATGTACTCAATAGCGAGCTGCAAAAAATCATTGATCAGCCGGCCGTACAACAGGCGTTTGCCGAGCAAGGCTTCCTTACTTACCCGGCAGCCTCTCCCGAGGAAATCGACCGCTTTGTCAAAGAAGACAAGATGCGCTGGAAGCAATATGTCGAAGCTGCTGGCATCAAACCGTCGTAGCCTACCGTATTAACGGAACGATCAGGCGTCGCCTACAGATGGTGATCGAGGTGTACCGCGCCAATGATCCACATCACTTGTGCCGGTCGGTTAGCTGGATTTGTCACGGCCCTCGACACAACGCCCCGGCCTACCGCAAATCACGATGTACGTGCGACGCGAGCCCGTTTCTTTCCCTCAATATCAGGCAACAAAAACGCGACAACGCCGAGCAACGGTAAATAGGCGCAAAGCTCATAGACATAGCTGATGCTCGTCGCATCCGCCAATTTGCCCAGCGCGGCGGCTCCCAGCCCTCCCATGCCAAACGCAAAGCCAAAGAACAGTCCGGCGATCATGCCGACCTTGCCAGGCACGAGCTCTTGCGCGTACACCACGATGGCCGAAAAAGCCGAGGCCAGGATGACCCCGATAATCACAACCAGCACGCCTGTCCAGAACAGATTGGCATGCGGCAACATCAATGTGAATGGCGTCACGCCCAGGATAGAAAACCAGATGACGATTTTGCGGCCAATACGATCCCCCACCGGCCCACCGGCAACGGTGCCAAAAGCGACAGCAGCCAGGAACAAGAACAAGTACAACTGCGCGGTGCGCACAGGCAAATCGAATTTGTCGATCAAATAGAACGTGAAATAGCTATTCAGGCTGGCCAAGTAAAAGTATTTCGAGAAAATCAGCAGTCCCAGCACGCCTAACGCGCCCAGCACTTGATGGCGAGTCAATGTCGTGCCGCCACTCGCCGCCTTTGCCTTGGGTTTAAGCAGCGCCCTGTTGGCGCCATACCAACGCCCTATTCCCACCAGCACGATCATGCCGAACAACGCGGCCAGGGAAAACCACGCGACGCTGGCCTGTCCGTGAGGGATGATGACCAGCGCAGCCAACAAGGGCCCCAGCGCCGAGCCCACATTGCCCCCCACTTGAAACAACGACTGCGCCAGGCCATGGCGCCCGCCCGAGGCCATGCGCGCAACCCGCGACGATTCAGGGTGAAATACCGAAGACCCCGTTCCTACCAACGCCGCGGCAACCAGCAGGTAAGGCAACGACGGCGCATAGGCCAGCAACAACAAACCCACCAGCGTAAATCCCATGCCGATCGGCAAGGAATACGTCGTCGGCCGTTTATCTGTGTACAGGCCGATGCCAGGCTGCAGCAAAGACGCCGCGATCTGATAGGTCAGCGTGATCAAACCGATTTCCGAAAAACTCAGATTGAATGAGTCTTTCAACATGGGATAGATGGCCAACAGGATCGATTGGATCATGTCGTTCATCATGTGGGCCACGCTGATCGCGCCCAGGACCTTGAACGAGGTCGACGATTGCGTCACGGACGCTGCAGAGACCGTGGGCGTGGCAGGTGCCGAAGATGCCGGCACGCCGTGGTCCGTCGTTGCAGCGGCAAAAGCAGGCTCAACCAGGCCTGCACCCGCAGGCATGGCGGAGACGGAGCCGGAATTGGCTGGTTGTGAAGAAGTCATAGATGTCAGCAAATCGCGTAGGAAATCAGAAACCGGACGGCAGCTCGCCAGGGATCTCGGGACCAGACAACGAATCGCCCACCCGCCCGAAACGCGAGGGCGATTACTGCAAACAAACAGTGTATAAAGTCCCTAATACACAAATATGCCAACTTTTATCGCAAAAGTGACAGAGTCACCATGCCCGCGCGCTCCATACCGCCACTGGACCCTACCCGCAGCCGCAACGCCGACGACTATCAGCACGTCCCGCGCCTGATCACAGCCCTGGCCAAGTCCTTTGTGCCCAACGCGACCACTGGACCGCACAGTCACCCGCGCGGCCAACTGGTGTATGCAATCGAGGGAGCCATGCGCGTCAGCACGCCCGACGGTTTCTGGACACTGCCGCCGCTGCGCGCCCTGTGGGTGCCGCCCGGGGTCACCCATGGCATCGAGATGGTGGGCACAGTGCAAATGCGTACCTTGTATGTGCGTGCCGATGCCGCCGAAGTCCTCTCGAAACACTGTCAGGTCATCGAAGTATCTGCCCTGTTGCGCGAATTGATCCTGGCCCTGGCCGCCGAGCCTATCGAATACGCGCTGGAGGGCCGGGGCGGGCAGATCGCCACGTTACTGCTGACCGAATTGCAGACCGCACCAACGATCCCGATCCAGATCCCCTGGCCCCAGGACCGGCGACTGCAGACTGTCTGCCGCGCCATTCTGGCTCAGC
This sequence comes from Bordetella muralis, assembly GCF_965139205.1. Classification (GTDB taxonomy): domain Bacteria; phylum Pseudomonadota; class Gammaproteobacteria; order Burkholderiales; family Burkholderiaceae_B; genus Bordetella_A; species Bordetella_A muralis. Next base: position 73,674 of record NZ_CBCSIU010000014.1, read on the forward strand.
CGAGCCTGAACCGCACGGTGGACGATTGGGGCGACGAGGTCGGTGCCAGTGGCCGGACTCTCATCCGGCTGTTTCAGGCGGAACTGGGACTGAACTATCGGCAATGGGTGCAGCAGGTACGGCTGGCCGACGCCTTGCATCGCCTCTCTCTCGGCCAGCCTGTTACCCGCGTAGCCGCCGAGCTGGGCTATCACAGCCCCAGCGCGTTCAGCGCCATGTTCCGTCGGGCTCTGGGCGCACCACCACAAGCCTATCTGCGCGAGGCCTGAGCGCGCTATTCGGAATTCCTGTCAAGAACTCTGCCGACCTTCAATTTTCAGTATATTGATATATCTAGATTTGCAGATTTATAATTCGAAAAAACCCGATATACTGAATCCATACGACATGGACATTGATCTCATCATCAAAGCGCTGGCCAATCCGGTGCGCCGCGAAATTCTGCAGTGGCTCAAGACGCCCGAAAAGCATTTCTCCACCCAGGAACATCCCCTGGACATCGGAGTATGTGCGGGCCAATTCGAGCGCTGCGGGCTGTCTCAATCCACCATGTCCACGCATCTGGCTGTTTTGCAGCGCGCCGACCTGGTCACCACGCGCCGCATTGGCCAGTGGATTTTCTACAAACGCAACGAGGACACGATCTCGGCCTTTCTACGTGAACTAGGCCAGGATCTTTAGGGCCCACGCCCCTATTGACGTACGACTTCCCTCACCCCGCCACTCATTACACGACCCGAACCATGCCTACTCTTTTCGATCCCATCGCCGCTGGCGACCTGCAACTGTCCAATCGCATCGCCATGGCGCCCCTCACCCGCAACCGCGCGCCGGGCGCCGTCCCGACCGCTGACATGGTGACGTATTACACGCAGCGCGCTACCGCCGGCCTCATCATCACCGAAGCCACTGCGATCACCCATCAGGGACAAGGCTACGCGCAAGTTCCCGGCCTCTACTCGGCCGATCAGATCGCCGGCTGGAAACGCGTCACGGACTCCGTCCACCAAGCAGGCGGCAAAATCGTCGTGCAGTTGTGGCACGTGGGCCGTATTTCGCACAACGTGCTGCAGCCGAACCAGGGCGCGCCTGTCGCTCCTTCGGCCGTGCAAGCCAAATCCAAGACCTATCTGGTACACGATGACGGCACGGGCGAATTCGTCCCCACCTCTGAGCCGCGCGCCCTGGAATTAAGCGAATTGCCGGGCATTGTCGAGGACTACCGTCGCGCAGCGCGCGCAGCGATCGAGGCCGGCTTTGACGGTGTGGAAATCCATGCCGCCAACGGCTATCTGCTGGATCAGTTCCTACGCAGCGGCAGCAACCTGCGTACCGACGAATACGGTGGCAGCATCGAAAACCGCGCCCGTTTGCTGAGCCAGGTCGTCCAGGCCATCACCGAGGAAATCGGCGCCGGCCGCACCGGCATCCGTATTTCTCCCGTCACGCCCGCCAACGACGCCAGCGATCCCAACCCGCAGCCGCTGTTCGACCACGTCGTGCGCATCCTGGCTGGCTACAAACTGGCCTACGTGCACATCATCGAAGGCGCCACCGGCGGCGACCGCCATTTCCAACAGGGCGAGGCACCGTTTGATTACGCGGCGCTGCGCCGGACATATGAACAAGCCGGCGGCCAAGCCGCCTGGATGGCCAATAATGGTTACGACGGCAAGCTCGCCGAAGATGTTGTCGAATCCGGGCAGGCGGACCTGATCGCCTTTGGCAAGCCATTCATCGCCAATCCCGATCTGGTACGCCGCCTGCGCGAAGGCGCTGCACTGAACACGCCGGACAATACGACGTTCTATGGTGGCAGCACCAAGGGTTATCTCGACTATCCCGTGTTGGCCTGATGGCCTGCCTGCAGATGGGCCATGCGGCTCATCTGCTCTACTGAGCCAATGCCATGTCGATAGCGGACTCACAATGGATGAGGGTAGTGTCGAAGACGGGAACGGGGACATTGCTTTGGTTGAGTAACATTCCAACCTCCGTACAACCCAGGATCACGCAGTCCACTCCCTTTCCGACCAGGCGTTGCGCGATGCTTTCATAGATGGTGCGGCTAGCCGTGGTGATCATGTCCTGGCACAGTTCGTCGTAGATGATGCGATGCACTTCGGCTCGATCAGCGGCATCGGGCACTGTAGGCTGGAGCGCAGCTGCCTTGAGGCGATCGATGTAGAAGTCCTGCTCCATAGTAAACGCGGTAGCCATCAGGCCCGGGGAATGGAGGCCCGCTTTCTTGATTCGATCCGCCGTCGCATCTGCGATGTGCAGCAACGGAATGCCGACTGCCCGCATCATCTGGCCAGCCAGCTTGTGCATGGTATTTGTTGCCAGAACGATGAAGTCTGCGCCGCCACGCTCCAATGCCTTGGCCTCGGCATTCAAGATATATCCTGCCTCATCCCACTGGCCGCCGGCCTGCAGCTTCTCGATCTTTGCGAAATCCAGCGAACGGATCAACAGCTCGGGAGAATGCAGGCCACCAAGGCGCTGCCGGGTGATCTCGCACATCTTGCGATAGTAAATCTGCGTCGAGGCCGCAGACATGCCTCCCAGGATTCCAATTGTTTTCATAGCTTTCCAGACCGATCGCGGTGTTATCGTCAAACAAGAAATAGAGTTGCGGTAATCAAGAGAAGGTTGTCGTCATCAGCGCAGCCGTGGCCCAATTGGACAACCGCCGTAGCGCTCCTTGATGATGTGCCGGCCGGGCGCGCGACGATCTTTATCAAAAGCAGTCCTTGTCGGAGGTGCGTTGCTTTCGGGCCTCCACCAGCAGCGGCCAGGCCGCCATGGCCGAAGTGACGACGGAGTTCAGCTCGTCCGGGCCGGTCCCACCTCGCGCGCTCAGGCTCAGGCCCTTGTTGACAGTGGCGTAAAAGGCGGCGACCGCGCGGATGTCGGTTCCCGCGGCGACATCGCCGTCCTCAACCCCCTTGCGCAGCCGTGCGAAGAAGTTCTCGTCATTCGCCGCGCGCATTTCGCGCAGGCCCGCCATGAGTTCGGCAGACATGTCACAGGCTTCTCCGGCTGTCTGTTCGACCATACATCCGCTCGGGAAATCGGTACGAGAAAAGACAATGACGGCGTTGCGCAACAGGCCTTCAATACTTTCATACGCTGTCGGCAGTTCCATGATGCGCGATACGGCTTCCTTATGAAGCGCCACATAGTGATCGAGGGCTGCCCGATAGAGGCTCTCCTTGGAGCCGAAGGCTGCGTAGAGGCTGGGCGAGGCAATGCCCATGGCCGCCGTGAGGTCACTCATTGAAGCGCCGCCAAAGCCCTTTGCCCAGAAGACGCTCATTGCCTGTTCCAGCACTTCGTCTCGGTCGAAACTGACAGGGCGGCCCCGCTTTGGAGCGGGGGGCGTCGATCGGCGCGGCACCGTACAGTCTATTTTTTTACTGATCATTACATAATCCTGTTGCATCAGCAGAGTGGCGTAGATATCATTCTGTAATGAATGACACAAAATTAATTTAGCATAGGAATACCGTCATGAACACTCCCGCCCTCCCTCTCGCCGGTAAGCGAGCGCTGATCACCGGTGCAGCGCGCGGCATTGGCGCAGCCATTGCACTGAAGCTGGCCGAAGACGGCGCCGACATCGCTATCACCTACGAGAAATCGGCCGAAAAGGCCGAGGCCCTCGCCGCCAGGATTCGCGCCCTGGGCCGCAAGGCCGTCGCCATCCAAGCCGATGCCGCCAGCCCGGAAGCCGCGAAGACGGCGGTCGAACAGACCGTAGCCGACCTTGGCGGTCTTGACATCCTGGTCAATAACGCAGGTGTCCTCATCGCGGGTGACTTTTCCTCGCAGTCATTGGAAGAGATAGATCTGCAACTGAACATCAATGTACGCGGCGTCTTCGTGACCACCCAGGTTGCGTTGAAACACATCCCGAATGGCGGCCGCGTCATCACGATCGGCAGCAATGCGGGCCTGGCTGTCCCATTCCCTGGTATCGCAGTCTATGCGGCCACTAAATCCGCGATGGAGAGCTTCACTCGTGGTCTCGCCCGCGAACTGGGCTCTCGCGACATTACTGTCAATCTGGTCCGCCCCGGACCAATTGATACCGACATGAACCCTGCCGATGGCCCGCTCGCGCCGTCGATACTCCCGAACCTGTCGATTGCCCGCTATGGCAAGCCCCGAGAGGTCGCCGAGGCTGTCGCCTTCCTCGCCGGGCCAGGCGCCGCCTATGTAACCGGTTCAGGCATTCTTGTCGATGGCGGTATCAACGCCTGAGTACCACCCGAGGGGGACTGCTTCGTCAGGCCCTGTATGCACGGCAAATTCAGTTGAGTTCGCTATGACGAAAATCATGGCGAACAATGAGAGAGAAAACATGACAAAGATGATTGTCGTTTGCGCTGGCGACGCTAACACGAGATTTGATCGGGACTACTATGCGAATGCTCATTTTGCGCTGGCGAGGGCATGCTGGGAGCAGTATGGACTTCAATCTGTGGAAGCATTTTTCCCGTACGCCGAAGCCGGCGACTGGAAATCCATTGGCATCTACACCTTTTCCTCGGTGCAGGGAATGCATGACGCGCTGCAAAGCCCCGCAACGCAGCGAGTCATGGACGATGTGAAGAACTTCACCGACGCGCCAGTCGTGGTGCGTAGTTTGTTCAAGGAGCTGGGCCCATGAAGGCGCCGCCGTTCACGTCGTTGCATGCTCCGACAATGAACGAAGCTTCCGCAGAAACCAGAAAGGCCACGGCAACGACCAAGCGTCAATGATCGTCACTGACGCAAAAAGGGTCTCCGCAATGGAGACCCTTTTTAAATTTGGCGCGCCCGGCAGGATTCGAACCCACGACCCCTTGGTTCGTAGCCAAGTACTCTATCCAACTGAGCTACGGGCGCTGCAAGAAGAAGACTATAGCACGTTTTTTTATATCTATGCAAATGACAGATCGAGTCGTTGCGACGATAAACGGATTCCGTCGGATCTGTCCCTACAATGCCACCCGCAACCAATCGATAAACGCCGCCGCATGCGGATTGGCCGGCCGCCCCTGCGCGGGCAGCGCCATCAGGCGATCCGGAAATGGCACAAAGCCATATGGCGCAACCAGAGTCCCCTCCTCCAGCTCGCCACGCACCAGGCGCTGCTCTACCAGGGCGACCCCCAAACGCGACACCGCAGCCTCGATACAAAGATGAGTATGGGGAAACGTGATTTCGCTCGTCAGTCTCAGGTCCCGACCGGACAATCGGTGCCATTGCGTCCATGCGCTGGCGGTGAAATCGTGGGCGATACGTACCGTGGGTTTGCGCACGCCCTTTCGCCCTGGGGCGTGTACCGGGCCGAATGCCACCGGCGCCAGCGGTACCGCTGCAGCCAGATCGGCCTGCGAATAGGCCGCGCTGCTCAGATCCCAGGCAATCAGCAAATCGGCGCCTTCGCTGTGCAGTTCGCGGGCCGACGTCATGGACAAACGAATGCGGATATCGGGGTGCAGGCGATAAAAATCCGGCAGATGCGGCACCAGCCAGCGCATGGCGAACGTCGCGCTGCATGCCACATGCAGACCGGGATGACGGGCACGGCGCAATAGGCCTTCGTAGCCCGTTTCCAGTTGATCGAACAAGGGGCGGATCAAGGCATACAACTCCGCACCATGGGCATTCAGGCGCAACCCGTTGCCCTGTTTCTCAAACAGCGCGATCCCTGCGTGCTCTTGCAACATGCGCAATTGGCGGCTCACTGCGCCGTGCGTGCGATGCAGCTCGTGCGCGGCTGCGGTCACCGAGCCGGTGCGGGCAATGGCCTCAAAGGCTTTCAGGGCCGATAAAGGAGGAAGCGATCTCATGCAGAGAGTATGTGAGAAAAACTGACGTACTGCAAAGAATAATTCGATATCCCCAAACGGGGCGAATGCGTACGATTCCAGTCATCGTCACTCATTGCTGGACCGTCATGAATCAGTCGCTGTGGAATACCGTTGATGATTATTTTTCAGAGGTGTTGCATCTGAACGATCCTGCCCTCGAACATGCCCGGGATCGTGCGCGCGAGGCCGGGCTGCCACCTCATGAGGTGGCACCGAATCAAGGCCGCTTGCTGCAAATTTTTGCACAGATGGTCGGCGCCAGACGAATCCTGGAAATCGGTACGCTCGGCGGCTACAGCACCATCTGGCTGGCGCGAGCCCTGCCACCCTCGGGCCGGCTGGTTTCTCTGGAGCGCAATGCGGCGTATGCCGATGTGGCGCGCACCAATCTGGCCGCCGCCGGGCTCGCAGCCTGCACCGACATCATCGTGGGCGATGCACGCGACATCCTGCAGCAATGGGCCGCCTCGGATGCCGAGCCCTTTGACATGATTTTTCTCGACGCCGACAAGGCCGACAATCCGCAGTATCTGGAACTGGCATTGCGCCTGGCCCGCGATGGCACCATCATCGTGGGCGACAACATCATCCGCGGCGGACGCATCGCGGATCGCGAGGCAACTGACCAGCCTGATGTGTTGGGCGCCTGCCGTTTCCTGAAGACATTGGGCCACGATCTGCGGCTGACATCGACGGCGATCCAGACAGTGGGAATCAAAGGATGGGACGGCTTTTCGTTGGCGCGTGTATCGCGCTGACGGATAGCGCGACTGCGGTGTGCCGACCCGGCCAGCCGGCGTGCCGTACAAACAACGCATGAGGATCGCCAGCGAACCAGTGCCGGCTGGCTCAGCCCTGATGCCCGCCGGCGACGTACATTACTTGCCCCGTAATGTAGGACGCTTCGGGCGCGGCCATGAAGCAAATAGCAGCAGCCACCTCGTCTGCCGTCCCAACGCGGTGCATAGGCGTACCGGCCAGGCAGTCTTCGTACATCTCTCGTGTCCACGCCTGGTCCTGCTCGGAGAGCGGCTCGGTATTGCGCGGAATCGCACGCACACCATTATCCAGCGCGCCCGGCGACACGCAATTGACCCGCACGCCGCTGTCGGCCAGCTCTAACGCCATGCATACGGTCGCTGCATGCACACCGCCTTTAGAGGCGGAATACGGCACACGGTAGATCCCACGCGTCGCATTCGATCCTACATTGACGATCGCACCGCGGCCTTGCTTGCGCATCACCGGAACGACCTCCCGGCAGGACCAGAGTGTCGGCCACAACGAGCGATTGATTTCCCGCTCCACCTGTTCTGGCGTGTATTCCCAGAATGGCTTCATCCAGATCGTGCCGCCAACGTTATGCACCGACACGTCGATGCGGCCATGCGTATCCAACGCATACTGCACCATACGCTGCGCACCCGTATGGGTTTCCAGATCGGCGTCAATGAAGGATGCCTGCCCGCCCTGCGCACGGATTTCTTCGGCGACAGACATGCCTTGTTCGATAGCACGGTCCACCAGGACGAGCGTCGCCCCTTCGGCCGCGAGGCGTTTAGCCGTCGCACGCCCCACCCCTTGAGCCGCACCGGTGACCAGTGCAACCTGCTTTTCAAAACGGTTCATGTGAATACTCTCGAATTCAATGCGCACGCGACAGGTTGCCCGATACCGGCTCCGGCGATTTGACCTCTACCGCCAGCACGGCCAGCAACGCCCCGGCCAGCGGGATGGCCAGCGCCATGAAAAAACCGGAGGGGCCGAGTGCCGTCAGGATACCGCCGCCAATCCACGAGCCGACAATAGCGCCCGCGCGGCCGATACCGATAGACCAGCCTGTCGCCGTCGCGCGCAGGGCCGTGGGATAGGCCCCGATGACGAGATAGTTCAGCGCCAATTGCTGCCCGCCGATACCCAGGCCCGCTGCCCCGACCAGAATAAAGACCAGCGTCCAATTCGACCCCGCATAGCCCAACCCCAGCGCAATCGCGATGCCCAGGACAAACAAGACAATCAGCAACGATCGGGTCGACACACGCGGCATCACGGCCGACAACGGAATGGCGCAAATAATGAACACCAGATTCACGGCAAACGTGCCCATGGGCGCTTGATCCGCCGGCAAACCCGCAGCCTTGAGCACCGTGGGCAGCCATGACAGCAGCATGAACCATGCGACCCAATTCAATAGATACACCGCCCAGATCGCCAACGTCTTGCGAGCGTACCCGCCTGAAAAGAGCGCTTTGACACTGCCTCGGACCTTCGCCTCCTCCGGCACGGAAAACTGGGCGTCGGACGGCAACGCGCTCCGGGTGATTTTCGCCAGAATCCGGGCCACGTAGCTTTGCCCAGCCTGATCGCCACGCATGGCCTTGAATTGCAACGATTCCGGCAGGATCGCCACCAGCGCGAGCAACAAGACCAGCGGCGCCACGCCGCCGACAACGAAAATCCCTTCCCAGCCGATGACAGGCAGCATACGCGCAGCCAGCAGGCCGCCCAGCATGGCGCCCGCCGGCAGCCCCAGCAACACACCGGTAATGACGGTGCCGCGCAGGCGCGCCGGTGCGTACTCGGCAGCCAATGCCAGCACGATAGGCGTACAACCGCCCATACCCAACCCCGCAATAAAGCGCAGCACCAGGATGTGCCATGTCTCTGTCGCCCCCGCCGTCAACAGGGTCGCAATCGCAAAGGTCGCGACACCGAGCAGCGCCGCAGGACGCCTGCCGATACGATCGGCAACCAGACCCAGCAGCATGGCGCCGACGGTCATGCCGACAATCCCCGCCGTCAGTATGGGCGCGAGCTCACCGGACTCCAACTTAAAGGCAGTCAGGATCGCCGGCCCGGTAAAAGCCATTGCCTGGGTGTCAAAGCCGTCGAACAAAGCAATCAAAAAGCACAGGATCAAAACACGCCATTGAAAGGCGCTGACTCGCTCCTGATCGATCAGGGCGGGAATGGAAAGCGTTGCGGGCATGAGTGTCTCCTCGCGCAACCTGCGCGAGTGTTATAAAAATAATTGATGTCGTTGTGGTTGCCGTCAGCGGACTTATGCGGCCACGGCTGCGCGCAAACGATGAACGATCTGATTGTCTTTGCCTTTCACCAGGCGAGTGAGCGCAAAGTTGAATTCGATTTCCTTATATGCGTTCTCTTTCAAACCCAGTTCGACGCCGCCGGTTTTCTCTACAACGGGAGGAATCAATTCCTCACGCGTGGCATAAGCAAAATCATCCCAGATCAAGGGATCGCCCTCGATGTTGAACTGCGTAGTCAATTTTCGATGGCTATCTGCACTGACAAAAAAGTGCACGTGTGCGGGACGATTGCCATGCCGGCCGATTCCGTCCAGCAACTGCTGCGTCGCTCCCTGCGGCGGACAGCCGTAGCCCACGGGCATCAAAGTGCGAAATTCATATTGCCCGTCAGCCGCCGTCTTGACTGCGCCGCGCAGGTTGAATTCGGTTTGCGCGCCCGTCGGGTCGAAGTGCGAGTAAAAACCTTTCGAATTGGCATGCCAGCATTCGACAATCGCGCCTTCGAGCGGCTTGCCGTCCGTGTCCGTCACTACGCCGCGAATCACAAGCGGGCCTGCGTCCTGGTCCGGATCGAGGTCGATTCTTGACACCCCTTCACGCACCGGCGCGCCTGCCACATACAACGGCCCTTCGATGGTGCGCGGCGTGCCGCCCTCAATGCCGGCCTGCTTGTCAGCATGGTCCATGCAGATATCGAGATATTTTTCCAGGCCTAAACCCGCTGCCAACAGGGCGGCTTCGCCATCACGTCCCAGTTGGTTGATGTAGTTCACGCCCGCCCAGACCTCATCGGGCGTGATGTCCAGATCATCGATGGCCTTGAACAAATCGCTCAACAGGCGATGCAGGATCTGCTTGAAACGGGCATTGCCTTCTTGACCTGCAATATTCGTTGCTGCTGCCAGCAACTCCTGGACTTCTTTGGTGTTGAATACATTCAAGCTCATGATTTGTCTCTCCAACAGGTAATCAGTCAGCGTGAGCGGATATCCGCTCAGCACCGCGTATCAGTGATCTTGGTCAGCCCCGCACGCGTGAACCGCTGGATCTTTGCCTCGTCCAGCTCGATACCCAGTCCTGGGCCACGCGGAACCGTCAACCCGAAATCGCTGTAGTCCAGAGGTTGAGTCAAGATCTCTTCGGTAATCAGCAACGGACCGAACAGCTCAGTCCCCCACTGCAGATGGGCAAAGCTGGCAAATAGATGCGCCGAAGCAACGGTGCTCACCGCGCCTTCCAGCATGGTGCCGCCATACAGTTCGATACCGGCAGCATCGGCAATGGCGCCGACCCGCTGCGCGGCAAACAGTCCGCCGCTCTGCTCGATCTTGATGGCAAAAACGTCGGCGCCGTGCTGCCTGGCAACCTCAAACGCACTTTCCGGACCTTGCAGAATCTCATCGGCCATCAGCGCCACGGGAAAACGGCGCATCAAACGCGCCAACGCGGCAGCGCTGGCGACCGGCTGCTCCACCAGCTCGCAACCCGCATCGGCCAGCGCAGGAATCGCCCAGGCCGCTTGCGTCTCGCTCCACGCCATGTTCACGTCGACACGTACCGCCGCTCGGTCTCCCAATACCTTTTTGATCTCGGCGACGTGTTTGATGTCGATTTCAGGCGCTTTTGCGCCAATCTTCAATTTAAAAATCCGGTGACGGCGTCTGTCGAGCATCTCCTCGGCCTCGGCAATGTCACGAGCCGTATCCCCTGACGCCAGCGTCCACGCGACAGGCAGACGTTCGCGGCAACGGCCGCCGAGCAACTCACTGACGGGCACGCCCAGACGCTTGCCTTGAGCATCCAGCAAAGCCGTCTCCATTGCGCTCTTGGCAAAGTGATTGACCTTGACCAACTTTCCCACATGCGCCATCAGCGCCTGAATACGCGAGGCGTCCTGGCCTATCATGGCAGGTGCAAAATAGGTATCGATGGACAGTTTCATGGCTTCGGGGCTTTCCGGACCGTAGGCCATGCCGGCAATCGTCGTGCCTTCGCCGATGCCCACGACGCCATCACTGCAATAGACCTTCACCAGCATCAGCGTCTGGCCATACATCGTGGCCACCGACAGCTTGTGCGGCCTGATGGTAGGGAGATCGACCAGAGAAGTTTCGATACGTTCGATGGTTGCTGCAGACATGTTGGAGGCTGTCGAGTTGAAACACAGCCTGCTTTATAAGATCCACGCGCTTTTAACGTCCAATACTTTATGGATCACATCCATACCCTACAGGTATGGATATCCCTTTCTCGCTTCTCCAGACTGATCGCCTTGCTGCCCTCGATCACCGGGGGAGAATCCTTATCCGGTGACGACACCTTGCGTCGCCCTGCACTGCATTGAGTAGAATCAATTCACCCGCAGCCTGAGAGTAGAGCAATCCCTCAGCCTTGACGCCGAGGCGCTTTGCGCTCCCCGACATCGCTTGCATGTCGGTGTTTTCCTGGAGTCTCCGTTGAATATCGCCACGCTCGCCCCTGCCGATCCTCCCTTGGAAATCTTGCCGCGCGATCTGTCGGCGTATCGCGAAGGCAATATCGGAATCCCCTACGTTCATCGTTTTGAGTCTGGCCAGCCTGGCCCGCATGTACTGATTAACGCCATTACTCATGGCAATGAAATCTGCGGCATGGTCGCGGCGACACATCTGCTGGATAACAATATCCGGCCCGACATCGGCACACTAACGATCAGCTTTGCACATATCGAGGCCTATGAAGCCTTTGATATCGAAGACCCTTACGCGAACCGGCAACTGGTGCACAATTTGAATCGCATCTGGACGGCCAATATGCTGGATGCCGAGGATGGCAGTCCCGAGGTCCGCCGTGCGCGCGAACTGCGGCCCGTGCTGGATGCCGCCGATTTCGTCCTCGACATCCACTCGACGAGCACGCCGGTACAGCCGTTCTGGGTATATAACGAAGCAGACCGCAATACGGCGCTGGCCTCGGCCGTCGGTGCGCCTATCGTGCACCTGGTGATGTCTCCGGACAAATTCCCAGGCACGCCCGTGATCGGCTATGGCCGCCACGGCGATCCGATTGCGCAGCACGGCGGCTCGCTGGTAGTCGAATGCGGCCAGCATTTCTCCCGCGCAGCCGCTGAACTGGCCACCGACGTATCGTTGCGGTTTCTCACGCACCTGGGGTTGATCAAGGCTCGCCCAGACACGTCGCCCCCACCTGTACCGCAACGGTATCGTTTATTGGAAACGCACGTCGTTAAGTCAGAGGATTTCAGTTTCACACGTCCCGTTATCGGATTCGAGACCTTTGACAAAGGTGAATTGATCGCGATGAACGGCACGGACGAAATTCGTTCCCCCTGCGACCAGTGCACGATATTCATGCCTACGCGATCGCCGATCGTGGGAAGAGAGGCGGTTTACCTGACGAAGTCGATTTGACTGCGCTCGAGCCAATACTGAGCGACATCCCGGCAGCCTCGATTCCGCGACGTGGGCTTGACATTCAACCGACCAACTAGTAGATTGGCTGCCATTGTCGATGACAGCCCTGTAATCCGTACAGGGTTCGTTGTCTCGCATTTGTGTTCATCCAATCAGATAACGGCCTATGAGTATGGAACTTTCCCCCCGAGCAAGCGAAATTGCCGACCATGCCAGGTTCCTGCTCGCCGAAGGCGGCTATAACGGATTCAGCTATGCGGACCTGTCTGAGCGAGTGCATATCGGTAAACCCAGTATCCATCATCATTTCCCGAGTAAGGCCGAACTGGTGTTGACGGTAGTCATACGCCATCGCGAACAGACTCGGCATGGCTTGGCGGCACTAGCGCAGCAGGTCGAAGGTCCGTTAGCCCAACTGACTGCTTACACCGATTATTGGGCGCAATGCATACGCGAGGGCACGGCGACGATGTGCATATGCGCCATGCTGGCAGCCGAGGCGCCGATGATCCCGGAGGAAATCTCCAATGAGGTGAAAGGCTACTTTCAAGACCTGACAGACTGGATTGCGACCGTGCTGGAACGTGGCGCCGCCATGGAGCAATTCAAATTGCAAGACAGTCCCTTGGCCGAAGCTCGAACCTTTATGTCCACCGTGCACGGAGCAATGCTGACCGCAAGGGCCCTGAAGGATCCGGAATCATTCCAGGCAATTTCGCGCATTGCCCTTCATCGGCTGACTGCATAAACCCGATCGTCTTGGTGCGTTAGCGCAGCAAGGTGATCTTTTTTTACCCACTCAATCGACCAACTAGTTGGTCGCTTTTCGGAAGTTTTCCCGGCGCGGCTTTCGACAGTTTTCCTCGTTAATGCGCCATGTATGGATAGTGCGATGTTCGCATCGCTCAGGAGAATCAGCATGAATATTTCACAGTTTCGCAAATTGCTGGCCGGCGGCCTGGCAGGTATCGCCCTCACGACCGGCGCGATGGCCACCGCCACTGCGGCTGGCGCGGCAGATCACGGGGTCCGCGTGAGAGGTACTGTCGTTTCGGTATCGGGCGACCAGCTTCAAGTGAAATCGCGCGAGGGCCAATCGCTGTCGGTGAAACTCGCAGACGGCTGGAAGGTATCGGCAGTCAAGAAAGCCAACATTAGCGATATCAAACCTGGTGATTTTGTTGGCATTGCATCGTTGCCCAAGTCCGAGGGTGGCGATGGCGCATTGGAAGTCTTGATCTTCCCCCCTGCATTGAAAGGAACGGGTGAAGGCAGTTACGGCTGGGATTTGAAACCCAACAGCACGATGACCAATGCCACCGTGGGCGACGCCGTGAAGTCCGTCGATGGCAGCACGGTGACCGTGAACTATCACGGCAAAGAGAAAAAGATCTCCATCCCCAACGGGACGCCTGTTGTGACGCTGGCTCCCGCTACCGCTGCCGATGTGAAATCTGGTACGGCGGTGTTCATTCCCGCACAGAAAGACTCAAACGGCATGTTGTCCGCAGGACAGCTGATTGTGGGCAAGGACGGGGTCGTACCGCCCATGTAATGGCGCGACAACCAGGGTTGGCTGGCGTTATCCGCCAGCCGGCTAGAGGCTATTCCAATGACTATCCCTGAATCAACAACGCATTTGCAGATGCCACCCGATTCCGCGCGCCATCAATTCATACGGCGGCACTCCATTACCGTACGCCTCACGCATTGGGTAAACGCGCTGTGCTTGTTCATCATGTTGCTGAGCGGACTCCAGATCTTTAACGCACACCCCAAGCTATATTGGGGCGAGTATGGGGCTGATACCGATCAGTCATTCATTGCGATCGGATCCGAGAATCGTGACGATGGCCCACATGGTTTCTTTCGAATCGGTTCGCTGAGTATCGAAACGACCGGCGTTCTGGGTGTCTCGAATGAAGGCGGTTCCACTGTCTCGCGTGCGTTTCCCGCGTGGCTGACGATTCCTTCTTATTATGATCTCGGCGCAGCCAGAAATTGGCACTTCCTCTTTGCCTGGCTACTGGTCATCAACGGCTTTATCTACTTGGCATACGGTTTTCTGCGTAGCCATTTTCGCCGGGACCTATTACCGAATCGGGATCAGTTGAAACCGCGGCACCTATGGCAAGAAGTACTCGATCATGCGCGCCTTCGTTTCGCGAAAGGCGATGAGGCCCGGCGCTACAACGCTTTGCAAAAAATCACGTACCTGCTCGTGGCCTTTGGTCTGTTGCCATTGATGGTGCTGACAGGACTGACGATGTCGCCTGGTATGAACGCCGTCTTTCCCTTTTTACCCGATCTATTCGGCGGCCGCCCATCCGCGCGCACACTGCACTTCATCACGGCATTCTCGCTCGTGCTGTTTGTCGTGGTCCATGTGTTGATGGTCGTCTTATCCGGCTTTTGGAATAACGTGCGATCGATGATCAACGGACGCTACGACATCGGCCATTCGAGAGAAACATCATGAACTCAGGATTTTCCCGCCGGCGGATATTGGCTGGCTTGCTATCCGGCGCCGGGACTGCACTGCTGACTGGGTGCGACCGCATGACACAGAGCACGGCATTCGGCACGGTGCTGCGCAATACCGAAAAGCTCACGATGAGCAGCCAGCGATTGCTGCTTGACCGCCAATCGCTGGCTCGGGAATACAGCGTGGCAGACTTGTCGCCCGTATTCCGCGCCAATGGCACGCAAGCACCTGACTCTGACGAGTACAACCGCTTGCTGGAGAACGAGTTCGTCGATTGGCGATTGCAGGTAGATGGATTGGTACAACAGCCTCTCAGCCTGTCACTCGCCCAACTGAAAAGCCTGCCATCTCGCACACAGATTACCCGGCACGATTGCGTCGAGGGCTGGAGCGCCATCGGCCAATGGCAAGGCGTTCCGTTGGGGCAGATACTGGACCTGGCCCGGTTGAAACCGGGTGCGCGCTATGTCGTGCTTCATTGCGCGGACGAGCTGGAGGTCACGTTTGACGGCAGCGGCCGCTATTACGAAAGCATAGATCTGCTAGACGCCTATCACCCACAGACGATTCTGGCGTATGCGATGAATGGCAAGAATCTGCCCGTCGCCCATGGTGCGCCGCTGAGGCTCAGGGTCGAAAGGCAGCTTGGCTACAAGCAAGCCAAATACCTGATGCGCATAGAAGTCGTCTCGTCTTTCGACACATTATGGGGAGGCCGAGGCGGCTATTGGGAAGATCGCGGCTATGAGTGGTATGCGGGCATCTGAATTTTTTTGATGCCGATGTAATAAATCGATCTTGCTGTCGAATATCTATATGAAGCGTCATGCACTCACGTACACGCCTTCATTGTTATCCGGAACCCACCGGCCGCTGACAGTCATCGCAATCAGTTTGCACCGCGTGATGACTGACCAGGGTTCGCCCGTTCTTGAAATCACTTATATATCGAAGCTGATCATGAAAACCTTTACTCTCACCACCATTATCTTGTCTGCGTTGTGTGCTGCTACCTCAGTACAAGCCGCCCAGAACTCGTTTACCGCCCCACCCGTTGCAGAATTGTCGCGTGCGCAAGTCCAAGCCGAGTTGGCCGAAGCACGTGCCGCGGGCACCCTTCAACGAGGCGATCAGACCTATGTTCCACCGAGCGTATCGACCCGTTCGCGTACTGAAGTCAAGGCCGAGTTAGCTGCCGCCATCGCGGCTGGCACGATTCAGCGCGGAGACCAAACCTATGTGCCGCCCAGCGTCTCGACGCTGTCGCGTGCAGAGGTCAATACGGATACCGCTGCGTGGCGCAAGGCCGGCCTGGCCGACGAATGGCATGGTGACGCAACGCCGGATATTTACAGCACGGCGTACCGCCAGAAGCTGGCTTACTACCAGCACCTGAAAACCCAACAGCAAGCAGATGCGCACATAGCATCTTGACGAGCTCAGTCACCCAGCAATCAGGAGAAAACCATGAAAGCACTTTTTTCCGGCCTTGCGCTGGCATGCGGGTTGATGTTCTCAACTCATGCTAGCGTCGCCTCTGCGCAAGAAACTGCACGCGCCGAGGCAAAGAATGTCGTCCTCGTTCATGGCGCGTGGGCTGATGGCTCCAGTTGGAGCGATGTCATTCCGTATCTGACAGCGGCCGGGCTGAACGTGATATCAGTTCAGAACCCCTTGACCTCGCTGCAGGACGATGCTGCGACCGCAAAACGAGCGCTTGCATTGGTGAACGGACCAACCGTACTCGCAGGGCATTCCTACGCGGGCAATGTCATCAGTGAGATTGGCGACGATCCGAAAGTCTCCGCATTGGTCTATGTAGCCGCGCGTGCACCGGACGCAGGTGAAGATTTCAATGCGCTTGCCAGCAGGTTTCCAACGATGCCGGTACGGGCAGGGATCGAGACGCACAATGGCTTCTCGACTATAGCAAAGGACGCATTTCTGAAGTTCTTTGCAAACGGCGTCCCGGCAGAGAAAGCGCAAACGCTTTTCGCCGTACAACAGCCCGTTGCGACGGACCTGTTTGCGGGAAAAACGACCACTGCCGCATGGCATACCAAACCGTCCTGGTACGCAGTCTCAAAGGATGACCAGACGACGTCACCCGATCTGCAGCGATTCCTGGCCAACCGTATGCATGCCACGACGGTGGAACTGGACTCAGGTCATCTGTCTCTGGTTTCACATCCGAAAGAGATTGCAGATCTTATCCTCGAAGCCGCGGGCATACCGTCGCATTAAAAGAGTGGTGGCTACCAGTGCTTTTTGACGGAGCAGGTTTCATGTTGATTCGACCAAGCGATGGCATCGGCTTGCTCGGCATTGTGCCGCAGCGCCACCGTGCGACGCAAAGTGCGTATTAAGCGTGGAACCGCATAACCGAGAAAACGCCTGGGCGACGGCAATGCGCAAAGAGCGCTCGGGCGATAGTGTCGCCTATGAGCGCTTTCTGCGGGATCTGGCGGCATATTTGCGACACATCGTGCGATATCGGCTACATAATTTTGGCTTGAACTCCGACGAAACCGAGGATGTTGTGCAGGAAGTACTGATTGCCATTCACACGAGGCGCGACCAATGGAATGCCGATCGCCCGTTGATGCCCTGGTTAAATGCCATCGTGCGCTATAAGGTGATCGATGCCGCACGGCGCCTGCGTAAGGAATCACGCGGCAGAGTCGATCTCGAGGAGGAGCAATGGGGCTCCCTGCCTGCGGATGATCAGAATGGCGTCGAGCTATCGCAGGGAGATATCGAGCGTTTGCTTTCCGATCTGCCTGCGGGACAGCAATCGGTCGCGCGCGCGATGGGAATCGAAGGCATTTCTGCCAGTGAAACTGCCGCCCGGCTCGGCATGAAGGAGAATGCCGTGAGGGTGGCGTTTCATCGAGCGTTGCAGAAACTGATGGCAACTGCATCAGGAGAGAACAATGACACACGTGAACGAGCAAGAGATCATGCGCACCGATGACCTGATCCAGCAGCTATCCAGACAAGCCGGTATGAAGAAAAAGAGCTCCATCACTTTCAACCAGGCCATGGTGACCGGTATCACGCTGTCACTCGTCATGGCCATGGTGGTGGTCCTCGGCCTATCCCACGCACGTCCTGATTTATTGGCAGTGCTGACGACATGGGTTTTCCAGTTCAAGGTATCAACGATGACGCTGCTCGCTGGCGGCAGCGCTGTCCTCGTCCGTATGTCCGGAATTCCAGGCGCATCGGCCAGGCCCGTTCTGGCTCTGCTTCCTGGCGTTGCGCTCTTGTTCGCTGGAGCGATCTTTGATGACACAGGTTTTCCATTCTGGGGCGACGGGGCATTTGCTGCACCGCTCTGTGTCGCCTTAATCGTCGCGGCCTCATTACCTGGTCTCATTGCCATCATGGCAGGATTGCGCAGGGGAACTCCCACACGGCCGATCTTCGCTGGGGCGGTCTCTGGCCTCTTGTCCGGCTCGCTCGCCGCCTTGGTGTATACGATCGCATGCGTCAACGATGGTCCGTCATTCGTCGCCGTCTGGTATGTGGTCGCCATTTCCATTACGACCTTGATCGGAGCCGTTACAGGACGGCACGTATTGGCTTGGTGAGCGTTTGACTGATGGGTGGCTCGTCACGTTCGGAACGGGAAAAAGAGGTAAATCAGATGTGGGGTTTGTTATGAGTAAATGGAGTACAACAATGTCCGATGCGGCATCTCAACTTGCAAGCTATCGGCAGACGATCGATAACCTCGATGCTGCCCTTGTACATATATTGGCCGAACGCTTTCGCTGTACGGACCAGGTCGGTCTGCTGAAAGCAATGCATGATCTTCCCGCGGTGGATCCGGGACGGGAGGACCGCCAGTTTTCCAGATTGAGAGCGTTGGCCAGGGATTCCCAAGTCGATCAAGACTTTATCGTACATTTGATGAAATCCATCATCAAGCAGGTGGTTCAACGGCATCGCCAGATCGCGGCCGAGCATTCGTCCGCGCCGTTTAAAAATTGAACTCATGAACCATTTCCTGAAATCAGAACGATCGACAGAAAGACTGGCAATCATGGCCGCCATGCCCGAGGAATTGGAAGGCCTCGTGTCGGCCATGACACCGCCGGTCGTTGTGCAACGGGTTGCCATGCGCGATTTTTATTCAGGAGACATTGCGGGTCAGCCTTGTGTCGTGGTGTTGAGTCGTATTGGCAAGGTTGCGGCAGCGGCAACGACAGCAATTTTGATAGAAACATTCAATGTGAAGGAGATCGTTTTCGCCGGGTTGGCAGGTGGCATTCACCATGCCGTTCAGATCGGCGATATCGTTGTGGCAAGCCATTTGATCCAGCATGATCTGGATGCCCGTCCCTTGTTTGACCGCTACGAAATCCCGATGCTGGGTCTTTCGCAGTTCGAGTCCGATCCGACATTGAGCTTGGCGATTTTCAATCACTCCAGTGCTTATCTGAGCGAGCTGCCTATCGAAAATGGGGGAGCCTTGCCATTGAAAGCGGCGGCTGGTCGCCGTCCCCAGACGCATCAAGGCATCATCGCGACAGGTGATGTTTTCGTGAGCGATCCGGACAGTGGTGCAGAGATACGGCAGCGCTTGCCTGAAGTGCTTTGCGTTGAAATGGAGGGCGCAGCCATGGCTCAGGTGTGCTACGAGTTCGGGGTTCCGTTCGCGGTAATGCGAGTCGTCTCAGATCACGCCGATCACGCCGCAAAAGATCATTTCTCTGATTTTCTTGAAAAAAAGGCCAGGCACTACACATGCGGCGTGCTGTTGAAATTCATAGCGAGCCGGGCGAGGCTTTGGACGTCGCCGGGCCTGTAGACGTCTTCCCCTAAGACAAAGCCCCGCGCGGAAACCCGGCGGGGCTGGTCTGAACTACTTCGAACTATTCTTGGCGGGACGGAGGGATTCATATTTTTGATTTTTTACATATAAATCAATTGGATAGATTTAATAAGAAAATAAATACCGCTAAAAATACCGTATTCCACACAACGTGTGTCGAATACAAGCAGGAGTTCCCCCTCGGGCGGCTTTTTGTTTAACTCGGTTTTGTTCTTCGTCCAGATCAAAGAAACCGAATTGGTTATGGTCGTTAAACCAACGAGGTGAACCGCCCCCGGGGCGGTTCAACTTGCGGCCTTGGTTTGGCGGTTAGGGTAGGCAACGTCGATGCTGCACTCGGAGTTGATGAGGTCTTGGCGACGTTTACGTATATCCTCACACCTGACGTTGTTGCGACATATGTCTACAAGGATCGAAAGTGCCTGGCCATCGCTTGATCCTATTCGCTTCCAAGCCTACCTTGGTCAAGATCGCAGCGAGGCCGCGTGCACCGTGCAGTACGCGCATAATCGTTGCGGTCTTATCGTCAGGTCGATAGTAGATGGCGTAGACGTTGTGGAAGACTACACACAGATCAACGGCAAACATCTGACTCTACGCAATGCTGTCGCTATCCGAGATTTGTCTCCCTTGTTGCTCGGCGACTTGAGTGCGAAAGCCTATCGTTGTGTATCGCCCAGAAGATCTCGCAAAGGTATCGCCGCCATGCATGCGGGCAATGGCGGATACGATGGCAAGACCCAGTCCATGATGGTTAGCATCAAATTCCCGCGCGCTATCGCTACGGTAAAAACGGTAGAACAGGCGTGGTAAATGTTCAGGTGAAATCGGCTCGCCTTCGTTGCGAACCGCTACCGTCAGTTCGCCCGCAGCGGTAGAAGATATAGCGATCTCAATAGTGCTACCTGCACTGGCATAGCGAATAGCGTTGGACAACAAGTTTGATATTGCCCGTTGAAATAAAGGACGGTCGATTTGAAAAGCGGCGTCACCCACCACTGCGAGCACCACGCCTGCCTCCAGTGCTTCCGCTTCGTGATATTGACTTACCTCTTGCACGATCGCCGACACGCTCGGCTCCCATGCCCCTCTGACTCTAGCACCTCGATCAGCTTGCGATAGAAATAGCATGTCCTTTACGATACTTGATAAGCGTTGCAGTTCTTCCAGATTTGATCCCAGGATGTCCAGCAACTCTTCCTGATCGAGCCGCTTATGTAGGGCTAACTCAGTTTCGCCAATCAAGGTGGTCAGCGGTGTGCGCATCTCATGGGCTACGTCGGCGTTGAATCCCTCCATTTGGACGTAGGCCCTTTCTAGCCTCTGCAATACGGCGTTGAACTGGCGTACAAGAGGCAGGATCTCCCTTGCCTGCCCTTTCTCATTGAGGCGTTCACCGATGCGATCTGGTGATAGTTTAGCCGCCTGCTGTACGAGTGAGTCCAGCGGCGCCAATGCCTTTCGCACCGTCACAGTTCCCATAGCGGCGACAACGACGGCGCCAAATAGTGCACAAGCGAACAACGTCCCAGCCAGTCCCTTACGGAGACGGATATCGTCGGATATGTCCAGGATCAACTCTGCCGTCAGTGAGTCGCCGGGCGTTCCAGGATACGGCAATGTGAATGAGATGCGGCGTTCTCGGGTGGGGTCGTTGTCAATGGGATTGCCGAAAACCACACGTTGCCCATCGATTTCCAGAACCAGGGTAAACTCTGGGCGACCGTAGAAGAAGTCCTCCAGCTTATGCCGCATTCTTGCCGCATCATCGTCTGCACCGTTCTCTTCAACTACGTGCCGTACAACTTCAACTTTTTGTTGTATTAAGGCCTCCTGACGCCGGGCTAGATTAAGGTTCGTAGCGTAATAGACCGCCACGCACACGAGGCTAAGCGCCATAAACGTCTGGATGGCGAGCCACCACGAAAGCCATGTTCTTAGCGATTCCGGTCGCTTTATTGCCATCAGGGCTCCCGAATCTCTAGCACGTAGCCCATCCCGCGTACGGTATGCAGAAGCTTCCTCTCAAAGGGATCGTCCACCTTGCCTCTCAAACGCCGGACAGCGACTTCCACCACGTTGGTGTTGCTATTGAAATTCATATCCCAAACTTGTTCGGCTAAATCCAGCCTGGACAGCACCTCTCCTTGTCTACGCATCAATAGCGCCAGAAGCGTGAACTCTTTAGCCGTGAGGTCCAATCGCTGGCCATTACGGCTTGCTCGCCGCCGCAGAAGATCAAGTTCGAGGTCTCCGACCCGTAGTAAATTTGGGCCATCTGTTTGGGGGGGGTGTAAGCCGCTGCGCCTACCCAGAGCGAGAACTCGAGCTAACAACTCGGACATGGCGAACGGCTTGGATAAATAATCGTCGGCCCCTTCATGCAGCCCATGAACACGGTCCTCAAGCTTATCCCTTGCTGTAAGCATTAACACAGGAACGCGACTGCTCCTGCGCAACTCCTTCAGAACGCTCAGGCCGTCCATTCCTGGCAGCATAATGTCGAGCAGTATGAGGTCGTACTGGATTTCCTTCGCAAGATGCAGGCCGGCAAGACCGTCGGCCGCCACGTCCACGATATAGTTGTGGTCGCTAAGTGCCCGCCGTAGGTACTCGGCGAGCTTTTTCTCGTCTTCAATTACCAGAACTTTCATGGGCGTTGTGTAAAGGAAATGCCAAGAATGGCGATGTAGACATATTCTAGTCCAGGCATTTCCCGGGGTTGCCAACCCCGCAGGGTCAGACGGAGATTTGACCGTATATAACGAGCCTTAGCTGGGCGTATAGATCTCCTTGAGTCGAGCTCGTTCGTCTTCGCTCATTGCCTCTGCTTCCGCCCGGACCTCTGCTCGGGTACGCCCACTACCTTGCTGAGCCGACGCCGGCAGGGGTAGGCCCCTGTACTGCAATGCCCATGCACGCTTGTCGGCTTTGGCCTCCGCAAGTTCTGCCCGAACTTGCTCAGCTGTCTTCCCTCCCGCGGCGTGACTGGGGGCAGTCTCGTAACCGATTTCAGTGTCAGTTTGGTGCCAGGTCTCCGACGCTTGGGCGATGGAAGGCAGAGTGAGCGCGGCACCGAGTATCAGTACATTGCGGGTGTGACGAATCAGCATAAAAATCTCCATGTTCCGTATGCAGCAGGCGCGCGGCTGCGTCGCCTACACGCTTTTCGTTAAGCGTTGGTGACACTCTACAAAATGAACCTCGTCAATTCGCAAACACCCTGATTACGAATTCGTAAAGTTCCGAACATTACGGAATTGTCATTTTTCTGTCGAGATATTGACGAGGCGTGTTAGCTACAGTGCCGGCTATCTGCCTGTGATCCCGCCGGTGAAACATGGCCCGACCTGATCGGTCCAGCTAAGTCCTCGCCAAGCCTAAATTCCTTACGGTAAAAAATGCGTCTACTCTCGCCGCCGCTGGCCATCGCGGCCCTGTTGCTCGTCACTTCGACGCAGGCCAAAGAGCCTGCGAAACTCGACTCATTTCTTGCTAAAGCGGCGCCTATAGATACGGTAAGCGTTGACGGGCGCTTGCTGACACTCGAGCAGGCGTTGAGCATGGCGCTGGAGCGCAATCCGATGCTTGCCGCGTCAAAATATGAGGCTTCCGCAGGCGACGGTCTTGTTACCCAGGCTGGACTTATGCCAAATCCGTCCCTCGATATTGGCGTCGACGATACTCAGGAGGCCACGCGTACGACGACCGCCTTGCTCAACATGCCCATCGAGCTCGGCGGCAAACGTGCCGCGCGCGTCACTGCGGCGGAGCTTTCGCGTGACATTGCAAAGCAGGACGTAAATAGCGCCCGAGCAACGCTGCGCGCCTCCGTAATCGCTGCATTTTTCGATCTGGCCGTAGCGCAAGAATCAGTGCGCGTTGCGGACGATAATGTTGAGATTGCGGCCAGTGCGCTGCGCCTAGCAGAGCGTAGGGTCGCTGCAGGAAAAGCTCCTCCTTTGGAGAGCAGCAAGGCCGGAGTGGCAATGGCAAACGCTCGGATTGAGGCGCGAGCGGCGAAAGAAAACTTGCTGAATGCCCGCCGAAATTTAGCCGTTCTCTGGGGGGAAAACGATCCAAAATTTGATTCGGTAGAGGCAGACATCGATCTACTTCCGGCGAGAGGGACCTTGGATGCACTCCGCGCGGAGTTAGCGGGGTCGCCTATTTTGCAGTCGGGTCGGATGGCGGTCGACTTGGGACAGGCGTTAATCGAAGTCGAGAAGAGTAAGCGCTATCCAGATATCACGGTCAGCGTAGGTGTTGCTCGTGACAATGAGGTCGGACGCAACAAGCCGCAGATCGGTATTTCCATCCCTCTACCTATCATCGACAGAAATCAAGGCAATGTGTACGCCGCCTCAATGCAGGCTTACAAGGCCCGGGACACATATCGGGACTTGCAGGCACGACTGACGGCAGACTTACTAAAAGCTGTTTCTCAGTTCGATCTTGCCGTCGCGGCGGCGCGTGATTACCGAGGGTCGGTTATCCCGGGAGCCTCGCAAGCGTTTGAGTCAGCCAGCAAGGGATTTGAGGCAGGGAAATTTGGATTTCTCGACGTGTTGGACGCGCAACGTACATTATCAGACGCAAACATCGCATACCTCAGGGTAGTGGCATCAGCATACCAAGCCCATTCTGAAATCCAGCGGATCCTTGGACGTTGAGTCCAGTAGAGAAAACAATATGTTGAACAACGGATATTCGAGCATCGCAAAGCATGTCAAGTACGCGGTAGCGATTTTTGTGCTGTTTCTTACGGGCTCTGGTCCTCTGTACGCTGCTCAGGATGAACATGACCATGAAGAGCACGAGAGCACTCCTGCAAGCTCCGCCCAAATGGCCGAGGCCGCCGGCCCAAATGGCGGTACGCTCACGTCCGTCGAAACATTTGGGGTGGAACTGCTGCTTAGCGAAGAGGGAGGAGAGCCTCGCCTGAAGGTTTGGGGGTATGCCGAAGGGCAGCCGATTGCAGTAGAACCAGGGGAGGTGGTTGCGAAGTTGACGCGTCCGAATGGAGAAGTGGAGAACCTCACATTTCGCAAAGAAGGTGGCGGTTTGGTTAGTGTGCAATCTATCGCGGAGCCCCACTTCTTTAAAATTGAAGCCGACGTCCACTTATCTGATCAACAGGTCGTCCGCGCTTCTCTAGAGAAAGAGGAGGGCAGGATTTCCCTATCGCCGGAGCAGGTCAAGACTGCTGGTATCAAAATCGCGGTGGCGGGGCCTGCACCTTTGCCGACGTCTGCCCAATTCCCCGGGGAAGTCAAGTTCAATGCCGATCGTACCGCGCACGTAGTGCCGCGGATGGCGGGCGTGGTGGAAAGCGTTTCAGCCGACCTAGGGCAACAAGTTAAGAAGGGCCAGCTTCTGGCCGTGATTTCCAGTGCGTCGTTATCGGATTTGCGCAGCGAGTGGCTGGCTGCCACAAAGCGACGAGAATTGGCCGCACAGACGCATGCCCGAGAGAGGCGCCTATGGCGCGAAAAGGTTTCCGCAGAGCAGGATTACCAAATCGCACGTGCGGCATTAAACGAGGCCGAAATCGCCGTGCAAAATGCTACGCAGAAATTGAGCGCAGTGGGCGCACTCCCGCAGACGAAAGATCTCGCGCTGTTGGAGGTTCGCGCACCATTTGATGGAATGATAGTGGAGAAGCACATAGCACTTGGGGAGGCACTTGCAGATAACGCCAGCATATTCACAATCTCGGACTTAAGCACCGTCTGGGCGGAGTTTGTGATTGCTCCCAAAGATCTGGCCTCGGTACGCATCGGAGAGGACGCCATCGTGTCATCCACTGCGTTCGAGGCAACTGTACAGGGCAAAGTCTCCTACATCGGATCATTGCTCGGTCAGCAGACGCGCACGGCGACGGCACGCGTTACTTTGAACAATCCGGCAGCCGCCTGGCGACCGGGCCTCTTTGTGACGGTGCAGGTGATTACCGACGACTCGGAGGTCGCGGTCGGTGTCGACGCAGATGCCGTTCACACAGTTGATGGACAGTCCATTGTGTTCATCGAGGTCCCCGGTGGCTTTCTGGCGCAGCCGATCACGGTCGGAAAGAGTTCCAACTCGATGGTTGAAATAACGCGAGGCCTGAAGCCTGGCGTTCGCTATGCTGTTGAAAACGCTTTTACATTAAAGTCGGAGCTCGGCAAAGCCAGTGCCGATCACGCACATTGAAGCGGAGAGACCATGTTTGAGCGCCTCATCCGCTTTGTAATCGAGCAGCGTTGGATGGTTCTATTCCTGACACTTGGAATGGCCGCCATCGGTGTATATAACTATTCACGCCTTGCAATTGATGCGGTTCCCGATATCACCAACGTGCAAGTACAGATCAACGTTGGGGCACCAGGCTATTCTCCGCTGGAAACTGAACAAAGAATCACTTATCCGATTGAAACTGTCATGGCTGGCCTTCCGGGGTTGGAGCAGACGCGATCATTGTCACGTTATGGTCTTTCTCAGACGACAGTAATTTTTGAGGATGGAACGGATATCTATTTTGCAAGGCAGTTGGTAAACCAGCGCCTGCAAGAAGCCAGGGATAGCTTGCCGGCCGGAATAACTCCTACGCTCGGGCCAATTTCGTCAGGTTTGGGCGAAATCTACTTGTGGACCGTAGAAGCGGAGCCTAATGCCCGAAAAGAAGATGGTTCCCCGTATACGCCAATGGATCTGCGTGAGATACAAGATTGGGTCATTAAGCCACAATTGCGTAATATCCCTGGCGTGACCGAGGTTAATTCCATTGGTGGCTTTGCGAAGGAATACCAAGTCGCACCTAGCACCGAGCGGCTTGCATCATATGGGCTCACACTCGCCGACGTCATGACGGCGTTGGAAAGCAATAACGCCAACGTTGGTGCGGGTTATATCGAGCGCAAGGGCGAGCAATACCTAATACGCGCGCCAGGTCAGGTCAAGTCCATCGAAGATATCGGCAATATCGTGCTGACTTCGGTCAACGGGCAAGCAATTCGCATACGGGATGTTGCCGACGTAGGAATTGGCCGCGAATTGAGAACGGGCGCGGCTACGGATAACGGTCAGGAAGTCGTGCTCGGCACGGTGTTCATGCTCATTGGGCAGAATAGCCTTGCCGTCTCCGAAGCAGTGTCGGAAAAGCTAGATTCCATCAACAAAACCCTACCGGACGGCGTTAAAGCTGTCACGGTTTATGACCGGGCGAATTTGATTGACAAGGCGATAGCCACGGTCAAGAAAAATCTGCTTGAAGGGGCGGCGTTGGTCATAGTCGTCTTGTTTGTATTTCTTGGGAACATAAGGGCCGCGCTTATTACAGCGGCGATCATCCCACTTTCCATGCTGTTTACCTTCACGGGGATGGTCACCTATAAAGTCAGTGCCAATTTGATGAGTCTTGGGGCGTTGGACTTTGGCATCATCGTAGATGGCGCAGTCGTAATCGTGGAGAACTGCGTGCGACGTTTGAGCCACGCTCAAGCTCTTCAGCAGCGGGCACTGACGCGCTCTGAACGCTTTCACGAGGTTTTTGCGGCTGCGCGGGAGGCGCGCCGGCCTTTGCTCTACGGGCAGTTAATTATCATGGTGGTTTACCTGCCAATTTTTGCGCTGAGTGGTGTAGAAGGACGGATGTTTCATCCTATGGCGTTGACCGTGGTCTTCGCGCTGCTGGGCGCTATGATTCTATCCGTGACCTTTGTGCCGGCGGCAGTGGCACTCTTTATGGGAAACAAAGTATCGGAGAAAGAAAACCGCTTAATGACGTGGGCGACGCGTCGATATCAGCCTCTGCTGGAGGGCACGCTGCGCCGCACTCCAATTGTGCTGGCCGCAGCAACTATATTGGTTATCGTTTGTGGTGTGCTTGCTTCTCGTCTGGGTAGCGAATTTATTCCGAACTTGAACGAAGGGGACATGGCGATCCAAGCCCTTCGCGTTCCCGGAACTAGTCTCACACAGTCGGTCGAAATGCAAAAGCAAATCGAGAGCCGGCTTAAGGAGAAATTTCCGGAAATTGAACGGGTGTTCGCGCGCACGGGGACGGCGGAAATTGCTTCGGATGCCATGCCGCCGAATATCTCAGACGGCTACATCATGCTTAAGCCTATAGATCAATGGCCAGCGCCACGGAAGTCACATGCTGAACTGCTGGCAGCGATTCAGGAAGAAGCAGCACAAATTCCGGGTAATAATTACGAGTTCTCGCAACCCATTCAATTGAGATTCAACGAGCTGATCTCGGGGGTTCGCAGCGATGTGGCGGTAAAGGTTTTTGGCGATGATAACGAAGTCCTGAACGCGACAGCCACGGAGATCGCGGAAGTTCTGGAAACAATCCCTGGCGCTTCTGAGGTGAAGGTTGAACAGACTACGGGATTGCCGATGCTTACTGTCAACATCGATCGTGCGCGTGCAGCACGGTATGGACTGAGTATGGCTGCGATACAGGATACGTTGGCTATTGCTGCGGGCGGTCGCGAGGCTGGGACGTTTTTCCAAGGGGATCGACGCTTCGACATCATAGTGCGCTTACCGGAAAAAGTGCGGGAAAACATTGCGGAGCTTCGCAATCTGCCAATTGCACTGCCTGCAGCGCCTGATTCAAAGACGACCTATATTCCGCTAAGTGAGGTAGCAGACTTTGATCTTTCGCCAGGTCCTAATCAGATCTCACGAGAGGACGGCAAGCGCCGTATCGTTGTGAGTGCCAATGTGAGAGGACGCGATTTGGGCTCATTCGTGTCCGAGGCAACCAGCGAGATCGAAGCACGGGTGAAAGTCCCTTCTGGCTACTGGACTTCCTGGGGAGGTACATTTGAACAACTCCAGTCCGCAGCCAACCGGCTCCGAATAGTGGTCCCAGCTGCGTTGTTGTTAGTGTTCGGATTGTTGTTTGCCATGTTTGGCAACGTTAGGGACGGCTTGATCGTCTTTACAGGCATTCCATTTGCGCTTACCGGCGGTGTAGTGGCATTGTGGTTGCGCGGTATTCCGCTGTCGATCACAGCCGCCGTTGGCTTCATTGCACTCTGCGGCGTAGCGGTACTGAACGGCTTGGTATTGCTGTCGTTCATCCGTTCGATGCGCGAGGCTGGCAGATCTGTGGACCAGGCCGTACGGGAGGGTGCGATCAGCCGGCTGAGGCCGGTTTTAATGACGGCTCTGGTAGCCTCGCTTGGCTTTGTGCCTATGGCAATCGCAACGGGGACAGGGGCAGAAGTGCAGCGGCCCTTGGCGACAGTAGTGATTGGCGGAATCATATCCTCAACGATCCTCACCCTGCTCGTGCTTCCGGCGCTGTATCGGCTGGTCCACCGGCACGACAGAGAAGAGATGGAGCTGGAAGAGGTGTCTGAACAAGCCAAGCATGCACCCGCTGTATGAAGGTTTTGGCCGAAATGTCGGCCAAAACCTCCGCTGATGTGCGACGACCTTGCTTACTGCTGAAGGGCCGCATGCGCCGCAATCTACACGAGGCATTCAGCTTGCGTAGTAACGCGCAGAACCGTTAGGGAGAATGCTTCGTGATCGTCGCCGCTGCTTCAGAAGGGAACCACATTCGACGCTCCTGGGCCGGCCTGGTTCTGGCATGGGCAACTGCGCTGGGCGCAACATTATCTGCCCTTTTCATTGGCGAAGTGTTGGGGCAGACCCCCTGTGTATTGTGTTGGTACCAGCGGATATTCATGTTTCCGCTCTGCTGGATACTAGGTGTCGCCTGCTATCGTGAGGATTATGGGGTCTGGCGTTACGCCTCACCCTTGGCGCTAGTCGGCGGTGGGATCGCAGGTTATCACACGCTGTTGTACTGGCATGTGATTGAGCCGGAGATCTCCGTTTGTTCGGCGGCTAGCTCCTGTTCAGGTGCCGCCATGACAATCTTTGGTTCTGTACCCTTGCCGTTTCTCTCACTGCTTGCGTTTACTATGATCGTAGCCTCCCTTTTCACGGCCCGACACTATTCCAAACAATGAATCGACGTCTGCTTATCATCACCATCGGTGCAACTTCGCTTATCGTATTTGCTGTCGCCGTCCTATCTGTACGGTTAACGGGTGCGCCGGAATCGAAAACGATCCAGCAATCCGTCGCGCGTAAGGACGGAGCAATGCTAGTGCGCTTTCATTCCCCTGTGATTGGGCGCTTCGATGCGCCTATAACCATCGTCGAGTTCTTTGATCCTTCGTGCGAAGGCTGCCGTGCTTTTTATCCACACGTTAAAAAACTCTTGAAGAAGCACCCAGACGACGTCCGCTTGGTGTTGCGCTATGTGTTGCTTCACAAAGGATCCGAGCCAGTGGTGAGAATGCTGGAGGCGGCTCGTAAGCAGGAGCTCTTTCTCCCGGTTTTAGAGGCAGTGCTGAACGCGCAGCCAGAATGGCATGACGATCCAAACGTCGCTGCTGCATGGAGCGCTGCGGCACGCGCGGGCCTGAATGAAGCGAAAGCCCGCGTTGATATGCAGGACGGAGCCGTCAGCGCAATCATTGAGGCCGACGCGAAGGACGTCAACGCTGTAGGTATAAAGGGCACTCCCACATTCTTCGTCGAGGGAAGCCGACTTGACAAGCTTACGCCCCAGGAGCTTTCAAATGCAGTCGGAGAAGCAGTGGGCCGCCACAAACGGCAGCAGTAACGTGTGATGGGCAGCTTTGTTCTGCCTCATATTGAATGGTTCAAATACCGACGCCTCAAGATTAATCGTTGTTGATTTATGAAGGCATCCCGATTCGGTAGGCGTTTTCGGAGGTTTTGAATTCCGCCACTGCTGAGGCGAATCACTCAAGACCTTTAGTTCATCCCTTTGAAACTATCTGGGCATTGTCAATGAACGACAGCAACGGCAGTGATGAGAGCGACAAATTTGATGACCGCTCAATGGGCGATCGTAAGATCTTGTTGCTTGTTTTAATTATCAACCTGAGCCAGTGCTCAGTTGGGGTCGTGGTTGGAATGTGGGCTTCTTCAACTGCACTAATTGGAGCTGCCCTGGATAATCTGGCCGATGCGTCCGTGTACGGCGTCAGCCTCTATGCGGTTGGACGTTCACAGGCGATAAAAATCCGAGCCGCCCGTCTCTCGGGCTGGCTGTTGATTGCCTTGGCGGCGATGCTGGCAGCTGAGGTCCTTCGGCGGTTCTTTGGCGGCGAGGCACCAGTGGGTCCGGCAATGATGGCGATGGCCGCAGCGAATGCGGCACTCAATATCATCTGCTTGAGATTGCTAAAGCGCCATCGCGGAGAGGACGTCAACTTTAAGGCGTCAACTATCTTTACAAGCAACGACTCGGTCGTCAACCTCGGAATTGTCCTTTCAGGTGCCCTGGTATTGGGACTGGACTCCAATCTGCCGGACCTCATTCTTGGCTTGGTTGTGTCGGTTATCGCGGCCAAAGGTGGTCGCGACATTCTGGGCGAGGCTAGCAAGGCCGTGGAGAGTGCCGACTCGGCTTAGACACCGCGACACTTGTCCGTCAGGACCATGCCTGTCGACTAATAACCCGCCTGCTGCCTTTCAGCAGGCGGACAATGCGGCCCTAACGCCAGAGGCGAGCAGTAACTCGGTGGAATGGTCTCCGGCTGACCGCGGGACTCCGGCGATAGTCTGCGTGCAACCACGATGATTGCTGGATTGTTGCTGACACCAATCTGTCATGTTTGCGATATGGTCTGTCTGGATATACAGAATCAATGACGCTATTTGCGCCAATATGTCTACAGTACGCCCTACATCGCCAGCCGTTGCCAGCCATTTCAACCCTGATCCTCCACACGGAGAAACGTCTTTTCAGCACGCATTGAGCGCCTTTCACGCGTTGTCTCAGCCGACGCGCCTAGAGATATTTCGCCTGCGGGTGAGCCGAGAGCCCGAAGGTGTCGCAGCAGGAACGATTGCAGAACGCGTGGGTGGCCCCCACAACACGGTATCGCAGCACCTATCAGTGTTGGCGCGCGGGCCTAGTTTGGGGGGCCGACAAGGGCCTAGCATTATTTACCAGGCTGATGTTGCCTTGATGGGCGCTTTGATGTCCTTCATGTTGACCGATCAGGCGGCCAGATGCTCAGATTTCACCGGATTTATGTGTGCCGGCGGACTCATTGAAATGAGGGCGATTGGCGACATATTTACCAATTCGAAGCAGCAGCAAACCTCTGACTAGATTATCGGTCGTTTCGGATAGACGCGCGTTTGCGAGCAAACTCTTGCATACGAGGTTGAAGCCTCAATTTTATGGACTTAGAAGGGGGCTATCTCGGCGATCTATCGCGCTTCCACGCAGTCTCGATCCACCGCCCCTGCGGGACTGGACGAATCTGCCAGCAAGCCCAGTGCGCCGTGACATTGACGGGAGGGGTTGACTTCAGACGGTAACCTACGCGGCTAATCTCGCGCTAGCGAGGCCCTGCTCCCATACGCGGAAGCAGCTTCACGTAGACCAGTTCACTGATGAGCTCAACTAGCGTCTGCGCGACGATCACCGCAGGAATCAAGGGAACGGCGCCTGGAATGGCCATCCCGAGCGGCAGAACCACCAGCGAATTGCGGGTGGCGGCGCTGAATGCCACGGCACGCCCTTGGGCGGTGGGCAGCCGCCAAGCACGCGCCACGTACCAACCCAAAAGCGGTCCAGTGATAGCAAAGACGACATAGATCGGCACAACAGTACGCACGACACCCAGTGCATGTCCAAGTTGCGGTGTCGTTGCGGCTACGACGACGAACAACACCGCCGCGGTGGCTGGCACCGGTAGTAAGCCCAGCATGTTCACGATATCCTGGCCCGGTCTTCCGCGCGATGCCCAGGCTTGGCAGGCAGCGGCCAGGACCAGCGGTACGGCAATCAGCCAGATAAAGGCATGCATAAATGGCTCCCATTTCACCAGGTCAGCTGCCGTATGGTCCAAGAGCCATCCGAGGAAGATTGGTAGGAGCAACATTTGCCCAATCAACAACACCGGCGTGGAGGCCAGCAGTGGCCGAGCGTCAGCGCGCCCCAAGTGTGCGAAGGTCACGACATAATCGATGCATGGTGTCAGTAGTACCAGCAGGACGCCTATGCGTAGCAGCGGATCAGCAGGCAGCCAGGGTAGCAGCACGACAACTAGTAGCGGTACCGCTATGAAGTTCGCCGTTAGCAGCGCGCCCAGGAAGCGTACGTTCGATAGAGCCTCCCGCAATTCCGTCAGAGGTACCTGCAGAAAGGTCACAAAAAGCATGAAGGCCAGCAGAGGATCGATAGCTGGCGCCAGCGCCACTGTTCCAGGCAATTGCCACGCTAGGCACAAAGCCACTATGACGGCCGCGAAGTAGACAAAGATCTGCCAGGATTCCAGGCGTTCGCGATATTTGGCTAGGGACACGGTAAATCCTGGAAAAGCGATGGTATACAGCGCGATGAAGCACATCGCCACCGCCTATATGGGTACGGGCTTGGCCCTATAGGTACCACAAGAATCGTTCAAGTACGACGGCATCGGGCCAGGACGGTACCCATAAATTCCAAACTAAGAAAAGCCATACGAATAATTTCTCATGATAGCAGCTGTCGCAATCTTCGTGCCGACATGTTGTCGGGATTGGCAGAGCAGGGCATGTGGGCCGCGACGTTCGGCACAGGCTTTCTGGCAGCCTTTCTTTCCTCTGTCATGAACAACATGCCCACCGTATTGATAGGTGCATTGTCGATTGATGCTAGGCAAACCGACGGAGTCGTGAAAGAGGCCATGATCTACGCAAATGTCATCGGTAGCGATCTGGGGTCCAAGATCACGCCCATCGGAAGCTTGGCCACACTACTCTGGCTGCACGTACTCGAGTGCAAAGGCACCGTCATCTCCTGGGGGTATTACTTCAAGGTCGGTATCGTGTTGACGTTGCCAGTGCTCGCCGTGACTTTGGCTGCCCTAGTTTGGCGATTAGATTAGGTCGTACGTCAGCTACACCAGGGGCTTGACGCGAGCTCTCCTCCCGCGGATATGTGGAATGATCGCTGTGCGAGTCCCCGGCTCGGACGCACACGATCAACTCTTAATTCAGTACATTGTTTTTTTCAAAAAAAATGCCTGGAATTGTAGCCAGCCTCTGGTCGGTTGGCGCAGCACTGAGCGTCGGTACCGGTAAATCTTTGCCCCCATTGTTTGTTCAGAAACCGAGCTACCTCCCGAGGTAGGTAGCGGTGACTTGTGCTCTTTCATGCCCCAGCTCCTGGCTAATGGTTTGCCGCGCGTGAGCATCCTGCACGCGCTGCGCAGACGTCAGGAGCTTCGTTGACAGTCCGTCCGCCGCAGGGGCTTTCCAGCCGGTCAAGACCTCATAGCGGCTTTGCGCATACTGATGACGTAGCCCATGCATATGACTTAGGCCCGCTGCCTTGCACTGCCCATCGTAGACGTGCCGCTGCTGGATGTAGTTCTTGTGCGCCGGGATCAATGACCCGGTTCCCGCCAGACGGTGCGCCGCTTGCAGCACCTCACGCTGGGCTGGCGTGGTAATTGGTACGATTCGCTCCCTTCCACCTTTCGTCCATGAGCCTTTCAGGGCGAGATGGTCTCCTTTGTCTGCATAACGGGGCTGGAAGAGGAGCGATTCTTTCCGGCGCAATCCAAAGGCGGCCTGTAGCTGAAGGCTCATACGCACGTGGGCATCGGTAACGTGAGCAAGACCTGTGCCCAGTTCGCGTGCCTTGCTGACATTGGTCACATAGCGGCGCTCGGCCACGCCCAGTTGCGTGTTGTCCGCCGGCAGGATGCCCGCCTTGCCGATCTTCTCGGCCCACCAACGCAGGTGCGAAAGTCGATTCTTGATGGTGCCAGCGGACAAGCCTTCATCTTGCCAACGTTCTAAAAGGGCTTCGACATGCTTTCCCTTGAGCGATGGGGCCTTCATCTGTCGGAAACCGGCCTCGCGCAGTTGCCGCGCAACCAACGTCAGCGAGCGTGTGCGGTCGGCCTGGGTGGTGTGACTGCCGTCGCGGTTGCGCTGGCAAAGCTGGCGCAGGGTATAGGTCAAGTCATCCATTTTTCCGTCTCTGGGTGAACGTGTTGTCGGTACTGTCGTGTTGTCCTGAAACCCAATGGTTAGTGTTAGTGCCAACTCGCTAGGCGAGATCCCGTGAGGGCAAGGGCATGGTGTTCAGGGGACACCAAAGCCTCGAATGAGGCCTCCGTCTTGCTCCCTGCTGGAAGGCCGAACGGACGTACTGCGAGATGAAAATGCGCTGAACGTGGATGAACCCTCCGTGTTAAAAGTGAGTGAGATAAGTAGGGAAAGCCGCCGCAACCTAGCGCATTGCACGCAAGGCATGGTCGCTGGGGACAGTGCGCCGTGGGCGCGAAAAAGGATGAGTACAAGTAGATAAAAGAAGGCTCCACCCCATGGGTAGGGGTCGGTATGCAGCAGGAGCCTGGGCATACCTGGATGGGTTCCACCCTGACGGGCCAGTGCTTGAAGGAACCCGCGGTGCTGGGGTGCCGATGTATGAAGCCCATCGGTCTTGGCAACTGTCTGGTCAGTGTAGGCCGGCCATCATCATGTATGCCGCACACAATAGGATTTGGTTTTGCCCGTATTGTTGCTGGGATGCGTGGGGCCGTCACTGCGGCGCGCAGTGACGGCCCATGTCGCGGCATCGGTGCCGTGCTGCGGCAAAAGGCGCTGCGGCAGCGTTCGCGCCGGTCCCTTACCTGTTGCGGCACTGACGCGGCCTTCGGCCTTGTCGGCTGCCTGCGCAGGGATGCCATGGTTCCCATGTCACGCCTGCACAGGCAGCTCGCGTGCAAAGCCATGCGGCAGCCTCCACACGAGCGACGTGCAATCGGTCAGAGCAAGCCGCGAGTAGTGGGTGTCATTGGCGGGCGCGTAAGCCGCAGCAGCGGCGTGCCGCCGCCGGCGAGCACCGAACGGGTGAGCACCCGGCGTAAGCGCACCATCGACGCCCACGCAGCGTATCAGCCTGTCGGCTGGGTGCCAGGGATGTGTGTCCCCCTGCACTCTTGCCCTTCGGCGAGAGCGGTGCTCCAAGCGGCCGCGCCTCGTTAAGGCCCGCAGGAGCGCGAAGCCAAGGCCAGCCCTAGGCAGGACGAGGCCGCCAGCCGTTAGCCTGCACCACCTGCGCGGCAAGCTCGCCCGCATGCTCCGGCATATTCAGCGTCTTGCGCAGGTGAGCGAGGTACGCAAACGCGGTTTCGCGCGATGCGGGCTGCATGGGTGGCTCTGGACGGGTGGCCAGACGCGGGGTCGCCGCTGTTGTACTCGCACCGGGCTGTTGTGGCAGGCTGGCAGGTTGCTCCGCCTTGCGGCCCGCCCACAAGCGAAATTCTCCGGCAAGCACCCGCTTGATCAGGCCAAAAAAGTAAGCGATGACATTGCGCACGGTGCCGCTCTGGCTGCGTGCCTGCAATTCGTCCAGCACCTCTTGGCGATGCGCGGGCGGCAGCCGGCGCAAGGCGGCCTGCACATCTTTTTGCTGATCAGTTTTAGCGTTACTCAGGCAAGGCGGCAAGGCCAAGGGGGAGGATACTGAGCCGCCCTCCTTATACGCGCGTGCGCGGTACGTACGTTCTTTTTTATACATATACGTCTTATACGTACTGTCTTGCTCGTGCGGCATGGGGTGGGCGTGGCCGGTCTGCAGCGGACTCTCCATGCTGCTGACGGAATCCTCCAACGCCGGTGTTTGGGCAGCGTCCTGGTCCGATGGCGATGGCGGCATGGGACCAGGTGGCTCGTCGTCGTCGTGGCTCGGCTTGCGAGCGTCGTTATCGCTCGCCGTGGGCGCTTGCTCCAACGTTTCCCGGATGTGCATGGCGACGCGATCCACCTGGTTGTCTTCGCCGTCGACGGACTCGTGCAACAGTTGCGCCAAGCCAGCATCCCGCTCGCTGGCCTGCTCAAAGCGCAATGCGAGCTCATGCACCTCATACCGCTCGCTCAGGACATGGCCCGTCATGGGATCGCGATGCTGCCCAATCAGACTGATCCAGCCGGTCAGACGCAGCACGACGAGTACGCGCCGCGCGGTCAGGTAGCCCGCACGCTGCCCCAGGGGCGTGGTAGTGAGGTAGCGGCGCAATTGCCCCAGGCTAGCCAGTGGGCTCACACCGTCTGCGCCGCGCAGCATGCGCAGGACTTGCCAGGCATTGCGCTCTAGCGGCGTGAGCCGGGTATCGAGCATGAGCGCAGAGGGCGTGGTAAACAGGGCATTGTGCCTCTGCGGATCGTGGTGGTGATGATGATGGTCTGACATGAGAAGCCTCCAGAGATCGGGCCACAGCGGCCCGTTACCTCCCATCTCATCGCAGTCTCGCTCACCCGTCAGGCAACAATGCGATCTGCTCCATACCCGTATTGACCGGTGCGTAGATCGCACTATTATCGCCTCGGGGTACGGCCCGTTCACTGACCCACTTTTCCAACGCACTCGTTACGAGAGGCAAGTCTCAACCCGCCGTGCGCATAGCGACGACCTTGCTCATACGCAGCCTGCCTACGTGATCCGCCCAGGCCTGCATCATCTTCGCCCGGGGCGTCAGATACAGCGCATGGTTGTAGGCGGCGCTCACGTCATCGCGTTCCTGATGCGCCAATTGCAGTTCAATGTGGGCGTGAGGCCAGCCTTGCTCATGCAAAATGGTGGACGCCATGCCGCGAAAGCCGTGGCCGGTCATGCGGCCCCGATAGCCCATACGATATAGCGCATAAAGAATCGTGTTGTTGCTCATGTGCGTAGGCTTGCCCGTATCGGCGGGGAAGACATAATCGCGCCCGAAGGACAGCGCCCGTAGCGTTTCCAAAACGGCAATGGACTGACGACTGAGCGGCACAATGTGGGGCGTGCGCATCTTCATCCGTTCGGCAGGAATATCCCAGCGCTTGCCGGGCAGATCAAACTCGCTCCATGTTGCGCCAATCAACTCGGATGTGCGCACGAACGTCAGCACCATCAATTGCAGTGCCAGCCGGGTATGTTCGCCGCCGACGTAATGGTCAATGTCGCAAAGCAATTGCGGCAGGTCTTTGGCATCCAGTCTGGCATAGTTGCGTTTCTTGCGGGTGGGCAAGATGTCTGCCGGCTGCACATCGGCCACCGGATTGCGCTCGGCAAGATCGTGGGCCACAGCATAGCGCATGATCTGGCTGCATTTCTGCAATTGCCGCTTGGCAATATCCAGTGCGCCGCGTTGTTCGATGGCTTTTACGCAGTCCCGCACATGGGCAGTAGTCAGTTCCGCGACTGGCTTGTCGCCAATGGCAGGAAACACGTCAATCTCCAGACGTCGCCAAACATCAGCATCGTGTTTCGTGGTTTTGCCGATTTTCCACTGTTCGCGCCACTGCTGCGCCACCTTGCGAAACGTCAGGCTGGCCACCTGACGTTCTTCCTGACGCCCGGCCATCGGATCGATACCGGCCTTTAACTGGCGCTTGGTCTGAAGGTGCGCATCGCGCGCTGCCGCCAAGGTCAGAACCGGATACACCCCATAGGCCACAGTCTTGCGCTTGGCGTTGAAGCGGTAGTCGTAGCGCCAATACTTGCCCGCCCGGTTGACTAGTAGATAGAGCCCGGAACCATCGGTCAATTTATAGGGCTTGTCCTTCGGCTTGGCCTGCCGTACGGTGATATCCGATAACGCCATGACGGTATCTCTCCTGACGGTCGTTCAGATACCGTCCAACATACCGTCAGAATCTTGTCGCTGTCAACAGATCAGCTTGGATGTCCAGATAACAAAAAACCCGCAGAACATAGTGTTCATGCGGGTTTTGTGGACTTCTATAGATTTCTGTAGAACTTAAACTGGCGGAGACGGAGGGATTCGAACCCTCGATGCAGTTTTAAGCCACATGCTCCCTTAGCAGGGGAGTACCTTCAACCACTCGGCCACGTCTCCGCAGAACTTGTAATTCTAGCACGGTTTTTTTGACATACGCCACTGACGCATGCCAAAAACGGACGCGGAATCAGACTTTTTCAGCGGGTACCTGATCCAGGCCAAACGCCTTGTGCAACGAACGAACGGCCAGTTCCATGTATTTGTCGTCGATGACCACCGAGGTCTTGATTTCGCTGGTGCTGATCATCTGGATGTTGATGCCCTCTTGCGACAGCGTCTGGAACATCAGGCTGGCGACGCCGACGTGCGAACGCATGCCGATACCGACGATGGAGACTTTGGCGACTTTGTCATCGGTGACCAGTTCGCGCGCCTTGACGGCGGGCACGACTTCGCGCTGGAGCAGTTCGATGGTGCGCTGGAATTCGTTGCGGTTGACCGTGAACGAGAAATCGGTCGTGCCAGCGACGGACTGGTTTTGCACGATCATGTCGACGTCGATGTTGGCGGCGGCGACGGGGCCCAGGATGGAGAAGGCTACCCCCGGGGTGTCGGGCACGGCCAACAGGGTGATCTTGGCTTCGTCGCGGCTGAAGGCGATGCCGGAGACAACGGCGGCTTCCATTTTTTCGTCTTCCTCAAAAGTAATCAGCGTGCCCGAAGTCATTTCTTCTTCGAGCGGGATAAGGGGGTCGGTCAGCGAGGACAGCACACGGGTCGGAACGCGGTACTTGCCAGCGAATTCCACTGAGCGGATCTGCAGTACCTTGGAGCCCAGCGAGGCCATTTCGAGCATTTCTTCGAAGGACACGACGGACATGCGGCGTGCCTGCGGGACGACGCGCGGGTCTGTAGTGTAGACGCCGTCGACATCGGTGTAGATCAGGCACTCGTCTGCCTTGAGGGCAGCAGCCACGGCCACGGCCGAGGTGTCGGAGCCACCGCGGCCGAGCGTGGTGATGTGACCCTCGGGGTCGATGCCCTGAAAGCCAGTCACGATGACGACACGGCCGGCATCGAGGTCAGCGCGGATGCGGGCGTCTTCGATGGAGGTGATACGTGCCTTGGTAAAGGACGAGTCGGTGCGGACCGGCACCTGCCAACCTGTATAGCTGCGGGCGGCAACACCCTCGGCTTGCAGGGCAATGGCGAGCAGGCCGCTGCTGGCTTGCTCGCCCGTGGCGGCAATCATATCGAGTTCGCGGGGGTCGGGCTGGGGCGCGATTTCGCGGGCCAGGCCCAGCAGGCGGTTGGTTTCGCCGGCCATGGCCGACGGCACGACGACCACTTGGTGGCCAGCGGCATGCCACTTGGCGACGCGACGCGCGACGTTGCGGATGCGCTCGACTGAGCCCATCGAGGTACCGCCGTATTTGTGAACGATCAGGGACATCTCGTACTCTGGCTGGAAACCTGCCACTGCTGGGCAGGCAAAGCTGAGTATTTTAGCGCGTGGTGAAAATTTGCGCAGAGGGGGTCAATTTTGAGGAGGTTTAACGTTCGAAGTATCTCTATTTAGACGTACCGGCGGCGTGTCTGAGGGGGCGCTGGCCNNNNCGNTGAGTCCGCCCCGCCTGATG
>NZ_CBCSIU010000014.1:113751-119719 GCF_965139205.1 Bordetella muralis
CGCCTGCGCGGCCAGACTACCCTTCGCCAGCCTCATCAGGCGGGGCGGACTCAACGGGCCTGCGCCCCCTCAGACACGCCGCCGGTACTCGCGATGGAGGCAGGCTAAGGTTGTTAAAACCTTTTGTTGGTTGAATTGCATTTTTAGAGCGTCTGCTTGACCTTATGAGGGCCGGCTCAATCCTATGGGAACACTTCGAGCGGATTGCGTATCGAGGCTTATGCCTCGCTGCGAGGCTCGATCCGGACTCGGCCGCGGTGGCAATGGATGACGTGCTGGGCGTGGGCGACTTGCATTTGGCGATCGTGGCCCAGGCTGTGTAGTTGGCGCAGCTGGCGTAGCAGGTCTGCCATGCGCGCTTCGGTGGGCATGCGGGCGCCGTTCAAGCGCAACCAGTGGCGTAGAACCAAGGATTGTCGGGCGGAGGGCAGACTGCGCCATCGGACCAGGGAAAAACTCGTGCCGTCGAGCGACAGTTCCAATGTGGCCATGTCGTTTTGTGCGACCTCTTCGAGGATGCTGCTTGTCTCGGCGGCGTGACGTGCGTGGCTGGCCAGGCGGGCTTGCCAGCCGGGCCAGCGGGCATCCAGCACCGGCGACAGCAATTCGCGAACGGCTGCGCGGGTGTAGCGAGGGTCGGCGTTGGTGTGATCCTGGACGGCATGCCAATCGTGCTGTTCGGCGAATGCGTGGGCGGCTTGCAGGATGCTGGCGCGGCTTTGGTTCAGCCACGGGCGATGATAGGTGATGCCATCGCGTTGCATGGTGGGTGCCATGGCGGCCATGCCATCGGGGCCCGTGCCCCGCAGCAGACGCAGCAAGACGGTTTCGGCCTGGTCGTTTTGATGATGCGCCAGCAGGATGTGCTGGACGTCATGTTGACACGACAATTCCGCGAGCGAGGCATAACGCGCGTCGCGAGCGGCGGCCTCTATACCCAGACCAGTGTTGGCATCAACCCGGGCATGTGCGGTGGCAACGGGTACGTCCAGGATACGTCCCAAGGCCTGGACGTGATCGGCCCAGCCATCCGCGGCCGTCTGCAGGCCATGGTGGACGTGGAACAGGATGATTTCAGTGCCGTGCTCGCGTGCCAGTGCAACTGCATGTGCAGCAAGCATCGCGGAATCTGCGCCGCCGCTGGTGGCGACGGCCAGACGTGCCGCCGGATTTGCCACGCCCTGCCATACCTTGCGCAGGGCCGCGGTCAAATCAGGGCTGGGAAACACGGCAATCTCAGTTACGGACTTCTTGGAATTTGCCGTACGACAGCAGGCGCTGCACGCGTTGCTCGACCAGTTGTTCGGCCGTCATGCCACGGAACTGGCGCAAGGCGTCGCCCAGTGCGCGGCGCAGCAGGCGGGCCATGACGCGCGGGTCGCGGTGGGCGCCACCTACGGGCTCGTTGACCACGCGGTCGATCAAGCCCAGGTCTTTCAGACGCGGCGCAGTGATGGCCAGGGCCTCGGCAGCCTCGGAGGCCTTGTCCGCGCTGCGCCACAGAATGGAGGCGCAGCCCTCGGGCGAGATCACCGAGTAGGTGGCGTATTGCAGCATCAACACGGCGTTGCCGACAGCAATCGCCAATGCCCCGCCGGAGCCGCCCTCGCCGATGATGGTCGTGATGACGGGAACTTTGAGTTCGGCCATGGCATACAGGTTGTGGCCGATGGCTTCGGATTGGCCGCGTTCCTCGGCACCCACGCCGGGATAAGCGCCCGGGGTGTCGACAAACGTAAAGATCGGCAGTTTGAATTTTTCAGCCAGGCGCATCAGGCGCAGGGCCTTGCGATAGCCTTCGGGGCGCGGCATGCCGAAGTTGCGCGCCGCGCGTTCTTTGGTGTCGCGGCCCTTTTGGTGGCCGATGACCATGCAGGATTCGCCATTGAAGCGCGCCAGGCCACCGACGATGGACTGGTCATCGGCATACATGCGGTCGCCGTGCAGTTCGTGGTAGTCGGTAAAGATCTCCCGGACATAGTCCAGGGTATAGGGACGCTGCGGATGCCGAGCCACCAGGGCGGTTTGCCACGGCGTCAATTTGCCGTAGATTTCCTTGGCCAGCGTCTGGCTTTTTTGCTGCAGCCGGCCGATTTCGTCGGAAATATCGACGGCAGAGTCGGCCTGGACATAGCGCAGTTGCTCGATTTTGTTCTCGAGCTCGGCCAGCGGTTGTTCAAATTCAAGGAAGGTATTGCGCATGTAGTAGGGTTCCGTTATTGGGTGCCAGGTGGTGCGTTAGTTCAGAGCCGTATGGGGCTCCAGACTGCGCCACAGGTACCAGGTCGCCACGGTACGCCAAGGCTGCCACGCCGACGAGACCTCTCGGGCCTCGAAGCGCGAGACAGGCTCTCCGCTGAAGTAGTGTAACGAGATTGCCTTGAGCAATCCCAGATCGTCCAAAGGCAACACGTCGGGTCGCTGCAAATGAAAGATCAAAAACATCTCGGCCGTCCAGCGGCCGATGCCACGAATGGCGACCAATTCTGAGACCACGCTTTCGTCGTCCATGGCATCCCATTTTTCCGGGTGCACACGGCGCTCGCCAAAATGCGCGGCTAAATCTTGTACGTATTCACATTTGCGCTGCGGCAGGCCTGCTTGCCGCAATCCCTGTACGCCAATGGTGAGCACACTGCTCGGCGTGGGGCGTTTGCCAACAGTCTCCAGAAACCGTTGCCACAGCGTATCCGCGGCCTTGTTGGAAATCTGCTGCCCCAGGATGGCGCGCGCCAGCGTGATAAAAGGCGAGCCGCGCGACGTCAGCCAGGTTTCACTATGCTGCGGAATGATTTTCTTGAGGATGCGATCGCGCCGCATCAGGTGGGCGACGGCTTCTTCCCAGTAGTCGGGCTTGGCGATGGCGATATCTGCGCTAGACATGACAGTGTGGATTCCTCAGGCGCGGCGCCATTGGGTGATACCACCGGGTTTGTCATCGAGCTCGATGCCGGCCTCGCGCAGCTGTGCGCGGATCCGGTCGGCCTCAGCGTAGTCGCGTGCCTGTTTGGCGGCCGCTCGCGCAGCGATCAGAGCATCGATCTGCTCGGCGCCCAATTCGTCAGCGGCGGCGCCCCCCTGTGCCAAGCTCGCTGCCGAATAGCGGGTCGTGCATTGAAAGTAGCTGGCCGGGTCCTGTTGCAACAGTCCCAGCACCGCGGCCAGTGCCTTGAGTTGGCCGGCAGCGTGCGAACTACGGGTGCGATTGGCGTCGGAGGCCAGCTCGAACAATGCCGCCAACGCCCCCGAGGTATTGAAATCGTCGTCCATCGCCGCCTTGAAGGCCTGCGCCGGCGGACTGCTCCAATCCACCTCGCTAGCGTCGGGCGCGACGTTCAGCAGCGCCTGGTAGAGACGATCCAGGGCGTTCTGCGCATCGACCAGGTTGTCCGGCGCGTAGTTTTGCGGGCTGCGATAGTGATTGCGCACGATAAAGAAACGCAACATCTCGGCTTCGCGCGGGTTGACGGCGTAGTCAGCCTGGTCGCCCGCAGCCTCGCCCTGGGCGATGGTCTGGCGGATGGTGCGGAAATTGCCCAGGGATTTGGACATTTTGTCCGAATCGACCATCAGCGGACCGCAATGCATCCAGATATTGGCCAAGGTGCCGCCGAATGCGCCCTCGGTCTGGGCGATTTCGTTTTCGTGGTGCGGGAATTTCAGGTCGGGACCGCCGCCATGGATGTCCAGGGGCAGGCCCAACAGGGCCTTGCTCATGGCCGAGCACTCGATATGCCAGCCGGGACGGCCCAGGCCATACGGGGACGGCCATTTGGTGTCTTCGGGTTCGTCGGGTTTGGCGGCCTTCCAGAGGACGAAATCCAAGGGGTCGCGCTTGGCCGAGCCGACGGCCACACGCTCGCCGGCGCGCAAGTCGTCCAGGGCCTTGCCCGAGAGCTTGCCGTAACCGGCAAAGCCGCGTACCGCGTAATTCACGTCGCCATCGTCGGCCCGATAGGCCAGGCCGTTTTGTTCGAGCTTGCCGATGATGTCGAGCATATCGCCCACATACTGGGTGGCCCGCGGCTCGCGGTCGGGTGACTGTACCCCCAGGGCGCGCTCATCGGCATGCATGGCGGCGATGTAGTATTCGGTAACCTCGCCAATCCGCCGCCCGGTCTCGACCGCG
The DNA here is from genome assembly GCF_965139205.1 of Bordetella muralis. Taxonomy (GTDB): domain Bacteria; phylum Pseudomonadota; class Gammaproteobacteria; order Burkholderiales; family Burkholderiaceae_B; genus Bordetella_A; species Bordetella_A muralis. The sequence goes on from NZ_CBCSIU010000014.1 coordinate 117,881, forward strand.
CGGCGAATGATCTTGTCGTCGATATCCGTGATGTTGCGTACATAGTCGACCGCCAGGCCGCTGGCGCGCAGCCAGCGCTGCACCACGTCGAAAGCCACCAGCATGCGGGCATGGCCCAGATGGCAATAGTCGTAAACAGTCATGCCACACACGTACATGCGCACCTGGCCGGGCTGGGCCGGCTTGAAGGGTTCTTTCGTACGCGATAACGTGTTGTAGATGTGCAGCATGACGCTTGAACAGGCCTCGATAAATTGCGGTGCAAGTCCCGCGGGGCGGTCGGCGCCGGCAGGCGAAACATCGGTGGATAAACGACGAACGCAACCGGGGCTAAAATGGCGGTCGTCAAGTATAGCAAGCGGCCTCGTTACGCGCCCAACGCGTCTCCATTTTTAACGGATACCCCTGTGACCCTAAACCGCCTTTTCCGTATAACCATGCTGATCCTGCCGCTGGTAGCCCTGCCAAGCGGTGCCGCTTTCGGGCAGGCCATGGGCGGAGGTGGCAACCTGCCCTACAACGACACGGAGACGCGCACCAAGCTGGATCCGCCGCGGCCGGAAGGCGGCTGGAAAGGCCTGGCCAATCTGCTCGAGGCCCTGAAACCGGGCGTGGACACGCGCCTGGATCCGACGCCGTCGCAGATCACGACCTATATCGAACGCCTGCTCAACGACGGCAAGAACGAAGAAGCCCTCGCGATGATCGAGCAGCGCGAGGCCGCCATCAAAGACCAGCGAGGCACCGATGTGCAGCTCATGTTCCAGCATGCGCGTGCGCTGGCTGCGTTGGGACGCACGTCCGAAGCGGTGAGCCTCTACACGGAGATGACTACCCGATTTCCAGAGTTGCCCGAACCCTGGAACAATCTGGCTGCGCTGTATGCACAACAAGGCGAATTGGACCGGGCCCACGAGGCCCTCGAGATGGCGCTACGCGCCGATCCGAATTACCCGGCTGCGCGCGCCAACATGGGAGACATTCAACTCATGATGGCGCTGCGGACCTATCGTAATGCTGCGAACCAGGGCGTGCCTGGCATGAACGCCAAGGCACGTGAAATCGAAAACATGCTGAAGGAAAGCCAACACAGATGATTTCGCGCTACTCTCCTCTACATTTGCTGCGCTTAGCGGCCTGCAGTGTTGCCCTGGCAATTGTGCCGGCAGCAGTGAGCGCCCAGCCGGCAACCCCATCAACCCCCTCCTCCAAAGAAGGCACAAAACCCATGAGCACCTCTCCCCGCGTCAAACTGCAAACCAATCAGGGCGATATCGTGATTACCCTGGATGCGGAAAAAGCCCCCAAGACCGTGGAAAACTTCCTGAGCTACGTCAAGACCGGTTTTTACAACGGCACGATTTTCCACCGCGTCATTGACGGCTTCATGATCCAGGGCGGCGGCTTCGAAGCCGGTCTCAAGCAGAAACCCACACAAGCCCCGATCGAAAACGAGGCCAACAACGGCCTGAAGAACGACAAGTACACCCTGGCCATGGCGCGCACCAGCGATCCGCATTCGGCTACCGCTCAGTTCTTCATCAATGTGTCGAACAACGACTTCCTGAACTTCACTGCTCCCACGCCGAATGGCTGGGGCTACGCCGTGTTCGGCAAAGTCACCGAGGGCACCGAGGTCGTCGACAAGATCAAGGGTGTGAAGACCGGAAACAGCGGCTTCCACCAGAACGTGCCGACCGAGGATGTGGTCATCGAAAAGGCCGAAGTCCTTGAATAAGGTGACATTGCAGGGCCCCGTCTGGCTGGCTTCGGATGTGCACCTGGGGCCGGCCACGCCGGCCACCGCAGAGGCATTTCTGGGGTTTCTGGACGCGGCGG
>NZ_CBCSIU010000014.1:119729-144674 GCF_965139205.1 Bordetella muralis
AGACGAAGCCGCCGCCCTGCTCTTGCCCGGCGACATTTTTGACGTCTGGATTGGCGACGATGTCATCAAGATCGCGCCGCCCTGGCTGGCGGCAGCGCTCCAGGGGCTGCAACGCACAGCGGCCCGCATTCCGGTCTGGCTGGGACGTGGCAACCGCGATTTTTTGATGGGCGCCGATCTGGCCAATGCGCTGGGCGCGCACTTGCTGCCCGAGCCCGCCCTGTTGGAAACGGACTTTGGCCGTATCCTGCTGACCCACGGCGATGAGTACTGTACGGACGATGCGGCCTACCAGCAGTTTCGGACCATGGTGCGCAATCCGCAGTGGCAAGCCCAATTTCTGGCCAAGACCATTCCCGAACGCATGGCCATGGCGCAGCAGGCGCGCGGCGAGAGTCAATCGGCGAATCAAATGAAATCCGCCGAGATCATGGATGTCAACGCACAAGCGATCGAGCAGGCCTTTCGCGAGGCCGACATCGATATTCTGGTGCACGGCCACACACATCGCCCTGCCCGGCATGTCCTGGAGGTCGATGGACGCCGCCGCGAACGCTGGGTGTTGCCCGACTGGGAATGCGATCATGCCACTCCGCCGCGTGGCGGCTGGCTGGTGATCGACCGCGATGGCATCACGCCTTACGATCTGGATATCGCCTGATCGCAGCCTGACTCTGGCAAGGGCCTGAAACAAAACGCTGGATTCACGATGTCGCGAATCCAGCGTTTTTTATTTCATGTTTGCAGTCTCAGACCCGTCACCTCAGACATGCGTCGTGAGCCAAATAGCCACCACAATACCCAACGCAATCCGATACCAGGCAAACACCCGATAGGTGTGATTGGCCACAAATCGCAGGACCGCCCGCACCACGACCAGCGCACTCAAGAAGGCCGCGACGAAGCCCACCGCGATGGCCGACAAATCATGGCTGCTCAGTAAACCGATATTGCGGTACATGTCATAGACCGCAGCCCCCAGCATCGTGGGCATGGCGAGAAAGAACGAAAATTCCGTTGCCGTCTTGCGTTGGATGCCAGCAATCATCCCGCCGATAATCGTCGCGCCTGAACGCGACACGCCAGGAATCATCGCGACGCACTGTGCGACGCCGACGCCGATCGCCTGCTTCCACGTAATCTGCTCCAGCGTACGGGCGGTGGCACGTTCATCCGACGCAGAGTCATCAGCCGCCCCCGGCACATCGCCAGGTGTATGGTGCGTGCGGCGCTCTACCCACAGCATGACGAGCCCACCCAGCACCAACGTCACGGCGACCACGCCTGGGTGATAGAACACGCTTTTGATGGTCTTGATGAAAATCGCCCCGATCACCGCAGCCGGCAGGAAAGCCAACAGCAGATTGCGGGTAAAGGCGACTTCGACAGGCACACCCGTCAGCGTACCGCGGATCAATTGCCACAAGCGCGCGCGGAACACCCACATCACCGCCAGGATCGATCCCAGTTGAATTACCACCTCGAACACCTTGCCGGAGCTCGAGGTGAAATTGATCAAGTCACCGATGACGATCAAGTGCCCCGTGCTGGAGACCGGAATGAACTCGGTCAGTCCTTCGATGATGCCGAGGAAAAAAGCCTTGATCAGGTATAGAGTGCTATCGGTCACAGTGTACGTAGAAAAAAAGATTAATTAACCATCGCCATCGGCATCGGCCTCTGACGGCATCAGATACATGCGCTCAACGCGCACCGAAGCTATGCGGCGGCCATCGAGCTCCATCACCTCGAAACGGAAACGATAATGCAGGTCCTCGTATTCGCAACTATCGCCAGGCCGCGGCAAATGGCCAAAACGCGCCAACAAGTAGCCCGCCAGCGTGGAATAGTCCTGCGCGTCGTCGAGCAGGCCTTCGGTTTCCAGCACTTGCTCGACATGATGCAGGTCGGCAGCGCCGTCGATTCTCCAGACGTTGTCCTCTAGCGGCGTGATGTCGGGCAGTTCGTCCTCATCGGGGAACTCGCCGGCAATCGCCTCGAAAACATCAATCGGCGTGACCAGGCCCTCGATCGCACCGAACTCGTCGGCCACCAGCACCAACTGCCCGCGTGAACGCTTGAGCGTGTCCATCAAGCGCAGGATACCAATAGATTCGTGGACGATGATGGGATCACGCAAACGGTTACGACGAATATGGCCGTCGGTGATCAAGTCCGCCACCAGATCTTTGGCGCGGCCAATTCCGATGACCTCGTCAAGTGAGCCGCGGCACACCGGGAAAAAGCTGTGAGGCGCCTCGGTCAATTGCGTGCGTATCGTCTGCGCGTCGTCATCGATATTGACCCATGACAGATCGGTGCGCGGGGTCATGATGGAGCGTATCGAGCGCTCGGCCAGTGTCAATACGCCACTGACCATGTTGCGCTCTTCGACACCGAAGGCTGGCGTGTCGGGCCGGTCTGGGCGCGCGATCGCGGTGTCGTCGCTCTCGGCTGGCGGGCGCTTGCCCAGCATGCGCAGCACGGCGCTGGCCGTACGGTCACGCATCGGGCGGGTCGCATCCAGGCGGAGCAGATTGCGGCGCGCCACCTGGTTCAGCGCCTCGATCGCCACCGAGAAGCCGATCGCGGCGTATAGATAGCCCTTGGGTACTTTGAAGCCAAAGCTTTCGGCCAACAGCGAAAAACCGATCATCAGCAAAAAGCCCAAACACAGCACGACCACGGTGGGGTGCGCATTGACGAAACGCGTCAACGGTTTGGAGGCAATCAGCATCACGCCAATCGCAATGGTCACCGCCATCATCATGATGGCCAGATGATCCACCATCCCTACGGCGGTAATGACCGAGTCCAGCGAAAACACGGCGTCCAGCACCACGATCTGCGTCACGATGACCCAGAAACTGGCGTAAACGCGCGGCCCGAACACCTCGGCGGCCTTGCCCTCGATGCGTTCGTGGAGTTCGAGGGTCCCTTTGAACAGCAGAAACAGGCCGCCCACCATCAGGATCAAATCTCGACCCGAGAACGTCAGCGGCCCAACAGAAAATAGCGGAGCAGTGAGAGTGACCAGCCACGACATGACGGACAACAGGCCCAGACGCATCAGCAGCGCCAAGGATAGACCCACGATACGCGCGCGGTCGCGCTGCGCGGGGGGCAGCTTGTCAGCCAGAATGGCAATGAAAATCAGGTTATCGATCCCCAGGACGATTTCAAGAACGACCAGGGTAAGCAGGCCGACCCACGCGGCGGGGTCCTGCAGCCACTCCATCAAGAGCTCCGAAAGTTTTGGAACCGCCAATCGTACATGGAAATGGCGCGACTTGCCGGCAACATGCCGGCAGATGAGGAAAAATCGGGCGGCGAATTTGCTTGGGCACGCGGCAAATTCGCGCGATACGGGGCATCATCAACATGAGAACGCCCCCCACAGCACACACTGACCCGCCCCTGATGACGAGGCGGGTGCCGGATTCGCCCTGGCCTATCCGGATCTCAGGCCGAAGGAACTGGCTCGCAATCGAGCCAGCGCAAGCGCCCTGCTCAGTCCTGCTTGGGCTGCAAAGCAGCCAACATCTGCGTAAAGATCTTGGGGCTGCCGGCGAGCACATTGCCGGAATCCATCCACCCTTGTTCGCCATCCAGATCGGCGACCAGACCGCCCGCCTCCTGGATCAGCAGGCTGCCTGCGGCCACGTCCCAGGGTTTGAGCTTGAGACCGCAGAAACCGTCCAGGCGGCCCGTGGCCACATAGGCCAGGTCCAGCACGGTCGAGCCCATACGGCGCACGCCGCTGCAGTTCTCGGTCATTTGGCGGAATCGGCCGCCGCCGGCATCGGCATCGCCCGAGCGCGGCCAATGCGCGCCCAGCAGCGCCTCGGCATAACGCGTGCGGCTCGACACGCGCACACGGCGGTCGTTCAGGAACGTGCCGCTACCGCGGCTGGCGGTGAACAACTCGTTGCGCGACGGGTCGTAGACCACGGCCTGCGTGACCTGCCCACGCTGGGTCAAGGCGATAGACACGGCATAATTGGGCAAGCCATGAATAAAGTTGGTCGTGCCGTCCAACGGATCGATGATCCATTGGAATTCGGCCTGCTCCGGCCCTTGCAGGCCGAATTCCTCGCCCAGCACCGCATGATCGGGATAGGCGGCATGCAGGGTCTCGACAATGGACTCCTCGGCAGCACGATCGACATCCGTGACATAATCGCGCGGTCCCTTGCGGGCTACGCTGATTCGTTCCAAGTCCAGGCTGGCACGATTGATGATGGTGCCGGCACGCCGGGCCGCCTTGATGGCGATATTGAGCATCGGGTGCATAAAATTCCGTACGTATGCAATAAGGCCCAACGGGAATGCCTGGTTTCACCAGCCGTTTCCCCTTGAGCGACAACATGGGGCGGCCCTGCCGCAATCGCGCGGCAAAGCCCCGAAAAATCAGGATGGCACTAGGCCAAACCGGGTATTTTAAATGACTCAAGCATTTTCACGCGTTCAGTTCATCATGGTACAGCCCAGCCACCCCGGAAACGTCGGGTCGGCGGCACGTGCCATCAAGACGATGGGCTTTCAGAATCTGGTCCTGGTCGAACCGAAATTTCCCGACATGACCACCCAACCCGAGGCCATCGCCCTGGCCAGCGGCGCCGTCGACGTCCTCGAACACGCCCGGATCTGCGCCACCCTGGAAGAAGCCCTGGCTCCGGTCACCCTGGCATTTGCCCTGACGGCGCGCGTGCGGGACCTGGGGCCTCCGCCCTGCGACATCCGTGAGGCAGCCGAACTGGCCAGCGATCACCTGGCCAACGCAGAATCGGGCGACACCGCCATCGTACTGGGCACCGAGCGGGCAGGCCTGACCAACGCGCAGATCGCATTGTGCCATCGCATTTGCCATATCCCCGCCAACCCGGAATACAGCTCGCTGAATGTCGCCCAGGCTCTGCAACTCGGGGCGTGGGAACTGCGGTACGCCCTGCTCAAGGCAGCCGGCGCGGCCATGTTGCCCGCCTCGACCGCGCAACAGGCCGACCCGGGCGCGGCGCTCGCCCCCAGCGAGGCCGTGCTGGCATTTCTGAAACACTGGGAAGAAGCCTTGATCCAGATCGAGTTTCTCGACCCGGCCCACCCCAAAAAACTGATGCCGCGCATGCGGCACCTGTTCAGCCGCAGCGGCCTGACCCGCGACGAAGTCGATATGCTGCGCGGGGTGTGTACCGCGATGCTGCGTAAAACAAAGATCGTCGACGATAAACAGAAATAGTTCGTCCGACTATCACTGACCGATGTGCTGGCGCCTCGGCACACGTCCCCGGAGCCAGGCCCTCATCATATTCCTGCCCGCCACAAACAATCAGGCGGGCCGCAGCCCGCCTGATTGCCGTTCCGTATCAAGAGAGCGTAAGGAAACGCAATACCGAAGTTGCTTCCTTGCCGCCCTATGGGGTTGTCCGGGTGAAAGATCCGCCCGTCCTTATTCCCATCAATCGACTTGTGCGCCCGACGCCTTGACCACCGGCGCCCAGCTTTCGACTTCCGACTTGATGAAAGCGCCGAACTGATCAGGCGTCGTCTTTTCACCCACAGCGCCCAGGCCCTCAAACGCCTTCTGCACCTCGGGATTGTCTTGTGCCTTGACGATCGCGGCGTTGAGCTTTTCGATGACTTCCGGCGGCGTGCCTGCCGGCGCGATCAAACCGAACCACGACGACACGTCGAATTTGTCAAAGCCCAATTCCTGCATCGTAGGCAGATCGGGCGCGGAGGGCGAACGCTTGGCCGTGGTCACCGCCAACGCCTTCAACTTGCCGCCTTTCACATGCGGCCAAGAGGACGGCATGTTGTCGAACATGAACTGAACCTGGCCGCCGATCAGATCGGTCACCGCCGGCGCGCTGCCTTTGTAGGGCACGTGCAATACGTCGATACCTGTACGCATCTTGAACAGTTCGCCAGCCATGTGAATCGACGTGCCGCTGCCCGACGAGGCAAACGCCAGTTTGCCGGGATTCGCCTTGGCGTAATCCACTAATTCTTGCACCGACTTCACCGGCACCTTCGGGTTCAGGACCAGAATGTTCGGAACCTTGGCGCCCAATGCGACCGGGACGAAATCCTTGGTCAGATCGAACGAAACGTTGCGGTACAGCGTCTGGTTGATGGCGCTGGTCACGGCCACAAACAACAATGTGTAGCCGTCGGGATCCGCACGTTTTACGTAATCAGTCGCGATGTTGCTGCCGGCGCCGGGCTTGTTTTCTACGACGAAGGATTGACCCAATGTCTGCGTCAACTCCTTGGCCATGATGCGAGCGATCACGTCAGTCGTGCCACCCGCAGAAAAACCTACAACAATGTGCACGGGCTTGTCTGGGTAGGCGGCTTGGGCACTGGCGGCGATCGCCATCGAGCCCAAAACACCGGCAAGCAGCGACGCGGCATGGCGAAGAAAACGGGGCTTTTGACCTGTGGTCATGTCGTGTCTCCTGTGAAGTGTCCATAGTACGGACGTTATGATTGGGAATACCGACCGGATTTTCCACTAGTCAATACGGTTCCGGCAAGGTAGAGTCCACACCACGGACGATTTTGCAGAGCGCCGCTTTACGAGCGCGCGTTGCATCGTTATTAGTTACAAGTTCGAGTGCAGCATGTCGATTTCTGAGAACTCTTCCGGGCCGCGTACCCTGCGCCGTGGCCTGACAGTACTGGCAACCCTGCGTGATCACGGCGCTGGCGGCTTGAGCATTACCGATCTTGCCCGCCTGACGGGGATCCAACGCCCGACGATCTACCGCCTGCTCGCGGCGCTGTTGGACGCTGGCTTGGTCTTATCCGTGCCCGGCACTAAAAAATACCGGGCTCAATGGGCGACGACGCCGGATACGGTGACCCCGGATCCCCGCATCAGCCAGACGCTGCCCAGCCTGAAACGCCTGGCCGAGCGCACGGGAGATGCCGTGTTCCTCGTGGTGCGCGAAGGCGACGAGTCGGTCAGCCTGCATCGTGAGATCGGCGGCTATCCCGTGCAGATCCTGGCCACATATGCCGGCAAGCGCCAGCCTCTGGGCGTCGGCTCGGGCGGCATGGCGATCCTGGCCGCCCTGCCCGATTCTGTTGCCCACAGCATCGTCGAGCGCAATTCAGGATATCTGGATGAATATGGCGGCATGACGCCTCACGAGATGCTGAGATTGATTGAAAACACGCGTGCGCGCGGATATTCCGTCGTCGGCAACCATGCCGTACGCGGCGCGCTGGGCGTGGGNNGCGCCCTGCTAGATCCTCAAGGAGCGCCCATTCTGGCGATCAGCGTGACGGCCATCATTGATCGCATGCCTGCGCCACGGCAGCGAGAAATCGCGGGCTGGATCCATGCGGAACTGGCCCGACTCTCATTGCGCGGCGTTTGATGGTGCCAGTCCGGGCCAGAAACGCGGCGGAATCAATGCGCAGCGGTTTCGCGTAAGGAACGCGCGGTTGATAACAGCAGCCCGCTCTCGCGCAAGGGAACGCCGAAATATGGCTTACTTGGACGGTTCCTGGATTTCGCGCACAGGAATGGGCGCCTTGAAACCAGCAGAGGCCAGGGTCTGACGGATCTGGTGAAACAGACCCCAACGCAGATCCCAGTATTGTGCGGCCGCACACCACATGCGGACATTGACCACCGTACCGTTGTCTTTGTATTCGCTTACCTTGACCAGCGGCGCGGGATCTTTCAGCACCAAGGGATGCGACTCGACGATCTTTGTCAGGCTAGCGATCGCCGCATCCAGGTCGTCGCCATAATGAATCGTGACAGGCAGATCCAGGCGGCGCGTCACATTGCGGCTGTAATTGGTGATAGTCGCGCCCCAAACTACGCTATTGGGCAGCGTGATGTGAATACCATCGGCCTGCACCAGGCGGCACAAAAAGAGGCCAACCTCTTCGACTGTCCCTTCGGTGCCCGTGCTCAGCGCAATATATTCGCCGGTGCGCAAGGGACGCAGGATCAACAGCATGATGCCCGCCGCAATATTCTGCAGCGTATTCTGCAATGCCAAGCCTACGGCCAAGCCCGCTGCGCCCAACACCGCGATCAAACTGGCTGTTTGCACACCGAATCGCGCCAACACCGCAATGACCGTGAAAATCCGCACGGTCCACACCACCACGCTGTAGAACATCGGCACAATCGTGGCATCGATACGCGGCGATCGCGTTGCGGCACGCCGCACCCAGCTGCCGAGCAAGGATGATATCCACCAGCCCAGGATCAATATCACCAGCGCCATGGCGACATTCACCGCGCCTTCGGTCAATCGCGGCATCAGGGATTCCAGGCTCATCAAGTACTCACGCATGTCTTTTTCCAACAGGTCGAAATCAAGCGCACAACGTTATCCGTGCGCCCAATGATTAAACAGCTCGAAACTGTATCAAATCACGGTGACTATGCCGAGTCTTGTTGGCTTCCGTCACAAACGCCGGAAATGGTTATCCCAGGACAGACCGGCGGACGGCGTCAAGATCGATTGTGGAGATGCGTCGGGACCTGCCTGCACCAGCGCGCCCATGCCGCTGTTGACTAAAAAGCGTCCCGGCGCCAACGGCGCGACGCCGCAGCCATCCGACAGGCGCGTTGTCCCAAGCATGCGGCCGTTGGTGGCCTCCCAATACAGCACCTGATTACCCACGGGACTGCTGGTCGCGATCACGCCTCCTGCCGGATCCGCAGCCACCGAGCCGATGTAATTGCGGCAATCGCGCAGCACGTCCTCAGGGCCGGCGAACAACTCTGGCTCGTGCCCCCTACGATGCCGCCCCACCAGCGCTGGCCGCTCGCTGGCCGGCCCCATATGCTGGCAACCGAACCACACTGCCCCATCAGCCGCCAACGCCAGATGACGGATCGACAAACGATGCAGATCCTGCGTCAACTCGACACGCTCGATCAAACGTCCATCGTTCGCATCGATATACGCCAACGACGGGCGCATCGTATCCAGATTCAATTCCAGCTTGCCGTAATCCGGATGCGTCAGAATGCCGCCATTGGCCACACAAAGCGTCTTGCCGTCTGGCAATAGGACGACCTCATGAGGACCAATGCCGCCGGTTTCAAATTCACCGACACGGCGATAGTCGCCACCCTCCGACGCATCGTAAACGCCCAGCACGCCCTTGCCCGCTTCGTAGGCGTTCTCTGTTGCCACCATACGTTTGCCATCGGGCAGATAGACACCGTGACCGAAAAAATGGCGCTCGCTCGCGGCCTCTAGCGCGACCGGAGGCCGGGAACCGTCGATACGAAAAGCGACGGCGAAAAATCCCGGCTGGCGACCGAACACCACAGCGCGCCCTCTCTCGGGATCCAGCGCAAAACTGTGGCCGCGTGAGGGCATGGGCACGACCAGTTGATCGCGGCCCTGAACATCCAATACAACGGCCTCATAACGACCGTGGGCCTTGCGCGCGGCCACATACAGCGGGCCTTCGGAGGCGGCCAAACGGTCTGTACGACTGGCTACTTCCTCGGATACATCCGTAGCGGCGCGCAATCCAGCAGGCGACAGACCAGCCAGTGCAGTCAAGGCCAAAAAGCGGCGGCGATCAATCTCCATCGAGCGCATTGAATCCAATCGTGACGCCCAAGGCAGGGGCGAAGTTCTGATCCACAATGTCTTTGGCATTTTTCAGGATCAAACCCGCCAATGCCAAGCGTTGCCACCCGGCCTCATCGGCCAACAATTGCTGCAATGGTTCGTTCACCTTGTCCAGCACTTCAGCGGCGCGATCAAGTTCACCGGTCAACGAAACCCCGATCCACTCTTCGCCCTTGGGATAGCGATAACCCCCCGCGTCGTAAAACGCACGCATCCCTTTTACGCTTGCGGCCAACATCGGTATGGTCGATTCGCTGCGCCAAAAGGCGGCGCGTGGCGCGCGGGCTGCCTGCACGGAGTCGCCCAAAACGGGCAACAGTTTGACGTCGCGCGCAAATTGCAGGCCGGTCGATAACGCTTTGATCGCCTCGGCGGCGACCTCTTGTTGAGTGCGATAGAGATCATTGCCCGCGGCAGGCGCAGTGAACTGCCGGCCAAATTCCCCTTTGGCGCTCCAGGCCTGTTGCAACTCGCCCGACACAGCCGCGACGTTGCCCGCCACAGCCACGGCGTAGCTGCATGCATAGGCCGTATCCTTGCCCGGCGCCGATTTCACCAGACCCGGCGAGTCGTACAACACGTATTCCAGTGCAGGCAAACCTTGCATGGCCACACTGCGCGAGGCCAGCGCGCCCGGTGCTACTGCCGCTGGATCCGCCGCCGCCAACAACGCACGGACCTGACGCTGCATCACCCCGCGGGTGTCCGGCCAGAACGCCAATTTCTCATAGCGGTTGCCCTGCACCAGCGGTCCGAAACGTAAAAACTCCACGCCAGCCCAGGCCTGCAGCGTCCCGGCAAAGGTCTGCTGTACGCCTTTCACATCAGCTTGTCCGCCGCTATCGCACCAGGTCTTTAAAGCCTGCTCCAAATGATTGGCCTGTTCCGCCAGCTTGGCGACAGCGGGCCGCGCGTACCCATCGGCCAGGCGCTTGCCCAAATCGCTGGGCGCCTGCGCCAAGGCGGGCCAGGGTGCAAACACCATGACCGCAGCCGATATCCATTGCTTCGTCTTGAACATACTTGCTCCTCTCGGACCGCTCACAGCGACTCCAGGAATCGAATCAGATCAGCCCGCTCCTGCGGCGTCATCGCGACAACCCTGTCACGCGCAGCCTGGGCTTCGCCACCGTGCCACAGCACCGCCTCCAGCAGCGACCGCGCACGTCCATCGTGCAGCCACGTCGCATTGGGATTCACCGTGCGCGTCAGGCCTATGCCCCACAACGGCGGCGTGCGCCATTCGCTGCCGCTGGCTTCATCCTCGGAAACCTGATCCGCCAATCCCTCGCCCATGTCGTGCAACAGCATGTCGGTATACGGCCAGATCAACTGAAAACGATGTTCCTCTCGCGCCGCGTCCCGCCGCGTCACATACTTGGGCACGTGACAGGCAACACAATTTGCCTCGTAGAACAGTTTTTTCCCGGCCAGCACGCGAGCGTCGTCGACATCACGTCGCTGCGGCACAGCCAGATTCACAGAATACGTCGTCACGAAATCCATCAGCTCGGCCGGGACCTCATGTTCGCCCAAATGCGGTTGTGCACCGTGCGGCATATCGAAGCACGCGGGCTGAGCCTTGGTGCACTCGCCGTAATGACTGGGGAACAACGGCGTAGACAACCCCATGTCATTCGAAAACGCCGCCGCGCTTTGCTGTTCTACTGTCGGTTGGCTGGCTTTCCAATTAAAGCGTCCCAGCACGCGCTCGCCGGTGCGGCGATCACGCGTCCAGTTGGGCCGCCCGCTGATGCCATCCCCATGATCGGCAGCTGCATTGGCCAGGATATCGGCGGGATGGATCGCCTCCAGCAGCCCCAGGCCTATCATCGGTTGGGCAATACGCGGCGATATCTGCACGTCCTGGCGCATTGGGCCATAACCCAGGTTTTCGATGCGGTAAGTCGGCTTCATCAACGTCGCCGTCTCGCCGCCATTCAATGGCACCGTCACCGGTTCATAATCAATTTCCAGGCTGCCTTCGGACGGCAATCCTGCGACCGCGAAATTCTGCAACTGCACGCCATAGACTGGCTCAGGCACAAAGGGCAAATGGCCCGACGCCAATTGCCGACGCTCCTCGTCCGTCGTCGCAGGCACCGACAAGCGCAGCAACAAGGCCACCGCGTCCGAGCGTTCGAGCGGATCGAATCCCGGCACCGAGCCTCGGCCGTCCTTGGTATGACAGGCCTGGCACGAACGCGCATTGAACAACGGCCCCAGGCCGTCCGATGCTTGTGTCGATGACGGCGACGAGACCCAGTCTTTACGGAACAGACCGTTGCCCACCAGGAATTCCTGACGTCCTTCGAACGTCAGATTGGCAGACGGATGCGAAAAGATGTCTGCGTTGATCATCTTGCGCGTGGTCCCGGCCCCGGCAGGCAAGGTCTCGAATGACTCCGGCGCCGAAAAATCGCGCGTCGGCGCGGTGACCTTGGCCACGCGCGCACGGTCTTCTTCTGTCAAATCATCACGCCCGTCAGAGGCGCCAACGGCGCTGGCTGCCGCCAGCGCCGTCAGTATTGCAACAGCGAGCTTGTTCACTGAAATACGGCTTCCGGTTTGTCCAGACTATCCGAGCCTTCCAGTGCGACGTCGCCCAACTCCAGCGCCGCAATCACACGCTCCAGACTGCGCGTCTGGTCGATCAGGCTGTCGATGGCTTTCTGCACCACCGCATTGCCCTCGGCATTGCCCGATGCGATCATCTGGTCATAGGTCTCGACCTTTTCCGCACGATCACGCATGGCCTGCATTGCCGCGACCGTCGCATCCAACTTGGCGCGCATTTCTGCATCCAGCTTGGCATCGCGTGCCTTGACCAGATCAGACAGGCTCGCACCCGTGACGTTCTTGCCATCTGTGCGCTGGTAGTCGCCCAGATAGACGTTGCGAATACCGATCTGGTTGTAATAGTGCGAGTTATGCGTATTGTCCGAGAAGCAATCGTGCTCTTCTTCAGGATCGTTCAGCATCAGGCCGAGCTTCATGCGCTCGCCGGCCAACTCACCGTATGACAGGCTGCCCAGCCCCGTCATCATGGCGATCAAACCGGCCTTGGGGTCCTCTTCGACGGCCTTGCGGGCGGCGCCATCGGATTTCCAGTTAGCGACCATGCTCTCCAGGTCGGAGACGAGCAGATCGGTCACCGCCTTGAGATATTCAATACGGCGTTCGCAATTGCCGCCGGTGCAGTTGGCAGGATCAAAATCCGTGTGCGGACGGTTGCCCGAGTGGCGTTCCTGCGGCGTGCCGGTACGATCGGCAGGGGCGGCGCCCGTACCGTTCAAATCCTGTCCCCACAACAAAAACTCAATGGCGTGATAACCCGTCGCTACGTTGGCCTCGTTACCGTCGGCCTCGTGCAGCGTCTCAGACAGCAGTTCGGGCGTGATCTTGCTGGCGTCGATGGTCTTGCCGCCCACATTGATCTTGGAATTGGCAATGACATTGACCGCATAAAACGCGTTCTGGTCGTTTTCCGTACCATACGACGCGTCCACGTAATCGATCAGGCCTTCGTCCAGCGGCCATGCATTCACGCTGCCTTCCCAGTCATCCACAATGGGATTGCCAAAACGGAAGGCTTCCGTTTGCTGGTAAGGCACCCGGGCCGCCAACCAAGCGGTGCGCGCGCCCTTCAGCGTCTCGGCGCTGGGCTTGGCGATCAAGGCATCAATCGCCGTGCGCAAGGCCTGAGCCGTCGTCAGGGAATCCTCATAACCCGCCAATGCGATGTCGGAATAGGTTTTCACCACCGCCTTGGGTTCGGCAGCCGCCTGAGCGGCGCCTCCCGTCAGGGCGGCCATCAGCAGCGCGCCATAGAGCAACTTGCGCATCGGAACAATCTCCTTTGTTGAAAAAAGCGCGCCCCGCGTGGCCGCGCTTTCTTAGAAATCGATGAGATAACGCAAGTGTAAACAATTTTCGTTTAATGTTCAGTTCAATGTCAGTGTTCTTTATCCCAAATGTCAGAATCAGCCGATAACTCCGGTTAACTACCTCGTCCCACGATTAATTTCTGGCCGACGGGTGGAGCCACCCTCGCAATAGGCGCGTAATAACCGGAATACAAATAAAGGACAGTACCGGCGTCATACAAACCGTCGTGACCAACACGCGCCAGAATATCGGCAAGGCGCTCAATTGCTCGTTCAGCAGCAAACTGAACAGCAGCAACATCGGAAAATACGCCAGCCAGATGCTGACGGCCTGCTTCCAGCGAGGCGGCGCAGTGCGCACCGCGCCAAACCAAGTGTCCATGCCGCTGACCCGATGCACCCGACTCGTACGCACCAGGCTCGCCCCGCGCTCGAGCCACATCCGGCGCGGCAGCGAGTTTTCCCAACGAGCCAGGCTGGCAGCATCGACAAAGCGCAAGACGATCTGGTACTGATCGCCCCCCTCGGGAGGCTGCAACACCCCCGATCCCAAAAAACCTGGAAAGCCTGCTGCCAGGATTTCACCCTGGCGCATCCAAGTCAGAAAATCCCCATAACGTTCGGGAGAAATATGGCGTGTCACCAGCATAGTGACAGGTGCGGGAACATGAGCGGACATACGAAAACTCCTGGCTGCTTGCGGGCCGGTGTCGAACGAGTCCGGCCTCTTAGTACTTACCCTAGCAAACGGCATGCCAATTCGAGGAGCCTCTCGCTACCTGGGGACGATCATCTGAACCGTCCCACGTTATTGCTGCATTGCACCAATCCAAGCCAACGTGCATAGATATCATCGCAAACTGCACCAAAACAGTGCGCCGTGCCACATGCTTTTCCTCGCCATCGATATATGGGTCCGCGTATTGAGGCTGCAAAGACCGAGGTCTACACTAGGCGCTTTCCTCTCGTCTGGAGCACGTGCAATGAGCAACACCAAGATCGCGGTTTTCGTGGGCAGCCTGCGGGCCGCCTCTATCAATTTGCGCCTGGCTCGCGCCCTGGAAAAACTCGCGCCCTCAGACGTCCAGTTTGAATACGCCAGCCTGGGTGACATCCCGCTGTTCAACCAAGATCTTGAGACGGATTTACCCGCGCCGGCAGCCAAACTGAAAGCCTTGATCGCCGAGGCTGACGGTCTGCTGTTCGTCACCCCTGAGCACAATCGCTCGATACCCGCAGCCTTGAAAAACGCGATCGACTGGGGCTCCCGTCCCTGGGGACAAAACTCGTGGCCCGGCAAAGCCGGCGGCCTGCTCGGCACCTCGCCCAGCGCTGCGGGCACGGCCATGGCCCAACAACACCTGCGCAACATCCTCGCCGCAGAGGGGGTCAATGTGTACACAACTCCTGAGGTGTTCCTGCAAGACACCGCCGGGCTCATCGACGATCAGTACACCATCACCAACGAACGCACCCGCCAATTCCTGCAGGGCTGGCTCGATGGCTATATCGCCTGGGTGAACAAGCTCAAGGCATAAGACCAGATCACTGCCGACGACACGGCGGCAGACAACAGAAGCGGGGGAAAGGCTCACACCTTCCCCCGCTTTTTCTATCCACACACCCTCGGCTTATCCCCGTCTAATGTGGACAAGCCACTGAACAGTTTTCTGACAAGCGGGGAATCATCTTTCACGACAAGGACTTACAAGCGCTGATTAAAAAATGCCCAATCAACGTCTGGACCTGTCATTCCATGCATGAAAGTCCAAAAAACGGCATCGACGACAGCAAAAACCTCTTTTTCCATCGATCTCAATGCGCTTTGGGTCCTGAACTATCCACACACCCTGAGCTTATCCCCGCGTAATGTGGACAAGCCACTGAACAGTTTTCGGACAAGCAGAGAATCGCCTTTCGCGACAAAGGCTTACGATGACCGATCAAAAAATGATCAATCGGTGCTTCCACTCGGCTTTTAGCGCCAATCGGTGAACAGACCGCATCCCGAAGCGAAAAATTTCCGGACTCGCAAGGTTTTACACACCCACTCGAACCTGAACTATCCACACACCCCGGGTTTATCCCCGGACAATGTGGACAAGCCACTGAACAGTTTTCGGACAAGCAAAGAAAGTCCTTACACCGCAAACACTTACGATGCATGGTGAAAAAATGCGCAACGATCAGGATCGCTGCGCCAACGCGGCGTCAGGGCTCTTGCTCCAGACGCATCCCGATCTTCAGGCTCACTTGCCAGTGGGCGACCTTGCCATCCTTGATATGGCCGCGCACCTCGGTGACTTCGAACCAGTCCAGATTGCGCAACGTTTCCGATGCACGAGCGATCGCCTGCGTAATGGCATCGTCCGAAGACTTCGTAGACGATCCCACCAACTCGATCTGCTTGTAGATATGGCTATTGGACATTGCTGTACCTCCTAGAAAAAAGGTCCCACGCTTCTGTCACCACGTGACGACGCGCCAATCGCTGGACACCGCCCGTCATGGAGAATCGCCCCACAACACCGGCGGCGCACTCTGCAACTCATTATTGATGTGTTTGTCAGCAACTGCAATGCCTGAGCCTCTGCTGAGGGCAACAAGCAGAAAACCCCAACACCCTCGCGCGGAAATCACCGCGCGCAGACACCCGAACCAGAAATACTTGCCGATCCAAGGCCTGCTTCAGAAAGGATTACGATTGGGGGTTTCCACGTGATCTGGTGATAGCGGGACGTCTTTCATTCCGTATCGCACCCCATCAAGCGTCCCATTCGCGACCATGCGTTATCGCCTTCCTCCTTTAAATACCTTGCGTATCTTCGAGGCCATCATGCGCCGGGGCTCCATACGTCAGGCCGCAGAAGAACTGTGTCTTACCCCGCAAGCCGTCAGCCAACAGCTCAAGCAACTCGAAGCTCATTTGGAACAGCCCCTGTTCCAACGCAATATTCGCAGCCTGACTCCTACCCAAGCAGCACATACGCTGTATGACCACGTGCGCGACGGCCTGGATCGGTTCTCTCAGGGCGTCAGCGCCGTGCAGACCTCTCGCACGGCGCAACAGTTATATCTGTATGTCAGCCCGTATTTTGCGACGGAGTTCCTGGTGCCCCGACTAGGTCAATTCACCGCGCTGTTCCCTGGCATCGATTTTCGGATGGCTGTGGGTGTGGACTTGATCGAGCTCGATGATCGGGGAATGGATGCGGCCATACACTGGGATTACGGTGGCAACGTCGACTATATCGAAACGCCCTTGATCGACGACTTGAAAGTGCTGGTCGCCACGCCCGGTCTGCTGGAACGGATCCCGTTGAACAGCCCCTCGGACTTGCTCAAACACAGCGTGGTCACCTCATTGGTGGCCAACTCGCTCTGGGACGACACGCTGGACCTGCTACAAGTAAAGGAACGTGCCTCGCAACGGGTCATGCTGCTGCACACCCACGCGGCAATGATGGAGGCTATCCTCGCAGGCCTGGGCGTAGGGTTCATCTCGNATGCCGATGCCGTCAGGGAAATCGCTGCGGGCCGGCTCGTGGCGCCCTATGGCGTCGATCTGCTCAAGCAACTGCCCGCGGAAAAAATGCCTCGCTTCACGCTGCTGATCAAACCTGATCGCAAGCATTCGCCGTTGCTCAAGCAGTTCACCGCATGGCTGTTGGAATACGTTTGCACAGAAGACATCGCGGGCTATCCCTCGGCGTGCCGCCAGGTTTCCAGCGCGTCGAACACCGCGCGGCGCTGAGAGCCCCGCAGAAAAACCGACGTCTTCCGTGCGATCTATCACTACGACAGGGGCATCGCCCCTGCATGCTCAATGCGGACGCGCCACATCCCCATGCATGGGTTCGCCGGTACGGTCACGGCTATACAACAGCGCCACCACACCCACCAACGCGCCCAGCATCAAATAATAGGCCGGCATCATCGGATTTCCCGTACGCTGAATCAGCCACGCATTCAACATGGGGGCAGTGCCTGCGAACAACGCCACCGACACGTTGTAGCTGATCGCCATTCCCGTGAAACGCACATGAGGCGCGAATAACGCGGGCACAGCGGCAAAGATGCATCCCAGCATGGCGGCCAGACACAGATTCATCACCATCAAGGCGGCCAGTTTCTCGAGATAGCCGCCCGTCGACAGCATACTGAAGCACGGAATCGCCAACACCAGGATCGCCATGCTGCCTGCCAACATCGTCGCCTTGCGCGTGATGCGGTCGGCCAGCCATCCCATGACCGGGATCATCACGATCAGGAAAATCTGCGGTCCGAGCGACAGCATGAATCCTTGGGCGGGCGCCATCGTCAAGGTGCTGATCAAGTACGTCGGGATATACGTCACCACCGTGTACAAGGTGATATTAGTGACAATGATCAGGCCGCAAGACTGCAGCAGCGGGCCTCTATGCGTTTCAAACAAATGGCGCCAGCTGACTTTGGGAGGCGCGGTCTTGCTTTCCCGAACCGCTTGAAACGTCGGCGTTTCCTCCAGATGATTGCGGATATACAGGCCAATCGCACCCAGGGGCAATGCCAACAGGAACGGCACACGCCAGGCCCAATCATTGATCTGATCCGCGGTGAACAGACTGGTCAGAACCGTCGTAATGATGGCGCCAAATGCAAAGCCGCTGATGCAACCCACCTCGACCCAACTCGTCACGGCTGTGCGGTGTTTGTCAGAGCAATACTCCGCCACAAAAATCGCAGCGCCACTGCCCTCGCCACCCGCCGAAATGCCTTGCAGCAAGCGCATCACCACCAGCAATATAGGCGCGGCGATACCGATCGTATCGTGCGACGGGATCGAACCAATGGCGCATGTCGCCAGCGCCATCATCAGGATCGTGACCGTCAGCACGTTCTTGCGGCCATAACGATCCCCGATCGGACCGAACAGAAAACCGCCAAAAGGCCGTGCGAAAAACGCGACAGCAAACGCCGCCAATGAGGCGATCAACTGCATTCCCGGTTCGCTGGAAGGGAAAAACACTTTGCCCAGGATGGCGGCCAGATAACCATAAACAGAAAATTCGAACCACTCGACAAAGCTGCCCACCACCGAGGCCAGCACGACACGGTTCAACTCTTTCTTGCCGACTTTACGCGGTGCTGTTCCACCAGTGTCTTGCACGTCCTGATCGGAAATTCCGTCCGATATGGGACGGCCAGCGCTGATTGCATTGGTATTCATTTTTTCCCCATCATGTATTGATATTGAATGAACACTGCCGATGCGGCACAGCCACCGGCAGTCCCGCCCTGCGATCAATCAAACGCGTGTGGATAGTCGCGGCGCGCCTCGGCCTCGCTGATATAGCCGTAGTGCACATCGCGCTTGACCAGTTCGGCGGGCCGCTCAGCCGGCTCACCAAAACCGCCGCCACCGGGCAAGTCCAGCACCAGCCGCTGTCCCTCTGCAATCAGCTGACTGCCCTTGGCACGCAACGCCGTGCCGTCGTCCAGCGCGACCTTGCCGGCTCCGCCGTTGCTGCCGCCGTGATGGCCTCGCGCCGGAAAAGCCACGCGATCAAACATCGCGTTCAACGTGAACTGATATCCCTCGTGAGCACCGATCTCGATACGCTGCCCCAGGCCGCCACGCCAACGCCCTGCCCCCCCCGAATCGGGCAACAGCTCCTTGCGCCATACAACGATCGGGCCAATACTCTCCGTCACTTCCGAGGACATGGTGTGCACACCGCTCGGGAAAGCCGTGGTACTCAGCCCGTCACTGTTGGGCCGAGCGCCCGTGCCGCCGGTATTGAAAATCAGCATCTCGTGGCGCGACTCGCGATTATGTTCACGCGCGCCCTGGAAGCGCATCTGCAGGTTCCACAGTGCACTGGCACCCTCGGCAGGAATCAAATCCGGGCGATAGCTCTGCAAGGCTCCCAGCACCACGTCGGGAATCAAATGCCCCAGCACATGCCGTACCGCCACCGGAGCAGGGAACGGTGCATTCAGAATGCAGCCCGCCGGAGCCGTGATTTCAAACGGGCGCAGCGACGCCCAATTATTGGGTATCTCAGGAGCGATGGCGCACTTCAACGCATAACACGCATAGGCCTTGGTATAGGTGAGAGGCACATTGATACCGTACCGGCTCGTGCCCGAGGTCCCTGCGAAATCCGCGTACATGGTGCCGCCCTGCGGCTGCACCGTCACCCGCAGATCAATCGGGCTCTCGTACCCATCGACCCGCATCTCATAGCTGTGTTTACCTTGAGGCAGCGCCGCAATGTAGTTGCGCGTGGCGCGCTCGCTGTGGTCAAAAATAAACGCCGCCAACTCCGTCAGATCAGGCAGCCCGAACTCGTCCAGCATGGCTTCAAGACGGCGCCGCCCCGTATCATTGCAAGCAACCAGCGAATGGAAATCGCCGACCACCTGATCCCGTTCGCGCACGTTATTGCGCAGAATCTCGACCAGATCCTCATTCAGTACGCCGCCCTTGTAGAACTTCATCAAGGGGATGCGAATACCTTCTTCGTACACGTCGCCCGCATCGGGACCAAAGCCGCGCCCACCGATATCCACCACGTGCGCCGTCGAGGCAAAAAAGCCGATCAGGCGAGGCGCCGCCTCCGCTGAGGACTTGCGGTAGACCGGCGTCACCATGGTGATATCGTGCAAATGTCCCGTTCCCATCCAGGGGTCGTTCGTCACCAGCACATCACCCGGCACCAGGCCATCCTCACCGAACTTGGCCACGAAATGCCCAACCGACTCCGCCATGGAATTGACGTGCCCCGGCGTACCGGTCACGGCCTGCGCAATCATGCGTCCGTGTGCATCGAACACGCCTGCCGACAAATCGCCCGCCTCGCGCACGCTCGTGCAAAACGCCGTACGGATCAACGTCGCAGCCTGTTCCTCGACCACCGAGATCAGGCGATTCCACATGATTTGTTCGCGGACTTTGATATTGGTGCTCATGTCACACCCCTTCTTTCTGTTGACGTTGGATGAGTAAGCTGTCGTCCTGCTGCAGGATCAAGCTGTAGTCCGGACTGACATAGGTCGAGGTCTCTTTTTCCGTCACAATCAATGGCCCATCCAGCCGCACGGCACGCGGCAAGCTGGCACGGTCATAGATGGCGCAATCATGGAAATCGCCGGACTTGGCATCGAACACATCGCGTCGATCAATCGGTGGATATTGCTCGCGCGATCCCGCATGGTCGCCCGTGCTCGGCTCGATGCGCGCCGGCATTTCCGTTTCGGTGCGCAAAGACAGCGCCCAGCTCACTACCTCGACGTCCAGCCCGGCCACTTCGTGGCCAAACAGCTGAGTATAGGCCCGCACAAAATTCGCGCGCAAGACTTCAAGACTGGCGTCGTTCAACTCCCCCGTAGGCGCATCCACCGGGATTTCCCAACCCTGGCCGGCATAGCGCATATACGCCCGCAACTCGCGGATGGCATCGTCGCCATGTCCCGTTTCCCGAAGGAAACTCGCGACCTCGTCATTCATCTCGGCAATCATGCCGTTCACAATGCCGGCATCGAACTGACTCAAGCGCATGACCGCGCTGCGCAGTGATTCATAGCCGAAAGGCGCGCGCAGAAATCCAATGGCCGACCCGACACCTGCGCCTGGCGGCACGAGCAGACGTTCCATGCCGAGTTTCTCGCACAGCCGCACCGCATGCAACGGCGCGGCACCGCCATAGGCGATCATCGTGTATTCGCTCAGATCGCGACCGCTCTCGACCGCGTGCATGCGTGCGGCGTTGGACATATTCTCGTCCACCATCTCGGCCACCGCATAGGCAGCCTGCACATTCACGCTCTGCAGCGGATCCGCGATATGCGTCTGCAATGCCTGACGCGATGCCTGCTCGTCCAAGGTAATCGAACCGCCCGCAAACCGCTTGGCATCGAGCTTTGCCAGCACCAGATCCGCATCCGTCACTGTCGGACGCTCGCCACCTCGGCCATAGCAGGCCGGCCCAGGCTCGGAGCCCGCGCTTTCCGGGCCGACCCTGACTTGTTTCAAATCATCGACATGCGCGATCGAACCACCGCCCGCACCGATCTCCACCATTTCGATCACCGGGATCGAAATCGGCATGCCGCTGCCCTTCTTGAATCGATATGTGCGCGCCACCTCGAACGTGCGCGCGGTCTTGGGATGCAGGTCTTCAATCAAGCAGATCTTGGCCGTCGTTCCGCCCATATCGAATGACAAAACGCGATCCAGACCGTATTTCGCGGCAACGTGGCTGGCGTAGATCGCTCCGCCCGCAGGGCCGGATTCCAGCAAGCGCACCGGAAACTCCGCAGCACTCGCCAACGACATCAAACCGCCACCCGAGTGAATCATGTACAGCGGGCACGCCATACCCTCTGCCGCCAGAGCCTGGGCCAGGCGATTCAGGTACGACGACATCAGCGGCTTGACATAAGCATTCGCGCAGACCGTGTTGAACCGTTCGAACTCGCGGATCTGCGGCGAGACCTCACACGAAATCGACACCGATACATCGGGCAACGCGCGCCGCAGGCTGTCACGCACCAGACGCTCATGATCGCCATTGCGATAGCTGTGCATCAACCCCACTGCCACGCTGGTAAAGCCCCCGTCGCGAATCGCATCAATGATGCGGTCCAGGCCTGCCATATCGAGCGGCACCAACTCACGCCCGGACGCATCCAGACGCCCCTTGAGCGGAAAGCGGTCGCAACGCGGTATCAGCGGCGCAGGCAATTGAATCGTCAAGTCATACTGCTCGAAACGGCCCTCGTTGCGCATTTCGATGACATCGCGAAAACCGTCGCTCGTAATAAATGCCGTCTTGGCGCCCCGGCGCTCGATCAGCGCATTGGTCGCGAGTGTCGTGCCATGCACGATGGACTGAATTGCCGCAGGCGCAATTCCTGCTTGTTCTATCGCCAACTTCAAGCCCTGCACAATGGCGCGCTCGGGCTTCTCATAATCGGTCAGCACTTTAGCGGTGTACAGCCGCCCCTGATATTCCAACGCCACATCGGTGAATGTCCCGCCGATGTCGACCCCTGCCCTGCAAGCCAAATTCTTGTCGCTCATGTATTACCCATGTACGGATGAAAGGGTTCTGGCGATGTGCCGCGCGGTCTGCGCCACATTGCTCTGTGCCCATCATCGGCCAAGCCGGGCAAAGATGACAAACAAGTAATAACACGCATTAGGACAAGCCAGGCTAGGCCAGCAATTACCCTTAAGGGACTACCCTTATCCCGCTATATGGCAATTTAATGGCGCTTCTATGACAGCGCATCGATCAAAAAATGTCGAAATACGATGTTTTTTATCTTTAGCCATATCGGCGTCATACAGGCACCGTAGTCTCTCGTCCGCCAACTGACGTTTTACTGAAAAACGACTCACATTACGAGGATCTACATGTCATATTTGACGGACAAACTGCGTGCCCCCAGCCGTGACGCCCGCGGCGAAATCACGGTTCCGGGCCAAATGCTCGAGGACATCGTGGCGGCCAACCCCGCCCGCCGCACGCTCTTGAGAAACAGTATCGGCCTGTCGTTGATCTCCGTCTTTGGTGCAACGCTGACGGCCTGTGGCAGCGGCAGCGATGACGATGACGACAGCGGTGGCGATACCGGCGGTGGCGAGACGCCCGGCCCCACGCCCGAGCCGGGTCCTGATTATTCCGTCACGTTCAAGCCCTTGGACGATCTGATCACCGCAGACATGGTCACCGTACCGGAAGGCTACGTGGTAGACGTGCTGTATTCTGCGGGCGACAAGTGCGCCATCGGTTCGATCGGCTACACCGGCGTGCCGCAGTCCTTCCCGGTCACCGAGAACCAAGCCGGCGGCCAGCACGACGGCATGCATTTCTATCCGCTGGAAGGCATCGACCCGAGCAAGGGCGGCCTGCTGGTACTGAATCACGAAAACGTCGACGGCGAAACGCTGGACCTGAGCACCAACGAAACCCAGACCAACTTGTCCAACGTCGGCGTATCGGTGATCGAGATCGCCCGTACCGACGACGGAAAATGGTCGGTCAACACGAACTCCAGCTACAACAAGCGCTATACCGGCAACACCGTCTATGGTGTGAGCGGTCCGGCCGCCGCCGTGGTGGGTTCGACCGTGGTAGGCACTCTGAACAACTGCGCCAGCGGCCCGACGCCCTGGGGCACGTACCTGACCTGCGAAGAAACAACCGACAACTATTGGGACCCGTCCCAAGCCGAGGAAGGCTACGGCTGGGTCGTCGAGATCGATCCGTACAGCCCGAACTCCACCGCTGTCAAACGTACCGCCATGGGCCGTTTCGACCACGAGAACACCGCCTACATGCTGGACGAGAACAACCGTGTCGCGTTCTACATGGGCGATGACGGCACACCGGGCTGCATTTATAAATTCGTCCCCAACAAGGCTTACGATCCGTCGAACCGCGCCAATAACTTTGGCCTGCTCGACGACGGCACGTTGTATGCCGCCCGCTTTAACGACGACGGCTCGGGTAATTGGGTCGAGCTGACGGTCGGCAAGAACAATCTGACGGTGGGCGCTGTAGACCCGGGCAACTACACCCAGGTTGCCCCGGGCACGCTGCCCGAGTCGTCGCTGATCGACTTCAAGACGCAAGCCGATGTGCTGATCAACACCAAGGCTGCTGCACGCGTGGCAGGCGCTACGTTGATGGACCGCCCGGAGTGGATCACCCTCGGCGCCGACAAGACGGTTTACTGCACGCTGACCAACAACAGCCGCCGCCAACGTACCAGCGCGGCCAACCCCCGCACGCAAAACCAGCACGGTCACATCGTGCGCTGGAAGGAGAATGGTGACTCTCCGCTGGCCACGACCTTCCAATGGGATCTGCTGCTGCTGGCGGGCTTTGACAAGTCCGAAGGCCAAGCCGAGAACGTTACCGGCAACATCAATGGCGACACCTTCTCGAGCCCCGACGGCATTCGCGTCGATCCCCAGGGCCGCCTGTGGGTGCAAACCGATTCCGGCGCCTCCGGTTTTGGGAATAACTCGATGTATTACATCGATCAGAACACTGGCGAATCCAAGCGCTTCCTGGTGGGCCCGGCCGGTTGCGAAATTACCGGCATCGCTTATCCGGATGATCTGACGGCGTTCTTCATCAACATTCAGCACCCGAACGGCGTGTGGAATACGTTGCGCGCAGAGGGTGGTGATGCACGCTCGGCTACCATCGTTGTCCGGCGTGAAGACGGTAAGCCCGTCGGCGCCTGATTGACGTGGCGGGAGGGGTCGTTGCTGTAGGGGCGGCTTCTCTCGAGCGTTCTTGGCTGGTGGAGTTTTACGCTGCCGCTCTCGTAAGAAGGCATGTTCATCATGCGTATTGGGTCTCTTGCGAGCAAGCATATGGTTCTTAAGCGCCAGGGGCTGCCTTGTACAGGCTGTGCCGGCCCNNNNATCGTCC
>NZ_CBCSIU010000015.1:0-16989 GCF_965139205.1 Bordetella muralis
CGTCGCTACGCTCCTTCGGTTTCCCTCGCTCGACCACGAGGCGCCCCNACNCGGCCACTGCCCCGCACCGACTCGCAATGTCTCAGGCTCGGTTTAACGCTGGGGCGAGTTTTTGCTGCTTGGGCCTCGTGGAAGTGGAGGCCATGGCTGTCTTGCGGATCAGGGCTGCGAAGGCTCTTGTCAACTTGGATTGAGGCTGGTCGTTCTTGAACAGAAGACCCGGTGTTCTCATCGGGGTGGGGCCCTCTAGAGGCAGGGCGCATAGTCCTTTACTTTCGTCTACGGCGCTGGTTGCGACGATGGCGCCGATGTGCATGCGAGAGATCAATCCGAACATGGCGTTTACGGTGTTCATTTCTGCGATGATGTTTGGCGCTGCGCCGGCTGCGCTGAAAAACTCGTCCAGCATGCGACGGGTGGAAAAGCTGCGCGGCAGCATGACCAAGGGCTCTCGATGCAGTTCTATCATTCGAATTCGCTTCCGACGTGCCCAGGGATGGGTCTTGGCCACGACGAGGACGAGTTCTTCGTTGAATAAGGGTTCAAAGCGTAAACCGGAACGTAATTCGGGACGATAGGCCACACCCATGTCCAATTGGCCCGCGTCCAGACTGGCGACGATGGCGTCGGCCGGCAGTTCCTCGATCACGACTTTCACGGTGGCATGCCGTGACAGAAATTGAGCGACGCACTCAGGGATGAATCCCAGATTGAACGTGTGCGTGGTGCCGACCCGCAGGACGCCCGACATGGAGACGTCACGCGCTTTTAATTCACCCAGGCCTTGATCTATTTCTGATAAAGCGCGAGAGGCGTACTCCAGAAATGCCTCGCCCGCTTCAGTCAGAAAGACGCGTTTTCCGATTCTGTCAAAGAGCGATTGCCCTATTTCGTCTTCGAGCTGGCGAATTTGATGGGACAACGTCGATTGCGTGACGTGCACGCTTTCAGCGGCACGTGTGAAGTTCAATGTCCCCGCCAGCGCAATGAAGTATCTGAGATGACGTAACTCCATATTTGCCCCAATCAATCGATGACATCAATGATAACTGGAGAAAATAATCATTTCTATCTTTTGTTTGGCTCGATTAGCCTTGCTCCAGCTCTCACTCCTTCTTACGCTCGAGGACGACACGCATGGCCAAAGTATTGGATGGAATTACCGTCGTAGAACAAGGCACGTTCATCACTGGACCCGCGGCAGGAATGCTGCTTGCCGATCTGGGAGCCAATGTCATCAAAGTCGAACAGCCTGACACGGGTGATCCGTTCCGCGCATTCAAGGGAGGACTCTACAGCCCGCACTTCCAGACCTATAACCGCAACAAGCGCAGCATTACGCTCAATACCAAACAGGCGGATGACGTCGAGGTTTTCGACGCGCTGATACGTGAGGCGGATGTCTACATTCAGAATTTTCGACCGGGTGCTGCGGCGCGCCTTGGTGCAGGCGAAACGCGGCTGCGTCAGATCAATCCACGACTGATTTACTGTGCGATCAGCGGATTCGGGCAAACCGGCCCCTCCTCAGGACGGCCTGCCTATGACACGGTAGCGCAGGCGGCGAGCGGTTTTCTCAATCTATTGATCAATCCCGAAAACCCTCGTGTTGTCGGCCCTGCCATCGCGGATGCGTTGACGGGCTTTTATGCGGCCTACGGCATTCTGGGTGCGCTGGTCGAGCGCAGCCGAACGGGCGTGGGCCGCTCGGTCGAGGTGTCGATGCTGGAGGCGATGAGCCACTTCAATCTGGATGCGTTTACCCATTTCTTTGCCGAGAACGAGGTGATGGGTCCTTATAGCCGGCCCAGCGTTTCGCAGTCTTATACGTTGAAATGCGCAGATGGGAAATGGGTAGCGCTGCACATGTCGTCGCCCGAAAAATTCTGGCAAGGACTGGCTCGAGCGATTGAGCGTCCGGCACTTTTTGAGGACGAGCGTTTCGCTACCCGCGAGGCGCGTATTGACAATCAAGCGACACTGATCGATTTATTGGGCTCGATTTTCGTGACGCGCACTCGTGACGAATGGTGCCGGCGGCTTGAGGCCGAGGACGTCCCGCATGCGCCTATGTACGACACCAGCGAAGCACTGCAGGATCCCCAGGCAAAGCATCTGCAGCTTGAAATTGAAGGAACGCACCCGACGCTCGGCGCCTGGAAGACCGTTCGATCGCCGGTGAGCTTCGATGGCGAAAGGCCTCTGGACGTCGTTCCCCCGCCACTGCTTGGCGAACACAGCGCTGAAATCAGGGCTGCACTGCTGGCAAAGCAGAAATGAACCGACATTGAGTAGATGGTCCCCAAAAATAATGAATGGAGACAACCGTGACGCTCTCAACAACGCCCGCAATAGCGGCCTCAGGGCCCGCCGATCAAAGCCGCAGCACCCAACCGTGGATTCAACTGGTACTCGGCATGATTGCCATGATGGCAATCTCCAGCCCCCAGTATGTCTGGGCGCTTTTCGTACAACCGTTTAAAAGCTCACTTGACGTTTCGCTGTCGGCCCTGCAAGTCACCTTTGCGTTGTTCAGCATTTTTCAATGCGGGATCGGCCCTCTGCATGGCGAACTGGCCAGCCGATTTTCCTCTCGGGTCTTTGCCGCGGCAGGCGGCTTGCTGGTAGGGCTCAGTTGGATAAGTTCGGCCTATGTCACCTCGCTGCCGCTGCTGTATATCACCTACGGCGTGCTCTCGGGTATCGGTACAGGATGGGTGTATGTCGCCGTCATCGAGCTCATGGTGCAGTGGTTTCCGCGCCGCAGAGGGTTTGCGGTCGGCATGGCGGCAGGCTGTTATGGACTCGGTGCGATTGTCACCACATTCCCCATCGCGTCCAGCATCCGCGAGCACGGCCTGCAAACAACGTTGGTGGTTTTCGGTATGGTGTTATCTGCCGTCATCGTGCTCGCGTCATTAGGCATGAAACGCGCAAGCGCACCGTCGCGCGCCGAGCCCTCTGCCCAGCCGGGCATGGCGTCCAGGCGTGATTTCAATTCGCGTGAAATGTTGCGCACCCCGTTGTTCTGGCTGATGTTTTTCATTATGGCCCTGGTCGCCACGGGCGGGCTCATGGCCATCTCTCAACTCGGCGCACTCGCGGTGCATTTCGGCATATCGGATCAGACACTCGTGTTGGGGATGGCGGCACTGCCGCTCGCGCTCACCCTGGATCGTGCTGCGAACGGACTGACTCGTCCTTTTTTTGGATGGATATCCGACAGAATCGGTCGCGAGCCAACCATGCTGATCGCCTTTCTGATGGAAGCCGTCTCCATCCTGCTACTGCTCAAGTTCGGATCGAACCCTGTCGCATTCGTCTTGCTGTCTGCGGTCGTGTTCTTTGGCTGGGGAGAAATCTATTCCTTGTTTCCTTCTCTGCAGGCCGACGCATTCGGGACAACACATGCCGCCAGGAATTTCGGCTACCTGCTGATCGCAACAGCGGTCGGCTCTATCCTGGGAGGCCCTCTCGCCGCGTTGTTATACGAGAAAACACAATCCTGGGATCTGATCTTCTACTCCATTGCCGGACTCGACATCCTCGCAGCGCTGCTTGCGTTCTTTGTGCTGCAACCCATGCGTATTCGTTGGGTGAATAATGCCCTTCTACAAAAACGAGCGTAAAGCCCTAGAACACGATTAAAGGAGAACACAATTGAACGATCAGCAAAGTCTGGACCTGACTCAGGCAGTGATTGCGCGATTGGCAGACACTCAGGATGCGCGATTCAAGACGCTAATGACTGCTCTCATCACCAAGTTGCATGAATTCATCCGCGAAGTCGATTTAACCCCCGAAGAATGGATGTCCGCGATTGAATTTCTGACGCAAACCGGCCAAACCTGTACCGACAAGCGGCAGGAGTTCATCTTGCTGTCCGACACATTGGGCGCGTCCATGCAAGTCGTCATGTCGGCTCAGGCCCGCGCATCGGCCATTACCCCCGGCTCAGCCACTGCGACAGCCGCCACCGAGGCCACGGTTCAGGGCCCGTACTACTGGGCTGGCGCCCCACACAAGGAAATGGGCAGCAACATCGCAGAAGGTGTCGCGGGCGAACCCGCCTACTACCACGGCCGCGTCACGGATCTGCAAGGCAATCCCCTTTCCGGTGTCGTGCTGGATGTCTGGTCAGGCGACGGCGAAGGCGTCTACGACATGCAAATCGAAGGCCAAACCGACATGCTCGCACGCGCGCGCTTCGTGACAGGCGAGGATGGGCGCTATGCATTCTGGTCGATCCGGCCCAGCTACTACCCTATTCCCATGGATGGTCCGGTGGGTGTCATGATCAACAAAATAGGTCAACACCCGAATCGCCCCGGCCATATCCACTTCAAACTCTCCGCCCCAGGCTACGTCGATATCACCACCCACTTATTCGTCGCCAACAGCCCGTACATCGACTCCGATGTGGTCTTCGGTGTACGAGACAGTCTGATCGTCGACTTTCAACATCATCCGCTAGGCACCGCAGGTGATGGCCGAACGCTCGCCACGCCTTTTTGGAGCGCATTGTTCGATTTCAGCCTTGCACCCGTTCGCATGTGAATCAACGCCCTCGTCTCTTGACGATACTCCCTCTACTTTTCAGACAAAATCATGAAAATCGGTAAAGCCACCATCCCTCGTAGTGCGATCTGCACCTCGGACGAACACACCATCGTCGTGCGCGGCAAGGATCTCTGCAAAGACCTCATCGGCCACATTTCCTTCACGGATTACTTTCATCTATTGGTCACCGGTCAACGTCCCAGCGCCACAGCGACGGCCGTGCTCGACGCCACCCTTGTTGCTATCGCGGAACATGGCCTGGTGCCCAGCGTGCAAGCCAGCCGAATGACGCTCGCCGCTGCGCCCGATGCGCTGCAGGGCGCCGTCGCAGCCGGCATCCTGGGATGCGGTTCGGTCATTCTTGGAGCATCGGAATATGCAGGACGATTGTTCGTTGCGATTCAAGAACGCCAGGCCACAGGCGCCACGCTGGAAGCAGCGGTTCAGGCAGAACTGCAAGAGTACCGTGCCGCACGTAAAGCGATTCCGGGTTACGGCCATCCGCTGCACAAGGAACGGGACCCCCGTGTCGCACGGCTGCTCGAGGTCGCCCGGATCAACGGCGCAGAGCTGAACTACATTGCCATTGCCGAAGAAATAGAAAAACAGATTCCAGCCATCATCGGCAAAGATCTCCGGCTCAACGTCTCGGCGGCGATCCCCGCTGTGCTGCTGGGCGTAGGCTTTCCCTTGGCCGCATTAAAAGGCGTACCCATCCTGGCCAGAACGGCCGGTTTGATTGCACACCTCACCGAAGAACTCCAGGCGTCCATCGGGTTTGCGTTGTCCTATCAAGCCACGCGCGAATTGCAATACGACGGCGAAGTTCCGCCAGGATTTGGTTCAGGCCAATAACCAACACGGCTGCAGCACACATCCCCTGCGGCGGCAGCCAATGCCCGCAGACAGAACAAAAACTCAGGAGGAGATTTCATGACGGCACGCTATACCCCTCGCACTCGACTCAGCATACTGCTACACAAAACCGTGGCGATTGCTGCA
This sequence comes from Bordetella muralis, assembly GCF_965139205.1. GTDB lineage: Bacteria > Pseudomonadota > Gammaproteobacteria > Burkholderiales > Burkholderiaceae_B > Bordetella_A > Bordetella_A muralis. The sequence continues at coordinate 5,563 of NZ_CBCSIU010000015.1, forward strand.
AGCACAGGCCTTCTGGCACTGGTCGCCATATCGGCCCACGCTCAGAACTACCCCGCGCAATCGATAAGGATGATCGTCCCCTTCGGTCCAGGAACATCCACTGACACCGTGGCACGCATCATGGCCAACGGCATGGCAGAGTCACTCGGGAAAACCATCATTGTTGAAAACAAAGCCGGTGCGGGCGGCACGATCGGCACGGAACAAGTCGCCCGCGCTCCCGCGGATGGATACACCATCGTAATGGGTACCGTTGGCACGCACGCGATCAACAAAACCCTCTACAAGAAGCTGGGCTACGACCCCGTCAAAGACTTCGTGCCCCTTGGATTAGTTGGCCAGACGCCCACCCTGCTAGTCGTTAAAGCCGACTCGCCGTTGCGCTCGCTCAACGATCTGGCGACGGCCGCCGCCAAGCCGGGAGGCATCAGCTTTGGATCGGCCGGCAACGGCACCTCGGGACATCTCGCCGGCGAACTGCTGAAAATGCGTCTGGGTGGCGAAATGACACACGTGCCCTATAAGGAAGGAGGTATGGCCGTCACCGACGTCATTTCAGGACAAACCCAGTTCATGTTCTATCACCCCGCCGCGACCCTGCCACACATCAAATCGGGCAAACTGAGAGCATTGGGTAGCTCCGGTGCGACGCGCAGCGCGTCTGCACCCGACGTTCCGACCATAGCCGAGCAGACCGGCAAGGATTTCGACCTGGTCGCCTGGTTCATGATTTACGCCCCGGCCGCCACGCCAACGCCCATCATCGAGACCCTGCGAAAAGCCGCTCGAGCCGCACTTTCCAATCAGGACGTAGCAGCGAAACTCAGCAATCAGGGAATCGAACAACGCCCTCTCACCACTGAGGAACTCGGCACATTCACCCAAGACGAAATCAGCAAATGGGCCGAACTCGTCACACAATCTGGTGCTCAGATAGATTAGATCGCCGCCCCGAGCAGCCAGGCCGGGGCGCGTAATCACGTTTCCGTGGACACTGGCATAGGTAGTTGACGTGAGTGACCGGCCTCATGGGCAGTTGAGCCGTACATTGGAGAAACTGCTACATTGCCAAGCATTCACTCTTTGCCTTCGCCATGTCCGCTTTACCTCTCGTCCATTGGACCGAATCCGACCAAGCCCAGACAGCCTTTTGGCGCTCCGAATCAGCAGCACCTGCGCCGACGCGCATTCAGATCGCGGGCGATCAATTGTCGGCGGATGCGGCTTATCGTTTAGTCTGCGAAGGCACACAGCTCCTGTGGCGCGGCGATTTTCATAACGCGCGGCAGCTATTGCAGGCGCTGGCGCGCCGTATCGACAAGAAAAAACGCAAACCAGCGGCAACGCCGCTGGAGGCATTCAACCAGCATCGCCAAGCGCAATCACAACGCGCCCGGTTGTTGAGCAGCGTACTGGTGCCTTTCGACGCAGATCACACTATTCCCCTGCGCCGGGCCCCTGACGTCCAACAAGCCTGCCTGGAGGCCTATGGCCCGGCCACCGCCCCTTACTTGGCGTCCCTGCGTGAACTACAAGGTATCGTCGGCGCCCATGAATGGCGCAAAAAAGGGGTTCCCATCCCCGCCCTCAACGCCCGCATTCACCCTCACTACGGCGTGTTTTCACCGGTGCGCGGCGAATACATCGATCTCGTCGCACGCGCCCCGCTCCCAGCGGACACATCGTTGGCATACGACATAGGCACGGGCACCGGCGTCCTGGCTGCCGTCCTGGCACAGCGCGGCGTCAAACAAATCATTGCTACCGACCAAGACCCACGCGCTCTGGCATGCGCACAAGAAAACCTGGTCCGGCTAGGCTTACCTTCACGCGTCACCCTGACGCAAACCGACATGTTTCCCGACGGCCAGGCCCCCTTGATCGTCTGCAATCCTCCTTGGCTGCCCGCACGTCCCAGTGCGCCCGTCGAATACGCCATTTACGACCCCGACAGCCGCATGCTGCGCGCATTCCTGCAAGGGCTCTCCACCCACCTCGCCCCCAAAGGCGAAGCCTGGCTGATCCTGTCAGACCTGGCCGAACACCTGGGCCTGCGTGCTCCTGACGAATTGTCCACACTGATCACCAACGCCGGCCTGCGCATCGTAGACCGCCTGACGGCGCGCCCCACCCATGGCCGCGCATCAGACCCCACCGATCCGCTGCACGCCGCCCGCGCAGCCGAAGTCACTTCATTGTGGCGCCTGTCACGCCTCGGTTAGCACGATATCCGGCACCCCGGCCGTTCAAGTTGCTAGCGGTTCTGCAGGGAAACTTCAGGCACAAATTCTTCGTCGAAGAAATCACGGATCGCTCTGTATGCGAGGAGCCGATTTTTCTCCAGCAGAACGAGATGGGTGGCTTCGCCGATCTCGACCCATTTGCGATATGGCGCATGCTTCAGCTCGAGAAAAAGCGCCTGTGCGAGGTCGATGGGTACGTCGATATCCCACTCGCCATGCACCAGCAGCACGGGGACCCGGATGTCCGACGGGTTGTAATACTTGCGGCCGGCGCGCCAATAGTCGCGGATGTCCTGGATCGGCCCATTGCTCGCACGGATCAAATCAGGCGTACGTTCTTTGCTCCATGGATCTTCGGCCAGCGTGAAGTCCGCCCATTGCTCGAACCAACCATCCGGTATCAAGGTGGCGCGCCCATACTCAGGCGCGGTGCTCAGCCACCGCGCCTTGCTTTCCCGTACCGGGACCAACCGATAGGCGCTCAGTGGACCGCCCGCATCGATCGGGATCGGTTTGTCGCTGAGCCACTGAGGCGCGAGCAGCGACAGCTTCTCGACTTTGTCTTCGTTGCGGCTGGTATAGGCGCCCGCCACGGTGCCGCCCCAGGACATGCCGAACACGCAGACACGCTCCAGACCACGAAGCGAACGGACGTGATCCACCACCGCACCCAGGTCGCGGACACCGATATCGGTTCCGACCACGGGAGCGGAATCGTCTGCAGGCGACTCCATCTCCGATGGACGTGACGAATGTCCGTAGCCCCGGACATCCAAGGCGTGGACGTCGTAGCCCGCCGCAGCCAGGAAATCCAGGAAGGACATGCCGTTGAACGGCACATCGTAAAGACTGCCTGATGAGAACGTCGCGCCGTGAATCATGACGATGGTGCGATCTGCGCGAAAGTGCGTCATCGAGGCAGGACGCTTGTTGCGTACATGAATCTCGATGCCTGTGTCGGCGGGCACGTGGTATTGCTCGAACACGAGTTCTGTGCCGCCGGATACGTATTTCCTGGTCATGATGAACATCCTGAGAAAAAGTATTTATTCGTAGCGCCAGTCAAAGCGATCGCCGTGGCGAGTCACGTAACCGGCCGAGCTCTCTGCGAAATGGGGTGTGAAAAAGAGCAACCGGCGTTCGGCTGCATATTCGAGTGCCCACCGGCGCGATGCACGCGCCTCGTCCTGCCATTCACAGAAGACGGAGTTCCAGTCTGGGCGAACGACTTGCAATGGATGGTGCATCACGTCGCCACTGAACAGCGCCTGTTTACCCTCGGAGCGCAGCTCGATCGACATGTGTCCGATGCTGTGCCCCTCCGACGGATGAAAGACGAATTGATCGAGAAACTCACCACCGGCATCGCCAATGCGTTCGACCTGTCCAGACGCGATGATTGGCGCAACGCTGTCTTCGTAGACGCCCAAGCTGGGCACGTTGACGTCGTTATGGCTTGCCGGACTACTGTAGTAGTCCTCTTCGGCTCGGGCGAACACATGACGGGCATTGGGAAAGGTAGGAACCCAGCGGCCATCCACGAGTCTTGTATTCCAGCCGACGTGGTCGACGTGAAGATGCGTATGAAGAACGTAGTCCACATCCTCGGGCTTCACCCCTGCCGCGGCCAGACGCTGCAAATACGGTGTCTGCAGTCGATGAAAGACCGTGTTCTGTGGCCGCTCCTTGTCGTTGCCGGAGCCGGTGTCGATGAGAATCGTGTGGTGCCTGGTCCGTACCAGCCAGGAATGGATGCTTTGAATCAGATTTCCGGTGCTGGCATCCATGTTGCTGGGTGTGAGCCAGTGTAGATTTCTTTCCAGTTCCTCAGCATCCCATTGGGGGTACAGAAAGGATGGCGGAGCGACATTCAGCCGCATTTCTTCGATCTTCGTGACGGTCACGTCACCAATCCGGTAGATTTTGTTCGTGTGGGGCATATTTCAACGGACCTGGTTGGCAATTGAAGGCGGCATCGCGAGGCGCATGAGGATGGCAGAGCTATCAAATATTGCGATACCATTCTCCACCGCTACTGGGGGTTCGGTGAAAGCTTAAGGGAGAGGCCCGCAGGTCGGTTAGTCGTTAGATTCGATATGAGGTATCGGAATGTTCGATATGAAAAGATCGGAGTTATACCTCTTGATCTCGCTGGACACATTGCTGGACGAACTGAACGTGACACGCGCCGCGCAGCGCCTGCATATCAGCCAGCCGACACTATCGGGCCACCTGGCCCGCCTGCGCGAACTGTTCCAGGACCCGTTGCTTGTGCCTTCGGAAACGGGCCGCGGCATGGTGCCGACCGAAAGAGCGCTTGCGCTGCGTGCGGGCCTGGCAGATGCCCTTGCGAAACTCCGCGACGCCGTGGCGCAGCCGCACGAGTTCGATCCTCAGACCTCGACAAGGACCTTTGTCGTCGCAACGAACGACAGCGTGTTCACGATCCTGGCACTGGACGTGATGACGGAGGTGATGAGCTACGGCAACCCCGAGTTGCGGATGTCCGTCGTGCCCGCCGACGATGCCGGGCTGGTAGAGCGCATGGCACGCCGCGAAGTCGACTTGTTTCTCGGGGATATCGACAAGGTTCCAGAGACGCTGAAGGCACGGTTTCTGCTCAGCGATGATTTCGTGCTGGCGCAGCGCCACGGCCACCCCCGAGGGATCGGCGCCCCCGATCTGGCAGAGTATTGCGCCCTGCACCATGTCGTTGTTTCAGCCCGCGCGGAGTTCTCCACGCCAGTGGATGCAGTGCTGGAGAAACTGGGTGTGGAAAGAAATGTCGTTGCCACCGTCCCCAGCTACAACCAGGTGGCACTCGTTCTGTCTCAGACTGACGGCGTCGCCAGTCTTCCGAGGCAATTGCTCCAGCGCTATGCCGCGTTTGTTGATCTGATCCCTCTGCCATTTAGCATCCCGTCGTTTCGCTTGGCGATGGCATGGCATCCACGAGCACAAAGCGACCCCGCCGGCATATGGATCAGAGACCGCTTCCTGGAAATAGGCCAGCGAGCAAGAACCACAAGCTCGGATCCTGTTTTTCCCGCCTGAATAGAACACAACCCGCCAAACAAGGACAACACCTCTAGTCCCTCACCGCCCGCCCACTTTCACATCCCCGTCATGCAACGTTAATCCCCCCGTAACCTCCCTGCCCAATCATTCCTCTTCCGCAAAGACACATTACGACACACTGCGATGAAGAACTGGAAGAGGACCACCCAAGTCTTGATGCTAAGCAGCCTGACCCTGCTAGCCGCCTGCAGCAACAGCGACGACGATGACGACGACAACGCGTCGCCCACGCCGCCCGTCAGCCAGGCAATGGACCTGACGATCCTGCACATCAACGACCATCACTCCAATCTGGACAGCAAAAGCAAAACGCTGCTGTTGAAAAACGCCGCTGGCACCCAGACCGAAGCCACCGTTGACGCCGGCGGCTTCCCGCGCGTCACCGCAGCCATCAACGAGTTGGCAGCCGCATCCACCAATGTGCTCAAACTGCACGCGGGCGACGCCATGACCGGCACCCTGTACTTCAACCGCGCAGGCGAGGCCGGAGAAGCCGACGCCGCCCTGATGAACACCGTGTGCTTCGATGCCATGACGCTCGGCAACCATGAATTCGACAAAGGCGACAGCGGCCTGCATCGATTCATCGAGCTCCTGCATGCAGGCACTTGCCAGACGCCGCTGCTCAGCGCCAACGTCAGCTTCGGCCCCAGCTCCCCCCTGAATGCAGCCAACGCACCCAACTGGGTTCAGCCTTCGATCACGCTAGAACGCGGCGGCCAATCCATCGGCCTGATCGGTTTGACCATCGCCGGCAAAACGCAGCAATCGTCCAGTCCCGATCCCGGCACCACCTTTTCCGACGAAACCGAAGCCGCCCAAACACAGATCGATGCGTTGCGCGCCCAAGGCGTCAACAAAATCATCCTGATGAGCCATATCGGCTATAGCTACGACAAGGAAATCATCCCTAACCTGAGCGGCGTCGACGTCGTCGTAGGCGGCGATTCCCATTCATTGCTGGGCCCCGACGCGATGAAAACCTACGACATAGGCACACCCGCAGGCGCCTATCCCACCGAACTGACCGACAAAGACGGCAAGCGCGTGTGCCTGGTACAAGCCAGGGAATACTCCCAAGTCGTCGGAGAACTCAAAGTCAGCTTTGATGCCAATGGAGACGTCACGGCATGCAGCGGCACGCCCCATGTCCTGATCGGCGACACACTTACCGTCGGCGGCACCGCCCCCAACGCAGCAGACGAAGCCGCCATGCAGGCCGACATCGCAGCCAGCGGCATCCTGCGCGTACAAGCACCCGACGCCAACGCCATGGCTACCCTGCAGCCGTTCAAAGCGCAAGTCGATGCCTATAGCCAGAGCGTGGTCGCCAACGTGCCGCAAGAACTCTGCTCGCGCCGTGTCCCCGGCGGTCCTGGCTCTGTCGATTACGGCCGATCCAGCGCAGCCTGCAACGCCGAAGGCAGCGTCAACGTCCGCGGCGGAGACATCCAGCAACTCGTCGCCCAGGCCTATCTGGAAGTCGCCAATGCCGAATACGGCGGCGCGGACATCTCGCTGCAAAGCGGCGGTGGCGTACGCGTCCCGCTCGAGGGCAACGTAACAGCCGCTAATGTCATCGAAGTCCTGCCGTTCGGCAACATGTTGTGGCGCCTGGACATCACCGGCACCGAAGTCATCGGCATGCTAGAAGACGGCCTCGATGCGGTATATGGCGACGGTGGCACCACCGGCCCCTATCCCTACACCGGCGGCCTGCGTTATGACGTCAACAGCCTGGCCACCAAGGGCAGCCGTGTGTCCAATGTGGAAGTCTTCGACTCGACCACAAACACTTGGCAGTCCCTGGATTCGGCCCGCACCTACAAGCTGTTTGTCTTGAGTTTCAATGCGACCGGTGGCGACGGCTACACCACGCTGGCCAACGTACCCGCTGATCGCCGCCAGGACATCGGTGTGCTGGATGCCGACGTGCTGCAGACCTACATCGATATGCAGGCGAAGGACGCCAACACGAACCTGCCGGTCCTGAACCGGCTGCCCGTCGAGTTGTACAGCACCAAGCACTACGTCGAGTAACGCTTCCTGCACAACACCGCAAGCCATAGCAAAACGGCCGGGATATTGCCTATCCCGGCCGTTTTTGCATAATGAGCCCGACATTCAAGGCTGCCCGATTCCGCTCAACCCTATCAACGCTCCCGCCAACAACATCCACAACGGATGCACACGGCTGAAAATCGTCACGGCAGCCACGAGCGCGGTAATTCCCCCCAGTACCCACGTATGCACCGAGGCCTCCGTGATCAACGACGCGCTGGCCGCCATCAACCCGACCGTCATGGGGAAAATACCCGCCTGCACGACACGCCGCCAGGGCTTGTCCTTGAACCTTTCCCACAATCCCAATGCAACAGCCGTCAAGATCGACGACGGCCCGAACTTCGCAATCGTCGTAACCAAAGCTCCCTGCCAACCTGCCACATTCCACCCCACCAGCGTCACAATCATCAGATTGGGGCCAGGCGCGGCCTGACTCAACGCGAACAACGCGCTGAAATCGGCATTCGACATCCATTGATGGATCTCCACGACCTGCCGCTGCATCTCGGGCAAAATCGTATTGCCGCCGCCAAAAGCCAGCACCGACAACTGCGTAAAAATAACGAAGAGCGAAATCAGTACGGCAATCATCGCGTCAGCCTCCAGGTCACCAGAATGCTGATCGGTGTCAACACCAGCATTGTCGGCAGCAAGGGCGTACGCAGCACAGCGATGCAAATAAAACATGCCACGGCCACGGCGATACCCGCCCATTTGCCGCGCAACGGTTTGGCGATTTTCACGGCCATCGAAATCAGCAGGCCCGCAGCCGCAGCAGCCAAACCAGCGAACAGATGTTGAATATGCGGATCATCCGCATACCGGTCGTACACCATGCCCAGCGCAATGACGATGAAAGACGGCGCGGCGATCAGGCCCATCAAGGCCGCAAACGCTCCCTTGACCCCGCGGAATTTCATGCCCAGCGCCACAGACATGTTGATGATGTTGCCGCCCGGCAAAAACTGGCACAGCCCGAGCAGCTCCGTGAAATCCTCGGAAGACAGCCAGCGATGTTTCTCCACGACCATGTGACGCGCCAATGGCAGCGCTCCCCCAAAGGCACTCAATCCCAACCAGAAAAAACCCTTGAACAGGTCCCAGCAGGTAGGTGGCGGTGAATCGGATGCAGGGGATACGGCAGTCGAAGACGGGGTGTTCATCAAAATTCCAGCAGAGATCGGGACGCGATGATTCCTGTGCAGCGAGCAAGCTGCGCTGAACAGCAGGAGATGAATCGGGACGAAAGCCTACTCCTGCTCGGACCGGTGCGCAATTGCACCCGTCAATTACCATGACATCGGAGGGGGCAAATCGACGTCGCGGATAACGGAACGACTCCGTTCAATCAAGGTCCCGCCCGATCATTCGCGCAAAACCAGAATCTCGCTCGCCGTCAGACCACCCCTGCTGCGCGTAGAATGTGCGACGTACCGGCCCTGTTTTGCCGGCTCCATGCAACATGTCCGCATCCACTGCCCCCTCGCCCGCCCCTTCCCTTTATCCCATCTTGTTGATGATGATTGCCATGGTGTCCATGCCGAGTGGCGCAGCATTGGCAAAAAGCCTGTTTCCCATGGTAGGCGCCCAGGGCACGGCGGCGCTGCGCCTGCTGTTCTCAGCCCTCATGCTGCTGGCCTATTTCCGGCCATGGCGTGTCCGCCTGACTCCCTCGGGATGGCGCGTCGTGCTGGCCTATGGCTTGTCGCTGGGCATGATGAACCTGCTGTTCTACATGTCGCTGCGCACCATCCCGCTGGGCATTGCGGTCGCCCTGGAATTCACAGGCCCGTTGACGGTAGCACTCTTGAGTTCGCGCCGTTTTGCAGATTTCTGTTGGATTCTGTTGGCCGCCGTGGGCATTCTGTTGCTGATCCCGCGCGGCGCCGAGGTCCACTCGCTGGATCCGGCAGGGATGCTGCTGGCGCTGGGCGCAGGGCTATGCTGGGCGCTGTATATCGTGTTCGGACGCCGTGCCGGGCTGCACCATGGCACCCAGACCGTGGCACTGGCCTCGACCGTCGCTACCGTGGTGGTCTTGCCCTTTGGATTCGCTCAGGCAGGCACGGGCCTGTTCGCGCTGGAGGTCTTGCCCTGGGCGCTGGGCGTTGCCGTGCTGTCCAGCGCATTGCCCTATGCGCTGGAAATCACCGTCCTGTCCCGTATCCCTGTCCGGGTCTTTGGCACACTGCTCAGCCTGGAACCTGTCTTTGCCGCCTTTTCCGGCATGCTGTTCCTGCGCGAGACGCTATCCCTGACCCAATGGGTGGCCATCGTCGCCATCGTCTCGGCCTCGATCGGGATCACCATCGGCGATCGGCGGCCGACGAAGGCGCGCCCCAAACATAAACAATAAGCGCGCGGCAATCGCCGCACGGTCCCCCAAAAACAGGACACCGTGCGCGCTCCCGCGGCCTGAAACGAATCCCCATCGCGGATGGGGATCAAATTCAATCGCGGAAATTCTGATACTGCAGCGGCAGATCCACGTCGGTCTTGCGCAGCAACGCGATCGCCTCTTGCAAATCATCGCGCTTTTTGCCGCTGACACGCAGCTTGTCGCCATTGATCTGGCTTTCCACCTTGAGCTTGGCGGCCTTGATGGCTGCGATCAGTTTTTTAGCGACAGGTTGCTCGATACCTTGGCGGACCGTGACTTTCTGGCGGGCACCGCCCAGGTTTTCCAGCGGATCAGCGACGTCGAGGCAGCGCACGTCAATGCCTCGGGCGGACAGACGACCACGCAAAATATCGAGCATCTGTTTCAGCTGAAACGCGCTCGGCGCGATCTGCGTCACGACGAACTCCTCGAGTTCGAACTTGGCGTCGGTGCCTTTGAAATCAAAACGGGTGGCCAACTCGCGATTGGCCTGATCCACCGCGTTGCTGAGCTCGTGTTTGTCTACTTCGGAAACCACGTCGAAACTGGGCATGGCTGCAACCTACAAAAGAAAAAAGTCAATCAAGGATAGCGCCATCTTTCACGATGCGCATACCCGCACAGGTATCCAGTGTAAGACGATTTGCGGCGATCCGACTGCCCCCTTGCCCCGGGATTCACGCCGCGGCCTGCCGGAGCAATGGATAATATCGGCTATGCGGCGCCTATCCCTGGCACCGCAACTGACGGAACACTCTGCCATGTTTTACAGCGTTCTCAAGCTCGTACACATCCTGGCCATTCTGCTGTGGGTAGGCGGAATGATCTTCGCCCACTGTTTCCTGCGGCCCGCCGTGGCCGCGCTGGAACCGCCCCAACGGCTGCGCCTGATGCGCGACGTGCTGGCACGCTTTCTGAACGCCGTGCTGGGCGCCGTATTGCTCGTGCTGCTGAGCGGCGCGTGGATGATAGGCCGGACGGCCCGCCAGGTCGCGGACACCGGCGGCAGCTTTCAGATGCCGCATGCCTGGATAACCATGGCGGTATTGGGCGTCATCATGGCAGCGATATTCGGACATATCCGCTTTGCCCTGTACCCACGCCTGGATCGTGCCGTACAGGCCAGTGACTGGCCCTCAGGCGGGCGCGCGATGCAATCGCTCAAAACCTGGGTGACCGTCAACCTGGTGCTGGGGCTGTTGACTATCGTGGTCATCGTTCTCGGCTGAAAGCTTTTTCGGGGCGTCAGGCATTTAAGTGTGTGGACTAGCGAGGGTGGCGTGCTTATTGGACGTCGAGCATCGGGATATGCAGAGCGTGTGAAGAGGCGTCTCCCATCGTTGGATATCGCGAAATCGTCATTCGAAGGATCCCTTGCTTGTCTACGAGAAATCGTTGCTCGAGAAATCTTCAGAATGTCACCGATGCCAAAGCCCTCGCATGCCAATCACGAACGCTATGCACGGGCGCGCCCGTAGGCGCCCATGCATAGCAGCCCTGCAAGATCTTCATCCTTGCAAAAACCAGTTCCCACGAAGCCTACGTAGACCAGCCGTCCCAGCGACGGAGGGAATCAGAGATGCTGCGAGTCGAGGCGGGGCAGTGACCGTGTTGGCGCGCCTCGGAGTCGCGCGAGCGGAAGTCGTAGGTAGGCCCGAAGGG
>NZ_CBCSIU010000015.1:17011-139460 GCF_965139205.1 Bordetella muralis
TCGACGTCCAATAGCACTCGATCCCCCGTCCTGCTCACGAGGCAACGTCCAATAGCACCTAACCCCCCCGTGCTCACAGCCCCCTACAGAACCCGCAAGAAAATCAGCCCATCCGAACATGACGGACAGGCTGATAGCAAACCCTGCAACAACGAACGCGAGCGTTTAATCCACCTTCGCGCCCGACATCTTGACGATTTCCGCCCAACGCGCAATATCCGCCTTGTGCACACGCTCGAACGCAGCGGGGCTGGGATCCGCCGGCGGCGTGATGCCTTGCGTATCGATCAGCCAACGCTTGAACTCAGGCTTGGAAATTTCCTTGATCACCGCATCGCTCATGCGCTTCTGGATATCGGCGGGCAGCTTGGCCGGCCCAAACAGGCCATACCACGTGCTGCTCTCATAGCCCGGCAGCCCGCAGCCCTCGGCCACGGAGGGCACGCCAGGCAGCGCCTCGATCGGTTTGGATACCGTCACACCCAGCGCGCGCACCTGCCCCGAATTCACGGCGGCGATCGATGCCGCGCTCTGATTGAAAAAGAAATCGACCTCGCCCGACAAGAGCGCCGTCATGGCAGGCCCCTGTCCACGATAAGGTACGTGCACAATGTTGACTTTGGCCATCTGCGTGAACAACGCGCCGGCCAAGTGACCCGAGGCCCCATTCCCGGTCGACGAATAGTTCATCTTGCCGGGGTTCTTGCGCGCCAATTCGATCAGATCCTTGCAGGTCTTGATATCGGGGTGCTTTTTCGGGTTGATCAATAACACGTTAGGCACATCGCCCAGCAACGCAATGTGCGTGAAATCGTTCCAGACGTCAAAGTTCAGGCTCTTCTTGTATAGCTCCGCATTGATCGCATGAGTGCCCGCCGTGCCGAACAAAAAGGTATAACCATCAGGCGCTGCTCGCGCCACCATATCCGACGCCACGTTGCCGCCTGCGCCCGTACGGTTCTCCGCCACGATGGGCACACCCAGCGTTTCCGTCAGACCTTGCCCTAATTTGCGGGTATACAGATCCGTCCCCGCCCCCGTCGGGAAACCCCCGACAATGGTAATGGCGTGTGTAGGCCATTTGCTGTCCTGCGCGACGGCCGGCATGGCAGCGGCCAATGTCATAGCCGTCAACGCGGCAATACTGAAACGACGCAACATGATTATTCCCCTTGAAAAAGCATAGCTGCCGAGTCCGGATATCCGAAAATCGTTAGCCTGCGATATTGAATGCGCGTAATGAATCACTATGCGGCAACGACTGCCCGTCGTGACGGACAGCCGTTGCTGCGTTAGCTCAACTGCTCCACTGCCTTTGCAATACGCTCCAACGCCGTCTGCAACTGGGCCTGCGACGTGGCATAGCTGATCCGGAAATACGGCGCCAGGCCAAAAATCGTGCCTGGCACAACAGCCACATCATGATCCTGCAGCAAGTACTCGCAGAAATCCGCATCCGTTTCCAGGCGCTTGCCCTTGGGCGTGGTGCGGCCCAGCACCCCTGCGCAACTGGCGTAGGTATAAAACGCGCCTTCGGGCAGGCGGCAGCTCAAGCCCGGAATCGCATTCAAACCATTCACCACCAAATCCCGCCGCACCTGGAACGAGGCACGGCGTTCTGCCAACACATCCTGCGGTCCGTCCAGCGCCTCGATTGCCGCCGCCTGACTGATCGAGCACGGGTTCGACGTGCTCTGGCTTTGCACCACGGCCATGGCACCGATCAATTCCTTCGGTCCGCCCGCATAGCCCAAGCGCCAACCTGTCATCGCATAGGCTTTCGACAAACCATTCACCGTCAACGTGCGCGACTTCAGATGCGGTTCGACCTGCGCCATGGTCTTGAACGTGAAATCACCATAAATCAGGTGCTCGTAAATGTCATCGGCGAGCACCCAGACATGCGGATGCCGCAACAATACCTCGGCCAGCGCCCGCAGATCCGCTTCGCCATAAGCAGCACCCGTCGGATTGGACGGCGAATTCAACATGACCCAGCGCGTACGCGGCGTGATGGCGCGCTCGAGATCAGCCGGATCCATGCGGAAACCGTTTTCCTCGCGGCATGCGACCTCGACCGTTTTGCCGCCAGCGATGGTGATCATGTCGGCATAAGACGTCCAGTACGGCACGCCCACGATAACCTCATCGCCATCATCCAGCGTAGCCATCAACGCGTTGTGAATCACTTGCTTGGCGCCAGCGCCCACATTGATTTCGTCCAGGCCGTACTTCACGCCATTTTCGCGTTCAAACTTACGCGCGATCGCGGCTTTCAGCGCCAGAGTGCCGTCGAGCAAGGTGTACTTCGTCTCGCCGGCATGTATCGCGCGGATTGCCGCTTCTTTCACATTATCTGGCGTATCAAAGTCGGGCTCCCCTGCACCCAACACGATGACATCGCGTCCTTCGCGCTTTAGCTGGGCAGCGCGCGCGCCGATGCGCAAAATCTCCGACACCGCAATACGGGAGATACGACTGGCGCGGCGAAACGCCGGCGCCTGAGAGTTATCGGTAGACATATCAATCCTGAAAAAACATTCCCGCCTACAACGCGGCGGTCACCATGATTTCGACGAGAATTTCCGGCAGAGCCAGCTCGACAGCGCCGCAGCAACGTGCCGGCGCCTGGCCCGGCACGATCCATGCGTCATAGACCTCGTTCATCGCCTGAAAATCAGACATGTGCTGCAACCAGATCGTGACGTTCAAGAGCTTGGACTTGTCCGTGCCCGAGGCCGCCAACATCTCGTCGATCTTGGCCAGCACCTGACGCGTCTGCCCTGCCGCATCGGCGCTGCGATCGTCTGCCGTATGGCCGGCGAGATACACCGTGCCGTTGTGAATCACCGCTCGCGAACGGCGCGTGTTCTGGTCCAAACGGGTGATAGGCGCGCTCATTGCTGCACTCCCTTGCCCGAAATACGGCGGCAGTGATTCAGCGCGGATTGAATCAGGTTATCGCTCGCCTCGGGGGTACGGAATGCCGAGTGCGCCGACAGGGTCACGTTATCCAGCTTAGTCAGCGGATGGTCCTTCGGCATGGGCTCGGTGACAAACACGTCCAGACCGGCGTGGCCCAGCTTGCCCGACTTCAGCGCGTCGATCATGGCGTCCTCGTCCACCAACGCACCGCGCGCCGTATTGACCAGGATCGCGCCATCACGCATCGCGTTAATGCGCTCACGCGAGATAATGCCGCGCGTCTCGTCCGTCAACAGCAAATGCATCGAGACCACGTGGCTCTTCGCCAGCACCTCGTCCAGTTCCACGAAGCGCACGCCCGGGTGCGATTTCGCACTGCGATTCCAGGCGATGACTTCCATGCCTGCGCCCTGAGCCAGACGCGCGACCTCTGCAGCGATGCCTCCGAAACCAACCAAACCCAGCGTCTTGCCCGTCAATTGCACGGCATCGCTACGCAGCCAATTACCCGCGCGCATTTCACGGTCCATGCGTGCAAAGCCCTTTGCCGACGCCCACATCAAGGCAAACGCACACTCGGCTACGGCCGTATCTCCATACCCTTTGATAATGTGCACCTCGATGCCGATCTCTGCCAATTCCTCAGGATTCATATACGAGCGCGCACCGGTTCCCAGGAACACGACATGCTTCAACCCCTTGCATTGACGAGCAATATCAGTCGGCAGATGCGTATGGTCAATGATGGCGATTTCCGCATCACCCAACACGCCCGGCAGTTGATCCGACGTAATATCCGGTTGACGGTTGATGACCAGCTCCAGATCATCGGCACGATGCAGGCGCTCTGCCACCGCGGACAAAGTAGGATTGGCGTCAACGAAAATAGCTTTCATGAATCTTCCTGGTAAAAGTGAGATGTAAATCAAAACCTGCAATGATGCCGGCTCGCGGCTGGCGTCGAGGAAACGCCCCTCAATCCCTCGTTTCCTTGCCACCATCAGAGGACGCGGCCCAGTCCTCCTGGTGTTCTATAAAACGCGACTCGGCATAATCGGCCAGCGCATTACCCGTATAGATCTCCGCATAACCCGCGCGGGTCAGCTCAATGATGTGATCCAGATGCTTTTCGATATGCTGGCTCATCAACGCCTGCACTGCCGATTGATCACGCGTCTGCAGCGCGCGCACAATATCCGGATGGTCATTGCGGGTCTGCCCGCGCCGGGCTTTCAAATCGATCCAGCGCGGGAAACGCAGGCGCTCGTTGATAGACCGCACCGAACGCAAAAACTCGGGATTGCCGGCCAAACCCGCGAGATGCTCATGAAAAGCCTCATCGCGAGACAATAAGCGCAATGCCTGAGCGTCCGTATCGACTTCGTCCCGGCTGCCTTCGACCATCTTTGCCAAATCGGCCAGTTCTTGATCCGAGGCCCGCATACAGACCAGACGCACAACTCCCAGCTCCACCGTCGCGCGATACTCGTACAGCGCCATCAACTGCTTGGCATCGAGTCCCCTCACGGTGTAACCGCGATTCGGCGTCGCCACCAAAAACCCTTCGGCGGCGATACGGCTGAGTGCCTCGCGTACAGGCGTGCGGCTCACGCCCAGTTGGCGCGACAACTCGAGCTCATTCACTTTTTCGCCCGGGCGCAGGCGGAAAGTAGTCGCCATGGCCTTGATGCGATCGTAGACATGGCTGTGCGAGGCAGCGCGAGAGGCGGAAGATTCAGAAGTCATGCGTCAAATATCAAAAAACTCACGCCGCCATGGCCGCCGGCAAAGACGAACCATGATGCAAGCGTCGTAAAAAGGATTTCAGGCGTTCATTACGCGGATGGCCAAAACTGTACACATATATTGAATATTGTTTTGTATACAGTCAAGTGTTATGCTTTTTGCTCCTCGGGCGAGACGTTATGCCACCCCCTTTATCTCCCGGTCTCGCAATGAGCACAGATCAACACATCGTCATCATTGGCGCCGGCGCGGTCGGTGCTGCAACCGCCGTTCAAGCGCTGAACGCGGGATTGCGCGTCACCTTGGTCGAATCCGGCACGCCCGGCGGCCCACAGGCATCCAGTTATGGCAATGCAGGCTGGCTTTCGTCGCACTCCATTCTTCCCCCAGCCGCGCCCGGGGTCTGGAAACAGGTTCCCACGTGGCTGAAAGACCCGTTGGGTCCACTGGCGATACGTTGGAACTATCTGCCGCGCGCCATTCCTTGGCTGACTCGTTATCTGACCTCGGCCTGGACATGGCCGCGCGTAGAGCGCACCGCTCATGCCTTGCGCTCGCTACTGGCGGGCGCGCCCGCCCTGCATCAAGCATTAGCCGAGCAGGCCGGTGTGTCTCATCTCATCGAGCAACGCGGCCTGTTGCATGCTTATCTCTCGGAACAACATTTCCGCGCCGATCGCCGGGCATGGGACATCCGCCGCAACGAAGGAATCCAGTGGCAAGAATTGGATACCGAGGCCCTGCGCGCGCTGGAGCCCGATCTGCACCCGCGCTACACCTTTGGCGTACTGGTTCCTGAAACTGGCCACTGCCGCAACCCGGGCGCCTACGTAGCGGCCCTGGTACAACTCGCTCAACATCTCGGCGCCGACCTGCGTCACGCGCGCGCCACCGGATTTGACATACAAGCAGGCAAATTGCGGGCCGTGCGCACCGAGAGCGGTGACATTCCCTGCGACAAGGCCGTCATCGCGACCGGCATACGCTCACGCGAACTTGCACGCCTGGCAGGGGATCGCGTGCCGCTTGCGGCCGAACGCGGCTACCACGCCGTCATCAAACAACCAGAGGGTGCGCCGCGCGTATCCACCATGTTTGCCGACTGCAAAGTGGTGATCAACAACATGGAAAATGGCCTGCGAGTCGCAGGCCAAGTCGAAATCGCCGATATCGACGCACCGCCCGACTGGCGGCGTGCCCACATCCTGCGCGACTTGCTGACGTCGATTTATCCCGCATTGCCGGCCAAGCCTGCCGACGAGCGCATCGACTACTGGCAAGGATGCCGCCCCAGCATGCCCGATGGCCTGCCCTGCATAGGCGCGGCGTCAGCGAGTCCTGATATCGTGCATGCGTACGGACACGGCCACGTCGGGCTGGTCGGATCCGCGCGCACAGGAGAACTCGTCGTGCAATTGCTTCAGGGCCTGGCCACAACGATTCCTCTAGAGCCCTTCAGTCCGCGTCGTTTCGCGTGACTACTTCCCCGTCCCTCAAGGCACCCGTCATGTCCACGCTTTCCTCACCCGGCCGCATTGCCCGCGGCGGCAAATCGCTATACGGCGCCCCGCTGGGCATCCTGATGCTGGATGCGCGTTTTCCTCGGATCCTCGGCGACATGGGCAATGGCCAGACGTGGCCATTCCCCGTTCTATACCGGGTCGTACGCGGCGCCAGTCCGGAAAAAGTCGTTTTACAAGGTGCGCGTGGCACATTGGACGCCTTCATCAAGGCCGGTCGGGAACTGGTCGATCTGGGCGCAGAGGCCATCACCACGAACTGCGGCTTCCTGGCCCTCTTCCAACAAGAATTCTCACAGGCGCTGGGCGTCCCCGTCGCCACGTCCTCAATGATGCAAGTGCCATGGGTGCAAGCCACCCTGCCTCCAGGCAAGCGCGTAGGACTAGTCACTGTCAGCGGATCCACCTTGTCCCCGGCGCATCTGGCCGCGGTCAACGTCCCGGCTGACATCCCGGTCGCCGGCACCGAGAACGGCAAAGAGTTCTTCCGTGTCCTCATCAAAGCCGAGAAACAGGACATGGACATCGATCTCGCGCAACAAGACATCCTGGAGGCTGGGCGGGACCTGGTGCGCCGCCACCCTGAGGTCGGTGCGATCGTGTTGGAATGCACCAACATGCCGCCGTACGCCGCCGCGCTGCAAGCCGACCTCGGGTTGCCGGTCTACGATATCTACTCAATGATTACGTGGTTCCATGCAGGGTTGCGCCCCCGAGCGTTTGGTTAGGACCATATCGAACCGGTTCGCGCACATCTCGCTTGTGGCGCGGCAGCCATACCCCTCAACAAAAAAACAAAGAGATACAAATCTCTGCTTGCCTCACCTATCTACTAGTAGATAACATACGTCTCATGGTTGGGCAGTAAACAAATCACCCAACCACCGCGCGATAGAGCAGTCACTAAGCGCGTTTTTATTTCCCTCGTAATCTACCTATAGGTAGATAGTTTTAAAGACCTTTTACTTTAAAGAGAACCATCATGAAAACCATTGCTTCCGTACTGCTGATTTCCGCTTCCCTGGCTGGCACCGCTGCCTATGCTGCCGAACCCTCCGGCGATCTGGACTATCCGCCCACCATCACCCAGACCAGCCAATTGAGCCGCGCTCAAGTCGTCGCTGAACTGCAACAAGCCCGTGCCGCTGGCCAAATCACCTTTGGCGATATCGACGAACCCGTTACGCAAGTGGCCGCCAGCACCGTCACCCGCGCCCAAGTCCACGCCGAAGCCGTTCAAGCCAATACCCACGGCCCTGTCGCATTCGGCGGCGAAGGCTACCCCAACACCGGCGCTTGATCGATTTTTTATTTGACCACAAACCTACCTATAAGTAGATAGCTTTTTAAAGAGAACCATCATGAAAACCATTGCTTCCGTACTGCTGATTTCTGCTTCCCTGGCTGGCACCGCTGCCTACGCTGCCGAACCCTCTGGTGAACTGGACTACCCGCCCACCATCACCCAGACCAGCCAACTGACCCGCGCGCAAGTCGTCGCTGAACTGCAACAAGCCCGTGCCGCTGGCCAAATCACCTTTGGCGATATCGACGAACCCGTTACGCAAGCAGCCGCCAGCACCCTCACCCGCGCCCAAGTCCACGCCGAAGCCGTTCAAGCCAACGCCCAGGGCTCTGCCGCATTCGGCGGTGAAGGCTACCCCAACACCGGTGCCTGATGCGGTCGATCCGACCAAGCCTCTAGCGATAAACGACTAATTTTTTAAAGAGAATCATCATGAAAACCCTCGTATCCGCAGTGATGTTGTCGATGACCATGATGGGCGCTGCCTATGCTGGCGAACCCTCGGGAGAGTTGGACTATCCGCCCGTTCAAAGCAGCATCGGAACGGTCAGCCGCGCCCAGATCCAGGCTGAATTGCAAGCCGCGACAGCAGCTGGTCAAGTGACGTTCGGCGAATTGGAACAACCTGCCGCCTACAACGCCGGCCCGGTTCCTACCCGCGCCGAAGTCCAGGCCGAAGCACAAGCCGCCCGCGATAACGGCAGCGATGCGTTTGGCGAACTCGACTATCAAGCCAGCAATGGCGTGAATTCTTCGTCCCGCAGCTAAGGACAGCACATGTTGTGTACCGCGGCGCCGCCCTGCCTGCATACGGCGGCCCGCCTTTATTCCGTTACTTGAGGAGCCTATCCGCCCCTTTTCTATCAACCCTACACCTACCCGGTAGCGTCCCGACTATGAAATCCGAAAACACCCGCGAACAAATCGTGCAACATGCCCAGCGTCTGATTCAGGAACGCGGCTACAACGGTTTCAGCTACCGCGACTTGGCCGACCTGATCGGCATCAAGACATCCAGCATCCACTATTATTTTCCGCAGAAAGAAGACCTGCTGCTGGCCGTCGTAGAGCAATACCAATCGCGCTGGAATGCAGCCATACAAGAGATCGATCCGACGTTGAGGGCCGACGCGAAATTGCGAGCTTATGTCGATGCGCACCGTCGCGCCTTCTGCGGTACCGAGCGTATATGCCTGGGTGCAGCGCTGGCAGCGGAACTCGGCGCCCTGCCCGGCTGTGCACGGCAAGCATTGCAGAATTTCTACGCTGCAAACGAAACCTGGCTCACCAAACTATTGGAACAAGGCGCCCACGAAGGCAGCCTGCGCGTACCAGGAGACCTGCGCGCATCGGCCCGCGCGCTATATGCCGCCCTGCAAGGCAGTCTGGTCAGCGCCCGCCTTTTTAAAAACGCAGAGCGCGTGGAAGACCTCTTGCCCGCAGTGATGGCTTAACGCAAAGCATCAAAACAAGGCCTGTGCACACGCGCAGGCCTTGTTGCATGATGCGGGCAAATGCCCCGTAACGACGGTGGAATCTCCAGCGCGCACGGGCACGGCCTTTTACCGCACGATGCGGGGCCGTGGTCACCTCAACAGAATCAACTAGGCAGCCACGCCGTGTTTGCAACACACGGCGGTGATCACATCATCCAGGCGTTGCTGGTCCTGAAACAGACGCGAGCCCATCAGCGCCCCCTGGAACGCGGCAAACAGCCAACGACCATCAGCCGCCGTATCGCCGCAAGATTTCAGCGAGCCGGCCTCTACTCCGGCAGCGACGACGTCGGCCAGCCAGGTTTCGTGCATGCGGAAAAATGCCTGCACCGATTGCCGTGCCCGGTCCGACAGCGAGGCAAAATCCGCAGCCAGCATGCCGCATAGACAGATCTGGTCGGAGGGTCCGCCCCGGAACAACGCGGCATAACGTGCCAGCCGCTCGTTGGCGGGCAGGGACTTGTCGATGCCGTGCAACATTGCATAGACCTGCCCCGCGTACTTGTCGATAACGGCGATCAACAGGTCGTCTTTGGCGGGGAAATAATAGTGAATACTGGCGGTTTTCACCCCCACGTGATCGGCCAGGTCCCGGTAGCTAAAGCCGTTATAGCCCCGCCGCCTGATCAGGCACTGGGCATGTTCCAGAAGTTGGTCGCGGGTGGTAGCAGTATTCATAGTAGGGATATTGTTACCTACTAGTAGATCGGGGGTCAAGGCTAGCGAGTATCCTAGACATTATTGTCGTTTTCTCCGCCACAAAGTGGCCGATTATTTACATTCACCCCTGCTGATGTCCGACACTCTAGCCGCCTGGATTCCCCGTTTAACCGCCATTGCCGCCTCAGACAACCAAGACGACGGCGCGCATGATCTGAATCATCTGCAACGTGTCTGGCGTGTCGCCCGGACATTGCTGGACAGCTACCCCGAGGCTGACGCGCTGGTCGTCCTGACCGCCTGCTATCTGCACGATCTGGTCAACCTGCCCAAGAATCACCCGGAACGCGCCCAGGCCTCGCGTCTGGCCGCACTCGAAGCCCGGCACCGTCTGGCCCAGACAGACTTTCCGGCCGACAAGCTCGATGCAGTTACCCACGCCATCGAGGCGCACAGTTTCTCGGCCGGCATTACGCCCATGACTCTGGAGGCAAAGATCGTGCAAGACGCGGATCGTCTCGATGCCTTGGGCGCCGTCGGCCTCGCCCGGCTGTTTTATACCGCCGGCCGCATGGGTTCGGCGTTTGCGCACCCCGACGACCCTTTAGCGCGCAATCGCCCTCTGGACGATCGTACCTATGCCTTGGATCACATTGAAGCCAAGCTCGCAACGCTGCCCCCGACGATGCATACTGCGGCCGCGCGCGCGATGGCAGAGGCTCGGCTGGCATGGCTACGAGAGTTTCGCGATACGTTCGTGCACGAGTGGAGCCATCAGAGGTGATCATTGGACCGGATAGAAACCAACTCATTCCGGCCCCACTTCAATGCGAACGCGTTCGCCGGGGCACCCCATAATATGTCGACGCACATTCAGGTCCGGAGTTATCTATCGACAAACGACACAAACTCATGCAGCTCCAGCTTTTCTAGACTCATATTGTTTTCGGGCACGGTGTTATCAGCATAGCCAAGTGACATGCCCGCCACCACCATCTCTCCATCCGGGATTCCCAAAACGTTCCGCAGCACAGCCGATTGCAGCGACCAGATCTGTTGCGGGCAGGTGTCCAATCCCTGCGCATGAGCAGCCAGCATAATGTTCTGCAAAAAACAGCCATAACAAATAAAGCTCGCCCATTCCAAGCGGCGATCCATCGTAAAGATCAATCCCACTGGCGCCCCGAAAAACTGGAACTGGCGTTCTACGTCTCGCCTTCGTCCCGCCAGATCACTGCGATGTACGCCCTGCGCATCACCGAGCATGCCGCGAAAGGCATTGAAGCGTGACGAGAACGGCACGGGCAGCTCCTTTGGAAAGAAAGGATACTGGGGTGCGAGGGTTTCCGGCCCGGCGCGATATGCCTCGACTGCCGCCGCTGTGACCTTTTCACGCGCCTGACCGGTCAAGACGTAGCAGCGCCATGGCTGTGTGTTGCTCGAACTGGGTGCGTGCTTTGCGACCGAAAGGATCTGCCGTACCACAGCCAGCGGTACCGGCCGATCCAGAAATTTTCTTTTGCTACGCCGTCCGCGAATCAACTCTGCGACAAGACCCGGTTTATCAAACTGCTCGACCGTTGTCGTTTCCATCATTATCTCCATGTCCGTCTTCTCCTTGGCCTGCTCGTCGATTGTGGCCGTGTTGAAAATGATAGACAGATAGCAGTCATCCAACAGCTGGGAAGACTTGCCTTTTGCGTTCATATGTTTGAACGACCGCATGCTCAGGCAACCGGAATCGAGCGTCCATATTCGTGAACGATAAATCCAAGAATCGCCCCTGCACGGCCGCTTCCGAATGACCTATCTTCTGGTCGACATGTCGCTCATCGAACAGCGCCAACCACATTTTCGGAGACGGACTGGATGGAACAATTGAAATGCTTACCTCAGGAGCATATCTTCTGGGGACGGGATATTGCGGGGCAAATCGCCGCATCGCTCAACAGCTACGGCATCACGCGTCCCATTACGTTCACGGTCGAGTTTCTCGAGACATTGCACAGCGTGCATCTGCAGCCTCATATCGTGGATAGTGCGGGGGTCTTCAGCTCGCTCCCGCCACATGTACCGGACTTCGCTGTGCAGCAAGCACTACAAGCCTGCCTGCACGGTCGTGCGGAATCTATCGTCGCACTCGGTGGCGGGTCCGTGCTCGACGCGGCAAAAGCCGTGTCCGACCTGCATTACCGCCAGACAGGACGCTACCTCCCAATCGCCGCCTTTCCGACAACACTGTCAGGCTCCGAGTTCTCTCACTACTTTGGCGTGACGGAAACCGACGGCCCCCGCAAATTCAAACGCAGCTATGCTGTTCGCGAAACTGCACCGAAGCTCGTCGCCATCGATCCGCAGTTGATCATTGATACACCTCGCGCCCTGTTGCTCAGCTCGGCCATCAAAGGAATCGATCACGCAGTAGAAGGTATGCGCCTCGTTGACCGGGACCATCCTCACGCAATACTTGCCGCCCGCGGCGTCGAACGATTCTTCAAAGTGCTGAAGAAATGGCCCAGGCAGCTCGAAACACGCGTGGCCCTCGCGGAAGGCCTGATTGATATCGACGACTTACTCCAACTTCAGCTCGCCGCCTGGCAATGCTATTTCTATCCCGCCTCAGTCATTTATGGCCTCAGCCACCGCATAGGCCATATCCTCGGCGGTACGTATGGATTGCCGCACAGCATGACGTCGTGCATCACTTTAGCCCCCTCCATCCAAGCATGCGCCGGCATCTACGGTGACAAGCTGAATATATTCTCTGCACACCAGCAAGATACCCCACCGGCCACGGTGCTGTCCGAACGGATCTCGAATCTCGTTGAAACGCTGGAGTTGCCCCATCGCCTGCGTTCTTTTGGCATATCTCGCGACCTGCTGCCAGAGATAGGGAAACTGTTGACGCAGCACTACCCTTCCGAAGTCGGCGATCTCGGCGACAACGAACCTGGGAAACTCGCGACACTACTGGAGAACCTGTGGTGATGCACGGCATCGAATCATCTTCGTCCGTCGGGAAAGAGACTCTCGGCCTGCGGCGTATGCACCAAGCCCTCGCAGCGCGAGAGATCACGGCGAGCGTATTGATAGAACAAACACTCAGGGCTGCAGAGGCTAGCCAACGCGCCGTCAACGCGTTTGCCACGATCGACCGGGACGGCGCGTTAGCGGCGGCATCAGAGAGTGACCGACGCTACGGCGAGGGGACGGCGCGACCTCTCGAAGGATTGCCGATTACGGTCAAAGACCTGATTGATACAAAGAACATGGATACATGTTATGGCTCGCAGGCATATCTCGGTCATCGTCCTGCCACTGACGCGGATATCGTCCGCTCACTGCTCGATTGCGGGGCGATCATCATCGGCAAGACCACCACGCATGAGTTCGCATGGGGGGTCACAACTGCCAGTGAGTGTTTTGGCGATACGAGAAATCCAATCGACCCCACACGGATACCCGGCGGCTCGAGCGGCGGTGCTGCTGCAGCGATCGCGTATGGTGCGGTGACTGCCGGCATAGGCTCTGACACTGGCGGTTCCGTAAGGATCCCTGCAGCGTTATGTGGTCTGGTTGGTTTTAAACCCACCCTAGGTGCGCTGTCCACGCGAGGCGTCTTTCCCTTGTCGCCCACTTGCGACCATGTCGGCTTGATGGGACGCGAGGTTGACGATGTGTTGTACCTGAGCGATGTACTGAATCCTCAAACTCCCCGAAGCGATGCGCCGTTATCGGCAAGATTGGGCGTGGTACGCGAGATCGCGCCTGTATCTCTGGCCACTGATGTCGCGATCCCTTTTGAGGCTGCAGTGCAGCGTCTGGAGCGAACGTTTTCATGCGTAGAACTGGATTCTGCAGATCTGTTCCATGGTGCATTCGATGCCTTTTCAAGCATCGTCTTGATTGAGGGTGGCGTTGAGCATTTCCGCCGTCATAGCTGGGAACGTATCGTCGCGAGCTACAGTCCGGAAACAGTCGACAGACTCAGACGCGCGCAAAAGACGGACATGCATGCATATGTCTCTGCCCAACAGGTCAAGGACCGACTCATCACGGGCCTTCATGAGGCGATGCATTCGATTGATTACGTCATCCTGCCCACCTGCCCATGCATAGCGCCTGCGCTGAATACAACGAGCGTCAACACCGGAAATTGGTCCGGTACGGTACGCGAAGCGCTGATGACCTACACCGCACCGTTCAACATCGCGGGATTCCCTGCGATTTCTATTCCGATACCCGTGCGGAACGAGTCCCTACCAGCGTCGCTGCAGATCGTCGCCAGGCCGGGAAATGACCGTGCCCTGCTGCACATTGCGCAACAAATCGAAGCGATCTTGCGCCACGGCGACACCATCGAACGCCAAAGCACACACTCAACCACGAGGAGACCCGCATGAATCAACCGATCACGCATTCCACCGGCATCACACCGGCAGGACAAACCCCTTACAGTGCATGGATACAGACGGATGTGCTTCACACGTTGCAGAACCCTGTCAGCCACCATCCCGGAGAACACGCGTGGATCACGTCGGTGCAAGTCTCGGAGCTGTACTGGATGCTGATCATCAAGGAAATCCGAACAGCCCAGGCACAGTTGAGAAAAAATGACATTACTCAGGCCTGCGACACACTGGAACGCGTCGTGGCGCATCACGAACCACTGAATGCGACGTGGAAATCCATCGCCTGGATGACCCCGGCCGATCTGCTGTCCATTCTTTCGCGTGCAGTGGCCAAGTACGGCCAGGATACTGCGTTGCAAGGATGGACTTATCGGCAAATGGTCTATCTGCTAGGCATCAAACAGCCTGAACACCTGCAGCACTTCATTCCTCAACCGGCGCGCTGGAAACAGCTGAACGATACGCTCGCCGAACCCAGCCTCTATGACGACATCCTGGCCTTTTTGCATCGCGCAGGATTTCCAATACCGGACATGACGGAACGAGATTACCGCGCCCCTTATATCCCTATGCAGGCGGTTGAAAATGCATGGCGCGAAATTTATGCCGACCCTGACAGATACCGTGACCTTCGAAGATTGGGCGAGACACTGGCCGATATAGCGGAAGGTTTTTCGACCTGGAAGCACCTTCACCTCATGGCCACTCGCCGCACATTCGGCCATCGCGCAGCCTACTTTGGCACCGAAGGCATAGCCTGGTTGCTGCCCACACTGCAAGAACTTCCTTTCCCGGAACTCTGGGCGGCGCGCAGCACCATGGGAGAGCCTCCTATGGTGTGTCCGCATATGTCCCGGCAGCCAAAAGGACAAGCAGCATGACGACGCATCAACTCGCCAAACTCGCCCTCGAGGCTCGTGCCCGGATGGCGGACCCTGCACGCAGTATCATCGTCGGCAATGACGCCAATCCTCGCCTCGAACTTTTTCACGCGGCAAGCTCTCTGTGTTCGCAGAAAGTACGAACCGTATTAGCCGAAAAACAATTACCTTATCGCTCGAACGATATGTTGATCCTCAGTTCAATGAGCGACGACGGACTTGTACCGGCAGAGCACTACCATCCGCCTTATGTCCGGCTCCGATTGATGGCGGGGCGCGAAATCGACAAACCGCTCGTCAATAGCTATAGCGGACGCACCTCTGTAGAAACAGAGGGTTTTGATCCCTGTGCGGTGCCGCTGCTGGTCGACTATGAAGCGGGTCGCGTGATCGCCGATTCGATGCGTATTTGCTGCTACCTGGACGAGTTGTCAGCCGTGCCGATCCGGCTGATTCCAGAGACTGAACAGACTCGCGCTGCGGCCATGCATCAGGCCGCCATTGTCGACAGGATTCCGAACGGTGCACTGCTCTATGGATTCCATCCTGAAGCCGATCGCCGGCCTGAAGCACTCCGGACGATGATGCAGACGGTGTACGATTACAAGACGATGGCACTCGAGTCGATGATCGTCGCCAATGCCGACGACATAGCGCTCGTTTCCGCCTACCGTGCAAAAATCATCAAAGAACGGGGCGGAAAGTCGGTTTGCCAAGATGCTGGTTTCCAACGCGCCATACACGGGCACGTCGCAGGACTGCTCCGGCAACTGAATCGAACCCTGATGTCAGGTGTCTCCCCCTGGATTGTCGGTAATTCCTTTACTTTTGGCGACGTAATGTGGGGCGTAAATCTGACCCGGCTCGCTTACCTGGGACTCGCGTCTATGTGGGAGGAACTGCCCGCGGTCAAGCTGTACGCCGATACGCTGATTCAACGCACCTCACTGCGTCGCGAAGCGATACAAGCCACGATAGATTCGCTGCCCTACTCCATCCATTTTGACGAATGGGTCCAACGGGCCAAACATTTATAGAGCCAAATAATCTCCCTCTTTCGTGTTGATAGAGGGAGATCTCGATTCGGCAAATCAGCAGGAACGGATTAAACAGAGATAGGTTCAAGGCGTGCCAATAACTCGTTCTTGCGATCGGCAAGCCAGGGAGGCAGTTGGAATTCTTCGCCAAAATGGCCTGGATTCTCGTCGATGGCAAAGCCAATATCGGTGGTAGCCGCCTCAAAGATCACGCCGCCGGGCATCTTGAAATACATTGACCGGAAGTAGTTCCGATTCACTGACTCCGATGTGTCGATGTAACCCAGAGCCATGAATTTTTCCTTGAGTTCCATCTGCTGATCGACGCTATCCACCGCAAAGGCCACGTGGTGCACGGTACCCTCGCCATAGACTGACGAGCCTTGCATTCGGTCGGGCTCATGTAGAAACGCCACCACCATGCCAGGTCCGCCGGTATGCGTTTCAAAACGATAGTACCCTCCCGATTGGCCGACAAGGCGGAAGCCGATTGCTTCGCTCATGAAGCGAACCGATTCGGCCACCTCGCGTAGCGACAACGTAATGCTGTGCACGCCTCGAACCGCATTCGCTTCGGGGATATCGCCAGCCACGCAAGGCGGTCGTTTATCCAGATCTGTCTCGACGAGATCGAACTCGATTCCGCATGGGTGATAGAAACGCTGGCGACGCTCATCAAAGCGCTCGACAATTTCCGCATCGTACCGAACGCTCATGCGATCGAAGCGACTACGCCAAAATTCAATCGATCCGCGCGGCACCGAGTAGTTGATAACGCGCACCTGGCCCGAGCCGGGGCGTGCCTGGACACCTCGCTGACGGAACGGAAATGAGGTCACCAGCGTGCCGGGATCGCCATTCGCATTGCCATAGTAAAGATGATAAATCGGGTCATCCCCATCTAGCAGAACAGTCTTCTTGACCAGGCTTTGGCCCAACAGTTTTACATAAAAATCCACATCCTCCTGGGCATGCCTGACGCCCGCAGTCAGGTGATGGAATCCTTTGATCATCGACATTTTTCTCTCCACATTGAATTGGCATTACAGAAACAGCATTAGGCTGCTCTTGTGCAATAGCTTAAGCACTTGAATTCGTTTGTGAAGCAGCTTGGCATGTACGCAAAGTTCAGCAAAATCGAACGACGTCCCGGAGGTTTGCCCTTATAGAACAGCCTCTGTCCATGAGGTAATATCGGCGTCCACTTACAGCTCCTTTGCGCGCGCCATCGTGACGATGGTAGAGGCAAACTCACGCCATGCTGGATCTCAAAGACGTCTATTTCTTTGTTCAGGTCGTCGACCGCGGCGGATTCACGGCAGCTGGCGAAACGCTGCAACTACCGAAATCGACACTGAGTCATCGCGTTAAGGAACTCGAGGCAATGCTGGGTGTCCGGTTGATCAACCGGACGTCAAGGCAGTTCAAGATGACCGAAGTCGGCGTGGAGTTCTATCAGTACGCCATGGCACTGCTACGCAGTGCCGAACTGGCCGAAGAAGCCATGCGGCAGCGGTTGACCGAGCCGAGTGGCGTCATTCGTGTGACGGTCGCCATCGAAATCGCGCAATTCGCATTACGCCATGTCCTGCCTACGTACTTATCGCAGAACCCGAAAGTCAACATTATTGAGACCGCGACGGACCGCATACTGGACGTCGTGGGCGACGGGTTCGATTTAGCTATCCGCGGGCACACAGGGCAATTGCAAGACTCCAATCTCGTGCAGCACCCCCTCGCGCGGACCCCTTGGTACCTGTTTGCCGGAACTGAATATCTTCAACGTACGCCGCCGCCGCAGCAGCCCGCAGATCTGGCGTCTCATTCGATCATTTCGCATGCCGGCAAAGCAGCCCAGCAATGGACTCTGCAGGGACCGGAAAAGCGGGTGGAAACGCTGTCGGTAGAGCCACGATTCCAGAGCAACAGCCTGATCTCGCTAAAAGAGGCGGCCTGCTCTAACATCGGTATCGCCGCGCTGCCGGGGTATATTTGCCAAGCCGAACTGAAGACGGGCGAGCTGCGCCAGGTGCTACCGGAATGGATTGCGGCAGATGCGCGGATTACAGCGTTAATCCCCTATCGCACCGGTTTGTTGCCAGCGGTACGGACGCTGGTCGACTATCTCGCGGTGGTGCTGCCGAAAGTGACGGAGTTCGAACGCGACTAACCGCAAGGCGATCAACTATCTGTACTTGGCAGCCCCTTCCGGATAACTGTTATCTGGACGCCGAAACGACATCCCCGGATAACTGCACTTTCTTGACCTCCGAGATATACATCACAATCAACGACACCCAGACGATGCCGTAAAGCAGCATGAAACAGCTGGACCGGATCGGCACCAGTTCGGCCAACACGCCGAACATCAGCGGCAACAAAAAGCCGCCCAGCCCACCGGCCAGCCCCACGATGCCTGTGACGACACCCATGTTCTCTGGAAAATCGTCGGCCACGTACTTGAACGTCGAAGCCATGCCAAAGGCAAACATCGCGCCCAGCACAAAGAGCAGCAACGTGAACAACCACACAGGCAAATAAAGATGAAATGCCGCCGGACCGTTCAAGGTCTTGATCGTCAATGTCGTATCCGGGTAAGACAGGACAAACAAGGCCATCCAAGCCACCCACAGGCACCACCACGTCATTTTGTGCGCACCGAAACGATCGGCCAGGCCGCCACCCACCGCGCGCAGCACCGCGCCAGGCAAGGAAAAGCCCGCGGCCAATGCGGATGCCGCCACCAACGTCAGCCCGTATTCGGCCTGAAAATACTGAGGAATCCACAACGAGAGCGCGGTAAAGCCGCCAAAGGTGATCGAATAATATTGGCAATAACGCCACACGCGGGGATTCTTCAGTATCTTGAACTGCTCGAGCAGTTTGCCGCCGGTTTTCCCGGCGCCGGGATCGGGTGCCGCCACAAACCAGAACATCACAGCAGTCACCAGCAAAGCAACCGCATAGATCTTGGGCACCATGCGCCATCCGTATGCTTCCAGCAACACCGGCGTCACGAATAAATTAACCGCAGCCCCAACGGTGCCCGCGCCAAAAAACCCCATGGCAAAGCCCTTGCGCTCGGCCGAAAAAAAACGCGAAACGTAGGGCGTCCCCACCGCGAACGATGCCCCGACCAGGCCTAGAAACAGGCCGATCACCAAAAACTGCCACAAGGCCTGCGCGTAACTGACCAGATAGACCGGAATCGCGCAGCCCAGCAGCAACACCGTCATCACGATGCGGCCGCCAAATCGATCCGTCCACATGCCCAGCGGCAAACGAAAGATGGCGCCGGTCAACACAGGTGTAGAAGTGAGCAGCCCAAACTCAAACGCATTCAGTCCCAGTTCCTCGCGGATGCGGATACCCAGTACGCCGAACATCATCCACACCACAAAGCACACCATGAACGCAAACGTACTGCTGTACAACACCGCATAGGCACGTGGATGGTTGCTCATCGCGTTATTCCTGTTCGATAGGTTCACATCACGATCAATT
Source organism: Bordetella muralis (assembly GCF_965139205.1). Classification (GTDB taxonomy): domain Bacteria; phylum Pseudomonadota; class Gammaproteobacteria; order Burkholderiales; family Burkholderiaceae_B; genus Bordetella_A; species Bordetella_A muralis. The sequence goes on from NZ_CBCSIU010000015.1 coordinate 36,499, forward strand.
GAGTCCGGCTCACTGCAATAGTGGTGAATCCGCTCCGGAAATATCTACGCCCTCGATGCGGGCCTGCCCTACCAGCCACTGCAAATACTGGTGCGTCGCGCGACGCTCGGAAGCCTGCGTCAGCCAGGCGGCGATACGCTCGTGGACGGCGTCAAAAGTCATGAGCGAGCCCTCGACCTTGCGCCCGGTACGCACGACATGAAAACCATGGCGCGTCTGCACCAGGCGATTCAACAAGGTATGTGCGGGCATGGCGAACACCGTCTCTTCGAATTCGGGCAAGGTCTCGCCACGTCCGATATCCCCCAGCCGCCCTCCTTCTTGAGCAGACAGGCAATTTGAATACTGTCGCGCGTAATCTGCAAAGGTCTCTGGAGGCGCTCGATGCACCTCTTGCAAAACCTCGCCCGCGCGGGCGCGCAAGCGCTGCGGATCCACACGCGGCGTGAGTTGGAACAGGATGTGCCACACCTCGACCAGCGCGCCGCTGATGAAGCGATCTGCATTCTGCTCATAGTAGCGGCGGCAACTGGTTTCGTCTGCGACCGGTGTTTTCACCTCTGCGGCCAATACTGCCTGTATCGCGGCATCGTCACCGCCCTGCGCCAACCCCAACTCACGAGATCGCTGCAACAGCAACTCGCGCAACACCAACTCATGGGCTGCGCGCTGTACCGGGTCGGCGTCATTCTGATGGCGCGCCATTTCTGCCTGCACCTGGGCATCGCTGATCGAAACGCCGTTCACGACGATCATATTTACTCCCTGTTAACGCGAGCGTACGAGTTGCCATGCGCGGGTCAGGTATCCCACTGATGCAAAACCGCTCCAGACATGCACCAAACGCGTGAAAGGAAAGATCAGGAACAATGTCATGCCCAGCACCATGTGCACCTGATACACCCATGGCACGCCCACCATCACCTCAGCAGCCCCGGCACGAAAGGTCACGATCCGCTGCGCCCAATCGCCCAGCAACAACATCAAGGACCCGTCCTTGTGCTCGGCTGAGGTCAAGATGGACAACAGTCCCAGCGACAGTACGATCAAGATCCAGATGAGCGTCACCCAATCTGAAACGCGTGAGGTCGCTCTCAAGCGCGGCTCAGACATCCTCCTATAGATCAAAATCAACAAGCCAGCCAGACAGATCAGCCCCAGAATCGCCCCGACGACGACGGCCATCAGTTGCTTCGCTTCGGTGGACAAACCCAATGCGTGATATACCGCGGGCGGCGTCAACAATCCGAACAGATGCGTAAAGAACAGGGACAGGATGCCGATGTGAAACAGGTTGCTGCCCCAACGCAACGCCCCCCGTTTCAACAATTGGCTGGAGTCGCTTTTCCAGGTGTACTGGTCACGCTCGAACCGAGCCAGGCTGCCAAACAAAAAGATAGCCAGCGCAATATAGGGGTACACCGCAAAAAAGAAATGATGCAAATAGGCAGTCATGCGGGGCCCCTTATGACGAAGCAGAACCGGACACAGCCCGTACGCGCCGAGGGTCCGTTTCGTAAAAATGCACGGGCTGTGCCGTTTGCGTGCGCGCCCGCAGCGTGGGCTCGGACCCGTCTGCGTCCGGCCCGAACGTAATCATGGACTCATCCAGTTCCTCTGGTGCAGGATCTGGCAAGGGCTGCGGCACAGCAGAGGTCAGCTCGCGCAATACGGTGAACACCGATGCATAGGGGCTGCCGTATTGCGCCAGCTTGTCGCCGATGCGCGCCAGCACATGAATCGCATCGCCCAGCAATGCAGAGGCTTTTTCGGCAGGAATCTGTCCGAGAAACTCCAGGAACAGCGGCACATAGTCCGGCAGCTCCGAAGTATCCAATATCAATCCATGGCGCAAATACTCATCACGCAAATCGACCATCGCCTGCCCGCGATCGCGCGATTGACCGTGAATGTGCTCAAACAAATGCAGGGAATGCGCGGGCCGCCGATCAAACGTCGCCACGTATCGTTCCTGCACTTCGATCACGTCGTCCGTGTCGCCCAATGCCTCAAACAGCGGTGCCAGCTGCTCGCGCTGCGCCCCCGTCACGCTGGCCTGCAGTTCGGGTAATGCCGCCAACAACGCCTGATCGGGATAGGTCAACAATGCCGACAGTACGCGATACACCGATACCGGCGGCGCCGAGGACTCGCCAGTGTGGTTATGCTCGATCGTCATCATGCCCTCCTACCCCGAGACCTTGTCGCGCTGCACTTCCATGAACACCATTTTCTGGGCATCGCCGCGCGGCTTGCTGCCAAACAGGCTGCCCTCGGATGCTCCATCCGAGCAGCCATTGCCGAACGAGAACCCACAACCGCCCCGCATATCAAAGGCGTCCTCCGCATACTCGCGATGCGAGGTGGGAATGACGAACCGGTCTTCATAATTCGCAATCGCCAGATAGCGATACATTTCCTCTATTTCACTTTTGCTTAATCCCACCTGCTGCAAAATATCAGTGCGTTCCTGACCATCGACGGTACGCGCCCGCATAAAGGCCCGCATCGCCAGCAGACGCTCCAGTGCAAGCGCCACCGGCACCTCATCACCTGCCGTCAACATGTTGGCCAAGTAACGCAACGGAATACGCAGCGATTTCACATCGGGAATATCGCCAAACGCCCCTATGTGACCGCTATTGGCCGCGGCCTGAATCGGCGACAGCGGAGGCACATACCACACCATCGGCAAGGTGCGATATTCCGGATGCAAGGGAAACGCGATGCGCCATTGCACGGCCATCTTGTAGGTCGGTGAACGCTGCGCCGCATCCAGCCACCCCTGAGGCACCCCATCTGCCAGGGCTTGCGCAATCACAGCCGGATCATCGGGGTCCAGGAACACGCTGAGCTGCGCCTCGTAAAGGTCCTTCTCGTCTGCGGTAGCGGCCGCTTGTTCGATACGGTCAGCGTCATATAACAACACGCCCAAATAACGTATGCGCCCCACACAGGTTTCCGAACAGACCGTAGGCTGACCGGCCTCGATGCGCGGATAACAGAAAATGCATTTCTCGGCCTTGCCGCTTTGCCAGTTGTAGTAGATCTTTTTATAGGGGCATCCGGACACACACATGCGCCAGCCGCGGCACTTGTCCTGATCGACCAGGACGATGCCGTCTTCTTCGCGTTTATAAATAGATCCGGACGGACAGCTCGCCACACAGCTGGGATTCAAGCAATGCTCGCACAGACGCGGCAAATACATCATGAAGGTATTTTCGAATTGACCGTAAATATCCTTCTGCACGTCTTCGAAGTTGTAGTCCTGAGATCGCTTGGCAAACTCACCCCCTAGGATTTCCTCCCAGTTCGGTCCCCATTCGATCTTTTCCATGCGCTGACCGGTAATCAACGAACGCGGCCGCGCCGTGGGTGCGGCCTGTAATTCGGGCGCGCTCTGCAGATGATCGTAGTCAAAGGTGAACGGCTCGTAATAATCGTCGATCTCTGGCAGATTTGGATTGGCGAAAATATGCGACAGCAGTCGCAATTTGCCTCCTTGGCGCGGCTCGATTTTTCCCGAGGCGGTGCGTTTCCAACCGCCGTTCCATCGTTTCTGGTTTTCCCAGTCCTTGGGATAACCAATGCCGGGTTTGGTCTCGACATTGTTGAACCATGCATATTCCATGCCTTCGCGTGACGTCCATACGTTCTTGCACGTCACGGAACAGGTATGACAGCCAATGCACTTGTCCAGATTCAGCACCATGGCGATTTGCGCGCGTACTTTCATCGTTCGGCTCCAGTGCTCAGGCTTGAGGGGTTTCGGCATGGTCGGCACGTTCGCCTTCCAGCCAATCGATCTTGCGCATCTTGCGCACGATCACAAACTCATCGCGGTTCGAACCCACCGTGCCGTAGTAATTCAAACCATACGACTGTTGGGCATAGCCGCCGATCATGTGGGTGGGTTTGAGCACGATGCGTGTCACAGAATTGTGGATGCCGCCACGCGCGCCGGTGATCTCCGAGCCGGGCATATTCACAATTTTTTCTTGCGCGTGGTACATCATCGTCATGCCCTCGGGCACGCGTTGGCTCACCACCACTCGGGCAACGAGTGCACCGTTCTCGTTGTAGGCCTCGATCCAGTCATTGTCGACCAGGCCTGCCTTGACGGCGTCTTTTTCCGAGATCCACAAGATCGGCCCACCGCGCGACAGGGTCAACATGATCAGATTGTCGGTATAGGTGGAATGAATCCCCCATTTCTGGTGGGGCGTAATGAAGTTCAACACGATCTGCGGATTGCCATTGTCATGGCGGCCGTCTGTCATGCCCCTGAGCGATTTCGTATCGACAGGTGGTCGATAGACGCAGAGGGCCTCGCCGAACGCGCGCATCCAGAGGTGATCCTGATACAGCTGTTGACGCCCCGTGAGCGTGCGCCACGGAATCAACTCGTGCACGTTGGTATAGCCGGCAGTGTAGCTGACATGATCGGATTCCACGCCTGACCAGGTGGGCGACGAAATGATTTTGCGCGGCTGCGCTTGCAGGTCGCGATAGCGAATTTTTTCGTGTTCTCGAGGCAAGGCCAGATGCGTATGATCTCGGCCCGTCATGACAGAGAGCGCCTTCCACGCCTTGACCGCGACTTCGCCATTGGTCTCCGGCGCCAATGTCAGGATCGTCTCGACCGCATCGATGTCCGTATCGATGCGGGGCAATCCTTGGCTGACGCCTTCCTCTTGCACCTCATAATTCAGCTTTGCCAGCAGATCGCATTCTTCGCCAGCGGGCCAGTTGATTCCCTTGCCGCCCACGCCCAATTTGCGCGTCAAGGGTCCCAGCGAGGTGAATTGTTTATAGATCTCGGGATAGTTGCGTTCGACGACTGCGATGGCTGGCATGGTCTTGCCCGGGATCATCTCGGCCTGACCGCGTTTCCAATCCTTGACACCAAAAGGGTCGCCCAGCTCTGCAGGGCTATCGTGCTGCATGGGCGTCAACACCACGTCTTGCGATGCCGGCAACTCGGCCTTTGCGATCTCGGAAAAAGCGCGTGCAATGCCTTTGTAGATTTCCCAATCGCTGCGAGATTCCCAGACAGGATCGACGGCGGCCGAAAACGGATGAATGAACGGATGCATATCCGAGGTATTCAGATCGTTTTTTTCATACCACGTGGCCGTGGGCAACACCACATCGGAATACACACAGGTCGTAGACATCCGAAAATCGAGCGTGACCAGCAGGTCCAATTTCCCGCGCGGCGCCTCGTCGTGCCAGGCCACCTCTTGCGGCTTGTCGCCGCCCGTCTCGCCCAGGTCTTTACCCTGCACGCCATGTTCGGTGCCGAGCAGATGCTTGAGAAAATACTCATGCCCCTTTCCTGACGAGCCCAGCAGATTGGATCGCCACAAGAACATATTGCGCGGATAGTTGTCAGGATGATCCGGATCCTCGCAAGACAGCTTCAAACGTCCGTCTCGCAGCGCCTGCACCACATAGTCAGCGGGCGATTGTCCTGCCTCGCGGGCATCGCGGGCGACTTGCAGCGGATTGGTCTGCAACTGCGGAGCCGATGGCAACCAGCCCATGCGTTCTGCACGCACATTGAAATCGATCAGCTCGCCCTGGAACGTGTCGGGCTCGGCCAATGGCGAAAGGATTTCAGAGACCTTCAGTTTTTCGTAGCGCCATTGATCCGTGTGCGCATAGAAAAACGAGGTGCCGTTCATGTGACGTGGCGGACGGCACCAGTCCAGGCCAAAGGCCAAGGTGGTCCAGCCTGTCTGCGGGCGCAGCTTTTCCTGGCCCACGTAGTGGCACCACCCGCCGCCTGATTTCCCGACACAGCCACACATCACCACCAGATTGATGATGCCGCGATACGCCATGTCCATGTGATACCAGTGATTCAGGCCGGCTCCCAAAATCACCATCGACTTGCCCTGCGTCTTGTCAGCTGTCTCGGCAAACTGCCGCGCCACCGTAATGACGTCCTCACGTTTGACGCCAGTGATACGCTCTTGCCACGCAGGGGTATACGGCACGTCATCGTCGTACGACATCGCGACGTTCGCGCCCCCCAGACCTCGGTCCAGTCCGTAATTGGCCATCAGCAGGTCGTACACCGTCACTGCCAATACCTCGCCCTCGACGGTCTGTACTCGCCGCACTGCCATGTTGCGCTCCAGCACCTCGGGATGATCCGTGCCCTGGAAATAGTCGTGCTGACGCCCGCCAAAATACGGGAACGCCACCGGCACCACTTCGTCATGGCTACCCACGAGCGACAGGCGCAGCGGCAGGGGATTCCCATCCGCGTCTTTGGCGTCCAGATTCCATTTGCCAAGATCTCCGCCTTCCTTCTGCCCCCAACGAAAGCCTATCGATCCATTCGGCGCGACCAGATCGTCCGTCGCGTCATAGCAGGCCACGGTCTTCCATTCGGGATTATTGGTTTGCCCCAGACCATCGGCAAAGTCCGAAGCGCGTAACATACGCTCAGGCACATGGCGCGTGCCCTGGCGCACCAGTCGCACCAGGAACGGCATGTCGGAATACTGCCGGCAGTACTCGCGGAAATACTCGCTCTTTCCCTCGAGGTGAAATTCTTTGAGAATCACATGCCCCATGGCCAACGCCAGTGCAGCGTCGGTGCCCTGCTTGGGATGGAGCCACACATCGCCGAATTTCGCGCCCTCGGCATAGTCGGGAAAAATCGACACGATCTTCGCGCCGCGGTAGCGTGCTTCGACCATGAAATGCGCATCCGGCGTACGCGTCTGGGGCACGTTCGAGCCCCACATCATGATGAAGCTCGAGTTATACCAATCCGCGGATTCGGCCACGTCCGTTTGTTCGCCCCAGGTCTGGGGGCTGGCGGGCGGCAGATCGCAATACCAATCGTAGAAGCTCAGAATCGTGCCGCCCAGCATCGATAGATATCGACTGCCCGCAGAAAACGACACCATTGACATGGCGGGAATAGGCGAAAACCCGATGATGCGATCCGGTCCATAACGCTTGATCGTGTGGACGTTGGCCGCCGCAACCAACTCGTTGACCTCATCCCAGGTGGCCCGAACAAAGCCTCCCAGACCCCGTACGCGCTTGTACTCGTCTGCGAGGCCTGGTGTCGTACAGATATGCTCCCACGCCGCCAAGGGCGCCATCGTCTTGCGGGCCTCGCGCCACAGCCGAGCCAGGCGCCCGCGCAGCATGGGATATTTGATGCGGTTCGCGCTATACAGATACCAGGAATACGATGCGCCACGAGAACAGCCGCGCGGTTCGTGATTCGGCATGTCGGCACGGGTACGGGGATAGTCCGTCTGCTGAGTTTCCCACGTCACAATGCCGCCCTTGACGTAGATCTTCCACGAACAGGAGCCCGTGCAGTTCACGCCATGGGTCGAGCGTACGATCTTGTCATGCTGCCAGCGATCCCGATACGCTTTTTCCCAACCCCGGTCTTCGTGGACAACGGCGCCGTGGCCGTCCGAGAAGGACTCTTTGGCGCGCGTAAAGTATTTGAGGCGATCGACGAAATAGCTCACTGTCAGGCTCCTGGCGTTATTGGGAAAGCAACAACATGCTCAGGAGCTAGGGTGGAGGCCGAAAGCGTCTGCACGAGAGAAATGCCATCGAAACGTCCTTATCGACGATCAAGCTGCAAGCAAAACGTTACTACCGTACTGTGTACGATAAATGACGTCAAGATTCGCAATATTTAACAAGAATCACCATTACTGGTAGAAATATCGCTTTCTGAGCAACAGGATGACGATAAAGCCCCCTACCGCCCGGATACGGGCGCCGACCCATTGAAAGATTGATAACGATCAAGCGCGCAGCATTTAGTCTCGCGCCGGCCCTAACAATCCGATCAAAAAAGATACAGTTTTGCGCAGTGAGGGCTTGCTAAGCTTGCTGGCTTCACAGAGAGGAACCAGCATGCAAGGGATCACCGCACCGTTTGCACTGACCTTTCGCCTATGGCGGCGCTTTTGGCCGCAATTGGTCGCCCTCGTACTAGTCGGCAGCCTGGCCCACGCGCTCCTGCTGCGCTTGGCGGTCCATACCGGCTTCGCAAACCATATGGCCGGCCTGGCGGTGTTGACGCTCGTGGCCCTGGCCCAGCTGGTGGTCACCGTGACGATGTTTCAGATGTTGCTGCCGGGCCTGCCTGCGATACGTGCTGCCCAGGAGGCCGCGCGCGGCGATGCCGCACCAGACTCGAACTCGCGCCGATTTCTGTCCGCCGTGTCCGTAGCCCTGCTGCCCTTTTTTGCCTACTACGCCGCCTGGGGATTCCTGGGCGATACCGTGAGGCAATACTCTCGTCTCGCTCTCAGCCTGGACCCGATGGGACAACACGGCATGATTCTGGACGCCCTGGATTCACGCTGGCTATTGATTTCGGTCGCCATCTCGTGGCTGGTGCGCAAGCTGGCACTGCGATGTCAGAAAGCGACGGGACGCCCCTTCTGGCAGATCGTCGTGGTGATCTGTGAGACCAACTGGATCCTGGTCGGTCTGTATGTCATCAGCCGCTGGAAAGACCAGCTCTGGGCCTGGATCGCGACCCATTCCGTGTGGGAAAACCTGCTGTCCTTCCTGAATGTATTGCTCACGCCCATTGCCACGGCCTGGGCGGCAGCCACGGACAACGGCCCGCCCATCCCTGTCGAAGACCTGGTCGACACCCCGGGCAAACTGCTGGTGAGCCTGTTTTTCTATGCCTTGCTGCCCGTGGTCTGGTTGGTGATGACCGCCTTGGTGTACGGCTATGATGTGCGCAATGATCAAGAGCTGCTGCGATCCCATCGCCGCATCGAGCGTTTCGGAGAACGCTACCAAGCCATTCCGAAATTTTTGCGCGACTTCCTCGCGCACTTCATCGGCGGATACCGGTCGCGTTATCTGCCGGTCGCCAACAGCGTGCGGCTGACACTGAATGCCGGCGTACTGCTGTTGATCACCTTGATTGTGGGTTACCGCCTGATTGATTGGTGCAGCGTTCAGTTATGGATCATCGGCGGCCGCCTGATTGGGCCGCTGGATATTGATTCGGCTCAGGTGGTCGCCCAGGGCTTGACCTTGTTGCTTGGCAGCCCGTTTCGGGATTCGTCTACAGGCATTTTGATCGAACCGTTGCGGATATGTTTTCTGGTGGCGATTCTGGAAACAGCATTTGCCCAACCTCTGCGACGCAACGCATCCCCTGCCGGACAAGCTGCCTGATCGCGCTTTCGGCGATTCCCTGACGGCCTGTCGACAGGGCCCTCCTCTTGTCTCGAAAACAACAATTCGAAAAAACAATAATGGAAATGAGAATCATAATTATATAATATCCATGCCGGTCACCTATCTAAGAAGAATTCTCATGTGCCACGCAGGTCCTCGAAAGCTGCTCCCCTTTGTCCTGTGCGCCGGTACGCTGATCCCCCTGCCGCTCGCTGCGCAAGACGCTGACACCACGACATTGGCACCCGTCATCGTCCAGGGTTCGGATGACGGCGAGAACGATCTGGCCACCGCGCCCGTATCCAACGGCGCATTGGGGACCCGCAATGCGTTGAATACGCCTTTTTCCATCACGTCGGTCGGCGAAGAGGCGTTGGCCGACCGCCAGGTGTCGTCGTTAGGCGAAGTCTTCGCGCGCGACGCCAGTGTGATCGCGGTAGGCAACAGCTATAACAGCCGGCCGTCGACTCTGGTGGTGCGTGGCCTGCAACTGGATGCCTTCAACAGCTACAAGATCGACGGCATGTCCATCGTCAACTATGGCGTGGAGCTACCGCTGGAACAGTTCGAACGCGTGGACCTATTGAAAGGTCCTGGCGGATTTATGTACGGATTCGGTTCACCGGGAGGCATCGTCAACTACGTCACGAAAAAGCCGACCGAAGATTTTCTGGCCAGTGTTGATGTGGGCTACCGGTCAGACAGCATTTTTCAAGAACATGTGGATCTGGGCGGACGCGTAGGGCCGGACAAGCGTCTAGGCTACCGCCTGAACTACACGCATGAGCAAGGCGATACCTATAACGATGGCAGCATCAACCGCGACTCGTTCTCGCTGGCGCTGGATTTGCGGCTGACGCCGGATCTGCTCTGGACATTCGAAGGCCTGTATCAAGACCGCGACACCGACGGCACCGTGCAGGCCGTCTCGCTGTCAGCGGCGCGATATACAGGCAACGGCCTGCCGGATACCATCAGTGGCCGTACGCAATTGTCGACCAATGGCAGCGGCTATCACGCAGTCAGCAAATTCGCCAAAACGGGACTGCAGTGGAAGTTTGCGCCCACATGGACGGCGTCCGTGGACTACAGTTTCAGTCAGGCGATTCGTACCTACAAAGAAGAAACCCTGAATCTGCTGAATGAGGCAGGCGACTATGACGACTACATGTACGATCAGAAAAATGCGTACCGTTTTAACCAGCTGCAAGCGATGGTCCAAGGCCAATTCGCTACCGGGTTTCTGACGCATGAGGTGGTGCTGGGCGCCGCCACCCAAACGCAGGCCAACGATTTCAATTCGAATGGATTTTACGGGTCGATCGGCTACGGCAATCTCTATGACGGCGCACGTCCGTCGCCCTACAACGGATCGCGGACGCCTCAAATGTACCGTGGTGCGGAATACGAGCAGGATGCCTTGTTTGCCAGCGATACGATCAGCATAGGCGAGCATTGGTCGCTATTGGCCGGCGCGCGTTATATCTCGTACCGCCAGCACAGTATCAATGCCGCAGGGGTCGCAGGCGAAGCCTACAAAAAACATCCTCTCACTCCGACTTTCGCGTTGATGTACAAGCCCGCTGCAGGAACCACGGTATATGCCAGCTATGTCGAGTCCTTGGAACAGGGCAGCACGGTGGGCAGTCAGTATGCGAATGCGGGCGCAACCCTGGCACCTCTCAAGAGCAAGCAGTACGAATTCGGCATCAAGACGGCGCAAAGCGATTGGGGCGCCTCCGCCGCGCTGTTTCGCATCGAACGCGGAACCGGCTACGTGAACAACGCCAATGAATATGTGCAGGATGGCGAGGGGCGCATTCAAGGGCTGGAACTGGCCGGCAATGTCCGCGTGGCGCGCGATTGGGATCTCCAGGCCAACGCCATGTGGCTGAGCGCAAAATACCAGACCGGCAATGCCGCCTTGGAGGGCAATCGTTTGCCGGGCTCCGCGCGCTTTATCGCATCGGGTCAAGTCACCTATGCCCTGCCCGCGATGCCGGGGCTCAGTGTGGCTGCCGGCGTGAAATACATAGGATCGTCCAACCTCGATTCGACCAATAATCTGACCGTGCCCAGCTATTACACCGTGGATCTGGGCGCGGTATACCGTACGCGGATCGCCACCAAAAACGTGGTGCTGCGCGCCGCTATCGATAACCTGACCAATCGCCGCTACTGGTATTACGTGGGAGAAAACAGCATCCTGCCCTCACCGTCGCGCACTGTCAGCCTGAATGCCCAGGTCTATTTCTGATTATCCGGCGGCTTGACCTGGATCAACTGTGGCGGTTGTGCGAAGCGTAGATAGCGAGGTTGCTGCGGCTGCAGCGTCACTGCGACTCTGAGCGAGTCGGCCACATCGCGGGGCGCGAGAAACGCCTCGCGCACACGCACGGTAGAGCCGGCCTTTGCGCCCGACATATAGATCGTCGTCGTGCAGGGTCTCGCTTCCGAACGAGGCAGGCGCATGGCCTCTGTCGGGGCCCAACGCCGGCCATCGGGACTTTCCAGGGAAATCGTGCATCCACGCCAGTTCTTGGCCAGATCCGCGTCCTGCACCTGTACTTCGAATTCCGCCAACATCCCCATCGCCCCCTCGGGAATGTCTTTGCCGGCGGGGACCGGCAACATACGGAATTTGCTCAGTTTCCATTGCGAGCCACCGAAATCACCGCTGCCGTTGAGCTCAACATCTTGTGCCAGACGATCCCGGCTCACCCACCATGCACTGATCGACTCATAGGCGGACACACCGATAAGCAGGGGCAACAGCACGATCAACGCATAAAGACTGCGGCGGCGCCAGCGCTTTTCGTCGGCATCTACCGGACCGTCGCTGCGCCCGTTCATGGTTGGGCTCCCTCCAGTCGATTGAGAGAAACCAAGTCTGTGACTTCCAACGCCCCATTCGCTGCCCGCGGCAAATCGTCCAATGCGATATGGGCCTCGGCATCCAGGCGCGGCGGCAGCCCTGACGGCCACACGACCAAGGTCGCATCGCCCACCTGGTCCGGCCGAATCTCGAACAGAAAACGCCCGAATGTGGACAGACCCGGATCCAACCGGATGGGCGTCATATGGGGCGGGTTCACGGCGCGATCGGATTGCTCGTAGCGCAGCCCTTGCGGCCCATCCCAAAAACCTCTCGTGATGGACATCGATTCCGAACGCGCCGTCAGGCTGGCTGTCACAATCGCCCACAGTCCCGATGTCGTGAGCACCACGTCTTTACCGATATACCGATACGCGATTTTCCGGGCAAATTGCACGCGCTGCACCTCGATATCGAACAGCCGCGTCGATGCGGTCTCGTGCATGCCGGCACGCACCGGGATCGCGCCCGTCAATTCGTCATAGCGCGGCGTGGTGCGCTGCATCGCGAACAATACGGCAGCGGCGATCAGAATCAGCGCCAATGTCGCCAAACGCCGCTTCACGAAGTTCGCTCCGTCGAGCCGGCAGCCGATGGCGCGGCTGGGGGTGTGCGAATGGCCGGTGCTGCGGCGGTGTCCAACGGCAAGGTGAATTGTCCAATCACTTTCGGGTTGGTCCACAAGGGCGTGCCATACAGGTTATCGACTGGTTTGTAGGTCTGGGCGATAACTTCTATCGGCATTTTTTCCGGCAGCGACACCGAGCCGGACAATACCCAGACGTAGGCCACGCGTTCAGGCATGCCAGGATGCAGCAGCGGTATCAGTTTTGAATCGCGCAATAGCGCCACATCAGGATTTTCGGGTTTGGCGCCCGCGGGCCATTTGGGTTTGAGCGTATCGTTGTACGCGCGGCTCGACGATGCCGAGCGATTATTCAAATCGACTTCCACGACCAGGGCTTGTTGCCCTGGCTGCACTCGCACGCCGTAGACGCGTTCGTCTTTGCTGATCCAGACGCGATGCGGCACCACCTGCCAGCGGCCGGCATCGATTTGCGCACCTGCTGGATATTGCGTCACGGGCGCAACAGCCCCCGCACCCATGATGGTGTAGACCGTCGCCGTGCAGACTGCCACGGTAGAACCCACCCCAGTGGCAATCCTTGTTTTGAGTTTGCCGAGTGCTGGACGCATCCGCGCTCCCGTATCAACGTGCGTAGATTGGGTATTGCCGAAAGTCCGAAATCGTAGCCGCCCTCGCCGCGCGAGAATCTTGCAGTTTTGTTTCTATACGTACAGCATTATTTCTTGCTGCAGTGCATGGTACGTCGACCTAGGCGAAAACGGCGCCTCGATCGGCGAGCAACTGGCGCAATACACTGCGATGGCAGCGATTTTCGTCCTCGCAATAGCACCCCACAGAGAAATCCGTCGTCGCAGACAGCGCCGCCAACACATCGAGCACCTTGGCCGCGTCGCCATGATCCAGCTCGGCGTGCATCTTGCGAGCGACCGTGCGCCATTGCGCGTCCGTGGTCACGGCCAGTGCTTGCGTGACCAGCTCGGGGCTGGGAGACAACGTAGGCAGCCAGACATCGTAGTAATTGCGGCTGGCGAACTCGGCTTTCGGCACACCGCGCGGCGGACGCCGCACTGTCCCGATGCGCAACCCTTCGCCTTCGACACGAGGCGACCCCAATCGCACGATACGAACACTCATGATTCCCTCCGTCGCCTGACTGCCTCATCGAATCGAGGTGTTACGCCTCGACCACGGCCTGATCTCGGTCCCGGTCCCCGTCCAGGTCCAGGTCTGGATCTCGGTCCCGGTGTGGGTCTGCGCCATGCTCCGGCACGACATCGACCGGAGTATCGGGCGCTACTATGCTCGCCGCTGCAGCCGATATACCAGAGTATCCAATTTTGCCAGGCCACGCTCTTTGAATTTTGGCTCCTTGTCCAGAATATCGCGCCGGTCGATCAGCGTCGCGTCAGAATGTCCGGCATAAATCGCCTGCACCTCGGCATCGCCCACGGAAAACGGAGGCCCTTCCATCTGGCTTTGATCGTAGTCCAGGGTGATCAACAGCGCGCGATAGGCATCAGACAACTGCCCGTAAACGTGCTTCGCATAGCGTTCACGCATATCCTCGGGCAGCGCCACCAATGCCGCGCGATCATAGGCACCCACGCATTCACCGAGCACATCCGCATCCAACGCGAAAATATCGCCGCAGTAGATCTCGATATTGCCGGCAGCGTAATACCGTCCTTGATCGGCGTCGCGCACCGTGGGCGTCAGATTGTTTTCTGCAAAAAACTGCTCCACGGCCAGCGACGACAATTCAACGCCCAATACCTGATGCCCCTGCTCGGCCAGCCACACCATATCCAAAGATTTCCCGCTCAACGGCACCAGCACTTTGCTGTCTGGCGGCAATTCCAGCGTAGGCCAATATTTCGCCAACAACGGCGTCACGCGTGTTTGATGAAAATGCGTACGCCCATCACGCCAGCGTTCCAGCCAAAATTCTGCGTCCATCCTGATGTCCCTGCTCCAAGTGTTCTCGATATGGATATTATTGTAGAAACAAACGAGGTGCGGCTCTCCCTCTGTCCGATTCGGGCTTTCACAAACCACAATCGTCCGGTATGCTCTTATGTATGGACAACACATACGCCAGCTTCTGCGACTCGCATTCGCGACGAACGACTCGACGATTTCGTTGAGTGGCTTTGTCTTGTCCTGACACCGTAATGGGTGTCCCCCTCAAAGGCCACGATACCGCGTGGCCTTTTTGTTGTGTAGTGCGTTCCTCGCCCCGGGGTATCCGAATTGGCCTTTGTTTTTTCAACGTTGAAGGAACAAAGTGTGAATCCGACCGAGTTTTCAATCCGGACCTACCAACCCGCTGACGCGGATGCCGTCGTGCAATTATGGACAGCCTGCGGCCTGACACGGCCGTGGAATGATCCCTACAAAGACATCGCTCGCAAACTCACCGTGCAACCCGAGATGTTTCTGGTGGGAACGGTAGGCAATACCATTGTGGCGGCAGTCATGGGTGGTTATGACGGCCATCGCGGCTGGGTGAACTATCTGGCTGTCGCGCCTGACTATCAGCGGCGCGGCTATGCCGCGGCATTGATGCAGGAAATCGAGCAGCGGCTGCTGGCCCTGGGCTGCCCCAAAATCAATCTGCTCGTACGTGGCGGCAATACGGCGGTGGTGGCGTTCTATGAAAAGCTGGCTTTCAAACAGGATGATGTCATCAGTTTGGGCAAGCGACTCATACCCGATATGGCCCCCTTGCCAGCGGCTGCGGCGGTCACTAGCGGCTAGCGGCTACGCGTTCGTACGCATCGCAAGTTGAATTTTTGCTGCATTTTGCCGCTTGCCGCCGCTCGCACTAAATGTGTACGCTAGTCACTTGCCCCATGGGTTTTACAGAATTCGGGCGCACGGTTTTCCACGCCCGAATACGTCATCCGGAGGAGTTATGAAGCGTCATCTGAAGGTCACCTTACTGGCAGGATTACTCGGTTTGGCGGCAAACGCCTATGCCGATGTCACGGTACCGCTCCACCAGGCCACGGATAAAGGCCCGGGTCAGGAAATTGGCTCCGTCAGTCTGGCCGATAGCAAGTACGGCCTGGTTTTGACGCCAAACCTGAAAGACTTGCCGCCGGGTGTGCATGGATTTCATGTGCACGAAAAAGGCAGTTGCGATGCTACGCAGCAAGATGGCAAAACCGTACCCGCGGGCGGCGCCGGCGGACACTACGATCCGGACGGCACCAAAAAACACAGTACGCCCTGGGACGACGGCGGCCATCGCGGCGACCTGCCCGCGCTGTATGTCGGTGCTGACGGCACCGCGACCACGCCAGTGTTGGCTCCCCGCTTGAAACTGTCAGAAGTCCAGGGCCGTGCGTTGATGGTGCATGCGGGCGGCGATAATCACAGCGATCATCCCAAACCGCTGGGCGGCGGCGCGGGCCGTATCGCTTGCGGTGTTATTCCGAAATAATCGCCGGTAACGCATAACGCAATCGTTCGCCGCGGAAAACTCCGGCAGGAGTCTGCCGCGGCGATCATTCCCACTAGCCCGCGGCCGCCTCCGGCTCTGCTACCGGCGCCTGAGTTTCTTGCCCATCGATCGCGTAGCGGATCGCATCCTCTATTCGGTCGAGCAACAGGAACTTCAGTTTCTGACGCGCTTCGGCGGGCACATCGTCCAGATCCTTTTCATTGCGTCTTGGGATCATCACCGTCGTGATCCCCGCACGCAATGCGGCCAGGGTCTTTTCCTTGACGCCGCCGATAGGCAATACCAACCCTCGCAGACTGACTTCACCGGTCATCGCGATATCCGAACGCACCGACCTGCCGGACAGCAGTGAGGCCAATGCCAGGAACATGGCAACGCCCGCACTGGGACCGTCTTTGGGCGTGGCACCTGCGGGGACGTGGATATGCACGTCGATTTTCTCCAACGAATCGCCGCTCCAGATCTTGGCCAGCGTCAACGCGGTCTGCGCGGATTCCTTCATCACGTCGCCCAGTTGGCCGGTCAAAATCAAGCGGCCCGCACCTGGCGTTTTGCTCGCCTCGATGAAGAGGATATCCCCGCCCACCGGCGTCCAGGCCAAACCTGTAGCCACGCCTGGCACGCTGGTGCGCAAGGCGACTTCGTTCTCGAAACGATGAGCGCCCAGAATCGCAGGCAAATCAGCGGCATCGATCACGATATGCTCGGCCTTGCCCTCTGCCACCTGCATGGCGGCGTGGCGCAGCGTCGCGCCAACCTCGCGCTCGAGTTGCCGCACGCCTGCCTCGCGGGTGTAGTCGCCCACGATGGAGGACAAAGCAGCATCCGTCAATTCGGCTTGCTCGGGTTTGAGCCCATTGGCTTCCAACTGACGCGCGACCAGATAGCGGCGAGCGATCTGGATTTTTTCTTCTTCCGTGTAACCGGGGAGTTGAATGATTTCCATACGATCGCGCAGCGGCCCTGGAATCGTGTCCAGCATGTTTGCCGTGCAAATGAACATCACATGCGACAGATCGAAATCCACGCCCAGGTAGTTGTCTCGAAATTTGTGATTCTGCTCGGGATCCAGAACCTCTAGCAGCGCACTGCCCGGATCACCATGAAATCCACCGGCGCCGAGCTTGTCGATCTCATCCAGCATCACGACCGCATTATTCGTACCCGCACGCCGCATCGCCTGGATGATATTGCCCGGCAAGGCGCCCAGATAGGTACGGCGATGGCCTCGAATTTCCGCCTCGTCGTGCACGCCCCCCAGTGCCACCCGCTGAAACGCGCGCCCGGTCGCCCGAGCGATGGATTGGCCCAGCGAGGTTTTGCCCACCCCTGGAGGGCCGGCAAAACACAGAATCGGGCTGCGGCCCTGCGGATTGAGTTTGCGTACGGCCAGATATTCCAGAATGCGACGCTTGATCTTGTCCAGGCCGAAATGGTCTTCGTCCAGGATTTTGCGCGCTTCGGTCAGGTCGATGGGCGGCTGCGGCGACTGTTTCCAAGGCAGCTCGGTCAGCCATTCCAGATAGGTGCGGAGCATGGCAGACTCGCCACTGGCCTCGCCCATGCGTTGCAGACGGCCCAGTTCCTTGCGAGCGTGGCTCAACACCTCGTCGGGCATGCCCGCGGCTTCGATGCTTTCCTTCAGGCGTGCGACTTCCGCCGCGCTGTCATCGACCTCGCCCAGCTCTTTCTGAATCTGGCGCAGTTGCTCGCGCAGCACCGTCTCGCGCTGACGCTCGTCGAATTGTGCGCGGGTGCGGTCGCCGATCTCTTTGGACAGCCGCAATACCTCGACGCGCCCTGCCAGCAGTTCGATGGATTTATCCAGGCGGCGCGACAAGTCGAACGTTTCCAGGATGTCCTGTTTTTGCTCGGGCTTGATATCGATCATGTGCGTGACCATATCGGCCAGCAACCCGGGAGACTCGATGCTGCGCACGACGCCCACCAGCTCGTCGGGCACGTTGGGCAACAGCGCAATGGCCTCTATCGCCTGCTCTTTCAATTGCAGGAAACGGGCCTCGACCTGGCTGTCCTGCGCCTCGGCCTCTGCGACCTCGGCGACACGGGCCACCATGTACGGCCACCCTTCCAGGAACTCCAGCACGCGAAAACGCGACTGCCCCTGCACCAGCAGATGATGCGCGCCTTCCTGGCCCGTGATGTAGCGGGCGATCGGCCCTTCGGTGCCCACCCAGCACAAGTCATTCGGCCCGACGTCGTTCTTGGACGGATCACGCTGCAGAAGAAACCCGACGGGGCGCTCGGTTTTCACGGCCTCTTGGGCCGCAGCAATGGAAGACTCGCGCCGCACTGTCACAGGCGACAGTACGCCGGGAAATAGCACCGCGTCGCGCAACGGAATGATGATGCGTGCGTCGTCGGGCAGAATGCGGGTGTCGCTCATGGAGCCTCCCTTACTTTGTTCAGCGTCAAAACCAGGCAGCCATCTGCCAAGGTAGAGGATTCGGGTTCCAGCGCGTGCAGCGGCAACGCGATGCGGCGGCGGAAGCGGCCGTAGGGAATTTCAAATCGATGAATGCGGGCGTTGGCCGCACACGGCATGGGGCGCACGCCCGACACCGTAATGCCGCCAGGATCGAACGCCACCACGAGCGTGTCAGACGGCACACCCGGCAGCGCCACATAGACCATGACGGCAGTAGCGGTTTCAATGATGTCCACCGGGGGTTCCCAGTGGGGTGCATCCGCGGGGCCAGCGCGCAGCAACTGACGATGCAGGCGCTCGGCGTGATCTAGCAGCGATAGTGCATCGCCCCAGATCCAGGATGAAAAATCTCGCGATCTCATGAGCTTGCCCTCTTAACCATACTAGGTATGTAGCGGCGAGTTGGCGTATTTCAAGCCGGTCGGGGCGAATCGCGATCAGGCCGCGCGGCTCAACATTTTTTGATGTGGTGCGTGAGCGACACCACGGAGACATCAAGCAAAATCCATTTGGACCGGATCCATGCCGGTCCCCTTCAGGTTACCTCTACATGATGTGCCGTGCACACCTCGTTCAGTGACGCCTACGCCGTCTTGTCCGCCACGGCGACGGGCCTGCCATAGAACGGGTAGCTGGGATCGTTATAACCCGGTGTCGAGGCATGGCCAGGCGTCACCCATGCATTGACCATGGCTTCCTCCTCAGGCGTGATCTCCAGATCCACGGCGGCGTAGTAATCCTGCATCTGGGCCAGCGTACGCGGGCCGGCGATGACGGCGGAAATCAAGGGATTGGCCAACACCCATGCGGTGGCCAGTTGGCCTGGTTTGACGCCTCGCCCTTCGGCGTAGGCTGTCAATTCAGCGGCGATTTTCAAGGATTCCTCGCGAAACTCGGTGTCCATGATGCGCTTATCCCCACGGCCTGCACGGGTATCCGCTGGGGGCTGTTGACCCGGCGCATATTTGCCCGTCAACACGCCGCGGGCAATGGGGCTGTATGGCACTACCCCCAACCCATAATGGCCGCAGGCCGGCAAAATCTCGACCTCAGGGCCCCGATTCAGCATGTTGTAGTAGGGCTGGCACACCACTGGCTGCGGCACGCCGAGTTCGCGGCACAAACGAACGACTTCGGCAATCCGCCAGCCGCGGAAATTCGACAGGCCGAAACTGTGCAGTTTTCCTGCGCGAATCAAATCGCCCAACGCGCGAATCCCCTCTTCGAGGTTCTCTTCGTGGAAGTCCCGGTGCATGTACAGAATATCGATGTAGTCGGTAGCCAGACGAGCCAGGCTGGACTCCACGCTCTGCACGATCCATTGACGGGAATAATGCGAGCGGTTCGGGGCTTTGGCCACGGCGTTGCCCATTTTGGTGGCCAGGATCCAGTCATGGCGCTGTCCGGTCAGCAATTTGCCCACGACCTCTTCGGACCGTCCGCCGTTATAGACGTCGGCAGTGTCGATGAAATTGATCCCGGCCTCGCGGGCCGACGCAACGATGCGCTCGGCCTCGTCGAACGGCGTTTGCTCGCCAAACATCATAGTTCCCAGGCACAACGGGGAAACACGCAAATTGCTGGTACCGAGACGGCGGTATTTCATTCGAGATTTCCTTGCTGAAGAAATTGAAAAACACACAGACGATCTATAAGCGACAGCGTACTGCGGCAACCTTTCAATGCCTAGGGCCTGGGCGAGCTGCCTTTCAGGGCGAACAGATGCTGGGGGTCGCCCCCAGCCATATCCCCTGCTCTGCAAACGCTCTCGCCATGCGGGTCAACATCACGCGCGCTGCGAGTCCGGCAGGTGATAACTCATCATCAGACAGGCTGACCAAAAAACATTTACGTGCCATGCGGCTGCCTGCGACGGGAATGACAGACAGGTCATCATCCTTGCCATAACCAAAAGTGGGAAAGCCAGCCTGGCTCGACAACAACGAACCTGGCTGGACGCTGGCGCCCACCCCGGCCCGCACCGCCCTCATCAAGGTATGGGCGCCGTCGATTTCGAGGATCACATTAGGCGTCGCGCCGTCAGTCCGAAAACCCTCATCGACCAGCGAACGCAAAGCATGCCCGGGCCCCGGCAGAATGAGGGGCAGCCGCTCGATGGCGCTGAGCCTGATTCCGTCCGTGTTGCTACAGGCGGGCCATCCTGCCAGATTGGGCCTGCCGATAATGAACAGGCGCTCTTCGGCCAACGGGATGACGCTCCAGCGTTTTGCTTCGATCCCCCCAAAAACGACGGCGAGATCGAGCTGCCTCGAATTAAGCATCACCTGCAGATTGCTGGTCAGGCCTTCGATAAGGCGCACATTGACTGTGGGATAACTCTCGCGCATCGCTTGCACAAAGGGCAAGGCCAACATGGTCGCAGTGGATCCTGTCATCCCCACGGTCACCTGGCCGGACAGCCGGCCTTTCTGTGCCACAGACGCCGCGATATCGACCTGTTTAAGAATGACTTGCGCCTGGTGCCAGAAATCCAGTCCGGCATCGGTCGGATAAACCCCCGTCGGCCTGCGCTGCAATAACCGCGTGCACAACTCGCTTTCCAGCATGCTGATCTGCTGGCTCAGCGTAGAAGTCGCCAATCCCAGTTCCACCGCGGCGCGTCCCATGCTGTTGAGTTCCACCACACGAACGAAAGAACGCAATTGTCTGAGTTCCATGAGAAACCTGGAAATGAGGGACCGATCAACAGATCGAACCAGTATAGCGTGTTCGAAAAAACCGAAGCCCTCTTTGCGCCAACCTAATGCGTGGGTCCGCAGAACCCGTCAGACTTTCTGGATACCCAACGTCCGCCTATGTCCGGCCACATTATTAGCCGCCAAGGGCTGAATGCACGACAACCCGTCAACCACGAGAAGCACATGTCTCATACAGGTCGAATCCATATCCCGTCGATGAAATCCCACTGCAGCGAAGCGGAATGGAAGGCCCGCGTCGATCTGGCGGCCTGTTATCGGCTGGTCGAGCTCTATGGCATGGCCGATATGATGGCGAACCATATTTCCGCCCGCGTACCGGATGAAGACGGCGCTTTCCTCATCAATCCGTACGGCATGATGTACGAGGAAATCACTGCCTCCAGTCTCATCAAGGTCGACCTGGCCGGCAATATTCTGTCCAAACCGGATTTTGGTGATTTGAACTACGGCATCAACAAGGCCGGCTATGTCATCCACAGCGCCATCCATGGCGCGCGTCACGAGGTGGACTGCGTCATTCACACGCATAGCTGGGCCTCAATGGCCGTCTCGTCTCTCGCGTGCGGGCTGCTGCCGCTCACGCAGACGGCAATGCGATTCCTGAAAATCGGCTATCACGATTATCAGGGTGTGGTGCTGGACACCAAAGAACAAGCCTCGCTGATCGAGGACTTGGGTAACGGAGAGGCCTTGATTCTGCGTAATCACGGCGCCCTTACGGTGGGCCGCACGGTCGGCGAAGCCTTTAACTGGATGCATCGACTGGAACTCGCGTGCCGCGCGCAGTTGGCTGCACAGGCTGCGCAACAACCCTTGCAGGCGGTTTCGCCTGAAGTATTAGAGGAAACCTGGAATAACTACCAACCAGGCACACGGCGCCCCTACGGCGTCATGGAATGGCCCGCATTGCTGCGCAAGCTGGATCGTCTGGACAGCAGCTACCGCGACTGACGCACCGGCGCACTTGCCGGGCTAAATAATGATAAAGACGAGGAGACCCCTATGAAAACAAGCTGCACTTCGATATTGGCCGCGGGCATTCTGACGCTGGCTGCGGCCCTACCCACCGAGGCAGCCAACTACCCTGAGCGGCCCGTCAAGGTCGTGGTGGCATTCACCGCAGGCGGCACCACCGATATCCTCACGCGCACCACCAGTGAGCAACTATCCCAAAAACTGAAGCAGTCCTTCATCGTGGAAAACCGCCCAGGCGCGGGTGGCAACATCGGCACCGAATACGTCGTGCGCGCCGACCCCGACGGCTACACCCTGATCGTCGATTCAGTCGGGCCGATCGCGGTGAACCCGTCGCTGACCAAGCTCAGTTACGACCCGCTGACCGATCTCGTCCCCATCATTCAGATCGCGACCGTGCCGAATGTGCTGGTCGTTCCTCCCGAGCTGCCAGTCAAGAATTTCGACGATTTCCTCAAATACGCCAAATCCAAAAGCAGTCTGAACTATGGGTCTACCGGCGTGGGAACATCGTCACATTTGTCCAGCTACATGCTGATGCAACGCCTGGGGGCTAAAGACGCCACCCACGTCCCGTACAAAGGCGCCGACGCCATCAACGACCTGATCGCAGGCCGGCTGGACTTTATGTTCGCCACGGCTCCCTCCGTCATGCCGCAGATCCGCGCAGGAAAATTGCGTGCATTGGCCGTCAGCACCAATAAGCGATTGGCCTCGCTGCCGGACATTCCAGCCGTCGAAGAGAAAGGCTTCGAAGATTTTGATGCCGGTTCATGGTTTGGTTTCTTTGCCCCCAAAAACACCCCGGCCAACGTCATCGACACTATCAATAAAGGCGTCAACGAGGCACTGCCCGGGCTGAAAGACAAAATGCTCAGTGAAGGCGCAATTGCAGTAGGCGGCTCTCCTGAGGACTTCGACAAGTTCACCCATGTCGAATACGAAAAATGGAAGAAAATCGTCGAACAGGCCAACATACAAGCACAATGACCGAGAACTCGCCTCTACATATCCTCTGCTCCGAAAAAGAGGCCCCGCTGCTGGCGCCTCAACTTGGATCGATGGCGCGCGCCATCGCGCTGTGCCATCCCGGCGACACTCAGGCGGCCCTGGCAGAGGCTGCCTTTATCTCCCGCGATATCACGGGCCGCTCGACCAAATTCGAGATCATGCCCGAGACGGAGCGATTCTATGACGCGATGCGCGCTGCTCCCAACATGCAATGGATGCACGTGCACTCGGCCGGGATTGATCGCGATTTTTATCAAGAGCAACAACAGCGTGGCGTTCGGGTCACAGCATCTCATGGCGCATCGGATGCCGTGGTCGCCCAAACCGCGTTGACGGGCCTGCTCGCCCTGGCACGAAAGTTCCCGCAATTAATGCGTGCGCAACAGCGGCACAAGTGGGAACCATTGTTCGGCGAACATACCCCACGCGATATCCAAGGGCAATGTGCAGTCATCGTCGGTTGGGGCGGCATCGGCCAACGTATCGGGCAATTGCTGCAAGCCCTCGGCCTGAAGGTTTGCGTCGCCAGGCATGGGGGAGAACCGGCGGGCCCTGATCTGCGCACCGTGCGCTATGACGGCCTGCGAGACATTTTGCCCGAAGCCTCCTGGCTCATTTTGGCCTGTCCGTTAACGGACACCACGCGTGGCCTCATCAGCGCGGAGTTGCTTGCGATGTTGCCCGCGCATGCTTGCCTCATTAATGTGGCACGCGGTCATGTAATTGATGAGCCCGCGCTCATTCAGGCACTACAGAGCAACCGGCTCGCTGGGGCCTTTCTGGATGTGTTCTGCCACGAGCCACTGCCTGCCGAATCGCCAATATGGGATTTGCAGAATGTCATTGCCTCCCCGCACAGCGCGGGCTTTTCTGATGGGAATCCTGCGAGGGTGCGGCAGATATTCATTGACAACCTGCAACGGTGGATACAAGGCACCCTTTGACGTGACGCGATGCCGATTCGCGTCATACGGTTGAAAAATGGCGCGCCGTACAGATAACACTGACGGCGCACTGCCATGATTACTCTACGGTAATACCACCGCGCTTTATCAACTCGCGCCACGTGGCGATCTCTGTGTTGATACGCTGAGCAAATTCCGCAGGCGAGCTGCCGACTGGATTAAAGCCCATATCGGTCAATTGCTTATGCATACTGCCGGACCGTATCGAGGTCGCGACCGTCGAAGATAATTTGTCGATCACGGCGACAGGTACGCCTGCCGGCGCAACCAGGCCGAACAAGGGTGAGAGATTCACGCCTGGCAGTCCGGCTTCAGTAAAGGTGGGCACGTCAGGCAATTGCGTTGAGCGTTGAGCACTGGTCACTGCCAATGCCCGCAAGCGCCCCGCCAAAATATGGTCACGCAGGCTAGGCACGGTCGCAAACGCAAACTGGATTTGTCCGCCCAGTAAATCGGTAAAAACAGTGCCGCCGCCTCGATAAGGCACGTGCAAGATATCAATGCCGGCTTCCTGCCGTAATTGCTCGCCGGCCAAATGCGGGCCGCTGCCTACGCCCGCGGATCCATATGACAGCGTGCCCGGCTTGGACTTTGCCAGCTTGATGAAGCCTGCCAGATCCTGCACCGGGACGGAAGGATGCACGACCAGGACAAACGGCGCCGTTGCCATCAACGAGATAGGCGCAAAGTCTTTCAGCGTGTCGTAGGGCAGACGGTCGCCTAACAAGCCGGGATTGATCGTGAAAGACGAATCCACCATCCCTATCGTGTAACCATCCGGCTTGGAGGTCGCCAGCGTGCGCGTACCGATCGTCGTACCGCCGCCGCCGCGATTTTCCACGATGAACGATTGTCCCAGCGTCTGGGTATAGGTCTGGCCTGCCATCCGCCCCAAGGTATCCGTTGCCGCCCCGGGAGGATAGGGAATGATCAGGCGCACGGGTTCCGTGGGATAGTCTGCGGCAAAAGCCGGCCGCCCCCATGCCGCTGCCATCGAACCGACGGCGAACGCGGCGCTGCCGGCTATGAATGTTCTGCGTGATGTGTTCATGGTGTCTCCTGTCTTTTCATGGATCTACGAGGCTGCGCCGATACTGACCATCCACTTTTTTGCGCAATACATCGCCGGGTTCAGATCAAGCTGTCTATTTCCGATACTGTCCTTGGGCCAGCACCTGCTCCGGATCTGCACCCAGCCCCGGCGCGTCGGGCACCGCGACCCATCCGTCCTTGATCGGCACCGTTTCGCCGTAAGGCACGTGCGCGAGCTCTACATACAAGCGCTCCAACGACACCTCGTCCTGTTGTGCGGCGATCAGATGCAAGCTCGCCAAATATCCCGGCCCGAAAAACGCCACCTGCGGCGCACACCGTACCGACGTTCCCTGGCATTGCTGCGCCAGCCCCCATGCTGCGGTAAAGCCCAGTTTGATGACGCTCGGTTGCACATACTGCACCGCCTCTTGCTCGATCAGGCGCCTTAGCGCATACACGCTGCTGGCGTTTTCCCCCACGGCCAAAGGCACCGCACATTGATGCCCTAACTGCATCAACGCCTGGTCGTCCTCCGGCGGCCACAAGGGCTCCTCGATCCAGAACGGGACATGCGGCATCATCGCAGCGATGGCGGCTGGGGCTTCGGCTGGCAGCCATGCGCAGTTGGTATCGACCATGACGGGAACCTGCGGGCCTGCTGCGCCTCGTGCTGCGCCCAAGGCATCGGCCGTGCGCTCATGCAATTTGATTTCGGTATAGCCTTCGTTCAGAGCACGCGTCACGACTTCGTGCAAACGTTGCGCATCGCCGTAGTACTGCAACAAAGACGCGTAGGCGCGAACGCGATCCCGGCGCTTGCCACCCAGCAGCGCATAAAGCGGAACGCCTTCGCGCTTGGCGCGTAAATCCCATAGTGCAATGTCCAGGCCTGCCAGCGCATGCACTACCGGCCCTGATCGCCCCAGGTTATGCAGCGTACGCTGCATGACCGGCAACAGCGTCGGGTCCGCGGCATCTTTGCCGCATGCCAGCGGCGCAATCAATGTCTCGAATACCGCCTGCAGCGCGCGCGGCTCTACACAATAGGACTCGCCCCATGCGACTGTACCGTCATGAGTCTGGACACGAACCAATGCGCTGTCCAACTTGTCGCGCGGACGCCCCGCAAACAAAGGGGGAGGATTCCAATGAAAAAAAGGCAGTCGCATCGGGATGCAGTCGACGGACACAATCGTATTGGCGCTCATTGATTCGGCTCGAGCCGAGCACCGCGGATCTGGCGGGCAGCTCATCTCACAAAACAGGATGACCAGGATTGTGTTGGCTCGCTTCCCATATGGTCAAATAGATAAATCAGCTGATTTCATACAAATTTCATATGCTCAACCGTCGCGAACTGACCTTGTTGCGCGCCATGTACCAACACGGCACGGTGACCGCCGCAGCCGCTGCTGCTCACATGACGCAGCCGGCAGCCAGCGCCCTGCTGCGCGATCTCGAAATCCGCCTCGGCTTTGCGCTCTTTAGCCGCGAAAACCGCCGGCTGCAGCTCACGAGTCAGGGACGCACGTTGATACCCGAAGTCTTGAACGCGCTGGCCGGGATTGAAGCCGTCGACCGGTTGGCGGGAGACATCCGTCAAGGCGCTCAAGCGCGCTTGGCGGTGGGTGCTGTAGCTATCGCCGCCTCCAGCCTGCTGCCCGCAGCACTGGCCAGCATGCGCGAGCGCCATCCTTCGATCGCCGTCACCGTGCGGGCAGGCACAGCGCTGGAAATCATCGAAATGGCCGTAGATCATCGGATCGATCTGGGTATCATTATTGGCTCCCCCGCCGATCAGACGCGCGTAGCCAGCCAGCGACTCAGCCCGCTGAGCTTGTATGCCGTCATGCGCGCCGATCACCCTTGGGCCGAATTGCCCGACCTGACGCTGGAGAAAGTCGCGGCAGCCTCCCCCATCGTGCTCGCAGCGGCCCTGCCCGCCGGCCGTGCTACCCGGCAGGCCACCGAGGGGCGTGGCCTGGCCTTTCAGCCCACGATCGAAGTCGCCCAGTCATCCGCCGCCTGCGCCCTCGCTGCCGAAGGATTGGGTATTGCCATCGTCGAGAGCCTGGGCGCACGCTATGCCCAGCGTCAGGGATTGCTGGCTCGCCACCTCCTGACGCTCTCCGATCCGGTATTGGCGCTGGTATGGGCTCACGACCGTGCGCTCAGCGATGCCGCGCGATGCCTGCAGCGATGCCTGCAGTCGCAGGCGACAGGCCAGACTGAATCATTGCTGCCGGCCTGACGACACGATTGCGCATAATTTGTTCACTTTTACCGATTTCAGGGGGTAAAAACGCGCAAAAGGGCGGCAACACGTGCCCATCTGCCTCACTCCCTGTAAACTGCCGGATTTTGACTCCGGCCGTATGGTGCAAGTACTCCGGCGAGGTGTCAGCGGCCCCACGCTTATCCGTCTGCTTGCCCGGCTGACGGACGCTGACGTTTCCGAATCCCGCCAACCCCTGTCAGATCGACTCAGCCTATGGTTAGGCTGGACGGACGCGATCGCCCTTTCTACTGTGTTAGAAGGCGGTCCGTTGGCGGTGACCGCCAATCCAAAGTCGCTCGATAGCGCCGAAATGCGGGAATACGATCGCATGCGCGCGGCGCTGACCTATGCCATCGCCGACGAAAAGGCGTATACGGCGGACGTGTTTGTGCCCACTCAACGCGGCGCGCCACGAACCGCCCCTGTCTCGCCCGACGAGGCGCTGCTCGAATACACGATTTACCGGAAACGCTATCAGACAATCCAGCAGGCGATGGAAACCAGCATCGCCAAGCTGCGGGGCAGCCTGCGAGCCGTTCTCGCCGCGCAAACACCTGACCGGGCTCGCCTGGCCATGGTGGACGCTATCCTGGAACGCTCATTGAGCCTGCAGGAGCGCCGGCTTTTGGCTACCGTACCCGGTCTGCTGGAAAAGCACTTCAAACGTCTGCGCCAAGCCGCTCAGAAAGCCGAAAAAGAAGCCCAAGAGCGCGCAGCGAAAGCCGCCGAGGCGGAGACGGCTGCGTCTGCTGGCCCGGCCGCCGACCCCGTAACTAATGTCGCCCAGGCAGACTCCGTCGGATCCTCCCGTAGCGAAGGGACCCAGTCCGCTGGCGAACCCGTGCCGCAGACATCAGCCTCCCAGGCCTCTGCAGCAAAAAATATCGCATCATCTCGCTTTGCAGCGGCAACGGCCACGACTGCCGAAGCCGCCGCAACGACCTCTCCCGCTGTCCAACCCACGACGCGCGCCGTTCCCTTGGCCAATACCCGCTACACAGCGAACCGCGCCAATAAACCGGCCGCGCCCGTCGTGCCCTTGTGGCTCTCCACGTTTCGCAAAGACATGCGCAGCGTGTTGCTGGCCGAACTGGACATCCGTTTACAACCGATCGAAGGCTTGCTAGCCGCTCTGCGCGCCAGTTGACCGAACCCCTATGACCCGAACAATCATCTCTCTCGTCGTTTTCCTGGCCGGTCTGGCCGTTGTAGGCTGGATCGGTGCCGGTTACATAGGCACCAACCTGCTGGCGTTAGCCATCATTGTCCTGATTGGTCTCGTCTATCTGACCGGGGTCATAGAACTGCAACGCTATCAGCGCAGTACCGACACGCTATCCCATGCCGTCGGCAGCCTGACTGTGGCGCCATCGAGCCTGGACAGCTGGCTGAGCCAATTGCACCCCAGCCTGCGCGGCGCGACGCGCCTGCGCATCGAGGGCCAGCGCGTCGCCCTGCCCGGCCCCACGCTGACGCCCTATCTGGTGGGAATGCTGGTGTTGCTCGGGATGCTCGGGACTTTCCTGGGGATGGTCGCCACCTTGCGCGGCACGGGCGTTGCCCTGGAGAGCGCCGTCGATCTGCAAGCGATCCGCGCGTCTCTCGCCGCTCCCGTCCAGGGTCTGGGTTTCGCGTTCGGCACCTCGGTCGCCGGCGTAGCGACCTCCGCAGCATTAGGTTTGCTGGCCACGCTTTGCCGGCGCTCGCGTATTCAGGCGGCGCAACAACTCGACGTCATGATCGCAACCACGTTGCGGCCCTATTCCCAGAACCATCATGGCGAACAGACCTACAAACTGATGCAGCAGCAAGCCGAGGCCATGCCCCTGCTGGTCGAACGCCTGCAAGCCATGATGACGTCCATGGAAAAGCAGAGCCAAGCCCTGCATGACCGCCTGGCCGCCAGCCAGGACGCCTTTTACGGCAAGACCGAGACCGCGTACACTGGCCTGGCCTCGTCCATCGAACAATCGCTCAAGCAAAGCGTCATCGACAGCGCTCGCATGGCCGGCGAGGCCATCCAGCCTGCCGTGCAAGCCACACTGGCAGGCTTGGCGCGCGAAACCAGCGCCTGGCAAGACACCCTGGCCATTGCCGTTCGCCAACAGTTGGAAAACCTGTCCGGCCGTTTCGAAGCAACCACCTCATCTGTTGCTGATATCTGGAATCAGGCCCTGTCGCAACAGCAGCAAGCCAACACCAAACTGGCAGACGACAACCAACGCGCGCTGACAGCCGCCACCGCCAGTTTGGAACAGCACGCCTCGGCTTTGCTGCGCAGCGTGGACCAGTCCCATACAGCGCTGCAAAACAAGCTGGCCGCGCACGATCAGCAACGCCTGGATACCTGGAAAGCGTCATTCGACCAAGTCGCCTCCGGATTGAACGCGTCGCTGGAAAATACCGCGTCTGCCTTGCAAACATCGATCGCGGGGATCGCGTCGTCGCTGGATACCTCACTGCAAGGCACCGCCTCGGCGATGCGCCAAGAATGGCAACAAGCCAGCGCTCACGCCGTTGAACGCCAACAGGCCATCTGCGATACCCTGGCTCAAACTGCCCAGGAGCTGACCGCGCAAACGCAGGCTCATGCTCGCGACACCATTACCGAAGTGTCCCAGCTGCTGCATACCGTTTCCGAAGCCCCCAAGGCAGCCGCCAGCGTCATCGCCGAGCTGCGCCAATCGCATGCCGACCTGCAGGCCCAGCTGATTGCCCAGGATCAACAACGCCTGGACAACTGGAAGGCCTCGCTCGATCACATCGGATCCGCGCTGGGCTCGTCGATGAAGGACGCGACCTCGACACTGCGCCAAGAGTGGGAACAAGCGAGCGCGCACGCCACCGAACGCCAGCAACTCATCTGCGATACCCTGGCCCAGACTGCCCAGGAACTGACCGCACAAACGCAGGCTCACGCTCGCGACACCATTACCGAAGTGTCCCAGCTGCTGCATACCGTTTCTGAGGCCCCCAAGGCCGCTGCCAGCGTCATCGCCGAGCTGCGCCAATCGCACGCCGATCTGCAGGCCCAACTGATTGCCCAGGATCAACAGCGCCTGGACAACTGGAAGGCCTCGCTCGATCACATCGCATCGAACTGGAATACCTCTCTGGAAACCACGGCAGGCGCGCTGCATACGTCGATGGCGGACACGGCATCCACATTGCATACGTCTTTCGAGAGCCTGTCGTCCTCATTGGACACCTCGTTGAAAGACACCGTCTCGACGCTGCGCCAGGAATGGGAGCAGACCAGTTCGCGGGCTGCCGAGCATCAGCAAGCCATCCGCGAGACGCTGGCCCAGACAGCGCAGGAACTGACCTCGCAAACGCAAGCTCACGCACGCGACACCATCACCGAGGTATCCCAGCTGCTGCATATCGTCTCCGAGGCGCCCAAGGCTGCAGCCGACGTCATCGCAGAACTGCGCCAATCGCACGCCGATCTGCAAGCCCAGCTGATTGCCCAGGACCAACAACGTCTGGACAACTGGAAAGCCACGCTCGATCACATCGCATCGACCTGGAATACCTCGTTGGAAAGCACAGCAAGCACACTGAGCACCTCGCTGGAAACCACCGCGACCGCGCTGAATGACTCGCTCGAAAAGACCACCACCGCGTTGAACGCCTCCATGGAGGACACTGCGGCGTCCTTGAACGCCTCGCTGACGGGCACGACCTCCACCCTGACCGTCACGCTGGAAAACACCGCGTCCACGTTGCACAACTCGTTCGACGACATTGCATCCTCGTTGAATGTGTCTCTGGAGAACACCGCCTACGCACTGCGCCAGGAATGGGAACAAGTCAGCGCCCAGACGACCAGCCGTCAGCAGGAAATCTGCGACACGCTGATCCGAACCGCACAGGAACTGTCGTCCCACACGCAGACCCAGGCACGCGACACGATTGCCGAAGTCGCGCAGTTGGTGCAGACGGCCGCCGAAGCTCCTCGCGCCGCTGCCTCGGTGATCTCCGAGCTGCGTCAAAAGCTGTCCGATGGCATGGCCCGCGACAACGAATTGCTCGACGAGCGCAACCGCCTGATGGAAACCCTCAGCACGCTGCTCGATGCAGTGAATCATGCCTCGACGCAGCAACGCGATGCCGTGGACTCGCTCATCTCCAGCTCGTCCCAGCTGCTGGAACGCGTCGGCTCGCAATTCACCGACACCGCCCAGACAGAAACGGTCAAACTGACTGACGCTGCCGCGACCATCACCGGCAGCGCCGTCGAAGTCGCCAGCCTGGGCGAAGCCTTCGGCACCGCGGTGCAGCTTTTCAGCCAGTCCAACGACAAGTTGGTCGAACACCTGGAGCGCATCGAAACCGCCCTGGAGAAATCCATGGCGCGCAGTGATGAACAGTTGGCCTATTACGTTGCACAGGCTCGCGAAGTCGTGGATCTGAGCGTCATGTCGCAGAAACAGATCATCGAAGACTTGCAACTGCTTGCCGCCCAACAGACTGCAGCCAATAGCGAAGCCTCCGCATGAAAGACGACATCGACGCGGGCGTAGAGCCCTCCGCCCCTGCGTGGGCGGTATTCGGCGACTTGATGTCGGTGCTGCTGGGCGCCTTTGTGCTGATCCTGGTCGGCGTCATCGGCATGCAGTTGGAGCTGTCCACCAAACTCGAGACCGAAGTCAAAAAACGCCTGGACCTGTCCAGCAAACTGGAAACCGAAGTCCAGCAGCGCGAGGTGGAAACGCAGCGCCGCGAAGCCCTGGAACACGCATTGGCCGTGCCCTTGGCCGCGGGCCAGGTCACGCTGATAGATGGCCGCATCGGTATCAGCGGCAGCGTGCTTTTTGCGCTGAATTCCGATCAACTGCAACCCGAAGGCCGCAAGGTCCTGCAAAGCCTGATCGCTCCGCTGTCCGCCTATCTGAAAGAGCATGACGAAGTCCTGATGGTGAGCGGCTTTACCGATGACCAGCCTATCCACGAGAACAATCGACGCTTTGCCGATAATTGGGAACTCTCCGCGCAACGTGCATTGACGGTAACGCGCGCCCTGATCAACGACGGGATCTCGCCAGAGATCGTGTTCGCTGCCGCCTTTGGAGAACAACGCCCCGTCGCTGCCAACACGGACGAGGCAGGCCGCGCCAACAACCGCCGCGTAGAGATCGCCCCGATTCCGAAATCCTCCAATGCGGGGGCTGCGACCAGTGAGTAACGCCCAGCCTGCCGACATTCAACAGACCTTGGACGCTTGGCGCGAACAGGGCGCTGATCGTCTGGATCCGGTGCGATTTCAACTCATCCAGACCATGGCGAATCGAGCAGCAGGCCTGACTGACGAGAATACACAGCGCGTACTGCACGCGAGGCTGGCGCAATTACTCCAGCAATATGGTGCGCGCATAGAAGATGCGGCCAATACCGGCACTACGGCAGCCGCCACAGCGACATCCCGCGAAGGCGCTCTCACCGGACTGCTCGCTCACCTCGCAGCGTTGACGCCCGCCGACCACACGCGCACGTTTGCCACCAGCGTCGGCAATCTGCGAGAACGCTACCCGGAGCTTCCGGTACTCGACGAGTTCCGTTCGACGTGGTCTCGCGTCAGCGCGAATCGGCAAGTACGCCAGTCCGAAGAGCAAGTCCACGAAAACGCGGGACCGCTGAACTCAAATCATCTGGTGCACCGCGCCCTGGCATACATGCGCGATGTCTCGCCGGGTTACTTGCACCAATTCTTGAGTTACCTGGATACGCTGGCTTGGGTGGAGCAACTGCAAATGAGCAGCGAGCCGCCGGCGAAAGAAACCAAACGCGGTGCGGGCAAAGCCGCGAAAAGCACCAAAAGCCCTGCAAAAGCCGCCAAGAAGAAAGCACCCAAAGCAGACAGTTAAGCGCTCAGTACCCGCGCCACCTCTCGCAAACATTTCAACAACTGCCGGCTGCTGGCCGAGAGTTTCGCCTCACGCAAGGTCATCACCCCCACGGGCGGGACCGATACCTCCAGCGGAATATTCAAGACCCGGCACAGGCCTTGCTGCTCAAAATACTGCGCTGCAAACTGTGCCAGAAAACCTACAGCGCCTCGCTGTCCGACACATGCCA
Source organism: Bordetella muralis (assembly GCF_965139205.1). GTDB lineage: Bacteria > Pseudomonadota > Gammaproteobacteria > Burkholderiales > Burkholderiaceae_B > Bordetella_A > Bordetella_A muralis. The sequence goes on from NZ_CBCSIU010000015.1 coordinate 70,144, forward strand.
GTGCCGTCAAATACGAGGACGTCTCTATCAAATCGGTCGACGGAGTCACATCGTGCCGATGAAACTGCTGCTCCAGTTTGACACGCAGTGATGCCCACGGCGGCGGCATGACACAGGGCAAGGCCGCGATATCCGCCCAGGTCGGAGTCCGCTTTTTCGCGATGGCGCTCTTTCTCGCCCCCACCGCCACCATCGGTTCCTCGTACAACACTTCCGTAGATAAATCCGGGGCGGCATAGCCGGGCTCCAAGCGGCCCACAAAAAAATCCAATTCTCCCAAACGCAATTTAGGCAGCAAATGGGTCAGGTCGCCTTCTTCGACCAAAACTGTCGCGCGCGGGGACCGGAGCTTCAGACGCTCAACGGCCTGGGTCAACAACACAGGCACTGTCACCGCCATCGCCCCGACTCGCGTCTTGCCCACCGCGCCGCTGGCAGCGGCATCGATCTCGTCACGCGTACGCTCATATTGTGCCAACACGCCGCGCGCAAAACGCACCACAGGCTCGCCCGCCAGAGTAGGCTCCGTCCCACGCGATGAACGTTCGAACAGAGTCAGCCCCAACATGGACTCAACCTCGGACAACATACGAGACACTGCAGGCTGGCTGACGGCCAGGAATTCTGCCGTTCGCCCTAAATGGCGAAACTCATCCAGCGCTACGACCAACTGCAAATGTCGCAACTTCAGATTTGAACGGAACACGCGGTCCAAATGTGCCATGACGATAAACGGCCTTTGTAATCGGGCAATGGAGGGGAACAGTCTTTACATAACAATTATGTTATCTAAAGATGCACTCATTTTATTGGATTGTTATAAAAACCTCCCACAAAATGGCCGTCGATCACAGCAAGCCATACGAGCACGACAACCCGCTGACGATCGTATAAAAACCAAGGAGACGCCCCCATGAAGCCCGCATTCCCCCTGGATCATCAGCGCCGCCGGTTACTGGCAGGCGCAGCCTGTGCTGGCGTGGCCAGCCTGCTCGCCCCGCTATCAGTCCGCGCCGCCAGCTATCCTTCGCGGCCCATCACATTCATCTGTCCCTGGCCCGTCGGTGGCACGGCAGATCAATCGATGCGCGCGCTCTGTCAGGTGGCTTCCAGCAAACTGGGCGTCTCCATCGTCGTCGAGAACCGTGCGGGCGCTTCTGGCATGATAGGAACCGCGGCCCTGGCGCAGGCCCAGCCTGACGGCTACACCATCGGCCAAATCCCGATCTCGGTCACCCGGTTTTCGCAGCTGGGCATGCTGCAATTGGACCCGCGCAACGACTTGACCTATCTGGCTCGCACGTCTGGCCAGACGTTCGGCATCGCGGTACTGGCCAGCTCACCCTTTAAATCCCTGCAAGAGGTCGTCGCCTACGCCAAAGCCAACCCCGGCCGCGTCACCTACGGACATGCAGGCGTAGGCGGCGCCACTCACGTGGGCATGGAACAGTTCGCCATGGCTGCCGGGGTGCAATTCAATCCCATCGCCTACAAAGGCGGCTCGGCCGCACTGCAAGATCTGCTCGGCGGCCAGGTCGACCTGCTCGCGGACTCCAGTTCCTGGGCTCCCCATGTCGAGTCGGGAAAACTACGCCTGCTGGCGACATGGGGCGCCGAGCGCACGCCGCGCTTTAACCAGACCCCCACGTTGAAAGAGCTCGGTTACGACGTCGTCGTAGAAGCCCCCAACGGTGTCGGCGCTCCCAAAGGACTGCCGCCCGACGTCGAAAACAAGCTGCGCGACGCCTTTCGCGCTGCTGTCGAGAGCGACACGTTCAAGCAGGTCGCCAGTCGCATCGATGCCCCCGTCATGTACCTGGACGGCCCCGACTACAAAGCCTACGTGGCAGAGGTCTACCAGCAAGAGACCGCATTGATAGACAGCCTGAAACTCAAAGCCTTGCTGCAAAAGGGTTGATGCCGCAGTGAATAACCTTCCTCTGATACGGTTGCACGCCAACGACAATGTCTTGATCGCCAAACAGACGCTGGCATTAGGCATGGCCATTGGCGAACTGGGGCTGCGCCTGCGCGCGCAGGTCCCCGGCGGACACAAAATCGCAGCGTGCCACATCCCGGCCGGCGCACCGGTACGCAAATACGACACCGTCATCGGCGTCGCTGCACGCGACATCGAAGCCGGCGAACATGTGCATACCCATAACCTGGCGCTGGTGGATTTCGACCGCGACCCCGCCTTCTGCCAAGACATGCGCCCCGTGACGCTTTTGCCCGATCACGAGCGCGCGACATTTCAGGGTTACCTGCGCCCGGACGGGCGGGTCGGCACGCGTAATTTCATCGGAATCATTGCCTCGGTCAATTGTTCCGCTACCGTCATCAACCATATCGCCAATCACTTCACTGCCGAGCGTCTGGCCGCCTTTCCGAACGTCGACGGCGTGGCGGCGTTTGCGCAGACCAGCGGCTGCGGCATGTCGTCGCCCAGCGAACACTTTGACGTACTGAGACGCACACTGGCCGGCTATGCCCGCCATCCGAATCTGGCCGGCGTGCTCATTGTGGGATTGGGCTGTGAGCGCAATCAGGTTGCCTCTCTCGTAGAATCGCAAAACCTGGCATCGAGCTCCCGGCTGCGCACGCTGGTCATGCAGGACAGCGGCGGCACGCGCGCCACAATCGCCGCCGGCATTCGCGCCATCGAGGAAATGCTGCCCGCCGCCAATGCCGCACAACGCCAGACGGTGTCGGCGAGCCACCTCAAAATCGGGCTCGAATGCGGCGGCTCCGATGGATTCTCCGCTATCACGGCCAACCCGGCATTGGGTGCCGCCATGGATATCCTGGTACGCCACGGCGGCACCGCGATTCTGTCGGAAACGCCCGAAATCCATGGCGTCGAATACATGTTGACCCGCCGTGCCGTCACGCCTGAAGTCGGCAAGAAACTCCTCGATCGCCTCGCCTGGTGGGAACAATACACTGCCGGCCACAACGCCCAATTCAATGGCGTGGTCGGCCACGGCAATCAACAAGGCGGCTTGGCCAATATCTTTGAAAAATCGCTAGGCTCTGCGATGAAGGGTGGGACAACTCCTCTGCAGGCGGTCTACGAATACGCGGAACCGATCGATAAAGCAGGGTTCGTGTTTATGGATTCCCCAGGCTACGATCCCGTGGCAGTCACCGGACAAATCGCCAGCGGCGCAAACATGATCTGCTTCACCACGGGACGCGGTTCCATGTTCGGCTCCAAGCCTGCTCCCACGCTGAAACTCGCCAGCAACACCGCCATGTATTCGCGGCTGCAGGACGACATGGACATCAACTGCGGTGTCGTACTCGACGGCGAACTGGACATTGACGCCATGGGCCAGCGGATCTTCGAACGCATTCTGAGCGCAGCCTCTGGCGAACGCACCAAAAGCGAAATGCTAGGCCTGGGCAGCTACGAATTCGTTCCGTGGCATTTAGGTATTGTGAGTTGAGCCGATACTCTGAGACCATAACGGCCCCGCTTCCCTTTTTTCACATAGGCGCTTTCACATGTCCGCAGACAACTCCTTTAAATCCGCCTTGACGGCAGGTCAGGCACAAATCGGGCTATGGCTTTCCATGGCGGATCCCTATCTGGCCGAAGTCTCAGCCACAGCGGGATTTGACTGGCTGTTGATCGATGGCGAACACGCCCCCAACGATCTGCGCAGCGTCCTGGCGGCATTGCAATCCATCGCTCCCTATCGCTCGCAGCCCGTCGTACGTGTCGTGGCGGGAGAAACCGCGCTCATCAAACAGGTGCTGGACATAGGCGCCAAGAGCATTCTGGTGCCCATGGTAGACACTGCCGAACAAGCCAAAGCCGTCGTCTCGGCAACGCGCTACCCCCCCGAGGGCGTACGCGGTGTCGGCAGCGCCGTTGCGCGCGCGTCGCGCTGGGCGCAGCGCAGCGACTATCTGGATGTCGCCGACGACGAAATCTGCCTGCTCGTCCAAGTCGAAACCGTCACGGCGCTCAACAACCTGGAGAGCATCTGCGCGGTACCAGGTGTAGACGGCGTATTTATCGGTCCGGCGGATCTGGCAGCGTCCATGGGCTTTCGCGGGCATCCAGAAAACCCCGCCGTGCAGGCTGCCATCGAAAACGCCATGAAAACCATCATCGCCAGCGGCAAGGCAGCAGGCACATTGACCTCGGACCCGGCGTTGGCACGACGCTACCTGGACCTGGGATGCACCTTTGTCGCCACGGGTGTGGATGTCTTGGTCTATGCTGGCGCCGCCCGTCGATTGGCCGCACAGTTCCAGGCGCCCGGCGCCTCTTCTGCAGCGCCAGCCGCTTCTTCCGCCGCCTATTGAGCTTGGCGTTTCCGGCAATCGCCCGGAAACGTTTTATCTCTCCGCTCGGGCAATCGATACGCCGCGCATCCTTGCGCGGTGCAACGATGCAATATACCTATCCGCCAGAGCCGCAAAATCTCGTCCTGCACCTGTCACGGTACGGATACATCGCTTACGCACACTTGCAAATACTTCGCCCGCTCCAGGGGTATGCAACGCCGATTGTCACGGGCGGCATACACTCCGTCACGAATATGTGCATTCGTCACGATTAAGTAATTTCTAAACGATTACAGAATCGAACGCAGCCCCTTGCTCTATGCCTAAATAGGCGCGTCTGTGCATTACCGGCACGACGTTAAAGGAGCTACCATCATGAGAACCCTCGCCATATTGTTCATCGCCGTCACCACGTTGGCAGGATGCATTGTGGTGCCGCATCACCACAGAGGCGGGCACGATCACTATCGTGGCGGTCGGGGCTATTATTCTCAACCGGGGCCCCCACCGTATTACTACCACTCTGGCCCTCGCTACTATAGATACTGATTTTCCCCACGGGAGATCATCATGAATACATTAAAACGACTATCCGCTGGCGTCTTGATATCGGGCTCGCTGCTCGCCACGCTGGCTGCACCGCTACCGGCCGCGGCGGCCGATGTCTCGATCAGCATCGGCGTCAACGCATGGGACGCGCCGCCACCACCGCTGCCCGTCTACGATCAGCCGATGATTCCCGGCCCAGGCTATATCTGGACGCCCGGCTATTGGGCGATTAATCATGGCGGGTATTACTGGGTGCCTGGCGCCTGGATCATGCCGCCTTTCATCGGCGCACTCTGGACGCCGGGTTATTGGGGTTTCGTCGGCAACCTCTATCGCTGGCATCCGGGTTACTGGGGCCGCCAGGTAGGCTATTACGGCGGCATCAATTATGGCTTTGGCTATATCGGCTCGGGATACCACGGCGGCTATTGGAAGAGCAATCGCTTTTACTACAACCGCGAGGTCAACCATATCGACGTGCATCGCGTCACGAACGTCTATAACCGCAAGGTCGTGGTCAACAACGTAGATAACCGTCGTATCAGCTACCACGGCGGCAGGGACGGCATTCAACGCCGCCCCACCGACAGAGAACGGCAAATCGACCGCGAACATCGTCGCACCGTCGAGGCGCGCGAACGCCAGAATCAGCGACGCGATGACGATCGCGATCATGCGCAACGCGGTGATCAGCGTCCGGGGCAACCAGGACGAGGCGACAACGATCACCGTCCGAACGGGCAGCCTGATCGGCGCGATTTTCAACAGAACCAGAATGCCAACCGTGGCGATGATGGACGACGTGCTCAAGAGCAACGTCAGCAACAGGAACGCCAGCAACGGCAGGATGAGCAGCGCCAGCAGCAAGCTCGTCAACAGCAACAGCGAGAACAACGCGAGCAACAAGGTCGCCAGCAGCGGCAGGAAGAACAACGCCAGCTGCAGGATCGTCAACAGCGGCAGAACGAACAACGTCAACAGCAAGCTCGCCAACAGCAGCAACGAAAGCAACGCGAGCAACAAGATCGCCAGCAACGGCAGCAAGAGCAGCGGCAGCAACAGGCGCGTCAACAGCAACAAGAGCAACGTCAACAACAAGCTCGTCAACAGCAACAAGAGCAACGTCAACAACAAGCTCGTCAACAGCAACAAGAGCAACGTCAGCAACAAGCTCGTCAACAGCAGCAAGCGCAGCGTCAGCAGCAGGCGCGTCAACAGCAGCAACAAGCGCAGCGTCAGCAGCAATCGCGCCAACAACAGGAGCGCCGAGGTGGTGGCGGCGGCGGTGGCGACCACGGAGGCGGTCGAGGCAACCGGGATTAGAACACCTGAATGACCTCAACCCCGGGGCAACCCCATGGCATATTCCTCCAGCAGATGACAGGCCCAGACGCTACGCAACTGGGCCTGTCGTCAATCAATCGGAATATTCGCGTCCTGATCAGCTTGGTCCATCTTTCTTGCGGACTTGCTCCACACCCTGCGAATCGTCCGTTATAGCGCTTTTGTCATATCCATCTCCAATACGCACATTACTTTCTGATGTACATTCGCGAAGCACAATTTCCGGGGCATGACCATCGCCCCTGCAATAAGCGTGCGGAAACACAGTAATTATGTAATTGGAGATGTTGGTATGGCTGTTTCAGTACAGGAAAGCCGGTCCGCCCGGTTCGCCATGCGTTGTGCCAGTTGGGCAGAACGCTGGTTCCCCGATTCCTGGGTATTCGCCACGGTTGCCGTCTTGATCGTCGTCGTAGCCGCGTTGGCGATGGGAGCTCCCGCTGCCGCTGCGGCCAAGGCATTCGGGGATGGATTCTGGAGCCTGATTCCGTTCACCATGCAGATGGCGTTCGTGGTGATCGGGGGCTATGTGGTGGCGAGCTCCAAACCCGCCTCGCGTTTGATCGACGTTCTGGCGAGAGTGCCCCGTAACGGCCGCTCTGCCGTTGCATGGGTGGCCTTCATCTCCATGCTGGCCTCGCTGCTGAACTGGGGATTGAGTCTGGTATTCGGCGGGCTGCTGGTTAAAGCGCTGGCTCGCCGCACGGACATCAAAATGGATTACCGTGCCGCCGGCGCCGCCGCCTATCTGGGCTTGGGCGCGGTGTGGGCGTTGGGCCTGTCATCATCGGCAGCACAATTGCAGGCCAACCCGGCCAGCTTGCCGCCGTCGATACTGGCCATCACCGGTGTGATTCCTTTTACCGAGACCATTTTCCTGTGGCAGTCGGGCGTCATGCTCCTGGCGCTGGTGATTGTTTCCATCATCGTGTCGTATATGACTGCCCCCGGCGACCAGAGCGCCAAAGACGCCGCAGCCTGCGGCATCGATCCGGTCGTGGTGGTGCCCGAGCTGCCCAAGCGCACGCGCCCGGGCGAATGGCTGGAATACAGCCCGTTCCTGATTCTCGTTCTGGTAGCCCTCGCGGGTGGATGGCTTTGGCACGAATTCGCGACCAAGCCCGCCATCCTCGCCATCTCGGGGCTGAACACCTATAACCTGCTGTTCCTGATGGCGGGCGCGCTGCTGCACTGGCGGCCGCGCAGCTTTCTGGACGCCGTCGCTCGCGCCGTGCCGACCACGACAGGTGTGCTGATTCAGTTCCCGTTGTACGGCTCCATCGCCGCCATCATGACGACAGTACAGGGCGCCGACGGATCCACCCTGGCCCACCACATTTCAGATTTCTTTGTACAGATCGCCTCGCACGATACCTATGCGTTGCTCATGGGTGTGTATTCGGCGATATTGGGGTTCTTCATTCCGTCAGGCGGCGGAAAGTGGATCATCGAGGCCCCGTACGTCATGCAAGTCGCCAACGATTTGCAGTATCACCTGGGCTGGGCGGTACAGATCTATAACGCTGCCGAGGCCTTGCCCAACCTGATCAACCCGTTCTATATGCTGCCGCTGCTAGGCGTACTGGGCCTGAAGGCGCGGGACCTGATCGGATTCACGTTCGTGCAGTTGCTGGTGCATATCCCGCTGGTGCTTGGCTTGCTATGGCTGCTCGGCGCAACGCTGAGCTATTTCCCGCCCATGCAGCCCTGACCGGGCCTCAAAAGCCGAAGCCGTGATGCACCCCAAGGGCATCACGGCTTTCGTCGGTTTGGACAAGACGTACGGCCGCCTTGTCCCAATTTTAGCGCCCCAGCATAGGCGTGTTGTGAGATTGCTGCGAGAAATAGGCTGCTGTAACGACTTGGTCCTCGTAATGTGAAATCGATGCTATCAAGCCCGATGCTGCACCTAAAAGCGCAGATCGGCCCATTCGAGTCGACGTATCACTTCCCGCCAAATACAGATCAGCAAAGAACGGAAGAACCCCGCCATAAGCCATCGCCTTGACGATCCCGACGCGAGCTACCGGGCCCATCAGCGATGCACCAACGACATAACCTGCGGTAGTCGCAACCGACCCCACAGCGGCAGAAGCGATATACATCCCCTCTGATCCGCCCACGGCAGGTCCCAGGGCGCTCGCACCACCAGCACTAGAGATCTCATGTAACGTGAGCTCACGCATAACTCCTCCACATTTCGCTAATAAGAAAAATTTAGCCTCGAAACCTCTGAGGAATACAAAGTCGTCGCACGACTGCGAACAACTGAGGCATTTTGAAATGGGCAGTGTAGGCGTATGAGTCCTATCGACGACGCGAACGCTCGCATCCCCATAAAAATCAGACATTGCTCCATCATTCCTTTGCACAAGGCCTCATCACAGCGATAGGATCTGATCATTCTTCGGCTAACACTGCTCCTGGTCGGTCAAGTGAAGGATTTGTCCCGCTCCAGCAGACATCCTCAGCCAGGCACACCACAAAAAAGCCCTCCGTTTTACGGGAGGGCTAGTTCGAGCCTGCATTACCACAGGCGGCTCATGTGGGCTTACTTGCCGGCGCGTTCGATCAGCGCCTTCAGTTGCGCTTTCTCTTCAGCCGTCAGGTTGGTCAACGGCGCACGAACCGGCCCCGGCTTGTGGCCGATCAATTCAACACCGGCCTTGATGATCGACACGGCATAACCCTTTTGGCGATCACGCAGTTGGGCGAACGGGAAGAAGAAATCGTCCAGGATCTTGGCCATGGTCGCATTGTCGTTGGCGTTCAAGGCGTTGTAGAAACGCAGAGCCAACTCGGGCACAAAGTTGAACACGGCCGACGAGTAGGTGCTCAGGCCCAGACCGTTGAAGCCCTGGGCGAACAATTCGTGCGTGGGCATACCGCCGATGTAAGACAGGCGATCGCCCAGCTTGGCCGTGATGTGGCGGACCAGATCGGTCTTGCCGGTGCCGTCCTTGAAGCCCACCAGGTTGGGGCAAGCATCGGCCAGACGAGCCACCGTGTCAGCCGTCGCCACCGAGTTGGCACGGTTGTAAATGATGACGCCCAGGCGGGTGGAATCGCACACGGCTTTGACGTGTTGATAGATCCCTTCTTGGGGCGCTTCCATCAGGTAGTGAGGCAGCAACAGCAGACCGTCGGCGCCAGCGTCTTCGGCACGGCGGGCGATGTCTTTGGCGATGGCGGTGCCATAGCCGCAACCGGAAATAATGGGGACATTGCCAGCAACCGACTTGGCGGCGCGGGTGACCTCGCCGATTTCCTCGGGGGTCAACGAGAACATTTCACCGGTGCCGCCCGCGGCAAACAGCGCGGCGGCGTCATAGCCCGACAACCAGCCTACGTGTTCCTGGTAGCTGTCCAGGTTCAAGCTGAAATCGTCTTTGAAGTGGGTGACGGGAAACGACAACAGTCCGGAGGCGATGCGGGTCTTGAGTTCTTGCGGTGTCATGTGATCCTCACTAGGTCATAATATGAATTCTGAACAAATCATATTATGAATTTTGAAAACAAGTCAATCGACTTCGACGGGTGTGGGGTGCGCACTACGCCGGGTCAGCAAACGATAGCGCTGGATCCCGATCAACAGGTGCCGTCGCATGGCGTCCCGCGCCCGGTCGACGTCACTGGCAAAAATCGCATCGGCGATTTCTTCGTGTTCGGCCAATATCGTGTGGTCCCGGCTGGGCAGCGGGTCGATGCCCCCCATTACCGTACGCAGCTTGACCCGCGGGATCATCCGGCGCCCGATGTGCTCTAGGAAGGTCTTGAACCGGCTGTTATTGGTAGCCGCAGCGATCGCCATATGAAAGCGAAAATCCGATTCATCGGTCGATTTTCCCTCGGCAATCAATTGTGCAAACTGATCCAATTCAGCCTGGATTGCCGCCTCTTGCGCCGGAGAGCTGCGAGCGGCTGCCAGACCGGCCGCCTCAACCTCGATACCGATGCGCAATTCCAGTTCCTCGATGATGTCCGAGATTTTGTCACTGGCGTGCGAAAACAGGGTCAGGGTTTCGTCCGACTGCTGCGGTCCCAGCACAAACACGCCCGCGCCCTGGCGGGACTCCAGCAAGCCATCGGCGCGCAGGGTCGCCACGGCCTCGCGGATCACGGTCCGGCTAAAGCCGAATTTCTCCACCAGGACTTGCTCGGTCGGCAGCTTGTCGCCCGGCGCGTAGATACCGCCTTCGATCTGGGCACGCAGCTCATCCGCGACCTGAGACGAAAGCGTCTTTTTCTTCGTCGGAGCGGGGGGGCTGGCTTTCAAGGTATTCTCCTGCAATGCGGCGTCGTAAGCCGTCATATTACTGGGAAAACCATGTCATATGACAAATTTCACATCAACGGAAATCACGAATTTTAGTTAACTAAAAACCCCGTCAGGCAGATGACGGGGCTCCCCCGCACTTCTCACCGAAATCTCTCCTGCGCCGCCATCCCCGTCCATGAGCAGAGCGGCTAACCCGCCTGGACGACGGGTGGCCACGCACCGCACAGTCACTGCGCCGGCGCAGTCGCTGCCAACTGGTCGAATTGCCGATCCAGATCCGCCAGGGAATTCTTGATGTGATCGCGACGCGCTTGTATCCACGCCGCCTGGGCCGTCAAACGCTCATTTGCCTCTTTCAGCATCCGTTGCATTTCCGCCGGCTGCGGGCCGCCCGAGGTGTGGCGGTTTTTCACGATCGCCACCGGATCCAGTGTCGAGCGAAACTCGGCTTCGCTCATCTGCAGCTCGGCAGGATAGTCTGTGCCCTTCACCGCCTCAGCATAGATCCGGCGAGCCTGTTCATACGGAAAATCCAGGGGCTTGATGTTATTGGTCTTGGCATAGTCCACTACCTCCGAGGCAAAGTGATGGCCAACCCGGAATGGCAGCTTGTATTTACGCATCAGCACATCGGCCAGTTCCTGGGATGCCGTCCAATCGCTGTTGAGCTCTTCCAACGCCCGTTCCGGGCTCACCACCAGGGCTTTCAAGACGCGATCCCAGCGCTTTAACACGACGATGGCGCTATCGACCATGGCGGCATTCTGCTTGTCGTCTTTCGGGTCACTCATGCCCGGTGTGATGTTATGCGTCTGCCAGACCGGCCCCATCGCCAATGTCACCGCCGTCGAGGCGTCGCTGCGCGTGCTGTTCAGCAAACCGGGATTGCGTTTCTGAGGCATCGCGCTGGATACATAGGTATTGCCGCTGCCCTCCTGCAACAGGATCCATGGTCGCGGCTGCGCGTACTGCGTCATCACGTCCTCGATAAAGTTGCCCGTATGCAAGGCGATGCTGGTGACGATAGCCCCCACTTCGACCGGTTGATCCATCGCCGATATCTGCGCCGCATCGTAGGCGTTGTCCACCACCGCCTCAAAGCCCAGGTACTGGGCCATACGTTTGCGATCCAGCGGCCAGCTCGTGCCATTAAGCACCGTCGTCCCCATGGGGGAACGGTCAATCCGCGCGTAGGCCTCGCGAATACGCTGCGCGTCACGATCCAGGCCCGCTGCATGGCCCAGCAAATAATGGCCGTAGCTATTGGGCTGCGCCGCCACACCGTTCGTATAGTTGGGCACGACGGTATCGGCGTGTTTAGCCGCCAGATTCACCAGCGTCGTCGAGGTGGCATTCAGTTGATCGGCCAGCTCCAGCAGTTTGTCGCGCAGGATCGCGCTACGGTAGGTCGCATGCATATCCTGGCTGGATCGTCCGGCATGCAATAGCGTGATGTCCTGCCCCGCCGCCTTGATCAACAGCGGCTCAAACGTAATCACGGTGGAGGGCCGTTTTGCGCCGGGCTGATTACCGTCGTTGATGACCTTGGCAACACCTGCAGCCAGGCGGGCGCCCAGCGCCTTATCCAGCAGTCCCTCGTCGGTATTGATCACCGCGGTGGCTTTGTTGATTTCCCCCAGCCAGAAAAAGGGATCGCGCGCGGGCGCTTTGTTGGTCGCCGCAGCCTCGGCTTTAGCGGGCGCCGGCTGCTGTGCCCAGACACCGCTACTGGCCAACGAAAAGATAAACGCGACACTCAAAATAACGGGGGTATGTCTCATCCTTTGCTCCAAGAATCCGCGTCGCTCCTACCGAGAGGGGAAGCGGCATAGCCGCAAGACCGCGGGATTGGTCTGATTTGAGTCCAATACTGGCTAAACGTCCAGGCATTAATTTAATGCGGATAGCATCTCGGGAACAGGCGCTCAGCGTGTCTACTGATTCCCGTCCAATCCAACGCCCGAGCAAGTCATTATGCTGGCAAAACTGGCTTCAACCCGCCCTATCCTCTTTGGGCGAGTCCCCCACTCTTGCCCGAATAGGTCTGTCTCACGTAAAATTCCCTATAACAAAACCCGCCAAGGCTCTGCGCACAAACGTACCCTCAAACCGGCGGGTTACTTTTTTGGGCCGCCAGGGCTCTCAATGCCGAACGCATTGACGGGCAGGCGATGAAACGCCCCTTTGGCAAACCTGCCACTACTCACGCTCAGCAGGTCATACAACTGCAACGCCGCGGCATGATCGTTGATGATCCGACAGCCGCTGCGTTTTCCCTGCAGCACCTCAATTACTATCGCTTGAGCGCTTATTGGCTCCCTTTCGAGGCCGATCACGCGTGAATTCACCATCACTCCACTACTGCCCCGCAAGAAACCCGCAGAACTCGCCCCCAGCTTCAACACGGCTCCCGCAAGCTCTACAACGCGTTAGCCTTTCTCTTGCATTGCATCGATCTGATCTCGCCCAGTCATTGTTGGCGAACACGTCTAAAACATCTCATCACCTCGCATGACGTCTCCATGTCGAGTATGGGGTTTCCTGCAAACTGGCACACTCTGCCTATATGGCAGGACAGAGGGGACTTCACCGCTGCATCGCTATCATCAACGGGCTAATACATTCCGACGGGGTGTTGATGCAAGGACCTGCCGCAAAGCCTTCAGGCAGCCCACAATCTGCAATCTCTGATCGATGCGTCGACCCAGCAATATGAAGCAAATGTGGATTTCTCGTCTGAAACGGAGCTTTTCCCATTTCATGGTGCAAAATTTCGCTTTATGCCTCTTTTCCCACGCCCGACTATGAAGCTCGGCATCACGTCCAAGTTGTTTCTGGCAGTCCTCGTCTCGTGCGCGATCGTGCTGCTGATCAACAACTTTGCCTCGCGTATCAGTTTCCAGCGCGGCTTCCTGGGCTATCTGAACGAACAAGGGGAAAGCCGCATGCTGTCGGTCATACCGCGCATCGCCCAAGCCTATCAAGCCCATGGCAGCTGGGATTTTCTGCGCACCGACAATCTGCAGCCCTGGTTTGAATTCATGCGCCCCGATCCCCTTCCGGATCAGCCCCGGCTCGCGCCGCCAGTGTCCGACCAAACGGGAGCCATCCTGCGTTTCGCGCTGCTGGATCGCGACTATTCATTCATCGTTGGCAATCCTGACGCCAATCGCAGCTCCATCCTGCGTCCGGTCAATGTGAACGGAGATACCGTGGGATGGATGGCCCTCGTGCCCTTTCAACAAGCGGTTTCGGCAGGCGATGTACGTTTCTACGAGTCCATCGACGGCGTAGGCTACCGTTTTGAGTCTTGATCGGCTTGATCGTCATCGTCATCGATATCGCCGATCTCCACCGCATTCGGCACCTCGCCCCAGCGCGGCATATTAGGCATGTCCAAGCCAAAACAATCCAGCGCGCGTCCCAACGATTGATCCACAATGTCCTCGATGGACTTGGGATTCGTATAAAACGCCGGGACAGGGGGATGGATGATCGCCCCCATCTCCGTTGCCGTCAGCATATTACGCAGATGACCTGCATGCAGCGGCGCCTCGCGCACCATCATCACCAGCGTACGGCGCTCTTTCAGCACCACGTCGGCTGCGCGCGTCAGCAGCGACGTCGTCACGCCGGTGGCGACCTCGGCCAGACTGCGTACCGAACACGGAGCAATCAGCATGCCCATCGTGCGAAATGAGCCGCTGGCGATTGCCGCTCCAACATCGTTAATGGGATACACGACATCTGCCAAGGCATGCAAATCTCGCCGGCTCAGCTGAGTTTCGTATTCGCGCGTCATTTCCCCGGCCCGCGACACCACCAAGTGAGTCTCGATGCCGAGCTCACGCAGCACTTGCAGCGCGCGTATACCGTAAACCACCCCGGTCGCACCGGTAATGCCGACAATCAGGCGGCGGGGGGAATTGGACTGCTTCATTATTCAGGGAGCCTTGGGGGAACGAGATTGCGCACGGACGAATCCAGATACTTTAACGTATTTGAAGTTCCCCGCTTCAGCCTAGTCTTTCGTCACCCCGGCACTCTGCACCACGGCGCGCCAGCGATCGGACTCCTGAGCGATAAATCGCCCGAATGCCTCCGGACTGCCTTTTACGGGCATCGATCCCAGTTGCGCCAGACGTTGCCGGGTTTCCGGTTCGTCCAGAATCAGATTCACCTGTTCGTTCAAGTAGGACACAATGGGCTTTGCCACCCCTGTCGGCGCCAACAATCCATACCAGACCGGTGCATTGAATTGCGGATACCCCGCCTGGGCAAACGTGGGCACGCCAGGCAATGCCTCCAGCGGCTGATCGCCCGTCACCGCCAGAACCTTCACCTTGCCGCCTGCGACTTGCGGCACTGCCGAGGGTGCGGTATCGAACATGGCCTGTATCTGCCCACCGATCAGATCCACCATCGCGGGGCCGCTGCCCTTATAGGGCACATGCTGCATATCGAGCGTGTTCTGCGATGCAAACAGATACCCTGCCAAATGCACGGAGGTCCCCGCGCCACCAGAGCCGTAGTTGACCTCGCCAGGATGCTGTTTGGCATACGTGGTAAACGTCTTGACGTCTTTGAAAGAACTGGTCGCGCTGACCAAAAGCACTGTCGGCGAGTTCGCGATATGGGCAATGGGAGTGAAGTCCTGCGTCACGTCATAACGCAGTTTCGGATACAGAGACGGGTTGATGGACAAAGTCACCTGGCCGAATAACAACGTGTAGCCATCGGCCGCCGCACGTGCAACGAACTCGTTGCCGATATTGGTACCTGCACCGGGACGATTTTCCACAATCACGCTGGCGCCTAGCCTGTCGTTCAAGCGCGAGGCGATATAACGCGCGATATTATCGCTGCCGCCTCCCGGAGAAAACGGCACGACCACCGTCACCGGGCGTGCCGGATACCCATCCGGCCCATTACCCGCCATCGCCACAACAGGCGCAACCATCCCCAGTGCAGCACATAGTGCCGCACGCAAACGTGCAATATTCATTGATGTCTCCTCACTCAACCGGCAGGTGGCTCGAACGGCCACCTTGACGGCGATATGCTTAGTTCAGAATCACAACTGTTTGGCCACTGCGGCGCCAAACGCTTGAGTCCCTATGCTGCCGCCAATATCCGGCGTACGCGTGGCCGGATCGTCCAACACCCGATCAACGGCGGTATGGATCGCCTGCGCGGCCTTTGCGTAGTTTTCCAATTGGCGGTGCTCGCCCACCCAATCCAACAGCATCGCCACTGACAGAATCATGGACGTAGGATTGGCCTTGTCCTGTCCCTGGATGTCGGGCGCCGAGCCATGTTGAGCCTGTGCGCAACATAGATCATCGCCTGCCATTACCGAACCCGCCAGGCCCAGGCTGCCCGACAGCTCGCTGGCCAGATCGGAAAGGATATCGCCATAAAAATTCTCGGCCACCAGTACGTCAAAGCGCTCCGGCGATTTCACCAGATGCGCGGTCGAAGCATCGACCAGCAGATCATCCAATGCCACCTCAGGAAACTCCGCTGCGACGTTGCGTACGCACTCCAGAAACAGCCCGTCCGTCATGTGAAAGCTATTTGCTTTGTGGATAGCGGTCACTTTTTTTCGGCGTTTCATCGCCAGCTCGAAAGCACGACGGGCAATACGCTCGCTGCAATGACGCGTGATCTTGCGCACGGACAATGCCATATCGGGCGACGGCATCATTTCGCCCCAACCGCGCGCCATATTCCTATCCGGATAGAAACCCTCGGTCGCCTCGCGCATGATCACCAGATCCATCTTGCGGCCCGCGCGCATATTGCTGGGGATACTCTCACGTGTACGCGCCGGCCGGACGTTGGCGTACAGATCCAGGCCCACGCGAAATGTGCCCGAAATATTGCGACCACCCTTTTCCGGGGCGGGATAGTCTGCATGCGATTGCGTGCCCAGAATAATGCCATCGTAGGCGCGCGCGCCCTGCAGCACCTCTTCACGCAGTGTCGTGCCATGTTTTTCCAGGCTGACAAAACCCACATCCTCGTACACGAAAGAGAGGTCCAGGCCATAGCGCTGATCAGCGGCCTTGAGCACGTTAACGGAGGCTTCGACAATTTCGGGCCCGATACCATCACCGGGCAGCACCAAGAATTTCATGTTCCTATCCTAAAAAATAACCGCTTATTTGTTGTGCTTGCAGCGTCATGCGCATCCTCACCCTGAACGAGCCAGGCACCGTGACCATTCACGCCGCCCAGGGCAGTTCCAGGTGATTAGCCTTGGCTGCCATGCTCCGCCGCAATGGGCCGCGTTTCGCCGCTGTCTACCAATGTGCGAGTGGCATTCTGCGAGCCGTAAATCCACAGAATCTTCATAGGCTCGGTCTGCGATGCATTACGAAATCGATGCGGCACCCCTGGCGGAATAAACGTGACGTCCTGCGCCTTGACCACGAACTCCTCGCCATCGATGTCAAAGATCGCATTCCCCTCGACCAGCATCACACTTTCCTCGCAGTTGTGATGATGAAAAGGAATCTGCGCGCCGCCCTGAAACTCGGTATAGCCGGTAATGAACGCAGTCGCACCGACGTCGCGCGTGACCAGCGGCGTCGTGCTCGCACCACCGCCTCGGTCATGTTTTTGAACCGTTTCCGGTTGGATCAGCACCGCATTGGAGCTTGTCTTGATCATGAGTACATTCCTTTAAAAAACAACCCGTGCATGACGCTTACCTGCACGGACACATAGCCAAATCAAAGATCGAAGCCATAGAGACGCGCAGGGTTGTCGACCATCAACGCGTTGAATTGCTGCGGGTCCGAGACCCACTTGCGTAACAACATCAGCATGGCCGCCACGTCCACCTCTCGGAACGGCTCGATCTCCGGCACTGCGCCCTTGCGCTGGCCATTCCCGCCGGTATGCGGCCAATCGGATGCCCATACCAGGCGATCCGGCGCGATCTCCAGGCACTCGCGCACCATGGACGCCAAGTCAGCGTACTCGGCCACCTGCGACACCCGATACGGCGCCGAAAGCTTCATCCACACATGACGGCAGGGCAATAGCAAGGCCAGCGTTTTCATCGATGCAGCACCGCCGCCAAAATGATCCAGTACGACAGGCACTTTCGCATTCCGCAACACCGGCGCCAACACAGCCAACGTATCGCTATCGACGTGCAATTGCACATGCCAGCCACGCCCGCTGATCCGATCTGCTGCCGACTGAAAGCTCTGAATCAACACCGACGGATCCATGGCGGCATGCACATGAAAATTCAAACGCACGCCTCTTACCCCTTGGTCCTGCAACGCATCCAGCTCCGATTCAGGCACGGTGGCGGGATCCACGACAGCAACGCCACGAGCCCGCTCCACGCCCAACGTTCGCAATGCCTGGCACATGGCGCGGTTATCCAGTCCGTAGCAACTGGGCTGCACCAGCACTGCTCGCTCAATGCCCAGCGAGGACTGCCACTGCCGTAACGCCTGGACTGGTGCCGCCGCGGGGGTATAAGCCCTGCCGGCGTCATAGGGATAGCGCTCGGGGCAAAACACATGCACGTGGCAGTCACAGGCATGGGCTGGCAAAACGGTCACAACAGAGGACATGTGAACTGCCTAATCAAGGGAAGCGTCTCGGCTGAGCGCTCCGGGGTATCGGCCCTGGAAACAATCGAGTGGTCTTTTGTTAAAATAAAGTACCATTCATTCAAACCCCGGCGCAAGCAAATTTTGAAACCGAACCATCGCCCCGGACGAACCCGGCATCGTCAAACGTGCGCCTCTCGCTGGCACTGAGATACGATAGGCAGGCATTCCCTTTCCATTGAGCGCATGTCCCAATCCCTTCAGTCTCAACTCGCCACCGATATCCTTCAGCGGATCAATGCTCAGTCGATGCCGGCAGGGACACGTTTGTCCGAACGCAGTCTGGCCGAGGCACTGCGGGTGTCTCGATCCCCGGTGCGCACGGCGCTGCGGCAATTAGCCGACCAGGCATTGATCGATCCCCATCCCGACGGCGGATTCGTAGTTGGCGCAGGCGCGCTCCAGGTCAAACCCACGGCCCTGATCAGCACGTCCGACCAGGAAGACCTCTACCTGCGCATTGCGCAGGAACGGCTCGATGGCAAGCTGCCCGCGCGAGTATCTGAAAATGAATTGATGCGCCGCTACGAGGTCACGCGCAGCCAGCTCACCGACATACTGCGCCGCATTTCAAACGAAGGCTGGATGGAACGGTTGCCCGGCCATGGCTGGGCCTTTACCGAGGTCATGACGTCGTCGGTCGCTTATGCGGACAGTTATCGATACCGCATCCTGGTCGAGCCGGCCGCGATTCTGGAACCTACGTTTCGCATCGACGAAGCTGGGCTGAAACAATGCCGCCAGGAACAACAATCCCTGGTCAACAGCGAAGTGCATCATGTATCGCCAGCGCAGATTTTCGACGCCAACACGCGGCTGCACGAAACCATTGCGGCGTGCTGCGGCAACACTTTTATTCTGGATTCACTGCGGCGCATCAACCGCGTTCGCCGGTTGATGGAATACCGTAAAGCCGTGGACCGGCAACAGGCGTTGCGCCGTTGCGAGGAACACCTGGTGTTGATTGATCTGCTGCTGGCGGGGCAACTGGAAAAAGCCTCCAGCATGATGCGCACCCATCTGCGGGACGCTGCCCGCGAAAAGCGGGCAGTGGTATCGGCGTAGCGGAAAAGCTTTAAACGTGGATGCCCGCGACCTGGACCAATTTCTTCCAGCGCTGGCTTTCCTGGGCCATGAACGCAGCCGTCTCTGCCTGGGACATCTTTGGCATGAGCGGCGTGCCCTGGCGTTCGAAATTTTCCACCAGTTGCTTATTATCCCGTGCGGCCTCGAAAGCCTGTCCCAAGCGGTCCACGATACTTTGCGGCGTCCCTGTCGGCGCCCACAAGCCGTTCCACGTCACAATCGTGAAGTCTTTCTTCAACAGCTCGCTCAGCGTCGGGATATCGGGAGCTACCGAAAGCCGTTCGCCATTGGTCGTGGCAATCGCCCGCAAACGTCCAGACTGCACCAGTGGCCCCACCACGGACCATGGATCCACCGCATACGTCAACCGGCCGCCGATGACATCCGCCATCACCCCCTGCGAGCCTTGTTTGTAAGGCACGTGCAACAGATCGGGATACCCCAATTCCGCCGCCAGGCTTTTGCAGATGATGTGGCTGGACGTCCCCACACCGTTCGAGGCATAGCTGTCGGTCTGCGGGTTCGCCTTGATATGGGCTGCCAAGTCATCCAAGGTATGGATCTTGCTCTCGGCCGAGACCACCACAAACACCGGCACACTGATCGTGACTGCAATCGGCGCAAAATCCCGCGCAGGATCATAAGGCAGGTCGGCATACACGAACGGCGCGATGACATAAGGTGTCGCCGCGCTATACAACAGGGAATAGCCATCCGGCTCGGCGCGTGCGATGACATTGGCGCCCAGATTGCCGCCTGCTCCCGCGCGGTTTTCAACCACGACGGAAGCGCCTTTTATGGCTTTCGCGACCACCTCCGCGTAAACGCGCGCTGCAATATCGGTACTGCTGCCTGCTGAAAATGGCACCACGAATTTGATCGGACGGTCTGGATAGTTCGCTGCATTAGCGGGATTGGCCAGGGCCAAACGCCCGCCCCCCAAAACCGCAGGTGCAGCGGCAAGTGTGCCCAAAAACGCTCTTCGGCTATAACGCATCGTTGTATTCCCCTTGTTGACGTGATCACTGCTAAAAACCGAGCTGCTGCACCATGGCGGCAGCGGTCATTCAATACAGAATGCTGGGTTGCAAGCGCCGTCCGTCTATCAAGCGCTCATACGAAAAATCATCCAACGCTATCTCGGCACGCCCATGTACCATCCATTGCGCCAGACTTCGCCCCGCTCCCAATGACGAGCTGAAGCCATGGCCGCTAAAGCCGGTACATAGAAACAAGCCAGGCAAACGCGAAACCTCTGAAATGATGGGAATGCCATCCGGCGTGTTGTCGATCATTCCCCCCCAGGCCTTATCAATCAGATTCGGTCCCATGCCTGAAAACAAAGCCGCCGCGTCCTCATAAGCACTTCTGACCAGATTCATATCGGGCTTCGGATCGAGAATCCGGTGGCGGGTATAAGGCGACTGGTTCAAATAGAAATAGCGAAACTCATCCCAGAGCTGGGCAAAGAATTTGCGCCCCAGAGAAACATTGACGTTCGCCTTTCTGGCTTGATACAGCGACCGGAACGTCATCCCGTAACGCAGCAGATCGGGCACCACGTGCATGGTGCCGCGTCCGCTCTTGGCCAGAGTCAGACCGCCATCCTCCCGATCACGAAATGAGAACTGCGTCGCACGGGCGGGCGAGCGGCCGCCGGTGTCGAACTGCAGGCTCTTCGATGCCGACGAATGTACCTGCAGGATCGGCAGCCGCAGCCGATGCTTCCTGCAAAACATGGAGGACCATGCACCGCCAGCCAAGACCACTTGCTTCGCTCGCACGATGCCCTTTTCTGTCTGGACGCCCGCAATACGGCCGCCCTCGATCAGCAACTCATTTACGGCGCACTGCTGAACGATTTTTGCGCCCTGCTCCTGCGTATGCTTGGCTAACAACGGAATCGCCCGAGACGGCTCGGCATAGCCATCCCGCTCGGTGAGTATCCCTCCGATCCAGGCGGACTTTCCCCACGCATGCGTAGCGTTGGCTTCGCGCGCGCTCAACATCTTGGACGGAACACCGCGCGCGGACGCCGCGCCATGCCATCGTTCCCAGGTTTGCAGTTCCTTGGGGTTATCGGTCACGAACACTACGCCGGTCTCGCGAAATCCCACATCCGCACCGATGTCGGATTTCAGATGACGCCACAGATCCACACTGAGCTTTGCCATCTCCAACTCGCGGATATCCCGCCCGAGTGTGCGGCACCAGCCCCAATTTCTACTGCTTTGTTCCGCCGCGACCCATCCCTTCTCGATCACTGCGACGCTGGCGCCCAATCGCGTCAGTTCATAGGCCGTCGCGATCCCCGCCGCTCCCGCTCCGATCACCACGACATCTGCCGATGGCGGTGGCGACTGAGCCGTATCCACGCGCAAGAGCGCTTGCTTCAGTTGTTGCATGACAATGGCTGCCTGATAGAGTTCTTGGTCGCTCAGACATCACGCGTCTGCGGCTTGCAATTGGGGATAGGCCCTCTGCATCTGCTCGAATATCTCGTCGATCAGTTCAGGCCGTGTGTCGCTGGCGTCTTGCCGCACTCGCTGGTCCACCGCGTCAAAGATCTTTATCTTGAGAAAATGCCGCCAGATCGGCGCCACACCTGCCAGATGCTGAGTCAGCTTCGCATATCGGGCCGGTGTCCATACCGATTCGAACGCCGTTCTGCCATCGCCGTAGTCATAGTGCGCGCCGTTCGGAGCCTGATCGGCAGATAGCTGAGCGCGCAGCGCTTTGGTTTCGTCCCGGCGAACTTCGTCACCGTCGATCACCACGCCGTACTGCTGACGGGCGTTACCGACCGACACATAACCGCAACGCACATCGTGCAGCACTTGCTGAGGATCCCGCTCAAAGGGCGAGCCATAGCCGCCGCCTCCGCAGCCATCCAATCGAATCACATCACCGGGTTGGCATTGAATAAAATCGTTGACGCCCAGATCCTCTTCGTGCGGCGTGCCAGGATTGCGTGTGAATTTCGACACCGTACCGGCCTTACCCCCTAGCACTCCCCAGGACGCAAAGCGCGAGCGATCGCGGTTGCGTGCCGTGACCGCCGAGTTGGGCGTAAAGACCTGAAACTCCATCGAGGTACCCAGTCCTCCGCGATATTTTCCAGGCCCGCCGCTATCGGGGACCATGCCATAGCGAGTAATCCGGATCGGCACCTCGGTCTCATTGATCTCTACCGGCGTATTACGCAAGAACGCTACAATCGCGCCCGACGCATCGACTCCATCGCTCCACGGGTCTCCGCCCGCACCACCGCCTACAGGCCCGATAGCAGCAATGATGTTCTTACCCGAGCGATCCGTGGTCTTGACGTTCACGATGCTCATGCCACCAGCCGGAGACGCAGGCAAGCGATCTGGCACAACCTGGGAAAACACACCCATCGTGGCGTATTGCACGACCTTGCATGTCAAACTGCGCATTCCTACAGCGGCTGGCGGCAAAGGATTGACTACCGACCCCTCCGGCAAAATGCATCGGGCGACGCGCAACATCCCCGCATTGAGCAAGATGTCCGGATTCAAGGAATACAGTACGTAGTTCAGGCCCACCAAGGCCAACACATGACGCTCTTTGCCGCCGGTGGGCATATTCAGCGATGAATTCAACTGAGGGTCGCTACCCGAAAAATCGAACTCCAGACTGCCATCCCGGATACGCAGCGTAATCGCAACGCGCAAAGGCTTGCCGTTCAACGAATCTTCGTCGGCATATTCTGCAAAGAAGTATTCGCCGTCCGGCATGGACCGCACGATGGCGCGCGCCTGCTCCTCGGAATAATCCAGCATGGCCTCTACGCCATCCTGGAACGTCTCCAGTCCGAATCGCTCGATGATCTCGAGAATGCGCCGCTCGCCGGTCATCAGCATGGCGATCTGCGCCTGCAAGTCACCGCGGTTCTGCTCGGGCGAACGCACGTTGATTTCCATCATGCGCATCAACTCATTATTGAGTTCGCCACGGCGCACGATCTTGGTCGGCGGAAAACGGATGCCTTCTTGCTGCACCTCGGTCAGGGTACGCGACAACGAGGCAGGAACAGCGCCTCCCATATCGGTATTATGAATATGCCCCCCAACAAAGCATACAATCTTGCCCTGGTAATACACGGGCTTCCACATCATGATGTCGGGCGTATGCGTCGCGACGAAGCCACTGTAGGCATCGTTCGTCATGCAGATATCGCCCGGCTCGTAGCTGTCAATCATCTGGATCACGCTGCCAAAATCCAATCCTGGGTACCAGGTGGCTCCCAATGTCTTCGGTGACGCAAACGTCTGCCCTGCCAGATTCATGATCGTGCAGGAAAAGTCCTCCGTTTCCTTCACAAATGCCGAATGAGCCGTACGCATCAAGGTATGCGCCATGCTCTCAGCAGCCGCAACGCAGTAGTTGGCAAAAATCTGCAGTACCGTTTTATCGAAATTCATTTGATCCTCGCCCGATTCAGTTCAAGCGCTGTAAGCTCGAGATTCCCGTAGACATCCACCTGCGCGTCAAAGCCGGGCAGCACGCATGTTGTGCAATCGTCCTGCGCCACGATCGCCGGCCCGCTGAACGTCTGTCCGGCGAGCAATTTGTCCCGCCGATAAAGCGGCACATCCCGATACTCGCCTTCCATCCAGACTTGCAACGTGGACTCGGTTGTCGGCGTTCCCGAGCCTTTGGCGATATGGCGCAATTCCGGCTTGGGAGTTCTATACGTAATCACCAGGCGTATCGCGACGATCTGAACGTCGGCGCTCGCATCACCATGCCCGTACAGACGTTCATGCTCTTGATGAAAGGCATGGCTCAATTCATCGATCCGGCCTTGCTCCAGCCATGCGCGCTGAATAGGCGTATCGATCTCGAACGACTGGCCGCGGTATCGCATATCCGCAGAGACATCGATCTCGGCGCCGCTATCGCTGCCGACCTCGGCGACGAGCCATTCGCGCGCCCGCGTCTCCAGTGCCTGGACCGCAGTCGCCAGACCAGGCAGCGTCCCCGCATTCAGATCGCAATACGTGGTCTGAACGAAGTCGTTCTTCACATCGGCAATCAACCCGCCCAGAGCGCTCAGCACTCCCGGCGTCGTAGGCACCAGCAGTTTCTGTACCTTGAGCGCCTTTGCGAGATAGCAGGCCAGCATCGGGCCCGCACCGCCAAAAGGCATCAGGTTGAACACCCGCGGGTCGATACCGAACCGCGAGATCACTCGGCTGACTCCAGCATACATGCTCGATACGGACACGTTGACGATGGCTTCGGCAGTGCGCAGCACGTCCGTTCCCAAACGCTCGGCCAATGGCGCAATTGCCCGACGCGCGGCATCGACATCGACTTTGACGGCGTTGTAGCCCAACTGCTGCGAGCCGATCACACCCATCACGGCAAACGCGTCCGTGATGGTGGGCTGAGTCCCGCCCTTGCCATAGCACACGGGCCCCGGGGTCGAGCCTGCACTTTGCGGCCCCACCTTCAACACGCCCAGATCGTCGACCCAGGCAATGGAGCCGCCGCCATCGCCCACAGACGATACGGAAACCGAAGGAATATGAATCTGAAAATCGCCGATGTATTCGCCCGTCGCGAACTGCGGTTTGCCATCCACGATCAACGCGATATCAGCGGTAGTCCCGCCGATATCCAGGCTCATGCAGTTGGGGATATTGCACAACTTGGCGATATACGCTGCGCCAATCACCCCAGAGGCCGTGCCGGATAGAATCATCTGGACGCAGTTCGCTTTGCCGTGCTCCGCACTCATGACGCCGCCATTGGACTTCGTCACTTTCAGGTCGACAGGAACACCGCTCTCGCGCAATGCCCCCTGCAAGCTCTCCAGATAATGCGACACGCGCGGCTGCACATAACCGCCGATGACCGCTGTCAAGGTACGCTCGTATTCCCGGATGATCGGCCAGACTTCGTGCGAGCACGACACAAACATACCCGGCAACGCACGCTGCAAGATCGCCTTGACCTCGATTTCGTGGGCAGGATTACGATAAGCATGCAATAGGGAAATCACGATCCCTTCGCAGCCCGCCTCGCGCAAGGATTCTGCCACAGCCAACACGCTGGCCTCATCGACGGGCGACACCACGCGTCCGTCTGCGGCCATCCGCTCGTCGACCCCGAACACCCGGTCACGGGAAATCAACGGCACGGGGCGTTTGGACATCAGGTGGTACATGTCCGGGATCTTCAGGCGGCCGATATCAAGCACGTCCTCGAAATTGCGCGTCGTAATCAGCGCCAGCTTCAATCCGCGGCGCTGCACCACGGCATTCACGCCCACGGTCGTGCCATGTGTGAAATACGACACCTGCGCAGGATCAATGGCATACCGCGCCTTCAGTTGCTCGATACCGGCCAACACCTCGCTGCCTGGCGCGTCGGGGCGGGAAAATACTTTCAAGGTCTGGATGGTCCGCGTCGACTCATCCAACACGGCGAAATCCGCAAAGGATCCACCGATATCCACGCCTATCCGAAGGCTCATTGGGCACTCCTCAAAATTGGGGGTCAGATTCGAGCAGCCCCCCGATCAGCTGCATCAATGTGCCCATGGTAGGGATTCGCATCCCATATGACTAATTGAATTATCATCAGATGTCATGCAAAAATGATATGACCCTTTCCATGCTGAATTTCCGCCAGATCGAAACATTCAGAGCCGTCATGCTGACGCGGTCCATGACCCAGGCGGCCAAAGACCTAAACACGACCCAGCCCAACGTCAGCCGGGTCATCGCCCAATTGGAAAGCCGCATCGGTCTGCGCTTGTTTGAACGCATCGCGGGCAAACTCATCCCCACACGGGAAGGCGAGGTTTTCTTTCGTGATGTCGAATTGACGTTCGCAGGCCTGCGCAGCCTGGAGCGATCTGCGGCGACATTGCGTACGCGCGGGACAGGACATTTGCGCATCTCGGCCGTGCCGTCTCCTGCCCTGGTGACCGTACCCGAGGCCATCCGGCTGTTCGCGGAAAAATTCCCCGACGTCACGGTATCGTTGCATGTGGCGGACTCCATCACGGTCTGCCAATGGACCGCTGCAGGTTATAGCGACATCGGCGTCGCGTCCGATATTTTCAGCAACCCGGGCATCGGCCATCACGTGGCCAGCAAATCGCTGGGCGTCTGCATCGTATCGACCAAGCATCCCCTGGCCACGAAACGCCGCCCGCTGACCCCCAAAGACCTGGCGGGCGAACGATTTCTCTCGCTGTCACCGAACGACGCCATGCGCAAGGTGATCGACGCCGTGTTCGCCGCGGCAGGCGATCAGCGGCGCCTATCCTACGAATCGCATTTTGCCGCCGCGATCTGCCATATGGTGGATCTGAATCTAGGCGTCAGCATCGCCAATCCCGATGTCGCCGACAGCTTTCGGTCCTTGAATATTGCGATCAAACCGTTTGCGCCGGATATCGTGTTCTCAACATATCTCGTGTACCCGTCGGGAAATCCGCTCAGCCTGTTGGCCAAGACTTTTTGCGAGTGCTACCAGACCGTAGCGACCCGCCGGCGATTACTGAGAGATTCGCCCTGAGCAGCCTCGCGGAGGCACCCAGCCTGGTCAATGACAAGCAAGAGATCTTTCGCATTACGACTTACATATCATCCGCACGCTCTATGCATCATCACCGCATGCATCAACTATCGCCAAGCAGGTCTTCCAAACTGGCACCGCGCCACCCCGCCCCATGCCCGGACCGATCGCCATTTTCGGGGGTGCAGGGCACCCGAAAATGGCAGCCCTGCAAGATCTTCCTCTTTGCCAACACGGCNGCANAAAAATGCCAAGCAAAACAACCGTGCCAGCGATGTCATGAGCTTGAGTTACTGCGAGTCGAGCCGAGGCAATCGGGCCGTGAGGGCTTCACAAAGCCGGTCCGGCGCGCGGGCGCCGGACACCGTGTTCGCTCGTCTCGTCCGCGCCTTCGCGCTCCCTTCGACATCCGCTCCACTCGGCTTTGAGGCGCCCTCACGGCCCGATTGCCTCGGCTCGACGTCCATAAGCACGCTAACGTCGCCGACACCGAAGCCCCCCCAAACTGCCTCGCCATATATCTTCAACACTTGCCTAACCCAATGCCTGTGCCGCCAAGGCATAAGCATGAAACTTCCCATCGCCCGCGGCAGGCGCACCGCAGACCATCCGTGTGCCTGTATCGACCCGCATCAACCCCGCCGTGGCCAGCCAGCTGGCAATACCCATCTCAGGTGGAATATCAATGCGTACGAATCGGCCCGCGCAGACAGCTAGCCAATGCGCGATCAATACACGCGCTGCCTTTTCATCAACGGCGACGACAGGCCCGATCAATTCGCCACGCCCAAATGGACGCAACATCGAAAACCCGATCATTTCGTCATGCTCTTGCAGTACCACGCCCTGCCCTTGATCGAGCAATGCTTGCATTAGCGGGCGGCGCGACAGCCCCGATGCCCGCCGGTCCAATTCGGCCAGGGCATCCAGATCATCACGTATCGCAGGACGTAGAGACCAACCCGCCGGTAGCGTCTCAAGCTGCTTGTCGATCGCCACGCCCTGATGCTGGCTGATCTGCCCCACCGGTTGAAAACCATGCCGGGCGTACACGCCTGCGCCATGCGGCGTCGCATGCAACAGCGCTGCAGGCGCCGACAAGGTATTCAATATGCGCGCCACCAATTGGCTTGCAATACCTCGCCCCCGATACGCCTCAGAAACAATAATCATCCCCAACGTAGCGTATGACCCAAAATCCCAATGCATGGCGACGCCAATCAGCTGATCGCCGTCGAGCACCGCTACGCCACTACCCAGCGGATAGATGAATTGCCAATCCTCCAGCCGGTGCGGCCACCGGGCGGCTTGCGACAACCCCCATGCCTGCGCCAGGTCCTCCGGCCGCAGCGCCCGAAACACCATTCCACCCCAAACGGGGCCTTCACCAGATTCAGTTTGCTCTTGCACAATGCGCTCCCATTCCAAAATGGGCAATTCTTTGCACGGAAACTGCCATATTATTGCGACAATTGAACGAGGCCATCAACCGCGTCACGCTCTACAAAGTGCTGGGTGGCAGCGCGGACGCGTCATCGACCGTGGCTAACGCGGACCAAACGCCTTAAAGAAAGTCTCCAACGCCAAATTGGCCCAGCGCTTGCGCTGGGCCGCTGTCGGCGGGCGATCGGACAACAACAAGCTTTGCAGTTGAATGTGTCCACGGACCAGGCTGAAAAAGACCGCAGAGGCCTCTTTGGCAGTCATTGCGCCTAGATCCAACTCTTTGGCTTGCACCGCCCGCTCTAGATGTTCGGCCACGATCGTGCAATAGACCTTGGGGCCTTTCTCGTAAAAAGTGCGCGCCAGCTCTGGAAAGCGGATCGCTTCCGCTGCCGCCACGCGGAACAGAGCCAGGCCCGACGGCGCCAATCCAAAATCCAGGTATGCGTTTGCCAGGTCGGCCAACACCGCCCGGATACCTCCCGACATCGACCGCCCGGCTCTGAGCGCGTCCATATGCATGGCGCATTGCCGTTCGATCACCGCAGCAAACAAGGCCTCTTTGGTAGGGTAGTGCGCATAAACCGTGGCTTTGGACACACCCGCGGCCTGCTGAATCATGTCCGTCGTCGCCGCAGAAAAACCGTGCGTCAAAAAAACATCGCGCGCAGCATCAAGCACCGCCAATGCCTTGCCCGTTGGACACGGAGACGATTCCGAGGACTTGAAACCGCTGCCAGGGCCAGGCTGTGCGCCGTTTGTTCCTCGTGCAGCCCCCGCGTTCCTCGACTGGCCCGCAGCGGATTCAGATTGGTGATCGGCCTTTTTCATCTGCGTATGTGTACCGTTCGGTTTAAAAAATGATTGACCTGTCTCTCGA
The DNA here is from genome assembly GCF_965139205.1 of Bordetella muralis. Classification (GTDB taxonomy): domain Bacteria; phylum Pseudomonadota; class Gammaproteobacteria; order Burkholderiales; family Burkholderiaceae_B; genus Bordetella_A; species Bordetella_A muralis. The sequence continues at coordinate 99,218 of NZ_CBCSIU010000015.1, forward strand.
CAAAGAATACCATACTGTACCGAGAGGTTTAGTTCAATCCGCAAAGTTTTCGTACGGCTTATCCCATGTCTATCGTCACCTACTTCGGCAGCCGGGCAGCGCCAATTCTGGCCTTGGCGTTGCTTGCCGGCTGCGCCGTCGGCCCGGATTTCCAGGCACCGCACGCGGCGCTTGACGGCATGCAGCTCCAGCCTAAAGCGGGGCACGCTCGACAAACACTATCGGCGGACCCCGTACCCCGAGACTGGTGGCACTTGCTGAACGATCCGGTGTTGGACAGCCTGATCGCCCGAGCTTGGGAAGGTAACCTCGACATACAAACTGCCGCGCTGCGCGTACAGCAGAGCCGCGCGCGCTCTGGCATCATCATGTCCAGCCTGTTTCCGCGCATCGGGCTGGACGCCGGCGTGACGCGCCAGGCGCTGAGTGAAAACGGGCCGATGGTCGCCCTCGGGGCTCCTACGGCTGCGACCGATCTGTGGCAGGCAGGTTTTGATGCCAGTTGGGAAATCGATATCTGGGGCAGATTGCGCCGGCAACGCGAGCAGTCCCTCGCCTCGCTCGAGGCCTCGGTCTATGAAGAACGCGGCGTACAAGTCTCCTTGTCCGCGGAAATCGCCCGGCAATACCTCGCGCTGCGCGGCGTGCAGACACGCCTGGCTATCGCGCTGCAAAACCAGGATATCGCAACCCATCTTGTCCGACTGACGCAGAGCCGCCAGAAAAATGGCGTCGCAACGCGTTTTGACGTCGCCTCGTCCCTGTCTCAACAGGCGTCCGTCGATGCGTTGATTCCACAATTGCGCGATGAGCAGAATGTCCTGCTCAATGCGCTGGCGCTGCTGGTCGGCGAACCACCTCGCAGTCTGGATGCTCAATTGGAGCAAGCCCGCGCGCTGCCCAACGCCGCTGTACAGCTGCCCGTTGGACTACCCTCTGAACTGGCCCTGCGCCGTCCCGACATCCAACGTGCCCAGGCTGATCTGCACGCGGCCACCGCTGCAATCGGCGTGGCCAAGGCGGACTTTTATCCCCGTATATCCCTGATCGGCAGCTTTGGCACTCAGGCTTTTGATCGTGATGACCTGGGCTTATGGAGCTCTACGAATTTCTCTATCGGCCCAGCCATTCATTTGCCGATTTTCGAAGGCGGCCGCCTGACACGCACGCTGGAGCTCACCGAACTGAAGCAGAAAGAGGCCGCCATTAGCTATCGTCGAACCGTGCTGCAAGCCTGGCACGAAGTCGACAATGCCTTCAACGCTCTCGTCGCGCAACAACAGCGGCAGACCGCATTGCAGCGCGCCATGACCGAAAGCCGAGAGGCGCTGGACGCCGCAGAAAGTGCCTATCGTGCCGGGGCGACAGACTACGTCACAGTCCTGACCGCTCAGCGCAACCTTTTAGCGAGCGAATTGGAGCTCAGCAATGCGACTACGGGTAGCGCCGTGGCGATCGTCTATCTCTACAAAGCGCTAGGTGGCGGCTGGGCACCGCAGGCAGAGACCAAGGCACAATCATGACCTCGACCACGGCCTCTCTTGCCGCGCCGCCAGCCTCAGGCAATATTGCTGCGGCGGCGGCATCGACCAGCGCACCGTCAATCGCCGGCGCTCCGTCTCCGAACAACATTCCCGCAGCGGCCAGCCATAACGCCAACACACTCACCCCGCGCCTGGCTGTTGGGTTGACCGGCATATTCCTGGCCGCCATGATCGCTGGCATCAATAACCGGGTAGGTTCGTTGGCCCTGGCCGATCTGCGTGGCGCCAGCGGCTTTGGCCTGGACGATGGATCCTGGATCACCACCGTCTATAGCGCTGGCGAACTGCTTGCCATGCCGATCGCGGGCTGGTTTGCGATCACGCTCAGTTTGCGCCGTTTTCATCTGATGATGCTGGGAACCTGCAGCGCGATTGCCTGCTTACTACCGTTCGTGCACGACATGAGCTTGTTGTTGATCCTGCGCGCGCTGCAGGGGTTGACCGCCGGTTCCCTGATCCCCTTGTTGATGATGGCCGCACTGAGATTCCTGCCGCCATCGATCCGGTTGTATGCACTGGCGCTGTACTCGATGACAGCGACCTTTGCGCCCAACGTGTCTACATGGTTGGCCGGACTATGGACCGACCAATTGCTTGATCTGCGGATGGTGTATTGGCAGATCATCCCTGCAGGCCTGGTTGCAGGCCTATTGGTCGCCTGGGGTGTGCCGCAAGACATGCCCAAACCCGAGCGCTTTAGTCAGGCGAACTGGTTCGGGTTGATTTTCGGCGCCCTCGGCCTGGGGCTCGTGGCCGTCGGTCTGGATCAGGGAAATCGACTCGAATGGTTCTCCTCCCCATTGATCAGCACCTGCCTTGTCGTAGGCATACTGCTGGTGGCGTACTACCTGTTTACGGAATGGCACCATCCTGCACCGTTCATCAAACTGCAATTGCTGGGCCGGCGTAACCTGGGACTGGGCTTCACGATTTTCTTTTCCTTGTTGGTCATCTTCCTGTCCGGATCATTGCTGCCTTCACTGCACCTGGGCCACGCCTGGAATTATCGTGCGCAGCAAAGCGCTCCCATCGGCTTGATGATCGGGCTTCCCCAACTCATTGTCGCTCCCGCGGTGTCGCTGCTGCTATACCGCAAATGGGTAGACGCCCGTGCCGTCATGGCGCTAGGGCTCGCATGTCTATCCTTGTCTTGCGTGATAGGCGCACACCTGACATCCGAATGGATGTGGATGGAATTCATCTGGGCCCAGAGCCTGCAAGCCATCGGCCAACCGTTGGCGGTCGTGGCGCTGCTGTTTCTGTCGACCAGTGTGGTTCAACCTATGGAAGGCCCCTATGTCTCAGGCATGGTCAATCTCCTGCGCGCCTTGGGGACATTGGCAGGCTCCGCGGTGATCAGCCGCCTGATCGAACTGCGCACGCGCTTTCACAGCGAAATGCTGCTGGATCACGCCGCGCGGGCGCAGACTCCCGCACCGGCTGACTTGGCATCCGCGATCGCCGGCCAAGCTGCCGTGCTGTCCGTCGCCGACGCTTATTGGACGCTGGCGGTCTTCGCAGCCATCTTGATTCCGCTGGTATTCGCCCTCCAATACATCCCCTCGCCGACAGTGGCGATGCATTCGAAACACTGATTCAAAGCACTGAGAACCATCATGGCATTGAGCAAGAAAACCAAAGCCGTATCCGGCGGCGTATTGATAGCCGCCGCCGTCATCGCGGCCATCCTGATCAACCGTCCCGAAGCCGCCGCGTCGTCTCAATCGACGGACGATGCCTATATCCGGGCCGATATCACCTCCGTCGCCCCTCAGGTCGCAGGGCTGGTTACCCAGGTTCTGGCCGAAGAAAACGACACCGTCAAAGCCGGCCAGTTACTCGCTCGCATTGACGATCGTGATTACGAATTAGCCGTGCGCAGCGCCAAGGCCACGCTCGCCAGCGCACAAGCCAGCGTCGACGCATTAAAGGCGCAGGCCACGGTGCAGCAATCGGTCATCCATCAAGCCAGCTCGACGTTAGACGCCGACCAAGCCAATCTCAAACTGGCTCGTGCCGATTTCAACCGCTATAGCAACCTCGCAGCAGATGGTTCAGGCACCATTCAAGCTCGCCAGCAGGCCCAGGCCCGTCTGCGCGTACAAGAAGCCCAGCACGAGAAAAACCGTGCCATTCACCAAGCCGAAACCGAACGCCTGACCATTTTGCAGGCCGATCTGCAACGCGCCGCTGCCACCGTCGAACAAGCCAAAGCGGCTGTCGCACAAGCCGAGCTCAACCTGTCCTATACCCATATCAAGGCCCCGATCACGGGCGTGATCGGCCACAAGAACATCCGGGTCGGCAATTTCGCAAAAGTCGGCGAATCGCTCGTCACCGTGGTCCCGCTGGCGGACATCTACGTAGAAGCCAACTTCCGCGAAACCCAGCTGGCAAAGATGCGCGCAGGCCAGCCTGTCACCCTGACTGTCGACGCGCTGCCCGGACAAACATTTTCCGGCAAAGTGCAAAGCGTAGGTCCCGCCAGCGGCGTCAGCTATTCCGCCATCGCGCCTCACAACGCGACGGGCAACTTCACGAAAATCGTGCAACGCTTGCCCGTGCGTATTGCGCTGGATCCTGACCAAGAAAACACCAGCCTGCTGCGCGTAGGCATGTCGGTACAACCGGAAGTCGACGTCAGCAGCTCAAGCTCAGGATCGTGATCCGAGTCCTCCGGGGCATGAGTTTGNCGCGGCTGGGCAGCCGCGGCAAACGTCTCAAGAACCCGTCCCGCCTCCACCAGGCCACACCTTCGACCTGCACCTTCCAAAAAAAACCATCACACCGCCGATACAGCCCCGCCCTGCCCCTGTCCATCCAACACGGGCGGCGCCGTCACAATCGACGTCAACGCCGGTTCGGCAACCTGCAATGCCGCCAGATTCGGACGCGGGCGGCGCAGCGCCTCGATGCGCGAGAACGCCTGCTCCATCGCGTACGACGCTCCCAGCACCTCACTATCGCCCCGGAACGGCCCCACGATCTGCAAACCGAACGGCATTCCATGTCCGTCCAGACCGCAAGGCAAGGACAAGGCAGGATGCGTGGTCAAGGTCACCACGTACGTCAGCGCCAGCCAACGGTAGTAGTTTTCCTGCTTTTCGCCGTTGATCGTATCCGCATACAAGCTCGTCCACGGGAACGGCGACACCGGCGTGGTCGGCGACAGGATCAAATCGTAGTCGGCGTAAACCTCCTGGAAACGCTTCAGGATACGTGTCTGTTCGGCTTGCGCCCACGCGCTATCCTTCAGGCTCATCGCCGCGCCCATCTCATAATTCGCGCGAGGATTGGGCCCCAGGCTGGCGGGGTCCCGCTCATAGGCCTCGCGCATCCCCGCCACGAATGCCTCGGCGCGCAACACATCAAAACAACGATGAGCATCACCGAGGTCCAACTCGATCGGATCGCAGGCCGCAAACAAATGCTTCATCGCCGCGATCTTTGTACGGAACGTGGCACGAATGCCATCATCCACCGCGCACACGCCGAAATCCTCGGTATACGCCACGCGCAACGAGCCCAGGTCGACCGACTCCGGTCGCAGGAACGACAACGGATCCAGAGGATAGCTCAACGGATCGCCCGCATCCATCCCGGCCGAGGCTGCCATCTGCAGACAAGCCTCTTCGACGGTGCGCCCCATCGGGCCCACGACTGAAATCGGCGTCCAGCCCAGCAACTTGCGCACACTGGGCACCACGCCAGGTGAGGGACGGAATCCCACCACACCGCACTTGGCAGCGGGAATACGCAACGATCCGCCCGTGTCCGAGCCTGTGCAGACCGGCAACATATCGCATGCCAACGCCGCAGCGGATCCGCCCGAGGACCCACCCGCATTCAGATTCGGATTGAATGGATTCCCCGTCGCACCCCATACAACGTTGCGCGAGTTCGCTCCCGCCCCCATCTCGGGCACGTTGGTCTTGGCCGTCACGATCGCGCCCGCGCGGCGCAAACGCGCGATCAGCTCGACATCGTGCTCTGGCACATGATCCCGATAGATCGGCGAACCAAACGTCGTCAGCAACCCCGCGGTAGGCTCCAGGTCTTTCACCCCCATTGGCAAGCCATGCAACAAGCCCAGCATGTCCCCCGCCATCACTGCGCGCTCGGCGGCGCGAGCCTCTTCGCGCGCACGCGCATAGGCCTTGGCCGTCACCGCGTTGACGTACGGGTTCACCGCTTCGATACGCGCGATGCAGGCCTCCAGCAACTCGACTGGCGACAACTGCCGCGCGCCGATCATTTGCCGCAGCGTAACGGCCGAAAGAGAAACCAGGGAATCATCCAGTGCCATGAGAGAACCTTAATCAAGCTTGATATGAGCGCGCTCTGCAATGTCGCGCATGATCGGCAATTCTTTTTGAATCAGTGCCTCGCCGTCCGCGGCACTGCCGTAGTCCGGTTCGAACCCCTGGGCCTCCAGATTTTTCTGAACCTCGGGGTTCGACACCGCGGTCTGCAGCGCCGCCTCCAATTTGGTCTTGACCGCTGCCGGCAAGCCACGCGGCGCAACCACCATGAACCACGTATCCATCTCGGGCCCAGCATACCCCTGTTCTACAAACGTAGGAAGGTCCGGAAAAAACTTGGAACGTTTCGGACTGGACAAAGCAATCGCCCGCACAGTGCCCTGCTTGACCTGCGGGATCGCAGCCGACACCGTATCGAACGTAAACGGGATCTGCCCGCCGATCAAATCCGTCATCGCGGGCGCACTGCCTTTATAGGGAATATGCGCCATCTGCAATCCGGCCTCGGCCAAAAACGCCTCGCCGACAAACTGCGACGTGGTCCCCGTGCCGTACGAACCATAAGGCGGCTGCTTGTTCGCGGGGTCTTTTACATACGCCACGAACTCTTTCAGGTTATGCACTGGCACCTTGGGATTCGCCAATAGCACCAGGCCTGTACGCCCCACGATGCCCAACGGCTCGAAACTCTTGACCGGATCGTAGGGCATGTTGGTGCGAATCGCGGGATTGACCGTGAACGTCGTGCCCGAACTGACCAACAAGGTATATCCATCCGGCGCGGCCTTGGCCGCATAGCTGGCGCCGATCACCGTGCCCGCGCCACCCTTGTTTTCCACCACGACGCTCTGCCCCAGCACATCGCCCAAGGCCTTGGCCATGACGCGGCCCATCGTATCGGTAGAGCCGCCCGGCGGGAATGGCACGACCAGCGTGATGGAACGAGAGGGGTAAGGCTCTTGCGCCACGGCGGATGGCATTCCTACTGCCATGCAGGACATGGCGAGGCTCATCGCCAGTAAAGCTTTTTTCATGCATTGCTCCGATAGTGAATCAACGGCGATTCAGGAAACGCGCATATTCTTCGTCGGGCACAAACAGCCCGCCGGTGGTCCATACCAGATGTGTTGATTGCGGCATCTGCGCCAGCAAGCCTTGTCCGGCTAGATAGGATTGGCCGGCACTGCTCAGACAGATATGCTGAGGACCGGCGAAACCCGCCGCCGCGGAAGGTTCAATCCGTATGCCTTCGGTATCGTGCAGACGAATCAGGTCGTCAAACAAGGTCTGATCCGCCACCGTATAGACTCCAGACAACATCCCCCCCACCGCGCCATATGCCAGTTCAGAGGCGCGCGGTACTGCCAACCCATCAGCCTCGGTACGATTGTGCAAGCCGACGTCATACACCGAAGGCGCTGCCGGCAGGCCGGGCAACTGACCATGGCCCGCCATCATGCGCACCAGAAAACACGGCGATTGCACGGGCTCGGCAAAAAAACAATGCACATGCTCACCCAGCACCTGCCGCAAACCATAAGCAATCCCGCCAGGCGCACCACCCACGCCGCAGGGCAGATAAACAAATAAGGGATGCTGCGCATCCACGCGAATCTGTGCAGCATCGAGCTGTGCACGCAAATGCAGCGCCGCGGCGGCATACCCCATAAACAGCGAGGCCGAACGTTCATCATCGACAAAATAGCCATGAGGATCGGCCTGTACCTGCGCCCGGCCCGCCGCAACAGCGCGCTCGTAATCGCCGCTATGCTCGACGACCTCGACGCCACGTGCCCGCAGGCGGGCTTTTTTCCAGGCCTTCGCATCCGCAGACATATGCACTGCAGCACGGAAACCCAGCGCTGACGCCATCACGCCGATTGACAGCCCCAGATTGCCAGTGGACCCCACCGCAACTTGATAACGTGCGAAGCATGCCCGCGCGGCGGGCGTGGCCAATTTCCGGTAATCGTCGCCAGATTGAATCAGCCCCTCTCGCAACGCCACGGACTCCGCAAATTCCAGAACCTCGTGAATGCCGCCGCGCGCCTTGATCGATCCAGCCACTGGCAACGCATGATCCGCCTTGAGCCACAATCGCCCCTGCGTCTCGGGCAAACCCAAAGCCGCCTGCATTTTCGGCGTACGCAGCAACGGCGACTCGATCATCCCGCCGATGTCGCGCAACTCGGGAAAGAGCTCCGCCAGCAATGGCGTAAATCGATCAAACCGTGCCTGCGCAGCCGCGATCTGATCCGTCGTCAATCCTGTGTCTGCGGGCGCGTCCACACGACAATCCCCAGGCCCGGGACGTAACCACAGCACGGGTTCGGCATTACGCAGCGTTTGTAAAAACTCAGGCGTCACAATATTCGATGGCATAACCGGCACTCACTGCGCCTGAATATTGGCGCGCTTGGCAATTTCCGCAAAACGCGGAGTTTCTTCTGCAATGGTCTTGCGCAGCGACTCTGCGGACTCGAACGAGGCCTCAACGCCAGCGGTACGCAACTGATCCAGCGTGGCGGGATCCTTCAGCGCGGTTTCCATCGCCTGGCTCAACGTATGCTGCACGTCTTCGGGCAGGCCTTTCGGCGCAAACAAGGCGATCCACGTATCCACGTTAAACCCAGGATATCCGCTTTCCGCCAATGTGGGCACATCGGGCAAAAAGCTCGATCGCTTTGCCGTTGTCACGGCCAGTGCCTTGATTTTTCCCGCCTTTACCTGCGGCATGGCAGCCACCACGGTATCGAACATCACCGGAACCTGGCCGCCAATCAAGTCCGTCATCCCAGGCGCGCTGCCCTTATAAGGGATATGCATCATCTTGATGCCCGCAGCCTCTTGAAACTGCTCGGCCACAAAATGCGAGACTGTCCCGATGCCGAAAGACGCATAGGCGATACTGTCGGGCTTGGCCTTTGCAGCGCTCACCAGATCAGCCAGATTGGAGTACGGTGTTTTCGGGTTCGCCACGATCGCCATGGCCGTTCGCCCGAGAACACCCAAGGGCACGAAATCCTCTTTGGGCGAATAAGGCAACGAAGGATAAATCGCGGGATTGATGGTGAATGTCGTCCCGGAACTCAGCAGCAGCGTATAGCCATCCGGACTCGCTTTAGCGACAAACTGCGCGCCGAGAATCGTGCCTGCTCCCGCCTTGTTTTCCACCACGACCGTCTGCTTCAATGCGTCGCTCATCGCCTTGGCCAGAATACGGCCAGCCACATCGCCAGCGCCCCCCGGCGAATAGGGAATGATCAACTGAATGGGCCGCTCGGGATAGGCCGCCACGCTGAGTGGAGTGGCAGCCATCGCCGCTACGCCGATGGCCAAAGCGCCACATATCGTTGATAAGGTCTTCATGGTTTCCCCTTGTGCTTGATCAGCCGCGTATCGGCGGGCTTATTTAAGAATCAACGCAGACGCGCAGGTGCAATGACCGCGGCCTGTACGCCGTGGGCCAACAACGTATCGGGTACCGGCTGATTCAACAACAACGCCGCCGCCAGCTCGGATACCCCGGCGGCCGATTGAATCCCGTAGCCGCCTTGCGCAGCCAACCAGAAAAATCCGGGCATTGCATCATCCCACCCGACGACCAGATCGCCATCACGCACAAACGAACGCAACCCGGCCCATGTATGACGCGGGCGTCGAATCGTGAGAGTGGTGGCCTCTTCGATGTGATAAATGCCTGTCGCCACGTCCAGTTCCTCGGGCATGACGTCGTGGGCGGCCACCGGGTCGGCATTCGCCGGTGAACCCAGCAGCTGTCCGGCATCCGGTTTGAAATAAAACTGCTCGTCCAGATCCGACACCGTAGGCCACTGCGAACAATCCACGCCCTCCGGACCGGCAAAGGTAAATGCGGTGCGTCGGCGCGGCTCCAATCCGATAGGCTGCACGCCGAAATGAGCCGCCACGTGATCCGCCCACGCACCCGCAGCATTGACCACGTGCGCCGCACGTACCGTCTGCCCATCGGCCAGCGTCAAGGTCCAATGCCCCGCATCCCGCACTGCAGAGGCCACCTCGGCCTTGCAACGCAGCACTCCGCCCTGCTGACGCATGGCCTTCAGGAATCCTTGGTGCAATCCGTGCACATCCAGATCCTGCGCCTCGGGCTCGAACATCGCGCCGATCAAACGGTCCGCGCGTAAACATGGCACTCTGGACATCGCGTCATCGACGCTGAGGAGGCTGACATTGGGCGCGGCTTTGACGGTCTCTTCGTAGACCTGTTGCAGCAATGCTTCCTGGCCGGTCTTGCCCAGGTATAGGCACCCACGGGACGACAGAATCGGATGTTCGGCAAACCCCTCGGGCGGCTGCTCGTAAAACGCCCGGCTGGCGCGCGTCAATGCCTGAATCTGCGGTGTCCCGTAGGCCTCCATGAACATGGCGGCCGAACGGCCGGTGGAATGGTAGCCAGGCTGTTCCTCCCGCTCCAGCACCACCACCCGGGCGTGGCGGGATAACCGATACGCCACCGAGGCCCCGGCGATTCCGCCACCGACCACGGCAAAGTCAAATACATCAGATTCGTTCATAGCGGGACTGCGCTTCCATAATTCTCATTTAAGAGAATTCTCTTATGTGACAAAATTACAGTCAATCAGTAGTTACCTTATACGGTGCGGAACGAGTTTTGCGTAGCATGTAGCGCCACCCATATCATCCTGTCTGCACTCCCAAGCAGCCGCGCCCCGCCGGCGTTGCACATTTTCGAGGTATCGCGCTTGACTCAGCCCTCTGCCCCCTCTTCGCCGGATACGGCGCGCGTACGCATGGGTCAACAGTTGCGCGCCGCCCGCAAAGCCTGTGCCCTGACCCTGAAGCAATTGTCCGCCGTCTCCGGCGTGGCCCTGTCTACCCTGTCCAAGATGGAATTGGGCCAGGTTTCCGTCAGCTACGAGAAATTCACCGCCGTTGCGCGTGCGCTGAACATCGACATTTCTCAGTTGCTGTCTGACCCGGACGCACACCATGGCACCGTTCCAACGCGGGCCTCGACCACTCAGTCACCGGACTACGACACGGGCAACTACAGCTATCGATTGCTCGCCGGCGACTATCCCCAACGCACCATGACGCCCATGTACGGGCGCATCATGGCTCGCCGCATTGAGGATTTTGACGGCTTCATCCGACACGCGGGCCAGGAATTCATCGTGGTCTTGTCTGGCAAAGTCCGTATCTGTTTCGAGTCGGGTGAGAACCTGACGCTCAGCAAACATGAGTCTGCCTATTTCGATAGCGGACAAGGCCACATATACCTGTCATTGAGTGCCCGCGATGCGGAGATCATGGTGGTGATGACGCCGGCTTGATGGCACTGTCGGTTCAATGGGGAAAGTCAGTAAAGCCGCCGTGACTCAAGCCGATTGAACCGGGCGTTCAGAAGCCCTCCAGCACGATCTTTCCGCGAGACCGGCCGCTCTCGATCAACGTATGTGCCTGGCGCAGATTCTCTGCGTTGATCTGGCCCAGATGCTCCCCGAGCGTGGTGCGCAATGTGCCGTCATCGATCAGCCTCGCCACGTTGGTCAAGATCTCGTGTTGACGCACCATGTCCGGGGTTTCGAACAAAGCGCGCGTGAACATCAGTTCCCAGTGAAACGAAATGGCCTTGCGTTTGAGCGGCATGACGTCCAGCGTCTCTGGATCGTCGATCACGCCCAGCTTGCCTTGCGGCGCCAAGGCTTCGATCAATTGCGGATAATGGCTGCCCGTGTGCGTCAGGCTGGCCACGTAGCGTACTTGAGGCACGCCTATGGCTCGCAATCCCTCTAACAGCGGCTGCGTATGATCAATCACATCATGCGCACCCAGATCACGGATCCACTGGCTTGTCTCTGGCCTCGAAGCGGTGCCGATGACCCGCAATTTGGTCAACTTCGCGGCAAGCTGCGTCAATATCGAGCCAACGCCGCCAGCTGCGCCCACGATCAATAACGCATCGCCGTTACCGCCGCCCTCCTCGACACCCAGCCGGTCGAACAATAGCTCCCAGGCTGTCAACGAGGTCAGCGGCAGTGCTGCCGCAGCGTCGTCCGCGAGCGTGCGAGGCTTTTTGGCAGCGATACGCTCGTCAACCAAGCCATATTCGGCGTACGAGCCAGGCCGCGCGATAGAGCCCGCGTAATAGACTTCGTCACCCGGCTGAAACAGGGACACGTCGCTCCCGATGGCTTCGACTACACCTACGGCATCCCAGCCCAGAATACGCGGCTTGTCGGTCGGCGCGCCGGCACGTACTTTGGTATCGACCGGGTTGACCGCAATCGCCCGAATCTTGACCAGCAAATCACGAGGGCCCGGTGTGGGCTGAGGCAAATCCATTTCGAACAGGGATTTCGGATCGCTGGCCGGCAAACCGTGCTGGGTATACACAATGGCTTTCATGATGAGTGTCCGGATCAAAGGTCAAATCAAACCGGCGGCGGGGAAACTGCCGTCAGCGCATAACCGAATCTTCCATCATTTTCATGTCCCGACAAAGTAGAAAAAGCCAACAGGACTTTTAATTCGTGGGATTTCGCACCCGTTCGAATTCGATCGTGACCCGCGACCCTTCGGGGCGCTGGAAACGCTCGGACATGCGGTCGCCCTTCACGACGAGGCTGAGCTCCTTGCTCGTGCGCGTGCTTCCCACCCAATTGGGAAAGGTCGAGCCGAGGACGCGATTGCCGCTGAACTCTCCGTGCTCGTCTACGCTATAGGTGCCGAAAAAGCCGATACTGCTCGCCATAGCGGCGCGGTTCTCGGCATCGGTGCCCTGACCGCGCGCGCTGGAGGCGAATCGCGGCGTCGAACCATCGGTGAGGACTTCGACGAAATGCATGTCGGGAGTGAACACCAGCATGCCTTGCGGTTGCTCGCCGTAGACCGGACGCGTCTTGCCATCCTCCTCGATCTGCGCCGACACGACCCGCCAGGTGCCCTGCACCTTGTTGGGCGATGAGGACTGGGCTTGCGCGCTCGTCGCGGTAATGGCAGCAGCCGCGATGGCCGCCGCGAAATAGGCTCTCATCAATGGCATCGTCTGCTCCCCCTGTCGACGCGGCGCATGGTCGGCCGCGGCCTCATGCTGACTCCATGACGGACAAGGCGACCGCCCTTTGCGACTGCAAGGTTTCCAGTCGTTGCTGCAGGGCGCTGCCCACCTTGTCGTAGGTCGAACTGCCCAGGGCCAGCCGCAGCGGGGGATGTTCGGCATCGATGGCGTCGACCATGGCGTCGACCGTCTTGCCCGCGTCCCCGAACGCCGCAAAGCTGCCGGACGTGATCGATCGCCGGACTTCGTCGGCCGGCGTCCCGGCGTAGCAATCCATGATCGGCGCGTTGTCCAGCGCCGCGCTGAAGTTCGTGCGCGTGGGGCCCGGCTGGACGATGATGAAATCGATGCCGAAGGGCACGACCTCTTGTGACACGGCTTCGACGAAGCCCTCAATGCCCCATTTGGTGGCGTGATAGAGACTGAAACCCGGATACGCGATCTGGCCGCCCTCGGAAGACACCTGCACGATGCGCCCGCCACCCTGCTCTCGCAGCTTCGGCAGCACAGCGCGGATCAACTGGATCGAGCCCATCAGGTTGGTCGCGAGCTGGCGGTCGATCTGCGCGTCGCTCAGCTCTTCGGCGGCGCCGAACAATCCGTAGGCCGCGTTGCTGACCACCACGTCGATACGGCCCATGGCGCTGAACGCCTGCTCCACGCGCTCACGAATCTCCGTGGCGTCGGTGATTTCCAGTTTGAGGACCAGAAGCCGTTCGCCGTGCAGGGATTGGAGTTCGTCCAGTACGCCGTCGCGGCGCACGGTCGCCACCACGCGGTCCTTGCGCGCCAACAGGCGTTCGGTCAACAGCCTGCCCAGTCCTGTCGAGGCGCCGGTGATAAACCAAGTTTTGCTCATGTTCGTTCCTTGTTTGAGTGCCATGGACACCATGGTACGGAGCCTCGATTAGTTAGGGAATACCGTACTGATTGCATGAATAGATGAGTAAAATGAACCAATGAAGACACCTTCGATTTCCGATCTGCATGCCTTCATGGCGGTGGCCTCGCATAAAAGCTTTCGCCGCGCGGCCGACGTGCTGGGCGTCTCGCACTCCGCTCTCAGCCATGCCATGCGAGGTCTCGAAAGCAACCTGGGGGTGCGCCTGCTGAACCGCACCACGCGCAGCGTTTCTTTGACGCAGGACGGCGAACGGCTGTTGGCGCGTCTGTCGCCCATTCTGAGCGACCTGAGCACGGCGTTGAGCGAAGCCGCCGCCGCCGCAGGCCAACCCAGCGGCGTAGTCCGTGTCAACGGCAGCGAAGGCGCCATCCGGATGCTGCTGCAGATCGCGGTGCCGCGCCTGCGGGAACGCTATCCGAAAGTCGAACTGGATCTCTCGGTCGAAGGCCAGTTGATTGACGTGGTCGGGCGCGGCTTCGATGCCGGCATCCGCCTGGGCGAGGCGGTGCCCAAGGACATGGTCGCGGTTCGCCTGGGGCCGTCGCTGCGTTTTCTTCCCGTCGCCGCCCCGGGGTACCTGAAGTCGCATCCCGCGCCCCGCACCCCCGACGATCTGATGACGCACGAATGCATTCGCCAGCGCCTGCCCAGCGGCAAGCGATATCGCTGGGAATTCAAGAAGCACGACCAGGAACTCGCCATCGACGTGCCGGGCGGGATGACACTGGACAATAACCAGCTCATGGTGGAGGCGGCCGCGCAGGGCCTGGGCATTGCATTCGTGCCGGAGCCTTACGCCGCGCCCTATTTCGGCGCCAAGCGGTTGCTCCCCTTGCTTGAGGACTGGTGCCCGGACATACCAGGACTGTTCCTCTATTTTCCTAGCAACCGCCACGTGCCTCCCGCGCTGCGCGCGCTGATCGACGTGGTGAAGCAGTCACAGTGATGCGTCAGGCAGAACGGGACAACGCAGCCCAAAAATCGCCATCTGCTACCATCGCCCCCTTTGCCACGGAAGACAGGGAACATCGATTAATGACTCAATATCTGCGCATCAAACCCATTTTGGCCGCTGTCAGCGTCGCGATCGGGACGGTAATGAGCGTCAATGCTCATGCACAATCTCCCACCTGCGAACTCGACAGACCGATGAAATTCGGCGGGATGAATTGGGAATCGAATCAGATATTGGTCAACGTCGAACGCTACATCGTCGAACACGGCTACGGCTGCCAGACCCAAGTCGAACAGGGCGACACCTTGCCCATGTTTGCCGCACTACAACGCGGTGACGTCGATATCAATAGCGAAATCTGGATCACCCAGATGCAAGAGCCCTGGGACGAAGCCATCGCGGCAGGCAAGATCAAAGCCGTCGGCACCGTCTTTACCGGGACCGATGGCTGGTACGTGCCTCGTTATACCGCCGAAAAATTTCCGCAATTGCGCAGCGCCACCGATCTCAAAGGCCTGCATGAGACCTTCATCGACAATGAGGATCCCGGTAAAGGACGCATCTACGGCTGCGCGGCGGGCTGGACCTGCGGCACCATCAATGCCAATCTGCTGAAGGCCTTCAACCTGCAAGACGAATACCTGGTGTACTCACCCGGCAACGCTGCCGCGCAGCGCGCCGCAATCACCTCGGCCTATAAGCGCAAAAAGGACATCGTGTTCTATTACTGGACACCTACCTCGCTCGTCGGCTCGCTGGACCTGGTCAAACTGAAAATGCCGCCGGTGGATGAGAAAGCGTTGGCATGCATCACCGACCCAAAATGCGAAAACCCTCGACCCACAGGCCTGGCCGAGTATCCCGTCGTGACAGCGGTCAACAGCCAATTTGCGCAGCGCGCGCCGCAGCTGACCGCCTTTCTCGCCAAGGTCAACGTACCCGAAGAAAAGCTGACGGCCACATTGGGGCACATGGAAAATGAGGGCCTGGAACTCGAAGAAGCCTCTCTCTATTTCTTGCAGACCTATCCGGATATCTGGACAAATTGGGTACCGGCCGATGTTGCGCAACGCGTACAAGACAAGCTATCGAGCTCATAAAACGTAGACGGCGCTGGCATACGGGCGAGGGACGAATGTCTCCGCACTGCGACACGCTCGCCCGCCTTCGCCTATGACGCATGCCCATTAGCATGTAAGATTTCCCCATGTTTTCACACTGGGGCGCTGAAGACCATGGGTAAGCTGGTTCTATTGCTGTTAGGTTTGGACTACCTGCACAAACGCGCAAGAGCCCTCGTCATCACAGGTTATCTATTGGTATTGGTGGGGGTGGTCGTCCTGATCGACGCCACGGATGGTGTCGCCTATTTCCCGCTAGAACTCTTTGCCATATTGTTCATCATCGACGGCGTCTCCACTTTGCTCATTGCGCAATCCGGCGTGGGCGGCCAACGTGTCTTGCGCTACGCCAAGGGCATTTTCGTATTATTAGCCGGCATGTTGGTATTGGCTGGCCATCATCACGGTCATTTTGTCCTGTCGATGATTTTCGGCCTGCTGTTCCTGGCCGACGGGCTGATGCAGAGCATCTCTGCCTACGTCGTGCGATATCGCCGATGGCGTTATGTGCTCGCATCGGGCATTGCCGAAATCCTGCTCGCGATTTTCTTTTTCCAGCCCTATCCCACGCATTATGTCGGCACCGTTCCGTACTGCATCGCGCTGTTCCTGATATTTGCCGGTTTGAAACTGGTGGCCCTGGCTCGCCGCGTCCGCAGCCTGAAATCCAATCCAGCCCTGGCGACAAATACCCACCCCGATTTCATGCCGACCAAGGTCACCAATCCCAGGCCCACTACTTATGACGGCCCGCCAGCAGATTCCGACCATGCCCTGACGGTACACATCTGGACCCCCTCGGGATCCGCCAAAACGGAAACCCGCAATTATCTTTTGGTGAATCGCTATATCGCCGCCGTCGACGTCAACGGCGTGGTGTCCACCGGCCATGCGGCGCTGGAGTCTCCCGAAGGCGTATACGTCAGTCTCTATCCCGCTCAGGAAATCGATCACTCTCCCGAGCAGTTCGGCAATCTACTGCGGGCAACAGATGCCAACAACGTTCCTGGCACGTTCCAACCGGACTATGCCACCGAGTCCAAGGCCTGGTGCCCATCGACCGTGCAAGTCCGCATACGCAACTACGATCCCGCAAAGCTGCAAGCGTTCTGGGACGAGTACCGGCAAAACACCACCTATAACCTGACATACCGTAATTGCTCGACTTCCGTCGCGAGAGCATTGGAGGCTGCAGTGGACGGAGCCGTAGGGCACTTGCATGGTCCCGATGCCGGATGGACCGTATTGCTGCGTCTGCTGATCACCCCTGAACTCTGGGTAGCCGCCCAGATCCGCAAGCGCGCGCTGACGATGGCCTGGACGCCAGGCCTGATGCTGGACTACGCGCGCGCAGTGAGCATGCTGGCCGATCCGCGTCCGTTTGGATGGTGGAAAGTCTCGCAGTCGGCAATTCGAAAGATCGCCGCCATGCGAGCCGGCTGGCGCGCTCAGGATCGTGAAGCAACCTCGCAGCATACAGAAACGCGAGCCTCTCGCGAAACATCGTAAGCATCCATGGCCACTTCGGCACCCCACACAAAAATCCTGCCGTGAAACGGAAAACAAAAGCCATGCTCTTACACACTGTGATTGTGCTTGCGGTGTTGGCCGTAGCATTCTGGGGAGCGCTCGCGCTGTGGTTTCAGGCTCCGCTACGCATTATTTTCGTTGCCGCGTGGACCGTGCTGGCAATCGCAGCGATCGTGGGCGTAATACGGGGAACCTATCTCCCCCTCGCCCTGTTCGCAGCCGCATGGATCGTGATGCAGGCATGGTGGTGGCTAGGCGTGCGCCCCTCGAATACGCGGGAATGGATGCCGGAGGTGGCCGAGCAAACTCACGGATCCGTCAATGGCAACCTGGTCACACTGCACAACGTGCGCAATTTCGAATGGCGCTCGCGAACCGACTACGATCCGCGCTGGGAAACACGCACCTATGACCTGAGCAAGCTGCAATCTGTCGATATGGCGCTGTCATACTGGGGCCGTCCAGCCATTGCCCATACCATGGTGTCGTTTGGTTTCTCCGATGGACAGCATGTGATTTTTTCGGTCGAGATCCGCCGCAAACTAGGCGATAAATTTTCCGAAATCGGAGGTTTTTTCCGTCAATATGAATTGGCGGTGCTCGCCTCTACCGAAGAAGACAGCCTGCGCGTACGCACCAACGTGCGCGGCGAGGAAGGCTACCTATATCGAATACAAATGTCCCCGGATGCCGCCCGTGCGCTGTTCCTGTCATACCTGGACACGGCCAACCAGTTACGAGATCGCCCCCGTTTCTACAATACCGTCACGGCCAACTGCACCACCATCATTTATCAGCTGACCAAACAGATCGTACCTGGCCTGCCCCTGGATCGCCGGCTATTGCTATCTGGTTACCTACCCGAATACATGTACGAACTGGACGCGCTGTCGGGGGCCGACAGCATCGAGGCCTATCGACGCGCCGGCCACTACACCCAGCGCGCACTGGACAACAAGGACATCGCGACTTTCTCGCAGGATATACGAAGAGGTGTCCCGGGCGTTGCCGAATCGGCAGCGCACTGACACCGCTCCCATACCCGCTACGAGCGCCGCCGCAACGTAATTTCCGTAATTTCCGAGGGGCGCCCGATACGCTGTGGAAAGCCGGGCCACAGCCCAGCGCCATTGCTTACATACAACGACATGCCATCGACATCGTAGAGACCTGAAACGAATCCGGCATTAAAGCGCGCCACCAGCAAATCGAATCCACGAATATGGCCGCCATGGGTGTGGCCCGACAGTTGCAGGTCCACGCCTTGCGCGCGATTACTTCTGGCATTGCCAGGACGGTGATCCATCAGGATGACAGGCACGCCTTGCGGTCTGCCGGCCAATGCTTTGGCTACATCAGGGCCGATCTGGCCATAACGGGAGCCGACCTGATCAGGCACACCCGCGATGACCAGCTCGCCCGCACCCTCACGAATCACGGTGTACTCATTCTCCAGAACGGTGATACCCAGCCGGCGAAAGACCTCTATCCATTGAGAATAGGCGGCGTAATATTCATGATTGCCCGCGACGGCATACACGCCGTCCTTGGCAGCCAATCGTCCCAAGGGCGGAATATCGTTTGCGCGCGTCGATGGCGTGCCATCCACCAGATCCCCGGAGATCAAGATCAAATCGGGATTCAGCGCATTCGCCTGGTCCACCACGGCATCTAGCCAGGGGCGATCCAGAAGACGACTAACGTGTAGATCCGTCAGATGCACAATGCGATAGCCATCGAACTCCGCAGCCAATCCCGCGACAGGCAACTCCATCCTGCGTATGTCAGGCACACGAACGGCCTGTGATGTTCCCCATGCGCCGAGCGTCAGAGCCGACACCGCCATGAAATGGGGCAACTTGTGCGCAGCCAACAACCGGCTTCCGACAGGCCTGGAAACCAGATATAGCAGCCCGCCAAGCACATCCCTGATCAGCAGGAAGCATGCCAGCAGGATCAGCGCGCCATAGGCGACACCAAACCCGATGATGAGCCAACGCGGACTTTCCGGTGACGCCATGGTTCCGGCTACCTGGCTGACCAGCCATTGATGCTCTGCCACGATCAAGACAGCCACTGACAGAACGGCCTTTGCCATCAGGCCCAGCTTCAGTCGCCATACATAACGCCACGCCACGTAAAAACCGATCAGACCCGCTGCCAACAGAAACACTTGCGTCTATCCCGTAGAAAAGTGAGCAATCCGAGAGCCAAACTGCCCGAGGCAGGCGAGTCTACAAGACCATCTCAGTCGCTCTACTGACCGACGGCTGACAGTTTTGTCAGAATGGCCCAAAGCCGTCCTTTGCTTGAACGCGTCGTAGTGCCGGCCAGGTATGACTCCCGGGCCGGGAATCAACTGGATATCAATTTTCTTGACATCTCTGTCAGCTTTCTGACCGCGAATCGTCAGTTTGATGTCACCGCTCTGACAGCGGCAGCGCTCTACAGTGACACCCATCAGCAGCTGGGCTATTGGTCCTCGATCGTTGCTGACATCAATGCTGCCGCGCAATTTCATTGCGTATATCCGTCATCGACCTCAAAAAGGGCTAATGTCATGGAACGAACCGGATCAGGTTTCGACTTTAACTTCAACGACATTGCGGTTTTCGTGCAAGTTGCGAAACAACGCAGCATCTCCCGCACCGCGGAGCAGACAGGGATGCCCGCATCGACCGTATCGCGCCGTCTGAGCATGCTGGAGGAACGCCTAGGCGTACAGCTCCTGTCGCGTACGACAAGGCGCATCCTGCTGACAGAAGCCGGAAAGCTCTATTACGAACACTGCCATCAACTCATTGAGCAGGCGCAGGACGCTCAAGACGTATTGCTGGACCATGGCGCACAGCCACGCGGCACCCTCAAGGTATTGCTACCTGACATGCTGGACGCCATTGAACTGCCCGCTTTCATTCCGCAGTTTGCGCGCGCCTGGCCTGAACTGCAGTTTCGCTATGACTATCACCACGGCCCGCAGTGGGAACAGCATCGCGATTTTGACGTCGCGTTGCGTTGGGGGACACAGATCAACAGCGATCTTGTGGCACGCAGTATCGCTCAGGTCGAATTCGGACTCTATGCCTCTGAACACTACCTCAAAAAGCGGGGCATGCCCAAGCATCCCAGTGAATTGACGCTGCATGACTGCGTTTACGCCGACCTATGTAAAGAGCTCGTCAGCTGGAGCTTTCGCAGCACGGGACAACCGCTCGTCATCGAGCCTCAAAGCCGTCTCGGCCTCAGTGACATGAACCTGGCGCATCGTCTCGCATGCGAAGGCGCCGGCATCGTAGCCCTGCCACTTTCGACAAAAATCGACGAATCATTGATACCGGTTCTACCCACGTGGCGGCTTGCTCCGATCACGCTATATGCCATGTATTCGAGCCGCACGCCGCCCGCCCGTGTCCGGGTTTTTATCGATGCGCTGATCGAGCACGCCAAAACACGGCATGCAGGCGTGCCGAAATCGAAATTTTCCCTAAAGCCCACGCAAGGCCCCTCCCAGCCGGATCACCATCTCGTTGGCAAGTCAGCGCTCCGGCACATAGATCATGCGTCCGTCCTCTAAACGGTACGTCACGCCCGCCCGGGCGCCCTGCCCTTGTCCGACCTCACCACTGGATTCATATCGCGTCAACTCCTGGCCCTCTTTGATCGTGATACGCATATCCGATTCGCCAGGATTCTCTACCACGACGACCTTGTCTTGTGAAAACGGGCTCAATGGGTTCTCGGCAATCACCACCATCAAGACACCAATGATCACCAGGAACAAGTCAATCAGATTGACGACAGACAGCATGGGATCATTGGCCTCGTCATCATCCAGGAAGCGCATCACGATCCTCCCTTGTCTTGCCGCTGACGCTCGAGGTCGCGCAAATCCTGCAATAACCAACGCCGGCGTATCGTCAGGATAAAGAAGCAGATGCTCGCTGCCAACAGCGCCAGGATCACAGCGGAAAACGCAGCGACCATATTGCGGCCCACGCTTGCGCCGTCGTTATTGCCCAACGCCAGCAATGCCGGGCCCATGGGAATCATGGTGGCAATCAGGCCCAGCATCGGCGCAGAGCGTGACACAATGCGCAGCCATTCGAGCTGCCGCATGATCCACAACTCAATGTCGTCACTGGTCATCCGATCACCATATGCTGCCCTATCGGCAAACACAAACAATGCCCGAGGATGAGAGGACATCCGCCGCTGCCAGGCCTCGACGGCAAACGCTCCCAGCATGTACAAGGCATAACCCAAGGCCGCAGCGATCAACAGCATCACCGGGGCCAAGAAGACACGCGACACGGCATATAGCAGCGTTTCGATTTCTGCAAAGAAAGACATAAACCCTCTGAGATGATGTGTTATTGCGTAGCGTGGCTGACATGCCGGCTACGCAATCCCTGACGCAATGCGCCGCTACCGAGCAAAATCAGCATCAGCAGCAATACCCACCGGGGCGAAGCATCCTCGGAAACCGCAGCGGGCTCGACGGGCTCCAAGACTTGCCCTTGAACAGACTGCGGCGACTGCGCAGCTGGCGAGTCGGGCTGGCTCGGTTTTGCCGCTGGACCGGCATCCGATGCAGCGCGTGCATCCAGGCCGAACCCCTGGGCCATATCTGCGATGTACTGCCGTGTCACCTCGGCGCCGGTATCGACGTCGAACCGCTGCGCCAACTCCTGCCAACGCTCTGCCAACGCTCGGCGCGTCTGCTCCGAAGCGTCCCAGTACCCTTTTCGAATCGCTTCCGCCATACGCTCCAGCACCTGGGCCTGTGCCGTCGGATTGTGTTGTTCGAACCATTCCCCGGTTCCCAGCGCTCGCGTATCGCTGACGTAGGTATCGAACAACGCCTGCCATTGATCGTCGCGCACCGTACTGGCATCCGCCGCCTGCCAGCCAAACAGGTTGTTCGTGACGTTCAGCACCTGCAACGTGCCCGAATATCCCTCTTTCTGCATGGAATCTATCCACAGTGGATTCAAGTAACGCTCGCGCAATTCGGCAGACAAGAAGCGTGCGAGCCCCGTCGTCCGGATCTCACCGTCGCGCAAGTCAGAGATCATCAGTTGAGGCGCCTGCCCGTCGAGATGCCGGATCGCAGCCGATAGTCCACCCAGAAACTCGAACGGGTGATCCGTGGAAAGCACGCCATGCACTGTCGACGAACGTGACATGATGACTGCCTGTGTTCCTCGCAACTGCGCGGCAAACACATTGGTTTGTGCCGGACTCTCACCCCACCCCTCGGCGCCATAGGCATATTGGCTGCTGAGCAAGAACTGTTTGCCCAGCGCTGCGTCAGCGTCCCATTGAGTCGAGTCCAGCGCCAGATGCGGCACACCCGTTCCGTACTCGCCGGGCGCATTGCTGAAAATGCGATAACGGGCCGCCACGGCTGCTGCGTCAGCAGAAAGGCCCGCCTCGCTCAGCGCGGCGGCAGTACGCTGATTGTTGAGCGCAATCGGATTACCGGGTTCGCGCAACGCGGCCAGTCTTGTCAGTGCGTCATCCAGCAGTCGCATGAAACTGTCGAACTGGTCACGATATACCCCCGTGACCTGCACCACCACATCAACCCTGGGACGGCCCAATTCTGCCCCGGGGATGATGTCCAATGAAACAACCCTTCCACCACTATCCCAAACCGGCCGCAAGCCCAGTGCGTGCAGGACCTGAGCCTCGGTCACCCCTAGATGCCGAGTCGCCTCGGATGCCCATAGACTGAATGCGAGCTTTTGCGGCCGGGCTCCAGCGTGTTCATGTTGGAACGCCTGGACCAGTTGCTCATAGGCAGTGGCAGCGGTTTCGTAGGCTGCTTGCGTAGGCACCTTGTCTGCCTCGAAGGCATACAAATTGCGCCCACTGCGTACGTCCGGATTACGTATGGGATCTCCGCCCGCACCCGGAACAACAAAGCGCCCTGCCAGACCTGCCAGCAACATGTCATTCTCTTGCGTGTCTTGCAGATGCGCATCCAACTCGCGAGCGCGCTGCTCGAATGCCGCCAGCGAGGACGGCATCTCATTTCCGGCGGGGTTCAGCATCTGCGCTACGGCGCGATAAGCGGGACTATCCTGCAAGCCTTGCTCACCCGCAAAACGTTCGTCCTGGTCGATATCCAATGCGTCGTACAAAGGCCGGCCCAATTGCTGCATCACCGTGCTGATACGATGCTCGGCCTGTGGCGCCTGCCCGAACGTGTGCAATCCCAGGGGCACGGCGCGGCGGGCCAGTTCATGCAAATGATCATGCAACTGCTGCAGAAATTCACTGAAATCCTGTTCGGCCTGCTGCGCAGTCCATCCCAGATCGTCGTTCAGATGCGCCGCAACCGCAGCACTGCGGATCTGATGGCTGACCTGCTCACGCACTGCCCCCTCGTCGAGCTGCTGGTACTCGTGTATCCACTGATGCAAATCGCGCAATTGATCGTACAGACCCGCTGGCGAAAAAGGCGGCGTCTGATGGCTGACGATGACAGCACGTCCCCGGCGCTTCGCCTGAATAGCTTCGCTCACGTTGTCCTGGATGTATGGATAAAACACAGGCAAACTGCCCACACTGAGCCAGGGGTAATCAGTCGCCGCCAATCCGCGATCCTTGCCGGGCAACCATTCCTGTGTGCCATGCGTACCTAGATGAATCAATGCATGTGCCGCGTACTGCTGCTGCAAATACAGATAGGCCGCCATATAGAGATGGTCGGGAGCACTGCTCAGGTCGTGATAGTGGTTCCCTGCGCCAAAGGTCCGCGGCATTTGCGGCATCACCACCAAATGCCCGAGCTGCCAACGCGGAATCACAAAATAGCGCTTGCCCTTTATTTCTCGTACTGCCTGATGCTGTGCGGGAACGCCGACTCGCCGCAACTCGTCCTGGCGCGCAACCGGCAACACCGACAGCCACTGTTCATAATCCTCCAACGGATAGAGCGCTGCTAGATCGTCATCCAGCAGCGACTCTAGCGGCACGGTGCCATATAAAGCGCCCAGCATACGCTGCGCGGTTTCAATGACTTCGGTTTCAACAACTGGCTTTCCCACCGCGTATCCCTGCGCTGCCAACGCGGCCTGGATAGACACGATACTTCTGGGAATATTCAAGTGCGAAGCACCCAGGCTTTTTTCACCAGCGGGATAATTCCAGAACTTCAATGCCAGTTTTTTCTGAGGCTCTGGTGTGTGGCGCAACGCGACGAGGCTGCGCAACTTTCCCATCAAGGCATCGACTTGTGCAGGCAACAGATCGCTGATACCCGCAGTGCTCGCAGACAAGACGAGCGGGTCGCTGATTCCCCAGCCTTCGGGGCCAGCCAAGAACACCGCCGTCGTGCGCGAACCGATACCGCTGGTCGTATCTGGCCACGCGCTCGCCTCCCCCTCGCGAAATCTCAGCGTCTGCAGAACCGGCACATCGAGAGCCAGAAAATCCCGGCTACGCGCCGCGCCGTCTTGCAGATGAGTCAGATTGACGAGGACATCGATGCTGCTCTTTTTCAACGCCCCGGCCAACCCGGCCGGATTCTGACTATCGAACCAAAAGACGATCGGCAGCAGACCCTCTGCCTCGCTGCGCCGTATCAGCTGGTCCACCTCGCGGGTGAGCAGATCGGCGACCACCCCTTGATGAATGAGAAAGGCAATGCGCCCCGCGGAAGACGGATCGCCTACGGGCGTGGACACCGCGGCCTGCGCGACGGAGGTGTACCAGTGCAGATAGGCATCGATATTGTCAAAGACGCGCGGCGCATCCGGATGATAAAAACCCGTAGCAGGTAGCCGCACAGGCGGATCCAACAGCGGCAACGACGGTTCGGCACGTTCGCTCAGCGCCTTGGCCAACGCAAAAAAATGAGCGAAATTCTCTGCTCCGCCAGCTGTATAAAGCGCTGCCATCGCCTTGCCGTATTGCGGTGGCAATTGTTCCCAGCCCGGCTTGCCGCCGCCGATGATCAGACGAGGACGAATGGTGCTTGGCGACAGTGCTTGCAAGTGCCGCTGTACGGCTGCGCGGTCACTGGGCCTAGGGACATCCCATATCAGCAATGCTGCCTGTTCAATGGCACGCTCCAGTACGGCGGGCGTAGCCTGCTCGACATTCAGATGCTGCAGCGTCACGGATTGCTGGGTAGCGAGCGACTGCAAACGCTGAAACTTCTCTGCGGAAACAAACCCCGTATGCAACACCTGTATGACGGCCCTGTCTTGCGCGACAGACAGCGTCGGCAGCATCGCAGCACATATCGCCAGAGCCAGCCAACGCCACACGGCGTGTTGATATAAGCAGGCCATCAGAATCTCGCCGTCAGACCGGCAAAATAACGCCGTCCCTCGTCGGCACGACCGTAGATATCGGCGTCGTCATTGGCAAGCCGCTCATCGGTCAGGTTTTCAATACCTGCATGCAAGCTCAAATGGCTATTGACGTCATAATCCAGGTACCAATGCAACAAGGTATAGCCCGGACGATCGCTTTCCGTGGCAGAGCGATATTGCGAACCGATATATTCCGTCCGAATCCGTGTATCCAGCCTGTCTGTCACAGCCCAGGTCAATGTCGCATTGGCGCGATGCCTGGAACGATCCGCCAAGCGCTCTCCGGTCGTTCGATCCTCAGCATCGAGGTACGTATAGTTGGCATCCAGGCGTACGTTGCGCAGCACGTCGACCCCGGCAGTCAGCTCCAGCCCCTGCAGTCTCGCTTTGGACACGTTCTCGTACTCGAGACACACTCGTCCTGGTACGTAGCAGGTCGGCTGCCGCACCGTCTCGATCAGGTTTCTCACGTCGTTATGAAACAGCGTCACGCCGGCAGACCAACGCGGCTGTTCATAGGACAGCCCGAGCTCATATGAACGGTTGGTTTCCGGTTGCAGTTGCGGGTTGCCACGAACGATCCCTCGTCCTCCCATGGCCGCTCTGGACTCATAGTCCGGTGACAATTGCTTGAGCGTTGGCGCCTTGAACCCCTGGCCAAAACCCGCCTTTACCGTCCACGCTGAGGTCGGGCGAAACATCAGGTAGGCCCGAGGGCTGGACTCCCAGCCAAAGTCCTCGTGGTGGTCAAAACGGCTGCTCAGCACCAATTCCCATTGTTCACTGAAGAGAATTTCGTCTTGGGCAAAAAACGCGTAATGATCCAAGGACGCCACGCCGCGCTGATTGACAGATGGGTCCTCCAACCGTTCGCGCCGCGTTTCGGCGCCGAGTGTCAGCTTGTGCATCTGGCCTAGCGCAAAACCCACACGCCCATCCAACACCGTATCGGTGAAACGATTGGGACCTGTCGCATCACCACCGTCGCTGCGCCACGCGTGGCGATCAAGCGTCGAACGATACAACCGGATCTGGCTGTCGCCCCAGCTCCAGTCGCCCGTGTGAGATATCGCATATCGACGACGATTGACCTTGTTCTCCGACCCGTAGATCGAGTTGTCGGTATTGCTGCGATAGGCCTCCAGGTCTTCGTGCCCCGCATCGACTGACACATCAATGCGTTGCTGCGCGTCGGGCGTCCAGCTCAGGCCCACATGCCCCGACGCGGCGCGCCGTTCGTCCAACGCCGTCAACGCCGTATTGGCGGCATCGTGCAGCGGCGCCCGGCGATTGAATTCACCCCACACGTTCAACCCCAGTGTCCCCGGTACGATGGGACCGCCGAGATAAAAGCCGCTCTTGTACTGATTGCCATCCAGACCATGATCATTCAAGACCGCGTAACTGCTGAACGAGCCCTGCCATTCGTCGGTAGCTTTGCGGGTAATGACATTGACCACGCCCCCCAAAGCCTCGGAACCGTACAGCGAGGACATGGGCCCTCGCACCACCTCAACCCGTTCGATCGCTTCGGTCGGTACCCAACCCAACTCGAAATCGGAATGAGAGATAGCGGAAGCCGAGGCATTGATACGCTGACCATCGACCAGCATCAGCGTGTGTTCTGCGCTCATGCCGCGAATCGAGATGCCTCGGCGCCCCAGACCGGCGTCCTCCAATCCCACTCCGACGGTATCTTGCACCGCGTCAGCCAGGTCCAGGACGGGCTGCCTACGCAACGCCTGGCCGTCGATCACGGTCACGCTCGCTGGCGCCTCGGCCTCACTGCGTTCCCAGGCGGTTGCCGTCACCACGACTGGCGACAGCGTGGACGGGTGCGCCGCCAGGCCTGGTTGACGCCGCTCTGCGTCGTCTTCCTCCGCCCATGCCGCCCCGCTCACGGTGGCGAGGACGATCAAGCAACTGGCTGCGACGTCGCGGCCTGCGTTCATTTTGCACATCGTTATTGGATTTCATTGCGCCGTATCTTCAGAGCCAGCGTTTGGGCTTTGATGAATACCGATCACGGCCGATTCAAAAAAACGGTATGTTATATCATATCAAAATTGGATGCGAAATCGGCCTCTCGAGCAGAGTCCGCGCTGCATGAAAAGCGGCAGTACTCAGAACTGATATGCTGCACAGATCTGTTCTGTGAAGAGCGCCCATGCAGACCGTCAGCACCCACGATACGTTTATCCCGACCCCTGGCGGCCGTCTGTTCGCCCGCAACTGGACACCCGACATATCCGGTGACGGCCACACGCCGATTGTCCTGCAGCACGACTCACTGGGATGTGTGGAACTGTGGCGGGACTTCCCCGAACAACTGGCCATCGCCACCGGCCGGCCGGTCATTGCCTATGACCGCCTGGGCTTTGGACGCTCGGATCCACATCCGGGTACGGTAGGTGTCGATCTCGTTGACGAGGAGGCACACGGGGATTTTCGTACGGTACTCGACACCCTGGGCGTCGACCGGTTTATCACCTTTGGCCACAGCATCGGCGGCGGAATGAGCATTGCCTGTGCTGCCCTGTATCCCGACGCATGTGTTGCCTTGATTACGGAATCCGCCCAAGTCTTTGCCGAAGCCCATACCTTGGAAGGCATCCGGCAGGCCAAAATCGCGTTTGCAGAGCCAGGGCAACTGGACCGGTTAAAGAAATACCATGGCGACAAAGCGGCCTGGGTGCTGGGCGCCTGGACAGAAACATGGCTATCGCCGGCCTTTGCCGACTGGAATCTGAACAACCATCTGAGCAAAGTGCGTTGCCCGGTATTGAGCCTGCACGGCGACAACGACGAATACGGCTCACTGGAACACATACACCGTATTCACGCCCAGACGGGGTCCACGACCGCGATTATGAAAGGGTGCGGGCATCTGCCTCACCGAGAAAAACCGCAAGCCGTGATAACGATCATTCGCGATTGGCTGCAAACGGCGAACATTCCCGGATAGTCCGTCGGCCATTTCCCCGCGCTCGCCGAGCCAAAGGAAAAACCTATACGCGCATAGGAAAGCGGTATTTGAATTGACATCATCCCGTCTCTAGCATCTGCGTAAACCCGCTTTATACAAAAACGCAGTAAATGCATTGACTCAGGGGAAAACAATGTTCAAATTCCGCTCAGCCCGCCGGGCTCATCTCCTATGCTCCTTGTTGGCCGCGGCAGCACCCTCTCTCGGGTCGGCCGCACAGGCCGCGCGACAGGCGTATCCCGACCATCCCGTCAGATTGGTCGTGCCGCAATCAGCAGGCTCAGGCGGTGACGTCGTCGCACGTCTGCTCGGGGAAAAACTGGGATCCCTGCTCGGCGCGTCCATCGTGGTCGAAAACAAACCTGGCGCCAATGGCATCGTCGCTATGTCGTATGTCGCGAAATCCCCTGCCGACGGCTACACGCTGCTGCTGACGGGCGTGTCACAGATGAGCTTTAATCCCGCTCTCTATCACTCGCTGCCCTACGACCCGGACAAAGACTTCACCTATGTCTCGCCCGTCGTCGACACGCCGTTTGTCTTGGTAGCAGGGAAAAACAGCCCGTATAAGACTCTTGCAGAGCTGCTGTCCGCAGCCAAGGCTGCCCCTGACACCGTGACATTTGCCAGTGCTGGCGCGGGCAACTCGACGCACTTGTCCACGGAGATGATTGCTGCGGGCGCGGGTATCAAACTCAAACATATTCCGTACAAAGGATCAGGTCCCGCCTTGAACGCTGTGATCGGTGGCCAAGTGGACCTCATGACCAGCGTAGTAGGTTCGGCCTTGCCGCAAATTCAGGGCGGCAATGTCATCCCTCTGGCTGTATTGGCCGAGCAGCGCGCCAGCGACCTGCCTGACGTTCCTACTCTCAAAGAAGCCGGGATCGAAGTCCCCCCCATGCCGGGCTGGTTCGCGATCGTCGGCCCGGTAGGGCTGGATCAAGCCGTGGTCGACAAACTGAATGCCGCCATTCAAGCCACTATTGCCGATCCCGTGATCAACAAAAAGCTGAAAGATCTGTACTTTATTCCTCTGTCCGGCACGGCCGACAACATCCGCACGCGAGCTCAGGCCGACGCGAAGGTATGGGGAGACTTCATCTCTCGTACCGGCATTCAGGTTGAGTAACACTCTCCTGGACTCCAGCGTTCACGGTTCGATGGTACGCCGCGAATTACATCCGAGCTGCGCGATGGCCAGCATCTGCCAGCCAAGTCACGCCCGCCCAACGTTTGGTCTGCACTAGATTGCGTGCGACCTCGATGAGCATCCGATGTATATGGGTGCAGACACCGCTTTTCTCGGCCGACAAGGACATGCACACCGAGACCCTGCGGTTAAAGCTCTGATCTGCAATCGGTGTGAACGCCACCTGATCGGCATCGGCCTCGGGACCGACCGCGGCCGATGCCGGCAACACTGTCCATCCCCGCCCTGCACGAGCCAGCGCGAGCAACACGGATACCGCGCTGGTTTCAGCGATGAGGTTCACAGAGAGAGCCTGCTCGGCAAGAGCACGCGCTGCCAACACACGTACCGAGTTGGGAAAACTCGGCAACACCAACGGCAACTCCGCCATTTGCTGCAGTGTAATCGCCTCGAGGCCCAGGTCTGGGCCGACGAGATAGAGGCTCTCCATCAACAACGGCGTTGTCGTCATCCGGGTGGGCTGCGGTTGCACGTCCATGGCCACGGCAATGTCCATCCGGTGCAGAGACACTGCCACCGCTAAATCGGCGCTGCTGCCCTCAATGATTTCAAGCAATACTTCCGGATAATGCTCTGCCACCGCCTCGATCAACGGCAACGCCAGCACACGCGATGTGCTGGTGGGCAACCCAATAGTGACATGCCCGGCGGGCGTATCCCGGCCGTGTTTAAGCGCGGACTTAGCCTCCTCGACTTGCCGCAACACCATTTTGGCGTGCCGGTACAGCAGTTTGCCCGCATCCGTGGCGCGCACACCAGCTGGCCCCCGCAACAACAATTGCGTCTCGAGCTCGTTCTCTAGATTGGCCACATGCTGGCTCAGCGAGGGCTGCGCAATATGCAACGTCTCGGCCGCTGCCGTGATGCTCTCCAGCTCAACAATACGGGTGAAATATCTGAGTTGTCGCAGGTCCATCGGAATTTCCTATTTCAGAATTCCATCATACTCAACGACAAAGGGCCGACTCACCATCTGTGAGAACTTTACAGCGTGGGCAGGCAATTATCTGATCAATGCTGCACATCGTTTTTTCCTATGCCCGCATCAGGATTGCATATTGGCGCCCCTAAAAAGCCCTGCCTAATATGAGGGCAACGCTGCGGCGGCCGATTCGTCATTACGGCCTCGCGTCACGCGCACCAACAGGATATTTGATGCAGTCCTACACCAAGAACGAAGACATTGCCTGGGTCGTTCCTCCCCAAGCCTATGCCGATGCACGGCCCGTCGATTATCGGCTGTCCGCCCCTCTGTCTCGTTATCTGACCATGCGCGACGGCTGCCGCTTGGCTGTCGATATCTATATTCCGGAAAGCAACTCAGCAGCTCCTGACGATCAAGCGCCCGGGCGTTTTCCCACCATCGTGCTTTTCACGCCCTACTATCGGCGCTTCAAGCTGAAATCCGGCGGCAGCGGCGAATGCGCACCGAATACCGCGAAGTTTCGTGATTACTTCGTGCCGCGCGGCTACGCCGTCGTCGTCATTGATGTGCGAGGCACCGGCGCCAGTTTTGGGACACGCGATAGTTTTCGATCACCCCGTGAGCGCGATGACAGCTACGAAGTCGTCGACTGGATTGCCGCCCAGCCGTGGTCCGATGGCGTGGTCGGCGCCACAGGGATTTCGTATCTCGGCGCGGCGTCGGACTTTCTCGCCAGCACTCGCCATCCGTCGGTAAAGGCAATAGCTCCGTTGTTTTCTGTTTGGGATACCTACACCGACAACTATTTCCCCGGTGGGATCCAACTGAAAGCCCTGACGCAGAGCTATGACGACTTGATGGTGGCGCTCGACCACGATCGCCGCGAGATGCTGCACAGGTTCGTCTACTATGCGAACCCCGATTTTGAAGGGCCGCAACCGGTCGATGAAGACCCCGACGGGGTGCTGTTGCAAGAAGCGATCCATCAGCATTTGGGCAATTTCCGCCAGACTGAATTCATGCCCGAATTCCGTTTTCGCGAAGACCCGCTGCCCTACGACCCTACGTTCAGTTCTGCCACGTTCAGCCCCTACAGCCTGGCGGCGCAAATTCCCGAGGACGTGGCGGTACTCTCCGTCTCGGGTTGGATGGACGGCGGCGGGTATATGAACGGCGCAATCTCACGCTACCTGACCTTGTCGAAGAATCCCCGGCACCTGTTGCTGGGGCCCTGGGACCATGGAGCCCGTATCGATATTTCTCCGTGGCGCACCACACAGATGGCGGATTTCCCGTGGCTCGCGGAAATCTTGCGGTTCTTTGATCATTATCTGCTCGGCATGCAGACCGGCCAGGAAAACGAGGATCCTATTCATTACTATGCCCTGCATGCAGAGCAGTGGCGCAGTGCGAAACAATGGCCTCCGTACAGCGCAGCGCAAACGCATACGAGCTATCTAGGTCCGAATCAGACGCTGGAAACTGCTCCCCTGGCAGCACCCATGCATCGTGACTACCAAGTCGATTTTTCGATCGGCACAGGCGCGGGCACACGCTACGAGCGCATCGCAGCGATCAATAGCATCGAGTATTACCCCGACTGGCAAGGCCGTACAGACGCGATGTGCAGCTTCACGTCCGAACCGTTGAAGGTACAGACGGAATTAGCAGGCCATGTGGTGGCCGACCTCTGGGTCAGCAGCAGCGAACCGGACGCAGCACTTTTTGTTTACCTGACCGAGATCGAAGCCGATGGAACAGAACGCTATGTCACGGAAGGCATTTTGCGCCTGCTGCATCGCAAAGTATCCCCATGCCCAGCCGGCTACCAGACGACATGGCCGTTCCGCTCTTTCCGCAAGGACGATGCCTCGCCCTTGACTCCGGGCCTGTTCGAACGCGTCACCATTCCCCTGCTACCTACAGCATGGCGATTTTCCGAGGGCAGCCGCATTCGTCTATCGATTGCAGGCGCAGACAAAGATCATTGCGGGCAAGTTCCGCATGGCAGGCCGCCTTTGCTGCAGATCGGAACTGGCGGGGAGCATGGGTCGAGCGTGAGCTTGCCCTTACGCGAAATAAAGTAAGTACATTCCGCACAGTCGGCATGGATGGGGCGCAGCTCGGTACGCCCCCCAAATCTTTCCGGCCCATCTGATCAAGCACTGAGCAGCGTCTAATCGGTACACTTGCGTTATTAAAAGAACGCTCGCGGATCCGAATACGATGTTTCCTCCCCACGACCTTCGGCGTATGCTGGTTGGGTGGCTGTACGCAGCCACCCTGGTGCACCTGCTCGTCGGCCTCATATTGACGTGGGCGGGTCACACCGGTGTGTTCGACAGTTATGTCCATCATATCGAGCAGGCGTTCTGGGGCGCCACGGCGCCCGCCCCCGCGCATACGCAGCAGATCTGGTGGCTGGCCTTGTTCGGCGCCACGCTGCAAAGCTATTCGCTTTATATGTTGGGGCTGGTCCATATCGGCAACCGCTACAAGATCCCGTCGGTCTGGGGCTGGATGATGATAGGCGTCGCGCTCTGGGCGCCCCAGGATATCTGGATATCGCTGCAGGCGGGCATCTGGTCACACCTGTGGGTCGACAGTTTTGCGCTATTCGTGTTGCTGCCCCCTTTGTTCTGGCTGTACAGGCTGGATAAACGCGCTGAATTGGCGACTGACACTGGCCCCATTGATGCCGCATCTCCTGGAAGCGCCTCTTGAGCGCTGTCCCCAACCGGACATCCCTCCTCGAACAGCCATCACACATCCACTGCATTCCATCCGACCATGCTTGAATTCTCGCCACTAGACTGGGCCCTCACGCTGCTGATCGCACAAGCGATCCTCGGTGCCCTGGACACCATTTACCATCACGAATTGACGGTGGCGCTGCCCTACCGGTACGGGGCGCGGCTGGAGCTGTCGATTCATGCCATGCGCTCTTGTTTTTACGGTGTCCTGTTTCTAGGCATGGCGCATTTCGCGTTTCAAGGCACGTGGGCTGTCGCAATCGCATTGCTGTTCTTCCTGGAGATCTGCCTGACGCTGTGGGATTTCGTCGTCGAGGACCGCACTCGAAAGCTGCCTGCAATCGAACGCATCATGCATACCGTGCTGGCGATTAACGCAGGGGCATTTTTCGCTCTGTACGGAGCGCAGTTGATGCAGTGGTATCAATTGCCCACTGCACTGGCCGCGGCCGATTACGGCTGGCGTGGCTGGATACTGACGCTTTTCGCCATCGGCGTCACGGTCTCCGGTATCCGCGACGGCATTGCAGCATTTCGCCTGCAGCGCAAAGGCGCACCACCCAATCCATTCATCGGCATCGGACATCGGAACGTCTTGATCACCGGCGGCACGGGATTCATCGGAGAATACCTGGTCAATCATTTACTCGACGCCGGCCATGCCGTCACTGTGCTCACGCGCGACCCGTTGAAGGCCGCATACTTGTTCGATGGCCGGGCACGCTGTGTGCGCGTCATCAACGCCCTGAGCCACAAGGAAGTTTTTGACGTCATCATCAACCTGGCCGGCGCGCCCATTGCGGGCGGGCCCTGGAGCGCCAAGCGCAAAGCGAAACTGCTGGCCAGCCGGGTCAACACCACAGAGGCCTTGGTCGCCTGGCTGAGCAAAGCAGTGCATAAACCCGAGCTCTGGATACAAGCGTCCGCCATCGGTTTTTACGGCGTACGCGACGCCAATGAAAGCCTTGATGAAAACGCCGCGGCGGGCCAGGGCTTTATGGCCGAGCTATGCGTGCGCTGGGAAGAATCCGCGCGGCCTGTTCAGGCGCTCGGCATTCGGCAGGTCGTCATGCGCCTGGGCGTCGTCTTTGGTCCCGGTGGTGCCTTGTTGCCGCTGCTGTTGCCGTTCCGGCTGGGATTCGGCGGCCGCATGGGCGACGGAAAACAGATCATGAGCTGGGTGCATCGTGACGATGTCATCCAGATCATGGCTCGCGCCTTTAACGATACGAATTTAAGCGGCACCTACAACGTCGTAGCTCCAGATGCCCTGCCCCAGGCAGAGTTCGCGGCCAAAGTCGGCAAGATCCTCAAGCGCCCAGTTTGGCTGCACGTGCCCGCTGCCCCCGTACGGGCAGCAGCAGGCGAAATGGCTCAGCTGTTCTTTGATGGCCAGCGTGTCGTTCCCTTCCGGCTCACGCAGGCGGGATATACCTTCCGTTATCCGACAGTCGATAGCGCACTGCGCGACGTCGCCTAGCATCACCCTTTCATGAGCAGCAAACCGATCCTGTATTTGTTGGCAGGCAATGGCGGCGCGGCAGACTGGTGGGACGATGCTTTGCCTCACTTTACCCAGTACCAGGCCGTGCCTCTGGAGCTGCCAGGCTTTGGCGACAATCCGGCGCCTCCGTGCGTTGATCTGGCGGCATACGCCCAAGCCTTGATCGACACAACAGAACGGGGCAGTGCCATCATGGCCGTCGGCGTCAACGCGCTGTTGGTACTGCATGCGCTGCAACGCCAGCCAGGCCATTTCAGCCGTAGTGTATTGCTCGCACCCGTGGGCGCATTTCTTTGGCAACGGCGGCTGCCCGCGCTCATGTCGCCTCGGCCGCTACGCAAAGCCATCCATTGGTTGTTGTCGAACAAACCCACGCTGTTCGCAAGAAAGTTTTCCAATAAAAAGTGGACACCTCAGCAATATGCACGCATGGGCCGCGGATACGCGCGCTGCCGCGCCTTTATCCCGTATTGGGATTTGGTGCGCGCCGACACAGCGCTGCCCTTGCTGGAATGGATTGCCGATCCGATCGAGTTGATCTGGGGCGATCAAGACAATGTATTGGGCATTGCGCAGGCTGCCGCATGGTCTGCGATTCTGGCTCGCGCGGATCTGACCATCAGTCTGAAACCTGGCTGGGGCCATTACCCCTGGATCGATGCACCTGCAGACTTCGTCTCGTGGCTGGAATCCGGCGAACGCGGTTTCGTCGCGCATACAAAGGGCGGACGCGTGCGATTGGCAGCGTTGGCGGGACAACCCGTGCCGCCTGCGCTCTCTCTCAATGATCCATACGACGAACGACTGCAGCCTTTCCTGGCCGCTCAGCCCGATGCAGCATGGGCCGTACGATCCTCCAGTTATGGTGAAGACCAGGCCGATGCGGCCAATGCGGGCATGCATCACACTTTTCTGCGCGAACGCGCCGGCGATGTGCCCGCGCGTATCGCAGCGCTCACCGCCTCAGGCATTGAAGAGGTTGTCGTCCAACGCTTCATTACGCCTGTGGTATCCGGCATCGCGTTTGTACGCCACCTGTCCGTAGAGCTGGAATGGGTAGAAGGACATCTGGAATCTCTGGCGGATGGCCAGGTCACGCCGCATCGAGCGATTCTCTCCCGCATGACGGCATCATGGCGCGAGGGTGAATTTGCACCATCGCATGGCCTGACCGCCGGCATGTTGTGGGAATTCCTGCAAAAGGTACTGCGAACTTTTCACTACGTCGCGGGCGATGTGGAATGGGCATGGGATGGTACCGAACTCTGGCTATTGCAATACCGCCCGATCAGCGACTATGGCTGGCGACGGCACTTGACCTCAGCCAACATTGCCGAAATTCTGCCACCGCAGCCCAGTCGATTCGTCGAATACGCACAACGCCGAGCAGCAGCCAGTATCCCCGCCATCATGGCGCGCTGGGATCCACGCGTTCTGCAGGACAACGAGCCCTTCACCTCGGTGTATGGCGGCGCATCCTACATTAACAATGACCTGTTTTTGGCGCGGTTGGCAAACTGGGGCGTATCCTCTCGGAACTACGCTGACGAGGTCGGCGGCGCCACCCCCATCCTGCCGTGGCGGCCTCCGCGGTTGCTGCGTTCCTCGCTCCTGTTCGTGCGCATGCAACGCATCGCCCGCCGGCATTTATTGACGTTGGAAAGCGGATTGCAGCACTTTGACCGAGAGCTCTCCACGCTGATCGCCCAAGACGCGACGGGCCAACAGTTGGCCGACTGGTTCACCCGGTTTTATGTA
Organism: Bordetella muralis; assembly: GCF_965139205.1. Taxonomy (GTDB): domain Bacteria; phylum Pseudomonadota; class Gammaproteobacteria; order Burkholderiales; family Burkholderiaceae_B; genus Bordetella_A; species Bordetella_A muralis. The sequence continues at coordinate 136,063 of NZ_CBCSIU010000015.1, forward strand.
TTTGTCGTCCAAGGCAATCTTTGTATCGCAACGGCCTTGGCCAGCAGCGGCGGCAGCGTGCTGGGGCGTCCACCGACCGCCTACGGCAACCTCGAAAACAGCCCGCATCGGTTGCCATGGGAAACCGATCCGGCAACGCCACGCTCTCCAGCCATTGATTTACCGCTGCAGGCATTTCCCGTTTGGTCCCATAGCATTTCACTCGCCCACTCGATGGGCTTGCCCGGCCTGCGAGGCTATTACCTGCAAGTCCGAGAGTGGTATCGAGACAACCTGATGCGCCTGTTTTTCAAGCTGCATCATGCGGTGCCCGCGGCTGATCGTGCGTACTGGTTTGCGCCTCATCCCGACGTACGCACCCGCAATGGGAGTTTCTGGCAAAACGGCAGTGACAGCGCAGAGCAAGCCGTAGGTTTCATGATCTACCCAGGACGCGCCGAGGGCATCCTGGGTCAAGACATCCTGCTCGAGGAAACACTGGACCCGGGCCGCCACGCTCACTACCAGACTGCCCGAGCCGTCATTGCCCGCATGGGCGGACGACTATCTCACGGCTCGACGCTCCTGCGCGAACTGCGCAAACCCTCGGCAGTCCTGCCACAGGTAGACATGGCGTGGATAGGGCAAAAAGTCCTGTATCAGGATGGCAAACTCTCGTTGATCGAGTAAATACCCGCATCGATCGAACAACTTCGCGTTCAGCCGCCTGTCAGATCTGACAGGTGCGTCAACTTGGCATGGAGAGAATTCCGAATCGAGAGTATATTTTGCGACTTATTCTCATTCCGAATTTTCTCTCCGCATGAATTCCCTGCGTTTGTCCGATCTTGCCTTGCACGACCGTGCTGTCGTCGAGCAAGTTCTCGACACCTGCCCCGCTGACCCCATATCGGCAAGATTGCGCGATCTGGGCTTTGTAAACGGGGAACCTTTACGATTGACCGCCAAAGGCCCATTTGGCGGCAACCCGCTGCTCATCGCCATCGGCACCACGCGATTTGCCTTGCGCCGCAACGAAGCCGAGCGTGTCATTGTTCGTCGCGAGGCAGCGCATGACTGATACCGCATTACGCATCGCGCTGGTCGGCAACCCGAATGCCGGCAAAACCGCGCTATTCAACCGCCTGACCGGCGCACGCCAAAAGGTCGCCAACTATGCGGGCGTCACGGTCGATCGCAAAGAAGGCCTTCTATCCACGCCTGGCGGCCGCGCCGTCCGCGTACTCGACTTGCCCGGCACGTATAGCTTTGAATCAGCCAGTGCCGACGAGGCGATCACGCTGGCCGTGCTCAGCGGGCGCTATCGCGGCGAGGCCGTGCCCGAAGCCATCGTATTCGTGATGGATGCGACCAACCTGCGGCTGCACTTGCGCCTGTTGCTCGAAGTCCGCCGCCTGGGCTTGCCCATCATCGTCGCACTCAACATGGCCGACCAAGCCAAACGCCTGGGCATCAGTATCGATGTCCCGCAGTTGTCGCAACGCCTGGGGATGCCAGTTGTTGAAACCGTGGCGGTACGCCGAGACGGTACGCAAGCCCTGCTCGCACAATTGGAACTCGGCATTCCGCCCGCCTCGCCTCATCGCGACTCCGGTGATCTGCACGCGGATGTACGCGCCATCATGGCTGACGTCGTACGCCTGCCGACGGACACAAAGACGCTGGACGACCATATCGACCGCTGGACGCTGCACCCGGTATTCGGATTATTGATTCTCGCATTAGTGATGTTCCTGACCTTCCAGGCCGTGTATGCGATAGGCAAGCCGATGACCGACGCCATTGCTGACGGCATGGAATGGTTGGGCCAAGCGTTGACAGCCTCAATGGGCGACGGCCCGCTCAAAGGGCTGCTCCAGGAAGGCATCTTTGGCGGGCTGGGCAGCCTGCTCGGGTTCCTGCCGCAGATCTTGACGTTGTTCTTTTTCATTTTGGTTCTGGAGGAATCCGGCTACCTGCCGCGTGCCGCCTTTCTGCTGGATCGCTCCATGCTGGCCGTCGGCCTGAGCGGCCGCTCCTTTATTCCACTGCTATCCAGCTTTGCCTGCGCGATTCCCAGCATCATCGGCACACGCAGTATCCCTGATCGCAGAGACCGCCTCGTCACCATCCTGGTCGCGCCTCTCATGACGTGCTCGGCACGGCTGCCCGTCTATGCCCTGCTGATCAGCGCATTCATCCCGCATCGCCTGTTGTTCGGTGTCTTTAACTTGCAGGGCGCCGTACTCTTCGCGCTCTATGCAGGCGGAATTCTCGCCGCACTGGCTGTCGCCTACGTCGGCAAACTGCTGCGGCGTCGTAATCAGGAAACGGCCCTGCTCATGGAGCTGCCACCCTACCGCCTGCCCAAATGGCGCGATATCGGCATCGGTCTGTGGGAACGCATCTGGATATTCCTCAAGCGGCTCACGGGCGTCATGCTGGCGCTGACCATTGTGATGTGGTTCATTGCCAGTTTTCCCAGCGCGCCTGCCGATGCCACGAATCCGGCCATTGAGTACAGTCTCGCCGGTATATTAGGTCAATGGATGCAGCCGCTCTTTGCGCCATTGGGATTTAATTGGCAAATCACACTGGCTCTCATACCCGCATTTGCCGCGCGTGAATCCGCCGTGGCGACCTTGGCAACGGTGTACAGCGTCGCCGAGGGTCAGGACGCGATGCTAGGCAGCATGCTCGCCGGTAATTTCTCTGTTGCATCGGCGCTCTCTCTCATGGTGTGGTTCGCTTTCGCGCCGCAATGCATGTCTACATTGGCCATCATCAAACGTGAAACCGGGAACTGGCGCATCGTCGTACTGTCTTTTGCGTATATGTTCGTACTGGCCTATATCGCGGCCTTTGTGACTTATCGTTTGGCGATGGTGTGGCTGTGATGGCGACAGAGAAACGCACATTGACCAGCCGTGTACGCGCGAACAGTGCACTTTATCGGAGTACTCCATGAACCCCAGTAGCCCACTCTGGCAAACCCTCGTCATGCTGGCCGTGCTCGTTGCCAGCATCATCGGGCTCGTCCTGCATTTCGTGCCCAGCCTGAAAGGGCGTATGCGTAATGGATTGGGACAGTTGCTGAGCCAGACCTTCATGCCCAAAGCCGCGCGGCAGTACGCCACACAACACCTGATTGTGAAACAAAGCTCGGCATGCGGTTGCTGCTCTGGTTGCAGTAGCTCTCCTCCGCCTGCTGCAACTATTTCTTTGCGTCCGCGCGGCAGGGACTAAAGGGGCGTGAGTGCTACTAGGGGGGATGAGTGCTATTGGACGTCGAAGCTGGGCAGTGACCGTGTTGGCGCTTCACGGAGTCGGTCGGCCGCCTGCGCGTCCGACTGCCGCATCGCTCGTCTCGTACGGCCCCTTCGGGCCTTCCTTCGACTTCCGCTCGCGCGACTCCGAGG
>NZ_CBCSIU010000016.1:0-25790 GCF_965139205.1 Bordetella muralis
GGCGGCCGACCGATCACGCGAAGCCCGCACGCGGCCACTGCCCCCCTCGACGCCAAAAGAACAACCTCGCCATGCAAAGAGCCCTTTCAACGCAACCTCATGGCAAAATCAATCCCCCGATACTCCCCAAGCATCCACCATGCTAATCCTGCTAGATCAAGACGGCGTCCTAGCTGACTTCGAGCACGGCTTTGTAACCGCTTGGCGCGAGCAATACCCAGACATCCCTCCAGTCGAATACCAAGACCGCACCTCGTTCTACATCCTGCAAAACTACCCCCCCGAACTACGCGCTCGCGCCGAAGCCATCTACACCGCCCCCGGTTTCGTACGCAACCTCCCTCCCGTCCCCGGCGCCATCGAAGCCCTTAAAGAACTGCTCTCGTTAGGCATGGACATCCGCATCTGCTCATCCCCCCTATCGCAATTCGAAAACTGCGTCGCCGAAAAATACCTATGGGTAGAAAAACACCTCGGCCGCGAGGCCACCAACCGTCTGATTCTGACCAAAGATAAAACCCTGATCCAAGGCGATCTTCTCATCGACGACAAACCCGAAATCACCGGCGCCGTCCGTCCGAAATGGAAACACATCCTGTACGACGCCCCGTACAACCAACACGTCACCGGCCGCCCCCGTCTCACCTGGGCAAACTGGCGCAACGTCCTCGCCGGGGAGCTCTACACCGCCGACGCCTGAGGCGATTACCCATCCCAAGCGCCGGCAGCAAATTCTTCAGCTATCCGTCACGGAAACCCGCTATGCTGCCATTTGCAGCACCGCCGACATTCCTGACACCCGATTGATGGGCCGCGCCCCGACGGCCCACGCCCCAATCCGCGAAGGAGACGCAATGAATCTGCACCGCCTGCTCAAGCAACGCCAGGCCGACAACAAGCCCTTGCGTGTCGCACTCATCGGTGCGGGCAAGTTTGGCTCCATGTTTCTGAGCCAAGCCCGGCGCACCCCAGGCATTCAACTCGTCGCCGTCGCAGACCTGCAGCCCTCCCGAGCTCGCGCAGCGTTGACACGAGTAGGCTGGCCCCCCGACGCGCTGCATGCAGAGAGCCTGCCCGACGCGGCGCGATCACGCCGCGTCTATTTCAGCGACGATGCGCTGGAGGTGATCGCCAGCCCAGAGATACAGATCGTCATCGACGCCACGGGCCATGCCGCTGGAGGCATCGCGCATGTGCTCGCCTGCTGCGAACACGGCAAACACATCATCATGGTCAACGTCGAAGCCGACGCCTTGGCCGGGCCGCTGCTGGCACGCCGAGCACGCGAAGCGGGCGTCGTGTATTCACTGGCCTATGGAGATCAGCCCGCCCTCATCTGCGATATGGTCGACTGGGCACGTGCCAGCGGCTTTGAGATCATCGCCGCCGGCAAAGGCACCAAATATTTGCCAGAGTTTCACACCTCCACCCCCGACACCGTGTGGCCCTACTACGGATTCACCGATGAGATGGTGGCGGCGGGCGACTTCAACGCCCAGATGTTCAACAGCTTTCTGGACGGCACCAAGAGCGCCATCGAAATGGCAGCCGTTTCCAACGCCACCGGTCTGCTGCCAGCGCCATCGGGACTGCACTTTCCGCCTTGCGGCGTAGACGACCTGCCGCGCGTGCTGCGTCCGCGGGAAGAAGGCGGCATGCTGCACCACCGCGGCCAGGTCGAAGTCATCTCCTCTCTGGAACGCGATGGCCGCCCCGTATTTCGCGACCTGCGCTGGGGCGTCTATGTCACGCTGGCAGCCGATAGCGACTACGTCCGACGCTGCTTCAAGGAATATGGCCTGCTGACCGATCCCAGCGGCAATTACGCCGCCATGTACAAACCCTATCACCTGATCGGCCTCGAACTGGGCATCAGCGTAGCCAGTGTGGGGTTGCGTCACGAGCCGACCGGTTCCCCGACCGGCTGGCACGGCGATGTCGTCGCGACCGCCAAACGCGACCTGGCAGTCGGCCAAGAACTCGACGGCGAAGGCGGCTATACCGTTTACGGCCGGCTGATGCCCGCCCGCGATTCTGTCGCAGACGGTTATCTGCCACTGGGCCTGGCACAAAAAGTCAAACTGAAAAACCCTGTCCGGCAATCACAGCCCATCCGTTGGCACGACGTCGAATTCGACGAAAAGTCCACCGCGGTGCAGTTCCGCCGGGAAATGGAGCAGACATTTGCCTGAACGCTCCCCGGGCAACGGCAAAGCCACTGCGCGGCCCGATAGACATCGATCCCCGTGCGCGCCGCGTGCGGCGATGCCCCGCATGGCGTGAATGAAGTATCGTTAACCGCATCGTCCATTTCTCGCGGAGCACCAGGTGAACCTGAAACTGAACGGCAAAGTCACAGTAGTCACAGGCGGCAGCAAAGGCATAGGCCTGGCAGTCGCCAACGCGTTTGCTGCAGAGGGCGCTTTCGTCGCCATCATCGCGCGTGACCCACAGGGGCTCGAACAGGCTCGAGCCCAATTACAGGCGAGCGGGCACAACGTCGCCACTTTTGCCGCGGACCTCTCTGACCCACAAGCTGCCACCCAGACGATCGAGCGCATCGAGTCCGAGATCGGCCCGATCGACATTCTGATCAACAGCGCCGGCGCCGCCCGCCGCCACGAGCCCGAAGACCTGGACGCCAGCAAATGGCGCGCCGCCATGGATGCGAAATTTTTTCCCTACATCCATGTACAAGACGCTGTCCTCGCCCGTATGCGCGAGCGCGCCGCTACCCGCCCCGCAGGCGCCACCAACGGCATCGTCGTCAACATCATCGGTAACGGCGGCAAGCGTCCCACCAGCACCCACCTGGCTGGCGGATCCGCGAACGCCGCCCTGATGCTCTCGACAGTCGGCCTGGCCGCCCACTATGCCCGCTACGGTATCCGCATCAACGGCATCAACCCCGGACCGACCTTCACGCAACGCGTCGAACAAGTCCTGGAACTCGATGCCCAACGCCAGGGCGTCTCGCGCGACCAGGCTCTGGCCGACAGCCAAGCTCGCATCCCGCTGGGCCGCTACGGCAAAGCCGAAGAGGTCGCCGACGTCGCCCTGTTCCTGGCCAGCCCACGTTCAGCTTATGTAGTCGGGGCCATCATTCCGGTGGATGGCGGCATGTCGTCAGTGATTTAACAGCGATACAAAAATCAATGCCGTGCACATGCTTCACACATGTGCACGGCATCCAAACAAATCAACGCGTCAGTGCATAACGCATTGACGCATTAGCACCAGCATCAACGCTTCAACTGCGACACATCCCGCACCGCCCCACGATCAGCAGAAGTCGCCAACGCCGCATAAGCCTGCAACGCCTGCGACACCACACGCTGACGATCCACGGGCTTCCACGCCTTGTCACCACGCGCCTCCATAGCCGCACGGCGCTTGGCCAACTCGTCCTCGGAAATCGCGAGATGGATCTTGCGATTGGGAATGTCGATCTCGATCGTATCGCCATCCTCGACCAGACCCACATTGCCACCTTCGGCCGCCTCAGGCGAGGCATGACCAATCACCAACCCCGACGAGCCACCGGAGAAGCGGCCATCCGTGAACAACGCGCAGGTCTTGCCCAAGCCTTTCGACTTCAGATACGACGTCGGATACAGCATTTCCTGCATCCCCGGCCCACCCTTTGGACCTTCGTAGCGAATCACCACGACATCACCCGCCACGATCTTGTCGCCCAGGATGCCTTCCACCGCATCATCCTGGCTTTCAAAGACCCGTGCACGGCCCGTAAACACCCACTGCGACTCGTCCACGCCGGCCGTTTTGACAATGCAACCCTTGGGTGCGAGATTGCCGTACAACACCGCCAAGCCGCCGTCTTTTGAATACGCGTTGGCCTTGTCGCGGATGCAGCCCGATTTACGGTCCATATCCAGCGTCAGATAAGTCGCATCCTGGCTGAATGCCACCGTCGTAGGAATGCCGCCAGGCGCTGCGCGATAGAATTTTTGCGCCGCCTCGCCAGCCCCCCCATTGATGTCCCATTGCTCGATTGCGTTGCCCAGCGTGCCGCTGTGCACATTGCCGCAGCTCAGATCCAGCAGATCCGCGCGCGCCAGTTCGCCCAGGATCCCCAGGATACCGCCCGCACGGTGCACGTCTTCGATGTGGTATTTGTCCGTCGCCGGCGCCGCCTTGCACAAGCAAGGCACATTGCGCGAGATACGGTCGATATCCGTCATGTTGAAATCCACGCCAGCCTCTTGGGCTGCGGCGAGCAAGTGCAACACCGTGTTGGTCGAACCGCCCATGGCGACGTCCAGCGTCATGGCATTCTGGAAGGCGCTCTTGGTCGCGATATTGCGCGGCAAAACCGACGCATCGTCTTGCTCGTAATAACGGCGGCACAGATCCACCACCAGGCGGCCAGCCTGTTCGAACAAGCCCTTGCGCCAAGCGTGCGTCGCGACGATGGTGCCATTACCCGGCAGTGCCAGGCCAATCGCCTCGGTCAGGCAGTTCATGGAGTTGGCGGTAAACATACCCGAGCACGATCCGCAGGTCGGACAGGCACTGCGCTCGTATTGCTCGGCCTCGGCGTCAGTGATGTTGGGATCGGCGGCCTTGATCATGGCGTCGATCAGGTCGATCTTGGCAATGACTTTACCGTCGGTCGGCGACTTGATCTTGCCGGCTTCCATGGGACCACCGGACACAAAGACCACCGGAATATTCAACCGCATCGCGGCCATCAACATCCCCGGGGTGATCTTGTCGCAGTTCGAGATACACACCATGGCGTCGGCGCAGTGCGCATTGACCATGTACTCGACCGAATCCGCGATCAGCTCGCGCGAGGGCAGCGAATACAACATACCGCCGTGGCCCATGGCGATACCGTCATCCACGGCAATGGTGTTGAACTCTTTGGCGACACCGCCGGCCGCCTCGATCTCTTTGGCGACCAGAGCGCCCAGATCGCGCAGGTGCACGTGGCCCGGCACAAACTGCGTAAACGAGTTCACTACCGCAATAATCGGTTTGCCAAAATCGCCGTCCTGCATACCGGTGGCGCGCCAAAGAGCGCGAGCGCCGGCCATGTTACGGCCGTGGGTGGAAGTACGGGAACGGTATTGCGGCATGGTGTTTCTCGGACGGGAAAGTTCGCAAAGTTGTCAATAATACGCCGGATCGCCGGGAGGCTGCATTCAGCCCTGCCCCTGGCGCAACGCCAAAAGCGCCGTATGCAACTGCACCAGTCCCCGATGCAGCGGCTTATCGCTGCGTAGCACCACTGCCAGCGCGCGCGACAACCGTGGTGTCAAAGACCGGACTTGCAGGGTTGACGCGCGCTGCTTCGGAAGCGCCAGCGCCGGCAAAATGGCGCATCCCAGGCCGGCCGCGACGAGCTCCTTCATGGCTTCGGTGCTGCCCAATTCCATCGCAGGCCGCGCCCGCACTCCTGCCGCCTCGAACCAGCTGTCCACCAGTTCCCGGGTACGCGCGCCCGGCTCGAAGAGCACGACCGCCCGCTCAGCCAAGGCATGCGGGGTAATGGCGGCGGGAACCTCATCGGCGGCCGGGAAAATCGCCACGAATTCATCCTCCAGCACCGGCGTCACCTGAAACATGCGGCCTGACGCGGGCAAGGTCACCAAGCCGATATCCAGGGTGTTGGCCTCAATGTCGCGCAGCACATCAGCCGTATTTCCCGTGCTGGCCACAATTTCCAAGGCCGGAAAACGTCGCCGCAAATCTGCCAGCAGCGGCGGCAGCAAATACGTGCACGCGGTCGCCCCGGTTCCCAAACGCACGCGGCCCACCACTTGGGCACTATGCGCCTGCATGCTGCGCTCGGCCTGCTCCACAGCAGCGTCGATCGCGCGGATATGTGTCAGCAGATCCATGCCCGCGGCCGTCGCCGTCACCCGTTTGCCCACGCGTTCGGCCAGCCTCAAGCCGTAACGGCGCTCCAGTTGGCGCACCTGCAGGCTCACTGCGGGCTGCGTCAGCCCATGCCTATCCGCCGCAGCCGAAAAACTGCCCAGTTCGATCACATCCAGAAAGATACGCAGATGATCCAGGTTCAGGCCGCGCATAGGTCGCTCTTGAAAAACACCCGTTGCTCTTGAAAACCAAAGAATTTCTTATGCTTTGAATAATAAACCAAAGCTTTATTAATACTGGCTCCTGCAGCACACTGTGCGTACCCCAACGGACTCATAATCCGTTGGTTCGCACAGTTCTTCACGTACCTCGAACATGACCGAATCCTCTGCCTTGATTCTGCGCGATAGCACCTCCGACGATGTGCCCGCGATCCAAGCCATTTACGCCCATCACGTCTCGCATGGCACCGCCTCGTTTGAACTCGACCCACCCACGCTCACCGACATGCATGCCCGGCGCGATGCGGTATTGGCTCAACACCTGCCTTATCTGGTGGCCGAACGAGGAGGCGAGATCGTTGGCTACGCCTATGCGACACCGTACCGGCCTCGCCCAGCCTACCGCTATACGGTGGAAGACTCGGTGTATGTCAAACCCGGCATCGCCGGCCAGGGCATAGGGGGCCGGTTGCTCGCCGAGCTGGTGGAGCGATGTACGGCTGGCGGCTGGCGGCAGATGCTGGCGGTCGTAGGCGACAGCCGCAACGCCGCCTCGCTGGCATTGCACGCTCGCCAGGGTTTTCATCCAGTGGGTACGCTGCGATCAGTGGGCCACAAATTTGGACAATGGCGAGACACGGTCCTCATGCAGCGCGCCCTGGGCGACGGAGACCAGCGTGACCCAGGGATTGCGCCATTAGATTGACATCATGGCACCCGTCATTGCTACCCGGGCCGTCATGTGCCTGGCATCGCAAAATCATCAGGCGTTTGCCGCCCTGATCTCCCCGGCAGCGAGGGCCTTGCGCTTGGTTCCCGGCAGCAGGATTACCGCGATTGCCGCAACCAGAGCCGCCGCCGCGAACACAATGAAATTCCACGAAAAACTCAGTCCTGAGCCTGCCACGTAGCCCCCGACCATGGGCCCGGCCATCGCACCAACGCGTGCGAAACTCAGCGCCCATCCTGTGGCGGCCGCCCGGATATGCGCCGGATAATAGCCCGCGATGTAGCCCGTCAAGATCAACGACGCAGACACGCTGCCCACGCCTGCCAAGCCGACCAACGTGTAGTTGACTACCAGCGAATTACCGAACAGCAACGCGCCGATCGCCGCTGCGCCTATCAGGTAGAACACGGCGACCGTACCGCGCACGCCCAGCTTGTCGGCCACACTGCCTAAAAACAGGCCGCCCGCTGCAGAGGTCAGACTGAAAACCACCAGGAACAACAGACTGGAGCCCAAGTCATAGCCGTTTTTGCGCATGATCGAAGGCAACCAGGTATTCAGACCGTAGACCAGCAGCAAACCCAGAAAGAGGGCGATCCAGAAACACGCGGTCGCGCGAATGTAGTCACGGGAGAAAATGATTTTGACCACCTCGCGCCACGATGTGCGCGACTCGGTGGACGGGCCCGCTTCAGGCTGGCGCCACACGCCCGCGCCCGTTGCCGCCGCCAATGCCTGGGCCTCCTGGATACGGCCGCACCCCTGCAGATACTCGATCGACTCGGGCAACAGGCGCGCCATGAACGGCACCAGCACCAACGGAACAAGCCCCAATCCGATCACGCCGCGCCATCCCATAGTGGGCAGCAACCATATCGCGATCAGCGCCGCGCAAAGAATGCCGATCGAATACCCCGAGTACATCAGCCCATAGTTGAAACTGCGGCGATGCTCGGGCGAATACTCCACCGTCAATGCCGCCGCCACGGGGATCACCCCGCCCAACCCCAGACCGCCGATAAAGCGCATCACCCCAAAAAACCAGGGCGTCGGCGCCAACGCCGCCCCCACCATCGTCAAAGAAAATACCGAGACGCACAGCAGCAGCATGCGGCGCCGGCCCAGCATTTCGCTCAAGGTGCCGACCATGAAAGCGCCAAAGAACATCCCGACCAGGGCATAGCTGCTGAGCGCTCCCAGCTCCAGCGGTGTCAGATTCCAGTTGCGGTCATCGGCCATCGATGGCAGCACGGCGCCCATGACGCCCACGTCGTATCCCTCGAACAGGATGGCCAGAAAACACACGAAAAGCACCGTATATGTCGTACGGGACGACGGATGCCAAGGCTGCGCGCCGGCGGCGGTATTCATGTCGAAAGTTCCTCTGAGGCTGGCTAAAGATCAGCGTTAGAACCACCTGAACACTTGCCGCCACGACCGCAAACGCGATGCGTCAGCAAGATAGTTTAGGTTTAAACATATCAGCTTCAGCGGGGACATTGCAATCAGCGTCTTTACTAAGACGATTTGCTATCGAGGAAATTCATCTCGCAGCGTGACCTGCTCGGTCTCGTGCGATCGAGCCATCGCACGATATGCGCGCTTGACGCTTATCGCGTCTGCCAACGTTCCCACCCGGCTTTGCGCAACGCGCACGCCGGACACGTTCCGCACCCATAGCCCCAAGCATGGCGCGCGCCACGCTCACCCAGGTAGCAGGTGTGGCTCTGCTCGACCACAATATCGACCAGCGCCTGGCCGCCGAGCTGCTGCGCGAGATCCCAGGTGTCCGCCTTGTCGATCCACATCAACGGCGTCTCGATCGTCACGCGCGAGCCCAGGCCCAGACCCAACGCCACTTGCTGCGCCTTGATCGTGTCATCTCGGCAATCCGGATAGCCTGAAAAATCGGTTTCGCACATCCCGCCCACCAGCACATCCAATTGGCGGCGATAGCCCAGCGCAGCGGCCAGCGTCAGGAACAGCAAATTGCGTCCGGGCACGAAGGTATTGGGCAAGCCGTTTTCCTGCATCTCGATGGCGCGGTCGCTGGTCATCGCCGTATCGCCGACCTGTCCCAACACCCGTAGATCCAGCAAATGATCCTCGCCCAGACGTTTCGCCCAATCTGGAAACTGCGTCCGCAACTCACTCAACACGCGCAGCCGCGCATCCAGCTCGATGCGATGGCGCTGTCCATAGTCAAACGCGACCGTCTCAACGTGGGCATAGCGATCCAACGCCCAGGCCAGACAAGTCGTGGAGTCCTGGCCGCCGGAAAACAGGACCAGTGCGCGTCGTTGATGATTTTGCATAAACACTTTCAGATTCGTTGCCAGGCAAAGCGCCCCCAACAGAAACTGTACCGCAACACATGGCGCACCGCGCCGCAAACCAACGTAGACAGGACGAGGAAGATCAGAGCAACACCACACGCAAATATCCCATTTTCCGAATAGGGTTATTTGCCACGGATGCTGCGTAAAATGATTTGCATCCATAGCCTCATTGTTTTTGCGATCAGCCCGAATTCTCAACCAACCCTTTTGCCCGACGGATTTCCTGCCTATGAAAGCCATCCGCCCGCAGTCTGATACTGCTGAACCCTTACGTCACGATATCCGATTGCTGGGGCGTTTATTAGGTGAAGTCATCCAGGCCTGTGAGGGCGAACGGGTGTTCGACACGATCGAAACCCTGCGCCGCACAGCCGTGCGTTTTCGCCGCGAGGGCAACAAGGCCGATGGCAAGTTGTTAGAACAACGCGTGAAACGGCTGCGCGGCAATGATCCGAACTCTGTGGCCCGCGCGTTCAGTTATTTTCTGCATTTGTCCAATATCGCAGAAGATCGCGACCAGAACCGCGCGCAGCGCGAGCATGCCTTGGCCAGCGAAGCGCCGGCGCGCGGCAGCCTGCGCGAGGCTGTCAGCTTGTTGGAGGCACAGGGCGTCACTCTCGCACAAATCCGCCGGTTACTGTCCGAGGCCTGCCTCGTACCTGTCCTGACGGCGCACCCGACCGAGGTGCAACGCAAGAGCACGCTGGACGTGCACCGGGAAATCGCAACGGCGCTCTTGCAACGCGAGGGGCCGTTGACGGCCCAGGAGATCGCCGACCTGGATCTGGTTCTGCTGGGACGTATTGCCACACTGTGGCAGACGCGCATGCTGCGCTACACGCGGCTGACCGTGGCCGACGAGATCGAAAACGCCTTGTCATACTACCGCAGCACGTTTCTGAACGTCATTCCGCGGGTGTATTCGGATCTGTCCCGTCTGCTGACCCGTGAGCCGGTCAAGCCTTTTGCTGCGCCACCGGCTCCGTTAGAGCCCTTTCTGCGCATGGGCAGCTGGATCGGCGGCGACCGCGATGGTAATCCCAATGTCGATGCTGGCACACTGGAGCTGGCGTTGTTGCGTCAAGCCACCGTGCTGTTTGAATACTACCTGCAGGAAGTCCATGCCCTGGGCGCAGAACTATCGATCACCACACTGTTGATCGATGCGGACTCGGATTTGCGGACGTTGGCCGATGCCGGCGGCGATGATTCGGCCCACCGCCGCGACGAGCCCTACCGTCGCGCACTGGTGGGCATTTATGCTCGTCTGGCAGCGACGGCCCAACAACTGACCGGCCGCGATCTGGCTCGCCGCGTCACACATCCGGCGCCGCCATACAACACACCGCGCGAGCTGGCCAACGACCTGGCCGTCATTGCCTCATCGCTGTCTGCCAACCATGGCGCGCCGATTGCCCGGCTGCATTTGAGCGGCTTGCAACAGGCCGTAGAGGTCTTCGGTTTTCACTTGGCAACGGTCGATCTGCGTCAGAGCTCAGACGTGCACGAACGCGTGCTCACCGAACTGTTCACCCGTGCCGGCACGCAGCACGATGGCAAACCGGTCGATTACAGCCAACTCGACGAAGACGCACGCGTGGCGTTGCTGCGATCCGAATTGGCCCAGGCCCGGCCGCTGGCGTCACCCTGGATCACCTACAGCGAGGAAACCACCCGCGAACTGGCCATTCTGCGCGCTGCCGCCGCGGGCCGCGCACGGTATGGCAAACAAGCAGTGCAGCAGACGATTGTGTCGCACACCGAGACCTTGAGCGACCTGCTCGAGGTCCTGGTGCTGCAAAAAGAAACCGGCTTGACCACGGCCCCCGATCAAAACATCGAACCGCAGGACGGCCTGATGGTTGTCCCGTTATTCGAAACCATTCCTGACTTGGAGCGCGGCCCTGAAATCATGGCGGCGTGGCTGGATCTGCCCGAGGTGCGAGAGCGCGTTAAACATGCACAGAATGACACGCAGGAAGTCATGCTGGGCTATTCCGACAGCAACAAGGACGGCGGTTTTCTCACATCGAACTGGTCGCTCTATCAAGCCGAGCGCGCCCTGGTCGATGTGTTCAGCGCGCGCCGCGTGCGGCTGCGGCTCTTTCACGGACGCGGCGGTTCGGTGGGACGTGGCGGCGGCTCCAGCTTTGACGCCATCCTGGCACAACCGCCGGGCACCGTGGCCGGGCAACTGCGCCTGACGGAACAAGGCGAGGTCATCCAGAGCAAATACAAGGACGCCGAGGTCGGCCGCTGGCACCTGGAACTGCTGGTTGCGGCCACGCTGGAGTCGTCGCTGGCGCCTCGCGCGGCTGCCGCCAGTGCCGAAGACGCTCATATGGCACATTATGGGTCCGCCATGTCCTTCATGTCGGACACGGCGCAACGCAGCTATCGCGGCCTCGTTTATGAAACGCCCGGATTTGCAGAATATTTCTTTGCGACCACGCCGATTACGGAAATCGCCGGGCTGAACATCGGCTCTCGTCCTGCCTCACGTAAACAAGGCCAGCACATCGACGAGTTGCGCGCCATTCCATGGGGGTTCTCGTGGGCGCAGTGCCGTCTCATGCTGACCGGCTGGTACGGCGTGGGCTCGGCCATCGAGTCCTATCTCGAGACCGGCGCGGCCGGCGCGCCTCGTTCGCGCCGCGCCAGGCTCGCCCAATTGCGAGAGATGGCGCGGGAATGGCCCGCGTTTCGCACACTGCTCTCCAACATGGAGATGGTGCTGGCCAAATCGGATCTGGCCATCGCGGCGCGCTACGCGCAACTGCTGCCCGCCCGCGCACTGCGCGAACGCATTTTCAATCAGATCAGTACAGAGCATGGCCGTACCGTCGCCATGCTGCGTTTATTGACACAACGGGAACTGTTGGCAGATAACCCCGCCCTGCAGTCCTCGCTGCGCGAACGTTTTGCCTACATCGATCCGCTGAATTATCTGCAGATCGATCTGATCCGCCGCTACCGTGCCGCCCAACAGGACGGTGCAGCAGAACCCGACAAACGCGTGCGCAGTGCCATTCACCTGACCATCAACGGCATCTCGGCGGGGCTGCGCAACTCGGGCTGATCGAAACGCGTCCGAAGCGAGCAAGCAAGGACAGATACGTCTGCAGTGATGCAGACTCGTCTGGCCGTCGCCCCTTGCCTCACGGCTGAGCCGCAACCTCTAATGCACGCTCGAGCGAAACGCGGATCATCTCGCCGTGCCCATATTGCGGGAAGGTCTCATAGGTGACATCGCCACCGCCCTTGCGCAGTCCATCGGCCATATCGCCAATGACGGCGCGAGGGTTTTCTATAGGTGCACGGCCGGGCTTTGCGCGCGGCAGATTCGGCATGGGCCTATTGGGATCACGAGGTTTTGTGCCAACCAGAATCGCGATGCGCTTACCCGCCGCCTTGTTCGCGTCAAACGCCCGCCATTCCTGCACCAGCACACCATCATTCCACCACGCCGAAGGATCGCCCACGATGTAGCGCGCAAAGGCATTCGGCTGCGTGTACAAGGTATGCAGGGTGAACAGCCCGCCATACGAATGGCCCCACAAATATTCCTTTTGCGGATCCACCTTGACGCGTGACTGCACCAGAGGCTTGATAGACGACTTGATGTATTCGAGAAAAATATCGGCGCCGCCACCGGCGCGTCCCCGGTCGTCTTCGTGGTGCACGCGCTGCCCATTTTCATATGTGGGCGGCGTGTAGTCGAACGCGCGCGACACCACATCGTTACGCGTGGGCACGTCGTAACCGATCGCCACCAGCACAGGCGGATGGCCGCTGCGCGACAAGGCCGCCAAGTCCGCGTCCTGCAACGTCGCCATCGCAGCGTTGCCATCCAGCATGTACAACACGGGATAGCCTGCCGACGGCGCTGCAGCACGAGGAATCGAAATCTCGATGCGGTAGTGCCGTTTGCCATCGGCCGAGTCGATCTGGTGCCGCTCAAACTGATACCACTCAGACGGATGATCCACTACTGTCTCGCCCACCAATTGCATGCCGGGCACTTGCCCGGCCGCAGGAGTTTGCGCGTGAGCGCAGGTTGCGCCCAGCAGGCAGCACAAAGACAGCATCGATAACTTCATAGACCAATCATTTCTCAACATCATTCCAGCTATTGCGATTCAAGTTGACCGTCACAGAACGGCGCATGGGCGAGCCACTGTCAACGCCTGTGGGTTTCACTCAAGAGACGGCATGCCGCGGCCGTCTGGCCGGTGCAGAGCCATCAATCGAAATGAGAATAGATTGCAATTCTAGCTCGTGAAATTGTTGGCCCGCATCGCCGGCCGGCTTGTTCCGTCCTGATGCCGTCGTCCCCGTGACAATCTCAACCCATTGGCGTCTGCCCGAAATTCTTAGTACTATCCCTAAATAAATTCTATATACGCACAAATGTTCGCATATAGAACAACAATGATTCCTGGCCCGCGCCTGGAACAGTATTCGGATGAGACGTGCTCTGCCGCGCCCATCACCGAGCGCGAGCCTCCCGGAGCCTTTCGACATGGATTTTCCTATCCAGAGCCTGGCCGTCGTCGGCGCAGGCGCCATGGGCAGCGGCATCGCTGCCCTGTTTGCAGCAAAAGGACTTGAGGTCGTCTTGATCGACCCCGTACCCGGCGCGCTCGAACGCGCGGCCGGTGTCATTGACCGGCAGCTCGGTGTCTACGCCCCCGATGCGGTGGCCGAGACACGACGCCGCATTCGCATGGATACCGGCCTCGAGGCCGCCTGCGCCTGCGACCTGGTCATCGAAGCCATTCCGGAAAAGCTGGAGCTCAAGCGCGACACGTTCGCTCGCCTGGATACTCTGTGCAAACCCGAGACGATCTTCGCGACGAATACGTCGGGCCTGTCGATCAACGCCATCGCGCAGGCCGTGACGCGGCGCGATCGTTTTGTGGGCACGCACTTCTTTACGCCCGCCGACGTCATTCCTCTGGTCGAAGTCGTACGCAATGACGACACCTCGGCCGAAACCGTCGAGCGCGTGATGGCAACGCTGAGATTCGGCGGCAAACGTCCCGTTCTGGTCAATCGCGATATCCCGGGCTTTATCGCCAACCGCATTCAACACGCCCTCGCCCGCGAAGCCATCTCGCTGCTGGAACAAGGCATCGCCAGCGCCGAAGACATCGACGAAGTCGTGAAATGGAGCCTGGGCATCCGCCTGGCGCTATCCGGGCCGCTGGAGCAACGCGACATGAACGGCATCGATGTTCATCATGCCATCGCGAGCTACCTGTACGCCGACCTGGAAAACCGCACCACGCCCTCGGCGTTGCTCACAGAGAAGGTTGCCACCGGTCAACTCGGCGCCAAGACCGGCCAGGGTTTCTATGCCTGGCCGCCCGAGCGCCGCGAACAAGTACTGCGCGACAAAAGCGCAGCCCTGGGTGAATTAGTGGCCTGGTTGAACAAACGACAAGCCCAGTAAAGGCTTGTCCCTCATATCGATTTATGTAATCCCCGCAGACCCTTGCATCCAGGACGCCCTGTCGCGTCCGATGATCGGCTCTGCCTTTAAGTACGCCTTACGGAGCGAGTTGGAGAGGCAGCATGAACAAATTAACGTCCTTTTTTACGGAGCTGATGCGCAAGTATCTGCCCGATCCTTTTGTGTTCGCCATCGCGCTGACGCTGTTGACCGTGTTGATGGCCATGGGCATCGAGGGTCAGAGCCTGGGCCAGATCACCCGTGAATGGGGCAACGGTTTCTGGAGCCTCTTGGCCTTCACGACGCAGATGGCCGTGATCCTGGCCATGGGCTACGTGCTGGCCACCGCGCCGCTCACGGATCGCCTGCTCAATCGCATCGT
Organism: Bordetella muralis; assembly: GCF_965139205.1. Lineage (GTDB taxonomy): Bacteria > Pseudomonadota > Gammaproteobacteria > Burkholderiales > Burkholderiaceae_B > Bordetella_A > Bordetella_A muralis. The sequence continues at coordinate 14,975 of NZ_CBCSIU010000016.1, forward strand.
CAGCCACGTGCATCAGCCTCGCACGGCCATCATCGTGGCCACGCTGGTCGGCGGCATCGGCAGCTATTTGAACTGGGGCTTTGGCTTGGTCATCGGCGGTATCGTCGCCAAGAAACTGGCCTTGAAAGTCAAAGGCGTGCACTACCCCTTGATCATCGCCGCAGCCTATAGCGGCTTTACCATGTACGGTCTGGGCCTGTCTGCCAGCATCCCGGTGCTGATCGCAACGCCCGGCCATCCCCTGGTCGATCAGATGGGTACGGTGCCGCTGTCGGAAACGATTTTCTCTGCGCCCATGCTGATCACGAGCTTGATCATCATCGTCACGCTGCCCTTGCTCAACGCCTGGCTGCATCCCCGTGCCGGTGAGAAAGTCGTCGAAGTCGATCCGGCCATCGACAAGTCGACCGAGCCCACGCCAGGCAGTGACCTGATCGAACAGAACACCATTGCTTCCAAGCTCAACAACAGCCGCATCCTGAGCCTGTTGATCGGTTTGCTCGGCATGGCCTACGTCGTCTTTCACTTCGTGGACGGCGGCTCGCTGGATCTGAACCTGATCAATTTCTTCATCTTGTTTCTGGGCGTATTGCTGCTCGGCACGCCGGCGGCTTATGTGGCCAAACTGAATGACGGCATCAAGACGATCTCCGGCATCATTCTGCAGTATCCGTTCTACGCCGGCATCATGGCCATCATGGCGGGCTCGGGCCTGGTGAACACTATCTCGCACGTTTTTGTTGACGTGGCTACGCCGGGCACGCTGCCGTTCTGGGGCCTGATCAGTTCGTTCTTCATCAACTTCTTCGCGCCTTCGGGAGGCGGCCACTGGATGATCCAGGGTCCGTTCATGATCGACGCAGCAAAGGAAATCGGCAGCTCGATCAGCCAGACCTCGATGGCCGTCATGCTGGGGAATTCCTGGAACGACCTGGTTCAGCCGTTCTGGATTCTGCCGGCCTTGGCGCTATCAAAACTGAAACTGCGCGACGTGATGAGCTACACCGTGATCATGATGATCTGGGTCGGCATCATCGAGATCATCGCCGTGCTGAGCTGGGGCATTCTGACCCACTAACTGATCCGAGGAGTCCATTATGAAACCCCAGGCTTATCTCGTCACCGGTGGCAGCGCCGGCATCGGCGCCGCTATTGTGAGCGCTCTGCTCGATGCGGGACATCGCGTCGTCAACATCGACTATCGCCTGCCCGAGAACCCGCCCGAGGGGCTGGTGTCGATCCAGGCCGACCTGACCGACGAAGCACAAACCAAAGCCGCCGCCGCACAGGCCACCCGTGATCACGCCATCATTGGTCTGGTCAATAACGCAGGCGCGACGCGCCCCGGCACCGCCGATACGGCCACGCTGGCGGATCTGGATTATGTCGTCGCGCTCCACCTGCGCACCGCCATGATTCTGGTGCAGGCCGTATTGCCCGACATGCGCGAGGCCGGCTTTGGCCGCATCGTCAACATGTCGTCGCGCGCCGCGCTGGGCAAGCCCGATCGCGTGGTGTACTCGGCCACCAAGGCTGGCCTGGTGGGCCTGACACGCACGTTGGCCATGGAGTTGGGTGGCGACGGCATCACCGTCAATGCGATCGGCCCCGGCCCGATTGCCACCGACCTGTTTCGCAACAGCAATCCCGATGGCGCGCCACAAACGCAGCGCATCATCAACAGCATCGTCGTCAAACGCCTCGGCACACCGGAAGACGTCGCGCGCGCTGCGATGTTCTTTCTATCGCCCGACAACGGCTTTGTGACCGGCCAGATGCTGTATGTCTGCGGCGGCACCACGCTCGGCGTCGCGCCGATCTGATTGATCAGCCACATCATGGCCGCCACAATGCTCAGCGACTCCACGTACGCGCAGACATCTCCCGATGTCTCGCTGCGCGAGAGGCATCGCAGCGTCAGGCACGCGACATTGCATCGCGATGCCCCACACGCAGCGGCACACGGCCATCCGACGTCCGCACCTGCGCCTCGCGCGTTAACGGCGCCGCAACGCTTGGTTGATCTGATCAGCTGCGTGGCGCAACGGCGGCAGGAACGCATCCAGCATGGCTTCGCGCGAGTATCGGCTCGCATGGCCGCTGACGTTCATCGCGCCAATCACGCGGCCCGTGCGATCCATGATGGGCACGGCCACCGATTGCAAGCCGGGCTCGAGCTCTTGCACCACACAGGCATAGCCATCGGTACGGACTTGCGCCAGCATGCGTTTCAAATCGGCCAGGTTGGTGACCGTGTGCGCCGTGTGCGCCCGAATATCGCTGGCCGCCAGCACTCGGTCTTGTTCCGCAGCAGGCAAGCCCGCCAGCAACACGCGGCCCATCGAAGTCACCCACGCAGGCAAGCGGCTGCCAACGGCCAGATTGATGCTCATGACCTTGTGCATGGACAGGCGCAGGATGTACACGATATCCGTGCCATCGAGTACCGACACCGAACACGATTCGCGCGTCGCCTCGGCAACTTCCTCCATATAGGGCAAAGCCAAATCCCACAAGGGCGTGGCCGACAAATAGGAGTAGCCCAACTCCAGGATGCGCGGCGTCAAGGAAAACTGACGCCCATCGACAGCGACATAGCCCAGGTGCTCCAGGGTCAACAGAATACGGCGCGCGCCAGCACGCGTCAGCCCGCATTGCGCCGCAACTTCCGACAAGGTCATCTGCGGCCGCTGCGGCCCGAATGCCCTGATCACCGACAGCCCGCGTGCAAACGACTGCACATAGCTGTCACTGGGTTGTTGAGTGTTTTCCATATCTGTAACCCTGTCCGCGCAAATCCGGATATCCACCCCGTGAGACGTTTGGCGCTGCCGCCTTGACACCTCCCGGTCACCATGAAACGATGTTCTTCAAAAGAACGAAAGTTCTAATTAAGAACAAATTATGACACGCCCTTTTTATTGCGGACTCACCCCATGATCTCAAAGCTCGTTGCAAATGCGGCGGCCGCCTTGGCGGACGTACCCGACGGCGCCACCGTCATGATTGGAGGCTTCGGCACTGCCGGCCAGCCCATGGAACTGATCGATGCCCTGTTGGAACAGGGCGCCAAAGATCTCACCATCATCAACAACAACGCGGGTAACGGCACCACCGGCCTGGCGGCATTGCTGGCGGCCGGCCGTGTGCGCAAAATCATTTGCTCGTTCCCGCGCCAATCGGACTCGCAAGTATTTGACGGTCTGTATCGCAGCGGCAAGCTCGAGCTCGAACTGGTTCCGCAAGGCAACCTGGCCGAACGCATCCGCGCAGCCGGAGCCGGTATCGGCGCGTTCTTTACGCCCACAGGCTATGGCACGCCGCTCGCCGAGGGCAAAGAGACCCGCGAAATCAACGGCCGCCAGTATGTATTGGAATACCCCCTGCACGCCGACTACGCGCTGATCAAGGCCGAGCGCGGCGACCGCTGGGGCAACCTGGTCTACCGTAAAACCGCACGTAATTTCGGCCCCATCATGGCCAGCGCCGCACGCATCGCCGTCGCTCAAGTCCGCGAAACGGTAGAACTGGGTGAACTCGATCCCGAAACCGTCGTCACCCCCGGCATCTTTGTTCAACGCATCGTGCAAATCGCCCCGACGGCCAAGGAGCAACAACAATGAGCACCAAACTCAATCGCGACCAGATCGCCGCCCGCGTCGCGCAAGACATTCCCGAAGGCGCCTACGTCAACCTCGGGATTGGCCTGCCCACGCTGGTCGCCAATCACCTGCCCACCGACCGCGAAGTCCTCTTGCACACCGAAAACGGCATGCTGGGCATGGGCCCTGCCCCCGCCAAAGGCGAAGAAGACTACGACCTCATCAATGCCGGCAAGCAACCCGTCACCGAGTTGCCCGGCTGCTCGTTCTTTCATCATGCCGATTCGTTTGCCATGATGCGCGGCGGCCATCTGGACATCTGCGTGCTGGGCGCATTTCAGGTTTCGCAACACGGTGACCTCGCCAACTGGCACACCGGCGCCCCGGATGCCATCCCCGCAGTCGGCGGCGCGATGGACCTGGCCATCGGCGCAAAAGACGTCTTTGTGATGATGGAACTGCTCACCCGCGATGGCCAGAGCAAACTGGTTGCCGAGTGCTCCTATCCGCTGACAGGCGTGCGCTGCGTCTCGCGTGTCTATACCGACGTGGCAGTCTTTGACATCCGCAACGGCGAGGTCAAAGTCATCGACATGTTCGGCGACATCACCGCCGACGAGTTGCTGCGCCTGACCGGCCTGCCGTTGAAATTCGCTCAATAAGTCAGCATCAAACATTTTTAATTGGAGTCTGCCATGCTATTCATGGTCCAAATGCAAGTAAACCTGCCCGTCGATATGCCGGCCGAGCGCGCCGACAAACTCAAGGCCGACGAAAAAGCTCTGGCGCAACAACTGCAACGCGATGGAAAATGGGTCAGCCTGTGGCGCGTCGTCGGCCGCTACGCCAACGTCAGCATTTTCGACGTGGAAAACAATGATGAACTGCACCAGCTGTTGTCGTCGCTGCCGTTGTTCCCGTACATGGATATCCAGGTCACGGCACTGGCGCGTCACCCCTCGGCCATCTAAGCCCACCGACCACGGAGCCCCACATGCCCTACATCATCGAAACCTTCGACAAGCCCAACCATCAAGCCGTGCGCCAGGCACATCGCCCAGCCCACCTGGAATACCTGGCCGCCAACAAGGCGTTGCTATTGGCTTGCGGTGCAAAGCTCAATGACGATGGCTCCGATGCAGGCGGCGGGCTCTATGTGGTCGATCTGGACACCCGTGCGGAAACCGAGGCCTTTATCGCGGCAGATCCATTTGCCCAGGCCGACCTGTTCGAACGCGTCACCATCACACGTTGGCGCAAAGCCTACGTCGGCGGCGAATTGATGCTGTAGTCCGCATCCATCGACTATTGCCCGACACGCTTTCCACAGCACCCAGGATTTTTCATATGTCTTACGCTGATCTCAGCCAGGCCCGCCTGTACTATGTCATCGACGGCCCCGCCGATGCGCCCGTACTGGTGCTCTCCAATTCGCTCGGCACATGTTCCGACATGTGGGCGCGCCAGATCCCGACCTTGTCGCAGCACTTTCGCGTGCTGCGCTATGACACCCGCGGACACGGCAAATCGTCTGTCCCTGCGGGCGAATACACGTTCTCGCAACTGGCGGGTGATGTCGCCGAACTGCTCGACCATTTGAATATCGACCAGGTGAGCTTCTGCGGCCTGTCGATGGGCGGTCCCACTGGCCTGCAACTGGCACTCGATCATCCGCAACGCGTGCGAAAACTAGTGCTGTCCAACACGGCTGCGCGCATTGGCAGCGCCGAAGGCTGGACCAGCCGCATCGAGGCAGTCGCACAAAATGGCCTGGAGAACATGGCCCCCGGCTTGGTCGAACGCTGGTTGACGGACGATTTCCGCGCCGCCCAGCCCGGCTTGACCCAAGTGTTGGTCGACATGCTGCGCCGTACCTCCAACGAGGGCTACAGCGCCAACTGTGCGGCCTTGCGTGATGCCGACCTGCGGGCGCGTCTGTCCGAAATCAAAGTTCCCACCCTGGTCATCGCCGGCACCCATGACCCGGCGACCACGCCGGAAAACGGCCGCGAACTCCAGGCGGGTATCGCAGGCGCTCAGTACGTAGAACTGAACACCTCGCACATCGCCAACTGGGAACAGCCGCAAGCCTACACCCGCGCGCTTGTGGACTTTCTCACGGCATAAACCGATCAGGGAGGCATGTCTATGCAACGCTGGAAGCAACGCCCCGAGGGTTCGAACTGGGGCGACTATGGCCCCGACGATCAACTGGGCCGGCTCAATCTGTTGACCGAGGCTCAAGTCCTCAAGGGCGCTCGAGAAATTCAGGCAGGCAAAACGTTTTGCCTGTCGCTGCCCCTGGATCTGCCCGGCGGCAACATCCTGAATCCGCGCCGCCATCCGCCGCAGTTGAGCCCCACGCGATTGCAAGACACGCCCTACCTGAACTTTCCATTGCGCAATCTGAACCCTGACGCGGTGGACGTCTTGAGCGACGATCAGGTGCTGCTGTCAATGCAGTATTCCACTCAATGGGATTCCCTGGCACACGTCGGCGCCCTGTTCGATGCAGACGGCGACGGCCGCGCGGAGCTCTGCTATTACAACGGCTACCGCGCCGGCGTCGACATCGTGGGGCCGGCCGACGGCGACCACGCCGGCTGCGGCTGCAACAGCGGCGGCCCCTCGGCCGCCCTGAAGCTCGGCATTGAAAACCTGGCACAGAAAGGCATCCAAGGACGCGGTGTGCTGGTCGATCTGGCCCGCCACTTTGGTACCGGACGCACCTTGATCGGCCATGCCGAGCTCATGCAGGTTTTACAGGCCGACGACATCACGATCGAATCCGGCGACATGCTGGTCCTGCGCACCGGCTACGCAGAAAAAATCATCGAGATGGCCGGCCAGCCCGACGCCGACGTGTTGCACACCTATGGTGCAGCCCTGGACGGCACCGATGCAGCGTTGCTGCAATGGATCACCGACAGCGGCATCGCGGCCATCTGCGCCGATAACTATGCCGTCGAGGCCTATCCCGCCCGTGATCGCCAAGGCCCCCGCGCGATGCTGCCGCTGCATCATCACTGCCTGTTCAAACTGGGCCTGCCCCTGGCAGAGCTGTGGTACCTGAAGGACCTGGCCGAATGGCTGCATAGCAATGGCCGGCATCGTTTCATGCTGACCGCGCCGCCGTTGCGGCTGCCGCACGCGGTCGGCTCGCCGGTCACACCCGTGGCGACGGTATAACAGCGCATAGGAGAGCGTATCCGGGCGGATACCCGGTGCGCTCGACATCTCTGCGCCGCTACGCGGACCAGCACGATGGCTTGGACCTCAGCGCTGCCGCTGAACCGGCGCAACGCCCTGCCCCACCGCGGTCATTGCGTCATTGCAAATAGCAAACTCCTTACACAATCAGCCATTGCATCATCGGCGGACCGCCCTTAATTTACGGCAAGAACCCGGCCGCTTCCGCGGCAAGGAGATTGCCATGAAAAAGTATCTCGTTTCCCTGTTGCTCTCCCTGATCAGCATCGGCGCGTCAGCGCAGAGCAGTCTGCCGCACGGCGTATCGATCCAGGACCTGAGCGCCACTCGCCAGGCCGATGGCGTCTGGATCATTACCAGCACGGTCTCCAACCATCGCGATACGGCCGTCAACGGCCTGTCGGTCACCTACGCGTTATACGACGCCCAGGGCAAGGAAATCGGCCGTGTCACCGGTCGCCGCGACACCCCGCTTGCCCCTGGCGACAGTTGGCAATCCCAGACGCCGACCACAACGGATTTCACTCGTTTTAGCGCCAAGGATATTCAGGCCCAATAATCGGGGACGCGTTGCGTTGCAGGCTAGTTGTAAGCGGTCTGTGGGAAAATAATGGCGTGCGTGCGCCATAACAACAAGGATGTTCTATGTTCCCCAAAAGACTTACTGACGGCTACCAGGCTTTTCTGGACGGCCGCTTTCACAACGAACGCAAACGCTATGAGGACCTGGGCGAATTAGGCCAGAACCCCGAAATCCTGCTGATCGGCTGTTGTGATTCCCGAGTGTCGCCCGAGGTCATCTTTGATGCGGGCCCCGGTGAGATGTTCGTCATCCGCAACGTGGCCAATCTGGTCCCGCCCTATGAGGGCGATGCCGAGTCCTCGTCCTATCACGGCACGAGTGCTGCCATCGAATTCGCCGTCAACGCGCTGAACGTCAAGCACATTGTCGTGCTCGGCCACGCCTCATGCGGCGGCGTGCGTGCCGTGTTCGACGACGCCGAACCGCTGACCAAAATCGATTTCGTCGGCAAATGGATGTCGCAGATCACACCCGTAGCCGATGCGCTGCCGCGCACTGGCGACCGCACCACCGATATCCAGCGTCTGGAATGGGCCGTGGTCGAACACAGCTTGCGCAACCTGCAGACCTTTCCGTCGATTCGCCGACGCGTCGAAGCCGGCAAAATCGAACTGCACGGCGCCTACTTCGGTGTCGCCACCGGCCTGTTGTTCCTGCGCGACCCCGAAAGCGGAAAGTTCGCCCCCTGCCAACCGCAGGCGTCCGGCACGCCAGATTGATCCTCTGAGTCCTCGGCCAGCTTCTATTCTTATAACGAAAATGACTTAGACAGCCGAGGATATCGGCTGTTACGGTTATGTACATAGCATGTAGCGGCGCCGCCGGGGCNCGCTTTTGCGTCCGCGACGTTTATTGTCATGCCTTGAGCGTCGTTTGCTGTCAGTGGTTCCATTACGCCCCACCGGGCGCCCCAATAGGGCAACTTGCCATGTATGTGTACGACCCTGTCGATCAACAGCTTGTAGAACAACGTGTCGCGCAGTTCACCGACCAGACCCAGCGTTTTCTTGATGGTCAGCTAACCGAAGACGATTTCCGCACCCTGCGCCTGCAGAACGGCCTGTACATTCAACGTCATGCGCCGATGCTGCGCATCGCCATCCCGTACGGCCTGCTGGCCGCGCGCCAACTGCGTACGCTGGCTCATATTGCCCGCACCTGGGACCGTGGCTACGGCCATTTCAGCACGCGCCAGAATATGCAGTTCAACTGGCCCAAGCTCGAAGACGTGCCCACCATTCTGGCAGAGCTGGCCAAGGTGCAAATGCACTCGATCCAGACTAGCGGCAATTGCATACGCAACACGACCTCCGACCATTTCGCCGGCGTTGCCCCTGACGAGTTGGTCAATCCGCTCGTATGGTGCGAGATCATCCGCCAATGGTCGACACTGCATCCGGAATTCGCATTTCTGCCGCGTAAATTCAAGATCGCCGTCAGCGGCGCCGAGGAAGACCGCGCCGCTGTCGGTGTGCACGACATCGGCCTGCAGGCTGTCGAGCGCGATGGCGTACTCGGTTTCCGCGTCTGGGTCGGTGGCGGTCTGGGCCGTACCCCCATGGTGGGCCATCTGATCAATCCGTTTGTCGAGTGGCAGCATCTGTTGACGTATCTGCAAGCGGCATTGCGCGTCTACAACCTGCATGGCCGACGCGACAACAAGTACAAAGCACGCATCAAAATCCTGGTCAAGGAACTCAAACCCGAGGTCTATGCCGAGCAGGTCGATGAACAATGGCAGTTGATCAAGGGCGGCCCCGACACGCTGACCCAGGAATATGTCGACACCATTGCGCAGCGCTTTACGTGGCCGGACTATGACGAATCTGTCGCGGGCGAGCCTGACCCCACGGAAATGCACGCCGCCGCACACCCCGCGTTTGCCCGCTGGCTGCAAAAGAACGTACGCGACCACAAGGTCGCTGGCTATGCTGCCGTGACGCTGTCACTGAAGCCCACTGGCGTGCCGCCTGGCGATATCACGGCCGACCAGATGGACGCCGTCGCAGATCTCTCCGAGCGTTATGGCTATGGCGAGGTTCGCGTCTCGCACGAGCAAAACCTGGTACTGGCCGACGTGCGCCGTTCGCAGTTGTTCTCGCTTTGGGAAGAACTGCGCGCGCTGAACATGGCCACGCCTAACATCGGGTTGCTGACCAACATCATCTCGTGCCCGGGCGGTGATTTCTGCGCCTTGGCCAATGCCGTGTCCATTCCGGTCGCCGAAGCCATCCAGACGCGTTTTGACAATCTGGACTATCTGTTCGAAATCGGCGAGCTCGATCTGAATATCTCGGGCTGTATCAACGCCTGTGGCCATCACCACGTCGGCCATATCGGCATTCTGGGCGTCGATAAGAATGGCGAAGAGTGGTATCAAGTCACGCTGGGCGGGCGCCAAAACGGCGCGGCCAAACCGTTGCCCGATCTGCAATCCACACGGGGCGGTGGCGCGGCGATTGGCCGCATCATCGGGCCGTCGTTTGCGCGCGAGCAGGTGCCTGATGTCGTCGAGCGTTTGATCCAGACTTATCTGCGATTGCGTGACAGCGACGCGGAGCGTTTTATTGATGTCGTCGACCGCGTGGGTATCGCTCCGTTCAAGGACGACGTGTATTCCGATCCCGCCGTGGCCAAAGCCGCGCCGGCAGCTCGTGAGGTGGCTCATGTCTGATCTGATTTCTGCGGATGACAATGTTGCCCGCCTGATTCGCCACGGCCAATTGCAGATTAACGATGGGCGTGTTTTCTCGCCGGCTGCTGAAGAGGCCACTGGTGAGGACGCCCAGGTCGCTGCTGATGCGGCGCCTGCATTACCGGCGGATGAGCCGGGATGGATTATTCCATTAGCGCTCTGGACAGCGCAGCGAGATACGTTACGTCAGCGGCAGCATCCTGTTGCGGTGCTGTTGCCGCCGGACGCTAAATTGCAGGACCTGATTGGCGAAGACGGCCGTGTTGATGACGCGGGTCTTGCATTCATTGCGATTGACTTTCCGCTTTATACGGACGGGCGGGGTTATTCGCTGGCGCAGTTGCTGCGTACGCGTCATGGATGGCAGGGTGAATTGCGGGCGATCGGGGATGTGATGATCGATACGATTCACTATCAGGCGCGGGTGGGGTTTGATAGCTTCTTGGTGAAGCCTGGGCACGATCCTGAGAAGGCGTTGGCTGCGTTCAGGACGTTTACAGTGCACTATCAGAAGACTTATCCGAAGCCGCCGGAATTGTTGGCTGCTTGAATTCGATTTCCTCTCGTTCCGTGGTGAGTCGTAGCTGCTGATGACGACGGTTGGCAGGTTTCGGATCCGCGGATGCGGCTTCCAGTCGAGCGTTTGAGTTCTTCTGGACGTTGATGTGGGGCAGTGGCCGCGTTGGGGCGCCNCGGCGTCGNNCGAGGGAAACCGAAGGAGCGTAG
>NZ_CBCSIU010000016.1:25800-127107 GCF_965139205.1 Bordetella muralis
TCGCTACGCTCCTTCGGTTTCCCTCGCTCGACGCCGAGGCGCCCCAACGCGGCCACTGCCCCACATCAACTCGCAGCAATTTCAAATCGTACGATCGCTGGGACGGCCTTCTTGCTTGGGCTTCGTGGGACGCCGTTTTTTAGAACGGAAGATCTTGTGGGGCTGCGATTTTTGGTCGCCTACGGGCGCGACCAAAAATCACTATCGCGGGATGTTTCGCGACGATCAACGATTTATGCCGTTGCGCCGGATTGATCCAGCAGGGTCTTCAACTCGCCGTTTTCGTTCATCTCGTTCATGATGTCCGAGCCACCGATGAATTCGCCGCTGACGTACAGCTGCGGGATGGTGGGCCAGTTGGAGTATTCCTTGATGCCCTGGCGGACTTCGTCGTCTTCGAGGACGTTGACGGTGATCAGCTTTTTGACACCACAGCCTTTCAGGATCTGAATGGCGCGGCCGGAAAAACCACATTGGGGAAACTGGGCCGTGCCCTTCATGAACAACACCACGGGGTGCTGGGTCACGGTGTCGCGGATGAATTCTTGTACGTCGCTCATGGTGATCTCACAAACATGTAAAACGGATGGATTGCCCCACGTCCTGAATAATGTGCCGCAAAACGATGTGGCGTGGGCTTTGGCCTCAGGGGACGGCAGGAAAGAAGTGGTACCTCGTCGCAGCCCCTGGTGCCAGCGCGGGGGTTCTCGAAAATTCGGATAAATCCATTATAGAGACCCGCCAGAAATTCGCTCGATTCCCGAAAGGTCGCGCAGACTGGTGACATTCTTGAAGCCGGCATCTATCAGTAATTGCCGCACGGCCTGCGCCTGATCCCAGCCGTGTTCCATCCACAGCTCTCCTCCCGAACGCAAACGGTCGACTGCGCCGTTCACAATGGTGGTCAAATCGCGCAGGCCATTGGCGCCGTCGGTCAATGCGCCACGAGGCTCGAACCGCAGATCGCCCTGCCCCAGATGTTCGTCATCACGTGAAATATAAGGCGGGTTGGATACGATCAGGTCGTAGCGTGCGCGGGGCGGCAAGGCCTCGTACCAACTACCCTGCGCGAAATCCACGCGCGCGTTCAGACGTGCCGCATTGCGTACGGCCATCTGCAACGCGGTCGCGCTGATGTCCGTCGCAGTCACTGTGGCTTGCGGTGCTCCCAGTGCAATGGACACGGCAATCACGCCACTGCCGGTACCTAAATCCAGCACGGCGGACTCGGGACGGTCTGCGAGCCAGGCCAAAGCCGTCTCAACCAGTAATTCCGTTTCCGGCCGCGGAATCAGCACGTCCGGCGTCACCGCGAAATCGTGTCCCATGAATTCGCGATGTCCCACCAGATACGCCATGGGCTCGCCAGCCAGCCGGCGCGTGACCAGGGCCTGGTATTGCTGCGCCTGCCAGGACTCGATCGGATCGGTGTCGTGCGCCAACATCCACGCGCGCGGTTTATGCAGCACGTGCTCGAGCAGCATGCGCACCTCCAGCCGCGGCAAGCGCGCGTCCCGCAACAGGGTTTGCAGGATGGGGCGGCTCACGCTAGACCTCGTCTCCCAGCGCCGCCAACAACTCGGCCTGGTGTTCGGCGATGAGTGTGCCGGTCAATTCTTCCAAATCGCCTTCCATGATTTGCTGCAGCTTGTACAACGTCAGGTTGATGCGGTGATCGGTCACGCGACCTTGTGGGAAATTGTACGTGCGAATGCGCTCGGACCGGTCTCCCGAGCCCACCAGGCTCTTGCGCTCCGCAGCCTCTTTGCTTTGGCGTTCGCGCAATTCGCGGTCTTTCAGGCGCGCGGCCAGTACCTGCATCGCCTTGTCCTTGTTGCGGTGCTGCGAACGGTCGTCCTGGCATTCCACCACCAGGCCCGTCGGCAAGTGCGTGATGCGTACTGCGGAATCGGTCTTGTTGATGTGCTGGCCGCCCGCGCCGCTGGCACGGAATGTGTCGATGCGCAGATCAGAGGGGTTGATGATGATCTCGCCCATCTCGTCGGCCTCCGGCATCACGGCCACGGTGCACGCCGAGGTATGAATGCGGCCCTGGGCCTCGGTGGCGGGCACCCGCTGCACGCGATGCGCTCCCGACTCGAATTTCAGTCGTCCGTAGGCGCCATCGCCGTCGATGCGCGCGATCACTTCCTTGTAGCCGCCCAGCTCCGAGGGACTTTCCGACATCAGTTCGACACGCCAGCCGCGTTGTTCGGCATAGCGTGAATACATGCGCAGCAGATCGCCGGAAAACAGCGCGCTCTCGTCGCCGCCCGTGCCCGCGCGGATTTCCAGGAACAAACTGCGGCCGTCGTTGGGGTCACGCGGCAGCAACAGCAACTGCAGCTCGCCTTCCAGGGCCTCCAGACGATCCTTGGCCGTTTTGATTTCTTCCTCGGCCATGGACTTCAGGTCGGGATCGCTCAGCATGTCCTGCGCGGTCGCCAGATCGTCTTCAGTCCGCGCAAACTGCCCGAATGCCGATGCGACAGGCTCGAGCTCTGCGCGCTCACGCGATAGTTTGCGAAAGCGTTCCATATCGGCAGCGGTTTCGGGTTCGGCCAACAGCGCGTCCACCTCGATGAGGCGGTGAGACAACTGTTCCAGCCGACTGCGCATGGAAGATTTCATATACGGATACCAAAGAGACAAAAGGGGATTAGCGAAACGCGGGCGCCCGAAATGCGAACGCCCGCCGAGCGGCGGGCATTGCGGCAGCAGCGCTAACGGCGCGTATCACGACCCGGGAACAGGCGCGGCATCCAGGCGAGCAATTGCTTGCGCTCGTCGCCTTCGCTGCGGTTCAGTGCCGCCAGCGGGCCGTGCAGGTATTTCTGAGTGAGGCCATGCGCCAATTGCTCCAGCACTGCCTCGGGCGACTCGCCACGCGCCAGCATGCGGCGGGCACGGTCGAGTTCTGCGGCGCGCACGTCCTCGGCGGCCTGATGCAGGTCGCGGATCACGGGCACGACTTCGCGCGACTGCATCCAGTGCATGAAGCCCTGGACACGCGTTTCGATGATGGCCTCGGCTTGTACCACTGCGGCACGGCGTGCATCGGTGCCGCTTTGTACCAGGCGGCCCAGGTCATCAACGGAATACAGATATACGTCATCGAGCCGGCCGACTTCAGGCTCGATATCACGCGGTACTGCCAGATCGATCATCACCATCGGATGGTGGCGACGTTGGCGCGTCGCGCGCTCGACGAGCCCCAGGCCCAATATGGGCAGGGAACTGGCCGTACAGGAAACAATGACGTCGAATTCGGCCAGATGATCCGGCAGATCGGCGAGCTTCATCGTGCTGGCCGAGAATTTTCCGGCCAACGTCTCGGCGCGCTCTGCCGTGCGATTGGCCACCGTCATGCTGCGTGGGCGCTGCGCCGCAAAGTGCGTCGCACAGAGATCGATCATCTCGCCTGCGCCGATAAACAGCGTGCGCGCCTGATCCAGATTGCCGAACACGCGTTCGGCCAATCTCACCGCGGCAGCGGCCATCGATACCGAATGCGCGCCGATCTCGGTCTGTGACCGGACCTCTTTGGCGACGGAGAACGTCCGCTGGAATAGCTGATGCAGCAGCGTACCCAACGAACCAGCCTCGCCGGCGGCACGCACCGCGTCTTTCATCTGCCCCAGGATTTGCGGCTCGCCCAGCACCATGGAATCGAGTCCGCTGGCCACGCGGAACGCATGGCGCACGGCGTCGTCCTGCTGGTGGCGATACAAGTGAGGACTGAGCGCCCCCGCCTCGAGGCGGTTATGGTCAGCCAGCCACACGGGCAAGTGCTCGGCCACGTGCGCATCCGCCGCACAGTAGACCTCGGTGCGATTACAGGTGGACAGAATCGCCGCCTCGCGCACTGCCCCGCCAAATGCTGACCGCAGCCCCTCTAATGCCGGCCGCACCAAATCGACGGGCATAGACACCCGTTCGCGCACCGATACGGGCGCAGACGTGTGATTCAGACCGAACGCAAGAACAGCTACGGACATGGGATACAGAAATAGGCACCGTCAGGCGGAGCACGACGCATTTGTAACATGAGGCAGATGAAAATTATACAGCCAAGGGTTATCCCGTAGTAAAGCTGATTTACATATGTTTTTTTTGCTCGCTTGGGACTTTTTCCCGGCATTCGCCTGCACAAGGTCAAAAAATTGTGTATAGTTGCGGACTTCGTTGGCCTGGTAGCTCAGTCGGTAGAGCAGCGGATTGAAAATCCGCGTGTCGGTGGTTCGATTCCGCCCCAGGCCACCACGAATTCGATGCCCAGCTCTTGTAGCTGGGCATTTTCTTTTGTACGGCCTCTTGCAGAGCCGAAATCAAAGTAGCTTTGACATCTCCAGGATGGGGCAACAACGGCCTACCTGTAGCCTTACCTCAAGGACGTGCTGACCCGGCTGCCGCGTCGATGACTGGGCTCAGAGGGACTCTTGATCCGATGAATCACTCCCGACCGATTCGGTCGCCTGCCCATCCTCTGCGGCCAGACGTTTGCGTATTTTGCGGGCGTCGCTTGAGTCGATCTCGGCAGCCTTTTCCATGCTCTTGGGGGGCCAAGGCTCCCCGGACGCGCGCTGCTTGTTGTGTTCGAGCACGCGGCGGTAGCGCGCGGTGGCGGGGTCCTTCTTACCGTCCTTCGGGGCGGTATCGGCAATGAACTGGCGCACGGCGGTCGTGCGCGGCGTGTCCGGTGCCAGCCGATCGCGTATCCTGCTGGCACTGCCCTGGTCGATCCCGGCGGCCTTTATCATGCTATCGTCGGGCCAGGGCTCCCCGGACGCGCGCTGCTTGTTGTGTTCGAGCAGGCGGCGGTAGCGCTCGCTGGCGGGGTCCTTCTGATCGTCCTTCGGGGCGGTATCGGCAATGAACTGGCGCGCGGCGATCGTGCGCGGCGTGTCCGGCTCTTGCCGCTCGCGTATCCAGATGGCTTGGGACGAGTCGATCCCGGCGGCCTTTATCATGCTCTTGTCGGGCCAGGGCTCCCCGGACGCGCGCTGCTTGTTGTGTTCGAGCAGGCGGCGGTAGCGCTCGCTGGCGGGGTCCTTCTGATCGTCCTTCGGGGCGGTATCGGCAATGAACTCGCGTGCGGCGATCGTGCGCGGCGTGTCCGGTGCCAGCCGATCGCGTATCCTGCTGGCTTGGCCCGAGTCGATCCCCGCGGCCTTTATCATGCTCTTGTTGGGCCAGGGATCCCCGGCCGGGCGACGCTCGTTGGCATCCAGGATTGCCTTGTAGTGCTGAGTCTTGTTGAGGCTCCCTTTGGGGACGGCAGCAGCGATCGCCTGCACCAGCGCCGCATTGCCTGTCACCCCCGAGGCCGCCGGCTCGCTCGACAACGCTTGGCTGCCAACCGAAGCCCCCGACGGCAGTGACGCGCCAGTGAAGTCCTGCGGGTTGTGCCGCTGTATGACCGCGCCAATCAACTCCGCCTGACTGAACTCGGCCGCCAAACGTTGGACCGTGGACGGAGCAGGCGGACCGTTCGAGGACGCAGCCGCATCGCTACCCACCTGCGAACCGCTGCTGGCCTCGCCATACTTGATGTTGGCTCCTGCGTGCGCATGCGTCAATATGCCGGGTACGGGCCCGAATAGTACGGTGAAGGGCACCTCGAAACTCGGCTCCACATCAATGCGCAGCGCACGCCCGTCACGCATGTGCACCATCGCTTCGTACAAATGCGAGCTCTCTTGGCCCATCCCCGCCGCTACGCCATCCTTGACCGCCTCAGCCAGATACTCAGGCGGAGAAATGCCGTACCGCCTACTGACCGAACCGTCCGGATGAGACAGCGACTCCCTCAATACGCAATGCCCCGCAGCAATCGCCGATTGCACGTCTGCCACCATATCTCGTTGCTCGGTCTCCAGCACTGCGTGCTCCTCACCCTCCAGCGTTTTTAGCAGGACAGCCAGTGCCTGTTGCTCAGCATGCACTTCCTCATCGGACCACTGGGACGGCGGCACCTGGCCGCCTCGCGCCAACCCCGCAGGGCTTGCTCGCCGCGGCGCCATCGACGCGGCACCCACCGCAGCCCTGCGGTGCGGCTGTTGCACAGGCAACGACAACGATGACGATGACCCCTGCGTCGAGCCACCAGGCGTCCTTGACGGGCCCGTCGGCTGCGACTGCTGCCTGGCCCCTGGGGCCATATGCCCCGTTCTTCTGATCCGATCCATCGGTCAACAATAACAACCCGTCAGCTCCTGACCTGCGCTACACATGCAGTCATGTCGCAAAATCCGAACTCCCCCGCCCGAGCCACTCAAACGGCTCTATCTTTCCGAGATGGAACGACTAGACGATCACGGTTGGATGAACCCACGACCTCCCCTGACCGTCCTACCCGCTGCCGATCCGGAAACGCCTGCGAAGGTGCTGCAATCTCTCGCCACCTCGGCGATACGGTGCCCCAGGGCAGCATTCGGGTGCTTCAAAAAGCAGCAGGAGTAGCTTACTGATGGCGCTGGCGTCGAGGTCTTGACCAAGTCGAGGGAGCCTGCTTTTATCTCGCTCTTAAAAAGAGCAATCGGAAGGCAGCTGACACCTACGCCGGCAGAGATCAAACCCGCCAGGGCTTGCACGCTGTTTCCGCCATAGATGCGTTCCGGACGCACCCCGGCACTTTCCCAGAGCCGGCTGCACGCGACCGTAATGATCGAATTCTCCGACTGTTCGATCACCGGCTGCGTCGCCAACTCGTGCATGGTGTGCACATTGCCGGACCCAAAGACGCCAGGCGCGGCGAACCAACCGAACTGGACTTCGCCGACACCCACCCTGACCATGGAGTCCGACGTACGGAAATCGGGAAGAATGGCCAAATCCAGCTGCCCCCCTTCCACCTTATCTTCGAGCAAGAGCGACAGGTCGATCTCCGGCTGAACCGTGATGGACGGATAGCGCTGCTTCATATGACGCAGGAAGTCAGCAAACCATGTCAGCGCCACCATTTCGGTGAGGCCGATCCGCAGCAGCCGGACGGGCGGATGACTCAGGCTTTTTAACTGCTCCAGCCCCTGGAGCAAGCCGAGCAGCTTTACACACTCGGCTTCCAGCTCCCTTCCGAATGGGGTCAATTGGCTTTTACGGCCGTCTCTCTCGAACAGCGGCTGAACGGCAATGGCCTGCAGGTCTTGTATCCGTTTAGTGACGGCCGACTGCGTGACATGCAGTCTTTCCGCGGCGCAGCTGAGCGTCCCCAGACGGGCGAGCCAGTAGAACGCCTGCAGTTGTTTGATAGTCGGCATGTCCCGCCCTCAACGTCTGGCCGCGCGACGCTGAGTCGCCATCGCGCTGTCGAAGTTGCAATTGCGCTTCACCAGCTCGGCCACCGTCCGGTGAAAGTCGGTAATCGAGTCTATTCTTATCAGCAGGATGTACGCCATGCTGATTGCGCCAAGGGCAACTGTCACCTCCTGAAGCAGCCCTGACGCCACGGCATCCGAGGCAATTGCGTGTGGGAGGCCGGCTATCCCGAGGCCGGCGGCGCAGATCCCCGACAACGCGGCCAGGCTGTCGCTCTGGATCATGTTCGCGGGCCTTACCCCGCGATCGATCAGCCAGTTCACGATCTGGTTTCCCGAGCTGCCGCCGGTGCCTTGCAGCAGAAGCGTCTCCTGCTCGAATTGCGACAGCTTCAATGTCTTGGGTATGGACCGACTGGCTGCGCAGAACCACCCGAATGCCGCGGAGCCGACGGTAATCCTGGTCATGTTCGCCGAACGCGTGGATTCGGGCACAACCGCGATGTCCAGATGACCATCTCGCATCTGCTCGTACAAGCGGATGGATGAATCCACTTTCAAGTCCAGGCGAATGCGGGGATACCGAGCCCGCAAATCCACAACAAAAGATCCGAGCCATGTCACTGCCGCTAGCTCTGTCACGCCAAGGCGCAGTGTCGAAGCCACGATTTCCGGGCTGGCGAAACGCTCCATGAGGTTGACACGCTGGCGCAGAATTGCCCGCGCTTGCCGCAATACTTCCTGCCCTTCGATCGTGAGTTGCGCCGACCGATGGTTCCGATTGAACAAAGGGTACTTGAACTGCCCTTCTAACTCATTGATCAGGCGCGATATGGCGGACTGCGACGTATCCAGGCTGCGAGCCGCCTTCTCGAAGGACCCCATATCCACCACCGCGACAAAGGCCTCCAGCTCCCGGAAGGTCGTCATGGCACCCGTTCCTGTTCATACCAGTTTGGAATAAGTCTACACCTCCATGGCATGAATCCCTCACGCTGCACCCCGTCGCACGCGCCGAGTTACGGCACCCCTTCCCGGCGATCTGAAAAGCCGCCCTGACGGATCCTGAAGTCCGGTCAAACCCTGGCCCGTGAAATAGAGATCACCTCCGCCCGGACTCCGAAAACTAGCTGCCTGCCGTCTCGCCCACGCCGAGCAGATCGGCCGCCCAGGTCTTTGTCCTGTCGAACGACTCGCGCATGTACTTCACGGTTTCGTCGGGGTCGAGCGGCGCGGAAATGGCGCCGAGCTGCTCGCGCAGCCTGGCTTGCACATCGGGCATCTGAACCACTTCGGCGAGGTGCTTGCTGAGCGTCTGTGCGCGCTGCTTGTCCATCCCTTTCGGCGCGACGATGATGAAGAAGTCATCGACGACCATACCCGCCACTGACTCGTTCACCGTGGGAATATCCGGGAACAGCGGCGACCTCTCTGCGTTGGACACGCCCAGAATTCTGACTTTTCCGGAATCAAGCGTCGCACGGGTACCCGCGAGATTCTCGAACTTTGCGTCGATGAATCCCCCCATCAAGTCCTGGTTCGCGGGCGCCGAGCCCTTGTAATGCACGATGGTGACATCCAGGTTTGCTGCCTTGACCAAGTACGCGGCAGCAAGGTGGCTTGACGAGCCCTGCCCCACGGTTCCTATCGTTACTTTCTTGGGATTCGCGCGGCAATAGTCGATGAACTGGCGCACGTCGGAAACGGGCAGCTGATTGCGTGCCAGGAACAGGTAGGTGTTCACAGACAGCCTGGCCAACGGGGTGAAGTCGGCCACCGGGTCCAGTTTCTGTACCTCGGGATATACGGCGGGTGCTGTGACCAACATGGACGAGCTGAGGTAGAGCACCTTGCCGTCCGGCACCTGGCGTTTTACGTAGTTGCTCGCGATCAGGCCACCGGCCCCGGGACGGGCTTCAACGATGATCGTCTCGTTGATCCTCGCGCCGAGTTTCTCCGCCACAATACGGGCAATCGCATCCGCGCCGCCTCCCGGAGGCCCTGGGATGACGATGCTGACTGGCGCAGAACTGGCCTGTACGCGCCCCAACGAGGCCCCCGCCACGAGTACACCACCGTAGCCCAGTTTCAGAATGCTGCGACGTGAAATCATTGCGCCTTTCCCGGATTGCGTTCATAAGTAGCAGGGCAGTCTATCAGCGCTGCGAACGATAAAAAATTGAATTTTCCCCGCTGAAAATTATTCCGGATTGGTATTCATTTTTCGCGTTTACCCTTAGCCTCACCTCCGCAAAATCCCTCATCGGTATTGCGCTTGTCGTGAAGAGCAACTTTCACGTGTTCGTTGAGTGTCAAGTAACCTTCAACTGTTATCTCCTCAGTGTGAAGACACATACACAGAGGCCGCATGCGCGGGCGGAACGGCAAAGTCCGCCTTCATCCGCCTGACCTCTTCAACTGGGCTGCGCCCGAACAGGCGCTTGAATTCACGGCTGAACTGCGAAGGGCTGTCATAACCGACTTCTGCGCTTGCCGCCGCAGCCGTCATGCCATTGCGCACCATATGCAGGCGGGCCTGGTGCAAGCGTATCGACTTCACATACTGCACGGGCGAAGTCTCGGTTACCGCCTTGAAGTGAGTATGGAAGGTGGGCACGCTCATTCCCGCTTCCCGCGCCAGTTGCTCGACACTGAACTCGGCATTGAACGAGGCATGAATGCGGCGCAGCGCACGGGCGATTTTGCCAAACTGTCCATGCATGGCCAGCGCTGCCCGCATCGAGGCCCCCTGATCCCCAGTGAGCACATGAAAATAGATTTCCCGAACCAACGCCGGGCCGAGTATCGAGGCCTCAAGCGGGTGGTTCATGGCCTGCAGGAAACGTACCAGAGACTCGTATAACCGCGAGTCCATTGGCGTGGACATCAGGCCGCGCGGTTGCGCGGCTTCTATCCCGCCAAGCTGGTCGATCTGCAACATCAAATCCGCGGCCAGTTTGAAATCCAGATGCATGTAGATTGCCAGCAGCGGTTCTTCGGCGCTGGCGTCTGTCTCCATAGTGAACGGCACGGGCACCGAAACCGCCAGATAGTGCTGATCGTCGTACAGGTAGACCTGGTCGCCAAAATACCCGCGTTTCCTGCCTTGGCACACGAACACGATGCCAGGGTCGTAAAGCACCGGTACGGCGGACAAGGGACGATTGGACCGCAAGAACCTGACCTCGGGCAGGGCACTCAGGTTGTATCCCTCGTCAGGGGCCAGGCGTTCCAGCATGGCCGCCAAGCGCCTGTCCGAGGTGCGCTTCCCGTGTGTGACCGCATTGCTTGCTGCACTCATCGCCAAACCCTTCTCAGACCAGGACGGATAGTTTCTGGGCGTTGCATCGAAATTTCATTATTCATAGGATAAGGCAAGAATAACAGACTCAAAGCCATTCATATCCAGTTTACCCATGACTATTATTCAAGCTCTGGGTCGCCGCATTTCGCTCGACCCGAAATAGCAATCAACTGGAGCAGCAAACGTCATGATCAACGTCATCAATCCGGCCGATGGGTCCATCGTCGGGCAAGCCCCCGACATGGGCGTCGCCCAGGTCAAGGCCGCCATAGACCGAACTTGCAGCGCCTTCCCCGCCTGGTCGCGTACCTTGGCGAAGGAGCGCGGCGACATGCTTCGCCGCTGGTTCGAACTGGTACGCGCCGATAAGCAAGTCTTCGCCGAAATCATGGTCAATGAAAACGGCAAGTGCCTCACCGAAGCTCTGGGTGAAATCGACTACGGGCTCGGTTTCATCGAGTGGTATGCCGAAGAAGCGAAACGCGTGTATGGCGACACCATTCCGTCGCACGCCAGCAATGCAGCCATTCTGGTCACGAAAGAGCCTGTCGGCCCCACCGCAGCCATCACGCCCTGGAACTTTCCCTTCATGATGATTACCCGCAAGGTGGCTACGGCACTGGCGGCGGGCTGCACGATGGTGATCAAACCGTCCGAAGAAACGCCGCTGACGGCATACAAACTGCTGGAGTACGCCCGCAAGGCGGGCATTCCCGAGGGCGTATTCGAGATGGTCACGGGTAATCCGCAGGCCATCGGGGAGCTGCTCACGCAGGACGACCGCATCCGCAAGATTTCCTTCACAGGGTCCACCGCGGTAGGCAAGCTGCTGGCGACCGCCAGCGGACGCGCGCTGAAGAAGATGACTCTTGAGTTGGGTGGCAACGCGCCGTTCATTGTCTTCGATGATGCCGACCTGGAACAGGCCGTAGCGGGCCTGGTGGCCGCCAAGCTCAGGAATTCCGGGCAAGTTTGTATTTCGCCCAACCGCATCTATGTGCAAGAGGGCATACATGATCGCTTCGTTGCCGCCCTGGCCGAAAAAGTCGCTCACGTGCGTGTGGACAGCGGAATGCAGCAGGAGTTCGTCGTGGGCCCGCTCATTAACCAGGCGGGATTCGACAAGGTGGCTCGATTGGTAGAAGACACTCAGCAGCATGGTGCCTCGACACTACTGGGAGGCAAGCCTCATGCCAAAGGCGGGTTGTTCTACGAGCCTACTATCCTGACCGGCCTGAATGATGAAATGCCGATAGCCCGAACCGAAATCTTTGGGCCCGTCTTCCCTATCTACCGTTTTGGCCACGAGGATGAAGTGGCCGAAAGAGCCAACAACACCGAGTACGGTCTGGTGGCTTATGCCTATACACGGGATGTCGGAAGGGCATTTCGCGTGTCCCGAGATATCCAGGCGGGCATGGTGATCCTGAACTCCGGATCGGTGGGTACAGCGTCGGTTCCATTCGGCGGCGTCAAGCAATCCGGCTACGGGCGCGAAGGCAGCTTCTACGGGATTGAGGAGTATGTCGAAGTGAAGTATGTGCTGATGGGCGGTTTGGACGCATGACGTGAAGTACGGGACCTCGCTGCTTGCCTATCTCCTGATCAACCGCGCTACGGCCAGGCTTTTACAAAAAGTCAAAGCATAACGACGATAAAGTCGATTGCCCGTCTGGACACCGCTGCCTATCCTGCCTGCCATGACAAGCATGCACGGCCGCCAGTAGCGCCGTGCCGTCCAGGAGCCACTATATGTTCGAGCGCAGCTTGCGCGGTTTGCGGGTAGTCGACTTTTCGCATGTGCTGGCAGGTCCCGTATGCACCATGATGCTGGGCGACATGGGTGCCGATGTGGTCAAGATCGAACCTCCAGGCGGAGAACTGGGACGGCGCCTCGGCCCGCCCTGGATCGCGGGAGAAAGCGCGGTATATCTCAGCGTCAACCGCAACAAGCGCGGCGTGGCGCTCAACCTGAAATCTCCCGACGGCCGGGATGCCGCGCGCCGGCTGATACAGAGCGCGGACGTGGTGGTGGAGAACTTCCGGCCGGGTGTGATGCGCGCCTTCGGCCTGGATTACGCCGCGCTGGCCAGCAGCCACCGCCGACTAGTGTATTGCTCGATTTCCGCTTACGGCCAGGTGGGGTCACTGCGTGACCGCCCGGGCGTGGACGGCATCATCCAGGCCGCCAGCGGCTTGATGAGCACCTTGGGCAGCGCGGACAGCGAACCCATGAAGGTCGCGATTCCCGTCGCAGACATGGTCACTGGCTATCTGGCAACCATCGCCATCCTGGCGGCGCGCAACGCGGCACAGCAGACCGGACAAGGCCAGTATTTGGACATCAGTTTGTACAACGCAACGCTGATGCTGCAGCAGATCGGCTTTGCCTCGTACTTTGCCACCGGGGCGTTGCCGGCACGGACAGGCAGCGCGGCGCCATACGCCGCTCCCAACGAGACCTACCGCACCCGCGACGGCTGGATCATGGTGGCTGCCTACCATCCCCAGCGCTGGCAGGCTCTGTGCGCCGTGTTGGGCGTGCCCGCGCTGGAGCTCGACCCGCGCTACGCGAACAACGCCAGCCGCGTCGCGAACCGCGATGCGCTGCGCGCCACGCTGACGCCACTGTTCCAGCAGCGCACCACGCAGGCATGGATGGACCTACTGATACGGCACGACATTCTGTGCGCACCCGTTGCCAGCTACGAAGACGTCGTCCACTCGCCGGAGTACGCAGCCAGTGGCATCGACAGCTGGATGCAGCATCCAGTGGCCGGAAAGGTCCGCATGCCTGGTTTCGCACCCGGCCCGACTGGCGCACTGACCGGCCAAGGTGCCGCCATGGCCGCACCCACGTTGGGACAGCACAACCGCCAGGTTCTTCGAGAGTGCGGCTACAGCGTGGCCGAGATCGATGCCATGGTCGAAAGCGGCGCGCTGGCCACGGCACCACAACCCACGACATGAAAAAAGGAGACCGCAATGCGTTCTGATGAATCCGAAGCGCCCGAGTTGGTCCGGCAGGACATTGCCGATGGCGTGCTTGTACTAAGCATGAACGACCCCGGCACCGGCAATGCCATGTCGGTGGGCATGGCGCAAGCATTGGCTGACGCGCTGGAGAAGGCGAATACGCTGCCCGATGTGCATTGTGTACTGCTGAGGTCCACTGGCAACCACTTCTGCACGGGTGGCAATGTGAAGGACATGGAGCGCGGGTCCGACTTGATGCAGGGATCGGCGATAGAGGTGCGCGCCCGGCTGAAATCCACGCTGCATCGCATCACCCTGGCCCTGCAGGCATTGCAGGTGCCATCCATCGCGGCAGTCAACGGCGCCGCGGTCGGTGCGGGTTGCGACCTGGCGCTGATGTGCGACCTGCGCGTGGCCAGTCATCGCGCCACCTTCGCTGAGAGCTTTCTACGACTGGGGCTGGTGTCCGGTATCGGCGGCGCCTGGTTCCTGACGCGGCTGGTGGGCAGGGCCAAGGCGCTGGAACTGACGCTGACTAGCGAGTTCATCGATGCCGCGACGGCGTTGCAGCTGGGCATCGTGTCTCGCGTGGTGGAGCCCGATGCTCTGGATGCGACGAGTACCGCGTTGGCAAGCCGGATCGCATCCAACCCGCCCCAGGCTCTGCGCATGGCCAAGCGCCTCGTTCTAGATGCCGCCGAATCGACATTGCCGGTGGCGCTAGAGGCGGCCGCGGCCATGCAGGCCATTCTGCTGTGCGGAGAGGAGCACAAAAACACCGTGCGCGAATTTCTGGCGCGGCGCGCACGTGCCTGAGGAGACAACCATCATGATCCAGACGTTAATACGAAAGGTCCGCCAAGCGACGGCTTTGCTGCTTATCGCCTTCGCTGCCGTCGGGCCGGCGCACGCCGCCGATTATCCGAACAAGCCGATCACGTTCGTGGTGCCGTTCGGCGCTGGCAGCGCCACCGATCTGTTGGCGCGCGCTCTGTCGGCGTCCGTCACCGAACAGGCCGGGCAGGCCGGGCAGGCCGTCGTAGTAGAAAATCGGCCGGGGGCAAGCGGCATGATCGCCGCGCAGCATGTCGCGCGTGCCCGTGGCGATGGCTATACCGTGCTGATTACCACCAACACGACTCAGGCCGCCAACCCCCACCTTTTCAAGAAACTTCCGTACGACCCGGTGGCGGACTTCATACCTCTGACCGGCCTCGGACGCGGCGGCCAGGTACTCGTGGTGCGCGCGGACGCGCCATTCAAAACGGTGCACGACGTGATCCGCGCCGCGAGGCAGGATCCGGGCAAACTGAGCTTCGGCAGCGGCAATTCGTCCAGCCGCATGGCGGGGGAAATGCTCAAGCAACTGACCGGCGCCGATATCGTCTGGGTGGGCTACAACAGCAACCCCAATGCTCTTAATGATTTGCTGGGCGGCCATATCGACATGATGGTCATCGATACCGTCACCGGTTTGTCGCAGATCGAAGCCGGCAAATTGCGCCCTTTGGGTGCATCTACTCACGAACGCCTGCCGCAACTCCCCCAGGTGCCAACCCTGGATGAGGCTGGCATCAAAGGTTACGACATGGGTTATTGGTTTGCCGCCTATGTGCCGCGCGGCACGCCCGCCGCAGTAGCCGATGCCTTGCGACAGTGGCTTGTGACGGCCGTGGACAGCAAGGGCGTCCAGGACTTCTTCCGGCATTCCGCGACACAGGCCTGGACAACGACCGCTGCAGAGCTGGACGACTTCCAGAAGGCTGAATTGCGAAAGTGGGGCGGAGTGGTCAAGGCGGCCGGGATCAAGCCGGAGTAAAGGAGCGATGCCGACAGCACAGGCGCCCGCACGGCAAAGCCATGCGCCGCGCCGAGCGACAATTCGGCCAGCGAGAGAATACCCGCCGCTATCGACGCGAGCCCCGTGACGCCGAATGCCTGCTGGGTGTTGAGCTGGAATAGTTCGATCGCCGGAATACTCGAGACAGCCCTGCGTCGTTTTGTCTTTCGGGATACGGGTCGGCCCAGTTCGAACACACCGTGGCTGTCACCGGAAACGGCGTGAGGGTTCTGACCCTGCGCCCAGGCGAAAGAAAGCCGTCTTGACCTAGCTAGGGATCGCCCTGCGTTCCAGGGACGGGTCAGACAATGAGCCATCCAGTGAACTTCGCCTCACGCGTACGCACTCAAGCGCTTCTCCGCCTTTGCCGCTCGCTGACGCTCTCGGCAGCGAGTGGTCTGGTGTTGCTGCGCGGCAAACAGTCAACTCCCCTCAACATCAGAGCCAAACTGCGGCGCATCCGCAATATGCGCCAACAACCCAGTCAAACCAGGTGCCACATGATCAGCCAGCACATGGCAATCGGGATAGTCGCCGCCATTCTGGGGGCGAAAAGGGATCGGCTCATCATCGAATAGTCGTTCCAGTCGACGCTTCCAGGCGGCTGTTGCCTCTGCCATGCGGCCAGGCTCAATACCGGCACTACCGTACACCGCAAAGGTCGGCAACACCTGCATGCCGGGGAAAAACAAAGTGCCATGCGTGATGGGAAAAAGCAGTTGCTCCAACGGCCCGTTGATTCCACGCGGCGAGTAGTCTTTCTCCGGTCCGCCAACAGATACGGCCAATAGCGCACGCTTGCCTGCGAAGCCGCCCTCTCCATAGCGATAAGCATTCCCCGCACCTCGGTAACCATAGGCCAATCCAAATGCCCACACCCGATCAATCCATCCTTTCATGATCGCTGGCATGCTGTACCACCACAACGGAAACACCAGTATCACAGCATCCGCAGCCTGAAGTTTTCGTTGCTCGCCCTCGACGTCGGTGGTTTGGCAACCGTTTGCAAACGCATGTCCTGATTCCTCGATAAACGACAGACGATCCTCATTAGTGCGTTCGGGAAAATCCTGGCCGTCAAACACGGCTTTCCACCCCATACCGTATAAATCTGACTCCATGACATGGTGGCCCTGAGCCGCCAACACCTCAGACGCAGTATCAACCAGATGACGGGTCACAGAGGTCGGTTCCGGATGTGCATGAACAAGTAAAACATTCATCGCATGAAGCTCCATAAATCATTCAATGCGACAAGGTAAACTTGCTCCAGGTATTCTTGAAATGAATTTTTAGAATAATAGGTATTGCCTTGAATAATTCCTTGCGCCGCGTCGACCTCAATCTGCTGGTGACGCTCGATACGCTACTGGACGAGCGCAATGTGACGCGCGCAGCGCAACGCCTGCATCTATCGCAGCCCACCGTGAGCGTGCAGCTTGGCAAACTGCGCGACATCTTTAACGACCCGCTGCTGCTGCCCGGTCCGCGCGGTATGCGTCCTACGGCACGCGCCGATGAATTACGAGAGCCGTTGCGTCAAGCACTGGAATCGCTGGAATATGCTGTCGCCCCGTCCAGTCCTTTCGATCCCGCCCAGGCTCGACAGATCTGGCGTATCGCGGCGTCAGACTATGGTGAGTCCACGATCGTATTACCGGCGTTGCCCGGGTTGCGCATGGCAGCACCGGGCACGCGATTGGCGATTCTGAGCCTTTCCCCGACGACGCTGGCGCGCCAGGCGGAGCA
Source organism: Bordetella muralis (assembly GCF_965139205.1). Classification (GTDB taxonomy): domain Bacteria; phylum Pseudomonadota; class Gammaproteobacteria; order Burkholderiales; family Burkholderiaceae_B; genus Bordetella_A; species Bordetella_A muralis. The sequence goes on from NZ_CBCSIU010000016.1 coordinate 42,926, forward strand.
AGGCGATATTGATCTCGCCTTTCACATCAGCGAAGAAGCGCCGCCGGGCTTGCGGCGCCGCTCGATGTTCACAGAGCGCTATGTGCTGGCCGGCCGCAGAGGCCACCCGCGTTTGAAACGCCGCCCTACCCTCGCTCAGTTCTGCAAACTGGATCATGTGATCGTGTCGCCGGTTGGCGGAGGGTTTCAGGGACCAACGGACGCGGTACTCGCGCAGCGCGGCATGACGCGCAATGTGGCGCTGTCAGTGCCGCATTTTTTGTTTCTCGACTCCGTGCTGGCGAACACGGATCTTGTGGCGATGGTGCCGTCTCGTCTGGTGCGTAATAGCCGGACGCTGCAGACGGTCGAACCGCCGTTCGAGGCACCCGGTTTCGAGATGTTGATGCTATGGCACGAGCGCGTACATCGAAACCCCGCTCACCAGTGGTTGCGAGAGCACATGGCCAAGTCGATATGAATCGTCTGGGGACTATCAGGGACGTGACTGACCAAAACGATCAACGATGCCCCGTAAGGTGTGCCGATTGGATCCCGTCGGCATCGCAAGGCGGCCGGACTCTCAGAGCATCCGATGCGATTGACCAGTTTGCATGAGAGACCCTGGCGCGGCTGATTCGCTGCACAAGATCCGAAACCAATTCAAAAAATCGGGTTGACACCCTCGGCGATACGAGGACGCTCTCGAGCAGCGTCCTCAAATCAACGGGCAGCCGTAGCACTGAGTGTTGTTCACCATCGACAGTGTGATCACGCGACCACAATGTCACCATCAGCGAGCCCCCGTCCAATATCGGCACGACAGTAGAACGCATGGGCCGCCGCTGCACCTGAACACCAGCGAAGCGGGAAGTCTGATTGACAGACGCTTGCATGCCTTCGCTGAGAAATAATGATTCTGATAGTGCACGAATAGTCGAAACGATATAGATAGGTGGCGCAGGCTCTTCGTCACTGCCCCAGTTTATAGAGAACTCGTGCTCAAGCAGGTCCCATGGCTGATATCCAATGGCGCTCGAGGCAGGGAATGCCTGGATAGACATTCCATTCTGCAGACTCGACGTGCTCGTTGCAGCCATGTCAGCCATCACTGTCTCATTCACGATGGGAGGGCGTAATGAAGCGAACCGAATACTGACCGATGGGTTGAAAGAAAGTCTTCCATACGTCATGAGCTCCACCAGATCGTAGAAACTTATAGGCTTACAAATGCGTTGGTCTTGATCGAGACTGGGGCTGACATGAATACTCACTAGGCAACCTTCCTAAGGCAAAGGAATAACTTCGGGTATGCTGAATGATCTTAGTCAAAACCAGCCTGAAGCGTATTACGCTTGCCTTACCATTTAGTCATGGAAGAAGGCTGATATCGGGTGCCAACGTCGTTGCTGGCCCAATCAGTACGGATCGCGGTGACAGACGAAGGCAGTCGGAAAATAGCATGGGGAACAACTATGTGGCAGTGTCTTATTATTGAGGACGATCGAGAAAACGCTCGTTATCTCGCCAATGGCCTGACGGAACTCGGGCACATGGTCAGCGTCAGCAGAGACGGCGTGAGTGGCCTTGAAAATGCCATGAAGGAAAAATGGGACATCATCATTTTGGACCGCATTTTGCCCAATCATGTCGATGGCCTTTCCATATTATCCACCCTGAGGTCGTTGGGGAAAAAGACGCCGGTGTTGGTGCTGAGCGCGCTGTCGGCGGTTGACGATCGGGTTGATGGTTTAAGAGCAGGAGGCGATGACTATCTGGTCAAGCCATTCTCCTTTTCTGAACTGGTCGCCCGAATGGATGCATTAGTCAGGCGAACGCGGCCCGACCATCTGGAAGTCAAACAACTTCGCGTTGCAGATTTGACGGTGAATGTCGCCACACAGAAAGTGCAACGTGCTGGCCAATCCATTTCCTTGCAACCGCAGGAATTCCGTTTGTTGGTCTATCTCATGCTTAATATGCACAGGATCGTGACACGAACGATGTTGCTTGAAACGATTTGGGGATACAGCTTTGATCCTCAGTCGAATGTCATTGATGTTCAGGTCAGCAGGCTGCGCCGCAAGATAGATTCCAATTCCGCCACCCCGCTGATTCACACCATACGCGGCGCGGGGTACACGATCTCTGACAAACAGAATCCCCACGATATAAAGCTCGCAGAAGAATGACGCATTTTTTTCGACGCCTGTGGAACTCCATTTCCTTTCGCCTGACGTTGAATTATGGGTTGCTGGCGATTTTGACGACGTTGATACTGATCGTATTCATATACGTTCAGTTTATTGGAGCATTGCGCACTGAATATGCGCGACAAATCACAGCGACCGCACAACGCCTGGTCGTGACTTATGAAGAGGGTGGCCGTGAGGATCTGATATCGGCTATTGAACTGACGCTGTCGGATCGGATCGACTCGCCCCGAGAAATCTATTTGCTGCTTGATAAAGATGGTCGAAAGCTCGCCGGAAATCTGGCGGATATCCCACCATCCAACGCAACATCTACCGAAGTCTTTGACGCAGAGGTGGTTCAAAATGGCGTTCCTGCGCGTGGCCACCTAAAAGTCCAAACCCTGGCCAACGGAGAAACGCTAGTCGTAGGGCAGGATCTGAGCGAGATTAGCGACATTACGGCATTGATTGGCCGGGCCACAGCGGCAGCCATTTTTTTGGCTGTACTGCTGGTGCTGCTGGGAACGTACCTATTCAGAAGAGAATTGGCGTATCGCGTTAGTCACATTCGCCGAACCACGCAGCAAATCGGTGCGGGCCAACTCTCAAAACGTATCTCCGCCCCCACAGGCGAAGACGAGTTCACGCTGCTGAATCGCGACATCAACACGATGCTGGACAGGATAGAACTCTTGATGAAGAGCGCCAGGCACATCTCGGACACCATTGCACATAATCTTCGCACTCCTCTGACTCGCATTGTTGGTCGATTGCGTGCAGCGCAACAGCCGGACGTGTCCATGGCTGAAGTCCTGGAGGCCAATCAACACGCCATAGAAGACATCGAGAGCCTAAATGTCTTGCTGGAAAAGCTCTTGCAAATTGCCGAGATGGAAGCAGGCATACAACGCCGTTCGTTTAAGCCTTGCCAGCTGGACGTCATTGTCACTGACGTGATGGAGATGCACGAGGCGTTAGCAGAAGAAAAAGGTATTGCATTACACCGCAGCAACCTGGATAACGTCACCCTTTCCGGCGATGTCAATTTGCTCGCCAGTGCGCTCGCGAATCTGCTCCACAATGCGATCAAGTATGGCACCAGCCGGGTAGAGATCAACGTAGTGAAGCAAGGGAATACTGGGCTCGTTACGATCGAGGACGATGGGCCTGGGCTGCCCGCTACCGAGTATGAGCACCTGGGCAAACACTTTTACCGAGCAGATCCCTCCTCGGAAGGCCATGGCCTGGGCCTGACCAGCGTGATGAATATTGTCGGTTTGCACGGTGGGCAACTCTCTTTTGCGGATGCCCAGCCAGGGCTGCGGGTCATCTTGTCATTGCCGCTGGATTCACGCACAGGACACCATGAAGGCCCCAAGAAAGCGCTGATCTTCGAATAGAGGCAGTGACTCACACAACTGCGGTTGCTCAGTGCTCGCCAGGTGCGCAACAGCACCTGGCGACGCTTACGTCAAGCGGCTTCCGGGCTTGAGCTGGAGATCGCCACGGTCGACCGCTGGCGCAGGCTGCTCCACACACCCCACACCAGCAAGGCTGCCGTCAAGATCAGCACCCACATGCTGATCGGGCGCTCGATAAAGGTCTGCATGCTGCCTCGTGAGAGCAGCATGGCGCGCCGGAAGTTTTCCTCCAGCATCGGACCCAATACGTAGCCCAGCAACAAAGGAGCAGGCTGAAAATCGAGCACGCGCAGTATGTAGCCGGCAATACCGAACACCAAAACCGCATAGACATCGAAGACGTTGTTGTTCACCGCGTAGGTGCCGATACAGATGAACATCACGATCGCTGGATACAGGATGTGATAGGGAATCGTCAACACGCGGACCCACAGACCAATCATCGGCACATTCAAGACCACCAGAACAATGTTGCCGATCCAGAAGCTCATCACCAGGCCCCAGAACATCGCGGGCTGCTCATTGAGCATATTGGGTCCGGGCTGGATGCCGTGGATCATCAACGCCCCGATGATCAACGCCATCGTCACACTGCCGGGGATGCCGAGCGTCAGCGTCGGAATGAAGGACGCCTGGTCTGACGCGTTGTTGGCTGACTCTGGGCCCATGATGCCTTCGATCGCCCCACGGCCGAAGCGCTCAGGCGTTTTCGAGGTCCGTTTCTCGAGCGCATAGGCCATGAAGGCGGCCACGGTGGGGCCCACGCCGGGTAACACACCGAAGAACGATCCCAAGCCCGACCCACGGGCCATGGGCCCCCAAGAGCGCTTGACCTCGTCACGCGTTGGCAGCATAGCCTTCATCGATACGTCGATCTTGCGGTCGGCCGCTTTCACATGGTTGATGCTGGCAATAATCTCGGTGATGCCAAACAAACCCATCGCCAACGCAACGATGGCCACGCCATCCTGTAACTCCGGAAAGCCGAGATCGAAGCGCGACACGCCGGAATTGACGTCAGTACCCACCAAGCCCAGCAGCACGCCACCTACAACCATGGTGATGCCTTTGATCGCCGAACCGGACGACACTACAGAAGCTGCCACCAAGCCCAGCACCATCATCGAAAAGTACTCGGCAGGACCGAACTTGAACGCGATATCGGCGACAAGCGGAGAGAACAGCATCATCATGAGAATGCCAACGCTGGCCCCAAAGAACGAAGCGACAGTCGTCATTAGCAGCGCAACGCCAGCCCTTCCCTGCTTGGCCATCGGAAACCCGTCCAGGCAAGTCACGGCGTTGGCGGGTGTCCCCGGCAGATTCAGCAGAATCGAGGCTGTAGACCCCCCATAGGTACTGCCATACCAGATGCCGGCCAGCATGATCAGCGCAGCAGTAGGCTCCAGGTGGTAAGTGACCGGAAACAATAGCGACATCGTCGCCAGGGTCCCGACACCCGGGATCACGCCGATCAACGTGCCGAGAGATACGCCAATGATGCACCAGAGAAGATTGTCCCAGGCGAGCGCGGTCGACAGACCGAGCGTGATGTTGTCAAACAATTCCATTTTTATGTTCTCCTACCAGGGCCATGCGAAGACCGGCAGGATTATCCCCAGACCTATTTTGAAAACCAGAACCGCTCCGACGGAGAGGCCGACAGCGAGGATCAGCGAGCCCTTCCAAGACAGTTTGCGATCGGAAATACCGGCGATGACGCTCTGCGCAATGATCGCGAGCACCAGACCGAACGGCCTGAGCAGCAACGCAAACGCAAGCACCGAAAGGCTGATCCAGAACAATGGTCTGAATTCGATGGTTGGCATGGGTCCCGCACGCAGCAATGCAGGGATCATGATCATGACCCCACACAGCATCAACAGGCCGCCGACGAGAGCGGGAAAGTACCCTGGCCCCATTCGGTCGAGCGTGCCGAGCGTGAATGTGGTCAAGGAATGGTACATCGCCCCGGCGCCGGCAAGCGTAATCAATACGCCGCCAATCAAGTCCCGGTAGTCGACTCGACGCATGCAGTTGTCTCCTTGGAATTTATCGAGATCAGCTCCGCTCCAGCGTGCGAAACCGCGACCTGAATTATCTGTTTGGGCAACCCCTACGCGTCAAATGAGCTTTTCCTTACTTTTTGGTCATGTATTGGTTCTTCTGGATGCCAAGGATCGATGAACGTTATGCACGATGAGCTTGCCGATGGACGCAACATCCACGGCAAAGAACATCCATATACGAAAATGACGCGCTTTTCGACAGCTGGCACACGTCTCAGATGAAGAATTGGGCGGTAGGTGACGATCAGTGAATTATTCGTGGTGATACGCTGCCCGGCATACTGCTCGCACGGCTGCTCACGTAGCGGCCGCCGACGGGTCGCTCAGCGCGTATCGCCGCCCAGGGCCTGGTACAGGTTCACCTGGTTAAGCAGCCGGTCCAGTGTGTTCTGGTCCAGTTCGATCTCGGCGGTACGGCGTTTTTCCTGCGCGTCGAGCCAGAAACGCAGCGACACTGCCCCGCTGCGGTAGCGCACTTCGTACAGGTCTTCCGCCTGGCGCGCTGCGGCAAGCGATTGCTGCAGCAGGTCGGCCCGCGCGGCGAGTTGGGTGCGGCCGGACAGGGCGTTTTCGACGTCCGCCATCGCCTGGTACAGGGCTTGCCGGAATTCCACCACGCGCAACTCGTATTCGGTTTCGGACACGCGGATATTGAGCCGCATCTGGTTCCAGTTCAGGAATGGCAGCGTCAGCCCTGCGCCCAACGTGCCCACTGGATTCTGCAACAGGTTGCTCAGTACCGTACTGCTGCTGCCCAGTGAGCCAGTAAGCACCAGCGGCGGATAGAAGCTGGCGCGCGTGGCGTCCGTCTGTGCCAGCGCTTCGCGCAAGCGCAGTTCGGCGGCGCGCAGGTCGGGGCGCCGCGCCAGCAGGTCGGCCGGCACGCCGGCCGGAACCGGCGGCAAGGTGGTGGGAGGCAGGCGCAACGGGTCGGCCATGATGCGATCGGGCGGGCCGTCGAACAAGATGGCCATCGCGTTGAGGTCTTCCACGCGTTGTTGCGCCAATTCTGTACGGGCCGCCTGCTGGCTGGCCAGGTTCTGGCGCGCTTCTGCCACTTCGAGCGCCGAGGCGCCTCCGGCGTCGTATTGCGACTGCACCAATTCCAGCGTGCGCTGCGCGTAGGCAATACTGTCGGCAGCGCTGGCCAGGCGCTGGTTGAGGAAGGCCGTTTGCCAATAGAGCGTGGCCGTGGTGCCGACTAGCGACAGCGCGGCGCTGGCGCGGTCCTGCTCGGTGGCAGCGGCTTCCCATTCGGCAGCGTCGCGCTGGGCCTGCAAGCGGTCCCACAGATCCAGCTCGTAGCTCACGGACAGGTTGGCGCGGTTGCTGCGCAGTATCTGGCGGTCACCGCGCAGGTTGCGCTGGCGGCTGAGGTCGATCTCGCCATCTAGCGTGGGAAATTGGTCCGAACGCGCCAAGCCCGCCTGCAGTCGAGCCTGCTGCACGCGCAGAGCGGCAGCGGCCAGGTCGTTGTTCCGCTCGAGCGCCTGGTCGATCAGGCGCTCGAGCGTGGGATCGTTGAAGTTGCGCCACCAGACGCCGCCTGCGGCCGCCACGTCCCGCGCAGTATCGTACGTCCAGGTAGCGGGGCTTTGTACGGCCGGACGCTCGTAGTCCGTGCGCATCAGGCCGCAGCCGCCGAGCGCCAACGGTACGGCTAACAGGCAGGCAAGCACGGGGCGGGGCACGCTCGGAAACAGGGGACTCATTCTCTGGCCAGGGATTCGACAGGGTTGAGCCGGGCGGCGTTGCGCGCCGGCAGGTAACCGAAGCCCACGCCGATCAGCGTGGAACACACGAAGGCGGCCACCATCGAGGCGCCGGAATAGATGAGGCGGAAGCTGCCGCCGGACACCTGCGCGACCAGCACGCCCAGGCCCAGCGACAGCAGGATGCCCAGCATCCCGCCGATCAGGCAGACCAGCACGGCTTCGATCAGGAACTGTTGCATGATGTCGCCGCGGCGCGCGCCCACGGCCATGCGCACACCGATCTCGCGCGTACGCTCGGTGACCGACACCAGCATGATGTTCATCACGCCGATGCCGCCCACCACCAGTGAGATGACGGCAATCGCCGACACCAGTAGTGTCATGGTGGTGGTGGTGCGCTCGATGGTCTGGCGGATGGTGTCGGTATTGAAGACGAAGAAATCCTTGGCGCCATGGCGCTGCATCATCAGCCGCGTGATGGCCTGTTCGGCGAGCTTGGTGGGCATGGCGTCGCTGACCCGTACGGTGATGCTGCGCAGGTGTTGCTGGCCTAACAAGCGGCTGAGCGCCGTGGTGTAGGGAATCCAGACGCTGAGCGTCTGGCTGTCGCCGAACAGGCTCTCCTTGCGGACGGTCACGCCGACGACGCGCGCCGGTACCGTGCCCAGGAAAATCACCTGCCCGATCGGGTCGGTATGGTTACCGAACAGCGCCTTGCGGGTGTTCTCGTCAATCACCACTTCCTGAGCGCGGCGCGTCACCGCCTCGGCATCGAAAAACTGCCCCTGGGCCAGTTTCAGGCCGCGCACGCGGAAGAACTGCTCGCCCACCCCCTGGATCGAGCCATTGACCGATACATTCCGGTAGCGCAACGAGGCCGTCGTCGCGGCCTCGGGCGTGACACTGTCGACGTACGTCTGGCGTGCCAGGGCGTCCGCGTCGGCAGGCACCAGGGTGCGGATGGTGCTGGCCTTTTCATCACCGAAGTCCTTGCCCGGATAAATGCCGACCGTGTTGGTGCCGATCTCGCTAATGTCGGCCAGGATTTTCTGTCGCGAGCCTTCGCCCAGCGCCACCACAGTGACCACCGCGGCAATGCCGATCACGATGCCCAGCATGGTCAGGAAAGTGCGCAGCCGGTGCGCATTCATGGCCAGCAGCGCCATGTGCAGTGACTCGTTGATGCGTTCCAGCGCCGCCTGCCAGGGGCGGGCGCGCTCACTCGGCGGCTCGGCGCGGACCGGGTCGCTGGGCGCCACAGCAGGTGCCGGCAGCGTCTCGGCATTACGGCGGTCGGCCACGATGCGGCCGTCGCTGATTTCAATGATGCGCCGCGCGTGCCGGGCCACGCTCATATCGTGCGTGACGATCACCACGGTATGTCCCGCCGCGTTCAACTCTTCGAGAATGCGCAGCACCTCCTGGCCCGTATGGGAGTCCAGCGCGCCCGTAGGTTCGTCGGCCAGGATGATGCGGCCGCCGTTCATCAAGGCGCGCGCGATGCTCACGCGTTGTTGCTGGCCGCCCGACAATTGCCCGGGCCGGTAGTCCAGGCGTTGGTCCAACCCCAGGCGGCGCAGCAGAGCCTGGGCACGCGTGTGCCGCGCTGCGCGCGGCGTGGCGGCATAGATGGCCGGCATTTCTACGTTGCCTTGCGCGGTCAGATCGGACAGCAGGTGATAGCGCTGGAAGATGAAGCCGAAGTGCTCGCGGCGCAACTCGGCCAATTCGTCGGGGTCCATGGTATCGGTGGCGCGGCCGTCGACCTGGTATACCCCGCGGCTGGGCTGGTCCAGGCAGCCCAGGATGTTCATCAGGGTGGACTTGCCCGACCCCGAGGCGCCCACAATAGCCACCATTTCGCCGGCTTCGATCCGCAGATTTACCTCGCGCAGCACGGCGACGGTCTGGTCGCCGGCGGCGAATTCGCGCCACACATCGCGCAGGCTGATCAGTGGATGTTCGCCTGAGAGCGGCGGCATGGCCTGCTCCGTCATAGCGGCGTCGCAGGAGCGGCAGCCTCAGCCGAAACTACCTTGTCGCCAGCCGCCAGGCCTTCCAGTACCTGGGCGTTGACATTGTTGTTCATGCCCACTTTGATCTGGCGTTCGACTGGTTTGTCGTCCGGACCGATCACCCGCACGGTATAGAGGCCGTCCTCGCCGCGCTTGCCCAATGCCGATGACGGTATGACCAGTGTCTGCTTCGCTTCGCCCAGCACGATGAAGACTTGCGCCGTCATCGAGATACGCAGCGTTTCGTCGGGATTGGGTACGTCGAACAAGCCGTTGTAGTACACCGCCGCGCTGGTGCCACTGGCGCTCGAGGCCGCGCCGGTGAGGGCACTGGTGCTTTCGTCGCGCTGGATCGAGTCGGGCGCCGGTTCGATGGCCCGCAGCGTGCCATAGTGGCGTTTGTCCGGCTCGCCCAGGATCGTGAAGTACACCTTCTGGCCCGGCCGCACGCGCGTGACGTCGGCTTCCGAGATCTGCGCCTTCACCGTCATGGTGTCGACCTGCGCCACCTTGATGATGGTGGGCGCGATCTGGATCGAGTTCACCGTCTGGCCTTCCTTAGTGACGATGGCGACCACCTTGCCGTCCATGGGCGAAGAGATACGAGTGTAGCCAAGGTTGACCCGCGCCGTGTCAACCTCGATCTCGGCCTGAGCGATTTGCGCGTCCAGGGCCGCGATGTCGGCGCGCGTCACTTTCAGAGTGGCTTCGGCCTGCTCGAAATCTTCGCGGGAACTGGCATCGCGGGCGAGCATCTGGCGCTGGCGTTTATAGGCGAGTTCAGCCTGTTTCAGGGTGGCGAGCTTGGCCTGGCGTTCGGCCTTGCGAGTTGCCAGCGCGGCCTGCGCGTTGCGCAGATCGTTCTGCTGAGTCATGTCGTCGATCTCGGCGACGAGCTGGCCCTGTTGGACTTCGTCGCCCAGTTGCACCTTGAGCGATTTGAGCTGGCCCGATACCTGGGCACCCACGCTGACTTGTCGCACTGCTTCCAGGGTGCCGGAAGCGAGCACGCTGTCTTCCATGTCGGCCACCTTGACTTCGGCGGTGGCGTAATCGGGCTTGGGCGGCGCGCCGAAGAACAAGATCTTGCCCAGCAACAGCATCACTGCCACGGCCACCGCGATCCATATATAACGTTTTCTCTTGCTTTTACCCAAAGGCTTCGTCGTCGAGTGGGGCATGCGATGCGGCAGTCTTGAGACAGATGGAAACAGGTAGCTCTGAGATGGGACGGCCGGAGATTGGCCACCAACGCGCTAATAGTACTCGATCAATGATTCAGGCCATCGCGCGAGTCGCCGCACTTGAGCAGATCGTTGAGTCCCTGCCTTCCCCGGACGTCAGCCGGGATCTGTCTTGTCATTTCCGGCTTTTAGCCAAAAAAAATGCGCTTCCGTCATTAAAGGCGAGCCCTTAGCGCAGCTCAAAACACACTGCGAATACTTGAAAAAAACGGTCTTGACAACAACTGCATCACTCGCTGAGAATGACAAAGGATCACAATGCATTTCCGTGTTGTGACCATTATTTACGGAGTCATTATGGATCTCGTCAACAACTTGTTGGGTACTGTTCTCGGCCTCGTCAACAATCTGCTGAACGGCCTGCTGGGCGGCGGCCTGCTAGGCTGATCTCGTCCCAGGTGTGAAGGACTGTGATCTCCCTTCACACGATTGCGGAACAGAACCAACCACCCGTGGAGCGTTCACGAGTGGCTGGTTCTTAGTCAATACTGAGGCTTCCCCACGTTTTTCATGGGAGCACCGTTCCTGTGACGCGGTCTGGGGCAGCGTTTGCAGATGGCGGCGCAAATGGCTCGCCCATCGGGCGCATGCGCATTCCCGGCGCCAAGCGCGTCCAGGGCAAGTCAGCACTGTCGGCCTTCATGGGGCCAGGCGCTTTCGCTACCAAGATATCCTGAGCGATAGGCTGGAAATCGGCGCGGAAATGCACCGAGCTTTTCACCACCAGAATTTTCATCTGTTCCGGTTGCACATTACCCGTACGGAATAGATTCCGGTCCAGCATTTGTGATTTGCCAGAACTGACCACCACGCGGATTCCACCCAGGCGCAAGCAGGCGACCGGCCCTACGTCGGCTTGGACGCCGTGCATCATGGGACCGTCGAAACGACATTTGCCGTCGCCAATGTATTCGACGTCGAACTCCGCATTCACCGGCTCGTCTCCAGGTATGCGCGACTTGCCGCCCAGAGACAGGGTGACCCGGTTGCCTACTCCTGCCTGCACTGCCTGCTGTACGGCTTGCGGATCCCACAGCAGGCCCAGCGCAGCACCTTGCGCATCGGCTTCGATCAGCGCGCGCAGCATGCCTGTGGTGTTCGAGTCGCCTCCTGCACCCGGATTGTCCTGCGTGTCGGCGATGACTACCGGCCGGTCCGCATCCCGCGCCAAGGCCTGGGCTTGGCGTACGGCCTCCGACGGCTCGAGAAACGGAACGGCCCATAGCGGTTCGGCCTGCAGCACGGCGTCATACAGTGCTTGCACGGCCTGCTCTACCGCCTCGGGATCTCGACCATGTCCCCACACGACTGGCCCGCATTCGGGAAAGTCCGCCGCTGGAAAACCTGGAGAGAATGACAGGGATGCCAGACCGAATCGGTCTTCCAGCGATGCCAACGTAGCGTAGATGGATTTTGCGGGCTCCAGCATGGAGCACATTCCGTTGATCGGGATCAAGAATGGCAAGCGCATTGAGCGCGTGTGCAACGCGCCGTCCGACTTCAGCAAGTCTTCGAGCAGTTGATAAGCGCGAGCGCCCGTGTCGGCCATGTCCACGTGCGGATAGGTGCGAAAGGCGGTCATGCCATTCGCGTGACGCAACATTGCCGTTGTCACGTTGGCGTGCAGGTCCAGGCTGGTCACGATCGGCACGTCCTTGCCGACGCGGGCGCGCAGCCGCGACAGAAGCTCTCCCTCGCCGTCATCGGCGTCTACCGTGACCATGGCGCCGTGCAGGTCCAGGTAGATCGCGTCATACTTGCGCTGCTCTGCGGCATCGATGATCTCGGCCGCGATGCGTTCAAAGGCTGCCCGCGTGACGTGGGCCGCGGGGCTGGCGCCGGCCCAGATGACTGGCTCGATCTGATGTCCAGCTGCCTGCGCTGCGCGGATGAAGCCTCCGGCTGGTATGTTGATATCGGCGAAGGCCAGCAGATCCACGCCCCGCGTCATGGCGGGAAAACCTTCGCCACGCTCGAAGTTTGCGTAGTCGGTCTGCGTGGGTGCAAAAGTATTGGTCTCATGTTGGAAACCGGCGACCAGAATTTTCATGGCAGTGCTCATCCTTGTATGCGAGCGTGGCGAGTAAACAGTATGGGTAGGACACCGACCACGAGTAGTGCGGCGATGACGTACAGGCCGGCGTTCAGTGACTGGGTCGACGTTTTGATCCAGCCTATCAATGAGGGACTGACAAAGCCGCCCAGCAGGCCTATGCTGTTGATCAGCGCAATGCCGCCGGCTGCGGCCGGGCCTTTCAAGTGTTGCGACGGGATAGCCCAGAATACGGTGTAGGCAGCCCACATCAAGGCTGTAGCCAACGCCAGCATCGCCATCGACAATAGAAAATAATCGGGTACGGACAGGGCGCCGACCAGAAGGACGCCGGCGAGAATGGCTGGTGCAGTCACGTGCCAACGCCGCTCGTGCCGCCGGTCCGAGTGGCGCGACAGGACGAACATCGCCACGATCGCGGCGATGTAGGGGATTGCCGACCAGATGCCAATCTGCATGGTGTCGCGCAGGCCCGATTGCTGCAACAAAGTCGGCAGCCAGAAACTGACAGCGTACAGACCGCTGATGAGGCAGAAATACGGGATAGCCAGCGCATAAATGCCGGGATCTTTCAGTACGTCCTTGAATGCATGGGTCGCGTGTGCGGCCTGCCGCGTCTGCAGATCGGCCGCCAGCAATTCACGTTCTTGCGGCGACAGCCAGCGGGCTTTTTCCGGTTTGTCAGCCAGGAATATGAAAGCCACGATACCCAACAGCACGCAGGGCAGCCCCTCCAGCAGGAACATCCATTGCCAGCCGTCCAGCCCGTGCGCGCCGCTAAAGCGGGTCATGATCCAGGCCGACACCGGTCCGCCCAGCATGCCGCCGATGGGGCCGGCACACATCACTACTGCCATGACGCCCGCCATACGGCGGGTGGAGTACCAGTAGGTCAGGAAAAAGATCATGCCGGGAGCAAAGCCCGCCTCGAATATGCCCAGCAGAAAGCGCAGCGCGTAAAAGCTGTACTCGCCCTGCACGAACAGCATGCTGGCCGAGGTCAGGCCCCACAGAATCATGATGCGGCAGATCGTCTTGCGTGCGCCGATACGTACCAGCAGCAGATTGCTGGGCACTTCAAACAGGACGTATCCCAGAAAGAAGATGCCTGCCCCCAATCCGTAGACCGCATCGGAAATGCCGACGTCGGCCTGCATCTGCAGCTTGGCAAAGCCGATATTGACGCGATCCAGATAGGCAAAGGTGTAGCAGAGAACGAGTAGTGGCAGCAGGCGCCAATTGATCTTGCGATAGATGGAGGACAGGTCCGCAGACGCGTATACGTCGCGGGTTCCTGGCAAGGTAGCGCCATGGTTCATGCGAGTTTCCCTATGTGTTGTGGTAGTGGTTATGCAAGTTCCAGGCGCGATCTTCGCAGACCGGAGTGTTGTGGACAATGCACGGGTTATCACTTATCGTTCGCTTTAAGGCAACACTCATGCTGTGCCGGAGGCTGGCAGCACACACACGCATCAGACGTCGACAGGCGAGCGCAATGAACGAATTGAATCAGGCGCGTTTGCGCTACATGCACGAAGTCATCGTCTGCGGATCAATACGCGGCGCCGCTGAGAAGCTGGACATGTCACCGTCCGTGATCAGCAGACAGATCCAATTGCTGGAGAAAGAAGTCGGCCTGCCGCTGTTCGAGCGCCGAGCGCGTGGATTGGCGCCAACCGAAGCTGCCGAGATGCTAGAAGAATTCCTGAGAGGCTATCGTGCCCAGCACGAGCACTTGGAAGACAGGCTGCATGCCCTGCGAGGCATGCGGCGCGGGCGTATCGAGATCAGCCTCAGTGAAGGCATGATAGAAGCGTTGATGACGCATGCGCTGGCCCCCTATTGTCAGGAGTTCCCGGATATACGCATCGGCATCAATACCGCATCGGTCGACGAGGTGGTGCAAGCCGTGCGCAGCGACCGTGTGCACATCGGCCTGGCGTTCAATCCCCCTCAGCATCCCGAAGTGCGAGTGCGCGCAAAGCAGCGTATCCCCGTGGGCGCGTTGGTACGTGCCGATCATCCGCTGGCGCGGCGTCGCAGGGCGATCTCGATCACGGAACTGCTGCAGCATCCCTTGGCGCTGATGACGGCGCCTTACGGGCTGCGGCGCATGGTCGACATGCTGGAGTTCACCGAGAAGATTCATATATCGCCCGCCTTGACGACGAACTCGCTAGGCGTGCTGCGGCACTATGCCTTGAGCGGCGCGGGCGTCGTGCTAATGGCCGACCTGGGCGTCACACATGACATGGCCAATGGGTCATTGGTATTGGTGCCCGTCGATCACCCCGTGCTGCATCAGGCTGAGATGCAACTGATGGTGCGATTGGGCCGGNCGCTGTCGACAGCGGCCGCCGAATTGCTGCGTCGTATCGAGTCACGACTGCCGCTCTTTACCGGGCAAATTTAAAAGCGCTATCGGACCTAAAAAGCGAAGGAAATACTATTTTTGCCAGTATCAAACTATCGGTTGGCTTTTCGCCTGACGCGCGGCGGCTTTTCATATCCCACAATGCCGCGTTCCCGTGCCCAGACGATCGCAGCACTGCGCCGGTGCACCTGGAGCTTGCTGTACAGCGACGCAACATGATTGCGCACCGTGTGACGAGACACGCTCAGATGCTGTGCAATATCGGGATCACTCAAACCTTGGCACATCAGGCCAAGTATCTCGCGTTCACGCGGCGTAAGGTCGGCCAGTTGGGCATCGGCCTTGGGGGCACCCTGCGGCTGGCGGATTTGGGCCAGTTTCTCGATCACCGTCTGACTGAACCAGGAAGTATCCTGCATGACAGCTTGGATAGCAGCCATCAGCTCGGTCTCGCTGCGCTTGCGCTCAGTAATATCCTGGATCACGCTCAGAATGCAGGGTTGGTCCTGGATAACAACAGGTTCGGCTGACACCAGACAATCCAGCACTTGTCCGTCTTGCGTGCTTAGTTTGAACTCCAGGTTTCGAATCCCTGCCCCCTCCTCTAATCTGGCCATTGTCTCGTCATAGGAAGCAGCTTCAGCACATAGATCGGCCAATGCCTTTTTTTCGCCCAGCGCGTTTAACGCGTAGCCTGTCGTCTCGACGAATGCGTCGTTGACCTCCAACACATCGCCTTCAGGCGTGCTCAACACCATAGGCACGGGTGCTAACCGGAATGCTTTCGAAAACCGCTCCTCGCTATAGCGCAGTGCATTTTCCGCTTTGCGCCGCGGCTCCAGATCGTTGAAAGTAAAGAGCATGCATTGAGCATCGCCGATCTCTATCGGTTGGCCGGCTACGATCACCAGTTTGTCGGTGCCGTCCGGCAACGGTATGCAGGTTTCCATTTGTGAGATGGTCCGCCCCTCCGTCAGCCGTTCCTCGGCGATCTTTCGCTGCGGCGAATTACCCAGTATGTCGATCTCATCAAAGTGATGATCCAGGACGTTATGACGCTCGTAACCCGTCATCTGCAGAAAGCCCTGGTTGACCTTGACGTAATGCATGTCCTCTAGTGAACAGATGACTGCCGGAGCGGGATTAGTGTTGAAGGTCTTCTCGAAGCGCTCTTCGGCGCTGTAGCGCTCGGTGACGTCCAGAAGGACCAGCACAATGCCCTCGGGCTTGCCTTGTGCATCGCTGAGCACCAAATTCCTGGCCTGATGGACTCGATAGAAATCCGAATCGCGCGTGCAGGTGACTTCCACGACGATATCGTTGAAAGACTCTCCGGCCAATGCGCGGTGCATGGGATATTGGCCGGCCAGCAATTTGCGCTGATTACGATATCGAAGCGTATAGCGCTTGCGATAACCGGAAGCCGTGCCGCCGAGATCGGAAAGATCGGCGACGCCATGCATAGACAAGGCGGTGTCATTGGCCCAGGCGATATGCCGGTTCATATCCATCAGGATGATGCCTTCTACCAATCCATCGATAATTTCCAGGAGATGACGGCGTTCGGTGGTGAAGACGGTGGACAACTGTTTCATCTCGCTCCTTTTATGCAATTGATAGTCGAATGCCGGCCGGACGAGTGAGCCAAAATTACTAGAAAAATCAGTATGACGCGATCTGTCGAGCTTGTTGTTTGATATTTAGGATGTTGATGCAGCGTCATGCTGCTTTCTACAATCCAACGGAGATATCCATGAATGTGAGTCAGCAAAGCGTAGATCAAAACGGCCAGCCCAGCGGCCCGGATTCAGACCGTCCGAATCAGGTCCCTGGCGATCTCCCAAGGAAAAATGCCCCCGGACGTCAGCAGCCTGCTCCCGGCGACGCTCCCGATCCATTTCGACACGAACCAAAGCGCCCTGTCCGTCCGAATGAGCCTGGCAAGGCGCCTCAACCCGAGGCTTGACTGGGTTAGGAACGATCCCAGTGGCAGCGGTAGTGCCTGATCGATTTCGATTAGGCACTACGAAAAGGCACCCGCTGGCCGATCCCGCTACAGATCAAACGCGGCCTGGATATCTTCCTTGCCCGTTTTTCCCTGCTGCAGCAGCAACATCAGCAGAATGCGCGATTTTTGTGGAGTCAGGTCGCCCGCCATGATGGCGCCTGCATCGGCCAGCGTCTTGCCGCCACCCTCGAAACCATAGTTCGCCATGACTCGGCCGTTATGTACCCGGGTCGAAATGACCACCGGCACCCCTTTGGATAGCGCATATTTGATCCCCTCGAACATGGGCATGTTGACGTTGCCCATGCCCAGGGCCTGCACCACGATCCCCTTGGCACCCTGATCGACTGCACTGCGTAGCATGCGGTCATCGGCGCCCCCGTACATGGCGACGATATCCACCCGAGGCATTTCCGTGGCAACAATCGGAATGTGCTGGCGACGTAGCGGTGCGCGGTCGATGACGACCTTGTCCGCATAGACTTCACCGATCAAGCCATAGCTGCCCGACTGAAAGGTCTCTACATTGGCCGTATGCGTCTTTGTGACATAACGCGCGGCGTTGATCTGGTTATTCATGGCCAGCATGGCGCCCTTGCCTTTCGCTTGTTCGTCGACCGCGATGCGTACCGCGTTGAGCAGGTTACGCGGGCCATCAAAGTCCGATGACGAAGCATTGCGCTGGGCGCCGATCAAGATCACGGGCTTGTCCGACTTGACGGTCGTATCCAGCCAGAAGGCGGTTTCCTCGAGCGTGTCCGTGCCGTGTGAGACCACTACACCTGCTACTTCGGGGCGTTTCAGCGTTTCTTCAACCGCCTTGGTCAAGGCCGTCCAGCGCACCGGGTCCATGTAGTCGGAGGGGACGTTGGATAGGTTATTGACTTCGACTTTGGCGTACTTTGCGACGTCGGGGACGGTGGCCATCAAATCATCGCCGGAGATCGCGGGCACCGGCGCCTTCTTGACCGGATCGATCTTCATCGCGATCGTGCCGCCTGTGGCGATCAACTGGACCGTGGGCTTGTCCTGCGCATACGCTTGTGCCGCCATCGCCATTACTCCCGCTATCAAGAATGGTAGTTTCTTCAAAACCGTCTCCCGGGTTGTTGCTATAGGAAGGACTACATATACCCGGGTGTCAGACAGATGGGATCGGGACATGACCTGATTGACAACCATTGCCCAAAGAGGCTTTAAGACCCGCATCAGGCGGATACAGACCTCCGAATATCTTGCTCAAGAACGGGTCGATAAAAATAAAAGCCGTTGATGGCCCACAACTGCGGGATGAACAAATCGCTGATCCGAGTCAGTGTGACCACTGGCAGTTGCGCCGAGTCGTGGACCTTAGGCCTAGCAGCCTGAACCGAAAGCGCCATCGCCTGGGGCTGTGAAGTTCGCAACACTGCGACCAACCCAGCAGCATCGCGTTGCGCCAACGCCCAATGACATAGAACGAGAAAATCGCTTGAATCGTCGTCTACGGGGTCGTCCTTCGGGTCAATCCGGCGCACCCGCTGCAATATACGGTGCAGTTGCTGGCGCGAAGCAACCTCGCTGCGCCCCGTCAGTGCGCCAAGTTCGGCGTGAGTGTAATCAAACACCTCATACAGAAGAACCATCGCGACCTCGCCTGCCGGCAAGACGCGAACCAGATGCCGCAAAGCCTGTTCTACACGCTGTGCCTGTTCGACTATTCGTTCGGGAGAGTCCACGCCAAACGCCTGTGAACCATCCTCCACAAGCCGATCCTTGATGACCCGTAGCCGCTCCTGACGCCGCCAGGCATCGATGCAAAGGTTGCGCAGCACGGTGATCATCCAGGCTTCGCGGCTCTTGGCGTCGGACGGCGGCGTGCCATTCAGGGCGCGCTCCCATGTGTCCTGCGCCAGTTCCTCTGCCTCCTCGCCGACGGACAACCAATGGCGAGCCAGCCGGACTAGGCGGCGGTGCAGTGCTTCATCATCGGTTGAAAAAGCAGAGTCGTCTGGATATGTCACGCAAACACCTGTTCGTTCGTCTACTAAATGAATCAACACCAAGGAACAATAGTATATGTTTGCACAACAGATAGATACGCAACCGGGACCTTCGTCACCGCGCGACAGCACCTTTCTGGAAGAAAAGGCATTTCGCTCCAGGATGGTCCTGGTATTCGGTACCGTTACGGACACACTTGCGTCCGAAACGGTGCGCAAACTGCTGGCGTTGGATGCCGACTCGGACGCACCAATTACCGTTATCGTCTCATCCCCGGGAGGACATCTAGAATCAGGGGATGCGATCCATGATGTGGTGCGCTTTATTTCGGCGCCGGTCAACATGGTCGGCACCGGATGGGTTGGCAGCGCGGCTACTCACCTTTTTTTAGGAGCACCCCGCGAGCGCCGCTACTGCCTGCCGCAAACCCGCTTTCTCATTCACCAACCCAGTGGCGGAGCAGGCGGTTCTGCCAGCGACATGGCGCTACAGGCGAAAGAGATTATCAAGGCGCGCGAACGTATCGCGCAGGTCATCGCGCGCGAAACCGGCCAACCTATCGAACGGGTGCGCGTGGACATCGAACGCGACCTGTGGATGCCCGCTGAAGACGCCGTCGCCTATGGCCTGGTGTCGAGCATCATCCAACACAAACGTGAGCTGGACCTAAGATAAAACGCTCAGTTTATATATAGGTATATTAACTATACTAATGAAAATCTATGCACGGACTCGTTGAACGCCTATGGTACGTCGCAAGCTCGATCCATACCGATGCGCTGTGGAGATCACAGTCGACATCGCAGGCGGTAAATGGAAGCCATTAATCATTCACACCTACTAAGCGGGACCAAGCGTTTCAGGTGACGCTGTTGAACCAACAGACTGCCCCACAGGAATGCTCTACCTAACCCTGCCAAGCCAGTCCGACCTGCCTGCCCTGCATAATGAAACTTGATTCATCCTCATCGTCTTCCTCTATCGGCATGACCCGCGCAGCGCTCGAGCTGTGTGGTGCGCTCTGGCGCTATGCCGAAGGCAAGCGTCGGCACCTGATCGGCGCAATCACCCTGCTGTCCGGTGCGCAGTTGATCAAGCTGACCTTGCCCTGGTTGGCCGGCCATGCCATCAATGCCCTACAGCAAAACGATATGCCGACGGCCGGACTGTGGATCATGTTCCTGGTCAGTTGCTATGCGATGCATTGGGTATTTCATGGTCCCGGACGCGTACTGGAAGGTCAGGTAGGCGTGCGTGCACGCGAACAACTGGCCGACGAGCTCTACGCCCGTATCGCTGCCGCGCCGCTGACCTGGCGCGATGGCCGTCACTCCGGCGACTTGCAGCACCGCGTGCTGCAATCCAGCCGTGCCTTGTCGACATTCGCACGGGGCATGTATGGCTATTTGCACAGTGCCTTGAACTTCGTTGGCCCGCTGGTAGCGTTGTTCCTGCTGTCTCAGGCCAGCGGCAGCATTGCCGTTGGCGGCTACCTGGTGATTGCACTCATCACCTTGCGTTTCGACCTCGTGCTGATGCGGTTGGCGCGTTCCGAGAACGATGAGGAACGCCGTTATGTTGCGGCGCTGCTCGATTTTGTCAGCAATGCAGGGACGGTAATCGGTCTGCGGCTGCAAGCTGCTTCGCGCAAAATCCTGGGCCGTCGCCTGGAAACAGTGATGGTACCGCTGCGCCGGGCGCTCTGGGTCAACGAGGTCAAGTGGTGCGTGGTAGACCTGATGGGCATGGGCCTGACCTGGATACTCGTGGTCCACTACGTGCTGCAACATCGCGAACCCGGACAAGCCGTGCTGCTGGGCACGATCTTCATGATCTATCAGTATGCCCAGCAAGTCGCCTCGGTCGTCAGCGCCATTGCCTCGAATTTCCAGAGTTTCTCAAGAATCCACACTGACTTCAGCAGTGCCGAACCCATCTGGCAGGCGCCGGGCAATCCGCAGGCCGCCGTGCCCGCCATCGTGCCCGATGCGCCATGGCAAACCTTGGCACTGCGCGGCCTCACGTGGAGCTATTCCGCCGATGGGCGCGGCGGGTTGCATGACGTCGATCTGGTATTGCGTCGAGGGTCGCGCATCGCGCTGATCGGTCCCAGCGGCGGCGGCAAGAGCACTCTGCTGCGCACGCTGGCCGGTCTCTATCCGCCGCAGCAAGGCGACCTGTTGCGCGACGGCAAATCAGTAGACTGGAGTGAACTGCGCACATTGGCGACACTCATCCCGCAAGAAGCCGAGGTGTTCGAAGCCAGCGTGCAAGAGAACCTGACCTTTGGCGAACCCGCCACGTCAGCAGCATTGCAGTCCGCCGTACATACTGGCGTGTTCGACGAAGTGCTGCAGCGCATGCCCGACGGCCTGGCCAGCCCGGTCAACGAACGCGGCAGCAATCTGTCGGGCGGACAGCGGCAGCGCCTGGCCCTGTCACGGGGGGCATTGGCGGCGCAAGGCAGTTCCTTGCTGCTGCTGGATGAGCCCACCAGCGCGCTGGACCCGCAAGCCGAGGGGCAGGTATTCGATCGCATGTACGCGGCGTTTCCCTCGGCGTGTATCGTGGCATCCGTGCATCGGCCCAGCTTGCTCAGCCGTTTTGACACGATCGTCGTCATGGAAGCGGGACGCGTGGTGGATGCAGGCCCGCGTGATGAAGTATTGGCTCGGCGTGCGCATTGATCTATCGTGCTGACGGGCGGTCGAGGCCAATCCGCGTATCGGTCCTCACTCCAGCTTGATATTGGCCCTTTTGACCACCTGCCGCCACTTTTCGTTTTCAAGCCGAACCCGTTCTGCAAAAGTGGCCGGATCACTGGCGATGATCTGAAAGCCCGATTCATTGAAAATGCGGCGGCGCGCAGGTTCGGTCATTACTTTGCGACTATCTTCGGCAATTTTTTGAACGATTTCGGTCGGTGTATTTTGTGGTGCAAACAACGCAAACCAAACGTTCGTCTCGAACCCGGAATATCCCAGTTCGGCTACCGTGGGCACATCGGGCAAGAGAGGCTGTCGTTGTGCACTGGTCACCGCCAATGCGCGTAAACGCCCTGCCTGGATGTGTGGAAGACTGGTCATAATGACGTCGAACATCGAATCCAAACGGCCTGCCAGCAAGTCATTCATCGACAGAGCGGACCCCTTGTAAGGGATGCCTAGTAACTGTATACCGGCCTGGGACATGAACAGTTCCATTGCCATGTGAGTGGTGGCCCCCACGCCGCCGCCAAAGGTCAATTCGCCTGGATGGCCTTTCGCATACGTCACGAATTCTGCCAGGGAACGAAAGGGAGACGACGGAGGCACCGACAACACCTGCGCAATGGAGACCAGCTCTGTTATCGGAACAAAAGCGCGCTCCGCGTCGTAGGACATCTGCGACACAATGTGGGGCAACACGGATTGCGTGGTCTGTGTGCCGAACAGCAAGGTGTATCCATCGGGCTGGGACTCAGCGACCACCCGCGATCCGATCAAACCGCTCGCCCCGTCGCGATTTTCGATGACCACAGGTTGCTGCCAGAGTTTGCTCAAACCTTCGGCCAGGGAACGGGCGATCTGGTCAGTCGAGCCTCCGGCCGAGAACGGAACGACTATCCTGACCGGACGAGCCGGATAGTCCGTCTGAGCCATCGACGGGCTCGTTGTCATCAAGATAAACCCAATGCCTGCAACGAACCGTGCCGCACATCGCGAGACGACTGAACAGATCTTTTTCATTTTCATCCCCTTGAGACGTGATTATTGAAAAGCCAAAGCCTTGTTAGTCAGTTCCTCACCATACAGTTGGCGCGCGGCGTCTGTAGAGACCAAACCGTCCAATAGGTCCGCGGCCAGGGCTTGGTATGACCGTAATGCGGGATCGCCAAATCCGGCTCCCCCCGGGGTCTGAATGCGAACAGTCTCATCTTTTGCCAGGACGAGATGCCTCACCTTGGACGACAGGATTTCTTCCTTATCCCGCCCAGGGTTGCGCAGCAGTCTGCCACGTCCGCCCTCACCGCCGCCCTCTGCCCCTGCAGCCCCTTGAACATGACTGTCCGAGCGTGCCGAGAAAATCGTGTCATCCTGCAGTGCTCGAACTTCACGCACGATTCCCAAGCCACCGCGATGACGCCCTGCACCGCCAGAGTCAACGGCGAATCCGTAATATTCGACGCGCAGGGGAAATTCATGCTCGAGTATCTCCGTCGGCAAATTGCGGGAGTTGGTGATATGGACATGAATACCGTCCATGCCGTCGGCAATATCGCTGGCCCCCGATCCGCCGCCGAGGGTCTCACCGCAGAGATAAATGCCGCCGCTATCGGGATGAACGCCTGAGAACGAAATCGTCGGCATGGTATCCATGCTTGAAGCAATCGTTCTTTCGCGCGGCACAAGCCCTCGAAATGCGCCGATGATGGCGCCGGCGAGGCGTTGACACGTAATCGTGCGCGCACCGCACGCTGCGGGCGATCGGGGATTGACGATGGACCCTTCGGGTGCTCGGATGACGATGGCATCGGCCATTCCCCGGTTCGCCATGAGATCAGGATCCAGCATCGCCTTGACGCAGTAGTACACCGTCGCACGCAGCGCACTTTCCGATACATTGAGGCCTCCGCGCGATTGTGCGCCGCTGCCCGCCAGATCAACCACCAGCTGATTACCCTCTTTGTAGACCGTAGCGGTCAACGGCACACGGCCGCCTTGGCCAGTGCCGTCATCATCGAGCCAGGTGGTAAAGGCCATGCTGCCTTGTGGAAGCGCGGCGATGCGATACTCGGTCCGGCGCAAGGTGTAGAGCAGTAAATCATCCACGGCGCGCTGGAAACAGGCGGCGCCTCCCATACGGCCGATCAACGTCTGAGCGGCAATCGCGCCTTTCTCGTTGGTAGCGATCTGAACACGCAGATCGAGCGCACGCTCCTCGGGCAACCGGGAATTCAGCGCGATCATCCCGATAAGGTCATCGTCGATCTGATGAGCCCGCGCGGCACGAATAATGGGAATCCGCAGCCCTTCTTCGTAGATACTGCGTGCACTCGCGGACGTCGATCCAGGCACGACACCTCCCACATCGGAGTGGTGCCCGATATTGGCAGCAAAAGCCGCGAGCAAGCCATCGACAAAAACAGGCGTAATAATGGAAATATCGGGCAGATGTGTTCCCCCTGCGGCGTATGGGTCGTTGCACACATACACGTCGCCTTCGTGGATTTCGGTTACGGGCCACCTGGCCAGCACGGCCTCGACGGATCCCATCAGTGATCCCAGATGCACAGGAATATGCGTGCCCTGCGCGATCAAGCGCCCGAACTGGTCGAACATCCCGACGGAAAAATCTCTACGCTCCTTGATCTGTGGCGAGAACGAAGCCCGCATGATGTTGCTCGCCATCGACTCAGTGATGGCAAGAAGACGATTGGTGAATACCTCGACAGCAATGGGATCGAAGTCCCGCTCCGGCAAAGCATGTTGTTGGCTCATGAATATGCTCGCTATGACGTTTTAGATTCGAATGAGGATATTTCCAAGCAGGTCAATCACGGCAGACTGACCAGGGAGCACGATAGTGGTGGAGCTCATTTCCTCAATGATGACGGGGCCCGCCAATTCCATTCCCGCGGGCAACGAATCACGTCGATAAACAGTAGTCATCAACCAGCCCGTGTCGCGACCAAAATATACTCGCCGCTGATCCCATGAAGGCACCGTCGCCGTCTGTGTAGCAATCGATAGACTGTTCTTGGGAACCAGACCAACAGCTTGTACGCGACAGTTGACGATCTCGATAACTCGCCCCGGGTTGTCGTGACCGTGCTGAGCACGATGCGCCTGATGAAATGCCTCGACAAATCCTTGCATATCGCCGTCACGCTCGGCGTCCACCAAGACTCGGATATCGTGAGTTTGGCCGCGGTAACGGCCGTCTATATGGAAATGGAATCGACGATTGGCCTGCGGAACATCTTCCTGTGCCAACCACCTGTCGCCCTCCTGCTGCATGTCCTGCAGAACACGTCCCACAGTACGCCAGGTATCTTCGTTCAAAGGAAGCAACTGCGTACGCACAAAATCGCGGCTGACGTCAGCCAGCAGGATTCCACGCGCACACAGCGTACCCGGTTCTTTCGGTACTAGCACACGGCCGATCCCACACTCCTGTGCCACGTCCACAGCATGGAGGGGACCTGCACCGCCAAATGCGAACAACGTGAAATCTGCCGGATCGTAGCCGTGTTCCGTCGAAACGGCACGAATGGCCCGGCTCATATTCGCCGTCGCTATTTTCAAGATTCCATGAGCGGCTTCTTCTACACTCAAACCCAAGGGCCGTGCAATCCGCGCGTCAATAACGGCCACCGCCCGGTCTCGGTCTACCGTCATACGCCCATCAAGCAACTTCTCTGCGTTGAGCCGGCCCAGGACGATATTCGCATCCGTGAGCGTGACCTCCTCTCCGCCTTTCCCGAACGCGACGGGTCCGGGTACCGCACCGGCACTCGTTGGGCCGACTTTCAGTGCCCCCACATCGTCCAGCTTGGCAATGCTGCCGCCTCCGGCACCCACGACGTGAATATCCACCATGGGCATTTTTACGGGATGTCCTGCGACCAATCGATCCGAAGTGAAACTGGGATGGCCGCCCGTAATGAGCGACACATCAGTACTCGTGCCCCCCACGTCAAACGTAATGATCTCTGAGATTCCCGCTGCCGCTCCAATCACCGCCGAGCCGACGATGCCTGCTGCAGGGCCTGACAGGCACGTGAGAACCGGCAGATTTTCCACCGTTTTCAATGGCATCAAACCGCCGTTGGAATGGAATGTCAGAGGTTCAACGCCCACGCCGACGTCGTTAAGTCGAGTGCGTAAACGATCCAGGTAGGTTTGCATGCGAGGTGCGACGTAGGCGTTGAGCACCGTCGTCGAGGTGCGCTCAAATTCCCGGAATTCAGGCAACACTTCATAAGAGATGCTGACGTGCAGCTGCGGTGCCATTTGCTGGATTACGCGACGCGCCTGCTCTTCATGAGAGGGATTGCGGTAGGAATGAAGGAATGCCACCGCGATGGATTTCACACCATCGGCTACCAGCTTTTTGACCTGTTCAGCCAGTGATTCCTCATCCAGCTCTCGCAACACATCACCGCTGGCGACAAGGCGCTCGTCTACCTCCACACGATGACGCCGCTGAACGAGTGGTTCGGGTTTATGAATCGCATGATCGTATAGCGCGGGGCGAGTCTGGCGCCCGATTGCTAGGACATCGCGAAAGCCTTTGGTTGTCACCAACCCGGTTGTGACGCCCCGGCGTTCAATCACCATATTGGTCGCAACCGTAGTGCCATGCCCGAAGTACGCGACGTCGCGTGGTTCGACCGAGAAACGCTCCAGCATTTCGCGCGCCCCTTGCGCAATCGCTATCGACGGATCCGCAGGAGACGATGGCACTTTGAAATAACACAACGCCCCCGTCTCGCTATCGGCCATCACGAAATCCGTGAACGTGCCACCCACATCAATACCTATCCGAACCATGCCTTTTCCGATTCAATGAACGTCGATGTGTGCATCTTGGCGCGCCAGCCCCTCATAAACAACTACACAAATTATTGGACGCACATAATTGAATGTTATGCTTTCCAAGCAATCGCCTCGTTCGTGGCGTCCGTTCAAAGCGCTCTCCTCTCCTTTAGATACCGGTGGTCTATTCACCATGTCACTCAATCCAAGACAGCTCGAAGCCTTCCGTAAAGTCATGTCGACAGGCAGCATGACGCTGGCGGCGGAACTGCTGGAAATCAGCCAACCCGCTGTCAGCCGATTGATCAGGGACCTGGAAACAGCGCTATCTATCCGGCTATTCCGGCGCGAAGGCAACCGCCTCATCCCCGGAGCAGAAGCCAGGCGGCTTTTCCGAGAGGTAGAGCGTTTTTATCAGGGCATGGAGTCGATCGAACGCGTTGCGCTTGATCTCAAAGCGGCGCGGGTCGGCAACCTGCGCGTCGCCACCATCAGCGCATTGGGATTGGGATTTATGAGCGAGGGTATTCAGGCGTTTTCGCAAGCCCATCCCAAAGTGTCCGTCTCCATGGACGTCTGTCCATCACAGGACGTACTGGAATTAGTGACAGCGAATCAAGTCGACGTTGGCTATATCGGCTTCATGGGCACGGAGTACCCAGGCGTCGATGCATTCCAGCAAGCCTCGGTCGCAGCAGTCTGCGTACTTCCCCGAGGCCATGTGCTTGCTCGAAGAAAAGCCGTGCGCATCACGGATTTGCACGACCAGCCGTTGATCTCGCTGCATTCGAACAGCCCCCTTCGCCTACGTGTCGACATGGCGATGGCCTCGGCAGGGGTACGATGCCGGCACGTCATGGAAACGACGTTCGCGCACTCGGCCTGCAGTCTCGTCGCGTCAGGGCTAGGGATTACCATCTCAGATCCCTTCACCGCCACCCAGCTGCGGGATCCGCGTATCGTCTGTCGGCCACTCGTTCCGGATATTTACTATACGTTCTCGATGGTCTTGCCATCACATCAACCACGGTCCAAAGTGGTCAACGATTTCATCGGCGCGATGAAGGTGCTTTTCGACAAAAACTTTCCTGCCTCGGACAGTTGACTGCCGTTCATAGGGGGTTACGCGATACGGAGGCATCCATTGATTAACACCGGCGTAGTCAGGCCGTTGAAAGAAAATCTCTGTACTATTCGCTGCGGTGCAAAAAAGTCCGCGACTCGCATACTTTTCCGTCATCGTTGGCGCCGCCACATTCCGGCGTTTGCCTTGTAATCATTTATTCATAATGGTTTCCGCGATTTTGTCATTCGAAATCGCACAGGCATAGTTCGTTCTCGGTCGCGCCAATGAGGAGCATGTTGCTCCCCATTTTTGTGCAGCACACCAGGATACGTCCTTTAAATGTTTCCCACCCTGTCGTTGTTGATCTGGGTGCCCATCGTGGCCGGCGCGCTTGTCATGGCGTTTGGTAACGACCGGCACCCCAATGCTGTTCGCTGGTTGTCACTCATTGCCGCTTGCGTCAGCGCGCTCCCTGCCATCCCTCTCGTACTAGGTTTCCAGCGGTCGGCCGCCGGTTTGCAGTTCGTGGAATATGCGCGCTGGATCCCGTCATTCAACGCCGCGTGGCACGTGGGGGTAGACGGGATCTCGCTGTGGATGATCACACTCACGGCCCTGACGACGATCGTGGTAGTGCTGGCATCATGGCGCACGATCAACTCACGCATGGGTGCCTATTACGGCAGTTTCCTGGTGCTCTCGGGCCTGATGCAAGGCGTATTCTCGGCACAGGACGGGTTGCTGTTCTTCGTGTTCTTCGAGGCCACACTGCTGCCGCTATACCTGCTGATTGGCGTGTATGGACGTCAAAACCGCAATCACGCCGCGATCAAGTTTTTCTTTTTTTCGTTCACCGGCTCATTGATGATGCTGGTGTCGGTGCTTTATTTTTACTTCGAAGCAAAGAGCTTCGATCTGGCGAGTTGGCATGCATTGCAATTGCCGTTTGGCGTACAGATCGCGCTGTTCATCGGTTTTCTCGGTGCGTTTTCCGTAAAGGTGCCCATGTGGCCGGTGCATACCTGGCTGCCCAACGTTCACCTCGACGGTCCAACCGGCGCCGCCGTCATGCTCGGCATGCTCAAAATGGGCGGCTATGGCCTGATGCGTTTTAACCTGCCCCTGCTGCCCGATGCCAGCCATTATCTGGCGCCGATGATGATCGTGCTCTCGCTGATCGCCGTGGTCTACGCCAGCATCGTCGCGCTCATGCAGACCGATCTGCGCAGGCTGTTGGCCTATTCGACGGTATCCCACATGGGCCTGGTCACGCTGGGCCTGTTCATGTTCTCGGATATGGGCACGGCGGGCGCCGTCATGCAAATGATCTCGTACGGGATTGTCTCGGGCGCCATGTTGCTGTGCACGGGCATGCTCTACGATCGCACCCACAGCGCGACGATCGACGCCTATGGCGGTGTCGTGCAGACCATGCCGAAGTTCGCCGTGTTCGCAATGCTGTTCGCGATGGCCAACATCGGTATGCCGGGCACATCGGGTTTTGTCGGCGAGTTCCTGGTGCTGATGGCGGCGATTAAAGCCAATTTCTGGATCGGCGCCATCGCGGCCCTGACCCTGATCCTGAGCGCAGCCTATACGCTCTGGATGTACAAGCGCGTGATCTTCGGCATGGTGACCAATCCTCGCGTTGCAGCACTCAAGGACCTGAGCCGTCGCGAATTCGCATTGCTCAGCGTGATGGCCCTGCTCGTGCTCGGTATCGGCATCGATCCCAAGCCCATTACCGACGATATTGATGTTTCGACACAGTACCTTGTACAAAGTATGGAAGAACATCGCATCGCCCACGTCGAAGACACGTGGATTCATGGGCCGCATATTGTTCCCCGCAGTATTGCGAAGCGCCCTGGTGCGACGGGTTAAAGTTTGAACGACGACTCATAGAGCCACTACACTAACGCTCTATGACTCAGCCATCTACACCCCCTACACCGAACCGCAAAAAACGCATAGGCTTTGTCGCTTATGCATGCTTTGCGATCAGCCTCGTGTTCGTTGTCCTGGGCATAGGCATGATCCGGGATGGGGCCGAAGCGGGCATCCCTGTCACGCTGTTCTTCGGGATGTGCGCCGCGATTTTTGTCTTGCAGATGTGCCCAGGACTGCTGCAGCGTGACACGCGGACTGCCGCCTCGCTGCTGGCCCGCTATCCGGGCCCTGTCGTGCTCAGAACCACCACCATCAAGCTGCTCGTGTGCTCGCTGCTATCGGCGATCTTTGGTGGGGTGATCCTGTGGATGCTGCTGAACGACACGCTGGCTCTGATAAAACAATTGATCCTCTGGCCTGGCGCCGCATTTTTTCTGTTCGGTTCGGTCATGCTGCTCGTGCGTGCCGCCAGTGGTGGCACCACGTTGCATTTGAACCGTGACGGTTTCGAAATGAAGTCCATCTGGAACACCAAGAAAGTGCACTGGCAAGACAGCAGCGAGTTCACGGTGACCAGCATAAATCACAAACTGACCAAGCTTGTCGCGTTCGATGATACGGCGGTTGCCAGTACCGGCATGGCCCGGCTCAACCGGCACATCATCGGCCACCATGCCGGTCTGACCGAGACATATGGACTGACCCACGAGGACTTGGCCGAGCTGCTCAATGCGTGGCGCGCCCGAGCGTTAGCTCAAGACGCGATTTTTACGCGCTGGCCCGAGAACAAAATGCCTCGCGATCACGAGCCTTTTTAACCTCAGAACCGATACATCACCTTGAGTTGTCCGGCATGGCTAGTGGTCTTGCTGGACACTTCGCCGTCATACTGCAACCGGAAATCCAGCCCCGACTGGTTGTTGACCTGCAGCCCCACGCCAAAACGTCCGATCACATTGTCGCCAGGCAGTGAGGTCGTAAACCCGTCGCTGCCTGCCGGAGCGCCTTTGAAACGCGCCTGGGCATCCCATGAGTCATCGCTGAGGAATGACGCGCCTGCGTAGGCATAGGGCCGCATGGTGGCGCCCTGTGGCAGGTCCACTCGTCCGCCGATTTCCAGCATCGGCGACAGTCCCACGACAAACTGATCGCTGCTATCCACATGCAGACTCAAGGGCCCTCCCGATTCGGTGTAGCTGGGCATACGTGCGTAAAGCGCATCCAGGTCCACATAGGGCTTCAGATAAAAGCGCTCGGAAACGCCGATGTGGCGCGACACGCGCAGGCGCATGCCAGCACTGTAGACGTCGGGGCTGCTGCTGGCTTGGCGGTCGTAACCGTCGATGCCGATGGTGCGATCCAGATCGTACGACCCATAACCGCCGCTGATGGAGGCCGCATACACCCACGGTCCGTCCTGGTGCTTCAGCACGACGCCTGCATAACCCGCATCGCCGCTGCCGCCCATGCGGCCATTGTCTGCACGCAGGCTGTTGTTCTGATAGGCCACAGATCCGCCGATGAACCAGTCCGGGCGGAATTCATGTTGCCCGCCGACTTGGTAGGTATTGCTGTCGAACGAGTACCCCGATGTGCCGTCGGCCTCATCCTGGTCTGAGGTACGCCGTGAGACCTGACCCCAGAAACAATCCTGTTCGCGCCCGTCAGTGCCTGTGCGCTCCATATCGCGGCACGACATCATTGCACTGGCGAAGTTCGACATGCCCGCCATCATCTGCACAGCTGGCGCCAAGGCCACACCCGGCGACAAACCATCCAGTTGGTCCCGATAGGTCCCTGCCCCTTGACTCGATGCGGTGTTCAACGCAGCAAACAGTGGCGCCATCTCTACATTGCCGCCACGATCCCAGATGTCTTGCAGGTGACCGGCAACCGCACGCTGATTGCGTGCCAGCCCCTGGCTGGCAGCATTGAAGTCAGCGCCCTTGACCGAGACGCGCTGCTGCGAGCCCACTTGACGCATATCGAAATCAAAAATGGGCGTGTCACTGGCTTGCAACGTGCCGGCCGACGTGCCTTGCACATCAAGCAGTGTCAGCTCGCGTCCGGGCAGCAGACTGGCGGCACTGAGTTCTACCTTTCCATCCAATACTGCATTGCCTTGCACTGTCATGCTCGTGGCTCGCATGTTGGCAAAATCGACCGAGGACACCAACACACCCGAACTGGCTTGCGTGTAATTGCCCGCCACGATCAGGCGGCCGAACGAACCGGCTTGCGTGCCGTTGTCAGCCATGGCCAAGCGGGCAGACGATTCGGCAGGCGGGTTCACGATCAATTGACCTGCGTTCGTCACGTTGGCTTGATAGACCGCCGCAGCCGACATTTTGCCGGCCGGTGCGTTGGCGACATCACACGCGCCCGCCGAGCTGCAATACACGCTGCCCAACAACAGGCCGCTGTTCTGGATGGCCAGACCTGCCTCGCCGTCATAACGCACCGCCGTGCCTGATAGCGCGGACACCTGGCCCGCATTGTTGATGATCAGGGAGCTGCGGTCGGTGGCGTTGCTGCTGATCCAGACACCGGCGCCATTGCCCGAGCCGCCTGCGACGCTCCCGTCGACAGTGACCGCGACCGTACCGCCTTGCCGGTATGCACCTTGGCTCTGGGCAAAAACACCCGAGCTGCCATCACCACTCGCGCCGACCGTACCGCTGACGTTCACGGTCACTTCGCTGGCCCGATTATCGGCATTGTCCATCGCCGCGCTCACGCTGCCGGCAAAGCCGCCTTGCGCGGAACCGGCCAATCCGCCGCCGCCACCGATGGATTGGGCAACGACTCCATGGGCGTTGTTGCCGTTCGTAAAGATCCGGTTCTGCACCGACACGCCGACCTTGCCGCCGCTGCCTGTCACGTTGGCTCCGCTGCCTGCCCAGGCCGCACCGTCCAGCGGCGATATGGCCCGCCCCAGGTCTCCGCCGATGCCGCCGCCCCCGCCGACCGATTGCGCCACGACACCGTGTGCGCCCGTGCCATGGGTGTTGATTTCGCCACCGGACAACGTCACCGATATCTCGCCGCCGTCGCCCCAGGTGCCTTCGCCCCCACCCAGGCGTACCTGGCCTGGATCGGCAGCCTGGCTGACACTGGCAATGCCTCCACCTCCACCCACGGATTGCGCTATGACGCCGACCGAGCCACGGCCATACGTTTCGATAGTAGCGCCCGTGTCCAGCGTAACGTCGCCTCCACCGCCACCCGTAGGAGCGCCTGTGGCGCTGCCATCGGCGCCCAGTACGAGTGACCGTTCAATGAATAGATCGCTGGGTGGCAGCGTATCACTATTGATCACACTGCCCGCCATGCCACCGCCGCCACCGACCGACTGCGCCACCATGGCATGCGAGCCGTCTCCCCAGGTCTGGATCGTGCCATTGGCCGACAGATTCACAGTGCCGCCGTCCCCCCCTGCGCCATCAGCCAGACTGCCCAGCGAAGCCCGCACGCCGATTCCGGCTTCGCCTTCTTCATACGTGGACTGCAACGTGCCGAACGGGTCGGTCACCGCAGCCATGCCGCCCCCACCACCGATTGACTGCGCCGCGATACCGTGCGAGAAAGCGCCGCCGGTCACGATGTTGTAGTCACCCTGGATCGCGACGGCACCACCATTGCCACCGTCGCCCCCCGCACCACCCAGCGTCAGGCCGAGATCGAGCTTGAGAGAGTGAGGGTTCCCTGCATCTGGATCGCCCATCGAGCCAATGCCGCCACCGCCGCCCACCGACTGCGCCACCAGGCCAGTCGCCATGTCGCCGCCGGTCAGAATGTTGACAACGGAACAGTCGTTGCCCGTGCAGGCATTTACCGTTCCTCCATCGCCGCCGTTGCCGCCCATGCCACCGACCGACAACGTGAGGACGAGCGATTCGCGCAATGGCGTACCGCCGGAGCCCATGGTCAGCCCGCCCGCCCCGCCGCCACCGCCTATCGATTGCAAAGCCACACCATGTGCGGTGTCGCCGTAGGTCTGGATCCAGTTGCTGCTTGTCGAGCTAAAGCCCACATCGCCGCCGTTATTACCGTCGCCGCCACCGCCGCCCACACCGGCACCGATGATGATCCGCCCCTTTGTTGCCAGTGTGCCGGTGCCGCCCTGGCCGCCCCCACCACCGATCGACTGCGCCAGCACCCCATAGGCACCGTAGCCCTGCGTGCCGATGTCCGCATTGCCGCCCAACGCCACCAGGGCCTGGCCGCCCTGGCCGCCTATGCCACCCTGACCGCCCACGGAAATATTCACGTCCAGCCAGTTCTCGTAAGTCGAAGCAATGCTGGCCCCGCCGATACCGCCGCCCCCGCCTATGGATTGCACCACAAGGCCGTCCGCATAATCACCTGACGTATAGACGCCGCCATCTTGATACAGGCTGGATACCGCGCCATCGCCACCCTTGCCGCCCGTGCCGCCAACCTTCACGGCAAGCGTGCCATTGGCGACCACGATGTCGTGATCCTGGTGGGCCTTGTATACATTGAACAGGGCGTCCAGGATGTCGCCGTCATCGGCCCCCAGCGATCCGCCNACACCNCCNCCGCCGCCGATGGATTGCAGCAGCACGCCGTCACTGTCGCGGCCGTTCGTGTAAATATCGCCCATATTGCTCACGGTGACCGCCGCCCCCTGGCCGCCTTCGCCACCGCTCATGCCAACGCCCACATCGAGGGCCACGCCGCCGGGCAACTCTTCGGTCAATTGACCATCCACGCTCAGATAGACGTCGGTGCCCTGACCCGTACCGCCACCGCCGCCCACGCTCTGCGCGACGATGCCACGCGCGCCGGAGCCATCGGTGGCAATCAGCACGCTGTCATCCGTGTTCACGTAGACCGCGCCGGCGTCGCCGCCTGTTCCTCCTTTCCCTCCGACTGAGATCAACGAGTTGACGCTAAAGGCCACCCCCGTCTCCTTATCGAAGGAGTACGCATTGGCCGAGCCGCCATCACCGCCGCCGCCGCCGATCGACTGCGCCAGCACACCGTTCGAGTAGTCCCCGGCGGTCTGCACGACGGTTTGGCCAACGCCATCCCAATCCCCCAGATTGACGCTCACGTCCTTGCCTTCACCGCCCACGCACGTCTCGTTGGCATCGCGGCATTGGCCGCCAACAACCGCTTCTGCCTGGATATTGATGCTTTGCAGACCGATAACGGGATTGAATGAAAAAGCGTGCGCCGATCCGCCGTCGCCACCGCCCCCGCCGATCGATTGCGCCAGGATGGCGTTCGAAAATTCGCCCTGGGTGCTGACTGCGGAATCCCAGACGTCCACGGCAACGTCGCCGCCGTCGCCGCCCTTGCCACCGTGTCCTCCCACCATGATCAGGTTTTCCCAGCTCACGGCGGTGCCGATCTCTGTGAAAATGATGCCGATCACCACACTGTGATCCGTCACACTGCCGCCTGAGCCGCCACCGCCGCCGATCGATTGCACGGAGATCGCCGTGGAGTCGGCGACCTTGTTGCCATCTGCCTCATCGCCCGGGCCACGCGTTGTGATGGAAGAGTTGCCTATTCGAGCCGCGACTTTGCCGCCATCGCCACCGTCCCCACCATTGCCACCCACACCGATGACGAGTTGCCCCTCGATGGCGAAGTTGGCGCTGCGGATCCCACCGCCCGTGCCGCCACCGCCGCCGATGGACTGCAGCGCCACGCCGCGTGCAGCGCTGCCGGACGTATCCACGGCGAGGTTTTCCCAGGAAAAGCCGATATCGCCCGCGTCCCCGCCGTCACCCGCGCGCCCGCCTACCAAAAGAGAGAAGAAATCGAATCCTTCGTGCACGATGTCGCCGCCGGCGCCACCACCACCGCCGATGGACTGCGCGAGGATGCCGTGCGCATTCTCGCCCGACGTTGTGATCGACGCCGGACTTGTGCCGGAAAAATTGATCGTGCCGCCATCGCCGCCTGAATCGCCTGCGCCACCGACCCCCAGTGAACCGGTGACCCCGAAATTCAAGCTGCTGCCGCCGTTGCCGCCGCCGCCGCCGATCGACTGCGCGATCACGCCATAAGAAAAATTACCCTCTGTCCAGATCGTTCCCAACTGCCCTGTCGAACCCGATTCGCCGCCATCGACATGGACGTCACCGCCGTCGCCGCCCGCCTCGCCAACGCCACCGATGGTGATGATGCCAACCTCGCCGCTGGCATTGCCGCCACCGCCGCCTATCGATTGCCCGCTCATGCCTGGCGCAGCATCGCCCAGCGTAATGATCGACCCGGCGTTCGACAGGTACACCGTACCCCCATTTGCATCGTCGGAGCTCTCTCCGGGGCTGCCCCCGACCGACACCAATCCGAACGACACGCCGGCATTACCGCCGCCGCCCCCGATGGCTTGTGCGCTGACCCCAATGGAGCCATAACCCGTCGTGGTGATGCCACCGGCATTACTGGTCACAACTGTGCCCGCCTGACCGCCCACACCGCCATCGCCGCCGACACTGGCAATGATGCCTGTGCTGATGCCGCCCGCACCGCCGCCGCCTGCGTTCGATTGCGCATCGATACCAAAGGCCCAGTCACCGTCCGTGCGAATGTTCCCGGCGTTGTAGACGCCCACGTCTCCAGAAAGGCCGCCATCACCGCCCTTGCCGCCGGAGCCGCCCAGAATGGCGTAGAAATCGCCCCCCGTGCCGCCCCCGCCGCCAACAGACCAGGCCGCGACACCCGTGCCGTGGGTACCTGTCGTTTCGATCGAGGCCGCCGAGTCGATGTTCACCGTCACGCGGCCGGCATCGCCGCCGAACCCGGCGCCGCCAGGCTTGCCCGCCAATGCGAGAGAGTCTTCTCCATCGCCACCGAAGCCGCCTTTGGACTGGGCTTGTATGCCGACCATGCCGTCGGCCGTGGTACGCAAAACGTAAGGCGCCGCACCTGGCGCCAACGTCACCGTCACGTCGCCTGCATCGCCGCCCTCGCCACCGCTATGATCCTTCTTCGGCGCCTCGCCACCCTTGCCGCCCTCGGATACCGCCTGCACGATGGCGCCCGATGCGATGGGCACGTCGATGCCGATATCGCTGGCGACTGTGACATCGACCCGGCCACCGTCACCCCCCGAACCGCCCTGGTTCGAGTTGTCTTCCGAGCCATAGCCCTCGGCGCCTTCGGAGGTGGCACGGATGCCATATATCGACACGTTGTCGCCGGTCGTACCGTCAAGCGACAGCACACCAGCCTGGTGGTCAACGCTCACGTTGCCGCCATCGCCCGCCTTGCCGTTGCCATAGCCGCCGTCGCCGCCTTTTGATTCGGCGCGCAGGATCGCGACCTGGACACCATCGTGAACGGTCAGTTTCTCGCCGACACTGCCTGCCAGGGCTGCACCGGAAAAATAGAACGAGCCCCGGTTAGTGATGCTGACCTCTCCGCCATCGCCGCCGGTACCGCCATACTGGTCGCCGAACACCGACGAATTCTGGTCCCCGCCGTCGCCTCCCTCGCTAGTGGCGTAGATGCCGTACATATGGCTGCGAATCTCGCCCGCCACACTATATTCGCTCCCGTCGTACGTGTGCACTTCGGCGCGGCTTCCCATGCCGCCATCGCCGCCATAGGTGTTGTTATTGTTATTGCCGCCATCGTCATCGGTATCGTGCTTTTCGCCATCGCCGTGGCCGCCCAGGCTGGCGGCAAACAGCACGGCATCGACCTGGCCCAGCCCGTCGTTGCTGTCACCCACCACCATCTGCACTCTGCCGGCGCTTTCCAGCCGCACGGTATTACCATGCCCGCCATCGCCCTCGTCGTGCCCGTCGCCGCCTTGCGAGATGAGATACATGGCGCCCGGGACGTTGGACAGCGCGGTTCCGCCGACCACGGGATCCAGGTTGAAATTGGCGCCATGGTCCAGCAGTTCCAGCCTGGCTCCGTTCTTGCCGGATCTGTCGCCATCATGCGAGCCATCATCACCCCGATAGGCGAGACCCTCTTTGTCGTCATAAACGGCGCCCTGATCCAGTTCGAGGCATGCCGCATCGGGGCTGCACACCATATCGTCGGCACGCGCCGTCAACGGACCGAAGGCCATGCTCAGGCTCATGGTCAGTAACGTCTTGCGCATCAATCGATGACCTTTGCGGGCGTGTATGGACAACATGTCGGACTCCGGGCATAGTGGGTCCGGCAGAACCTAACAAGAAACCTCACGGTGAACCATTTTTTTTCGACGAAACCGCTGATTGGCTCGACGAATCCGCTTGCGGCCACCCACAGACGGCACGTCCCCACACCAATCAATGCGCATGCGTGACGTCCTGATAGCGGCGTACGGACGCAGCGCCTCGAGAGCCACAAGGTAGAATCGATACGTGTTCCACCTTGACGGGCCACCCTGCCCGTACCCTCATTAATGACCCTCGGCCAGAATCTCTTGCTGTTGTTGGGGCTGCTGATCGCGGCGGCATTTTTCTCTATTGCCGAAATCGCCATCGCCGCATCGCGCCGCCTGCGCCTGCGGCAGCTCGCCGAAGACGGCGATGCCCGGGCCGAAGAAGTCCTGCGCGTACAGCAGCAGCCTGGCCATTACTTCACGGCCATCCAGATTGGCGTCAATGCCCTGGCCATCCTGGGCGGTATCGTGGGCGAGGGCATTTTCAGCCCGACTTTCTCGCAATTTCTGAGCCAATGGCTGTCGCCCGACATGTCGGCATCGCTGGGCTTTGTCGGCTCGTTCGTATTGGTGACCTCACTGTTCATCATCCTGACGGACCTTATCCCGAAGCAGGCGGGCATGGCTGAGCCGGAACGGTTCGCCTTGCGCGTGATCGGGCCCATGCGCGTGCTGGTGCGCATTTTTTCGCCTCTGGTCTGGGTATATTCACGCAGTGCGGAATTGCTCATGCGCATGCTGCGATTGCCGACGCGCCGTGACGAACGCGTTACCTCGGACGACATTCTGGCCCTGGCCGAAGCAGGTACACGTTCGGGGGTCCTGGCGCGCGGAGAGCAACGCATCATCGAAAATATCTTCGAGCTCGATACGCGCACCGTCTCCAGCGCCATGACACAGCGTGACCGCATCGCCTGGTTCCCACAAGATGCCCCCGAAGACATCATCCGGGCGCGCATCGCCGAAGAGCCTTTTTCTACGTATCCCGTCTGCCGCGGCGATATCGATCATGTCGTGGGCTATGTGAATACCCGCGACCTGTACCAGCGGCTATTGAATAATCAATCGATCGCACTGACCGACAGCAAACTCATTCACAAAGCCCTGGTGGTGCCTGACAGGCTCACGCTGGCAGAAGTGCTGGAGCAGTTTCGTCAAGTGGGCGAAGATTTCGCCATGATCGTCAATGAATACAGTCTGGTGGTGGGTCTGGTCACGCTCAACGATGTCATGAGCACCGTCATGGGCGAACTCGTATCGCCGTGGGACGAAGACTTCATCATTCAACGCGATGACAATTCATGGCTGATCGACGGCGCTACGCCCATCCAGGACGTAGGCCGAGTGCTGGGTATCGAAGAGCACCTCAATGGCGACGAATACGAGACGCTGGCGGGCTTTCTGATGGATGTGCTGCGCCGCGTGCCACGCCGCACCGACGTGGTGTCCCTGGGAGGCTACAAGTTCGAGGTCATGGACGTGGACACTTACCGCGTGGATCAGGTGTTGGTGACCCGTGTCGCAGCACCAGCACAGTCCGGGGCAAGTGCCGCAGGGCAATTGCCTGACTGACCTTTGACTTAAAAGCGATGGCGGATACCCACGCTGGCCTGTCTCCGCTCGTTATCTTCGCTCGTATTCAAATTGCGTGTCTCGCTATGGTTATAAAAAACGTACAGGTCGGTGCGTTTGGACAAATCATACTGATAGCCCACCGCATAACCCTTGATCTTCGAGTTTGTCGTCTGCTGCCATGACGCCAATAGTGCCCCTGGCCCCACGGGCACACGCACACCCGCCGTCCAGGCGACATCTTTGTCCACGTTTCTGGCGGGGCCCTTATTGGCGTCACTGATACGGCCTGCTCCCGCGTAGATGCGTACGACCTCGAAATCGTAGGAAGCGCCCAATTGCCAGTTGCTGGCGTTGCGAGCGGATCGACGTTGATCCGCATACGAATGCTCATAGGTCAACGCGGCACGCAACGGTCCGCGGCCGTATCGCACACCTGCTGTGACCATGCGATCGTTGTTGCCGGTGCCGAACTCTTCGTCACCGTTGATCGCGAAGCTATACCCCACGGCAGCCTCGAATCCGCTCACTTTGGGCGAGCGCCACATCACCATGTTGTCGGCAATGCCACTAGCGCCAAAATCGCCATCGTTGTAGCCAAACGTGGTGCCCAATCCCGATCGCGACCAGGCGATCGAGAACGGCGTCGCCACGCCGCCCCATTCCCGGCCCAGCACCCATTGACGGCCCAAACGTATCTCGCCCAATGTGTTGCTTGCCAAACCAACGTAAGCCCAGCGACCAAACAAACGACCGGACTGCGCCGCCATACCGGTGTCGGCATCGAAACCGCTTTCCAGCTGAAAAATAGCCTTCAAGCCATTACCGAGATCCTCTTCTCCCTTGAGGCCCCAACGCGAGCCAGATTCATTACCGCTGTTGATGCTCTGCGCCGATCCCTTGCTCTCATCGTAGTCGTACATATACCCCAGGTCGATCAGGCCATATAGCGTCACACTGCTTTCGGCCTGTGCCGCAGCTGCCAAGCCGGCGGTGCCAAATACCATTGCTTGCACGATCTTTATCGCAGTTATTTTCATCGTCTTCTCCTCCGTTTAAAAATCTCGGGCCGTGCGCGTGCACAGCCCCGCCCCGGCCGGGCTGGCCAGGACAATATCTCCTATGAATACAGCGCTAGTGCTTGGTGCAGCCGGTCACGCGGGCGGCAGCGGCAGCTGCCATCTCATCATTGCTATGTCCCGCATCAGCGACATGCTCCAACCGCCAGGCAAACGTCGTATTGCGCTGCTTCGCCAGTTGCTGTGCGTGCGCGTAAAAGCGCTCGCCACGAACCTTGCGATTCTGGCCCTGTTCCTGCGCGCCGTCAGTCTTGCGCATCACCCCTGCCTTGTGCACGTCGGCATCACCCAGCATGAGCATCAACGGCGCGGCCAGATAGGCGTCGGTCTGCTTGTCGGCCACATCGGGAACGTCGCGCAGGCCATAGGGCCAATCGGCGGTGGTGTCGGGATACGTATACCAGCCGGAATTGGCAGCGATGATGCGACAGGCCAGGCTGTTCGGCCGGAACAAGGCATAACGGTGCGCAAACTGTGCACCGGCGCCATGACCATATAGTGTGTAGCCGTCTTGGGCCGTGGATTCGCGCCGCGCAAAATCAGTAAATACCGCATCGGGCAGGGAGAAACTCCATTTCGCCGGAAGATTACGTTCGACGGGTTTTGCCTTGCCAGTGATTTCCTGGTGCGATACCGCGTGAAACACGTTGCCCAGGTTGTAGCCATTGGCGCCCGGATAGGCCTCACGAGTAAAGAGCGGGGCCAGGACCATCAGGTTGTGCCGACGTGCGATGTCGACCCAACCGTCGCGATAAGTTTGCGCGTTGCGCTTGATACCATGCAGCAGCAACACCACCGGCGTGTTGGCGGTATAGCCGTCCGGCTTGAAGTAATACACCTGTACCGATTGTCCGGTATCGGCATTACGGAATTCATACTCACCCGCCCCTGCAGCGAGCTCAGCGCGCGCGACGCCTGCCGTGCATAGCGCAATCAATACCGCGATGATCGATCGTTTCAAGTTTGTCTCCTATAGCCACTGCGCAGCGCGGCTGCCGCACGTTTTTCTTATGGATGTCTCCGAGGTCTTCTGGCATCCTATCGCTGTTGAATAAACCGATTATTCGAATTAAGTGATGATGTCTTCGAAATAGTGAAACATCCATCCCCCTCCGACCTACGCCATGAATCTGAAATCGCTGCGTCTGTTTCGGCTGATCGTGCTGCACGGCTCTCTAGCCTCGGCAGCCGAGCGCCTGCACCTGAGCCAATCCGCCGCCAGCCGCCTGATTTCCTTGTTGGAGGACGAAATCCACCTGAAGCTGTTCACGCGCGCGCGCCGCCGCCTGCTCTTGACTCCGGAAGGCGAATTGTTCTTCCAAGAGGCCGAGCAAATCCTGATGGGAGTGGATGAAATACCTCGCATCGCAGAGGATATACGCAGCAAAAATCGCGAAAAATTCACGCTGGTCACCTCTGTTCCCCTGGGAACCTGCCTGGTATCGCCCGCGATCAGCGACATGCGGCGCCAGGATCCCGATTTTGATTGCCGTATTCACATCGAGGGCCGCTTCGAGATCGAAAACAAAGTGGCGCGGCGACGTTACAACCTTGGGCTGATCTCATTGCCCATCAGCAACGCCATCGTCGAACTGCACGTCGAACCCGTATTGCAAGTGCGGATGGAGGCCCTGTTGCCACGCCAGCACGCCTTGGCCTCGCGTGAAGCCATCCGCGCCGAAGACCTGCTCGACCAGCCTATCGTATCGCTGCAGCCCCACCAACTATGGCGCCGCCGGCTGGACGACATCTACGCCACGGCCGGCGCCAAACCGCGCATATCCATCGAGACGACCTCTACACTCATGGTGCAACAACTGGTGCGCGACAATAACGGCATATCGATCATGGACCGCACCTGCGCGCGTCTGTTGCCGACCGACAGTGTCGTATTCCGCCCCATTACGCCCGAACGCTGGGTCACGTACGCCTGCATATTTCCGCCGTCGGGCCGGCCACCATTGGTCGATCTCTTTCTCGATTGCCTGAGAGCCTATGTGCGCCGGCTCTGCCGCGAGGACGCCGAAGCGGCGCCCAGTTTTCGCTTGCTCAAACCCGAGGAATCAACCTAGCGACGCGATCTACGCTACGCGCGGTGCGATATCCGTGGCCAGGTTGCGCGCCAACGCTGCCGCCCGTAAAGCAATGTCCCGACTGTTGCCCGTGTAGCGCGCGGGATCGAGTGCCGCCGTGATCTGCTCCCGCGTATAGTGAGCGGCGATGTCAGGTTGGCCCATCAACACATCCGCCAGCGAACTGCCATCGCGCCTCGCCTCGCGAATCGCCGCATGCACGCGATCATGCGCATGCTGACGGCCCAATGTCGTCGCCAACACCATCATCAAATGCTCGGAAGCAATCACATCGGCCGAACGTGCCAGATTCTCACGCATACGGACAGCGTCGAAGCGAATCAACGCCAATAGATCGTCCAGCCTGACCGCCACGTCATAGGCCAATGGGCAAGCCTCGTCAATAAGGCCATACAACTGTTGATTGGTGGCAGAGTCGCCTTCGTGGCTGGGTTGACCCGCCTCAAGAGCCGGAGCAGCCAGGGCACGCAACTTCGCCGCCCGCGCAATCAGGCTGACCACATGCTTGGGGTTGTCTTTATGCGGCATGGTGCTGCTGCCCACCACACCTTCAGGCAAGGCCTCGGCGATCTCGCCGATCTCGTCAGTCATCAGCGTGTAAAGCTCGTTACCGATGCGCGAGCAAGTCATTGCAAACAGCGACAGCACCAGCACGTACTCGCAAAACGGATCCAACATGGCGCGCGAGTGCACCAATGGGCTGCCCAACTCGAGACGCTCGGCCATGGCGTTGGCCAATTGCACGCCATCGGGTCCGAACGTGTGCATCGCGCCGATGGCGCCGCCAAACACCAGCGAGAACGTGCGAGGTTCAACTTGACGCAGCCGTTGCACACAACGGACCAACTCCTCGATCCAGCTGGCGACCTTGAATCCGAAGGTGATGGGTAACGCGTGCTTGCGATTGGTGCGGCCCGCCATCACCACGTCGGCACCGGTCTCGGCCAGCGCCGCCAACGTTTCCAGGCTACGGCCTATGCGTGCCAGCAACAGGCGATGCACACGGCGCATCTGCAGCACTCGCCCACCCAGAATGATATTCTGCGTGGTTCCACCCCAATGCACGTAACCGCCGGCCTCATCACCGCAGGCATGCGCCAGGGCATGCACAACTGACAACACCGGTGCCATCGTACGCTGTATGTCGGCGCGCAGGGCGGGCAGGTCCAAGTGCGCCAACGTGGCGTGTGCGGCGATATGTTGCGCATGCTGCGCAGGAATCAACCCCAGACTGGCCTGCGACAGCGCCAACGCAGCCTCGATGTCCAGCCACGTTTGCCAGATCTGTTCGGTAGAGAACAGATCCATGACAGAGCTCGGCAACGTTTCGCCATGACTTACAGCGTGATTTTTTTGTTGTGGCGCGGCATCTGCTTCAGACGAAGCACCGCCATCGTAAGAACCCGCGGCAGGTATCGCGCTCATGCCACTGCCTCCGTGAATGCGCGTTCCAGCGATGGCACTGAGTCCAGCAGCAGCGCCGTGTACTCGTGCGCGGGCCGCGTCAATACAGTGCTCGCCAGCCCCTCTTCTACAATGCGGCCGCCGCGCATGACGACAACCCGGTCGGCGATCTGACGCACCACGCCAATATCATGAGTAATAAACAACATGGACAATCCAAACTCCTCTTGCAGATCCTGCAACAGATTGAGTATTTGCGCTTGAACAGACACATCCAGCGCCGACGTAGGCTCATCACATAGCAACAGTTGCGGCCGCAGAATAAGCGCGCGCGCAATTGCCACGCGCTGACGCTGGCCGCCCGACAGTTGTCCGGGAAAGCTGTTGATCACACGTTTCGGCAAACCTACCCGCTCCAGCATCCGTACGACCTGTGCGCGTCGTTCGGCGGCTGGCACGGCGCCATGCAATGCGAGCGGACGAGCGACGATGTCGCCTACCGGTCGGCGTGGATTCAACGAGGAATAGGGGTCCTGAAATACGGGTTGCACCAGCCTCGCACGCGACTGTGGCGACAGTGTCCCTATCTCCTGCCCTCCCAACCTGATGCGCCCTTGATCGGGCTCGTCCAGGCCAAGCAGAATGCGAGCCAGCGTGCTCTTGCCCGACCCGGACTCTCCCACCACAGCCAACGTCTCGCCCCGCCCTACCTCCAACGATGCATGATCGACGGCTCGTACGGTGAACGGCTGGCCGAACAGGCCT
Organism: Bordetella muralis; assembly: GCF_965139205.1. GTDB lineage: Bacteria > Pseudomonadota > Gammaproteobacteria > Burkholderiales > Burkholderiaceae_B > Bordetella_A > Bordetella_A muralis. The sequence goes on from NZ_CBCSIU010000016.1 coordinate 87,517, forward strand.
TTGCGTTGGGTAAACGTGCGCACGACATCGCGTGCCACCAACACTGAGTCTGATTGAACATCAGCCGCAACAGAGATACCAGCCTCCACAGGTGCCATATGCCCATCACGAGACATCACGTTCTTTTCGACCGGGTGCAAGCAGCGGTACCAATCGTCATCGATCCCGCGTTGTGTGGCCGCGATGTCTTCGCTGCGGCATTGCGCATCGGCCCACGCGCAACGCGGCGCAAAAATACACCCTCGCTGTGGCCCGATCAACGATGGAACGATACCCGGAATGGCGTTCAGACGGCTGCCGCGAGCACTTTTCCCGGGCGCGCAGCCCAACAAGCCATGTGTATAAGGATGACGCGGATCACTCAGCACAGTACGAGTCGCACCAGACTCCAGCGGCTGTCCGCCGTACATGACCATCACGCGATCCACGGCATTGGCCACCACCGCAAGATCGTGCGTAATCAGGATCATCGCCATGCCGAGGTCTTGACGTAATTCGGCCAACAGATCCAGTATCTGCGCCTGCACGGTCACGTCCAGTGCCGTCGTCGGCTCGTCGGCGATCAGCAACTGCGGCTCGGTCATCAGTGCCATGGCGATCATCACGCGCTGACGCTGCCCACCGGATAATTGATGTGGATAGCTGCGCAAGCGCTGCACAGGATCGGGTACCTTCACGCGGTCCAACAGATACAACGCACGCTCGCGAGCCTGCCGAGGACTGCTGCCATCGCGAATCATCAGCTCGGTCATCTGCCGTTCGATCGTATAAACCGGGTTGAGCGAGGTCATGGGTTCTTGGAAAATCATCGCAATACGGCGGCCCGCGATCTGCGCAGCAAAACCCGCATCAGACAATGCCCCAAGGTCTTCGCCCTGATAGCGAATGGCGCGGGCAGACAGTTCTGCGCCATCGGGCAACAGGCGCATCAACGCCAACGCCGTCATCGACTTGCCCGAACCGGATTCGCCCACGATGCCCAATGCCTCCCCGCGCTCCAGCGCGAGACTCATGCCGCGTACCGCATGCAGCGGCCCGCCAGACGTGGGCAGCGCGACATTGAGCCCCTCAATCTGCAATAACGAATTGGTAGACATATTTGGATAGTTCCCCAGAATGGCATTGCGCCTAGTTGCGCTTGTCCGGCGAGGTCACATCGCGCAACCCGTCGCCCAGCAGGTTGGCGCCTATTACCAGCAGAAACAGTGCCATGCCCGGCAATACCACCAACCAGGGACGATGAAAGATCGCCATCTTTCCCTCGGAGATCATCAATCCCCATGAAGACGTGGGTGGCTGGATGCCCACGCCCAGAAACGACAACGCTGCCTCGGCCAGCACCGCGATGCCAATCTCGAATGTGAACACCACGATGATCTGGTTGAGCAGATTGGGGAGAATCTCGTGGAACAGGATCTGCCGGCGATTACTGCCGACGGCCCGCGCGGCAGCCACGAAATCCAGTTGTCTCAAGCGCAGTGTGCTGGTACGCGTCACCACCAGGTAATAGGTCCAGTGCAGTCCACCGATGATGCCGATCACGACCCACAACGACGGCCCGATGATGAATACCAGCGCCATTGCCAGCAACAAGCCAGGCAGCGCCAATTGGCACGTCAGCAAGAAACTGACCAGAGAATCGACCCGGCCGCCGAAGTACCCTGCACACACGCCCAACGTCACACCGATCAGACAGCCGACGCTGGCTGCACCAAAGCCGACAATCAGCGAAATGCGCGTACCGTAGATCAAGCGGCTGAGATAATCGCGACCCACCTGATCCGTGCCAAGTACGTAGTCCCAGGAACCACCAGTCTGCCAGACTGGCGGCAGCAGACGATGTGCCAGCGATTGCGCGTAAGGGTCATGCGGCGCCAACCACGGCGCGCCGATCGCCACCACCATCAAGGCCAACAGAATCAAGGCCCCCATCTGCAAACCGCGATGCCCGCGCACACGCCTCCAGAATGCCTGACGACGTTGCGCGTCGAGATCATCGGCGTCAACTGCCTCAGTCGCCGGCATGTACACCGCATCTGCCAGTGAAATTTGTTCTCGATTCATGCTCGTTACCCCATACGTATACGCGGATCGAGCAGCGCGTTGAGCACATCCGCCAGAAAATTCATCACAATGAAGACGAGCGCGAAAATGAAGATCAACATCTGCACCGTCGGAATATCGCTGCCCAGAATCGATTGCAGCGTCAACCGGCCCAGGCCGTTGATGGCAAAGATGGATTCGACAATCACCGAGCCGCCGAACTTCTGACCCAACTGCACTGCCAGCACGCTGACGATGGGCAGCATGGCATTGCGCATGGCATGCCGCATCAATAGCGACACGCCGCGATAGCCTTTCGCGCGCGCAGTACGCACGTAATCGGAGCCCATGACTTCAATCAACCCCGCACGGGTCAACCTCATCACCGCAGGGACCGAGCTGGTCCCCAGCACAAAGGCCGGCAATACGTAATGCAACCAGGTCGAATCGCCCGAGACGGGAAATATCGGCACCATCACGCTCAACAAGATGACGAGGATCAGGCCCAACCAGAAATTCGGAATGGCCTGTGCCGACACGGCCACACCCAGCGAAAAACGATCAAGCGCGGAATTCGGTCGCAACGCCGCCGCGACCCCCAGAGGGATGGCCAAGAGCACTGTCACGATGATCGACATCAAAGCAAGGCGAATCGTCGGTGGCGCATGCTTGGCGACGAGTTGGCCTACCGAATCATGCCAGTAGTAACTACGGCCGAAATCGCCTTGCACGGCATCCGACAGCCAGTTCCCATAGCGTTCGAGAAAAGGTCTGTCAAAGCCGTACTCGTGGCGGATTTGCTCGACCAGCTCCGGCTCGGCATTCTCGCCCGCGATGGCTTGGGCGGGATCGGTCGCCAGGTTCAGCAAAAGGAACGTGGCAAACGATACGACCAGCGCGACCAGCACCGCCAACCCAAGGCGTTTTAGCGCAAAGCGCAACATGGATAATCTCCGTCGAGAAAAACAGGGCGCGCCCGGCGGTGCGGCGCGCAAAACGATTGCTTAGGATCGTTTCCAACGCGCTTCGTACAAACGCGGCAAACCGTCCGGTGGAATAGGAAAGTCCAGCGCCGGCGACATCAGATAATTCACGGAATAGGTGTACAGCGGAATCCAATACGCCTGATCGGCAATGATCTGCAATGCCTGATGGTAAAGATCAGCACGGCGCGTTTTGTCATTAGTGCGCTCGGCATCCGTGACCAACTGCGCCACCTGCGAATTACGCGACAGATTGCGGTCGGTATCGCCGAAATGAACGCGTGCGATCATGGCCGTGTCCGCCGTCCCGCCGTTAGCCCATGAACCGATATACGCACGAATCTTGCCGTCTGCCCGCGCACGATCCAATGACGCCAATTGCCCATAACGCAGCTTGACATTCACGCCGGCGGCGGAAAGATCTGCAGCCACTGCCTCCGCGACGGCACGGTCGCGATAAGCCCATAGTTCCAGAGAGTCCGTCTTCTTGTATCCGGCCTCGTCCAGCAATGCCTTGGCCTTTTTCAGGTCGTAGGCATAGTGGGGCACATCCTGCGAACATCCGAACTGCGTGGGATGGCATGCCGTAAACAATGGCTGCGCCACCCCGCCCACCAGAAACTCGGCAATCGCCTTGCGATTGACCGCGTAGTTCAGCGCGCGCCGCACTTTCACATCGGTCAACGGACTCGGCCCGCTCACCCCCGCCGCATCCAGCACAACGAAGCTGACACGCAGACTGGGACCAGCCTCCTGCACCGCACGCCCGGTGGCCGCCATACTCTGCGCGACGTCCAGCGGCATATCGTATGCCCAGTCCACCCCGCCACTCATCAACTCGGCCTGCTGCGTCCCCCAGTCGGGAATCGTGCGTGCGACGATGCGGCCGATTGCGGCCCGCCCCTTTGGACTGCCGGCATAATAATCATCGAATCGCACCAACACGGCGCGCTGTCCAGGTTCGAAGGACTCAACGCGATACGGTCCCAACCCATCGGGGTGCAGCGCCTGGGCACCGCGATCAGGCTTGCCATCGACCTCATAGACGCCATTGCGACGTATCGGTATGCGCCGCGCCATATCGCGCAACGCTAGCGGGTACACATCCTTCAGATGAAAACGCACTTGGTATGGGCCGAGCTTCTCGACGCTCTTGAGCCAACGGCTCACCGTGCCCGAAGCGCGCGTGCCGCTGTCTGGCGACAGTACCCAGTTGTACGTGTAGACCACGTCATCGGCCGAAAACGGCGCGCCGCTATGAAAATGCGCCCCCTCGCGCAATGTCACATCGATCGTGGTGTCGTCCACATATTGATACGAGGTCGCCAGCATGGGCGAGATCTCGTTGGTCTGTGTATCGACATCAAACAGACGGTCATCCGTGAGATCCGACAGAATCACGTGCTCTTGAGACGTGGTGTACAGATAATCCAGGTTCACCACTTCCCGCTGAAAAGCCACCACGAGCGTATCGTTATCAGGCCCGGCCCAGGCGGCCGTAGTCGCCATCGCACTACTCAAAGCAAGAGCGCCCGCCCAGCGCCGACAGTATCGCAACAGCATGTCGTCTCCCTAGAATTATCAGAATTTCAGGCATGCTACCGTGGCCGTTATCTGCGTAACTTCGAATTATCGGCACAAAACATCGAATTATTAGAATTATCGGGTCGATCAACGCCACGCATTTGGCAAAGCGGCCGGTCCCCGCCCCGGGCGCCCCATGGCAGGGCCGCATTTCCCCTCAGGATATGATGGCGCCTGTCATCCTATTGCGGCCAGATCTCCCTCCATGCCCCGGCGCCTCGCTCTGCTGATTTCCACGCTCATCGCTCTGCTATTGAGCGTCAATGCCTATGCGCAATATTCCGTCGAGTCGCTTCCGAATCCTAAAGACCGCGGACAGAGCCATTACGTCAGTGATCCGGATAGCAATCTGCAAACCGACACCGTGGTTGAACTCGATGCCATCAGCGCTGCCATCGAACAGCAGAACGGCAGCGAGTTCGCTATCGTGGTCGTCAATGACTACCTGGGCGACAGCGATTTTCAATTTGCCCTGGATCTGTTCAATCATTGGGGCATAGGCAAACAGGGCGCCAATAACGGCTTGCTGCTATTTCTGGCAATGGACCGGCACGAATATCGCTTCATCAGCGGTTACGGTGTCGAGGGCATATTCCCCGATGCGCTGTTAAAACAGATCGGGGAAAAATATCTCGTTCCCTATTTGAAATCCGGTAACACCGATATGGCGGTCTTGGCTGCCGCCAAGGCCGTGGAAACGGTGTTCCTCTCACCCGATCACGCCCTGGAGCTCGAGGGCTTGAAAGCCTATGAGCCCACGTTCTGGAACCGGCATGGCGAAGCGATCGATCAATCCGGATTTGCGGTCGCTCTGTTTGCCGTCGCTATGCTGTGGATGAGCTTGGCGCGCAAACACGTACTGACGAGATTTTCCATAAAGAGCACCAAGTACGAAGGCCACCCTTTCTGGTTTGGACTGTTCACCTTCGTGTTCCTGCTCTTTATGAGCCTGTTTGTTTTTCTTTTGACAGAAACGATCGAACAGGTCTATCAGTTCAAGAACCTGCCCTACTTTGTCGCGACGTTTTGTGCGTTGATATTGAGTTTTCATTACCACGCATGCTCCACCCTGCTTGCACGCAGCACCAAGGATAAAAAGACAGCCTTGGACATGCGCACCTCATTCACGCGCTGGAGTCTATTGCCGCTCGTACTCGCGCCATTTGCTTATCTGGCCTACGTCGGAGTCGTGAAAAACGGCAGACTGGCGCGCCTGCGGGCGACGCCACCCGACAACTCGGGAGACTGGTCGCGTCAGAGCCGGGACAAACTCACGCCCAAGGACTTGATGCGCTATCTCACCGGCGAACAGCAATGCGAAGAGAAAATTGAGTCCAAATCATATGAGATCTGGGTAAACCAGAAAACAGGTGCCAAGCAGCTCTGCGATTTTGCGGGAACACAGGCCAAGTCGTTCAGCGTCTGCCCGCAGTGCCATGCACAGACGCTGAAAAAGCCTGCGATCAAAGTCATAGAACCCTCGACCTATTCCGAGGAAGGAAAGGGCGAACGCATCCAGACGTGCGCGTACTGCGACTATAAAAAATCACTGGGCTTCATCGCGCTCGCTGTGCTGAGCGACAACGACTCTAGTTCCGGCGGCTCCAGCAGTAGTAGTGGCGGAGGCAGTAGCAGCTCATCAAGCGGGAGTTTTGGCGGTGGCTCCAGCGGCGGTGGCGGCGCTGGAGGACGGTGGTAGCCGATATTGCAGGCACATTAACCGTCGTGGCATTACTCCCGATAATTCACGTATTTGGACAGGAAGCCAATACCGGGGTTAAAGCAGTTGCACGGGTCCAGCTTCTTATAAAAAGCCTGCAACTGCAGCTTGGCCTGATATAGATGGCCCACATTGTGCTCGGCGGGATACTCGGCGCCCCTGGCATCCAGCAGCTCCAGCATCTGGTGCTCGATCGCCATGCAATCGTGCCCCTTGCGGATGATGTAGTCCTGATGAAAAACGTGGCACAAAAAATGCCCGTAGTACAGCTTCATCTCGATCGCATCATCGAACTTGGCCGGCAGACGCTCGAACCAATCGCGATCGTCCCGTCGCAAAGCAATATCCAATGCCACGATGTCCTCCACCGTCGAGCCATGCACGGCCCGATAGCGGACCGCTGCACTGGCTGCAGCAAAGCGATGCAGAAATGCCTTTTTTCCCTCTTCTTCGGTGCACTCGAAATAGCCGCCCCGGCCTTGCGCAAAATACTCGGATAAGAATGCCTGTGCTTCGGCAACGCCTTCGGCCGGGATCTTGAGCATCAAGTGATGCTCGTACTCATTGCGATAAGCCAACAGCCGGGCCGGCAGATGATTGGGCAGCAGCCGGCTGAAAAATTGCATCAGGCGATCACTGAGATTGGCCTGAAAAAACCCGAGCCGCTCAAAGAATGCGTCGCAGCGATTTTTCAGATTGAAGAACGCCGGCAACCGGTCTGTACCGAAGTGCTCGATGATCCAAAAGAGGTCTTTGCCATAACGCGCCGCCACATCAAAAGCATCGCGATGCACGTACTCGCCGGCAATGGGCAGATGCTCGAACGTGCCTAATGCATGACGGCGAATGTCGGTCAGCACATTGGTGTCGTTCGTACCGATATAGAACACCTTGGCGCCACGTGCGGCGGGAAAGGTATCGAGCCTGACCGCAAAGACCATGACCTTGCCTGCAGAGCCCGAGGCCTCGCGCAAACGCAGCGGGTCGGCGTTGTAGCGAGCGGGAGTGGAGGCATCGATATCACGGACGTGTTTGGCGTAGCCATGATCCGAGGCAGCGCCAGCGTCTCGCACTACATCCTGGTCCGTGAACCCGCGATTCTCCAGCGTCGCCAGGATCGTTTCCGGATCGGCTCCAAGCTCGATACCCAGGTGATTGACCAGATGCAGCTTTCCCTCTGCATCGACAGCACCGTATAGCGCCATCTCGGTATAGGCTGGCCCACGATTGACCAGGGAACCGCCCGAGTTATTGCACACGCCGCCGATGACTGACGCCCCGATGCATGATGATCCAATGACCGAGTGCGGCTCACGTCCCAACGGCTTGAGCAAACGCTCTAACTGATCCAGTGTCGAACCTGGCAGGCACACGACCTGGCGGCCATCTTCGATCACGTGCACTTTCTTGATGCGGCTGGTGCTGATGATGACGATATCGCGATCGTAGTCCTCGCCATGCGGCGTAGAACCGCCGGTCAGGCCTGTATTCGACGCCTGAGCGATGATGGCCACACCTGCCGCCACGCATTGCTCCAGGACTTTCCATTGTTCGACCAGCGAGCCTGGGCGCACGACCGCCAGGGCCTTGCCGCGGCCGAAACGAAAACCGGTGCAATAGCGGCGCATCGCCCGGTCGTCCGTAAGCACCTGCGAAGCGCCCACGATAGTGGACAGCGAGGTCAGCAATCGCTGGCGCATTTCAGGCGTTTGCGCCGAGGTAACCGTCGGCAGGATGACATCAGACATGAATCCTCTCTCTACATTTGGCACGTCGTTCTTTTTATGCACTGGACAGGGCCAGTTTGGCGTTGGATCGCTCACGCGCGAGAACGCCATCTATTTGACACCAAATGATAGGGGCGACGCCAACGTAGCGCCTATCCTGAAAATTGAGGGGCTTTGATGGGCAACAGTCAGGACTTATCCGCATAACGCGGACGAGACCAATGTACCGTCGCCTGCAATCCTATTTCTGCCCGGTTGCTCAACGTTACGGTAGCGCCATCGTTGGCAGCCAAGGTGCGGGCGATGGTCAGCCCCAGACCTACGCCACCCGTCTCGCGAGAACGCGAGGTCTCTAGCCTGACAAAGGGCTGGAACACTGCCTCGAACATATCTGCAGGCATACCTGGCCCGGCATCGCACACATCAACAGCCACCCCATTTTCGTTGGCGCGGGCAGAGACTCGAACCTGATGCCCATACTTCAGGGCATTGTCCACAAGATTCGAAAAAAGCCGCTGCATGGCCAACGGCCGCAGCATCAACACTGCGCCACAGCCCTGTTCGAAAACCGCGTCATGGCCTGTCTCTGCCGCATCCTCAATGATGCTTTCCAGCAGAGAGTCCAGGTCCAGCGCAACGGGCGCCTCTGACGTGGCGGCGCTGCGAGCAAGATCCAGGCCCTCTCGGACCAGCGCCCGCATCGCCCCTAAATCGGCAATCAAGCGCTCGCGCAACGCCTCATCGGCGACGTCCTCGAAACGCAGGCGCAAACGTGTCATGGGCGTTTGCAGATCGTGCGTGATAGCGGCCAACATATGCGTGCGTTCTTCCAGGTGTCGTTGCAGACGGCGCTGCATGGCATTGAACGCATCGGCTGCACGGCGGACTTCCAGCGGACCGCGCAATACCAACGGTGGCCGCTCCAGATTTTGACCCAGTTCGTCGGCCGCATCCGCGAGCTGACGCAGAGGCCGGCTGGCCAGACGCGCCACCGTAAATGCCAGCAATCCGATACATAGGGTGAGCAGCGAGATATAAACGGGGTCTGCCGCTAGCGCCTTGACGTGCATAATGGGCGGGCCGCCCATGGCCAACACGAGGGGTGTGCCGTCCTGCAGTTGGATGTGGACAATGCGGCACGTCGGCTCTGGCATGTCGGGATCGAAATTGTCATCTTGCTCGGACTGTGGCAAGAAATCACGCAGCCTGGGCCGGCATGCCTCCTCGTCGGCCGTCTGCACACGAGCCTGGGCAAAACGCGCGTACTGCGACGCCAATACGTGGGCGAACGTCGTGTCCAATTCCTCTGCCTGGACATCAGAGGGCGCCCGATGGATACCGGGTCCGCCCAACTCGATCAACCGCTGCCGCAGTTCCGCCGGGCTGTTGTCCAGCATGTTGACGTAACCATGCAAGCGATCGGCTGCCCGCACCATGTTCTGGTGCTCTTCGTCTTGTTGGCGGCGGGTTTCGGCCAGGACGGTCGCCAGCAATGCTGCGGCTGACATCCCCAACAGCAAGATCAGAAACAGCCGGCCGGCCATCGTGCCGAAGAACCGGCGCAGGCGTTTCATTCCAGGGTAACCGCTGCGGCCAGGACGTAGCCTTCGTTGCGCACGGTCTTGATCGGGCCGATACTGCCTCCAGCCGTGCCGAATTTATGGCGCAAGCGGCTGACCTGCAGATCGATGGCGCGCTCCTGCCCCTCGTATTCACGGCGCGCGGTCAGCGAAGCCAGTTGTTCGCGCGACAGGATCTTGTTGGCATGCCCGACAAATACGCGCAGCAAGCGGAATTCCGCCCCCGACAGCATGATCACGCGTCCACTGGGATCCACCAGGTGGCGGCGCTCCAGGTCGAACATCCAGCCCACGAAATGAGCTCGGCGGATTGCGAGCGGCTCGAGATTGACGGGCAGCGCCTCGGTGCGGCGCAACACGTTACGGATGCGCGCCAACAATTCACGCGGCTCGAAAGGTTTGGCCAGATAATCATCGGCCCCCATCTCCAGGCCCAGCACCCGGTCGATGGCTTCGCCGCGTGCCGTCAGCATGATGACGGGCGTTCTGGATTTGGCCCGCAGATCCCGGCATAGGGTCAACCCATCCTCGCCGGGCAGGCTCAAGTCCAACACAATCAGATCGATGTGTTCACGGTCCAGGATAGAGCGCATTTCAGTGCCCTGGCTGGCGGTAACCACCCGATAGCCCGCGCGGCCTAGTTGTTCGGCCAGCAGAGTTCGGATGTCCACATCGTCATCGACGATGAGTAAGCGGTGCACGCAGAGGTCCTCGTTCATAAGAAAGAGAGGATCCATTTTATGCTTCTGATTTGCACGCGGTTTTTTTTGTCGCAACATAGCGGGTCCGCTATGCGGTTGACATGTTATGACACCGTCTCGGGCCGCATTGACAAAGAACGACATATTTCGAGCGTTGCGGCGCCCCGTTGGCATCGCTGTGCTGTCGCGGAGGGAAATAAACGAAAAAAGGCAGCCGTGGCTGCCTTTTTTGCGATCCGGATTCGCATCTGACGCGATATGCGCCAGAGATGCGATCCGTCGTGCTTAGTGCGTACTGCGGGTCTGGCGCAATTTGCGTGCTGCCACGGCCTGGGCTGCCAGCATGGCCAGCTCGGCTTCGACAACGGCGATATCGGCCTTGTCCTTGGCGTTGCGCAGGGCTTCTTCGGCCTTGGCACGCGCCTCGACGGCGCGGGCCTCGTCCAGATCGGCAGCGCGGATGGCCGTATCGGCCAACACCGTCACCGAACCCGGCTGCACTTCCAAGATGCCCCCGGCGACGAAGATGTTTTCCTCGGCGCCATCGGGACGGACAATTTTGACCGTACCAGGGCGTATGCGCGAAATCAGCGGGGTGTGGCCGGGCAAGATGCCCAGTTCACCCGCCTCGCCAGGCAGGGCCACGAACTTTGCCTCACCGGCAAAGATCGCTTCTTCTGCGCTGACGACATCCACATGCAGGGTAGCCATATCAGATCCTTATTGCAGTTTCTTGGCCTTCTCGAAGGCCTCGTCGATGGTACCGACCATGTAGAAAGCCTGCTCGGGCAGCGAATCGCACTCGCCGTCGACGATCATCTTGAAACCACGGATGGTTTCGGCCAGCGGCACGTATTTACCAGGCGAACCGGTGAAGACTTCGGCCACGTGGAACGGCTGCGACAGGAAACGCTGGATCTTACGCGCACGGGCCACGGCTTGTTTGTCGTCGGGCGACAGTTCGTCCATACCCAGAATCGCGATGATGTCACGCAGTTCTTTGTAGCGTTGCAGGGTTTGCTGCACGCCACGGGCCACGGCGTAGTGCTCTTCGCCCACGACTTGCGGGTCGAGCTGGCGGCTGGACGAGTCCAGCGGATCCACGGCGGGGTAGATACCCAGCGCAGCGATGTCACGCGACAACACGACGGTGGAATCCAAATGCTGGAAGGTCGTGGCAGGCGACGGATCGGTCAAGTCATCCGCAGGCACGTACACGGCCTGGATCGAGGTGATCGAGCCGGTCTTGGTCGAGGTGATGCGCTCTTGCAGCACGCCCATTTCTTCGGCCAGCGTCGGTTGGTAACCCACGGCGGAAGGCATACGGCCCAGCAGTGCGGACACTTCGGTACCGGCCAGGGTGTAACGGTAGATGTTGTCAACGAAGAACAGGATGTCACGGCCTTCGTCGCGGAACTTCTCGGCCATGGTCAGGCCGGTCAGCGCCACGCGCAGACGGTTGCCCGGGGGCTCGTTCATCTGACCGAACACCATGGCGACCTTGTCCAACACGTTGGACTCTTCCATTTCGTGGTAGAAGTCGTTGCCTTCGCGGGTACGCTCGCCCACACCGGCAAACACCGACAAACCGCTGTGCTGCTTGGCGATGTTGTTGATCAGTTCCATCATGTTGACGGTCTTGCCCACACCGGCGCCGCCGAACAGACCGACCTTACCGCCCTTGGCGAACGGGCAGACCAAGTCAATCACCTTGATGCCGGTTTCGAGCAGTTCGACCGAAGGCGACAGCTCGTCGAAACGCGGCGCAGGCTGGTGAATGGCGCGTTTTTCTTCCGAAGCGATGGGGCCGGCTTCGTCGATGGGACGACCCAGCACGTCCATGATGCGACCCAGGGTGCCGTGACCCACGGGCACCGAGATCGGTGCGCCGGTGCCGACGACGGTCATGCCGCGGCGCAGGCCGTCGCTGGAGCCCAGGGCGATGGTACGTACCACGCCGTCGCCCAGCTGTTGTTGGACTTCCAGGGTGAGACCCTTTTCAGCGAACGGCGACGAGTCGTCGGTCAGCGTGAGGGCTTCGTAAATCTTGGGCATGTGATCGCGGGGGAACTGAATATCCACCACGGCGCCGATGCACTGAACGATGGTTCCGTTGCTCATGTCGATTCCTTGCTTGATAGCTTTTTGACGGGATGCAGCCTGCTTACACAGCGGCCGCGCCCCCTACGATTTCCGAAATTTCCTTGGTGATCGCCGCCTGACGGGTCTTGTTGTAGACCAGTTGCAGTTCGCCGATAACCTTCTTAGCGTTGTCCGATGCGGCCTTCATCGCGACCATCCGCGCCGACTGCTCCGAAGCCATGTTTTCCGCCACGGCTTGGTACAGCAGGCCTTCGACGTAACGCTGCAACAGATCGTCGATCACACCCTTGGCATCGGGTTCGTAGATGTAGTCCCAGCTGTAGTTCGATTTGACTTCGGAGATGCTGCTCAAAGTCTCGGCGCCCGTCTGGAAGGGATCATCCAAACCGCTAGATAGCGGCAGCAAACGCAGGAACACCGGCTCTTGCTTCATGGTGTTCACAAAGCGGGTGGCCGCGACATACAACGCGTCGATCTCGCCATTGAGGTAAGCATCGAGCTGAATCTTGATCGCGCCCAGCAAACGGTCGAGATCGGGCTTGTCACCCAGTTGAACTTCGTGCGAAACCAGTTTGGCGCCGATACGAGTCAACAGACCCAGGCCCTTGTTGCCGAAAGCCGTCGTCTGCACAGCAATGCCGCGCTGTTCGAATTCTCTCAGCTTGGCCAACGCGACTCGGCTGATGTTGGTGTTCAAGCCGCCGCACAGTCCCTTGTCGGTGGTGACCAGCACCACGCCTACCGCTTTGACTTCGCGCTCGATCAGGTACGGATGGCTGTATTCGGGGTTGGCCTGCATCAAGTGCGCAGCAATTTCGCGCACCTTGTTGGCGTACGGACGGCCCGCGCGCATCCGTTCCTGCGCCTTGCGCATTTTGGATGCAGCGACCATTTCCATGGCCTTGGTGATCTTGCGCGTGTTTTGCACGCTCTTGATCTTGGTTCGGATTTCCTTGATTCCGGGCATTGCGCTTTCCTGTTGTAACGGCTTGGCGGGATGCGGCCGGGGCTCGTCCCCGCCCTACCGTAGGGCGGGGACGAACCCCGCCGCTACGCCAGACATTGCCTTAAAAAGCACCGTGCTTCTTGAAATCCTGGATGGCGGCAGCCAATTCGGCTTCGTCGTCCTTGGACAGTTCCTTGGTGTCTTCGACACGCTGGATCAGGCCGGCATGCTTGGCCTTGAGCTGATCCTTGAGCGCTTTTTCGAAAGGCAGAACCTGTGCCACGTCCACGTCATCCAGGTAACCGTTGTTGACGGTGTACAACGTCACGGCCAATTCCCACACTTGCAGCGGCTGGTATTGCGGCTGCTTGAGCAGTTCGACCACGCGCTTGCCGCGTTCGAGCTGACGGCGGGTTGCGTCGTCGAGGTCGGAGGCGAATTGCGCGAAGGCGGCCAGTTCACGATACTGTGCCAAGTCGGTACGGATACCACCGGACAACTTCTTGACGACCTTGGTCTGAGCAGCACCACCCACACGCGACACCGAGATACCGGCGTTGATAGCGGGACGGACGCCGGCGTTGAACAGGTCGGTTTCCAGGAAGATCTGACCGTCGGTAATCGAGATCACGTTGGTCGGCACGAAAGCCGACACGTCGCCTGCCTGGGTTTCGATGATCGGCAGCGCGGTGAGCGAGCCGGTCTTGCCCTTGACGGCGCCGTTGGTGAATTTTTCGACGTACTCTTCGTTGACGCGAGCAGCACGCTCGAGCAGACGCGAGTGCAGGTAGAACACGTCACCGGGGTAGGCTTCACGGCCGGGAGGACGACGCAGCAGCAGCGAGACTTGGCGATAGGCCCAGGCTTGCTTGGTCAGGTCATCATAAATGATCAGGGCGTCTTCGCCACGATCACGGAAGTATTCGCCCATCGTGCAACCGGCGTAGGCAGCCAGGTATTGCATAGCGGCCGAATCCGAAGCGGTAGCGACCACAACGATGGTGTATTCCATGGCGCCGTGCTCTTCGAGCTTGCGCACCACGTTGTTGATGGTCGATGCCTTTTGGCCAATGGCGACGTACACGCAGGTAACGCCCTTGCCCTTTTGGCTGATGATGGTATCGACAGCAACAGCGGTCTTGCCGGTCTGACGGTCACCGATGATCAGTTCGCGCTGGCCGCGGCCGATAGGCACCATCGAATCGATAGCCTTGATACCGGTTTGCAGCGGTTGCGACACCGAGCGGCGGGCGATCACGCCCGGAGCCACTTTTTCGATGATGTCGGTTTCTTTGGTGTTGATCGGGCCTTTGCCGTCGATCGCGACGCCCAGCGTATTGACCACGCGGCCTTTGAGTTCGGGGCCCACGGGGACTTCGAGAATGCGGCCGGTCGTTTTGACCTGGTCGCCTTCGGACACACCGGTGTAGTCGCCCAGAATCACGGCGCCGACGGAATCACGCTCGAGGTTGAGCGCCACGCCGAAGACGTTGTTGGGAAACTCGAGCATTTCGCCCTGCATCACGTCGGACAGACCATGAATACGGGTAATACCGTCGGTTACGGACACGACGGTGCCCTGGGTACGAATGTCAGCCGAAGCGCCCAGGCCCTCGATGCGGCTCTTGAGCAGTTCGCTGATCTCGGAGGGATTGAGTTGCATATTGACTCCTGGAATCCTGTTTATCTGGCCGTGCGCGCGTCAAGCGGCCAGCGTATCCCGCAAGCGGGCCAATTGGGCTTGTACGGAAGTATCGAGCACCTGGTCACCGACCGCCACCCGCACGCCGCCGATGAGCGACTTGTCGACGGTGACGCTGGGACTGAGCTTGAGACCGAATTTGATTTCGAGCGCATCGACCAGTTCTTTGACCTGGGCATCGCTGAGTTCGAACGCGCTGGTGATTTCCGCCTGCGCCGTGCCTTCGTGGCGATTTTTCAGCGCGACGAATTGCTTGGCGATGATGGGCAGCAACAGCAGACGATCGTTCGCTACCAGCAGTTCGACGAAATTGCGAACCGCTTGAGGCAGCTGGGTTTTGATCAAGCCGGTAAACAGCTCGACGCGCTGCGCGTCTTCCAATCGAGGATCGGACATTGCTTCGCGCACGTCGGCGTTGTCGGCCACTTGGGCCAGCTCGCCGATGAGATCGGCCCAGGCCGGCAAGCCGGCCTTGTCGTCGCGTGCTGCGCTGAATAGCGCTTCGGCGTACGGCCTGGCGACAGTGGAAAGTTCAGCCATGGCGTTCCCGGATTAAAGCTGCGCCTTGAGCTGGGTCAGCAGCTCGGCGTGAGCGCGGGCGTCAACCTCGCGCTTGAGGATCTGTTCAGCACCTTTGACTGCCAGCGCGGCAACATCGTCGCGCAGCACATCACGAGCACGCTGGACTTCCTGCGCGGCATCCTGCGCCGCTTGGGCGATGATGCGGGCGCGTTCAGCTTCGGCTTCGCGGCGAGCTTGCTCGATCAACGCAGCAGCCTGCTTTTCAGCCTCGATGATGCGGGCATGGTTTTCGGACTTGGCAGAGGCCTCGATCAGACTGACGCGCGCTTGGGCTTGGGCCAGATCGGCCTTACCCTTCTCGGCGGCGGCCAGGCCGTCGGCGATTTTTTGGCGGCGCTCGTCCATCGCCTTCGTCAGGGGGGGCCACACGAATTTCATCGTGAACCAACCCAGAACGAAGAACACGAGCATCTGGAAAAAGATCGTCGCGTTCAGATTCACGGTCGTTCCCTTTAACACCTTACGGCCCCGGGCGCACTATAGGCGTCGCGGAGCACTCGATACTTTGCCGACCTGCAGCGGAGGATTCCGCATACCGCCGGCGTCATGCCCGTCACCGCAGCGACGGGCGTTGCCATGAGCCGTGGGGCTTAGCCTACGAACGGGTTGGCGAAAGCGAACAGCATGGCGATACCCACACCGATCAGGAACGCCGCGTCGATCAGGCCTGCCAACAGGAACATCTTGGTTTGCAGGGCGTTCATCAGTTCAGGCTGACGAGCCGAAGCTTCCAGGTATTTGCCGCCCATCAATGCGATGCCGATGCAAGCGCCGATAGCACCCAAACCGATGATAAGACCGCAAGCGAGAGCAACGAAAGCGACGTTGGTCATGACAACTCCTTGGTTAGAAATCTGAAGTCAAATTGTAAGAAAACGGATACTGCTTGGAATGCAAGAAAACCTTGCGCCCCGGCACGGACAAGGCTGCCCGTGCCGGGAAAAAGGGGTCAATGCCCTTCGTGAGCCTGGCCGAGGTAAACCAGCGTCAGCATCATGAAGATGAAAGCCTGCAACAGCACGATCATGATGTGGAAGATGGCCCACACCGAACCGGCCAGCACATGGCCAATACCGAAACCAACGCTGGCAGCGTTCAGGCCCGTCCAGGCACCGCCCAACAGAGCGATGAGCATGAACACGAGTTCGCCGGCGAACATGTTGCCGAACAACCGCATTCCCAGCGACACCGATTTCGCGGCGTATTCGATCAGGTTGAGCAGGAAGTTGGCAGGCGCCAGCAGCACCGCACCAATGCCATGCGCATGGAAAGGTGCAGTGAAGAGTTCTTTGAAGAAACCGCCCGGGTGCTTGATCTTGATGCCGTAGTAGAACATCAGCAGCAGCACGCCCAGCGCCATGCCCATGGGCACGTTCAGGTCGGCGGTAGGAAGAATACGGTGGTAGTAGATGGGATCGCCGTGATGCGCACCCAGCCCCGTCCAGCGCATGATGGAAGGCAGGAGGTCAACGGGGATCAAGTCGAGCGCGTTCATCAGGACGATCCAGATGAAGACGGTCAGCGCCAACGGGGCGATGAACAAACGGCTCTTGGCGTTATGGACGATGCCCTTGGCCTGCTCGTCGACCATGTCGACGATCATTTCGACAAAAGCCTGGAAACGGCCGGGTACACCGGA
Source organism: Bordetella muralis (assembly GCF_965139205.1). GTDB lineage: Bacteria > Pseudomonadota > Gammaproteobacteria > Burkholderiales > Burkholderiaceae_B > Bordetella_A > Bordetella_A muralis. Next base: position 104,827 of record NZ_CBCSIU010000016.1, read on the forward strand.
GGTCGCACGACGGGCAGCAGCCCAGAGGAACAGAACGGCAGCCAGCCCCATCAGCACGGACCAGAATATCGAGTCGTAGTTGATGACGTCGAACTGGGCGATAACGGATTGTTTTTCGCCAATATTGTTCAGATGCACCAGATGGTGCTGTATATACGCGGACTGAGGCGATACGTCGCTGGCGGCTGCCATTTGAACCCTACCCTGTTTGCTGTGTGGCCGATTCTCGCGAACCGACCGTTTGCATGATTTCTAAGCAACTACGACAACTTGCGGAACATCAACAGCAGAAGATAGCCCTTGAGCGTGAAAGCCAGACCCAGCAGCACCGACGGCCAAACCAGCCAGTCATGCGCAACTCGAGCCAGCAGCCACAACAGCAATGCCGTCATGAGCAGCTTGAGCATCTCACCGAGGAAAAAGGTAACAGGACTCGCCCGGCCCGATTTGAGCACGTTCACGAGCAACCGCAACGCAAATAATGCGTTGGGTACAAAATACGCCCCTGCTCCCGCCAGCGCTGACCAACCAGCCGCCGTCCCCGCAATGATCCCCGCAATTGCCGCTGCTGCGAGCCCCATGGCCCCCTGCGCCGCCAATACCCTCAAGAGCCCCCGGCAAGCCTGAGCATCAAGTGCCGCGCGATCGGCATCAGTAAGCACCGGATTTTGTTCTACCAGGCTTTGTTGCATCAGGATTCCCCGCTCTTGCGCTAAAGACGTGCGCGGTGGTTCACCACACGTGTTATCCCGCAAGCGTCAAACCCGTAAAGTATAGCGGGTTTTTCCCTAGTCGAGCAAATCAAAAGATAGCCGGCGGCCAAGGAATCGGTGTCGGACGCAACGATACAACACCCTTGCGTCCGCGGCGCTCAATCGCGCTCTACAGGCGGAGGCGCCCACTCGCCGTCCAAGGCCAGATCGTCAGGCCAGTACAGACGCATACTGAGACTGAAATGTCCCTGGGCCGGCGTCGGCAACCAGTTCGCCGTCTTGCCCGATCCCGGGTCATCTGGCGAAATGTAGATATCCAGCGATCCATCCGCGTTATATCTCAACGGATCCGTACTGCGTACCGTATATCGGCCCGCACGATTGGGCGCCAGGTTATTGCTCTCGTTATATAAGGTCAGCGACCACGAGGCGTTGACCGGCGGCAATTGTCCCTTGTCAAAGTGGAGAATGTAATCATCGTCGCTGCGCAGCCGCCTGCCGTCGTCATCGACGGCTGTGACCGGATACAGCGCCTCGCTCGGCGTGGTTGCGCCCAGCCCGGCATAGGCAATGGCCGCGCGGCGGACATAGTCGGTGCCATACGTACCGATACCTGACAACACGGTATTCCAGCCATTCAGAGGCGTGCCCAATCGGGTCACCGTATCGGCGATACGGCGGCCCGCCACGGCTCGAGCTTCCTCCAGCGCCTGCTTCACGGCGGGATCGAGCCGGTCGTAAGAAAAGGGCTGCGGCCCCACCAGGCCGATGCGTTGCATGCGGGTCAGAATGGCGTTGTCGTTATCGTGCGGCGGATTCGTGCGCAACAACTCGGCAAACAGAGTGAAGAACGTGGCAGGAGACATCGACGCGACTTGCTGCCCGGCAGACCCTTGGGGCTCCCATGTCACATAGGACGTGGATGTCATGGAGGGCGACGCGGAGCCCGTCAATGTATGGCCCGTGCCAGGGATTTGCTGTTGCGGCCATGTCGCGGGCTTGGCTGCGCCGCGCCTGTACGGCGTCACCAGGTTCGGGGTGGGCGCTGCAGCCGCTACAGGTGTCGCTGTCATGCTCGCCTGAAATTGATTCACTGCCCCGTACTCGGCTGGACCTCCGGTCTGGATGCGCGCGATCAGCCAACCGGTGCCGGTAGGACTGCGCACGACATCGGTGCCAAACGGCGCGTGGCCCTGCCAGTTCGGGCCGACGATCATGAAGGCCTGCTCGCCATTGCCGGTCACGCGGGTGCCCCGTGACGCATATTCATCCGACCACATGTCCAGCAGCGACAGCGCGTAGTAACGGCCGCCCGAGGCGGGCACTCGAATGAGCAGAGGTTGATAGCTGACGTCGTACCACAGGTTGGAATACAACATATCGGCGCTCGGCCAACCGACATCGGTGGCGCCGGGCTCCGGGAATGTGGTGCGATGGCCGAACTGGTTCATCGGCGCCCTGCCCGCCAGCGGATTCTGCACTTGCGTCGAGGCACGTCGCGTTGCCTCCATCAAAACCATCGGATAGGCGTAGAGATAGGCGTCAACGGCGATTTCATGCAGCTCTTGGGCCGACACGACGGGACTGACAACCGGAGTCTGAGACACCATTCGCATCGACGGCTGCGGCGACTGCGCCCATGCGGCGCAAGCAAAACCGGCGCTCAGTGCAACGGCGAGTATGGCTTTGGACCGGTGTGTAGACCGGGAGGCACGGCAGTAAGGCATGGAGGGCTCCTTGTTCGTTATAGGAAAACGAGCCGGCCATCCCGTCTCCAGGATGGCCTCTTCGGCATCACGCTTTAACAGAATAGGCCCGGACGCGATCATCCGGGGTAACACAAAGGTTACAGGCCGCAACTCCCGTGAGGCGCCATCAGCGATGCTTGAAGATGGGCGGACGCTTTTCCACGAAGGCAGCCATGCCTTCTTTTTGGTCTTCGGTACCAAACAGCGAATGGAATACACGGCGCTCGAACAAGAGACCCTCGTTCAGCGAGGATTCGAACGCACGATTGACGCATTCCTTGGCCATCATGACCGAGGGCAATGACATCGAGGCGATCACCGTCGCCGCCTCGATCGCCTCGTCCAGCAGTTTGTCCGCCGGCACAATGCGAGACACCAGCCCCGCGCGCTCGGCCTCCTCGGCACCCATCATGCGGGCCGTCAGCGCCAGATCCATGGCTTTGGCCTTGCCCACGGCGCGCGGCAGACGCTGCGTCCCGCCAGCTCCGGGAATGACGCCCAGCTTGATTTCCGGCTGGCCGAATTTCGCCGTATCGGAGGCAATAAGGATGTCGCACATCATGGCCAGCTCGCAACCGCCACCCAGGGCGTAGCCCGAGACTGCGGCAATGACGGGTTTGCGGATACGTTTGAGGGTTTCCCAATTGCGGGTAATGTATTCGCTGCCGTAGACATCCATGTACGACCAGTCTTTCATTGCGCCGATGTCCGCACCGGCGGCAAACGCCTTTTCGCTGCCGGTGATGACGATTGCACCTATGCCCTCGTCGGCCTCGAACGCCAGCAGGGCGGCGCCCAGCTCATTCATCAATTGGTCGTTGAGTGCGTTGAGCGCCTTGGGGCGGTTCAACGTCAACAAGCCCACCCGGCCACGGGTCTCTACCAACACAAACGACTCGCTCATCAACTGTCTCCTGAATAAGTGCAAGTAAGATAATGCAATGGACACATCCGTAATTTACCGCCTCGAGCCCCACGACCCCGCCGGCCATCGTTACCGGATTACCCTGACGATACCGGAGCCCGATCCGGCCGGCCAGCGCCTGGCCCTGCCGGCCTGGATCCCGGGCAGCTATCTGATCCGCGATTTTTCGCGCCAGATCGAAACCCTGCGCGCCCGCGCCGGCGGCCGGCCGGTCGCGGTGACCAAATCGGACAACCATACTTGGCAAGTCGCTCCGTGTACGGGGCCGCTGCAAGTGGACTACATTGTCTATGCCTGGGATTTGTCCGTGCGCGGCGCGCATCTGGATGAAACCCATGGCTTTTTCAATGGGACGAGTGTTTTTCTGCGCGTAGAAGGCCAGGATCACAAGCCCTGCCTGCTGGATCTGGCGCCGCCCCGCGGCATCGACGGCTGGAAGGTCTATACCAGCCTGCCTGAGGCGCGCGGCCATCGCGGTGCAGCGCGGCGACACGGATTCGGCCTGTACCATGCCCCCGATTACGATGCCCTGATTGACCATCCAGTGGAAATGGGCACACCCCAGGTTGCCCGCTTTACCGCCCACGGCGCCGAGCACGAATTGGTCTTTACGGGCGTGATCCCGAAGCTGGACTTGGCGCGCATCACCGAGGACGCCCGCCGCATCTGCGAAACGCAAATCGCGTTTTTCGAGCCCCGCACCAAGCGCGCGCCATTCCTGGACAGCAGCGATCGCTATGTATTCATGACCATGGTCGTCGGCGATGGCTACGGCGGCCTGGAACATCGCGCCAGCACGGCGTTGATGGCCTCGCGCAAGGATCTGCCCGTCATCGGCCAGCAAGGCCAGGGCGAGGGCTATCGTACGTTTCTAGGCTTGGTCAGCCACGAATATTTCCACACCTGGAATGTCAAACGGATCAAACCGGCCGCCTTTGTGCCATACGGTTTGCAGCAACCGGACCTGACCAGGCTGTTGTGGGTATTCGAAGGTTTTACCTCGTATTACGACGACCTGATGCTGCTGCGCTCGGGAACGATAGGTTTGCCCGATTATCTGCGCCTGCTGGGCAAGACCATCACCGGCGTGGCGCGCTCGCCAGGGCGGCACAAACAATCCGTGGCGGAGAGCTCGTTCGACGCCTGGACCCGCTATTACAAGCAGGACGAGAACTCGCCGAACGCGCTGGTCAGCTATTACACCAAGGGCTCTTTGGTCGCACTGGGCCTGGATCTGCTGATCCGCCGCGACAGCGCCGGGACGCACTCGCTGGATGATGTCATGCGGCTGTTGTGGCAACGTTACGGCCGGGCCTTTTATCAAGGCCAGGCTCAAGGTCTGGGCGAAGAAGACCTGCCCGCCCTGATCCGCGAAGCCACGGGCGTCGATACCCGCCGCTTTATCACGCGCTATGCCTACGGCACCGCCGACGTGCCGCTGGCCGAGCTGCTCGAACCTCACGGCATTGCCATGAATTGGAAAGCCACGCTCAACATTCCGTCGCTGGACGTGCGCACGCGCAAGCAAGGCGACACGTTGACGCTGGCAACGGTGCTGGAGGGCGGGGCTGGCCATAAAGGCGGCTTGTCCGCAGGCGATGTGCTGGTTGCGGTTGACGGCCTGCGTGTCGACGCACCTGCGGGACTGGATCAGTTGCTCGCCCAATACCGGCCCGGGGAACGCGTGACTGTTCACGTGTTCCGGCGCGACGAATTGCGCGCATTTCAGATCAGGCTGGCCGCGCCCGAACCGCTGGATTGTGTATTGACGACGGCGCAGTAAAGCCTCGCCAGAGGGCAGTAGAAACAGGCGCCGTGCAGACTTAGCCTGAACTCGGAACGGAGCGCTGCTCCTGCCCGATTTCTACTGCGGCACGTAAAAAGGGCGCCAGCGCCCGCCGCCCGCCCTGCCTGTGGGTCACGGCATAGACCATGCCGTTGACCACATTGGCGGGCAATACGCACGCCGCAATACGATCACCAAACTGCTGGCAGGCTGAACGCGGCACCAGGGCCACACCCAGGCCCGCTTCGACCAGCGCCAATTGCGCCGGCACCTCGGCAACCGTCTGGGCCACCCGACGCGCCACCCCTGCCTGGGCGCAAGCCTGCGCCAACGCACGAGCGAATCCCGAGGTCTCCTGGCGCAACATCACAAACGTCTCATCCGCCAGCTCCACGAGCTTCAGGCGGCGACGGTTTGACAAGGCATGCCCGCGCGGCAGTGCCGCCATCACCGGATCTGACCACAAGGGCACGGACTGCAACACCTCATCATCGACTTTGGTCCGAGAGATGCTGACGTCGATGCGATGGCCTCGCAAGGCCTCAAGCTGGGTGGCCGGATTCATCTCGTTCAGCAACACCGAAACCTGAGGATGCCTTTGCGTGTAACGCGCAATCAATGCCGGCACGGGCCCCATGAAATGGGAACCAGACAGGCCGATCTCGATGCGGCCTGCCAACCCCTGATCCACATCGCGCGCCCGCAGCGTCGCATCGGCAAGACGGCCTAGCGTGAGACGCACATCATTCAGGAAGGCAGCGCCCGCCTCGGTCAAAGCCACCCGCCGATTGTTCCGGTCAAACAGACGCACATCCAGCTCTCGTTCCAGCTGCGCAATCTGCAGGCTCAATGGCGGCTGCGAAATATGCAACCGCGCGGCGGCCCGGGTGAAGTTCAGCTCTTCTGCCAATACGGCGAAGTAACGGAGTTGGCGTAGTTCCATGAGATGAGCCGTCAAGGAAGTGATATCAAACAAGATGGCCGCGGCGAACGTACCATGCGATCACGCGGAATAATTTGCCAAAGATATCAAATAAGACAAAAACGATATTGGAAACTATTGTTCCACGGGTTCAAAATGAACCTGAACCTTTCCTGCAAGACGCAGAAAACTATTACGAGACACTCATGCAGAAGCTATTTGCGGGCACCATCCTCGTGGCGATGACCCTCACAGCCCAGGCGGCGGACGATTTCCCTGCCCGCTCTGTGACAATGGTCGTTCCCAACCCTCCCGGCGGGCTCGTCGATACTTCGGCACGCATTGTCGCGGAACCTCTGAGCACCGCGTTAGGCCAATCCGTGGTCGTGGAAAACAAGGATGGTGGCAGCGGCAATATCGCCTATCAAGCCGTGGCAAGATCCCAGCCCGATGGCTATACGCTGCTGGTCTCGTATTCCGCCTATCACGTGGGCAACCCTAACCTGAGCAACAACCTGCCCTGGGCGCCGAAAGATTTTGTGCCGGTGGGTCTCATCACGATTTCCAGCAACGTGATCGCGGTCAACCCTTCCAAAATCAAGGCCGCCACGCTGACGGACTTTATCAACGAGGTGAAACAGTCACCGGGGGCGATCAACTACGCCTCGCAGGGTGTAGGCTCGGTATCGCACCTGGGCACCGAGGTGTTCAAGCAACAGACCGGGGCCGACATGACGCACGTTCCCTATCGCGGCTCTGGCGCTGCGATCAAGGATGTATTGGCGGGCAATGTCCAGGTTTTCATCACAACGCCCCCCTCCGTCATGGGTCACGTGCAAACCGGCAAACTACGAGCACTGGCCGTCACCAGCGACAAGCGCCACCCCATGTTGCCCGACGTACCGACAACGGCCGAAGCCGGCTTGCCCGGCTATCAGTTGGAGTCGTGGGTCGCATTGTTCGCGCCAGCCGGCACGCCACAGCCGGTCATCGACAAGCTGGCGGCCAGCGTCGAGGCCGCGCTCAAACAAGCCTCTACTCAGCAGAACGCGCAAGCGGCCGGTATCGAGGCCCGTTTCGAAGGGCCGGCGATACTGCAAAAACGCGTCGATACCGAGCTGGCCTATTGGAAACGTACCGTGGCAGAGGCAGGCATTACCGCTGAATAACGCACTGGCGGCCTGCCCCTTTCCGCCGTTCTGACATCACAACTTCTATGTCCCGCCCTGCTGGGCGGCAGGGCGCCTTGCGCCTTTTTTCTGGAGATTTCATATGACCTCATCGCCCCGTACCATTCGGATCGGCCAAATCGTTCCGAGCTCCAATACAACCATGGAAACGGAAATCCCGGCAATGCTGCGGCGACGCGAAGCATTTGCCCCCGAGCGCTATACCTTTCATTCCAGCCGCATGCGGATGAAGCAAGTCACGGCCGCCGAACTGGCCTCGATGGACAAAGAGTCTGACCGCTGCGCACAAGAGCTGTCTGATGCGCGTGTCGATGTGCTGGGCTATGCCTGCCTGGTGGCCATCATGAGCCAAGGCCTGGGCTATCACCGGGTCTCCCAGGAACGTCTACACCAGGCGACCGTGGACAATGGTGGTCCTGCCCCGGTCATTTCCAGCGCAGGCGCGCTGGTCGAAGGCCTGCATGCCATCGGCGCGCGCAAGGTCGCGATTTTGACCCCCTATATGAAGCCCCTGACCAAATTGGTCGTGGACTACATCGAAAATGAAGGCATCGAGGTGCACGACAGCGTATCGCTGGAAATTCCCGACAATCTGCAGGTCGGCGCACAAAACCCGTTGGCGCCAGCCGAACACGTCAACCGTCTGAACACCCATGGCGTGGACGCTGTGGTCCTTTCAGCCTGCGTACAGATGCCCTCGCTGGCATCGATTCAGCCGGTGCAGGACCGGCTGGGCCTGCCCGTGATCACGGCTGCAGCCGCGACGGTCTATCGCATGCTGCAAGTACTGCAGCTGGAAACCCGCGTTCCGGACGCGGGTGAACTGCTGACAGGCAAATACTGAAACACGGAGCTGGCCTCCCCGGGGGCCAGACACATCGTCCCCGATGAACGAGTAGAGAGCCTCAGCGACCCGCCTCATCGCTGCGTATCGCGCTCCCAACGGCGTTGAATCGCCTTGGCGGCGACCACGCCGTCGGCCATCGAGGTCACGACGCAGGGATGCATGCGGTTGGCGACTTCTCCGATGGCGTAGGTGTCGGGCACGGTGGTCTCGGCCGTAGCACTGTGGGTCTGGATATAGCCACGCTCGCCGTATTGCAAAGCCAGCCCTTCGGCGAACGCCGCCTGCGGCTCCCAGCCGTAAAAGACGAGGATGAGATCATAGGCGCGCCCGTCGACCGTACGCGCTACGGGATCGACTTGATAGGGGCCCACGCGCACGCCGTCCTCGCCTGCGCGGGCCACCCACTGCTGCTGCGCGCGCACGCTGCGCGCATACAGATGCACGTCGCGCGCCCCCCGGTTGCGCACATAGACAAAGTTCTCGTAGGCGTTGTCGCCCCCGCCCAGCACAGCGACGGACAGGCCCGTGTAGTCTTGCGCCACGATGGATGAGCCCGGGCCGATAAATACGCCGGGCCAACGGGCGCCGGCCGGATGTCCGGGCAAGCCACGCGCACGCACGCCAGAGGCAATCACCAAGGATCGGCCGGACACGGTTTCCATGCCCCTGCCTGCCATACCAAAGTCCACCTCGAAACCGCTCTCGACGCGGCGAGCTTGCTGCGCACGAGCCGTCAAACGCACAGGCACCTGAGCTGCCCGCACGCTTTCGGCGATATTGGCCGCCGTCTGTTGGCCGGTCACCCCTGGCAATACCGCGATCCAATCGTCGGCAAAGGGGTTATCGTTACCCAAGCCTCCCAGGCGTGAACTCGCCTCGATCAGCATGGGGGACAAACCCAGGCGAGCCAGCCAAATCGCGCACGAGGCGCCGGCCGGACCGCCGCCCACGATGATCGCGTCATATTGCTGCATGGTTGTCGTATTCCGTGTGTGGCTATCCCGCACCCTCCCAAGGAAACCGAGGGGCGTATAGGCGGAATTGTAGCGATAGGCGCCGGTCGCCTTACAATTCCGATTCTCTCTACCAGGTAGACATCATGCCTACACGCCGCATTTTTCTTTCCGGGCTGGCCCTGGATGCCCGCATTGGCATTCTGGAACACGAACGCCGGGCCACACAGCCGCTGCACATCGATGCGGAATTCGACGTCGATATCACCCGTGATGTCGATGATCATGACATCCACAGCGTGCTGGATTACCGCCGCCTGCGCGAAGCCATCGTCGAGGAATGCACCCAGGCTCATGTCAACCTGATCGAAACCCTGTCCGAACAAGTCGCCCACCGGCTGCTGCGCGACTTTGCCGAGGTACGCGCCGTGAAACTGCGCATCAGCAAACCGATGGCGTTTTCGGACTGCGCCGCCGTCGGCGTAGAAATTCAGATCAATCGTTAAGCCGCTGTGACGGCGTAACTCTCATGCAAGCTATCAGCGATACCCCGGCGGCCTTCCGCACACGTGCAGAAGAAAAAATCCGCCACGAAGGCAACAAGCTCACCAAGCGCCTGGCGCGCGAAACGACGCGCGCGCTCAGTGACTACAACATGATCGAAGCGGGCGACCGCGTCATGGTGTGCCTGTCCGGTGGCAAAGACTCCTACGCACTGCTCGACATTCTGATCAGCCTGCGTAAACGCGCGCCTTTTCCGTTCGACATCGTCGCGGTCAACCTGGATCAGAAACAGCCGGGCTTTCCGCCCGACGTGCTGCCCACCTATTTGACCTCGCTCGGCGTGCCCTTTCATATCGAGACACAGGACACGTATTCGATCGTGACCCGGGTCATTCCCGAAGGCAAGACCATGTGTTCGCTGTGCTCGCGTCTGCGGCGCGGCATTCTGTATCGCGTAGCCGACGAACTGGGCGCGACCAAAATCGCGCTGGGCCACCATCGCGACGATATTCTCGCCACGTTCTTCCTGAATCTGTTCTACGGCGGCAAGGCCAAAGCCATGCCGCCGAAACTCGTCTCGGACGACGGCCGCCATACCGTCATCCGGCCGTTGGCCTATGTGCCCGAAAGCGATCTGATCGCGTACGCAAAGCTCAAGCAGTTCCCCATCATTCCGTGCAATCTCTGCGGCTCGCAGGAAAACCTGAAACGCCAGGAAGTTTCGCGCATGATCCGCGATTGGGATCGCCAGCATCCGGGCCGCTCGTGGAACGTGTTTAGCGCGCTGTCCAGCGTCGTGCCATCGCACTTGATGGATCGTGACTTGTTTGATTTCGTGGGACTGAAACCCACAGGCGTGCCGGACGTCAATGGCGATACCGCGTTTGACACAGTAGACCCCGCCAATGATGCCGCGTCGAACACGGATCAGGGCTGTCATGACGAGGCTGGCGATGGCGACACCACGCGCAACCATCGCTCGGCAGACGAGCCGATGGCCGAGCAAAAAATCGTGTTCACGCGCAGGTAAAAATGCTGGCAGGGGAACCGGGCACGAGCGGCACGCATCCACGTGCCCATGCTCGGCGATTCATAAGACATCGACGGCGTCCGGCGCGGCAGCCTGAGCCTCAGGAATTGGCCTCGCCGGGCCCTGCCCTGTCCCGTCCTGCCGAATCCAAGGACTGACCGACATCGGGCGTCGGGAACGCCTCACTCAAGCGTTCAACACGCGTACCGGCTTGCCTGCCAGCCACGCCTGCACCGACTCGGCCGCACTGCGATAGAACGCGGTGAAGTTTTCGGGACTGACATATCCCAGGTGCGGGGTCAGGATGACGTTATCCAACGCACGCAAGGCATCGGTGGGCGGCAACGGCTCTTCTTCGAAGACATCCAGGCCGGCACCTGCGATACGCCCTTTACGCAACGCATCCAGCAATGCCTCCTGGTCCACCAGCCCGGCACGAGAGGTGTTGACCAGGAATGCCGAAGGCTTCATTGCCGACAATGCGGCCGCGTCCACCACGTGGCGCGTACGATCGCTCAGGATCAAATGCAGACTGATCACGTCAGCTTCGGCAAACAAGGTTTGCTTGGACGCGTACTCGACACCCGCCTGCTCCGCCCGCTCAGGCGTGAGGTTCGGGCTCCAGGCTTGCACGCTCATTCCGAACGCTTTGCCCACCTGGGCCACTGCGGTACCGAGTTTGCCCAGGCCGACCACGCCGAGCCGCTTGCCCGCGATAGGCCTCGGCATCCCGGTTTGCCACAGGCCGCGGCGCATATTGGCGTCCTCGATAGTCAGGTTCTTGAACAAGGCGAGAATATGCGTCCAGGCCAGTTCCGAGGTCGCGGTATTGGCATCCGGACTGCCCGGCGCACCGCACACAACGATGCCACGACGCGTGCAGGCGTCGAGATCAATCGCCAGATTACGCATCCCGGTGGTGACCAAGAGCCGCAGCTTGGGCAACGATTCGATCAGCGCCGCCGGAAACGGCGTGCGCTCGCGCATTGCCACGATCACATCAAAAGACTGCAAGGCTGCGACGCGATCCCCCTCGGGCAAATAATCGCGAAACGCCTGGACGCGCACATTCGGTCCCAACGTCGTCCAGTCGGCGTAACGCTCGGCCACGCCATGATAGTCATCGAGTAACGCAATGCTGATCGTATCCGCACTCACGGTAAGTCTCCGGTTATTTGCCCAAATGGCTCCGAACCATCTCTAACGGCGCGGCGCCATTAACCCGGCTGCCGTCCTGGAAAAATATCGCGGGCGTGCCGCGCACCATCAGTTTCTGGCCCAAGGCCAGGACCTGCTGAATCGGAGCATCGCACTCGGCGGTCGGCGGCTTTTTGCCGTCGAGCATCCAATCCTGCCAAGTTTTGGCCGGGTCTTTGGCGCACCACACATCACGCGATTTGATGGTCGAATCCGGCGCCAGAATGGGATACAGGAACGTATAAATCGTGACGTTGTCTTCGTCTTTCAGCGTCTTGTGCAGTTGCTTGCAATAGCCGCAGTTCGGATCCTCGAAAATCGCCATTTTGCGAGCCCCGTTGCCGCGCACCTGCTTGACGGCCAAGTCCAGCGGCAATTGATCGAACGACACAGAGCCCAGCTTTTCCAGGCTCTCGCGCGTCACGTCACGACGCGTGGCGGCATCGATGAGCGGGCCTTCCATGACCCACGTGACCTTTTCGTCGGTGTAGATCAGATCGCTACCGACCTGCACCTCGTAAATCCCGTACGGCGTACGACGCACTGCAGTGACTTCCAAGTCGGTAAACAACTCGCCAAAACGTTTGGCGACCGCCTGGGCGGCGGGATCCGACGCGGAGGTGTCACTCTTGGCCGACTGTCCGGCCGGGGCCACATCTGCCGGTGCCGACGATCCAGCCTGTGCCCAGGCGCCCACTGACCATACGAGCCCGGCGGCACACAATACCTTGGCCAGGCAAGACGAAAAACGGAAACTCATTCATGCTCCTTCGGGCGTCTCAATTACGCGAGGCGCCATCGATCAAATAACGTTTCACCAGCGGCGCCGCATCCACCCAACGCATTCCCGCGTTGCGCAGCCATGCCAGCGGCGCATTGCGTGCGCCAAACAAACGATGCAGGCCGTCGGTGGCCACGCGCATCGCCAATACTGATTCCGCACGGGCACGCTGATAACGGCGCAACACGCGCTCATCGCCTGCCTGGCGATAAGGCTCGCGCTCGGCCACGACACGAGCCAATGCCTCGACGTCGCCCAAGCCCAGATTCAGGCCTTGTCCGGCCAGCGGATGCACACGATGCGCCGCGTCGCCCGCCAAGGCAATTCCGGGCGCCGTCATGCGCCCTTGATCCAGGGTCAGCGGGAACCCGTGCAGTTTGCTGCGCACCTGCAGCCGGCCCAGACGGCCATGGGTCGCATGCAAGAGCATTTGCTCCAACTGCGCTGCCTGCGCATCGGGGTCCAAGGCCTGCAGGGTTGCGGCCTGCGCGTCATGCATGGACCACACCATCGATACCTGAGGCCCATCGGCCGTATCGGGCAAGGGCAGCAACGCCAACACGCCGTCGTCGCGAAACCATTGAAATGCCGTGCCGTGATGCGGCCGCTCGGCATTCAGATGCACCACCAGACCCGTGTCGTTATACGGCACCGACGTGTGCTGCATGCCTGCAGCGGTACGCAGCGGCGACGAGGCGCCGTCGGCGCCCACGAACAACTCGGCTTTGATCCAATCGCCAGCGCTGGTTTGTACAGCCCCCTGGCGGTAATCGACGCAACGCTCTGTCAACCAGGCGATCCCGAACATGCGCACAGCCTGCAGCAACACACGCTCGATTTCACCAGACTCGACAATCCACGCCAACTGCGGCTGGGCCGCCTGCCACGCGTTCAACTCTACCCGCCCATCTGCGTCGCCATGAATTTCCATCGCCTCTACCGGCGTGATGCGCGAGGCAGGCATGGCGTCCCAGACGCCCAGCTCGGCCAGAAAGCGCTGGCTGGCCGGAGAAATCGCATAGACCCGCGGGTGGTAGACATCGGCGCTGGCAGCGGGCACCGTTGCGGGCGGCGCCAACAGCGTCACGCGCTGACCACGCCGGGCCAACGCCAAGGCGCTGGCCAGACCCACGATCCCCGCACCGCAAATCACAATCGGGCTAGTCATCGTGCGGAGGGCTCCCCGGCCTGCTTCGGCCACAGCACCCACATCTGGCCACGCTGTTTCATGCGGCCAGCCTGGGCGCCGGCCTCATCGCCGAACCCCCAGTAAAAGTCGGCGCGCGCTGCCCCCTTGATCGCAGCCCCCGTGTCCTGGGCAAATACCAGCCCCTGCAACGGGCGATCCGACGCCGGCCAGGTGGTCGCGAGATACACCGGCGTGCCCAGTGGCACGAAACTGGTATCCACCGCAATGGAACGATGCGCCGCGAGGGCGATGCCGTAAGCTCCCTTGGGCCCGAGCTCGGGGTCGACCACCGCCTCTTCGCGGAAAAACACCACGGCAGGGTTGGCGTTCAACATTTCCTGAACACGTGCGGGATTACGCTGCGCCCAGGCGCGGATATTCTGCATCGACGCCTCATTGGCGCGCAGCTCGCCCTTGTCGATCAGCCAACGGCCAATCGACGCATACGGTTGACCGTTGTGATCCGCATACGCGACACGTATCGTCGTCCCCGCGTCGGGGCCGTCTTTGAGCAGAACACGGCCGGAGCCCTGCACTTGCAAGAAGAAGTTATCGACCGGATCGTCCACCCAGACAATCACCGGAGGACGGTTGCCCGAGGATGCGATCGCCGCGCGCGTGTCATAAGGCACCACGCGCTTGCCCACCAGTTTGCCGCGCACCCGTTTGCCGGCCAGATCGGGATACACCGCCCCCAGATCAATGGTTAGCAAATCGTCTGGCACCGCGTACAACGGCCATTGATACGGACCGCCTTGCGTGCGCGAGCCAGTCACGAGAGGCTCGTAATATCCGGTCACTGTGTTGGACGCAGGCCGATTATCGGCGCCATTCAAGCGCCAGGGCTGCAACTGGGTCTGCAAGAACTGGCGCACCGTCACCGCATCCGGGGCCGTCTTGCCGAGACTGACGGCAGCCGCGCACACCGGCTGCCATGCACGCGGCGTCGCACGCGCCGGGGCAGCCAGATTGCCAGTCGTCTGCCGCATCAGGCCCTGGCAATTGCGCAGAAACAGCGGCCAGAAACGCGACAGATCGTCATTGCTCCATCCCGGCAGCTCGGCCCAGGCGGCGCGTTGAAAGCGGCCGGCCAACGTCCGCGCGGGCGTATCCCGCAAGGCGTTCAACGGCGGCACCACCAAGGGCCCCGTATCAGACACATTAACCGAGCCGGGCTGGCCAGGCTCGCCGCTTGCGGAAGGCGGTGGCGTAGTGCAGGACGCCAATGCCGCCAACAGGGGCGACAGGCACAACAATTTCAGAAGACGATTCATGGGCAATCTAGTGGGACGGTCAATCCGTCAATGCAAGGTACGCGGCATGGCCAGCAGGAATTCGGCAATCGGCACCTCAAACGGGATGCCGTTTTCGCCCACGCAGTGGTAAGTCCCTCGCATGGTACCGACAGGCGTAGGCAGCGGACAGCCGCTGGTGTATTCAAAAGTTTCGCCAGGAGCCAGCAAGGGCTGTTGGCCCACCACGCCCAACCCGCGGACTTCTTCGACGTGCTGGTTACCGTCGGTGATGATCCAGTGACGGCTGATGACCTGCGCGGGATGCTCGCCGGTGTTGGTGATACGGATGGTATAGGCGAACACATACTGCTGTTCGGCGGGATCAGATTGCTCGGGCACGAATCGCGGAGCAACGGAGACGGTCAGGTCGTACGGTTTCACGGGCCTTTTCCGAGGAGCACAAAGGCGGTTAGACAACGCGCCGAGCGACAAATTGCCCTGTCAGGCGACCGTCGCGCGCGGCAAATTACAATAATGGCACATTATGCCCGTGGAAACCTGATCATCATGCCCGCCTCATCCTCGGCCCTCACCCGTATCGCCCCCAGCATCCTGTCCGCAGACTTCGCCCGCCTGGGCGAGGAAGTCCGCAACGTCGTCGCCGCCGGCGCCGACTGGATCCATTTCGACGTGATGGACAACCATTACGTTCCCAACCTGACCATCGGGCCCATGGTGTGCGCCGCCATCCGGCCGCACGTCCAGGTGCCGATCGACGTGCACCTGATGGTCGAGCCCGTGGACGAACTGATCCCTCAGTTCGCCAAAGCCGGCGCCAACATCATCACCTTTCATCCCGAAGCCTCGCGCCATGTGCACCGGACCCTGTCATTGATCCGCGACCACGGCTGTCAGGCCGGCCTGGTGTTCAACCCGGCCAGCTCGCTCGACGCCATGGACCACGTGATGGACTTGCTGGACGTCGTCCTGCTGATGTCGGTCAATCCCGGTTTTGGGGGACAGAGCTTCATTCCCTCCACGCTGGACAAACTGCGCGACGCCCGCCAGCGCATCGACCGCTGGGTCCAGGACGGCGGACAGCCCATCCTGCTGGAGGTGGACGGCGGCGTCAAAGTCGACAACATCGCGCAAATCCGCGCCGCTGGCGCGGACACCTTTGTCGCCGGCTCGGCCATTTTTGGCAAACCGGATTACACCAAAGTCATCCAGGACCTGCGCGACGAAATCGCCAAAGCCGGAACACTGACGGTTTAAGCCCCGTACCTTTGAGCGAAAAAAAACCGTGCCACCCCATCAGCGTGCCTCTGACGCGAGTTTGTCCCAGCCGGTGAGCAGTGGCGGGCGGGCCTGTCGGAGGCTGCCGAGCCCGCATCCCATCGGCGGGGGAAGTCCGAGGACCATGTTTGAGCGAAGCGAGTTTGGCCCCCGGCCCGCCGATGAGATGCAGACGAAGGCCGAGTCCCCGTTGAGGGGACGAGTCAGCCGACCAGGCCCGCCCGCCACTGCTCACCGGCTGGGACAAACGCCTCAAGAACCCCGCCTGTGGCCTCTTTTGAACCGCTAAACCTCATTACGACGACGGACCCCTCTCATGACCACCTTCCAAGCCGTCCTGCTAGACCTAGATGGCACCCTGCTGGATTCCATCCCCGATCTAGCCCACGCCGCCAACGCCATGCGCATCGAGCTGGGCATGCCCGCCTTGCACGAAGACATCGTGGCGACCTTCGTCGGTAAAGGCGTCGACAACCTGGTGCGCCGCGCCCTGGCCGGATCCCTGCACGCAGCCGACCCCGAGCCCGCCGAATTCGAACGCGCCCGCGAATCGTTCTATCGCCACTATCACCTGGTCAACGGCGACAAGGCCACCATTTTCAACGGCGTCATCGAGGGCTTGAAAGCCATGCGCGAGCAGGGTCTCAAGCTGGCTGTTGTCACCAACAAGCCGACCGAATTCACCATCCCGCTACTGCAACGCACGGGCCTGGCCGGCTTTTTCCAGGAGATCGTCTGCGGCGACACCTGCGAGCGCCGCAAACCCGATCCTGACCAGATGTTCTACGCCTGCGAACGCCTGGGCGTCACCCCTGACCAGGCACTCGCCATCGGCGACTCGGTCAACGACGCCCAAGCCGGCCGTGCCGCCGGCATCCAGGTGCTGGCAGTACCGTACGGCTACAACGAAGGCCAGGACGTGCACGGATTGGATGTCGATGGTATAGTTGCCAGCATTGCTGAAGCGGCCGAGTGGATCGCCCGCAAAAACGCCGAACAGCAACAAGCTTGATTTTTACCTAGACCCGATTCATATGAACGCTCGTCTCTCGAACCAAATGCGCAACGCCTCGTGGCGTTGGTGGCGTTTGTCTTCCGGGTGGCGATAGTTCCTTCCCGGCCCTGGACGCGTCAGCATCCCAGCGCCGCAGCTGCATAAAAACAGCGCCAAAGCCCGGACCCACACACTGGACCGGGCTTTTTTGTTGATGTGCCCGGTCACCAACGAGAAATCTGAAATGACCGAAATCGAATTCAAAGCTCTGGCGGCCCAGGGATACAACCGAATCCCTCTCATCTCGGAAACCTACGCCGATCTGGACACCCCGCTGGCCATTTACCTGAAGCTCGCCCATAGCGGCCCGCAAAACGGCCACATGAGCTGCCTGATGGAATCCGTCGTAGGCGGCGAGCGTTTTGGGCGTTATTCATTCATCGGCCTGCCTGCCCATACGGTGATCCGCGCCAGCGGCACAACCACCGAGGTTTTGCACGACCGTCAGGTCGTCGAAACCCACGAGGGCGACCCGCTGGCCTTCATCGAACAGTACCAGGCACGTTTCAAAGTCGCCCTGCCCCCCGGCATGCCACGTTTCTGCGGCGGCCTGGCCGGCTATTTCGGCTACGACACCGTCCGTCACATCGAGCCGCGCCTCGGACCCGCCGTCAAGCCATTTCCCGACGGCATGGATGGTGGCACCCCCGACATCATGTTGATGCACGTCGACGAACTGGTCATCGTCGACAACCTGGCGGGTCGCACCTATCTGATGGTGTACGCCGACCCACGTCAGCCCGAAGCCTACAGCCGCGCCCAACGCCGCCTGCTCGATTTGCGCACCCGCCTGCGCCGCCCCGTCGACATTCCGTACAGTCACCCCAGCATGCTGACCGACGAGCAGCGTGATTTCAAAAAAGAAGACTATCTCGCCGCCGTACATCGCGCCAAGGAATACATCGCCGCTGGCGATCTCATGCAGGTACAGATCGGTCAGGTCATCTCCAAACCATTTCGCGACTCGCCGCTCTCGCTCTATCGCGCCCTGCGTTCGTTGAACCCGTCGCCCTACATGTACTACTGGAATTTCGGCGACTTTCAGGTGGTCGGGTCATCCCCCGAAATCCTGGTGCGCCAAGAGCAAATCCAGGACAACGGCGTCGCCAAATCCCAAGTCACCATCCGCCCGCTAGCCGGCACCCGCAAACGCGGCGCCACGCCCGAGCAGGATCTGGCACTGGCCGCCGAACTGCAGGCTGACCCCAAGGAAATTGCAGAACACGTCATGCTGATCGACCTGGCCCGCAATGACGTGGGCCGCGTCGCCGAAGTCGGCTCCGTCAAGCTCACCGACACCATGACCATCGAACGCTATTCGCATGTGATGCATCTCGTGTCGAACGTGACCGGCAATCTGAACCCCGGCATGAGCAGCATGGATGTGTTGCGCGCAGCGTTCCCCGCCGGCACCTTGACCGGCGCTCCCAAAGTCCGCGCCATGGAAATCATCGACGAGCTCGAACCGGTGCGCCGCGGCATTTATGGCGGCGCAGCCGGCTACTTGAGCTACGGCGGCGAAATGGACGTCGCCATCGCCATCCGCACCGGCGTCATCAAGAACGGCATGCTGTACGTCCAGGCTGCCGCCGGCATCGTCGCCGATTCCAACCCCGAACTGGAATGGGCCGAAACGGAAGCCAAGGCACGCGCGGTATTGCGGGCGGCTGAACAAGTGCAACACGGATTGGACGAACCGATCTAAGGACAGTCACTACCGATATCGGACCAAATACGCAGCGGCCGACGGCCACCCTTGAACAACACGTCCAAGGCCGCCTCTTAAAGAACAATGCACGGATTCCAAGCGACCGCGCCATTCATCCTCGCAGGTGCCCCATGCTGTTGATGCTAGACAACTACGATTCCTTTACCTACAACCTCGTGCAGTACTTCGGCGAACTCGGCGAAGACGTTCAGGTTGTCCGCAATGACCAGATCACGCTCGACGAAATCGCGGCCATGAAACCCGATCGCATCTGCGTATCGCCCGGCCCTTGCTCACCGGCCGAAGCCGGCGTCTCCGTCCCGCTCATCCAACGCTTTGCCGGACAAGTCCCGATCCTGGGCGTATGCCTGGGCCATCAAGCCATCGGCGCGGCCTACGGCGGCGATATTGTGCGAGCGCAGCAAATCATGCATGGCAAAACGATACAGGTCTCGCATACCGGCACCGACATATTCGCCGGCCTGCCGACGCCGTATACCGTGATCCGCTACAACTCGCTGACCATCGACCCCAAGACCCTGCCAGACTGCCTCGAAGTCACCGCCACCGCCCCCGACGGCGACATCATGGGAGTCCGCCACAAAACGCTGCCGCTGTACGGAGTACAGTTCCATCCTGAATCGGTATTGAGCGAGCACGGGCATGACATGCTGCGCAATTTTTTGAACATCTAATAACGAGGGGACAAATATCATGACCATCACCTGCACCGAAGCACTGACCCGATGCATCGAACACCGTGAGATTTTCCACGACGAAATGCTGCATCTGATGCGGATGCTGATGCGTGGCGACATGTCGCCCCAAATCGCCAGTGCGCTCATCATGGGCCTGCGCGTCAAGAAAGAAACCGTAGGAGAAATCACCGCAGCGGCGCAGGTCATGCGCGAATTCGCCACGCCGGTCGTCACCCCTAACCCGGAAGACCTGCTGGACATGTGCGGCACAGGCGGCGACGGCAGCCACACGTTCAACATTTCGACCACAGCCATGTTTGTCGCCGCTGCCGCTGGCGTACCCATCGCCAAGCACGGTGGCCGCAGTGCGTCATCGTCCTCGGGCAGCGCCGACGTGCTGGAGGCCCTGGGCGCCAATCTGGTCCTCAGCCCCGAACAAGTCGCCGAATGCCTGCAGGCGACCGGCATCGGTTTCATGTTCGCTCCCGCGCACCACAGCGCCATGAAAAACGTCGCCCCCATCCGCAAAGAGCTGGGCGTACGCACGATTTTCAACATCCTGGGGCCGCTGACCAACCCCGCCGGAGCCGCCAACCAACTGATGGGTGTATTCCACCCCGACCTGGTCGGCATCCAGGTACGCGTCTTGCAGCGCCTGGGCTCTCGGCATGTCCTGATCGTGCACGGCAGAGACGGCATGGACGAGGCCTCACTTGGCGGCGCCACACTGGTCGGCGAACTCAAAGACGGGCAAATCCGCGAATACGAGATCCATCCAGAAGACTATGGGCTGGCAATGGTGTCTAATCGAGGAATCAAAGTGACCAACCGCGAGGAATCTCGCGAGCTCGTCATCCAGGCCCTAGACAATGTCGAAGGCGTTGCCCGCGACATCGTCGCCCTGAACGCAGGGCTGGCGATCTACGCCGGCAACAAAGCCGATACCATCGGCCAGGCACTATCGATGGCCTTTGAAACACTTGCCAACGGCTCGGCCCGCGCCAAGCTGGAAGAATTCTGCGCCTATACCCGGAAATTTCAAAAATGAACGACATTCTTGCGAAGATCCTTGCCGTAAAGGCAGAGGAGATCGCCACGGCACGCCAGTTGCGCAGCGAAGCGGAGCTCTTGCGCGAAGCGCAGGCTCGCCAGGACGTACGCGGCTTTGCCCAGGCCATCGAAGACAAAATCGCACAAGGCCATGCCGGCGTCATTGCCGAGGTGAAAAAGGCGTCGCCCTCCAAAGGCGTCTTGCGCGAAAACTTCGACCCTGCCGCGATCGCCGCAACCTATGCCGTGCACGGCGCCGCCTGCCTGTCCGTACTGACAGACGTGCAATTTTTCCAGGGCTCGCACGACAACCTGCGCCGCGCCCGCGCGGCCTGCCCGCTGCCCGTGCTGCGCAAGGATTTCGTCATTGATCCCTATCAGATCATCTCGGCCCGCGCCATGGGCGCCGACTGCGTCCTGCTGATCGTAGCTGCCCTGGCACCGAACCAGCTACGCGATCTGGAAACATTGGCGATGGAGCTGGGCATGGACGTCCTGGTCGAAGTACACGATGCCAAAGAACTGGACATCGCCCTCAGCCTCAAAACCACCCTGCTGGGCATCAACAACCGCAACCTGCGCACCTTCGAAACCAGCCTGCAAAACACCTTGGATCTGCTGCCGCACATCCCGGCCGGCAAACGCGTCGTCACCGAGAGCGGCATCCTGACGCCCGACGACGTCAAGCTCATGCGCAGCCACAAAGTCGACGCCTTCCTCGTAGGCGAAGCCTTCATGCGCGCCGAAGACCCCGGCGCCGAATTGGCGCGCCTGATGCGCTAACCCCTAGATTTGCGGTGGCAGACCACTGTGCACCGCAACTCCCGGAGACCCGCCATGAAATCCTCTCGTGCCACCGTGCCAGCCCTGCGCACCACCCTCGCGCTGATCGCCCTCACCGCACTCCTCACCGGCTGCGCATCGCTCGACAACCCAGGTCCTCCACACCCCGGCGCAGTCAACCCTTACAGCAACGGCGGCTTCCATGACGCCGGCCCCAATTACCCCAATACCGGCATCTAAACGCCCGAGCACGAGGTATTGATCGGCTCTCGCCGTGGAACGCCAAAGTACGCCATCCGATACGGACGCCTGGTCACACGGTGCCCCAACCCAACATCGGTGTCTGATCGAAGCCACGACGGCCGTACTCAGCATCAGCCCGTGTCCACTCGAGACACACGGCCCCCCAAAACAAATCCGCACAACCTCGACATGCCGCCACTGTGAGTCCCTACCCTGAACAACCTCGGCATGCCGCCACTGTGAGTCCCTGCCCTGAACAACCTCGGCATGCCACCACTGTGAGTCCCTGCCCTGAACAACCTCGGCATGCCACCACTGTGAGTCCCTGCCGGGGGCGTGGGCGCCGTGCCGGCCCGTAGAGCCCGCCGAACCTGCCTTGTCAGGCGGGGGGCAGTCGGCTGGGCATGTTTGAGCGNAGCGAGTTTGGCC
>NZ_CBCSIU010000017.1:0-15959 GCF_965139205.1 Bordetella muralis
GCTCAAACATGCCCAGCCGACTACCCCCCGCCTGACGCGATCTCCTCGGCGGCCTCAGCGGGCTGGCACGCCATTCGGGCACGCGGCAGGCACGCTTAAGAACTCAAACGACAGCCACACTCAAGAACCCAAACGACAGCCCCTCCAAACCTCAAGCCCCCAGATAAGCCTTCCGCACATCCGCATTAACCAGCAAGTTCGCCCCCGTATCCTGCAGCACGACCCGCCCGTTCTCCAGCACATACCCCCGATCCGCCACCTGCAGCGCCTTGTTCGCATTCTGTTCGACCAAGAACACCGTCACGCCCTCAGAGCGTATCGTCCGGATAATGTCAAAAATCTGCGCAATAATCAGCGGCGCCAACCCCAGCGTAGGCTCATCCAGCAACAGCAGCTTGGGCTGCGTCATCAACGCTCGCCCAATCGCCAGCATCTGCTGTTCCCCGCCAGACATCGTCCCTGCACGCTGCGCCGCCCGCTCCTTCAGACGCGGAAACAGCTTATACACGTGCTCGAGCCCGGCCTCGATCGCATGACGGTCGGCAAAAAAGCCCCCCATCATCAGATTTTCCGCCACCGTCAGGTCCTTGAAGACCCGGCGTCCTTCCGGCGAAATCGCGATCCCGCTACGCATGATGTGATGCGTTTCTTTGTGCGTAATATCCTCGCCCTCGAACGTAATCGTCCCGGAACGAGCACGCGGATTCCCGCACACCGTCATCAACAACGTCGTCTTGCCGGCCCCGTTCGCGCCGATCAACGTGACGATCTCACCTTGATTGACCTCGACCGACACACCATTCAACGCCTGAATCGCACCATAGTAGGTATGAATATTGTCCAGCTTCAGCATCATTCTTCCCCCAGGTACGCTTTGATGACGCGTTCGTCGTTACGCACCTGATCCGGCGTGCCCGTCGTAATGGGCTTGCCGTGTTCCATCACCAGAATCCGGTCCGAGATGCCCATGATCAGGCTCATATCGTGCTCGATCAACAACACCGCCACACCGAACTCGCGACGCAACTGGTCGATCAACTGCTGCAGATCGCGCTTTTCCTGAGGGTTCAACCCCGCAGCCGGCTCATCCAGCATCAACAAGCGCGGCTTGGTGATCATGCAGCGCGCGATCTCCAGACGGCGCTGGTGGCCATACGCCAGATTGCCTGCCTCGCGGTTGGCATACTCGCGCAGCCCCATGAAATCCAGCCATTGCGCCGCACGCTGCAACGCGTCAGCCTCGGACTGGCGATACGACTTCAGTTTCAGCAGGCCCGGCAGCAGACGCGATTCCACCTGCGTATGCTGCGCCACCAGCAGGTTTTCCAGCACCGTCAGTTGCTTGAATAAACGCACGTTCTGAAAAGTGCGCACCAATCCATGATGCGCCACCTTGTGGCTGGGCAAACCAGTGATAGGTTTGCCGTCCATGACGATCTCTCCGCCGGTCGGCTTATAAAACCCGCCCACGCAGTTGAATACCGTCGTCTTGCCCGCCCCATTAGGGCCGATGATGGCAAACACCTCATCACGCTTGACCTCGAATCCCACACTATCGACGGCCAACAGCCCGCCGAACCGCATGGTCAGGCCCGATACTTTCAACAAGGCCTCGCTCATTTTTTCAGCTCCACGTGGGGACGCTTCATGGGCAACAACCCTTGTGGACGCCACATCATCATCAACACCATCACCAGACCGAACATCAGCATCCGGTATTCTGCAAACTCACGAGCAATCTCGGGCAGTACCGTCAGCAGAATCGCCGCGAGAATCACGCCGACCTGCGACCCCATCCCTCCCAGCACCACGATGGCCAGGATCAGTGCCGATTCGATGAAGGTGAACGACTCCGGATTCACCATGCCTTGGCGGGCTGCAAAAAACGCGCCGCCGAAACCGGCAAACATCGCGCCCAGCGTAAAGGCCGACAGCTTGATCCGCGTCGGGTTCAACCCCAGCGAACGGCAAGCGATTTCATCCTCGCGCAAGGCCTCCCACGCGCGTCCCACCGGCATACGGATCAAGCGCGTGGACACGAACAAGGTCACCAACGCCAGCGCCAACGCCATCAGATACAGATAGTTCACCATGTGCTGGTTATCGAACGTCCAGCCCATCAACTGATGAAATGTCTGAGAGCCCTCTTCGCTTGCACGGCGCGTCATTTCAAAGCCGAACACAGTCGGTTTCGGAATCCCCGAAATCCCGTCCGGGCCGCCCGTGAAAAAATTCAAATTGATCAGCAACAGGCGAATGATTTCACCAAACCCCAGCGTCACAATCGCCAGATAATCCCCGCGCAAACGCAGCACCGGAAACCCGAGGACGAAACCGAACAACGCAGCCATGGCTCCCGAGAAAGGCAGTGCCTCCCAAAAGCCCCAACCGGCCCAGTGATACAGCAAGGCGTACGTATACGCGCCCACCGCATAAAAGCCCACAAAGCCCAGATCCAGGAGCCCTGCGAAACCCACCACGATGTTCAGGCCCAGGCCCAGCATCACGTAGATCAGCACCAGCGTAGCGATATCCACCGAGCTGCGGCCGCTGAAAAACGGCCAGATCACCGCTGCCGCGATCAGCAGGACAAAGATCCATTTACGGCCTTTGGTCGGCGCGGCGGGCAATACCGGTACGCTGGTTTTCAGGCGCCGGAACGGCACCGCCAGCCACGGGCGCAAGAGTTGAAAAACGAACACCACTGCGGCGGCCAAGGCCACCAGGTCCCAGCGGGATTCCAGATGGGTTTGCGCGCCCTGACGAATCAGTTGCAGCCCAAACACCGGCATCACAATGACAGCCGTCAACACGGCCGCCATGAAAGCGTTCTTTAGCGTGTTATTAGCCATCAGACTTTTTCCACCTCAGGTTTGCCGAGCAGCCCCGTCGGGCGGAACAGCAGAATCAAGACCAGCAGCGCGAAAGCCACGATGTCCTTGTATTGCGACGAGATATAGGCTGCCGCCAGCGTCTCCGCCAGCCCCAGCAACACCCCGCCCAGCATCGCGCCGGGAATGCTGCCGATACCGCCCAGCACCGCCGCCGTAAACGCCTTGATCCCGGCGAGAAAGCCGATGAACGGATTGAGCTTGCCGACTGTGATGGCGATCAACACGCCACCTACCGCCGCCAGCATTGCGCCCAGAACGAAGGTGAACGAAATCACCCGGTTGGTATCGATACCCAGCAGATTGGCCATGTGCATGTCTTGCGAGCAAGCACGCGATGCACGGCCCATACGCGAGTACTTGATGAACAGCGACAGCGCGATCATCAACAGCACCGTCACCACAATGATCATGATGCGCGAATACGGCAGCGTGACGTCAAAGTCCGTGCCCATGTGGAACTGCAGCGATCCCGACACCAGCGACGGCACCGCCATATCGCGTGCGCCCTGGCCCAGTGCGACCCAGTTCTGCAGAAAAATCGACATACCGATAGCGGAAATCAGCGCCACCAGCCGTTGGCTGCCACGTACCGGCCGGTAGGCCACGCGTTCGACACTGAAGCCATAGATACCGGTCACCACAATCGCCACCAACAACATGGCAGCCACCATAAACGGCAGAGGCAAACCGCTGCCTGTACCGATGGCGGTCAAAGTGACCAAGCCCACATAAGCGCCGATCATATAGATCTCGCCGTGAGCAAAGTTGATCATACCGATGATGCCGTAGACCATTGTGTAGCCAATGGCAATCAACGCGTAAATCGCGCCCAGAGACAGACCGTTAAAGATCTGCTGGGTGAGTTGAGGGATAAGGTCTGACATGAATAATTACCTATGCTCCAAATGGCACCGGCCCCGGTAACAACAACCCGGAGCCGGAAACCTGGGCGTGCGGACAAGCTCCAGCGGATAGCCAGAGCTTCGCGTGTTTACAGCTGGGTTTTCTTACCGTCCTTGTCCCACTTGAATACGGCGAACTCAAAGTCCTTCAAGTCGCCCTTGGCGTCGTATTCGACTTTACCGATACCGGTGTCGAACGTGGTCTTGTGCATGTAGTCCGCAACCTTGGCGGGATCCTCACCCACGGCCTCGATGCTCTTGGCCAGGATCTGCACGGCGGCATAGGCCGGCATCTGGAACGCGCCGTCCGGATCGCGCTTGGCGTCCTTGAACGCCTTCACGATGCCTTCGTTGCCGGGCATCTTGGTAAAGTCAGCCGGCAGCGTGACCAGCAAGCCTTCGATGGCCGGACCGGCGATCGCCACCAGATCCTGGTTGGCGGTGCCCTCGGGGCCCATGAACTGCACGTTCAGGCCTTGCTCGCGCGACTGGCGCAGCAACAGGCCGAGTTCGGGGTGATAGCCACCGAAATAGACCAGGTCCACGCCCGAGGATTTGAGCTTGGTGATCACGGCCGAATAGTCGCTATCACCAACGTTGATGCCCTCGTACAGCGCAATGTTCACGCCCTCTTTTTCCAGGGAGGCCTTCACCTGCGAGGCTACACCCGAGCCGTAGGTCTGCTTGTCGTGCAGCACAGCGACCTTCTTGGGCTTGAGCGTTTTTGCGATGTAATTCGCCGCAAACGGACCTTGCTGGTCATCGCGGCCAATCGTACGGAAGAAGAAATGCGGCTTGGTCGTGTCCGTCACCAGCGGCGAGGTCGCACCCGGGGTGATGGCGACGATGCCTTCTTGTTCATAGACGTTCACTGCGGGCACTGTGACACCCGAGCACGCGTGCGCCACGGCGAACTTGGCGCCGGAGTTGACTACGCGGTTCGCGGCAGGCACGGCCTGCTTGGGCTCGCAGCCGTCATCGATCAAGATGGCTTCGAGCTTTTTGCCCTTGACGCCGCCTTGTGCGTTGATGGTCTCAATGGCGGTCAGCGCGCCGGCCTGGATCTGCGTCCCATACTGCGTATTGGGACCAGTCATGGGCTGGGGCATGCCGATCTTGATGGTGTCGGCTGCATGCGCAGCGCCAGCCAACAGCAACGAACCCAGGGCCAAAGCGATGGGGTTAACGCGATGCAGAAGCTTCATTCGATATTCTCCGGCGATAAGGATGGACAGCGTTGTACGGCTTTGGCATCGACGGGGGATACCCGGCGGCCTCAGACGTGCATTGCCGGCTTCTTGGGCAAAAGTACAGCGTGGGCGGTATTCTGAAAGCTGCCTGACACCCTGTCACTGCGTGTAATCCCCAATATCGCATAGCGTCGCATATTCAGGGACACATCACAGCAATCTCGCCATGGTGCGCCGCCTATTTGCGAGGAATTGCGCACACAGCTGATTCATTACCGAATTCCCCTGCTGCCCTGGGAAAAAGAGGCGCGCAAGTATTCAACAGCTTACTTACGCCAAGCTTGCAAATAATGAATACTCCTGGAAAACACCGACGTCTCATGCCCATATTTCTGCCTGACAGCTACAATCACGCCATGAATCACGACCTCTCTATCGCTTTTATCGGTGGCGGCAACATGGCTTCGGCGCTGGCCAGCGGGCTCGCCGGAAAAACCTGCCCTGCCGGCAATCTGCATGTTGTCGACCCTAACGCCGACGTACAAAATGCCTGGCGCCAGCGCGGTGCGACAGCTGCCAGCACGCCAGACGAGGCGCTGCGCGCCTGCAAAGTCTGGCTCTATGCCGTGAAACCTCAACAGTTGCGCGATGCCGTCGCCGCGACACGCCAGTGGTTGCAGCCGGATACCCTGATTATCAGCGTGGCCGCCGGCATCCGAGCCGACACCTTGGCCGAATGGCTGGGCGAGGCCGGCCAGCCTTGGCAAAATCTGGTGCGCTGCATGCCCAATACGCCGGCATTGGTCGGTGCGGGCGTCTCTGGCCTGACCGCCCTGCCCGGCGTCGATGATGCGGGCCGCACCTTGGCCGAAAGCCTGTTGGCTTCGGTAGGCCAGGTTGTGTGGGTGGCAGACGATGCCGCCCTGGATGCGGTCACCGCACTGTCCGGCAGCGGCCCCGCGTACGTCTTCCTGTTTCTCGAGTCCCTGATTGCGGGCGGCGTGGCCGTCGGCCTCAGCCCTGACCAGGCCCATCAATTGGCCCTGGGCACCCTGGCTGGCGCCACCAAGCTCGCTGAGCAGGCCACCGATTCGCCCTCAGTATTGCGCGAACGCGTCACCTCCAAAGGCGGCACCACTGCTGCTGCATTGCAGGTGTTTGAGCAAGCCGACCTGCGCGGCATCGTGCGTCAGGCTCTCGAAGCCGCAGCGCAGCGCTCGCGAGAACTCGCCGACGAATTCGGCAAATAAGGTCCAGGGGGTATCCAACGTCGCGATGTTGGGTACCTCCATGCAAGCAATGAACATCAACACCCCTAGGCCCGGTTTGAACAGTACCAGCTCGGCCCTGCCGCCCACATCCCGCCATTTCCAGGCCATGACGCCCGGCCAATTCGCCGTGGCCGTCTTTTGCATGGGCCTGATCGTCGTCGGCTCCAACGTCCTCGTCCAGGTACCGCTCAACGACTGGCTG
This sequence comes from Bordetella muralis, assembly GCF_965139205.1. GTDB lineage: Bacteria > Pseudomonadota > Gammaproteobacteria > Burkholderiales > Burkholderiaceae_B > Bordetella_A > Bordetella_A muralis. Next base: position 6,460 of record NZ_CBCSIU010000017.1, read on the forward strand.
ACCTGGGGCGGACTGTCATATCCGATCGCGTTTCTGGTCACTGATGTCCTGAATCGCCGTTTTGGCCCGAGCGCCGCGCGCCGCGTCGCCTGGGTAGGTTTCGCCCTGGCGCTCGCCGTATCGATCTGGCTGGCGTCACCCCGTATCGCCATGGCCTCTGGGCTGGCCTATATCTGCGCACAACTGGCCGACATCCAGGTCTTTGACCGGCTGCGCGATCAGCGCTGGTGGCGCGCGCCGCTGCTGTCAGGCACTGTCGGCGCCCTGCTCGATACCGCCGTGTTTTTCAGCGTCGCCTTTGCTGCGACCGGGACGCCGTGGGTGACCTGGATGCTTGGCGATCTGGCCATCAAACTGCTTGTCAACGTCAGCATGCTCGCGCCTTTCCGAGCGTTGATGTGGAATCTGGCGCGGCCCGAGCCTCTGGATCCGCAGGGCTGCGATCAGCCGCGCTGCGGCGTCCGATAACAGCTGCCTCACCACGCGGCCACGCGAAATGGATGAAGCGCGCCTGCTTATCAGCGTCGATTGTTGCGCTGCCGCCCGTTCCCGCACCGCCCCGTTCGCTGCATCGTTTCACACAAACTACGACAGATATTTGACAGCGCCCCCCAGTGGTGTAAAAGTCACAACTCTGTCACATCCCATACATAAGGTGTCGTGTTCATTGCGGCCCAATACCCTTGGCCCCCACTACGCACGCAACCGGAGAACAAATCCATGAGACCGCAACGCCTAGCCCTCACCTTTGCCGCACTAATGACGGCCTTTGCCGCGACCTCGGCATACGCCGCGACGGAAATCCAATTCTGGCACTCAATGGAAGGTGCGCTGGGTGAACGCGTCAATGAGCTCGTCCAGGAGTTCAACAAGAAAAACCCCGACTACAAAGTCAATGCTGTCTACAAAGGCAACTACGGCGAGTCTATGAACGCCGGTATCGCCGCGTTCCGCGCCGGCAATGCCCCCGACATTCTGCAGGTATTCGAGGTCGGCACGGCCACCATGATGTACGCCAAGGGCGCCGTCAAGCCAGTCCAGGAGATGTCCGAAGAAGCCGGCGAGCCACTGGATCCCAAAGCCTTTATCGGCGCGGTGGCAGGCTACTACTCGTCGCAAGACGGCAAACTCATCTCCATGCCGTTCAACAGCTCGACGGTGGTGTTCTACTACAACAAAGACGCCTTCAAGAAAGCCGGCCTCGACCCCGAAAAGCCGCCCAAGACCTGGGAAGAGCTCGCGGATGCCGGCCAGAAACTGAAGGCCGCCGGCCAAGAATGCGGCTACACCACGTCCTGGCCGTCCTGGGTCCAGCTGGAAACGCTGTCGGCCTGGCATAACGTGCCCTACGCCACCAAAGACAACGGCTTTGGCGGACTGGACGCCCGTCTGGCGATCGACACGCCGCTGCACGTGCGCCATCTGGAAAACCTGGCCAAGCTCGCCAAAGAAGGCATCTTTATGTATGGCGGCCGCGGCGACCAGCCCAACTCGCTGTTCATCGGCGGCAAATGCGCCATGATCACGGGCTCCAGCGGTCTGCGCGCCAACATCGCCAAGAACGCCAAATTCGAATTCGGCACCTCGACCCTGCCCTACTACGCCGACGTCAAGGGCGCACCGCAAAACACCATCATCGGCGGCGCATCGCTGTGGGTCTTTGCCAAGAAATCGCCCGAGGTCTACAAGGGCGTGACCAAGTTCTTCCATTTCCTGGCCAGCCCCGAAATCGCCGCTCGCTGGCACCAGCAGACCGGCTATGTGCCCGTCACCGTCGCCGCTTACGAGCAAACCAAAAAATCCGGTTACTACGACAAGAACCCGGGTACGGAAGTCGGCGTCAAACAGCTGAACGTCCAGACGACCGCGCAATCGCGCGGCCTGCGCCTGGGCTACCTGCCGCAAATCCGTGAGATCGAAGACCAGGAAATCGAACGCATCGTTTCCGGCAAGACCAGCGCCCAAGACGGCATCAAGACTATGGTTACGCGCGGCGACGAGTTGCTCGAAAAATTCGAAAAGAGCGTGAAGTAAAATCCGTCATCACGGCGGCTTTCCTCATGAAAGCCGCCGCTTTTTTTTGCGATGATATGTATTTCCAAATTACATTGGCAGGTCTTTTGACAGACCTTTTTGCTAGCTGACCAGGGCTTGCCTCATGGAAAAACGCGTCGTCTTCCGACACAAGACCCTGCCTTACCTATTACTGGCGCCGCAGATTGCGGTCACGCTGGTGTTCTTTTTCTGGCCTGCGGGCCAGGCCCTGTGGCAATCGACACAGTTACAGGATGTCTTCGGTCTGTCCACCGAATTCGTCGGCCTGGACAATTTCGTTGATCTATTCAACCAGACCGCGTATCTGGAATCTTTCCGCGTCACCGCCGTATTCTCGGCGCTGGTGGCCTTTGTCGGGCTGGCAGTTTCGCTCTTGCTGGCGGTCATGGCCGATCGCGTGATCCGCGGTGCGGGCCTGTACAAAACCCTGCTGATCTGGCCCTACGCCGTCGCGCCTGCCGTCGTCGGCGTGCTGTGGCTATTCCTGTTTTCTCCATCGGTCGGCATCCTGGCCGTCGCGCTCGGCAAAATGGGCATCGGCTGGAATCCGCGCCTGGACGGCGATCAGGCCATGATGCTCGTGCTCATTGCCGCTGTCTGGAAACAGATCTCGTACAACTTCCTGTTTTTCCTGGCTGGCCTGCAATCCATTCCGCGCTCGTTGATCGAGGCCGCTGCGATCGATGGCGCCTCGCCTACGCGCCGGTTCTGGACCATCGTCTTTCCGCTGCTGTCGCCGACCACGTTCTTTCTGCTGGTCGTCAACGTCATCTATGCGTTCTTCGACACGTTTGCTGTGATCGATACCACCACGCAAGGCGGCCCCGGCACGTCCACCTCCATCCTGGTCTACAAAGTCTACAGCGACGCCTTCAACGGCCTGGACCTGGGTTCCTCCGCCGCACAGTCCGTCGTGCTGATGGCTATCGTCGTGGCGCTCACGGTCGTGCAGTTCCGTTACATCGACCGCAAAGTCCAGTACTGATCAAAAAGGCTACGCATCATGGTTGAACGCCGTCCCTGGCTGGACATCCTGGCTCACATCATCCTGCTGTGCGGAGTAGCGCTGGTCGCCTTTCCGCTGTATGTGACGTTTGTCGCCTCGACCCAGACCGCCCAAGAAGTCGCCGCCGCACCGATGTCGCTGCTGCCCGGCCCGCACTTCGTCGAGAACTACACGCGCGCGCTGACCAACGCTGGCGTGGGCAGCATGCTGTATGTCAGCTTGATCATGGCGCTGGCCATCTCGCTGGGCAAAATCGCCATCTCATTACTCTCGGCTTTTGCCGTTGTGTATTTCCGCTTTCCGGGACGCATGTTCTTTTTCTGGATGATTTTCGTCACCCTGATGCTGCCCGTCGAAGTCCGCATCGCGCCTACCTACAAAGTCGTCGCGGACCTGGGATTGCTCAATAGCTATGCCGGCCTGACGCTGCCGCTCATCGCCTCGGCCACCGCGACGTTCCTGTTCCGCCAGTTCTTTCTGACCGTTCCCGATGAGCTCGTCGAAGCCGCGCGCATCGACGGCGCCAGCCCGCTGCGATTTTTCCGCGACGTGCTGTTGCCGCTATCGCGCACCAGCATCGCCGCCCTCTTTGTCATCCAGTTCATCTATGGCTGGAACCAATACCTCTGGCCGCTGCTCATCACCACCCAAGAAGACATGTATCCGGTGGTCATCGGCATCAAACGCATGATCAGCGGCGGCGACAGCGTCACCGAGTGGAACATCACCATGGCCACCGCGCTATTGGCCATGATCCCGCCGGTACTGGTCGTGATCCTGATGCAAAAGTGGTTCGTCAAAGGCTTGGTCGACACCGAAAAATAACCGTGCCGCCCCTCATCCGGGCAGCCGCTTACGCAAAGAACATCTCATGGCAACCCTGAGCTTTCGCAACGTCAAGAAAACCTATGCCGGCAACGTCGCCGTCATCCACGGCATCGACGCAGACGTAAAAGACGGCGAATTCATCGTCATCGTCGGCCCGTCCGGCTGCGGAAAATCCACCCTGATGCGCATGGTCGCCGGCCTGGAAACTGTCACCAGCGGCGAGATCCTGATCGACGGCAACGTCGTCAATCAACTCGAGCCGGCCGAACGCGACATCGCCATGGTGTTCCAGAACTACGCGCTCTACCCGCACATGAGCGTGTTCGACAACATGGCCTACGGCCTGAAGATCCGCAAATTCTCCAAGGACGACATACGCAAACGCGTCGACGCCGCTGCGAAAATCCTGGAGCTCGAAAAACTGCTCGACCGCCGCCCGCGACAACTGTCCGGCGGTCAACGCCAGCGCGTTGCCATGGGCCGCGCCATCGTGCGCGAGCCCAAAGTCTTTCTATTCGACGAACCCTTATCCAATCTGGACGCCAAACTGCGCGTGGCCATGCGTCTGGAAATCATGAAACTGCATCGGCGCCTGGGCACCACCAGCCTCTACGTGACGCACGATCAAGTCGAGGCCATGACTCTCGCCCACCGCATGATCGTCATGAATCAGGGCGTGCCCGAACAGATCGGGACGCCCATGGAGGTTTTCGAAAAGCCCGCCTCCACCTTTGTCGCAGGCTTCATCGGGTCGCCACCCATGAACCTGATCACCGTCACCACCACCGCCGAGGGCAGCGTCCAGACTCAAGACGGCATCACGCTGCAAATCCCTGCAGACCAAGTCCCCGCCGCCGTGCGTGGCCGCCCCGTCATCCTGGGCATACGTCCCGAACACATCGATCTCAATAACCAAGGCATCCCCGCCGAAGTTGAAATGATCGAAACCCTGGGCTCGGAACAGCTCTTGCACGCGCGCTGCGGTCAATCACCTATCGTGGTCCGCTGTCCCACCAGTCTGTTGGCCGCCACGCCGCTTAAACCTGGTGACGCCATTCAACTGGGTTCGGACGGCCGCCATGCCCTGCACTGGTTCGACGTGCAGACCGGGCGGCGGATCTGATTGGGGCGGAGAATCCCTCAGCGTCTGTGATCAGCCTCTAGGCATGGCGAGCGGTATGCGCCTGAATCGCTGATGGCATCGGCACAGACCACGCCTCGGACAACTTGTGCAACGCGGGCACGATCGTGGGATCCAGGGATACACCGTGACTGAGTTGCTGCGCCCGCAATGCCAGCCCCCTATCACCCGGCAATCGCACCGCGTCCACGCCGGCCCGAGGCGGATTCTCGCGGCATTGCTGGGCCAGCCAATTCATCTGTCGATGAAAGTCTTCTTTGCCGCCAAAACCCGTTGTGTCATGCAGTGTCAAATACACCGNCGCGCCCCATCCCTCGGCGCCGTCATCGCGNCNATACCCCCCCAATCCGCCCGTCAATGCCTCGATCAGCAACGCCAGACCATAGCCTTTGTGTCCCGCGGAAATCCCGCCCACAGGCAAGATAGTGCCCGGCGGCTGCGCAAACAAGACTGACGGATCACGCGTGGGATGCCCCTGGGCGTCGATCAACCACGCCTCGTCGAACTGCTTGCCCTGCTGCGCCAACCGTGCGGACATACCGTTGGTCGTGATCGAAGCAGAGATGTCAATCAGCAACGGCGATGCTGCAGGAATACCTGCCGCAATGGGGTTGGGGGTAAACACGGCCTGAGTGCCGCCAAAAGGCGCCACACTGCGCGCAGCAGGGTCGGATGATGCCAGCACGATCAGCATGTCTTGCTGAACGGCGCGCAGCAGATAGCTGGCCAGGCAGGCAATATGGTGGCTGCGCCGGATGACCAGGGTTGCCGAACCGAAACGGCGCGCGCGCGGCAGCAATTCATCAATCGCGCGGCAAACCAGCCAGGGACCCGGCAACCGCCGGCCATCCCACAACACTGAGGCCTCTTTGTCGGACAGGACCTCTGGCTCGCCCTCATTGGCCATGCGGCCTTGTTGCAGGTCGGCGGCATAAGGCGCCAACAACGCCAGACCGTGCGTCGTGTGGCCCAGCAAATCGCCCTCGACCAGGACCTCTGCCACGGTAGTCGCGATATCGTTCCGCATCCCGGCCTGCACCAGCACCCGCTCGGCAAACTCCCGCAGCGCGGCAGCCTCATAAACCCCAACGTCGCCTTGAGTCATGCCGTCACGCTCCTTTTATCCGTAGACATGCGATATACGCCTTTGCACAGCGGGATCAACCAAACCAGGATTGCCAGAACACCCAACCCGCAAGCAATCGGACGGCTGAAGAAGGCCCAGAAGTTTCCATCGGCCTTGATCATCGAAAAAACGAAATGCTCTTCGAGCATCCCGCCCAGCACCACCCCTAGCACGGCGGGCGCGATCGGAAAGTCATTTTCCTCCATCAGGTACGCGAGCACCCCCATCACCAGCATCACCAGCACCTCAAACACACTGTTATTGATGGCAAAGGTGCCTACGATACAAAATAGCAGAATGATAGGCATCAGCACATTACGCGGCACATTCAGCACCTGCTTGGCCGTCTTCACCACGAGATAACCCAAGGGCAACATAATGAGGTTCGCCAACACAAACACGGTGAAAACGGCATACATCTCGACCGGGCTATTGGTAAAAATCATCGGCCCAGGCGTCATGTTCTTCATGTACAACACGCCGATCACGATGGCCGTAATGGAATCCCCCGGGATCCCGAACACCAGCGCAGGAATCCACGCCCCTGCCAACGCCGAATTATTTGCCGCCCCTGCCTCGACAATTCCCTCCACGTGGCCCGTGCCGAATTTCTCGCGTTCGCGCGAAAACCGCTTGCTGATTCCGTACGACATCCAGGCCGCAATATCTGCGCCAGCGCCCGGCAGAATTCCCACCACCGTTCCCAGCACACTGCCGCGCGCGACGCTGGCAGGATACTTGCGCATCAACCCGCCCATGCCCGTAAAAATATTGCCGATGCGCCCTTTGATATCCACCGGACGCTGACTGACATCCGTGGCATAACGCAGCACCTCGGACACCGCAAACATCCCCACCATCATCGGCAACAGCGTCACGCCATTGAGCATGTCATCGTTGCCGAACGTGAAACGCGGGTACGCTGCGGGATTGTTCATCCCCACACAGGCCAGCAACAATCCGATCAGCAACGACACAAAACCGCGCAGCGTGCTCGATGGCGAAATGAATATCGCACACGACAGGCCCAGCACCACCAGCCAGAAAAACTCGTAGGACGTGAAGTTCAATGCGAAATCGGCCAGCAGCGGCGCGCACGTGATCAACACGAACGTGCCAAACAGCCCGCCGATACACGAGAACACAATGCTCGCACCCAAGGCCTGGTCCGCCAACCCTCGCCGCGTCATGGCGTAGGCCTCGTCGGTATAGGCGGCCGACGACGGCGTACCCGGTATGCGCAAAAGGCAGCCCGGAATATCCCCGGACGTGATCGCCATCGCCGTGGCTGTCACCATCATCGCGATGGCCGGAATCGGGTCCATGAAAAACGTGATCGGCACCAGCAGCGCGACTGCCATCGTCGCGCTCAGGCCGGGCACCGCCCCCACAAACAGGCCGAATATCGCAGACAGAAAAATCACGCTCAACACAAACGGGTCGGCTACCTGCAACAATGCCTGGTAGATATGTTCAGATGCCATGATGTCACCACGCCAACGGTTCGAGCAGACCCCACGGCAATGGCACGTGCAGCACACTGTAGAACATCACATGAATGACGAGCGAGACGATCAACGCCACCATCAACGCGCGCCGCCAACGCACGCCAAACAAGCGCTGCATCACCAGCAGCAGCAAAAACGAGCAAGGCAGAAATCCCAGCCAGTCCGCGGCCATGAAATAAAACACCAGAGAAATCGGCACCATCAGAAAGCGCAGCACCGCCATCGGATCACGCAGCCACGCGGGCCAGCCCGCACGCACAGCCCCCGCACGGCGCGCGCGCCATCCCTGGATCACCAGCAACACGGAACAAATAAACAGGCCTATCGAAATCAGCGTCGGAAACAGACTCGCGCCAAATTGTTGGCCAGGAATGACGGGAAACGTGCGCGCTACGGCGAAAACAAATACAGAGAAAACGCCCAGCACAATCCCAATTCGAATATCGTCGAATTTCATGGGACCTCTTCTAAACGAGGGGGTTCGACACCCCGGCCTACACGGCGGGCCGGGGAATGCGATGCGGCAACGATCCCGATTGGCTATTGCGGTGCGGGGCGCGCCATGCCAATCGCGGAAATTACTTGCCCGAAATCATCCATCGAACGTTGCATGAATGTGCCGTACTCGGCGCCGCCCGCCCAGCCGACACCAAAGCCGCGTTGCTTCATGAAGTCCTGGAATTCCTTGCTGTGATTGATCTTGTCGAGCGCTTGCACCATCCGCTTGGTGACATCGTCGGGCAGGCCCTTGGGGCCCGCGATGCCGCGCCACACACCGATTTTCCAATCCACGCCGATCGACTCTTTCAGCGTCGGCACATCGGGATACAAAGCCTCGCGCTTGTCGGCCATCACCGCCAACGGTTTCGCTTTACCGGCGTCGATCATCGGACGCGCTTCGGGCAAGGAGGTCGGCACGATGTCGATACCACCAGAGGCCAATTCCAGCATGGCCGGCGCCGCGCCGTTGGATGGCACAAACGGGACCGCCGCCGGATCCAGGCCTGCAGTCTTGAGCAGACCAGCAATCGCTATGTGCCAGATACCACCCTGGCCAGTGCCTGATGCCTTGAGCTTGCCGGGATTCGCCTTGATCGCCTCCATCAAATCGCCCATCGTTTTGTACGAAGACGAGGCGCTGACGGAAACTGCAGCGGGATCCACGTTCATCAAGCCGAGCGGCGTATAGTCCGCTGGCGACAGAGACGTCAGGCCCAGATGCTTCATCATCGCAATCTCGACCGTCAACATGCCCAATGTGTAGCCGTCAGGCCGGGCCTTGGCAATCGCTGCATGTCCCACGACCCCGTTACCACCCGTGCGATTGACGACGTTGACGGGTTGGCCCAATTCCTTTTCCAGCAGCGAGGCGATGATGCGCGCCGTGGCATCGGTGCCTCCTCCTGCTCCCCACGCCACATACATCGTGATAGGCCTTTCAGGCCAATCCGCGTATGCCAGCGGAGAAAAAGCGCACAGCGCTAACGCCCATCCAAGCAAGCGATGTTTCCTCATCGTATTGTCTCCAGGTCCTTCGTGGAATGCCCGGCGGATGCCGGATCCGGTCAGCTACGATAGGGGCGCAATGTGTACTTGCACCCTCATTTTGAAATAACAACAGACGCTCTGTGATAGTGTGAAACCATCTTAATTGATCATTATTAGCAGAGCAATCGACGATTCAACTATCGGGTTATCCCGGTGAGGGTCTTGTTATCGGCTAAATCGTATGGGTTGAAATTCGTTGGCGGTTTGGATGGGCCTAGGGGGGTGTGCTTATTGGACGTCGAGCCGAGGCAATCGGGCCGTGAGGGCTTCACAAAGCCGGTCCGGCGC
>NZ_CBCSIU010000017.1:15969-99171 GCF_965139205.1 Bordetella muralis
GTCCGCGCCTTCGCGCTCCCTTCGACATCCGCTCCACTCGGCTTTGAGGCGCCCTCACGGCCCGATTGCCTCGGCTCGACTCGCAGTNACTCAAGCTCATCACATCGCTGGCACGGTTGTTTTGCTTGGCATTTTTATGCTGCCGTGTTGGCNAAGAGGAAGATCTTGCAGGGCTGCTTTCGGCGAGCGCCCAGCGCGCTCACCTCAAGCGATCGGTCCGGGCATGCGGCGGGGTGGCGTGGTGCCAGGTTGGAAGATCTGCTTGGNTAGNGTNGATGCATGCGAAGATGATGCGTAGCTCAGCTCTAGGTATAACAAAATCGTAGCTCGAGAGATCTTCTGTTCATTCCCGATGCCACAGCCTTCGCATGCCAATCACGAACGCTATGCANGGGCGCGCCCGTAGGCGCCCGTGCATAGCAGCCCTGCAAGATCTTCATCCTTGCAGAAGCCAGTTCCTACGAAGCCTACGAAGACCAGCCGTGCCAGCGACGGAGGGAATCAGAGACGCCTCGACGTCCAATAGCACTCAATCCCCCGCTCTGCAACGTTCAATAGCACTCCCCAATCAGCAAGCCATCTAAACTGGCCACAATTGAAAACCTAAACCGCTAAGAACAGGGTGATTCAAGCCCGCCTAATTGGCAGCAGCGAGCAAGGCGTCGAGTTTGACCGCATCGGCTGAGAACAAACGAATCCCCTCGGCCAATTTTTCCGTCGCCATCGCGTTGGCGTTCAACTCGGTGCGGAACCAGATCTCGTCAGCCGTGCGGTGCGCCGGGACATCCGAGCCGATGTTGTCGACACTCAGGCGCGCGGGTACATCGCCTTCGGTCTGATCCAATTCGGTGAGCAATTCCGGGCTGATGGTTAGCAGATCGCAACCGGACAAGGCCCGGATCTGGCCGGCATTGCGAAAGCTCGCTCCCATGATCTCGGTCGCGATGCCGTGACGCTTGTAGTAGCGGTAAATCTCGGTGACGGACTGCACGCCGGGATCGTTTTCCCCCGCACGTTCGGCCTCGACCCAGTCGGCGCCTGCGGCTTTTTTGTACCAGTCGTAGATACGTCCCACAAACGGCGAGATCAATTGCACGCCTGCGTCGGCGCATGCCATGGCTTGTGGCAGAGAGAACAGCAGCGTCAGGTTGCAGCGAATGCCGTCGGCTTGCAGGGCGCGGGCAGCCTGGATACCTTCCCAGGTGGACGCGATCTTGATCAGCACGCGTTCGCGCGCAATGCCGGCTGCCTCATAGAGCGCGATCAGGCCACGGCCCCGCTCAATGGTGGCGCGGGTGTCGAACGACAGGCGCGCGTCGACTTCGGTCGACACGCGGCCCGGTACGATTTTCAGAATTTCGCGGCCAAAGGCAACGAGCAATCGATCCGTCTGTTCGGCCGCTGACGCGCCTCGGTGATCTTGGACAACCTGTTGCAACAACGGCCGATAGGCGTCTTTCTGGACGGCCTTCAGGATCAGCGACGGGTTGGTCGTAGCGTCAGTCGGGCGTAATGCCCGCATGGCTTCGAAATCGCCGGTATCGGCAACAACCGTGGTGTGACTGCGTAAAGCTTCAAGCTGGCTAGACATGGGACGGGTCGGCGTAGGCAAAGGTTGACAATAAAGAGCTAGGGTATCACTACGCGCAGTCCCTTTTTTTGACAAAAAGTACCGCCATACGGCGTTTTCGGCGCTTTGCCCTGACGGAGTATTTATTACATTTTTTGGGGATCCAGCAGCCAAAAAAGCGGCTCCGGGCCTTGATTGGCGCGGTTTTCGGGGGAAAACGGCCCGACAGGGTATAATTACAAGGTTTGATTATCGATTCTGAAACCGGGGTTTACTGTGCTGCCGCAACTTTTTCCCGAGGGCGCTGATCGCTTCCCTCCTGCAATTCTAGCTTTGGCGGACGGTACCATTTTCCGAGGCGTGTCCATCGGCGCGCCGGGTCACACAGTCGCCGAGGTCGTGTTCAACACGGCCATGACAGGCTACCAGGAAATTTTGACCGATCCTAGCTACAACGGCCAGATCGTCACACTGACATATCCGCATATAGGCAATACCGGCGTCAACGCCGAGGACGTCGAAACCTCTCGCGTCCTGGCGTCGGGCCTGGTGGTGCGTGACTGCCCGTCGCGCGTCTCGAATTTCCGTGCGACGCAATCGTTGCCCGACTACCTGGCTGCCCAGGGCGTGGTCGCGATTTCGGGCGTGGACACGCGCAAACTCACGCGTATTTTGCGTGACGGCGGCGCTCAGGGCGCTTGTATCCTGGTCGGCGACGACGCCGATCGCGCCGTCGAATTGGCTGGAGGCTTTCCCGGCATGGCCGGCCAAGACCTCGCCAAGGTCGTGTCCATCAAAGACTCGCTCGACTGGAAACAAGGTACCTGGCAATTGGGCGAGAGCTTTACGTCGCCTGCCCAAGACCGTTTTCACGTGGTCGCGTACGACTTCGGCGTGAAATACAACATCTTGCGCCTGATGGCCGACCGTGGCTGCCGTATCACGCTGGTGCCGGCCCAGACGTCTGCCGAAGACGTGCTCAAGCTCAACCCGGATGGCGTGTTCCTGGCAAACGGCCCTGGCGACCCAGAGCCTTGCGACTACGCGATTGAGGCGACCCGTGTGTTCCTCGAACGCAAGATCCCGACGTTCGGTATCTGCCTGGGGCACCAGATCATGGGCCTGGCTGTTGGCGGCAAGACGGTCAAGATGAAGACCGGCCACCATGGCGCGAACCACCCGGTGCAGGACCTGCAGTCCAAGCGCGTATTCATCACCAGCCAAAACCACGGCTTCGGTGTGGATGCAGCGACGCTGCCTGCCAACTCGCGCGCGACCCACGTGTCGTTGTTCGACGGCACCTTGCAGGGTTTTGAGCTGACCGATCGTCCTGCTTTCTGCTTCCAGGGCCACCCCGAGGCCAGCCCGGGCCCGCACGACATTATCGTGCTGTTCGACAAATTCATCAGCCTGATGGCCGGCCAGAAGAAATAAATACCGCATTATGCCCAAGCGTACAGACCTAAAAAGCATTCTCATCATCGGTGCCGGCCCCATCATCATCGGGCAGGCATGCGAATTCGACTATTCCGGCGCTCAGGCGTGCAAGGCGCTCAAGGCCGAGGGTTACCGCACCATTTTGGTGAACAGCAACCCCGCCACCATCATGACGGACCCGGAAACGGCCGATGTGACCTACATCGAGCCCATCACCTGGCAGGCGGTGGAAAAGATCATCGAGCGCGAAAAACCCGATGCGCTGCTGCCCACGATGGGCGGTCAGACCGCATTGAACTGCGCGTTGGATCTCGCCCGCCATGGCGTGCTGCAAAAGCACAACGTCGAGCTGATCGGCGCCAACGAACACGCCATCGAAAAGGCCGAAGACCGCCAGAAATTCAAGCAGGCCATGACCGACATCGGTCTGGAGTCAGCCAAGTCGGGCGTGGCGCACAGCATGGACGAGGCCTGGGAAGTCCAGCGCCGCATCGCCAGCGAAACCGGCACGTCGGGTTTCCCGACCGTGATCCGCCCCAGCTTCACGATGGGTGGCTCGGGTGGCGGTATCGCCTACAACGCCGAAGAATTCGAAACCATCTGCCGTCGCGGCCTCGAGGCCTCGCCGACCAGCGAACTCTTGATTGAAGAATCCCTGTTGGGATGGAAAGAGTTCGAGATGGAAGTCGTGCGCGACAAGGCCGACAACTGCATCATCGTCTGCTCGATCGAAAACCTGGACCCCATGGGGGTACACACCGGTGATTCCATCACGGTGGCGCCTGCTCAGACGCTGACCGACAAGGAATACCAGATCATGCGTAACGCATCCATCGCGGTGCTGCGCGAGATCGGTGTCGATACCGGCGGTTCGAATGTGCAGTTCGCGGTCAACCCGGACAATGGCCGGATGATCGTCATCGAGATGAACCCGCGCGTGTCGCGTTCGTCGGCACTGGCCTCGAAGGCCACCGGTTTCCCCATCGCCAAGGTCGCTGCGCGCCTGGCCGTGGGTTACACCCTGGATGAGCTGCGTAACGAGATCACCGGCGGCGCTACGCCGGCCTCGTTCGAGCCGTCCATCGACTACGTGGTCACCAAGGTGCCGCGTTTCGCGTTCGAAAAATTCCCGCAAGCCGATTCCCGCTTGACCACCCAGATGAAATCTGTGGGCGAAGTCATGGCGATCGGCCGTACGTTCAAAGAGTCCTTCCAAAAGGCCCTGCGCGGTCTGGAAGTCGGTGTCGACGGCCTGAACCAGAAAACCACCGATCGCGAAAAACTGCAGATCGAGTTGGGCGAGCCGGGTCCAGAGCGTATCTGGTACGTGGGTGATGCGTTCGCACAAGGCTTCACCCTGGAAGAAGTCCACCAGATCACGCACATCGATCCGTGGTTCCTGTCGCAGATCAAGGAAATCGTCGACATCGAACTCGCGCTCGAGCAAAAGACGATGGCCGATCTGGACTACGACACACTGTGGCACCTCAAGCGCATGGGCTTCTCGGATCGCCGCCTGGCGTTCCTGCTGGATTCCGTTGAGTCCGAGATCCGCAAACTGCGTCATCAGTTGAATGTGCGCCCGGTCTACAAGCGCGTAGACACCTGCGCTGCGGAATTCGCCACGCGCACCGCCTACATGTACTCCACGTACGAAGACGAATGCGAGGCGCAGCCGACCGATCGCAAAAAGATCATCGTGCTGGGGGGCGGCCCGAACCGTATCGGCCAAGGTATCGAATTCGACTATTGCTGCGTGCATGCGGCATTGGCGTTGCGCGAAGATGGTTACGAAACCATCATGGTCAACTGCAACCCCGAAACCGTGTCCACCGACTACGACACGTCCGACCGTCTGTATTTCGAGCCGTTGACGCTCGAAGACGTATTGGAAATCGTGCACAAGGAAAACCCCGTTGGCATGATCGTGCAGTACGGCGGCCAGACGCCGTTGAAACTCGCACGTGCGCTCGAGGCCAATGGCGTGCCCATCATCGGCACCAGCCCCGAGTCCATCGACGTTGCCGAGGACCGTGAGCGTTTCCAGAAACTGCTGAACAAGCTCGGCCTGCGCCAGCCGCCCAACCGTACCGCGCGTACCGAAGGCGAGGCTCTGGCCCATGCCGCCGAGATCGGTTATCCCTTGGTGGTGCGTCCCAGCTACGTGCTGGGCGGCCGCGCGATGGAAATCGTGCACGAGCAGCAGGACCTCGAACGCTATATGCGCGAGGCGGTCAAGGTCAGCAACGATTCCCCCGTGCTGCTGGATCGTTTCTTGAATGATGCGACCGAAGTCGACGTGGACTGCCTGGCCGACGGCGAAACCGTGTTCATCGGTGGCGTCATGGAACACATCGAGCAAGCCGGCGTGCACTCGGGCGACTCCGCCTGCAGCCTGCCGCCGTACTCGCTGTCGCCTGAGATCATCGCCGAGATCAAGCGCCAGACCTCGATGATGGCGCGTGCGCTGAACGTCAGCGGCCTGATGAACGTGCAGTTTGCGATCCAGGGCGGCGACGTCTATGTGCTGGAAGTCAATCCGCGCGCATCGCGTACGGTGCCTTACGTGTCCAAGGCCACCGGCCTGCAACTCGCCAAGATCGCGGCTCGCGCGATGGCTGGGCGTACGCTGGCCGATCAAGGCATCACGCGCGAAGTCGTGCCGCCGTATTACTCCGTCAAAGAGGCTGTGTTCCCGTTCGTGAAATTCCCGGGCGTGGATACCATTCTGGGACCGGAGATGAAATCGACCGGCGAGGTCATGGGCGTGGGCATGAGCTTTGGCGAGGCTTTCGTCAAGTCGCAGCTTGCAGCTGGTGTGCGCTTGCCCGAAAACGGCACCGTCTTTATCAGCGTGAAAGACCAGGACAAAACCCGCGCCGTCGAAGTCGCGCGTGGCTTGCACAACCTGGGCTTCAAGCTCGTGGCGACCCGTGGGACGGCCGCGCAGATTTCCGCTGCCGGCATTCCGGTGCAAATGGTCAACAAGGTCACCGAAGGCCGTCCGCATATCGTGGACATGGTCAAGAACGGCGAGATCTCGCTGGTGATCAATACCGTCGAAGAACGCCGCAATGCGATTGCCGACTCGCGTACGATCCGTACGCAGGCGCTGGCCGCTCGCGTGACGTTCTTTACGACGATCGCCGGTGCTCGCGCCGCGGTCGAGGGTATGCAATACCTGCGCCAGGGCCTCGGCCTGCAGGTGTATCCGCTGCAAGAACTGCACGCCAGTTTGCCTCAGCAATAAGTACGCTCATCGCGTTGCGGTAAAAACAGGCCCATAAAGGGCCTGTTTTTATTTCTGGCTCTACTATCATTGACGAATATTCTCCTGGCCCATGTACGGGTCGATCTTGCGAGTTGCTATGACAGCGGTTTTTATTACGGGTGCGTCCAGTGGTCTAGGCCGGGCTTTGGCGTGGCGTTATGCCCGTTCAGGTGCCACGCTCGGCTTGGTCGCGCGACGGGGTCAGGCGCTGCGTGAGTTGGCAGACGAGTTGCCGGGACAACATCTTTGCTACGCGTTGGATGTGCGCGATCGCGACGCGTTGCATGCGGCTGCCCAGGATTTTTTGGCAGCGAATGACGGGCGAGTCGATGTGGTCATTGCCAGTGCGGGAATCAGCGCAGGCACGCTGACCGAATACACGGAAGACTTCGACGTTTTCAAGGCCATTGTTGACACGAATCTGCTGGCTACCGTCGCCACGTTCGAGCCTTTTATCGAATCGATGAAGCGGGCGCAAAACGGCCGGCTCGTCGGCATTGCCAGCGTTGCGGGCATCCGAGGCTTGCCCGGCGCGGGCGCCTACAGTTCTTCTAAGGCCGCGGTGATCACCTATTGTGAAAGCCTGCGGCTGGAACTCGCGAGCGCGGGAGTCAGCGTGGTCACGATTGCCCCAGGCTACGTAAAAACCGCGATGACCGAGAAAAATCCCTACGGTATGCCGTTTCTGATGGAAGCCGATGCATTCGCTGCCCGCGCTCAGGTGGCTATCGAACGCGGCGTGTCGTATACCGTCATCCCTTGGCAAATGGGCGTTGTGTCAAAGCTCATGCGCCTGCTGCCGAATTGGGTCTACGATCGCGCGGCACGCAATGCGCCGCGCAAACCGCGCAAGTAATGGCTGTGAATCGGTCGCGCCTTACGGCACGACGTCGCTGGCGGATTCCATATCCAGGTGCGCAATGTCGCCCCATTCGAGGACCTGCCATTGGCGCCCCTCGATGCCGATGCGGTTGATGCTGGCGTTGAGTAATGGCACAGGACGCGGGCCGTCGAGGGCCACGCTGGAAGCTTGACGCCAGATAATGTCCAGCACGCCGCCGTGCGTGACGGCGAGGATGCGTTCGTTGGTGTGGCGTTGCGCGAGATCGTTGACGGTGGCGATGACGCGGGCTTGGAATTGGCCCAGAGATTCACCGCCTTCGATGGGGCGGTGCGGGTCGCGGCTTTTGCGGGCGGCTGCAGCCTCGGGGGCGAGTTCGTCGATGCGTGCCAGGTCCAGTCCTTCCAGCACGCCGAAGCCGCGTTCGCGTATGCCGGGTTCAGTGCGTATGCGCAGGCCCAGTTCGGCGGAAATAGGCTCAGCGGTGGTGTAGGCACGTTGCAAATCGCTGCTGTAAAGCGCGTCGAAAGTCTGTTCGACAGTGGCCATGCGTGCGGCCAACTGAGCGGCTTGTTCGCGCCCGCTAGCGTTGAGTTCGATGTCTTGCCAGCCTTGCAGGCGGCCTTCGCGGTTCCAGGAGGTTTCTCCGTGGCGAATAAACCAGATTTCAGTCATGCGAGTGGTGGTGAAGGGTAGGCCCGCAATGGGCGGTAGGCTATAGGGTAACCCGGTTGGTGGTTTGCTCGGCCGTGGCCTCGGGTTCCGCAGGCAGTCGTCGCGATTTCCAGATTTTCTGCATGAGCGAAATCAACGCGACCAGCACAGGTTCGCTGGCGCGTTCGTGGGGCATCATGAATCCTAATGTGGCATCGGCGCGAGCCTGCCCCCAGACGATGAACTCTCCGCCGGCAGCGCCCGCCAGAGCGGTTTCCTCCCGGAGCAGGGCGCAGCCGGCGCCGGCTCGGACCAGTGCATCCAGGTTCGCCTGGTCGTCGTGCTGCATGACGATGCGCGGGGCCAGGCCATGCCGTTCGAACATGTCGCGCAGCAATAAATGGGTGTGACTGCCGGCCGGACCATCCAGCCAGGGAAGCTGCGCGACTTCGCGCCAACCGCCGCGCTTGAGCGAATTGGCCAGCGACACCGGCAGTGCGATCCGGTAGCGGACGCTGCGTAACGGCATCCAATGCACGGCGCGAGGCGGGTTGGCGGCGATGGTGAGCGCAGCATGCAGCCGGCCGGTGCTGATGTGCTCGTGCAGGACCGAGGTAGGCAGTGTCAGGGTCTTGAGTTCGATGAGTGGCAGTTGTTCCCGCACCGCTGAGGCGAGCTCACCCAGCCGCAGAAAATCCGGCTGTTCGCTGGGAACGCCTAGATCGACGGCGCCGTGCAGGCTGCCCTGTAGTTGTTGCGCCTCGGCTTTGAATTGAGCGCCCAGGACAAGTAGGGACTCTGCAGTCGGCAACAGCACCTCGCCGGCTTTGGCCAAGGTCAGGCGGCCTGCGGCGCGCTCGAACAGCGCGACGCCAAGGCTTTGCTCCAGGGCTTTTATCTGGGCTGTGACGGCGGGCTGCGTGAGCGAGAGGGCATCCGCAGCCTTGGTCAGGTTGCCCAGGCGGGCAACCGTGACAAAGGCGCGGATTTGATAGATCTCCATGACGGCGATTATGCCGCCAGCAGACGAATCTGAGAGGGCTCCAGTCCGATCGAGACAGGCGACCCGACCGGAAAGGGCGACAGGCCCGCCAGATGGGACTGATCGGCAGTAACGCGATGATCGCCCACCTGTACCTGATAGCGGGTGAATTCGCCCAGGAATTCGCTGGTTTCCACCACACCAGGCAGCCAGACGTAGCGTGCATCTCCCAGGCCATCGGCCATGTCGATCTGGACCGTGTGCGGGCGGAAACTCGCGGCGAGCTTGTCGGAATCCGGAGCTTCGTTTGTCAGGGGCAGATGCAGGTCGCCCACGCCCGGTACGGCCAATATCAGATTGCTGCGGCTACGTTCGCGCACGGTGCCCTCCAGGACGTTCATCGTGCCGACGAAGTTGGCGACGAAGCGATTGACCGGGAAATCGAACAGCGTGGTTGGCGCACCGATTTGCTGCACGACGCCGTGATCCAGCACCGCCATACGGTCGGCCGTGGTCATGGCTTCCTCTTGGTCGTGGGTCACGAAAATGGTCGTGATGCCCAGGCGGCGTTGCAGGTTGAGCAAGTCCTGGCGCATCTGTACGCGGAGCTTCTTATCCAGATTGGATAGCGGCTCGTCCAGCAACAGCACCTGGGGCTCAATGACTATCGTGCGTGCCAGCGCGACGCGTTGTTGTTGTCCGCCGGATAATTGATTCGGCCTGCGGTTGCCGTACTGCGACAGGCCCACCAGATCCAGCGCGGCCTCGACTTTGTTGCGTATCTCGGCACGCGGCAGGCGGCGCTCGACCAGTCCAAACGCGACGTTGTCCCATACGGTCATGTGCGGCCACAAGGCATAGTTCTGGAACACCATGCCGATATTGCGGCCCCACGGCGGCGTGTTGCCAATGTCCTTGCCGTCGATCAGCAGTTGGCCATGGCTTTGTTGATTAAAGCCGGCAATCAAGCGCAGCAGGGTGGACTTTCCCGAACCTGAAGGACCGAGCAAGGCGAAAAACTCGCCCGGCTCGATGTGAATATTGACGTCTTTCAGGACTTCGGTTTTGCCGTAGGAGAGCCGGATATTACGGCATTCGACGCTGACTTTTTTCATCGTTATTCCTCATTGCGCGCGGGGCGTTGGCGCGCCGACGCGCGCTCGACCAACAAATGCGATACGTATGTGCCGATGCCGACTGCGATGACGGCCAGTACGCCTAGCGCAGCGCCGGGACCGCGTCCGGCAGCGCTTTGCATGTAGAGATAAATGCCATAGCTCATGGGGGCCTGGCTGTCACGGGTCACCAGCATGATGGTCGCCGACAATTCCACCGCTGCCGTGACGAAACTGGTCACAAAACCGGCCAGCATGCCGCCGGCCATCAGCGGCACGACCACTCGCCGGATGGTGCGCATCCGGTTTGCCCCCAGCGATTCGGCGGCTTCCTCCAGCGAGACATTGATTTGCTGCAGCGCCGCCACGCACGATCGCAATGCGTACGGCAGCCGCCGCACCGAATACGCGATCATGATGAGCAGCCACGACGATGTGATCAAGGTGCCCGTCAACGGAAACTCGAGCCCGCGGAAGGTACGCAGCATGCCGATCGCCAACACGATGCCCGGGATGGCCAGCGCGGCAGACGCGAGAAAATCCAGCCATTGGCGGGCTGGCAGGCGCGTACGCAGCATGAGATACGCAATTGCGGTCCCCAGGATCACGTCCACGCCTGCCGCCAGGCCGCAATAGAGCAGCGTGTTGGTGATCATGCCGTGCGATTCGGTAAAGATCGCGGCATAGTGTTCCAGGGTATAGCCATCAGGCAGCGGGGCATAGCTCCATACCGTAGCGAGCGATAGCAGCAGCACCCCGAAATGAGGTGACAGCACCAACAGCAAGACCAGCGCGATCCAGCCATAGGCGAGGATGCTTTCTCCGGTGTTGAGTTTGCGTTTCTGGATCGAGCTGCCGCCTTTTTGCAAAGTGGAGTAGTCCTTGCCTTTGAGGACGCGCGCCGATAGCCATAGCGCCAGAATGGAAAAGGCGATCATGATGACGCTGATCACATAACCCAACGGGTCTTCCAGGCCGACTTGAGTGATGCGCAAATAGGCTTGCGGCGCCAGCATATTGGTGGTGCCCAACACCAGCGGCGTGCCCAGATCATCAAAAACTTTCACAAACACGAGCGACGTGCCCGCGACATAGCCCGGCAGGGCCAGCGGAAAAATCACGCGGCGAAACAGCCGAAAGCCACGGGAGCCCAAGTTGAAAGCGGCTTCTTCCATGGACCCGTCGATGTTGCGCAATGCGACGACCAGGTTCATCAGGATGAACGGAAAGTAGTGCAATGACTCGACAAAGATGACCCCGTTCAGGCCGTCCATGAACGGGATGGTGAACCCGAACCAATCATCCAGTAATAGATTCACGGTGCCTGACCGGCCAAAGATCAGCTGCATCGCCACTGCGCCGACAAAGGGCGGCATGATCAGCGGCAGTACGCCGAGCGTCTGAATCAGCAAGGCGCCGCGAAACTCAAAGCGCACGGTGAAATACGCCAACGGCACGGCAATGAGCGAGGCCAACAGTGCTGACCAGCCCGCGACATACAGGCTGTTGAAAAAGGCCTCTTGCATCAGCGGCTGGGCGAAAAAAGCACCAAAATGCCCGAGCGTGAAGCTGCCATCGGCGTTGATAAAAGCGGTGTAGAACACGGTGCCCACTGGTACCACTAAGAACAGGCACAGAAAGGCCAGTACCAGTAGCGCCGTCAACAGCGGACCGGCGGGCAGGCGCGAGCGGCTCGCGAACGTCATCAATTGCTCCGAGAAAGCCCCGCGAGGTCTACGCGGGGCAGGATGTCAAAACATCATCGCAACAGCTTGTGCTGCCATTACAGCGCGGCGGCTTGCCGTGCCAGTTTGACCGCTTGCTCGTAGTTCGC
Organism: Bordetella muralis; assembly: GCF_965139205.1. Classification (GTDB taxonomy): domain Bacteria; phylum Pseudomonadota; class Gammaproteobacteria; order Burkholderiales; family Burkholderiaceae_B; genus Bordetella_A; species Bordetella_A muralis. The sequence goes on from NZ_CBCSIU010000017.1 coordinate 27,674, forward strand.
CTTGGCCTTGCCGCTCCATTCGCCTTCGAGTTGGGTGATCTGCTTGTTGGTCGAGGCGTCTTTCTTGTCGCGGGTAAAGACTTTCAGGAACTCCGGATCTGCCGCCGTCTTGGGATCGATCAATGGCGACCATGCCAGCTTGCGGGCCTGGTCCAGCAGTTCGGCGGCCTGGCCTGTTTTTGCCTTGTCGCCGAGTTTTTGCTCGGCTTCGTAAATGGCTTTGGTAGCGGCCTGCAGATCGCTCAAGCGGAACGTGATGGTCTGGTCGAATAAGGCTTGGACGACGTAATAACGTGTCTGGGACAAGTCGGCATCGAAATGCACTTTGCTGCGCTGGGCGATTTCAGCCGGGTCTGGATAACCCTGCGGGATTTTTCCGGCCAAATCCTTGTACGGCAATACCGGCAGTCGCGAAATCTTGGGCTCTAGCAGCAGCTCCTGCCCCGCTTTGCTGAGCGTGAAGGCGATGAATTTCTTGCCTTCCTCGGTATTCTTGGCGCCCGCGATCAGCGCAATATTTGCGGGAACGACCGAAGTTTCAGACGGATAGACGAACTCGACCGGGAACTTGGAGTATTTGCTGGACAGGCCAAAAAAATCGATGACCGGGCCTGCGCCGAATTGGCCATTGTTCACCCCATCGGGAACACCGAACGATCGCTCCGTCATCTGGCTGGCGTTACCCGACATGCGCAGCAGCGTTTGCCACCCATCGGCCCAGCCTTCGCCTTGCAGTATGGTCTCGACGGTCAAGTGCATGGTGCCCGAGCGCGAGGGCGCGGTCATGCCCAGGTGGCCAAACCACTGCGGCGCCAGCAGGTCTTTCCATTCGACTGGCGGCGTGAGTTTGTGGGCTTTGATGTACCGGGTGTTGTACATGATGCCGTAGCCGGCCAGGGCCTGGCCCATGTACAAGCCGCCCGGATCGTTGATGGGATAGCTGCCGATTTTGTCCGGGACTTCGGCATTGGCGGCGTCGGGCGCAGGGCTCAGCAGTTTTTCGCGGCCCAGTACTTCAAAGGCATCGGGAGCGCTGGCCCAGAAGACCTCGGGCCGCTGGCCTGCTGGCGTCTCGCGTACGTAGGCAATGCCTGAGACCGTGTTTTTATTCAGGATTTCCAGCGTGATGCCGGGGTTGGCTTTCTCGAATGCTGATTTATACGCCTGAGTCAGGTCCTTGGGAAAAGACGTGATGACCGTGACGGTGCCGGCCAGCACGGGCGCGCAGGCAGCCAGCAGGGCTGACGCGAGGACAGTGCGCATGAGGGGCATGATTTGTCTCCGTAGTGTTTTGAAATTGTTGGAACAAGGTAGCGACGGAGGTGCCCAGCGTCCAATCACAAATTTTGATGCGGCCCATTAGTCTGCGTGGTTTGCTGCAACGCATTTGAGTGTGTGCCGGTCTGTCGATGGCGGGCTTGTTTGTTCACTATGATCAGCGTCTTCCCGTTCGCGGGCTTAACCGGATTGCCGGCAAACGCGCGGCCCCCTACACTTCGCCCGCCGATTAATTATTCCTGTCTTGATACAGGGGATTTCATGCCGAATTCTTATTTTCCGCGTTGGAAGCTGGCCGACGATTCCGTGCCTGGCGCTGTCATCGCGCCGGATGAGCGCTTGTCCGGGCCCAAAAACATTGCCATGGGCGCTCAACACGTGGTGGCCATGTTTGGCTCGACCGTATTGGCGCCGCTGATCATGGGCTTTGACCCCAATGTTGCCATTCTGATGTCGGGGATCGGCACGCTGATCTTTTTCCTGTTTGTGGGCGGCAGGGTGCCGAGCTACCTGGGATCCAGCTTTGCTTTTATCGGTGGCGTGGTGGCCGTCACAGGCTATGCCGGATCGGGCCCGAACGCCAATATAGGTGTAGCGCTAGGTGCGATCATTGCGTGCGGCCTGGCCTATACCGTGATCGGAATCATCGTGGCCGCGGCCAATGCGCGGGGCGATGGCGGCGCCGCCTGGATCGAGCGTCTGATGCCGCCGGTCGTAACGGGCGCGGTGGTGGCGGTGATCGGACTGAACCTGGCGCCTATCGCAGCCAAGGGTGCGATGGGCAGTTCGGGGTTTGAAACGGGGATGGCGGTCGTGACCGTGCTGTGCGTGGGCGGGATTGCCGTCTACACGCGCGGCACGATTCAGCGTTTGCTGATCCTGGTGGGGCTGCTCTTGGCGTGCCTGATCTATGCGGTGTGCGCCAATGGCCTGGGGCTGGGCAAGCCCATCGATTTTTCGGGCGTTGCTGCGGCGGCATGGTTCGGCCTGCCTCATTTCGCCGCACCCGTATTCAAGGCCGACGCCATGGGCTTGATCGTACCGGTCGCCATCATCCTGGTGGCCGAGAACCTGGGGCATATCAAGGCCGTCAGCGCCATGACGGGACAGAATCTGGACCGCTACATGGGGCGCGCCTTCATTGGCGATGGGGTGGCCACGATGGTGTCCGGCGCCGTCGGCGGAACAGGGGTGACTACCTACGCGGAAAACATCGGCGTGATGGCCGTGACGCGCATCTATTCGACGCTGGTATTTGTGGTGGCGGCAGTGATCGCGATCCTGCTGGGGTTCTCGCCGAAATTCGGCGCACTGATTCAAACGATTCCGGGCCCGGTGCTGGGCGGTATGTCAGTGGTCGTATTCGGGCTGATTGCCGTCGCGGGCGCACGGATCTGGGTGGTGAGTCAGGTCGATTTCAGCGATAACCGTAATCTGATCGTGGCTGCCGTGACCTTGGTATTGGGGGCCGGCGATTTCACGATCAAACTCGGGGATTTCACTCTGGGGGGCATCGGTACCGCTACGTTCGGCGCGATCATTTTGTACGCTTTGTTGCAACGCAGCGGCCGTCAGGTGGTGTAAATCTACATAGATTTTGCGTGCTGGCTTGCCTGGAATGAGGGGGCTCGCATGGCTTGCAATTCTGGCGGATTTTGACCACAATGAGGTCTTGCTTGCCCCGGTTCCAAATCCGAGCCGGGGTTTTGTTTTGGTCGCCGGCACGCGTAGATGTGCCTAATGGCTGACCGGGACGCACGGCCAGATACCCTACTAATAAATCGGGCCCGATACCGTTCCTGCCTGTTTGATCTTTAGTTTGTATCATTGGCTTGTCCCGCCATCGTGGCGATGGACCTGAGTCTGATTGCATTTTTTTTTACCGAAACGCTCCCATTCGGGGCGTTTTCTACTTTTTGTTGGGAAACGACATGTCTGCCATTCCTCTGACCGCGCGCGGAGCCGAGCGTTTGCAAGCCGAATTGCACAGGCTGAAAACTGTTGAGCGCCCCTCCGTGATCAATGCTATTGCCGAGGCCCGTGCCCAGGGCGATCTGTCGGAAAATGCCGAGTACGATGCCGCGCGCGAGCGCCAAGGCTTCATCGAAGGCCGCATCTCAGAACTCGAGGGCACGCTTTCCAATGCGCATGTGATTGATCCGGCGGCATTGAATGCAGAAGGCCGCGCCGTGTTTGGCGCGACGGTGGATATCGAGGACCTGGATTCGGGCGATCGCCTGTCCTATCAGATCGTGGGGGATCTCGAGGCCGACATCAAATCCAACCTGATTTCGGTGTCCAGCCCGGTCGCTCGTGCGTTGATCGGCAAATCCGAAGGCGACGTGGTCGAGGTGAAGGCTCCTTCGGGCATTCGCGAATACGAAGTCCTGAGCGTGCGCTACCTGTAGTGTGATGGATATCCGCCCCAAGCGATGCCAGGCCGGTGGGTGTGGGCGTTGAGTTGGGGCCGGCCTGTTGCCAGGCCAGCTTGCTTCACTGTCTTACTTTTTGGTGGTCTTGCGTCCTGCCGAGGCGCGCAGCCCGCTGCGGGCGCCGGCTCGCAGGCTGAGCGCGCTACCAGAGCGGCGCGGAATGCCATGCGATGTGGTGCTGGATTTTTTCTTGGTCGTCGGACGCATCGGACGGCCAGCGCTATTGAGGTCATCCCGCCCCAAAAAGGATTTTTTGGCCGACACTTCAGGCGCGGCTCGTTTGCGAGCGGGCGCGGATTTGGACAGGGTTTTGCCCTCGGCCGCCATTTTCTTGGGGGTATGAGGCTCGGATGCCTTGCGACGTGCGGGGGTGCCTTCGGCCGGCGCAGAGGCTACATTACCGGGCAGCGGGCGGAACAAGATCAATATCTTGCCCAGATGATGCACCGATGCGCACGACAGCGTGTCGCAAATGGTCGCCAGCATGGCCTCGCGTTCGTCGCGGTCGGCGCCGCCTGCGCGTACCTTGATCAGCCCATGGGATGTCAAGGCGCGGTCGATTTCTTTCAAGACCGCGTCGGTCAGCCCGTTGTCTCCGATCAGGACGACCGGATTGAGGGGGTGGGCGGCCGAGCGCAAATCGCTGCGCTCGCGTGAGGTGAGTTCTAATATAGGCATGCGTGGAATTGTACGGTAATGGCCAAAAAGAAATTCTCTAAAGACTGGATACACCAGCACATTAACGACCCTTATGTGAAGATGGCGCAACAAAAGGGCTATCGGGCACGTGCTGCGTTCAAATTGATCGAGATCCTCGATGCCGAAAAACTGATGCGTCGGGGCAACATCGTGGTCGACCTCGGCTCGGCGCCAGGCAGCTGGTCACAGGTGGCGCGCGAGCGTCTGGCCGGCCCTGGGGGCACGGTCGACGGCCGCATTATCGCGCTGGATCTCCTGCCTATGGAACCTGTCGCTGGCGTCGAATTCATCCAGGGTGATTTTCGCGATGACGACGTTTTGCAACAGTTGCAAGAATTAGTGGGCGGCCAGCCGATAGACCTTGTTATTTCGGACATGGCCCCCAACTTGTCGGGAGTTGGTGTTGCCGATTCGGCTCGCATTCAGCATGTTTGCGATCTGGCGCTGGAATTTGCCTGCAACCACCTCAAGCCCGACGGCGCGCTGATCGTCAAGGCTTTTCACGGCAGCGGTTTTTCGCAGATCGTGCAAAGCTTCAAACAGCGCTTCAAGCGTGTGGTGGAACGCAAGCCCAAAGCCTCCCGGGACAAGTCCTCGGAGACTTTTCTAGTGGCGCGTGACCTGAAACTTTAGGTTTTTTGACAATGATGTATCAGGCGCCTATCGGGCTTTCAGACGGAACCCCTCCCGACAGGGTAGAATGAACTATTGACATACTTGTGACTGTGCCATATGCGCGGGGGTGCGGTCACCGGTCGGAATCAAAAGCAGGAGATCGACCTTGAACAACTCATTTTCTAAAGTCGCGGTCTGGATGGTGATCGCACTGGTCCTGTTCACGGTATTCAAACAGTTCGATGGGCGTGCGCAATCGCAAGACGGCGTGAGTTACACCCAGTTCATGGAGGATGCCAAGGCAGGCCGTATTCGCAAGGTAGACGTGCAGGCGGATGTTCTGTATGTCACCCCTGATACGGGCCGTTCGTACACCCTGACGTCGCCGGGCGACATCTGGATGGTGTCCGATCTGCTGAAGTACGGCGTGGACGTCTCGGGCAAAGCCCGCGAGGAGCCGTCCCTGCTGATGAGCATCTTCGTATCGTGGTTCCCAATGCTGCTGTTGATCGGCGTCTGGGTATTTTTCATGCGACAGATGCAGGGCGGTGGCAAGGGCGGGGCGTTCAGCTTCGGCAAATCGCGTGCCCGTATGCTGGACGAGAACACCAACCAGATCACGTTTGCTGACGTGGCTGGCTGCGACGAGGCCAAAGAAGACGTCCAGGAACTGGTCGATTTCCTGCGCGATCCCACCAAATTCCAGAAACTCGGCGGCCGTATTCCGCGCGGCGTGCTGATGGTCGGTTCGCCCGGTACCGGTAAAACCCTGCTGGCCAAGGCCATCGCTGGCGAAGCCAAGGTCCCGTTCTTCAGCATTTCAGGTTCTGACTTCGTCGAAATGTTCGTCGGTGTGGGTGCTGCCCGCGTGCGCGACATGTTCGAAAACGCGAAAAAGCAGGCGCCTTGCATCATCTTTATCGACGAAATCGACGCCGTGGGCCGCCAGCGTGGCGCAGGCCTGGGCGGCGGTAACGACGAACGCGAGCAGACGCTGAACCAGATGCTGGTGGAAATGGACGGCTTTGAGTCGGGCCAGGGCGTGATCGTGATTGCCGCGACCAACCGTCCCGATGTGCTGGATCCTGCTTTGCTGCGTCCGGGCCGTTTCGACCGCCAGGTCGTGGTGCCGCTGCCCGACATCCGTGGCCGCGAACAGATTCTGCGCGTGCATATGCGCAAGGTCCCGCTGTCGACCAACGTCGATGCCAGCATCCTGGCGCGCGGTACCCCGGGCTTTTCGGGTGCCGACCTGGCCAACCTGGTCAACGAGGCCGCCTTGTTTGCAGCGCGCCGTAATGGCCGCACCGTCGACATGACCGACTTCGAAAAGGCCAAAGACAAGATCATCATGGGTGCCGAGCGCCGCTCGATCGTCATGCCCGAAGAAGAACGCAAGAACACCGCGTACCACGAGTCCGGTCATGCCATCGTGGCGCGCATGCTGCCCAAGACTGATCCCGTGCACAAGGTCACCATCATCCCGCGTGGCCGTGCGCTGGGCGTGACGATGCAGTTGCCCGAAGGCGACCGCTACAGCATGGACAAGGACCGCCTGCTGAACACGATTGCTGTCCTGTTCGGTGGCCGTATTGCCGAAGAAATCTTCATGAATCAGATGACGACAGGCGCTTCGAATGACTTTGAGCGCGCCACCGCCATCGCCCGCGACATCGTCACCCGTTATGGGATGACGGACGAATTGGGCCCCATGGTTTATGCCGAAAACGAAGGCGAGGTGTTCCTGGGCCGCAGCGTGACCAAGACCACCCACATGTCCGAAGCCACCATGCAAAAGGTGGATTTCGAAATCCGTCGCATCATCGACGAGCAATACGGCGTGGCGCGCAAGATCCTGGAAGATCACCGCGATATGGTCGAGGCAATGACCCGCGCGCTGCTCGAATGGGAAACCATTGACGCGGATCAAATCGAGGACATTACCTCGGGCCGTCCGCCGCGTCCGCCCAAGACGCCGCAAGGTCCGGCAGATAGCACCGATACGCCGCCCTCCGGGTTGGCGCCGGGTGGCAGCAGTACGCCGGCCGCGGTCTAAGCTGCTTTCGAGTTTCTATCGTTTTATATGGCCAACACCTTTCTGTGCGGGCGCTTCGAGTTTGATCTCGAGCGCCCGCTCGTCATGGGCATTGTCAATATCACGCCCGATTCGTTTTCCGACGGTGGCCAGCACGCAGATACCGACGCGGCGGTCAGCCATGCGCGACGCTTGATTGACGAGGGCGCGCAGATTCTGGATCTAGGCGGCGAGTCCACGCGGCCAGGGGCCGAACCTGTCTCGGCCCAGGACGAGCTGGCGCGTTTGCTGCCCGTCATCGAGGCGCTGCGCGACTGTGGTGTCCCGCTTTCCATCGATACCTTCAAGCCAGAGGTCATGCGCGCTGTGCTGGACGCGGGCGCCGACATGATTAATGACATCTACGGTTTTCGCCAGCCTGGGGCTATTGACGCCGTGGCGCAGTCGCGCTGCGGGCTGTGCATCATGCACATGAAAGGCGAACCCGGCACGATGCAACGGGCGCCGGAATATACCGATCTGCTTGGCGAGATCGGCGTATTTCTGGGGGCTCGCGCGCAACGTCTGCGGGCCGCCTGGGTCGATCCGCGGCGTATCGTCCTGGACCCGGGCTTTGGCTTTGGCAAAACGGCGGATCACAACTATCAACTATTACGCAGGCTCTCCAGTCTGCGCGTATCCAGTTATCCATTACTGACAGGGTTGTCACGCAAAACCATGATCGGTGACGCCACCGGCAAGCCCGTGGCCGATCGCCTGGCCGGCAGTATTGCCGGTGCGCTGGCCTGCGTGGCGCACGGATCCTCGATCGTGCGTGTGCACGATGTGGCGGAGACGGTAGATGCCCTGAAAGTCTGGTACGCATCTGAACAAGGAGCTATTCGAGCATGACACAACGCAAGTATTTCGGGACTGACGGAGTGCGCGGCGAGGTGGGCGGCGAGGTGATCAATGCGGCTTTCGCTTTGCGTCTAGGGTACGCGGCAGGACGCGTTCTGGCACGCCAGTACAGCGAGCGCGGCCACGGCCGCCCGCAAGTGGTGATCGGCAAGGACACGCGTATTTCCGGTTACATGCTTGAATCGGCGCTGGAGGCGGGCTTGTCCGCGGCGGGTATCGACGTGTTGCTGGCCGGGCCGTTGCCAACGCCAGCCGTTGCATACTTGACCCGTACCTTCCGTCTGGCAGCCGGTATCGTGATCAGCGCGTCGCACAATCCTTATCAAGACAACGGCATCAAGTTTTTTTCGACTCAAGGTATGAAATTACCCGACGAAGTCGAGGCCGAAATCGAAGCCGAGCTGGATGAGCCCTTGGGTTGCCTGGGGTCCGAAGCACTAGGCCGCGCCCGTCGAATGCAAGACGCGCAGGGCCGCTATATCGAGTTTTGCAAAAGCACGTTCCCCAACGAGCTGGACTTGAATGGCCTGAAGATCGTTGTCGATGCCGCGCATGGTGCCGCGTATAACGTCGCACCTCACGTATTCCGCGAGTTGGGTGCCGATGTGCACGCCATCGGTGTTTCGCCCGACGGTTTCAACATCAACAAAGGCGTGGGGGCATTGCATCCCGAATCGTTGGTGAAAGTCGTCCAGGCGCGTGGCGCGGACCTGGGCATTGCCCTGGATGGCGATGCCGATCGGCTCCAGATGGTCGACGGCGAGGGCCGCATCTATAACGGCGACGAGCTGCTGTACGCCATCGTGCGCGAACGCATGATGCAGGGTCCAGTGGCTGGTGTGGTCGGTACCTTGATGACCAACTATGGTTTCGAGCGGGAAATGCAGCGCCTGGGCGTTGGTTTCGAACGCGCCAAAGTCGGCGACCGCTATGTGCTGGAGCAAATGCAGGCGCGCGGCTGGCTGTTCGGGGGCGAGAGCTCCGGACACCTGTTGTGCCTGGATTGCCATACCACTGGCGACGGCATCATTGCCGCCTTGCAAGTGCTGACGGCTTTGCGCCGCAGTGGCGAGAGTTTGTCGCAATGGTTGGGCGATTTGCGCATGTATCCACAAAAGATGATCAACGTCGCCTGGACGCCGGGAACCGACTGGAAATCGCATTCGGGCCTGGTGGTGGCAGCGCAAGCCGTCGAAGCCGAATTGGCAGGGCGTGGCCGTGTGCTCATTCGAGCGTCCGGTACCGAACCTAAATTGCGATTGATGGTCGAAGCAGAAGACGCTGCTTTGGCTGAGGCCAGCGCTGAAAAATTGGCGGCCAGTCTCAACTGATTCTGTGTCGCGATCATAAAAAGGGGGGCCGGGTCCTGATGGAGCCGGCCCTTTATTCGTCAAACGAGTTTGTTTGATTTATTTTGATTTATATTGATTTAATTCGAGATTGTTCGGATGGGCGTAAACTTCATGGTCATGTCATATTTTTGTCAGAAGCCTGACATATCCGGCCTCCACACTGTGCATACCTCAAGGAGTCCTGCGCAATGCTCGAATTAGCACGTATCGATGCCCGGCGTGACAACGCCGAACCCTGGACGGGTTCTGCCTCGCACGTCTTGGTCGTGGGCTTGGCGAGCACGGCCGATGAGGTCGAGCAGATTCAGCGCCTGCGGTATACCGTTTTTACCGAGGACATGGGGGCAGTGTTCCCCGATGCGCAGGATGGCATCGAGCAAGACCGCTTTGATCCGTGGTGCGAGCACTTGATGGTGCGAGAGCTCGACACCGGCAGGGTCGTGGGTACTTATCGCATCTTGACTCCGGAAAAGGCGCTCGCAGCGGGCGGCTATTATTCCGAGTCCGAATTTGATCTGTCCGGCCTCGGGGCGCTGCGTGGCGAGTTGGTCGAAGTCGGCCGTTCTTGCACGCATGCTGCACACCGTAGCGGCGCTGCCATCATGTTGCTGTGGTCCGGTCTGGCCGAGTTCATGCGCCGCGGCGGCTATCGCTATATGCTGGGTTGTGCCAGTGTCAGTCTGCGTGATGACGGCGTGACGGCTGCCGAGGTATGGCGCAATATCGCCAGTCACTTGAAAGATCCAGATGCCCCGCGCGTCGAGCCGCTGCATCGTTATCCCGTCGAGCTCTTGAACAGCACCTTGCCCGCGCGCGTCCCGCCGCTCATCAAGGGTTATATGAAGCTGGGTGCGCGTATCTGCGGCGAGCCTGCCTGGGACCCGGATTTCAACGCCGCGGATTTTCCGGTTCTGTTGGACATGACCCAGATGGACAGCCGTTACCGGCGCCATTTCGGGCTGGATCCCGTTGCTGCCGAGGTGATTTGATCATGCGAGGGCTGCTCTCAAGGAAACGCGGAGTTGCCCCCAAATCCCTTTCTGCCCGTGCAGGGCGGAGTGGGCGCAGCCCCGTTCAGAGGGCCCTCAGAAGACTGCGCATCCGGCTCATTCGGCGGGCCACGCGCCCGTTCCGGCTAGAACTCAAGCAGCTCGAACGAGAAACCGACTTTTCGCCATTCTGATTCTTCGGCGCGCAAGGTAAAGTCGCTGAGCGGGTGCTTGGTCAGCCAGTCCTGCTTGACTCGAACCACGATCGATTCGCCTCGAACCGACACGCTCAACGGCAGTTGAGGAATGTCGGTACGGCGGCGCATCAGCAACACTGCCAAGCGCAGGCACAGGATGGCAATCCATTGGCTGCGGTCTCGGACGAGGGGTTCGAGTTTGACCAGCTTGCCCTGATGCCCCAGCGCCAACAGCGCCAGCAGTTGCTGGTCTGCCCGGGAAAAGCCGGGCATGTCGGCATTGTCCAGCACGTAGGCGGTGTGCTTGTAGTAGGCATTATGGGCGATTGACAGCCCCACTTCATGCAGATTGGCGGCCCAGCCCAATGCGTTGCGCAGCTCGCTGTGACCTTCGTCAGGAGCATAAATCGAGTCGAAAAATGTCACCGCGGCCTGGCGTACACGTTGGGCCTGATTGTTATCTATGTGATAACGCTTCATGAACTGGTGAACGGACTCGTCGCGCTTGTCGTGGGCAGCGTCGCGGCCCAGCAGGTCATACAGAACCCCGACACGCAGTGCGCCTTCGCCAGTGTGCATCCGGTCGATGCCCAATTCGTCAAAGAGGGCGCTCATGATGGCCAAGCCGCCGGGCAGCACGTCTGCCCGTTCCAGCTTGATACCGGGGAGTTCCTCGGGAATGACCTGGCCCGAGCGGATGATGCGTTCTTTCAGTTTGTTCAAGCCCGCGCGCGTGATGGCGTCTTCGGAAAAACCGCATTCCGTCAGGATCGCGTACAACGCCTTGGCCGTACCCGAGGACCCATACGCCTCTTTCCAGCCGGTCTTGCGGTATTGCTTGGCGATGACTTCGATTTCCCGGCGTGCCATGAGCTCGGCTTGCTTCATCTGATGGGCATCGACGACGCCATCGGGAAAAAACTGCCGGCTGTAGCTGACACAGCCCATATAGAGCGATGACATCAAGCCCGGCTCAAAGCCCTTGCCGATGATGACCTCTGTCGAGCCGCCGCCGATGTCGATCACCAGCCGCTTGTTGGCCGATGGCGGCAGGGAATGCACTACGCCCAGATAAATCAACCGGGCTTCTTCGCGCCCGGCAATCACCTCGATCGGAAAGCCCAGCGCCGCCTCGGCGCGGGGCAGAAACTCCTGGGTATTCCGGGCGACGCGAAACGTATTGGTCGCGACGGCGCGCACCCGGCTGGGATGAAAGCTGCGCAGGCGTTCGCCAAAACGCTCCAGGACTGACACGGCGCGATCCACCGCCTCGTCGCTGAGCCGCTTGTCCTGATCCAGTCCCGCGGCCAGCCGTACGGTTTCTTTGAGGCGGTCGATCTGATAGATCTGGGGACCGCCTTCTTGTTGGACGACCCGTCCGATAGACAGGCGAAAACTGTTGGAACCGAGGTCTACGGCGGCCAGGAGGTGGTCCATGCGGGATGTCGATAAGGCTGTAAGAGCGCCAATTATAAGGAACCGATGTGACAGCGCCCCATAATCGCCAACGGATGTCATCGTTTTGGCGTAGGCTAGGCATATATTTCAGACTGTCATGGAATAGTCACACAATTGCAGTAAAACCGCAGCCTTTGTCTCTAGAATTGGAACCCGGTATGTCTACGTCGCTGGTCGAGCCCCCGTTTTTGAACCGTGAACTTTCCCTGCTGAAGTTCAATGAACGGGTGCTGGCGATGGCGGAGAATCCCCAGGTGCCGCTGCTGGAGCGCCTGCGCTACGTATGTATCGTCAGCTCGAACCTGGACGAATTCTTCGAGATCCGTATTTCCAGCCTCAAGGAACAACTGCGTCAGAATCCCGCCTTGGTCGGGGCTGATGGCTTGACCCCTTCAGAGGCTTTTGCGCGCGTACAGGAAAAGGTCCACGTTCTGGTGGATCGCCAATACACCCTGCTCAATGACGAGATTTTTCCCTGCCTGGATGCCGAGGGAATTGCGTTGTTGCACGCTTCGGAATGGAATGCCGAGCAACAGCAATGGGCGCACAAGGTCTTCAATCGCGACGTGATGCCTTTGCTCACGCCGATCGGCTTGGACCCGGCTCACCCTTTTCCGCGGGTCTATAACAAGAGCCTCAATTTTATTGTGGCCTTGTCGGGTGCAGACGCGTTCGGCCGCCAGGCCTCGATTGCCATCGTGCAGGCGCCGCGAGCGCTGCCGCGATTGATCAAAATGCCGCCCGAGCTCTCCGGCAAGCCCGACGGCTACATCCTGCTGACCTCGTTGCTGCGCGCTTTTGTCGGCGAGTTGTTCCCGGGGCTGGAAATGCTCGGTTGCTATCAATGGCGGGTGACGCGCAACAGCGACCTGTTTGTCGACGAAGAAGAAGTTACCAACCTGCGCCACGCCCTGCAGGGCGAACTGTCGCAGCGCAACTTCGGCGCCGCCGTACGTCTGGAGATCGACCGGTTGACGCCCGACGATCTGGAAACTTATCTGCAGCGGGAATTCTCGCTGACAGCCGATGATACGTATCGCGTGAACGGCCCGGTCAACCTGTCCAGGCTGATGCAGTTGTGCAACGTCGACAACCGTCCGGATCTGTTGTTTACGCCTCACCACGGCTCCGTTCCGCCGCCGCTGGACAGGGTTGCCGACAAACCTGCGGAGTTGTTCGCGGCCGTCGCCCGTGCCGATCAGTTGTTGCATCACCCCTACCAGTCATTCCAACCCGTGATCGATTTCCTGACGGCCGCGGCAGTGGATCCGGACGTGATGGCGATCAAACAGACCATCTATCGCACCGGCGAAGACTCCGAATTGATGAAAATCCTGCTGGCGGCGGCGCGCGCCGGCAAGGAAGTGACCGTCGTGGTCGAGTTGATGGCCCGTTTCGACGAGCAGACCAATATCAATTGGGCCGCTCGCCTGGAGGAGGTAGGGGCGCATGTGGTGTATGGCGTGGTGGCGCACAAGACGCACGCCAAAATGGCATTGGTGCTGCGCCGCGAAAAAGGGCGGCTGCGCCGGTACGCTCACCTGGGCACCGGCAACTACCATCCGCGCACCGCACGGCTATACACCGATTTTGGTCTGCTGACCGCGGATCCAGATTTGTGCGAGGACATGGACAAGGTCTTTGCCCAGCTGACGGGCTTGGGCGCGCGCCGGACGCTGAAGTCGCTGCTGCAATCGCCGTTTACCATGCACGAGACCATGATGTCTCTGATCCAGGCGGAAATCCGTGCCGCGAAACAGGGACGCAAGGCCAAAATCATGGCCAAAATGAATTCCCTGCTCGAGGAACAGATCATCGCCGAGCTCTACAAGGCCAGCCAGGCCGGAGTCAAGATCGATCTGGTGGTGCGAGGCGTATGCGCGCTGCGAGCAGGGGTGCCAGGCCTCTCGGAAAACATCCGGGTGCGCTCCATTGTCGGGCGATTCCTCGAGCATTCCCGGGTGTTTTATTTCTATGCCGATGGCGACGAGCCCGTGTATCTGTCCTCGGCCGATTGGATGGACCGGAATTTCTTCCGCCGCGTCGAGATTGCGTTTCCGGTGCGGGACAAGGATCTGAAAAAGAGGGTCATAGACGAGGCCTTTACCTATGCCTGGCGCGACAATCAATTGGCCTGGGATCAGCAGCCCGACGGTACCTCTAGCCGTGTGCGCAACCGTCGCGCGGCGTTCAATATGCACGAATTCCTGATGGAACGGCTGAAATAAGGCCGCCAGCCCACACTGACACGTTTCGTGTATGTGACTGTCATGGTCTTGTCATGTTGGGCTTCTAACATTCGTTACGTCGATGATCGGACGGGCGGAAACAGCCCGCCGCGACCTCCTAAACGAACACAGAAGGAATTCGAATGTTCAACCGCGTATTCAAACAAATTACCATCGGTGTTGCGCTGAGCGGCGCCGTTTTTGCTGTACAGGCTGCTGATATCACCGGCGCTGGTGCTTCGTTCCCGTACCCGGTCTACGCCAAGTGGGCGTCGGAATACAAGGCTGCGACCAATACCGCAGTGAACTACCAATCGATCGGTTCGGGCGGCGGTCAGCAACAGATCAAAGCCAAGACCGTTGATTTCGGCGCCTCGGACGATCCCCTGAAGGCCGACGACCTGGAAAAGAACGGTCTGCTGCAATTCCCGGCCGTGATCGGCGGTACCGTGGCTGTGGTCAACGTCGACGGCGTGAAGCCGGGCGAACTGAAGTTGTCCGGCCCCGTATTGGGCGATATCTTCCTGGGCAAGATCAAGAAATGGGACGACGCCGCGATCAAAGCGCTGAACCCCGATCTGAAGCTGCCCTCGTCGGACATCATCGTGGTGCACCGTTCGGACGGTTCGGGCACGACCTTCGGCTGGACGAACTACCTGTCGAAAGTCTCGCCTGAGTGGAAAGAAAAGGTTGGCGAAGGCAAAGCCGTCAAGTGGCCCACCGGGCAGGGCGGCAAGGGTAACGAAGGCGTCGCTGCCTACGTTGGCCAGCTGAAGAACTCCATCGGTTACGTCGAATACGCCTACGCCAAGCAGAACAAGCTGGCCTGGACGCAACTGCAGAACAAAGACGGCAAGTTCGTGCAACCCGAACAAACCGCTTTCGCTGCCGCTGCTGCCAACGCCGACTGGAAGAGCGCGCCTGGCATGGGCGTGGTCCTGACCAACGAGCCGGGCGCCGCTTCGTGGCCCGTGACGGCTGCTACCTTCATCCTGGTGCACAAGGTTCAAGACAAGCCCGAGCAAGGCCGCGCCGTGCTCGAGTTCTTTGACTGGGCCTTCAAGAATGGCGCCAAGTCCGCAGAAGCGCTGGACTATGTGCCGCTGCCTGACAACGTGACGGCTGAAATTCGCGCCACCTGGAGCGAAATCAAGTCCGCTGACGGCAAACCCGTCTGGAAATAAGCATCTTAGTAGCCACTAAGATGTAACGATGCGCGGGCCCATCAAGGTCCGCGCATCGTCTGCGCCGCCAGGCCCGAGTATCTCTAAGCGTATTTCAAGGAAAGCCCATCCATGAGCGCGGTAATGGATAATGGTGTGCCACGCCAGTCTCATCAGACGGATTCCGTCACTACCGGTACGCCTTCGCCTATGAAGCAAAACAATAACGCGCTAATGGATGCGCTGTTCAAGAACGCCACGCGGCTTTTTGCCTTTCTGGTGTTCATTCTGTTGGCAGCAATCATGCTGTCCCTTATTTATGGCAGCCGCGAGACACTGGCCAAGTATGGCTTGTCGTTTCTGTGGACCAACGATTGGGATCCTGTCCAGCAGAACTACGGCGCGATTGTCCCGATTGTCGGCACGCTGCTGACCTCGGCCATTGCCTTGATCATCGCGGTACCCGTGTCATTCGGTATCGCGATATTTTTGACCGAGTTGTCGCCCGCGTGGCTGCGCCGCCCCTTGGGTACGGCAATTGAAATGCTGGCTGCCATTCCGTCCATCATCTACGGGATGTGGGGCTTGTTCGTTTTTGTGCCCATTTTCCAGCAGTATGTGCAGCCGACCTTGATTTCCGTGCTGGGGGGCATCCCCGTGATTGGCGGCATCTTTGCCGGCCCGCCGTTCGGTATCGGTATCTTCACGGCCGGCCTGATCCTGTCCATCATGGTCATTCCGTTCATTACCGCCGTGATGCGCGACGTGTTCGAACTGGTGCCCACCATGCTGAAAGAGTCAGCCTACGGCCTGGGCAGCACGACCTGGGAAGTCATGTGGCGCGTGGTTCTGCCCTTTACCAAGACGGGCGTGATCGGCGGCATCATGTTGGGGCTGGGACGTGCCTTGGGTGAAACCATGGCGGTGACCTTTGTGATCGGTAACGCCTTTCAGTTTCCGGGCTCGTTGTTTGCGCCGGGCAATTCGATTGCGTCCGCACTGGCCAACGAGTTCAACGAAGCCGGGGGCCTCCAGAAATCCGCGTTGCTGGAACTGGGTCTGATTCTGTTCCTGATCACCACCATCGTTCTGGCCCTGTCGAAAGTGCTGCTGTTGCGTGCGACGGCCTCCGAAGGCAAAAAGAGCTGATCGGTCTGCCGGACGTTAATGGGAAGAAACATGGCTGAATCTGCAATCAACATGAGCAACGGCATTTATCGCCGTCGCAATCTGGTCAACAAGGTCATGCTGACCATCTCGCTGACCACACTGGTGTTCGGATTGTTCTGGTTGTTCTGGATCATTCTGACGCTGCTGTTCAAAGGCGCACCCGCCTTGTCGTTCACGCTGTTCACCGAGATCACGCCGCCTCCGGGTCAACAAGGCGGTTTGATCAACGCGGTGGTCGGCAGCGTGCTGATGGCAGGTGTCGGTACGCTGATCGGCACGCCGATCGGCGTGTTGGCGGGCACCTATCTGGCTGAATACGGCCAGCGCGGCTGGCTGGCGCCGGCGACGCGTTTCTTGAACGACGTGCTGTTGTCCGCGCCCTCGATCATCATCGGCTTGTTCATCTATGCCGTATACGTGTCCCAAGTCGGACACTATTCCGGCTGGGCCGGTGCGCTGGCACTGTCCATCCTGGTGATTCCCGTGGTGGTGCGCACGACCGACAATATGCTGCTGTTGGTCCCCAACAGCCTGCGTGAGGCAACGGCCGCCCTGGGTTGCCCTAAATGGCGCATGATCACCCTGGTCTGCTATCGCGCTGCCAAGACCGGGATCATTACCGGTATCTTGTTGGCCATCGCCCGCATTTCGGGTGAAACCGCGCCGCTGCTGTTCACCGCGTTGTCGAACCAGTTTATGTCTTGGAACATGAATGCGCCCATGTCCAACCTGCCGGTCGTGATTTACCAATACGCGGCCAGCCCATTCAAAGACTGGAACGATCTGGCCTGGGCCGGTGCCACGTTGATTACGCTGCTGGTGCTGAGCATCAACATCCTGGCTCGCAGCCTGTTCCGCAAATCGTAATTGCCATGCCGGCGCCGTGGGGCGCCGGTGATAGGAAGACAAATGGAAAATACCGTTCTCGCCGACAAAGCTGCCAACGCGGCCGCTGCTCCCGCAGCCAAGTCCAAGCTCGAAGTCAAGAACCTGAATTTTTACTACGGCAAGTTCCACGCGATTCGCAATGTGAACATGTCGATTCGTGAGAACAAGGTCACCGCGTTCATCGGCCCGTCGGGCTGCGGCAAATCGACCCTGCTGCGTACGTTCAACCGTATGTTCGAGTTGTACCCCGGCCAACGCGCCGAGGGCGAAATTCTGCTCGACGGCGAAAACCTGCTCACGTCCAAGACCGATATTTCGTTGATCCGCGCCAAAGTCGGCATGGTGTTCCAGAAACCCACGCCGTTTCCCATGAGCATCTACGACAACATCGCTTTCGGCGTCAAACTGTTCGAGCGCCTGTCCAAGGGTGAAATGGACGAGCGCGTGGAATGGGCCTTGAGCAAGGCTGCGCTGTGGAACGAAGTGAAAGACAAGCTGCATCAAAGCGGCAATAGCTTGTCGGGCGGTCAGCAACAACGTCTGTGTATTGCGCGTGGCGTGGCCATCAAACCTGAAGTGCTGTTGCTGGACGAGCCTTGTTCGGCGCTGGATCCGATCTCGACCGCAAAGATCGAAGAACTGATCGCCGAGCTCAAGAGCGATTACACCGTCGTGATCGTGACCCACAACATGCAACAGGCCGCTCGTTGTTCCGACTACACTGCTTATATGTATCTGGGCGAGCTGATGGAATTCGGCGACACCGACCAGATCTTTGTGAAGCCGGCTCGCAAAGAAACCGAAGACTACATTACGGGTCGTTTTGGTTAATAGCCAGCAGCATAAAAAAAAACGCCAGACTTGTCTGGCGTTTTTTTTATGCACCTTTATCGCGGAAACCGTCGACAGGGCGAAGCTCCAGTCAGCGATTCGCGCTGAGCTCGCGATCAGTACGTCACAGTCATGGTTGCGTAATAAGCGCGGCCCGGCTCGTTGTACGTCGCAGCGCCGGCGGAGCTGGCGTTGCCTTCGCGATAGAGCTTCTTGTCGAACAGGTTGCTTACCCCGACGCGGAAACGCAGGTGGCTGTTCGGCTCGTAGCCTACGCTCAGACCCACCAGGGCATAGGGGCTGACAGTCTGGCGGCCTTCGCCTTCCAGCGTTTCACCTGTACGCAGGTTCATCGACGGGCCTTTTTGCTTGCCGTAGTACGTCACGTTTGCCTGGAACGACCATTCGGGGGTGTAAAACCAGTCCAGCGTGCTGTTGACGGTGTACTTCGGAATGATGCTCAGCGGCTCGCCCGTGTCCTTGTTCTTGGTTTGCATCATGTAGGTGAAGTTGGTGTTCCAGTCCAACGTCGGGGTCAGGGGGATGAACAGGTTACCCTCAAAACCCTCTACAACTGCTTTACCGCTATTGGTCCATTGCAGCACGGGCGCGCCGTTGTTCAAGCGGTACAGATACTCTGTGTCTGCAACGATCTTGTTTTTGTAATCGTTGCGGAAATACGCGGCGCTGGCGCGCCACGTACCTGGATCGTATTCGAAACCGATTTCCTTGTTGACGCTGATTTCCGGCTTCAGATTGTCGTTGCCCGCCAGGTAGCAGCCACCCGAGTTGCTTTCGGCGGCCCAGCAGCCTTGTCCGCGGCTGTAGAGCAGGTAGTTGGGATTGGACTGATACAGGTTGGGGGCTTTGTAGGCGCGGGCAATACCGCCCTTCAGGCGCAGCGAGTCGGTTGCTTTGAACGACAGGTTCAAGCTCGGACTGAAATTGCCGCCGAATTCGCTATTGTGGTCATAGCGCAAGCCCGGGGTCACGATGGTGCGCTTGCCGGCCTGGATGTTGTCTTCGAAGAAAAGGGCGTAGCTGTCCTGGCTCGTCCTGGTCGGGCGATCGCCGCTGGGCGTGCCGTTGATACCGTTGCCTGTAGTGCCCGTATCGTAGCTCTGGCGCAGGGACGAGGGGTCGTCCAGCGATTCATGCAGGTATTCCACCCCGACAGTCGCTACTTGCTGCAGGCCGAGCGTGAAAGGCACACTGGCCTCGCTGGCCGCGCGCAAACTGCGCAGGCGTGCCGTGCTTTTGCCTAGATCGGTCGGCGCGCCTTCGGGACCGCCAGCCAAACCCTCGGCTTGACGGGCGTTGCGCGTGTAATCGTATGACAGTTCCGAACGAGAGGTCCCCCAGTCGTAGTTGCCTCGATGCGTCAAGCCGAAATTCTCGCGATACATGGCGTTGGTTTCTTTGCCATACAGGCTGTCGGAGAACTCGCTGTTGGCGTTGTTCATCGTGTCGCCGGCATAGATGTTGCCCTGGCGGCTGAAGCCCATTTCGAATTCGAGCGTGTTGCGAGTGTCCGGACGCCATGCAAACAGGGCATTGATGTCCTGATTGATCACCCCTTCGCGGCCGGACGTATTGGCGATGCCGTTTTCATCGACCGTCGCATGATCCGCGTTGATGTTGCGGTCATCGGCATTGGTCTTGCTGTAGTTGGCATAGACCCGCATGCTGAGCGTGTCCGAGATCGGTGTGGACAAACGCGCATTGACGCGATTGGTATTGCCCTCGTCGCTGTCTTCCGGCTGGTTGATGTAGTAGGTGGCGGAGGCCGTGGGCTTGTCGCTGGGCTGTTTGGTGATGATGTTCACCACACCGCCCATGGCGCCTGAACCGTAGCGCGCAGCGGCAGGGCCGCGGATGACTTCGATGCGCTCGACTTCTTCTGCGGGGACCCAGTTGGTGTCGCCGCGGGTATCGCGATCGCCATTCCAACCGTAGCGTACCGAGTTGCGCGACTCCACCGGTTTGCCATCGATCAGGATCAACGTGTTTTCCGGGCCCATGCCGCGGATATCGATTTGACGGCTGTTGCCGCGTGCGCCGCTGGAGCTATTGCCGGTCAGGTTCACGCCGGGTTCGCGACGGATGATGTCGGACAAATCGTTGGTGGGAGGACGGCGCTGAATCTCTTCAGCAGTGATCACGGACACCCCCAATGATTCTTTCACTTCTTCCTCTGCCGTACCGAGGACCTCAACGGCGGACATTTCCTGTACGACGGCAGAGTCGTTTGGCAGGGGAGCGTCAGCCTGGCTTTGGGCCAGAGCGGTACCTGAGAGGGCGAGAGTAATCAGGGCGCCTAGATACTGGCGCTTGAAGGGTGGCGTGGACATGCCGATTTCTCCGGGGTGCGCAATAGATAGCGCGCCATCAGTTACATTCGTGGCGCGCCTGATATGTGTTATTGGGAATGATTTACACTATCATTTTTACGTCAGGATTATGTCAGCAAAGCTCAGGTCTGGGCTTTGCTTGCACACTAGATTGTTTTGCTAAATCCCCATTTCTCTCTGTTCGTATCTGTATGAGTTCGGTATCGCTCAGTCATAGCGCGGCACTGCGGCGCAACGCTCCCTTGCTCGACGAACCCGCCTTGCACCGGCAGGCGCGCCATAGCGCGGTGCACTACGCCGTGGTGGCGCCTGGCACGAACCGCCCCATGTTTGAGGGGGTGGTGGATACGGTGCAGCTAGCCGATGGCCTGAGTCTGCATCGAGTGGATGCGCGCGACTTGCAGGGCGTTGCGGTACATGCCCACTTGCAACCTGGGCTGCGTATTGCCCTGACGGTGGGTGGCAAGGCCGACGTCAGCTACGACGGATACCGCTTGCTGTTAGGGCCTCGGCCGGATGGCGGCGCGTGCGGGGCCGTGGTGGCTTTGACGCAGCCCGCCGCGTTCAAGCGGCAGTCCCGTCGAGGCGATCTCGAGCGCAGTGTCAGTCTGACCGTGAGCGACACGTGGCTACAGCAGCGTTTAGGGGAGGCTTTGCCTTCATGTCTGGCGTTCGCCCGGCAGCATCTGTCGGTACATCCCTGGAATGCCTCTGCGCATGCCATCGCATTGGTCGAGCAACTGTTGGCGCCGTCTGAGCTGGACGGCGCATTGCTGCGCATGTATCAAGAATCCCGGTCGCTCGGTCTGGCGGTGGAGGCGTTGAGCAGCCTGAGCGGCGCGGTGCTGTCACCGGTGGCCGACGGGTTGCGGCAGCGAGAGCGATCCCGGATGGAGCAGGTGCGCGAGTTGCTCGACAGTGGGGAGGCCGACGAGATGAGCCTGGTGCAGATTGCCAAGCATGCCTGCCTGAGCGTGAATACCCTGCAGCGTCATTTTCGTGCGGTCTGGGGCAAAACGGTGTTTGCTTATCTGCGCGACGCGCGCCTGGACCGTGCGCGTATGGCGCTGGAACGCGACGCGATCAGCGTGACCCAGGCGGCATTGATTGCAGGCTATTCCAGCCCGGCGAACTTCGCCACGGCATTTCGTCAGCGATATGGCATACCGCCCGGGCNAGCCGGGCGGCGAGTGCCTGAATGATGACGTTCAGGCGTTTCTTCAGCGTGTCAGAATCCGTATAGCTCTGCCGGGTTATCCACGAGGATGCGAGCGCGTAATTCGCTGTCTGGCACCCAGGTGTGCAGCGCTGCCAATGTCGACGCGGTAGCGGGTGGTGTCGGCATCTCCGTCGGATGGGGCCAGTCGGATCCCCATACCAATCGCTCGGGTGCAGCCTGCAATAGTTCATTGGCGACAGGCGCCGCCGAGTCGACGCCGCCTGCCAGATAATGGCCCGATAGCTTGACCCAGCCCGTGCCTCCTTGCAGCCGTGTATGGACGACTCGCCGCGCTGCTTCATAGGCATCTGTCGTCGGCGCCATGCGCCCCAGGTGGTCAAACACCACCGTGCAGGGCAGGCGCAAAATCATGTCAGCGTTTTCCGCGATCTGCGCGGGCGTCATGTGCAGTTGTACATGCCACCCCAGCGAGGCAATGCGCCTGGCCAGCGGCTCGATCATATCGATACGCACAATCGAGGTATGGGCGATGGCGACAGTAAAGCGGATGCCGCGAATGCCGCCTTGATGCAGAGTTTGCAATTCGCCGTCAGACACGTCAGGGAACACCACACCGACACCGCGCGTCTGACTGGCGCCCAATTGCTCGATGGCGTCCAGCGTGACGCGATTGTCCGTGACATGAGGCGCAGGGGTGACGACCACGGCGCGCTGCAGGCCTAGTTCGTCTCGCACTTGCCGATAGGCCTGCGCGGTGCAGGATGCCAGGGGATTGGGCGCGGCTGGTGCTGCGATCAAGTCGGGGTTGTAAATGTGAATGTGCGAATCGCAGGCATTTGCGGGCAGGAATTGCACCTCGTGCGATGCGGTAGCTGGGATTTCGGAGGCGGCTTGAGTCGGTGCGGTCACGAGTGTTCCTGCATGCTGTCAAAAGGGAGAGCCCAGTCTGTTGTGGGCGGCAATCCTCGATTTTAAGCATGCAAGAAAAAAGACCACCCCGTGCGAGTACGGGTTTCAATACCGCGCTTGTCAGCGGCCCCATCAAAACCAATTCACGCGAGAGGGCCATAGCAGATGGCCGGCGCGTGACACGAGCCGGCGCACGGGTTCTGCTGTATCGCTTATTGATCGACGACAAATCCGTCAAAATGGCGTCGCATGGAAATCGGTTTGGTCAGCGGTGGGCGAATTTTTTGGGCATCTGGCAGCAGATTCATGCCCAGGCCAGGGCCTGTCGGGATGTCGACAAAGCCGTCTGTTGGCAGAGGAACCACAT
The DNA here is from genome assembly GCF_965139205.1 of Bordetella muralis. GTDB lineage: Bacteria > Pseudomonadota > Gammaproteobacteria > Burkholderiales > Burkholderiaceae_B > Bordetella_A > Bordetella_A muralis. The sequence goes on from NZ_CBCSIU010000017.1 coordinate 50,716, forward strand.
CGACGACATCGCTGCCCAGGTGTTCCGCACGTGATTCGAAAATCCCCGCTTCGAAGCCCGTTGCGTATTCCTGAATGGCAAAGTTGGGAATGGCGGCAGCGACTTGCAAGCAGGCAGCCAGGCCGATGGGCGATAGGGGATTGTGCGGTACGACCTGCACCTGATGGGCTTCGGCGATGGCCGCGACCTTCTTGGCGCCCGTAATGCCGCCGCATAGACACAGGTCTACGCGTGCGTACTCCGCACCGTTTCTCGCCAGCAGTGCTTCGAATTCGTACAGCGTAGAGAAGCGTTCACCCGTCGCGATCGGAATATTGATTTTCTCCGCCACACGCGCCATCGCATCATTGCTTTCAGGGCGAATGGGGTCTTCTATGAACATCGGATGGGTGTGCTCAATACCGTGGGAAAAGGTGATGGCCTCTGCCGGCGTCAGCCGCCGATGGATTTCGATCAGCAGATCCACGCGGTCTCCAACGACTTCGCGCATACGTTCCGTGTTGTCGATTGCATCACGCATCTTTTTGATATGCGTCTTGAAGTAGACCTGATCGTGTCCTTCGTCCAGGAATGGATTCAAATGGCCAAACGCGGTGAAGCCGGCATTCATTTTTGCTTCGCATTCGACCAGCATTTTTTCTATGGTGTTTTCGTAGATATGGCCGTAGATACGAGCCTTGGTGCGCGCTGCGCCGCCGAGCAGTTCATAGATCGGCACGCCGAGGGCCTTGCCTTTGATGTCCCACAATGCCATATCGATCGCAGAGATGGCGGCGTTTTCGGCGAGCCCCTGAAAATAGCTGAAACGATGCATGACGTTCCAGTGATGTTCGATGGGGAACGGGTCTTTGCCCTCCAGATACTCTGCAAAGCGGGCAATGCAGGCCCCGGCCGCCTGGATGTGACCCCAGGTTCCGGCTTCACCGAAACCAATGATGCCCGCATCAGTCGTGATACGCGCGAACATGAATTGGCCTACGTGCAAAGGTTCTACTTTCTTGATCTTCATGCTGCTGGGTTCCCTGTCGTTGATGCGTGGGTTGTCAGTTATTGACGATGTTGGCTTTCTTGATGAGCGCACCCCATCTCTGGGCTTCGTTCTCGATGAATTGCTTGGTCTGCTCCGGTGTCATCGTGACGGGCTCCGCACCCGCTGCGATGAGCTTGTCGCGAAAGCTCTGCTTATCCAATGCTTGCTTGAGGTCTGCAAATAAGGTCTGGCTGACCGCGCTGGGTGTTCCTTTGGGTACGGCAAATCCGAACCAATTGGCAACGCGAAACTCGGGGAAACCGGCCTCTGCCGCTGTGGGTACCTTGGGCAACGTGCTGACGCGTTTGTCGTGAGCGACGGCCAATACCTTGAGGCGGCCGGAATCGACATAGGGCGCGGCAGTGGGAGCTGCAGTAATCAATACATCGACTTGGCCGCTGAGCAGATCATTCAGTGCCGGCCCTGAGCCCTTGTAGGGCACATGAGTCATATCGATGCCTGCGACAGATTTCAGGAGTTCACCTGCCATGTGGGGGCCGCTGCCGACACCCCCCGATGCGAAATTGACCTTGCCGGGATTGGCTTTGGCATAGTCGACCAGCTCCTGCAGTGTATTGACGGGCAGTTTTGAGCTGACGGTCAGTACATAGGGGGCTTCTGCATAGATGGAAACGCCGTCCAGATCTTTGATGGGATCGAACGTGAGGGATGGAAACAGACTGGGCACGATGGTCTGCGTCATCTCGTTGGATAGCAGGGTATAGCCATCGGGCTGCGCGTTGGCGACAAAGCCCATGGCGATCGTGCCGCTGGCGCCACCCTTGTTTTCGACCACAAAGGATTGGCCCGTGGACTCCATGAGCGCTTGTGAGGCAATGCGCGCCATGATGTCCGTTGTTCCCCCTGGGGAATAAGGAACGACGACGGTGACGGGGCGTGTGGGATAGGTCGTGGTGGCGTGCGAGGCAAACGTAGCTACGCACGCGCCTATCAGCAAGAGTTTCTGTAATTTATGCATGTTGTCTCCGGTTTGTTTTATGAATGGAAGTCCTGCATGCAGAAATTAGACACGGGTTATGGGTGTTTAAAATGGCCCAAAACTGACTCTACTTTTCAGCCCCAGGTTAATAATGAACGAGTTGACGGGTGCTTCTGCCGAGATGGCTTTTTTCAGTCTGTTGGTGAATGCGGGCAGCCTGACCGCGGCGGCCAGGGAGTTGGGAATTTCTCCGCCGGCGGCGACACGCCGCCTGAAATTATTGGAGGAACGGCTCGGCGTGGCGCTGTTGGCGCGGACGACGCGGCGAATGAGCCTGACGGCAGAGGGAGAGGAATATCTCAGTCACGCCCGGCGCATTCTTTCGGATATTCAGGATTTTGAGCACTATCTATCAAAATCGCGTGTCGAGCCTCAGGGATTGCTGAGAGTCAATGCCACGCTGGGTTTTGGGCGCAACCATATTGCGCCCCTGATATCGAGGTTCTATCAGCGTTATCCCAAGGTACATGTCGAGCTGCAATTGACCGTCAATCCGCCGCCGGCATCGGATAACTCTTTTGATGTGTGTATCCGTTTTGGCGAGCCTCCCGACTCGCGTATGGTCGCGCGGAAACTCGCGAATAATCGGCGGCTATTGTGTGCCTCGCCGGATTACCTGCAAAAGTATGGGGTGCCGAAGACGCCGCGCGATCTGGCGCGTCATCATTGCATTGCGATCCGGCACGGGGATGAGGCGCATGGCCTGTGGCGATTGTCCTCGGCGCAAGGGTCGGAGTTGGCCAAGATCAACGGGCCGCTGGTGACGAATGACGGCGACATCGCGGTGCAGTGGGCACTGGATGGGCTGGGCATCATCATGCGGGCGGAGTGGGACGTAGCCCGGTATCTGGAGAGCGGGCGATTGCAGGTGGTGCTGAGGAACTATCGGACGCCTGAGGCGAATATCTACGCGGTTTATCCGCAGCGGCATCAAATGGCGCGGCGGGTGCGGGTGTTTGTTGATTTTCTCGGGGAGGCGTTTGCTCGGCTTTCGGGCGGGGCGGTTTGGCGGTAAAGGAGGGCGCGCCTAGAACAGATGTTGCGAGGCGTAGCGGTGGAGTGTTCGTTGCTGTTCGGAGGTGTCTCTATGGAGACGTCCCGGCCGCGTGCCTGAGCGAGGTGCCGGGCCTATCGCACGGACTCGGCCCATGACCAGGGGCCTCGGCCTCGCTGCGCGAGGCTAAATCCGTGCTCTACGGCCCGGCACCTCGCTCAGGCACGCGGCCGGGACTCGCATTGAGGAAATGCGACGGACGACGAGAAAGTGCGGCGGACGATGAGGGAATGCGGCGGACGTGGGATGGCAAAGCTGCGGCTACGGTGGGTCGGAGCCGCTGGCTTTGCGGGTACGTCGGGGCTTTTTTGCTGGTTAGCCGACTACGCGGAAGCGTTCGGCGTCGTCCATGAAGGCTTTGTCGCCGAAGGAGGCTTCGTTCGAGCCAAAGGGCATCTGGGCGCGCAATTTCCAGCTGGCGGGGATGTTCCATTCGGCAGCGACGGCGGCGTCGATGAGCGGGTTGTAGTGCTGCAGGCTGGCGCCTACGCCGGCGTTGGCCAGGGCTGCCCAGGTGGACAGCTGGGCCATGCCGCCCGATTGTTCCGACCAGACGGGGAAGTTGTCAGCGTACAGGGCGAACTGTTCTTGCAGGCTGCGCACGACGTCTTGGTCTTCGTAGAACAGGACAGTGCCTACGCCGGCGGCAAAGCTCTTGAGTTTGGCTTCGGTTTTGTCAAAGCCTTCGGCCGGGGCGACTTTGCGGACCTCGTCAATCGCGATTTGCCAGACTTTGTCGCTTTCGGCGCCAAACAGGATGACGGCTCGCGAGCTTTGCGAGTTGAATGACGAGGGGCTGTGCTTGATGGCGTCCTGGATCAGGGCGGTCAGTTCCGCTTTCGAGGCCGACAGGTTGCGACCCAATGCATATTGGGTGCGGCGTTGCTTCAGCGCTTCAAGAAAGGCGTTGCTCATGAAAGAAGTCTCCCGACTAATAGATAGACAGTGAAAGTACGGGCAAATTCTAACTGCTGCGTTGCATCAACGTCACCGGTTTTCGCCGGAAAAAGCACGTTTTGGCGTAGGACAAATTGTTCCTCTGGTGGTGCTAATGGAGCCCCCAGGGGAAAATGCCGGCCATCCACCTTTCCTTTTGCCCCCGCACGGGAGTAGGGAGTTGGCCTGGCAGGGGACGTCAATGCGAAACGGATCGCATGGGCCAGATCACCAGAGTGGCGAATCCGACCGCCAGTCCGGCCGCAATGTCCCAGAGATCGTGCTGCCATGTCGTGACCGTGGAAACCAGCACCAGCAGGCACCAGCCATGCCATGCCCAGCGAGCCAGGCGGTGATGCTGTAACTGCGGCAACCACGCTGACCAGACCAATAGCAGCGTCGCCGCATGCAGTGACGGGAACATGTTGTAGGGCTGCTCAAATGCCCTCAATTGGCTAAAGAGCAGGCCTGTCACTCCATCCGGCTGGGGCAACGGGCGTACGTTGATCGAGGGAACGAGCGCAAATGCCGCAAAGCAGGTTAGTTGCGCCGCCACAATGCGGGCAGCATGCCGCCGCAATGCGTGCAGGCGCTCGAACGCGAAAAACGTGCAGGGAAAAATGAGGTTCAGGCTGAGGTAAGGCCAGATCGTCCAGGCCAGAAAGGGAATCTTGTCGTCCCACGCGGTATGCCATGACACGGCGTCGGGCTGGGCCGCCGCCCAGCGATTGGTCAGGCTGTAGCCGATGAGAAACAGCAGACTCGAAAGCAGCATCCAGCCGATGGCTTCTCGCCAGGGATGATCCGATATCTCTCGATCACCGGTAAACTCCGATTCTTGCACCATTATTGTTTTGCAGGTTGATGACAGATAACTCGAGCGCGGCCTTATCTCATCCTGGCGACCGCTGGGTCAACAGTCCAGCCTGGACGTTGCTGGAGCAGGCGCATGACGGGCGTATGCTGCTCGTGTTGACTGGTGGTGCCGACGAAACCTATATCGTAGACGAAGCCGTCTCCGATGCTTGTGTACATCGCGTTTTTCAGGCATGGCAAAACGGGAGTTTGTCCTCGTTGCGGGATGATCCGGAATGTGGCGCAGCGGTGCGTCAGATACGGCGGGTCGGGGCGTTGGTGCCGCCTCGGGCGTTGGGCGAGGTCAACCGTTTTTCGGTCGCGTGGCTAGGGGATCCGTGTGATGCGTTGATGCCGGTATTGACCACGATGGTCGCGGAATACCGAATCGCATTGCAGGGCGATGTGCCGCCTGATGCCGTTGCCGCCACGGATGGCAATATCGAGGATCTCCTGCTCGTCGTGCGCACCAATGCTCAATGGGAGTCCGCGTTGAGGTCCTATGCCGCGTTGCGGCCGCGGCAGCGGCACTTGTTCATCGATACGGCGTATCACCACACGGTGAGTATTGGCCCGTACGTTGTGCCAGGCGATACGGCGTGCGTCGCATGCCTGGGGCATCGTGTTGCTCATCGCTGGGGCGATTTGTCAGGCCCTGCCAAACCCGCCGTGTCGACCCGACCGCACACGATCGCTGCCTTGTTGGCGCCTTTGTTGACGGCGCCTGGCGGCCTGCTGCCGTTCATCGAACATAGCGTCAGTTTGAATTTACAGTCCTTGTCCAGTGTGCGTGACAAGGTCTTCCAACTCCCCTGGTGCCCGGTATGTGAGAGCCGGCATGACCCGTTGGCCGGGGCGTTGGATCTACCTTGGCAGGTGTCTCCGCCTGTCCCCTTGTCTGGCCCGGCGGGTCATTGAGGAGTTTGCCTTGTATCGTCTGCCTGATCAGTTCGATCCCTCTGGGCGCCAGGATAATCTGTCAGCGGCTGGGGGCGGATCGACGTCGACGACGTGCAGCAGTTGTCTGGTCACCGTCGGCATCGCGAGTGTGGCCACATCGTCGATTTTCTCGGGGCTTGTACCCGAGGTGTTGGGGCGAGCGGGAGCGTCTGACTCGACTTCGGCCGGCGCGTCTTCAACGGTTGCTGCGACTGAGCCATCATCGTCCGCTGTCATCGTGCCTGCAGCGGATCATATCGATACGAATGGGCAAGCGAGTGCCTCGCCTGTACAAGCGCCCATGGCAACATCAGAGACTGGCCGACATTACGATGCACGCTTGTCCGCAGGCCTGCGCCAGCCTATGTCGAAGGGCGAGCGCCGCACGATGGGGGCGCTGTCGATTGTATTGGCTGCCATTGCAGGGGTGCTCGGGTTTCTCGTACAGCCTCTGTTTGGCGCCATTGCCTTTTTCGCGGTTTACATCGGCATATTCTGCGTAGTTTACGAACGTTCGAATCGATCTCCTGGGCGGGGGGCTGCCGTCGCGCTGTTGATGTTGATCGGCATTGTGGCGTGCGCGGCGCTTGAGATGTATTTCTGGATTGAGAACATGTGACTGCGGATATGCCTCAGCTGTTATCGCACCGTTTACTGGAGCAGGCGGCAGGCGCACGTTGCGGGCTGGTGCCGCCCGTCAGCCCTGTCGATCCGCAGCCTTGCGACAGGCTGGGTCCGATCTTTGACGGCAAGCTGCTGGCGAATGCGGCGGTGCCCAAAGACCCCGTGAACGCATGGCAAACGGTATCCGGGGCCGTCGCGCTGGATTCGCGGGGTGCCATCGCTGGCGCGATCGCAGAGGCCCTGGAGCGTCTGGCGGCGGCGCAGGCCACATTGACCTTGCGTATGCGTTCACAACTCGTTGACGACGAGCGACTGGATGACGACGTGTTCGCCTTGTTTTCCTCTGAGCAGCGAGCACAGCCCGATTTTCCGTGGCCGATGGTGCCCTCGCCAGATGATCTCTATGCGCCGGTATATCGGCTCGCCGACAACCAGATGTATTGGGTGCCCCAAGAACTGGTTGGGTTGGGCCCGCGATCGGGCCAGGCGCGCATGCCTTCGACATCCAGCGGCCTTGCCGCGTGGCGCGACGAGGCTAATGGGCCTTGGCTTGCTGTCTTGCGCGCCGCGCAGGAATTATTAGAGCGCGACGCGTTGGCGACAACATGGCTCAATGGCCTGGGTGGCCGCCAGTTGAGCTTGCCTGTCGAGTGGACCGATTATGTCGCTGCCAGTGGCGGGGAAATCGCGGCCTTTGATCTGACCCAGGCGTGGAATCCTCATCGTGTCGTCGCTGTCGCCGGCGGCCTGCCATATGCGGGGCATCCACGTTTTGTGTTGGGCGTTGCGTGTCGTGCGAACTTGAGCGAGGCATTGCATAAAGCGCTATTGGAATGGGCACAGGCGTTGACCTTTGCATCTCATCTGGCAGATCGAGGCGACGATTTGCCGCGTCAGCCTGATGCGTTGCGCCGTTTTGATCAGCATGCCGTGTTCTATACCTTGCGGCCTGATTTGTGGCGCCAGACTGCGTTGATGGAACACGCCACGCCTCATGTCGAGCGGGCTTTTGACGCAGTAACGGCAACGAGGAGAACACGGGCAGAGAGCGTCGAGGCGGCAATGGCGAGCGCTGTGAGCCGCACCATGGCAGCTGATAACGTGTGCTCTGATGTATCAGGCTGCGGCCAGTCCTTGGCGCAGTTGCGTGCATTGCAGGTATCACTGACGAGTAGCGGCATTGATCTTTACTATCGAGAGCTCACGACGGTCGATGTGGCGGCCACCGGTCTTCGTGTGATGCGAGTGCTGTCGCCGCAATTGAGCGGATTGCACGCCGACGAACGCGCGCCGTTTCTGGGTGGCCGTTGTGCGGATATCCAATGGCGTTATCCCGGTAGTGTGCGCCACACAGCTTTTCCGAATCCTCTTCCTCATCCGTTGGGCTGAGAACCCGGCCCGTTGCCATGGCATCCCATATGCATTCCGATTCAGATTCGCCCTGGGCCGATGCGCCTTTGTTTCATCTGTTCTGGACAAACGGAGCGCTCAACGATAGCCGGGCAATGGCGATGGGGCAGCGTATAGCGCGTGACGCTGTAAGGCCGGCAGGAACGCCGATGCCAGTACATCGAGCCGGTACGCTGGCGCTGCCCGAAGTGTCGAATGACGATGCCGATGCGCCAGATCGTGATACCTCTGTCTGGAATCGTCGTGCCAGTTCACGCTCATTCGGCGATGAGTCCGCAACGTTGCGCGACCTGGGGCACGTACTGCATCCGCTGCGAACGCGTTCGCAGGGCACAACACGGCTGTTGCCGTCGGGCGGCGCCAAGTATCCCATTCAGACTTATGTGGCGTTGTGCCGATTGGACGGTCCAAAGGCATTATCCGGCCAAATTGCCTGGTACGATAATGTGCGTCACGGGCTGGCACCGGTATGCGCTTGCCCCTCTTGGCCGGATCTGGCGCACACATTGGGAGTGGACTGGATCGATGAGCCTGCGGCCGTCGTTTTCATGGTCGCTCGTCCAGAGAATACGCTCGCCAAATACGGCGAGCGTGGCGGGCGCTTTCTGCTGATCGAGGCAGGCGTTCAGCTCGGCGCGCTCAGCTATCAAGTTGCGCAGATCGACTGGGCAGGCTGCGCGATTGGTTCCTATCACGATGAGGCGGTGCTGGCGCTTTTAGGATTGTCGGCGCCTCGTCACGTGGCCGTATCAGCGTATGCGTTTGGCCCCAAGAAAGCGTAAACCGTGGCTTGCATGGGCAGCGGGTTCTGTACCGTGCTGCTCGGTGCATGTGGGTCGGGCGTTGCGAGCCCACATTGGAGCTCGCCCCCGCTAGAATATTTCCATGATGGATAAATTACGACTGGACAAATGGTTGTGGGCGGCGCGCTTTTACAAGACGCGCAGCCTGGCCTCGCAGGAAATCGGTAAGGGGCGGGTACTGGTCAATGATCAGGCCGCCAAACCCGCACGTGAAATCGCCGTAGGCGATCGGGTGAGCGTGCGTAAGGAAGATCCGCCGATTCACGTACACGTTCGAGCGCTGAGCGCCGTACGCGGTCCTGCGCCGGTCGCGCGCCTGCTTTACGAAGAAACTGCAGAAAGCATCGCGGCACGCGAGCGCGCTGCCGAGATGCGCAGACTGGCTCCCGAACCCGCCCAAGGTATCGCTGCAGGGCGCCCCACCAAACGTGATCGACGGCTGATTGATCAGATGCGTGGCAAGTGAGTCTGCAAGGATAACTGCTGTAACGAGGCAATCGCCAACCCGTGCCGGCTCCCGGCGCTGATTCGTTGATTGTGGTAGCATTCCGTTCCCTGACGAGAACGACGCGTTTTTTCGTTTACGGTCAAGGCAAATCAGTACCCACGGGGCGTAGCGCAGCCTGGTAGCGCATCTGCTTTGGGAGCAGAGGGTCGCGAGTTCGAATCCCGCCGCCCCGACCAATGAAATCAAAGGCCTACAGATCTAGATCTGTAGGCCTTTTCCCTTTCTGGGAATTTTGCCTCACTGCCGGGCAACGAGAGCGCTGCCCCATTAACGGGGATGGGTATTCATCAGACGGGCTGGAACCATTACCAGACAAAATTTGCCAGCCTGTTCTGCGGCTCGGGACGCTTCGTCGACAACGAGCCAAGCTCGTACGATTTCCTGATCGTCGACGAGACGCATCGCTTGAACGCAAAGAACGAGCTATATGGAAGGCACGCGGTCTCTGGATCATCGCGCTCAATCTCACATTCATGATTTGTATCAAAACATTCATATATTTTGTGCGAATATAGGCGCTTATTGGCATTGACGTGCAATACTGTGCAATATGGTATCTAGTCATTAATCGGCATGTCTGCGCAGCGGACCATGGCGTCGAAGAAATTTTTTCCTACATCGAGGGAAGTAAATGACTTTGTGTACCGAGTCCGAGCCGCACTCCAGCTTGCTGGATTTTCAGATGCCAGCGTTCGTTATGCCATTTCCACAGGAAGTGAATCCGTTGCCTTCTCCCGAGGAAGCTACAACGAGATGGGCTGAGATGCATGGCCTGCTTCCGACCCCTGCCTCGCGAACTCGATTTCAGGAGGCGCGATTCGGTCAACTCACGAAGCTCTCTCATCCGACTGCAGATAAGGATCTGCTTGATCTGATGGCCCAGTGGTACACCTGGTTTTTTCTATTTGACGATCAATTCGACGACGGACCTCTTGGCGTTCGTCCCGATCTCGTGCCGGAGATGATCGCCCCATTCATGGGCGTTCTTAACGACGTCTCTCCTCCCGCGACCAACCCTCTCGCGCTCGCGCTTGCAGATCTGTGGGGCCGCACTACTCGCGGGTCGCGATCGTCGGCTTGGCTGCGTCGGCTGGCTCGAGACGCTCGTTCCTATATCGACTCATATCGCTTTGAGGCCATTCACCGCGCTGGCAACGAGCGTCTCGGGATCGGGGAGTATCTGGCACACCGTAAGAACTCGACTGGCATGCGGATGATCTTCGACATTTTCGAGATCATCGCGCAGGCCGATTTGCCCGACCACGTGATCGAGTGTGAAGCGTTTCTGGCGCTACGTGCATCTGGCGTTCTTATTACGGGGCTACACAATGACATCATTGGGCTCGAGAAGGAGGTAGCGCGTGACTATCCCTTCAACATGGTCGTGGTTGCGCGCGAAGTGCAAGAATGCTCACTACAGCACGCAATCGATTTGGCCAATGCTGTCACTACCGGCCATGTTGCGGCATTCCTTACGGCGAAATCTGAACTTCCCGGAGAGCTTGACGCTCTTGGCGTTGATGCGGCGACCAAGGCGGCGGCCATGCGAACGGTTCAGGAGTATCAGCGGATGATCCGCGGCCACTATGATTGGTCTTTGAAGACTGATCGCCTTGTGAAAATTGAATACACAACGAAGGACCAGCCGCCCAGCTTCCTTCCGGAGTTACTCGTACCGCATGCAGTCGCGGTTCAGACGGGTTCTTAGCTTGGGAGCTGTGGCGTCCCGCTGATGCACGTCGTTCGATTGCGGACCGTGCACATAGATCCAGCGCGACGGTTGTCCGGTGTGCTCATACGGACGTCTCTCTCACTCACGAGCTGTTCGATCTCATAGACGAGCCGGCCATCTTGGCACGCCAATCATGTGAATCGAAACGGCCGCCTCAATAGGTTAGTGGTTTCAGCAAAGGGTAGCTCATGCGGATTGTATTAGCTCGACCTAGAGGATTCTGTGCCGGCGTCGAACGGGCGATCGAGATCGTAGAGCGGGCATTGAGCCGATTTGGCCCGCCGGTCTACGTGCGTCATGAGATTGTCCATAACCGCCATGTCGTGGCAGATCTCGAAGCCAAAGGCGCGGTGTTCGTGGATGAACTCGACGTGGTTCCGCCTGGCAGCGTCACTGTCTTCAGTGCACATGGCGTCGCATACTCAGTCGAACGCAATGCCCAGCAGCGAACGCTCGATGTGATCGACGCCACCTGCCCCCTGGTGACCAAAGTTCACATAGAAGGGCAGCGCTACGCGGGAGAGGGCCGAACCGTCATCCTGATCGGCCATGCAGGACATGCCGAGATCATCGGGACGCTGGGACGGATTTCTGGCCCCGTCAAGCTGATTTCTACGGCCGAAGAGGTGGCGTCGCTCGTTGTCGACGATCCCGAGAAGTTGGCCTATATCACCCAGACGACGCTGAGCATCGACGATACGCGGGTGATCATCGACGCACTGAAGGCGCGCTTTCCGGCCATCGTCGGTCCGGACATCAGGGATATCTGCTACGCCACGCAGAATCGGCAGCGCGCGGTGCGAGAGCTGGCCAGAATCGCCGAGGTCATTCTGGTCGTTGGCTCGCAGAACAGCTCCAATTCCAATCGGCTGCGCGAGATCGGCGAGGAGCTCGGCGTTCCGAGCTACCTGATCGACGACGCCTCGGCAGTGAATCCGGCATGGCTGCACAGCAAGAGTACCGTCGGCATTACCGCCGGCGCATCCGCGCCGGACAGTCTCGTCGATCAATTAGTCGAGGTATTGCAGCGCCGCCACGATGCCGAAGTGACGACATTGTCGACGATTGAGGAGAATGTCCGATTTCGCTTGCCTGCAAGGTTGGCTGATTGACACGCCATCTCCTTTCTATGCCGCCCCGTACTCCCGATGCAGTCTCCGCGGGAAGCAACCTGTTTCCTCGGATTAAGCGGAGCAACGATTGAGGATTTCACAATGAGCGCTGCTGACGAGCGACGACACATCACTCCTTTGCTGAACAACCTTGAAGGGCCACACAGCCTTCGCCAGATCGATGATACGGACCTCTTGAAGCGCATCGCTGAGGAGCTGCGGAACGAACTTCTCGATGCAGTCTCGTTAACAGGCGGCCACCTAGGTGCCGGACTTGGCGTCGTCGAGCTGACCGTGGCCCTGCACGCCATTTTCGACACGCCGGAAGACCGTCTCATCTGGGATGTAAGCCACCAAGCCTACCCCCACAAAATCCTGACCGATCGGCGCGATCGCATCCGCACGCTGCGCAAGGGGGGCGGCCTTTCAGGATTTACGCGGCGGGCCGAAAGCCGTTACGACCCGTTTGGCGCCGCCCACAGCTCGACGTCGATCTCGGCGGCCCTCGGCATGGCTGTGGCGCGCGATCTCGGCGGGCAACGGCGGAATATCGTTGCCGTGATCGGTGACGGCGCGATGAGCGCGGGCATGGCCTATGAAGCATTGAACAATGCTGGGGCGATGGCCGCACGCCTGATAGTCGTGCTCAACGACAACGCCATGTCGATCGCCGCGCCCGTCGGGGCCCTAAACCGATACCTCTCGAACCTGACCGGGCGTGGAGGCTCTGAGCCGGCGTGCGGGCGCCCGGACCGGACGCTCTTCTCGGATCTCGGTTTTCGGTATGTCGGGCCGATCGACGGGCACGACCTCGATCAACTGTTGCTGACGCTACGCCGCGTTCGCGACGACCCGTCCCCCGGCCCCGTCCTGATCCATATCGTGACCGAAAAAGGCCATGGATATGCTCCGGCGATGGGAAGCCCCGATCGGCTGCACGCCGTGTCCGGCTTCGATGTGACGACTGGCGTGCAGGCCAAGTCGNCGCCGCAGGCGCCGACCTATACCGAGGTCTATGCCAAGGCCTTGATCGCCGAGGCAGAGATCGATTCAGCGATCGTGGCCATAACAGCCGCGATGCCGTCGGGCACTGGCGTCGATGCCTTTGCCAAGCGTTTCCCGAAGCGAGCGTTCGATGTCGGCATTGCCGAGCAACATGCCGTGACTTTCGCCGCCGGCATGGCGGCGGAAGGGATGAAGCCATTCTGTACCATCTATTCAACCTTTCTGCAGCGCGCTTACGACCAGGTGGTTCACGACGTTGCGTTGCAATCACTGCCAGTTCGGTTCGCCATCGACCGGGCTGGGCTGGTTGGGGCCGATGGCGCCACGCATGCCGGCAGCTTCGACCTCGGCTATCTCGGCATGCTGCCGGGCATTGTGATCATGGCCCCATCCGACGAGGCGGAGTTGATGCATATGGTGGCGACGGCGGTCGCGATCGACGATCGACCCTCGGCCGTGCGCTACCCTCGAGGCGCGGGCACCGGCATCGCTCTGCCGGCCCGCGGCAAGGTGTTGGAGGTCGGCCGTGGCCGCATCGTGCGCGAAGGTGGGGGGGATATCGCGATTCTCAGCCTCGGTACCCGACTGCAGGAATGCCTCAAGGCAGCGGACGAACTGGACGGCCTTGGCCTGAGCACCACCGTAGCAGATGCCCGCTTTGCCAAGCCGATCGACTGTGAACTTGTCGAGCGGCTGGTTCGGGAGCACCGGGCTTTGATCGTGATCGAGGAGGGGGTCGTCGGCGGCTTTTCCTCGCTGGTGCTGCATCACCTCGCCGTCACTAACCAGATCCACACCGGCGCCAGAATCCGGCCGATGGTTTTGCCCGATCGTTTCCTCGACCACGATCACCCGCATGCGCAGTACGACGATGCCGGTTTGACCGCACGCCACATCGTGACGGCTGCGCTGGACCTATGCGCATGCAGTCCGGGTGACCGCCGGAGGTTCGCATCGGCTCATCCGCAATTCTGAACGCTATGGGGGCTCAACGAATGCAAGATTCTGCACAGAGTGCACTAGCAACGTCCACCATATTGCCATTAGATGGCGCGTATGATCTGGGCCGCGCTATGGCCGACACGGCTGAGAACATCGAGCAGGTTCTCAACTCCTTGCTGCCGGAGCTCAGGCCAGGAGAGCCTCCCGTGGTCGCGGCTATGCGCTATGCCACTTTGGCGGGAGGCAAGCGCCTGCGCCCATTTCTGGTTGTCTCCTCGGCGCGCGTGTTTGGCGTAACGGGGCCAGGTGTCCTGCGGACTGCCGCGGCACTGGAGATGGTCCACTGCTACTCGTTGATCCATGACGATCTGCCGGCCATGGACAACGATGATCTTCGCCGCGGCAGGCCGACCACTCACAAGGCCTTCGATGAAGCAACCGCGATTCTTGCCGGCAACGCGTTGTTGACGCTGGCGCTCGAGATCTTGGGCAATGCTGTGACCCATCCAGAGTCCGATGTGCGGATCTCGCTCGTCACCGGCCTCGCCCGGGCGGCCGGTGTCGCGGGAATGATCGGCGGCCAGGCCATGGACATGGCGGTGCATGAGACCCCCGTGATGGATCTCGATGGGCTCATCCGTTTACAGCAACTGAAGACTGGGGCGCTCTTCGCCTTTGCCGGCGAGGCCGGGGCCATTCTGGGCAAGGCGGCAGACGACGCGCGCAGGGCGCTGATATCCTACGCGTACGACATGGGCGTTGCCTTCCAGATTGCAGATGACCTGCTCGATGTACGCGGCGAGGCCAAGGACATCGGCAAAACCCCCGGCAAGGATGCAGCCAGCGGCAAGGTGACCTTCGTCTCGCTTCTCGGCGAAGGCGAGGCCGAGGTACGTGCGCACGAATTCTCCGACCGGGCGATCCGGCATCTTGACGCGTTCGGTCCCGAAGCCGACGCACTTCGTGCCGTTGCCCGGTTTGCAGTCGAACGCCGCAAATGATAGCGCTGCTGAGGTCAACTTCCATACCGCCGAGCGGTTCAGTATCAGGGCGCTGTCACCTTATCCGCAGGAGATTCCGTCGTGAGCACCGTCCGCGCCTGTCGCCAGATTCAACGCCGGAAATCCCGCTAGCTGCCCTGCCTGTGCTGCCGTGAGGCGCGCTGTCTCTGCGCGAATGTGTTCGCGCTTATGCTAATCTGCTGATAGCCAGACGCGTAGCATTACCCCGCGCGCGATCCGGTGGCGGCCTCGTGCGCGGTTACCCCCTCGCATATGGCTAATGCAAAGCAAGAACGCATGACACGATCGAGCGTGGAGACAACACCATGAGCCAATATGGCCCACTAAAATTGCACGTCCCCGAGCCCACCGGGCGCCCGGGTTGCAAGACCGATTTTTCCTATCTGCATCTTTCGCCCGCGGGCGATGTCCCCAAACCCCCCATTGATGTCGCGGCCGTCGATACCGCCGATCTGGCCTATCGTCTCGTGCGCGTGATCGATGACGAGGGGCATGCCCAGGGCCCCTGGGCACCACAGTTGGATGACGATACGCTGCGCGCCGGGATGCGCGCCATGCTCAAGACGCGCATTTTCGATTCCCGCATGCTGACGGCACAGCGGCAAAAGAAAATCTCGTTCTATATGCAGAGCCTGGGCGAGGAAGCCATCGGCTCGGCGCATGCGCTGGCCCTGGAGCAGGGCGACATGTGTTTCCCGACCTATCGCCAACAGAGCATTCTGCTCACGCGCAATGTGTCGCTGGTCGAGATGATGTGCCAGTTGATGTCCAACGAGCGGGATCCGCTAAAGGGACGCCAACTGCCTGTCATGTACTCCAAGCGTGACGCCGGGTTCTTCTCGGTTTCGGGCAACCTTGCTACGCAGTTCATTCAAGCGGTCGGTTGGGCGATGGCGTCGGCGATCAAGGGCGATACGCGTATCGCCTCCGCCTGGATCGGCGACGGCGCGACTGCCGAGGCGGATTTTCATACTGCATTGACGTTCGCTCACGTCTACCGCGCGCCTGTGATCTTGAATGTGGTCAACAATCAATGGGCTATTTCGACCTTTCAGGCGATAGCGGGTGGGGAGGGTGCGACGTTTGCCGGGCGAGGCGTAGGCTGCGGGATTGCCTCGCTGCGCGTGGACGGCAATGATTTCCTGGCGGTATATGCCGCCTCGCACTGGGCCGCCGAGCGCGCGCGCCGCAATCTGGGGCCAACCTTGATCGAGTGGGTCACGTATCGGGCGGGGCCGCATTCCACGTCGGATGATCCGACGAAGTATCGGCCGGGCGACGACTGGAGCCATTTCCCGTTGGGAGACCCGATCGCCCGATTCAAAAAGCATTTGATCAGTCTGGGCATTTGGTCGGATGAGCAGCACGACGCCTTGAAGGCAGAGCTCGAGGCCGAGATTCTGGCGGCGCAAAAAGAGGCCGAGAGTTTTGGCACGCTGGTCGATGGGCACGTGCCCAGTGCGGCCAGTATTTTCGAGGATGTCTACGAAGAGATGCCGGACCATCTGCGCCGGCAGCGCCAAGAGCTGGGAGTCTGATCATGGCAAACGACAAGAATACGGGTCCGGCGACGACGTCGATGACCATGATCCAGGCATTGCGTTCGGCCATGGACGTCATGCTGGAACGTGATGACAATGTGGTGGTGTTCGGTCAGGACGTGGGGTATTTCGGGGGCGTGTTTCGCTGCACCGAAGGCTTGCAAGCCAAGTACGGTTCATCGCGTGTATTTGATGCGCCTATTTCAGAGGGCGGTATCGTCGGTGTCGCGGTGGGCATGGGGGCATATGGGCTGCGGCCTGTGTGCGAAATCCAGTTCGCCGATTATTTTTATCCTGCGTCGGATCAGATTGTGTCCGAAGCAGCGCGGCTGCGTTATCGCTCGGTGAATGAGTTCATCGCACCGATGACGATTCGCATGCCCTGCGGTGGCGGTATCTATGGCGGGCAGACGCATAGCCAGAGTCCCGAGGCCATGTTCACGCAGGTGTGCGGCTTGCGTACCGTGCTGCCCTCCAACCCGTACGATGCGAAAGGCCTGTTGATCGCAGCGATCGAGAATAATGATCCGGTGATTTTTCTCGAGCCGAAACGTCTCTACAACGGCCCGTTCGATGGACATCATGATCGCCCCGTGACGCCGTGGAGCAAACATCCTGCCAGCCAGGTCCCCACGGGCTATTACACCGTGCCCCTGGGCAGCGCCGCTGTTGTGCGGCCGGGCGAAGCGTTGACGGTACTGACTTATGGTACGACGGTGCATGTATCTCTGGCTGCAGCCGAGGAAACAGGTCTCGATGCCGAGGTGATCGATCTGCGTACGCTATGGCCGCTGGATCTCGACACGATCGTGAACTCGGTACGCAAGACCGGACGTTGCGTCGTGGTGCATGAGGCGACACGGACTTGCGGTTTTGGCGCCGAGTTGGTGTCTTTGATTCAAGAGCATTGCTTTCATCACCTGGAGGCTCCTATTGAGCGTGTCACGGGTTGGGATACTCCCTATCCGCATGCTCAGGAATGGGCATATTTTCCCGGGCCGGCTCGCGTGGGCGCGGCATTCCAACGCGTGATGGAGGCATGACATGGGGATTCACATCATCAAGATGCCGGATATCGGCGAAGGGATTGCCGAGGTCGAGCTGGTTGCGTGGCATGTAAAGGTTGGCGATACCGTGACCGAGGATCAACCTCTGGCCGACGTGATGACGGACAAGGCGACGGTGGAAATTCCATCGCCTGTAGTGGGCAAGGTGATCGCACTGGGCGGCAACGTGGGTGACACGATGGCCGTGGGCGGTGAGTTGATTCGTTTGGAGGTCGAGGGCGCGGGTAATTTCAAGGGCGATGCGACGGCTGCGCAAGCAGATCAGACGCCAACCGCCGTGGCCGACAAACCAGCGGGTGAGCCGAGCGTGCCTCGAGATGCCGCAGGTCAAGCCGAGACACTGTCTTCGTCTGGGACTGCCCGGAAATCCACCGCAGCAACATCCGCTGTGCAGCACGCCGCGCCGTCTCGTCAGCCTGGCGAACGTCCCTTGGCCTCGCCCGCCGTGCGCAAGCGTGCCTGGGATCTCGGCATCGAGCTGCGTTATGTGCATGGATCTGGCCCGGCGGGCCGTATCATGCACGAAGACCTCGATGCCTATGTACAAGGGCAGGGCGCAACGGCATCGGCAGCACTATCCGGATATCGCGAGCGCCATGACGAGGAACAGGTACCCGTCGTGGGCCTGCGTCGTAAGATCGCGCAGAAAATGCAGGAATCCAAGCGGCGTATTCCTCATTTCAGTTATGTCGAGGAAATCGACGTGACTGAGATCGAGGGGCTGCGCGCGCAACTGAATCGCAAGTATGGCGAATCGCGAGGCAAGCTCACGCTGTTGCCCTTGCTGGCGCGCGCCATGGTGATCGCATTGCGGGATTTTCCGCAAATCAATGCGCGTTACGACGACGAGGCGGGTGTGGTGACCCGTTTCGGCGCAGTGCATCTCGGTGTGGCGACGCAGACCGATGCCGGTTTGATCGTGCCTGTTGTGCGCCATGCCGAGTCGCTCGATATCTGGGGGATTGCGCAAGAGATCGCACGGTTGGCCCAAGCTGTGCGCAGCGGCAAGGCCGAACGTGATGCGTTAAGCGGGTCCACGATCACACTCACGAGTTTGGGGGCATTGGGCGGTATTGTCAGTACGCCCGTCATCAATCATCCCGAGGTCGGTATCGTGGGTGTGAATCGCATTGTCGAGCGGCCGATGTTCCAGCAAGGCGCAGTCGTTGCCCGCAAGCTGATGAACTTGTCTTCGTCCTTTGATCATCGTGTGGTCGACGGCATGGATGCAGCGCAGTTCATCCAGGCAGTACGCGCATTGCTTGAACAGCCGGCCTTACTTTTCGTGGAGGCGTGATGAGCGAGACGCTGAACACAACATTGTTGGTGATCGGCGGCGGGCCGGGCGGTTACGTCGCCGCGATCCGCGCCGGTCAATTGGGTGTGCCCACGATCGTCGTCGAGGGACAGCAGCCGGGTGGCACCTGCTTGAATATAGGCTGCATTCCGTCAAAGGCGCTGATTCATGCGGCGGGCGAGTTTGAACGTGCTCGCGAGTACGCCGAGACTGCACCCTTGGGTATTTCAGTGCAGACGCCGTCGATAGACATCACCAAGACTGTCGCCTGGAAAGACGGCATCGTGAGCCGGTTGACCGGGGGCGTAGCCGCCTTGCTCAAGAAAAACGGTGTGCAACTGATGCGCGGCTGGGCACAGGTGCTGGATGGCAAGACGGTCGAGGTCGATACCGGACAAGGTATCCAACGGATTCAGTGCGAGCACTTGCTGCTGGCGGCGGGATCCGAGCCGATGCCGTTGCCGTCCATGCCTTTCGCAGGCCGAGTGATTTCGTCTACCGAAGCGCTGTCGCCGTCATCTATCCCCGAACGACTGGTGGTGGTCGGCGGTGGCTATATTGGATTGGAGCTGGGTACGGTGTATCGCAAACTCGGCGCCGAGGTCGCGGTGGTCGAGGCGCAGGATCGTATTTTGCCGACCTACGATGCCGATCTGACCAAGCCGGTCGCGGCGGCGCTGGCGAAGATGGGGATCACACTCTACCTCGGGCGCAAGGTCATGGGTATGAATGCGGCCGGCGATGCAGTGCGCATACAGGATGCATCGGGGGCTGAGACGGTGTTGCCGGCGGATCAGGTTCTGCTGGCTATCGGGCGGCGGCCACGTACCCAGGGATGGGGGCTGGAAAACCTGCAGTTGAGCCGATCGGGCAATGCATTGCGTATTGATGATCAATGCCGGACGTCGATGCGAAATGTCTGGGCGATCGGCGATATCGCGGGTGAGCCGATGCTGGCGCATCGTGCGATGGCGCAGGGCGAGATGGTTGCCGAATTGGTGGCTGGTCACAAGCGTCGCTTTACGCCAGCGGCCATTCCGGCGGTGTGTTTTACCGATCCGGAAATCGTCACGGCGGGTCTGGCACCGCAGCAGGCTCAGGATGCCGGGTTGGATTGTCTGGTAGGCCTATTCCCGTTCGCCGCCAATGGGCGCGCCATGACGCTGGAGTCGACAGACGGCTTTGTGCGTGTCGTCGCGCGCCGCGATAACCATCTGATCGTCGGGTGGCAGGCGGTTGGGCGCGGGGTATCCGAGCTGGCCGCGGCGTTTTCGCAATCGCTGGAGATGGGGGCCGTGTTGGAAGATGTGGCTGGAACCATTCATGCGCATCCTACGTTGGGGGAGGCTGTTCAAGAGGCTGCTTTACGTGCGTTGGGGCAGGCGTTGCATATTTAGTTGGGCAGAGGGTGGGGGGCTTATTGGACGTCGAGCCGAGGCAATCGGGCCGTGAGGGCTTCACAAAGCCGGCCCGGCGCGCGGGTGACGGATGCATAGCAAATCTCTGGGTGTTACGACACGGTCACTGCCACGCTTCGACGTCCAATAGAACTCATACCTCGTCGAAATCACGATGCGCACGTATGCCGCGAGTGACTAGGTCAAAATCCCTTTCGCGATCGTGTTGCGCTGTATCTCGCTGGTGCCAGTCACAATGCGATATAACCGCAATCGGCGAAAGATGAATTCCACCGGATGATTCTTGGTCACGCCGACATTGCCGTGTATCTGCATGGCTTTGTCGGCGATTTCAAAACACCGCTCGGATACGAAGAGCTTGCACATGGCCGCGAGTTCGCGCACGTCGTTGCCCGCATCTGCCCGCTGTGCGGCGCCCAACACCATTTGTTCGCAGGCATAGAGCGAGGTCGCCATATCGGCCAGCATGTGCTGGATCGCTTGAAAGCGGCTGATCGGGCCACCGAACTGTTGACGCGTTTTTGCATAATCGACGGCCATGCGAAAAGCCTGCCGCGCCAACCCTATCATCGTCGGACAGTGCAACAGGCGATTGACGCTGACGCGATTCATCGCGATGCGAAAGCCTTCTCCCGGTTTGCCGATCAGGTTCTTTTTCGGCACGCGTACATGATCCAGTACGATGTCTGCATCGACATACTGCCCCGTCATCGGTACGCAATCATGCTCCAGCCGCACCCCAGGCAGATCCAGATCGATCAGGATGGCCGAGATTCCGTCCATGCCTTTTTCTGGGTCCGTGACGCACATCGTGATCGCAAAGTCGGCAAACATCGATGCCGTGATGTAGTGTTTGACCCCTGTGATGATGTAGTCGTCGCCGTCTTCGACTGCGAGTGTGCGCAGGCTGGTGGCGTCCGAGCCCGACTGCGGCTCTGTCATGGCAAAGCAGGCGCCACGCTCGGCGTGTACGACTGGCATGATGTAGCGTTCCAACTGATACGGCGTGGCGTAACGGACGAGATTGCCGATCCGCGAAGGTCCGCCCCAATCGCCCAGAACATGGGGGAAAAGAATGGCGCCCGATGCGGCGGCGTCGTCTTTCAAAATACATAGATCGCGGTACAGCAAGGCCTGCCCACCGATTTCCTTGGGCAGTTGCAGGCCGTATAAGCCCAGGGCGCGCGAGCGTTGCCAAATCGATTTGACCAGCTCGCGTGGAAACTCGTCCTCATACCCCAAGCCGCGTGCGCGCTCCATGGGAATCAGTTCGTCATGCAGATAACGGTGCAGGCGTTCGCGCAACTCGGCGAGGGTGGGGCTGTCTTGGGCCATGATGTCTCCTGGAATAAGTGCTAGCTTGACAGCGCCTGCACGCTTGGTGATTATCTTTTCTTTGAGTTCAATAACCAGGCGGAATCATGCGACTCGAAGATCTGGACTACTTTCTGGCCGTGGCGCGTGTCGGGCATGTCGGCCGCGCGGCTGATGGCATGGGTATCAGCCAACCCGCGCTGACCAAGGGGATTCGGCGTCTCGAGGACGAGCTGAAGCTGCAATTGTTCGTGCGCACACCAAAGGGGATGGAGCTGACCATGCCCGGAAAGGCGTTTTACCAACGCAGCCTGCAAGCCCGCCGCGAGCTGGACGAGGCATTGCGCGAGGCTGGCGATTTACATCGAGGCAGTGTGGGCCTGGTGCGTGTAGGGGTGACACCCTTGTTGGTTGAGCCGGTGTTTAACCAGGCTTGTGTCGAGTTGATGGCGCAGAGACCCGCGGCAAAAATCAATGTTGTGGTTGCTCTCAATGATGCGTTGATTCCGGCGTTGCGTCAGGGCGACCTGGATTTTTCGATCAGCTCGCTACATGATTCGGCTGCGCCTGCGGAGTTTGATCGCATTCCGCTGTGTCGTGACAGCCTCTTTGTCGCCGCTCGCCGTGGGCATCCGATTTTTGGCCATGCGCGGATCCGCTTTGAACATTTGCAGGGTTATAGCTGGATGCTGCCTGGTTTGCAGGTCGCGTCACGCCGCTGGCTGGAGACCAGATTTGAACAGCATGGGGCCCCGCCGCCCAATATCATGGTGGAGTCCAACTCGTCGGTATCCAGCCTGGTGAGCATTTTGCAGAGTACGGATTTGTTGACCGTGATCAGCGAAATCACGCTGCGATCCGAGGCGGGGCAGGGTTTGGCCGCGGTGCCGCTCGACGATGTCACCTGGCATCGCGAGATCGGCATCATGACGCGTCATGGCAGCTATCAGTCGCCACTGGCCGAACGCCTGATCGAAATTCTGCGTGAGCGGGCTCGAGGGCGTTGACGGCCAGGGTACTGGCATAGACCTATACGGTTGTCGGCGGCGGCGAGTCAACCTTTATTCGTTGCGCAATCCGAGTTGCTTGATCAGAGGCCCATAGCGGTCCGATTCGGCCTGGATCAGCGCCTGAAACTCTGCTTGCGTGCCGGCGATGGGCGTGAACGACTGCGATTGCAGTGCTTTCCTGACGTCGGGTTGATTCACGACCTTGATCATGGCTTGATTCAGGCGCTCGACGATATCCGCAGGCGTGCCTTTGGGCACTGCGATGCCGCCCCAACTGCCGCTTTCAAAGTCCTTATAGCCGGCCTCTGCTACCGTCGGTACATCAGGCAATGAACCAGCGCGGTCGCGGCCGGTCACGGCAATGGGGCGCACGCGGCCACTCTCGATGAATGGCATGGCGGGTGCCACGGCGATGATGCCCACGCCCACTTGGCCGCCGGCCAGGTCGTTGATCATGTTGCTGCCGCCGCGATAGGGCACATGCACGGCATCGATGCCGAAGTGTTGCTTGACTGCCTCGAATGTCAAATGCATGGATGAGCCCACGCCAGGGCTGCCGTAGCTCAGCTTGCCGGGATTGGCTTTTGCATAGGCGGTCAACTCGGCCAGATTATGGATGGGCAGACGGCTGTTGACCAGAATGACATGAGGTGACAGGCTGATTCCGGAAACGGGTATCAGGTCGGCTATAGGGTCGAAGGACAGATTCGGCGTCAGATGTTTGGCAATGGCAAAGTTGCCGCCATATTCCAGCAGCGTATAGCCGTCCGCAGGGGAGTTCACGACTTTCGCACCGCCGATGCTGCCGCCGCCACCCCCCACATTTTCCACAATGATGTTCTGGCCTAGTTCGCGCCCCAGAGGGTCGGCGACCAGACGGGCGATGTAATCGAATTGGCCGCCGGCGGTAAAGGGCACCACCAAACGTATGGGCCGATCCGGATACGTGCCGGCTCGGGCGGTAGCCGGAATCAGGGCCGCCAAACCCAGCACCAATGCGGCCAGAGTTTGCCAGGGGCGATGAACGCGTATTTGCACGAGTGTCTCCTAGGAATCGCAAGCAGGCTGTCGAATGCGCCTGTCGTGGCCAGATTTAACCTGGGTGGGCCCCTCAAGCGATGCCCGATGCGCGTATCTCGATAACTTTACGGCATGATATTCGCTTGATAACCCTGCGGCATTGAAAAACTCTTCCCTGTTATTTGCCGAGCATGACTCGGGCTGCACCATCCTGCCATGCACAAAACGATGGAGCATCCGATGAATCAAGGACGATATACCACCCGCAACGCAACCTATTGGCGTGATCGGCCAGCCATCATCTATGGTGAAAAGACAATCAGTTTTGGACAGTTGGAAACGCGTTCGAATCGCTTGGCCAATGCCTTGCTGGGATTGGGGTTGGTCAAAGGCGACCGCGTCGCCGTCCAGGCCTGGAATTGTCCTGAAATCATCGAACTCGAATGTGCGCTGTACAAAGCCGGCCTGGTCAAGGTCGCGTTGAACGCGCGCCTGTCCAGCCGAGAGGTTGTCGATACGGTCAATAACGCCCAGGCGACGGTATTCATCGTCGACCCTGCGCATAGCGAAGGCGTGGCGTCGATCTTGGGCGAGTTGAGCAGTGTGCGCCATATGATCGTGACGGGCAGCGACGCGATCGAGGGTTGGCGCACATACGAGTCTTTTATCGCGGCAGCTGCGGACCGGAATCCCGATATCGAAATGGCGGAAAGCGATCTGGCGGTGTTGCATTTCACATCAGGCTCCACCGGAAAATTGAAGGCGGCGATGCAAACGGTGGGTAATCGTATGGCGTCGCTACGCAAGGTCGTCATGGGCCGCATGCGCGCCAATCCAGGCGAGGTGCTGGCGCTGGCAGGCCCGATCACGCATGCCAGCGGTATGTTCATGCAGCCCTTTTTGTTCCAGGGAGGCACCATCCTGCTGCATGATCGTTTCGATCCCGAGGCCTTTCTCGCCTCGGCGGCAAAGCATCGTGCGGCATTCAGTTTCATGGTGCCGACGATGATCAATATGTTGATTGCCGAGCCCAGCTTGCATCGCCACGATTTGAGCGCGCTGCGTCAGATCTCTTATGGCGGTGCGCCGATGGCGCCCGCCCGTGTCCGCGAGGCATGGGAGGCGCTGGGGCCGAAGTTGAGCCAAGGGTACGGTACTGGCGAAACCACCGGCGGACTGGCCTTGTTGAGCACGGCCGACCATGCGCATGCGTTGGCTTCGCGTCCAGAGCGTCTGTCATCCTGCGGGCGATTGTTTGGCGAAGGCGAACTCTCCTTGCTCGGTGATGACGGACAGCCAGTGCCGCAAGGCGAGGTGGGCGAGATCACCGTACGCGGCCCCGACGTATTTGCAGGTTATTGGGGCGAGCCGGAATTGTCGGCGCAGGCGCTGCGCGACGGGCGTTTGCATACTGGCGATTTGGCGCGCATGGACGAAGAGGGGTTCGTCTATATTGTCGACCGCAAGAAGGACATGATCATCACTGGCGGATTCAACGTCTATCCCACCGAGGTCGAGCAGGCGTTGTATCAACACCCCGACGTGTACGAAGCATGCGTATTCGGTATCCCTGACGATAAGTGGGGTGAATCGATCAAGGCGGTGCTCGTACTGAAACCCGGCGCGCAGACAGGGCAGGCCGAACTCATGGAGCATTGCCGCGCGCATCTGGCCGATTTCAAGAAGCCGCGCAGCATCGATATTGTGGCCGAGTTGCCAAAGAACGCGAACGGGAAACTGGCACGTAAACCGTTGCGTGATGCGTATTGGGAAGGCCATGAGCGCAAGGTAGGCTAGGAGGCTCGCAGGCCGGCACATCATACGCGGCCTGTTGTTTGGCTGTGGATGTTGATGCATGCAACAGGGCAGTATCGGGCGGGCGAGGTAGACTATCTGTCCTTTGACGGTTGATGCGAAGCCAGCTTCGCTTGCCCCGTGGACCTCCAGGAGCCCTGATGCAGTCCTTCCTAGATCACATTGCCGTGGTGGCGCCAGACCTGGCCAGTGGCACACGTTTTGTCGAACAGGCTTTGGGTGTGTCCCTGCAAGCAGGGGGACAGCATCCGCGCATGGGCACGCATAATAAATTGCTGAGGCTGGGCGACGATGTTTATCTGGAAGTCATCGCAGCCGATCCTGACGCCCCGGCACCGCAACGCGCCCGATGGTTTGAACTGGACAGGATGACGCCCGCGTCCACACCCAGGCTGGGAACCTGGGTGATACGTACCGACGATATCGTTGCTGCTCAGGCTGCCTGCTCGTGGGAGACGGGCCCGATTGAGAGCATGACCCGGGGCGCGTTGGCCTGGCGCATCACGATTCCTGAGGACGGGAGCCTGCCCGAGAGCGGCGTGGCTCCCACCTTGATCCAGTGGGATGTGCCGTCACATCCTGCAAGCATGCTGGATGACAGGGGATGCACACTGCAGGCCTTGGAGCTGTGTCATTCCGCGCCTGAGCGCGTACGTGATGCATTGGATGCCTTGAACCTGCTCAATAGCAAGGTACAGGTGCGGGCGCTGCCCACTGGCGCATCGCCGTACCTGGTTGCCCATATCCGTACGCCTCACGGGCTGCGTCTGCTGTCCACCGACTTTTCAGCGTAGGTATGCCGGTTCACTGAGCCTGGATATTGGCGCTTTTAACAACGGCTTTGTAGGTCTTGAGGTCAGTCTCTATCTGTTGTCGAAACTCCTGCGGGGTGTTCCCGGACGCGGTGATCCCCAGGCCTGCCAGGCGCTCTTCGGTTTCGGGCGTATGGACTACATCATGAATCGCCTGTTGCAGCTTCGAGACGATATCCGCCGGGGTTTTGGCCGGGGCCAGAATACCTATCCATGAGTTCGATACAAATCCGTCCACACCGGACTCTGATACGGTGGGAACATCGGGCAGCGACGGCAAGCGCTTTTCTGTACTGACGGCGATGGCCTTGAGTTGCTTGCGTTCAACATAGGGATAGGCGCCCGCGACTGCGGTATATAACAGCGGCAGTGTGCCTCCTACGACATCCGCCATGGCTTGGCCGCCGCCTTTATAAGGAATGTGTTCCAGCTTTATCCCCGTACGTTGACGCAACAGTTCACCCGCTAGATGCGGCGTGCTGCCTACGCCGGCGCTGCCATAGGAAATGCCCTTGGGCTGTGTCTTGGAATAGGCGATCAGCTCCTGCAGCGTATTGGCCGGGACTTTGGGGTTCGCGACGATGATCAACGCCGCATCCCCGATCTTGCTCACGGGGGCCAGGTCTTTCAGCGTATCGAACGGGATGTCCTTGTGCACGTACGGGTTGATGACCAGCGTGCCATCGAAGCCCAACAGCAGGGTGTAGCCGTCAGGTGTGGCTTGTGCGGCCATGTGCGTGCCGATGTTGCCCGACGCACCGGGCTTGTTGTCGACAATGATTTGCTGCCCCAAGCGTTGGCCGAGTTTGTCTGCGACCAGTCGCGCGCCCGTATCTGATACTCCGCCTGGTGCGAACGGGACAATGAGACGTATGGGTCGGGAGGGATACTGTTTTGCTGTTTCATTGGCATGCACCAGCGGACCGCCGAATGCGGTAATCGCGACACAGATCGAGGTGAGTGCGCCATTCAATAGTTGACGGCGCCGTTGGATGAAATGATGGATGGGCATGTATGTCTCCTTGGTGTTGTTATGCGTGAGTGTTGTTATGCGTTGTTGATGACGCGTGTCATGTGCCGATCATGACGCGGCTCTATCGGTTGTGTATTGCCGCTTTAGCCAGGCAATGCTGCGCCCGCCTAAGGTCCGGCCCAGTTGCGCTTCGGCGCAGTCGATGGCTTTGAGCAAACCCGGGAGCGAGATGTTTGTCGTATAGCCACTGCGTTCGGCCATCAACACCAGGTCTTCGGTTGCAGCGTTGCCGGCTGCACCCGGTGCAAACGGACAACCGCCGATACCTCCCACACTGGCGTCGAAACGCCGCACACCGGCCTGTATTGCAGCCCAGGCGTTAGCCGTAGCCATGCCGCGCGTGTCATGAAAGTGTGCCGCAAGTTTCTCGATCGGCAGCACACTGGCCAGCCTTTCAAAATGGTTCTTGACCATACCTGGCGAAGCCGAGCCTATGGTGTCAGCGATGACAATTTCCTCTGCGCCTGCTTGATGCATGCGCTCGGCCAACGCTACAACGGTGTCCAGATTCGTCGGACCTTCGAACGGGCAGTCGAAGGCCACCGCGACATAGGCGCGGGTGCGCAAACCGAGTGCCTGCGCGGCGCGCAATGTGTCTTCGCAGACGTTCGTCGCCGTGATGAGGTCCATGTTGATATTTTTCTGGTTCATCGTCTGCGTCGCGGACAGTACGACGGCGACTTCTCGCGCACCTGCGGCATGAGCGCGTTCCAATCCTTTCCGGTTGGGAATGAGCGCCGATGCCCGCAGATGCGGCAGATGCCGGTTGATTTCCGCCATCAAGTCCGCCGCATCTGCCATTTGCGGCACAGCCTTTGGCGATACGAAGCTCGTCGCCTCGATACTCGTCACGCCTGCTTCGTGTAATAGCTGGACCAGCTGAAATTTGGCTGAGGTGGAAACTGGAACCTGCTGGTTCTGCAGCCCATCGCGCGGCGCAACATCCGTAATGGTCAGGGTGTTCATAGACATGGCCGGCTCCTGATCAGGCAATGGCGCCGTTATCGCGCAGTATGGCCAGGCGCGCGCGGTCATAGCCGGGCAGCGTACCCAACACTGCGTCCGTGTGTTCTCCTACATCAGGCGGGGTGCCATATTGACGATCGTTTGCTGCCGACAGTTTGATGGGATTGCCGGGCATGGATAGCATCTCTCCGGACTTCAGTGGCACCTCGACAACCATATCCCGTGCCCGCACCTGCGCGTCGTTCAATGCCTGCTGGAAATTGTTCACCGGGCCGCATGGAATGCGCGCTGCCGACAGTTTTTCCAACCAATACGCGGTCGGGTGTTCACGCAGTTCGTCGCCGACGATAGCGTCGATCTGCGTTTTGGCAGCAAACCGGCCTGGCTGCAGATCGTATGCCGGTTTACGCAACGCAGGCAGATCGATGCATTCCAGAAACCGTTTCCAAAAGGCATCACCGATGCACGCAACGATGATGTAGCCGTCCGCAGTGGGATAGCTGTTATAGGGCACATGCACAAAATGGCTATTGCCTATGCCTGCGGGCACGATGCCGGACATCAGATGCATGGTCGCCATATAGTTCAGCAACGAAATCTGTGCGTCGAGCATGGACACATCGACATGTTGGCCACGGCCGGTGCGTTCGCGTTCGGCCAAGGCGGCCAATACGCCCATGGCACCGAACACGCCTCCTCCCAAGTCGCCTATCGGAATGCCGCTGCGCGTAGGCCCTTGTTCAGGCGTGCCGGTAATGGACATGCCTCCACCCATGGCTTGTACGACCTGGTCAAAAGCCGGGCGCTGCGTGTCGGGCCCCGTACTGCCAAAACCCGTCACCGAGCAGGTGATGATGCGCGGGTTGACCCCCGATAGTGAGGCGTAGTCGATACCCAGTCGTTTCGTCACGCCAACGCTGAAATTGTCGAACACCACGTCCGCGCTGCGTACCAGGTCTTTGAATACCGCGAGACCGGTTTCGCTTTTCAGGTCGATGCACACGCTTTGTTTGTTGCGGTTCAGCGTGAGGAAATACGCGCCCATGCCGTCACGCGAGTAATCGGGATCATGTTCCAGCAAACGGCGGGTGCCTTCACCACTGCCCGGGGGTTCGACCTTGATGGTGCGCGCACCCAGGTCGGCGAGCAGCATCGTGCCGTAGGGCCCCGACAGCATATGAGTCAAATCCAGCACGGTAATGTGTTCAAGCGCCAAAGCGAGCCTCCTGTCCATAGGCGTTTCGTGAGAACCATGCTTTACGCAAAGCCTGTGCCAGTTTTATTGTTTTCATAACTCATTGATTTTTATGTGAATTATTTTTATTGATTCAGTTTGTGTGTTCTATGAGACATAATTGAGACATCAAAATGTCCCGCTGAAACAAGCGCGCCTCTATGAGCTACGCAGACCTGACGACACGTGCCGACCTGCCTCGCCTGTGTTTTCTGAGCTACCGGCAAATCCGGGAATTCGCCATGCCGGTTGTGGCCGAGTACACCGGCCGTGCCCATATCGAAGTCGTAGACGGCACCTTTGGCGGTGCGCTGGACATTGCGCGCGACCGGCTGAGCCGCGGGCTGGTCGATGCCTTCGTGAGCGCGGGTTCCAATGCCAGTATCCTGCGTGCCGGTTTGCAGGCCCCCGTCGCTACGATCCAACTAGGAGGCTTCGATATTCTGCAGGCCTTGATCAAGGCCAGGCGCATTGCCAACAGAGTTGGTGTTGTGATGTACGGGCGCACCATTCCCGAATTGGATGCAGTCAAAGACCTGTTGAACATCGAAATCGTGCAGCACGCTTATCAGACGCCTGATGATGCCCGCCAACGTTTCGAACAACTGAGGCGTGATAATTTTCAGGTCATCGTGGGGTCCAGCCTGGTCGTCGAACTGGCCGAGCAGGCGGGGCTGCATGGGCTGCTGGCATATTCCCTTGCCAGCGTGCGCAAGGGCTTCGAAGACGCCATCGAGTTGGCACGCGTCGCGCGCCTGGAGGCGGGGCGTTACGAACAGCTCAACGGCGTACTGCACAGCCTGCAGGATGCTGTGCTGGCGGTCGATCGGGACCATCGCATCATTGCTGTCAACCCGCCGATGCAACGCTTGTTGGCAGTCAACGACGAGGACGTGACGGGGCAGCCGCTAGACCAGTTGCGGCCCGAACTGACCCTGCGCACGACATTGGACACAGGTCAGCAAGAGAGCGCGGGCCTGCAACGCTTTGGCGGTCGTGATTGGATCGTCAATCGCACGGCCATCCGCGAACGTGGCGCGATTGTCGGCGCGGCGCTGACGCTCTACGACGCGGGCCGCATCCACGAGGCAGACACGAGCCTGCGCGTGCAGCAACGCCGCCGGCAAAATACGGCGAAATACCGATTCGACGAGCTGATCGGCCAAAGCCCTGGCTTTCTGCGTGCGGTACAGGCGGCTCGCCGTTATGCGCAAACCGACCTGACCGTCTTGATCGCAGGCGAGAGCGGCGTCGGCAAAGAGCTATTCGCCCAGGCCATACACAACGACAGCCGCCGCGCCGATCGGCCTTTCATCGCGGTGAACTGCGCGTCGTTTGCCGAGTCATTGCTGGAAAGCGAACTCTTCGGATACGAGGAGGGCGCCTTTACCGGATCGAGGCGTGGCGGTAAACGTGGTTTGTTCGAGGCTGCGCACACAGGGACAATTTTCCTGGACGAGATCGGCGATATGCCGCTGCCTCTGCAAAGTCGCCTATTACGCGTGCTGCAAGAGCGCGAAATTACCCGCGTCGGTGCGACGGCTGCTATTCCCGTCGATGTACGCATCATCGTCGCCACGCATCAGCCGTTGCGCGACATGATCGAACAGAGGCGTTTCCGGCAAGACCTGTATTACCGCATCAATACTCTGCGTCTCGAAGTGCCGGCGCTACGCGAGCGCCCCGATGATATTGGACCGTTGCTGCACACCTTGGTTGCTCGGTGCCTGTCCCGACTGGGCGCAATGCCAACGGGCGACATTGTTGAACTCGTTGCACCATGGTTGCCGCGGTTAAGGCAATATCCCTGGCCTGGCAACGTCCGGGAACTGGAAAACATGAGCGAGCGTATGGCCGTATTCCTCTCGCAATACGACGGCCCTGAGGACATTGATTACGATGCCTTGCGGCATGATTGCCCAGAACTCTTTGAGGGTACCCAGACCTTGGCGAATGACGCGGGCCACGGGTCTTTGCGAGCGCGTGCCGTGCAGGCGCTCGAGGCGTGCGGCGGCCGGCGCCNACAAGCCGCACGCCGCCTGGGCATCAGCCGTTCTACCTTGTGGCGCTGGATGAATGAGGATTGACGCTCACGCGTTGAAATCGCCAGATGTCCTGTCGATACCAATCAGTGCGCCATTTTGGGCGCGGCCATCAACGTGAACCCCTGTGCGGGTAGACGTATCGAGATCAACGAGGCCAGCAGCAGAATGGCACCCGCGCTGCCAAAGGCCACCCAATGTGTGCCAAAGGTCTCGTAGCCCCAACCGCCCAGCCACGAACTGATCATCGCACCGACCTGATGGCCCAGATAGGCGCAGCCGTACAGGACCCCCACAATACGAACGCCATAGATATCGGCCAGAATCGCCGACGACATCGCAATGCTGCCAGCCCAGACAATGCCACCGATGGCTGCTGCCAGATAGAGTTCCCAGTGTGTACCTACCACCATGAGGGCAAAGAAACCCAGGCCGCGTATCAAATAAATCGTCGCCAGAATATGGCGTCGCGGCAAGCTATCCGATATCCGGCCCAGCACCAGCGTGCTGAATATCGCCACCAGTCCAATCAATCCGATCCCCAGCGAGCTCGTCATGGCGTCAAAACCATGATCCATCAGCATAGGCATGCCGTGGGTGCCCAGCAGGTTCATGCTGAAGCCACAGGCAAAGAGTCCCAGTGTGATCTGCCAGAACGGTTGCGTGCGCGTTGCTTCGCGAAAGCTCAGGCTTTCAGGGATGCTGGTGCGGCGGCTGCTTGATTTACGGGCGATCTGCTCGGGCGTCAGATCTGTGTGTTCGGGCGCCTGATCGCGAATGACGAACAGGGCCAGCGGAACGGTGATGGCTGTGAACACCACTGCAAAGCCCAGCAGCGTGGTCTGCCAATGGGTAGACTCAATAGCGAAAGTCAGCACGGGCGTCATGATCGCGATCCCGGCCATGGATCCGGTAGACAAAAAGAACAACGCCATGCCGCGCCGACGGGTAAACCAGCGTGTCAGTACAGGCGTCAGCGCGACGGGACTCGTAAAGCCCAATCCGATTGACAACAGCACGCCAAAGGATAAAAAGAAACTGGCTGCGCTGTGGGCGTTGACGGACCAGATACTCGAGATGACCACAATTGCCGTGCCCAGCAACAGAACAAAGCGCGTGCCATGCCGGGCGACCAGCAAGCCAGCCACCGGCATGGCTAACCCATAGCACAACATGCCGATGGCGACGATGCCCGATAAAAGGCTGCGGCTGAACCCCAGGTCGCGGGCGATAGGCAGAAAAAAAGGGCCTACGCCCATGCGCATGCCCACCGTCAGCAAGGTCAGCAGGGTGGCCGCCGCCACAATGTTCCACCCAAAGTACCAGTTGCCACTCCGTGTCCCAGCCACTGCCTTCTCCGTATCCTGTTGCGGGCTGCCTCTAGATCGGGCGCCCTGGACGGGAATTGTCGGACATTTTGGGAAAATGCGCTTGGCGCTGTACGGCTATCGAACTTTGCGTGAATGCGCTGCCGGCTGTCCGGCAAGCCCAGGCTTTATTCTTCAGGGGGCGTGAGATCGCGCCATTGGGCTTCGGTCATGCGAGGCAGTTCCACCAGTTTGTTCTGAATGCTGTACCAGCCGCCGCCGTGCATTCTGCCCACCAGATCCAGGCGGGGCGTGTCGATATGGCAGCGCTCTGCGTCCAGCACGGCATCATCACGAATATGCATGGCCAGAATATCAGCCACAATGATGCGCCGATGGGCAGAGACGTCCAGATGCTGCTGCACGCGGCATTCCATGGCGACCGGACTGGCCGCAATGCGAGGGGGCGCCACCTTGCTCGAGGCGGCGATTTCCAGGCCGGCTGCTTGCAGTTCGTCCACGCCAGGCGCGAAATCGATTGCCGTGACGTTCATCTGCGCCATCAGCTCCGACGACACCATATTGATCACGAACCCGGCGCCGATGTGCAGATTAGTGACGGTGTCCTTGTGCGTGCCTTCCGGCCGTGTGCCTATGCCGATACACACCACAGGCGGCTCGCCCGACATGGCGCCAAAAAATGAGAACGGGGCCGCGTTATTGCGCCCTTGCTCATCCTGGCTCACGATCCATGCGATCGGACGCGGCACGATCGTCGCCGTCATCAGTTTGTAGGCGTTATTTCCTTTCAGTGCAGAGATATCGAAATACATGGTCTGGCTTCGTAGGTGTTGGCGGGACGTACCGCGTGCAAGACCCGTAAATGATGCGGGCCTCGTCAGCGATACGGTATTCACCTCATTATGGCACCAGCGACAGACCGATACGGAACTGGGATTCGTTGCGCTGGTTATAGCCCAACAAGGTTTCGCCGTA
Source organism: Bordetella muralis (assembly GCF_965139205.1). Taxonomy (GTDB): domain Bacteria; phylum Pseudomonadota; class Gammaproteobacteria; order Burkholderiales; family Burkholderiaceae_B; genus Bordetella_A; species Bordetella_A muralis. The sequence goes on from NZ_CBCSIU010000017.1 coordinate 84,560, forward strand.
GCCGTTGAAGTATTGCAGGTGCAGATAGCCGTTCATATTCAGCCACGTCCGTTTCAGCGGCCAGGCAAAATCCAGCTGGGTCGTGCGGTGACGGCTCGCGCCCTGGCGATACATCGCGGATATCACTGCGCCGTTGTCTTGCGCCCAACGCAGATTCCAGTCTACGTGTCCCGCATAGTCGCTATAGTCGGCGTTCTCGTCCTCTACCGCAAAATAGGCCTTGATCCTGGGCGCGAAAGTCAGCGTGCTGCCGCTGTCGAAACGGTAGTTGATCGCCGGTTGGACATAGAAATCGTTCAACGAGCGCGAGTCTTCGCCGTCCTTGCCGTTGGACATGTGTTCGACACCAGTATTCAGGCCCAGGCGCCAATTCTGGTTGCTGGAGTTCCACATATTGTCGTTCAGCCAGAACACGCTGGGATTGAACGTGGTGTCGATGAAGGGCATGGAATCGCCTTCCAGATCCCATAGCGAGCGTTGCGTATAGCCGATGTAGAAGTTCTCTCCGAACGTCGGCGCGCGGCCGCTGGGCGGATTGAACAGGCGATATTTGGCACTGATCTGAAAGCGCGCCGTCGTCCCGCCACGGGTACCGACATCGAAATAAATCGGCTCGTACTCCGAGAGCGCGCCACGGAACGCATCGAATGCGGATGGTTTGTTCTCCACTCGCGCCAGTGCAGCCTGGTCAGGTGCCGGGCCCGCATCGGGTTGTGCGCCAGCAGCCGAGACGGCAGCTGCTGGTACCGGCTGGCCCGTGCCTGCATCGACCACCGGGCTGTTTGCCGGCGTGCTGGCCAGCGTACCCGATTCCCGGCCCGAGACGTCCAACGCCATCATGGCGGGTTCGCCCTCGATGGACAGCGCCTGCAGGCCTCGAGACTGTTGCGGCACCACCGTCGTCCACGACATGCGTGCAAAATTGTTGACCGGGATGTTCATTGCCGCCTGCGGGCTGGCCAGTGTTGCTATGCTGCGCACGATATTGCCGTCCGTTCCCCGCCACTGTACGACCAGTTGGGTGGGGGGACGCCAGTGCGTCGCCGCTGTACCGTCATTGAAGAGGACAGCTTGAATCTGTACCGTTTCGCCCGGCGCCGCCGATGGCCGCTCCAGTTGGTATGTAATCCCGGCTACCGCAGGCATCGCCGTGGCGAGCATCGCGGTTAAAACCAGGGGGCGCAACGCGCCAGAAAACGAGGAAACCGTATCCGAAAGCATAATCAGGCAGAGATAAGACGACGAGGCAATGTAGCATCGTCACGTTTCGGCGCCAGGATGCTACTGCAACGGCATGTAAAATTTAATGATTGTGTCGTATGTCTAAGGGTATCAGGCGCAGATCGCGGGATATTTTCACCGATTCCGATGAGTTTTACATTCTGCGGACTCAGGCCGGTCGCCGCGAGACGGTACAATTGCCGCGCGTTATCATACGCACTGCCTCGATACCCGCCCTTAGCTCAGTTGGATAGAGCACTCGCCTTCTAAGCGAGCGGTCACACGTTCGAATCGTGTAGGGCGGGCCAGATTCATCTGGCCTGACATATCCGCCGACAGCATTGCTGCGCACCAGGCAACACCATGCGTCCTTTCGCATGGCTACCGCCTCAATAGCGCCCGCCCTACGATCTCCTCGCAGTATCAACGTACGTGATCGGTGGATTGGGCCAGGGCCTCCTCGTCGATCACATCCCATTGAAAATGACGAGGATCGATCTCATGTCTCACAACACCGAAAGCAAAGAACCCTCATCCCGCCGCAATATTCTGATCGGCGGTGCGACCGCCATGGGGACCTTATTGGCGGCGGGTATGTCCCAGTCTGCCGTGGCCAAGACGAGTTCCGCACCTGGGGCGGCGCAGGGCCGCGCGGCCGTATCCAGCTCGACCATCGTGACCAAGGACGGCACCCAGCTCTACTACAAGGATTGGGGCGACGGCCAGCCTATCGTTTTCAGCCACGGATGGCCGCTGAATTCCGATAGCTGGGAATCGCAGATGCTGTTCCTGTCTGAGCTGGGATACCGCACCGTCGCGCACGACCGGCGCGGGCATGGCCGTTCCAGTCAGCCGTGGAATGGCAACGACATGAATACCTATGCCGATGATCTCGCGACGGTCATCGAAACCCTGGATCTGAAAAACGCCATCCTGGTCGGATTTTCTACCGGTGGCGGCGAGGTCGCCCGTTATATCGGCCGTCATGGCACCAAGCGTGTTGCAAAGGTCGTCCTGGTATCGGCTGTGACGCCTTTTATGCTGAAAACGCCCAGCAATCCGAGTGGAACGCCTATCGAGGTCTTTGACGGCGTTCGTGCTGCTCAACTCGCCAACCGGTCACAACTGTATCGTGACTTTCCGGTGCAGTTCTATGGATTCAATCGCCCGGGGGCGAAGGTCTCGCAAGCGCTGGTCGATCTGTGGTGGATGCAAGGCATGCTGGGTGGACACAAGAACACCTATGACTCGATCAAGGCGTTCTCAGAGACCGACATGAGGGAAGACCTCAAGAAATTCGACGTACCGACATTGGTCATTCACGGCGACGATGATCAAATCGTACCGATCGACGCCGCGGGCAGGGCATCTGCGAAACTGATCAAGAATGCCAAATTGATTGAGTATCCGGGCGCGCCTCACGGGTTGACTGATACGCACAAAGATAAATTCAATGCGGATCTGCTGGCGTTTATTCGTAGTTAAGCTGTTCGAAGTGGTCTCGCCGTTCTTGCAACGCTTTCATCACCCGGCAATGCTTCTCGAATAGCGCAGAGGCATGGCCGCGAAGGCGTTCAATACGTACGGATGGTGCCATGAAAAAACGAGCCGCTATCATCAGTCTCGATGATAGCGGCTCGGGAGCCTGCAGTGCGAGTTCGGGATCAGCCCTTCAGCGAGACCAGCACTTCATCCAGCATTTTTTTGGCATCGCCAAACAACATGCGGTTGTTTTCTTTGTAGAACAACGGATTGTCCACACCCGCATATCCCGATGCCATCGACCGTTTCATCACGATCGAGGTCTTGGCTTTCCAGACCTCGAGCACCGGCATGCCGGCAATGGGGCTGGTGGGGTCTTCGGCGGCGCTGGGGTTGACGATGTCGTTGGCGCCGATGACGATGGCGACGTCCGTATCGGGGAAATCTTCGTTGATTTCATCCATCTCCATCACGATGTCATAGGGCACCTTCGCCTCGGCCAGCAGCACATTCATGTGGCCTGGCATACGGCCTGCCACCGGGTGAATCGCAAAGCGGACGTCCACGCCTTTTTCGCGCAGCGTCTTGGTGATCTCGTACACCGTGTGCTGAGCCTGGGCCACCGCCATACCGTAACCCGGCACAATGATGACGCTTTTGGCATCGCGCAGCATCTCGGAGGTCTCGGCGGCGCTGACGGGCACGACTTCGCCTTGCGGTTCTGCTGTATCGCTTTTCTTGGCGGGCGTACCGCTGCCCGAGCCAAAACCGCCCGCAATGACGCTGATGAAGTTGCGGTTCATGGCCGTGCACATGATGTACGACAGAATTGCGCCTGAGGATCCAACCAATGCGCCCGTTACGATCAGCAGATCGTTGCTCAGCATGAATCCGGTGGCGGCCGCCGCCCAGCCGGAGTAGCTGTTGAGCATGGAGACGACGACGGGCATATCCGCGCCACCGATCGCCATGACCATATGTATGCCGAACAGCAGGGCAATCACCGTCATCACGATCAACGGCAGCATGCCGGCATTGACGTCAGGCGCCGCCAGAAACTCGCGGCCGAACCAGATCACGACCAGCAGGGCAATCAGGTTGAGCCAGTGGCGCGCAGGCAGCAGCAGTGGCTTGCCACCGATGCGGCCTGCCAGTTTGCCAAACGCGATCAGCGAGCCCGAGAACGTGACCGCACCGATCAGAATACCGATGTAGATTTCCACCTCGTGGATGATTTTCTCCGCACCTTCGTATTTCATGGTGGGGTCGATATAGCTGGCAAATCCGACAATGCAGGCCGCCAGACCCACCAGACTATGCATGAGCGCCACCAGCTCAGGCATCTGGGTCATTTTGACGACCTTGGCGGCATAAAGACCGATGCCGCCGCCGACGACCAGCGCAATGACAATCCATGCGATGCCCGAAGAACTGACGCTGGGGCCGAACACGGTCGCCAATACGGCCAGCGCCATGCCTATCATGCCGAACAGATTGCCGCGACGTGAAGTTTCAGGATTCGAAAGGCCACTCAAACTCAAGATAAAGAGAATGGCGGCACCGAGATAGGCCACCGTGGCGAGACTTTGGGACATGATGATGTCTTTCCTTTATTTATTTTTCTTATTTACGGAACATGGCGAGCATGCGACGGGTGACGGCAAAGCCGCCAAACATATTGACCGCCGTGAGCACGAGCGCAGCAAAGGCCAGCCAGTGAATCAGCGCGTCGGGCCTATCGTTCAGGCCCGCCGTCGGCGGCGCAATCTGCACTAGCGCGCCGATGGCAATGATGCTGGAAATGGCGTTGGTCACGCTCATCAGCGGTGTGTGCAGTGCCGGGGTCACATTCCACACCACCATGTATCCGATGAAGCACGCCAGTACGAATACCGTAAAGTGCCCCAGGAAGGCTGCCGGCGCATAGGCGCCGATGAACCAGAAGGCCACTGCGGCGACGGCAAAAATGATCGCCAGTGTTTTGGCTGGCAATGGACCGCTGCTCCCATGGCCATGGGCACTTTTCTTTTCGGCAACAGGGGCTGCCGGTTTTGCAGCGGCGGCAGGAGGCGTCGCAGGCTTGAGCGGCGGAGCGGGCCAGGTAATGGCGCCGTCCTTGATGACCGTCAGGCCCCGGATCGCATCGTCCTCCATATTGATCACGGCATGCCCGTCCTTGGCCTTGCACAGTTCCTCGGTCAGGCGCAGCAGGTTGGTGGCGTACAGCGTGGACGACTGTTTGGCCAGGCGCGAGGCCAGGTCGGTGTAGCCGATGATCGTGACGCCATGGCGCACGACGGCTTCGCCGGGTACGGTCAGCTCGCAATTGCCGCCTTGCTCTGCAGCCATGTCGACGATGACGCTGCCCGGCTTCATCGATTGCACCATTTCGGCGGTGATGAGCTTGGGTGCCGGCTTGCCGGGGATCAGGGCCGTGGTGATGATGATGTCCGCGTCTTTTGCTTGCTGCGCGTACATCTGGCGCTGTGCGGCCTGAAAGCCTTCGCTCATGACCTTGGCATAGCCGCCACCGCCGCTGCCTTCTTCTTCGTAATCGACCTTGACGAATTCGCCGCCCAGGGATTTGACCTGATCGGCGACTTCGGCGCGGGTATCGTTGGCGCGTACGATGGCGCCCAGGCTGGCCGCCGTCCCGATGGCCGCCAGGCCTGCCACGCCGGCGCCCGCGATGAAGACTTTGGCGGGCGGTACTTTGCCTGCCGCGGTGATCTGTCCGTTGAAATAGCGCCCGAATGCATTGGCCGCCTCGATGACGGCCCGATAGCCACTGACGCCGGCCGTGGACGTGAGGGCATCCATTTTCTGGGCGCGCGACAGCGTGCGCGGCAGGCAGTCGATGGCCAGCACGGTGGCTTTTTTCGCGGCGAGTTGCTGCATCAGGTCCGGGTTTTGGGCGGGCCAGATGAAACCAATCAGGATCCCGCCTTCGCGCATCAGGGAGACTTCTTCGGTGCTGGGCGGACGTGTTTTGAGGACGATGTCGGATTCTGCCCAGAGTGCCGCAGCGCCCTGGACGATTTCTGCACCGGCAGCCGAATAGGACTCATCGCTGAAGTTGGCCGCTTCGCCGGCGCCCGCCTCGACTGCCACCTGGAAACCCAGTTTGACGAGCTTTTCTACCACCTCGGGTACCGTGGCGACGCGCTTTTCGCCAGGAAATATCTCGCGGGGTACGCCGATTCGCTGCGGCGATGAGATGGGGTCTGACTGCATCAAATGCCTCCCTTTTTATGGATACGGTTTCTTGCTTTCCGTATTCATATCATGGATCTGCTGAATAGGGGGCTTCGACCTATAGTTCGCAGGGGCATAATGGCCCTCAAGCAGAGTAAGTCAGGTTACGCGCCGCGATGGTCCGTAAATCCGTCGTCCGGGCCTCAATGGTTCGTGTGCCCCTTCGATGGGGGCTACTTTGATGAGGGGGCGCGAGGACGATAATTTCGGCTATTGGCGATCAATGAACACTGCACTGGTTTGACGGCCTCGACACTCAATCCGCCCATGAGCAAAAGTAGTACCGCCAATAATCGTTTTATGCTCAGACGGGGTAAGCGGCCGGTGGGATGGCTGGCGGGATACGGTCGTTTCATCGCGTTGCTCCTGAACGGTTACGTGTCGGTTATATCGACTCAGGAAAAACGCTGTGTGTCGTACTGTATGTGGCGCGGCAGCGTATACAGACGCTTTAAAAAATACCGTACGTATTACAAATACGGCGAAGCCAGCCAGATAATCTTGTTGCGCAGCCGCTTGATAAATGGCTGTCCATAGAGGTCGTCGAGAGTGACTTGCCGGGCACCTGCGATGTACGCGTCCACGCGATTGCCGATCCACTGTGCCAGGTTGTGATCGTAGACTTCCGTGTCGAGTTCGAAATTCAGCCGCAGGCTGCGCGGGTCCATGTTCGACGAACCGATATACGACCAGGCGCCGTCGACTGTCATCAGCTTGGAATGATCGAACGAGCCCGATGAGCGCCATACACGGCATCCCGTGCGGATGATCTGGTCCAGCTGGGCTGTCATGGCATAGTTGACCAAGCGCAGGTTGTTGCGCCCCGGAATCACGACATCTACGGTAATGCCGCGCCGTGCCGCGGTTGCCAGCGCCAGGATCAGCGGTTGATCAGGCAGGAAATAAGGCGATTGAATGCGGATGTGGTGCTGTGCGACGGCGAGGGCGCCCAACAGCATATTGCGCGTGCTGACGACGGCGCGATCGGGGCCGGAAGGAACACAGCGCAGCGGTACCGTGCCGGCCGGCGTCGAGGCCGGGGCAGGAAACCACGGCTCACCTTCAAGCATCTCCTGGGTAGTGAAAGTCCAGTCGTGTGCAAACACCGACATGAGTTGCGTGACGACCGGACCCGCCAATTGAAAGTGGACGTCTTTGTTGGTTTGATCACCGGATAAGGCGGTGACAAATGCCGCGCGCACATTCATGCCGCCGGTAAAGCCCAGGTTGCCGTCGACAACCAGAATTTTGCGGTGGCTGCGCAGATTGGCATACGGCATGCGCAGCACGCCCAGCGGGTTGGTCATGAACAGCGCGGCGCGCACGCCCGCGCGGTGCAGCATGCGCACGATGGGCGGACGGGAATACTTGCTGCCGATCGCGTCGATCAGGACGCGGACCTGCACACCGCGCTCGTGCGCCTCGATCAGCGCTTGCGCCATTTCCCGGCCGATCGCGTCGCTGTCAAAAATATAGCTCTGCATGGCGATGCAATGACGCGCCTGGCGGATGGCCTGCATCATGGCAGGGTAAGCTTCGTCGCCTCCGGAGAGCGGCGTGACGGAATTGTTGCCTACGACCGGGAAATGGCTGATCTGGTCACCGAGTGTCCTGAGCGACGCAAATTGGCTGGCCGAGTAGGGCACCACATCGTCGATGGGGGTCTGCTCGTAGCTGGCGTAGGGCAATGGCGTTTCGTCACGCTGCTGTGAAACGCGCGTGTGACGGATGCGGTTTACCCCGGCGACAAAATAAAACAGAGCACCAAACAGAGGAGAAAACAGGGCCACCCCGACCCACCCAATTGCCGCCCGGACATCCTGTTTGGTCATGGCGGCATGGACGGCCGCACCCGTGCCGGCCACTACGCTGATGCCGAATACTAAATGGGGCCAGTATTCATGTAAAAGGTCGTCGAAGCGATCCATATGCAGCTCTGAATAACTCTCGCGGGAGGGTCATGCCTGATATACGGCAGGTGCGTCAGGATACCAAGTTGTAGCCGTTAGCTCGCATTTCGTCGTGGGGGAGCAACAAGTGGACTTCGACGCCGCGTTTGCAAATGAGCCTTTTCGTTTTTGTCGGCAGCTCGAACATGAAAAAAGCCCTCGTTCCAATGGAAATCAAGGGCTTGAATATCTCTGCAAGTGCGATGGGGTGGCTGATGGGGCTCGAACCCACGACAACTGGAATCACAATCCAGGACTCTACCAACTGAGCTACAGCCACCGCTGAGTACTGCGAAGAGGCCGAACTATAGCATAGAAAAAATCGACAGCGCAAATGCGGGTGGTTCAGGCGTCGTGCGGTCGATAAGGCGGGGAACCCGCACGGCACGTTGGACTGTTGGATGCGCTACGCATCACTAGGATGTGGACGATTCCTCAGTCCGTTACAAAACTTATCAGGCTTGTCATGATATGCGAGGTATGCTGCCCTTTAGAGAGGGCCTACGAGTGCATCCAAATAATTTTGTTTACAAAGGATATCGGTTGACGGCGAAAGTCACCCGGGGTGTCCAAGACAGCAAGGCAAACGCGTCGGGGTCACCCGTCTTTACCGCTTCGGTATTCGTGGTTCAGGCTGACTCCGTACAGGAGTCGGGTGACGAATATGAAGTCCCCAGCTTTGCCGAAGGGAATTTTGTATTTAGTCCGCGCGAAGCCGTGCACCAGGCGATCAGCCATGGGTGCGCGATTGTCGATGCCCTGACAGGGGTGACGGGATAGGCGCGCCCGGCCCATCCTGTCGCGTCAATTAGCGAAGATCTCCGACCAACTGCGAGCTTTGCCCAGTGGTCTGACAATCGCGGACTGTTCCAGAATCGATACCGCTTTGTTGAATTCCTCGGCGGCTGCGCCATCCTCGAGGATGACCAGGCGGCTGTTATCCGCATCGGCCATTTTGACGTCCGACATTTTGCCGTGCGTCTGATAGACCTGTGTCCAATCGATTTTTTTGCCAGCTTTGAGGGCAATCGGCTCGATGTAGGTAAGCGAGGCGCCAGCGCTGCTGCGCACAGCATAGGCGAATTCGGCCGTATGGCCGCTGCTGGCGCGCGCTTTTGCGCTTTGGACCAACCGTTCGGCGCCCACGGCCTCGGCCAGCGTGCGGCCGACTTCGGCGCGAAAACGCAAGCGGCTGAATTTGGGCATCCATTGACTGCACTGAAAGGTCAGGGCGGTCGTCAATTTGATTGCATCCCACAGCGCGTCCTGCAATTGGGATTGCGGGCCCGCGGCCGTGATGGCGCCGCTATGGTCGAAATGCGCCAGGCTGAGGCCAGGGGTTTGATTCAACTGGTCCAGCCGTTTGGGTGTGAGCTCGACGCCATAGGTGGCGGCATGCATGGCGGCTTCGCCCGCGTCGGTCAAGAAGAACGAATCGTCGTCGGGATGGGCGATGTAGAACGTGGCATGCTGGCCGTCCAGGCCCATGGCGACGGGCGTGATGGCGCGTACAGCGCGTTCTCCGGCGGGCACGACCGTCCAGCCGGCCGGGGGCAGAAATGCGGTCATATTCAGATGAGCAGTTCGATCTGACGGCCTTTGAGCGGGTGGGCAAAGCCGCCCGCCAGCGTCAGATTGGCGCGTTGCAGAAAATAAGGGATCAGGGTGGCAATGTCGTTCAGCGCAGGGATGACGGGCTCGGCATAGCCTTCTCCCTCGTGATGCCAGAGATGCTGGTGGGTACGCTGATCGAGCACGTGTCTATAGAGCGGCAGGTCCGTGCCAGCCAGATTTGTGTGGTACGCATCGTTGGTATCAATACCCAGCACGCGATGCGGTCCGATGAACAGGCTGGCCGAACAGGCTTCTGCCAAGGTAATGATGGCTTGCCCGTGCACGGCAGTGCGCGCCGGGCGATAGAGCGTACGAAAAATGATGTCGTCGCGTGTCTCGCCGCGCAGACGGCAGGACGAGACGAATTCTACCCATTGGGCTTGTCCGGGCGCAGGGCGGGGAACCCAGGTCACCGCTTTGGCGGTTTCCTTGGGCTCTGCCAGGATTTCGCGGACTTCTGCCGGGGTAATGAGAGGGGCTTGCGTAGTGGCCATGCGCCGTTCGGGGCTGTTGTCGTTCAGCGGGTGCGCCAGTGGGCACCCGAAAGGGCCGTAATATTACAAGATCATGGCGTTGTCGGCAGGCCGCAACCGTTTGACAGGCCGTCATGCGGTGCTGTCTACCATTTGGCGAGCCGGCATGGTAGACAGCCTGGGCGATCTATCCGCTGTGCGGATTTGCCCGGATATTCAATGCAGGGCGATCAAAGGCTTTTCGCGGAGAACGTGTCGCATTGGCGCAGGTCACCGCTGTCCAGGCCGCGCTTGAACCATTGCACACGCTGGGCGGAAGATCCATGCGTAAAGGCATCAGGGACGACGTAGCCCTGGCTTTTCTTCTGCAGCGTATCGTCGCCAATAGCGGTGGCCGCGTTCAGACCTTCTTCGATGTCGCCGCTTTCCAGGATATTGCGAGCCTGGTCGGCACGGCGCGCCCACAGACCGGCGAAGCAGTCTGCCTGCAGTTCCATGCGGATCGACAGGGCGTTGGCCTGGCCGGGGTTACGCTGGCGCAACTGATCGACCTGATCGGAAATGCCGAGCAAGTGCTGGACATGGTGGCCGACTTCGTGAGCGATGACGTAGGCCTGGGCAAAATCCCCCGGCGCGTTCAGTTGGCGCTCCATTTCGTCAAAGAAACTCAGATCGATATAGACCTTGCTGTCCGCGGGGCAATAAAACGGCCCCATGGCGGATTGCCCGGTACCGCAGGCGGTCGGCGTAGCGCCGCGGAACAGGACCATCTTGGGCGGGACATACTGCCGATTGAGGTTTTCCTGGAAAATCGTGCTCCAGACGTCTTCGGTCTCGCCCAGGACTTTGGACACGAAGCGCGTCTGCGGATCGTCGGCCGGCGGCTGGGTCGAGGTTTGCTGTTGTTGTACCGGCGCAGTGCCATCGGCCATTTGCAGCACGACCGAGGGGTCCACGCCGAAATAGATCGCCACTAAAGCCAGTACGATGGTGCCTATACCGATCGACCCCCGGCGTCCGCCGAACCGCGGGCCGCTTGAGCGTCGATCTTCGATATTTTGACTTTCCCGCGAGTCATCCATGCGCATCTTGTTTCTCCTGAGCAAGCGCTAAGGATGCTAGGATAAACCCATGGCTCTCTTTTTCTCCATTCATCCTGACAATCCGCAACCGCGTTTGCTCAAACAGGCCGCGCAATGGCTGAGCGATGGCGGCTTGGTGGCGGTGCCTACCGACTCCAGTTATGCCGTGGTGGCCCATCTTGACGACAAGGCGGCCGCTGATGCGTTGCGCCGGTTGCGCGGATTGGACGAACGTCACCATTTGACACTCTTGTGTCGCGATCTGGCCGAGATCGGCCAATTCGCGCGGGTCGATAATCGCCAATACCGTTTGCTGAAGGCCGCGACGCCGGGGCCCTGGACCTTTATTCTCGAGGCGACCCGCGAGGTACCGCGCCGGGTATCTCACCCGTCTCGCAAGACCATCGGGATCCGGGTGCCTCAGCACGCGGTGACATTGGCGCTGCTCGAACAGGTGGGGGCGCCGTTGCTGTCAACGACGCTGATCCCCAAGGATGAAGACGAGGCGCTCAACGACGCCGAGGATATCCGCGATCGCTATGCCCACGATCTGGCGGCTATCATCGATGCCGGTGCTTGCCCGCAATCTCCCACTACCGTTATTGATTTGACCGGCGACGAGCCGGCCGTGCTGCGACGTGGCCGGGGTGATCCCGCCACGTTGGGTTTGGTCTGATATTAAAAAGATAACTCCGGCGCCTCATGTCCGACATTATTCAAGCCATCGCGATCTACGCGATCCCCGTTATTTTCGCGATCACTCTGCACGAGGCGGCCCACGGTTATGTGGCTCGCATGTTCGGGGACCCCACTGCCGAGCAGGCGGGGCGCATCACGCTCAACCCTGTGCGCCACATCGATCCCGTCGGCACCATACTGGTTCCCGTGGCGATCTTGCTGATGTCCAAATTGATGGGCGGGCCGGGCATGCTGTTCGGTTGGGCCAAACCCGTTCCGGTGGACTTCGGACGTCTGCGCCGCCCGAAGCAGGACATGTTGTGGGTGGCCTTGGCAGGGCCAGCCGCCAATCTCGTCATGGCCATTCTGTGGGTCATCTCGATGCGCCTGTTCCTGGCTGCCGGTATCGAAGAGGGCTATTGGTACCAGGTTGGTATGGCGGGTATTAACGTCAATTTGGTCCTAATGGCGCTCAATTTGCTGCCTATTCTGCCTCTGGACGGTGGTCGCGTCGTATTCAGCCTGTTGCCTAATCGGCTGGCCTGGCAATATTCCCGGATCGAGCCCTATGGCTTGCTGATCGTGCTGGTATTGCTGGCGACCGATGTATTGTGGACCTTGATGCGGCCCTTTATGGAATTGGGCTCAACCATCGTTACGTGGTTCTTGTAATTGCCAATATTCCGGTAAACTCGACGGTTCGACTGACCTGTTTCTCGCCCGGTGCATGTTGCGCCGGGTTCGGAGCCCATTTTCATGGCATCCCCCGATTCCGCAACGATTACTTTTCAGGGCAGCATGGTGGCGTTGGTAACGCCCATGCAGCCTGATGGCAGCCTGGATTATCCGGCTTATCGATCTTTGATCGACTGGCACGTCGCCGAAGGCACCGACGCCCTGGTGGTGGTCGGTACAACGGGCGAGTCTCCCACGGTGTCCATGGACGAGCATGCCGAGCTCATCCGCGTGGCGGTAGAGCACGCGGCGGGGCGTATTCCTGTGATCGCGGGCGTCGGCGCCAACTCGACCGACGAGGCGATCCATCTGACGCGTCACGCCAAGCGCGTGGGCGCGCAGGCTGGCCTGTCCGTGGTGCCTTACTACAATAAACCTTCCCAGGAAGGCCTCTATCAGCATTTCCGCGCCGTTGCTGAGGCGGTGGATTTGCCGACGGTCTTGTACAACGTGCCGGGCCGTACGGTCGCTGACATGAGCAACGAAACCGTGCTGCGTCTGGCCCAAGTCCCGGGCATCATCGGTATCAAGGACGCGACCGGCGATATCGGCCGCGGGGCGTTGTTGTTGCGCGAAGCCCCCGCAGATTTTCAGGTGTTCAGCGGCGATGATCCTACCGCAGCCGCACTTATTCTGTTGGGTGCTCGAGGCAATATTTCGGTGACAGCCAATGTCGCACCACGGCTCATGCGTGAGCTTTGTGCTGCGGCCTTGGCCGGTGACGTTCCAAAAGTGCGTGAACTAAACTCGCGACTGGCTCGTCTTAACAAGGCCTTGTTTGTCGAGGCTAATCCCATTCCTGTGAAATGGGCGCTTGCCCAGATGGGCCGTACGTCGTTGGGTTACCGGTTACCGCTGGTTGAGCTCGGCGCGCAGCATCACGATACGGTCCGTCGCACACTCCAGGAAACGGGTCTGCTCTAATTTAAGTGAGGATGCGTATGAACCAACGTCATGCCGCTGCGTCGGCATTGATGGCTCTGGCATTGCTGGCGGGTTGCAGCGATGTGAATGAATTTCTGGGCGGCGAAGAGTCGATCGATTACAAAAGCACAAAACGTGGCGAACCGCTGAGCATCCCTCCGGATCTGACTCAGGCATCGAACGATCCACGTTATCGTGCTCCTGCATCGGGCAGCACCACGTTCTCGCAATATCAAGAGCAGGGCCAGCAAGTCGCTTCTACGACAGCACAGACCAGTAATGTGCTGCCCGAGCGTAGCGACATGCGTGTCGAGCGTGATGGCGATTTGCGTTGGCTGGTGGTCGATTTGCCTCCTGAGCAAGTCTTTCCCAAAGTGGTCGATTTCTGGACAGATACTGGCTTTACGATTGCGAACAACAATCCCAAGGCCGGTTTGATCGACACGAACTGGGCCGAGAACCGTGCCAAGATCCCCGAGAGCTGGCTGCGCCAGGCGTTGGGTTCCGTTCTGGATTCGGTGTGGGATAGCGGCGAGCGCGAGAAATTCCGTACGCGTGTCGAGCGCGTCAATGGGCGTACCGAGATCTATATCTCGCACCAGCAGATGTTCGAAAAGCGCGTGGGCTCCGATGACTCTCAAGTGCAATGGGAACACGGCAAAGAAGACCCCGGTCTGAACGCCGCCATGCTGGCGCGCCTGATGGTGTATCTAGGCACGGACGTCGACAGCGCTCGCAAGCTGGTTGCTCAGGCCGAGGCTTCGCCGCAGTCGCCGAAGGTCCAGCAGGACGTGCGCGCCGATGGCGCCATGCTGGTGGTCGACGAGTCCTTTGACCGCGCATGGCGTCGTGTTGGCGTAGCGCTGGATTCGGGTGGCTTTGCGGTGGATGATCGTGATCGTTCCGCTGGCGAGTATTTCGTGCGCTATGTGGATACGGATACGGGCGCCCAGCAAAGCGAGCCGGGTTTCTTCAGCCGGATGTTCTCGGGTGACAAACAAACCCAGGCGGCGCAATACCGCATCCATCTGACCGAAGTCGGTGGTCAGACGCAGGTGACGGTGCTCAACGCCAGCGGCCAACGTGACAATAGTGCCACGGCGCAGCGTCTGTTGGGCGTGCTGAAGGACAAAATGGTCTGATGCTCGAGCAGGGGGGCCACTGTCAATGGCCCAGCCCCNAAGTAAAAANNCCCCCCC
>NZ_CBCSIU010000017.1:99216-122364 GCF_965139205.1 Bordetella muralis
GCGGCAATCGCCGCANCCCTTTTTCATGTCTGGCGAATCTCACCAGACGGGGGACTTAGCCACCCGATCCAGGCGTGGTCGAGGTGCCCGGGGTCGACGGCGTCGTGGTCGAGCTGTCCGGAGCGGGCGTAGGTGCCGTGGGTGCGGGGGTCGTAGGTGCCGGTGCCGTGGTCGACGGTGCCGAGCCGGCGGGGCTCGAGGTGTCTTCCTTCTTGTCGCAAGCGGTCAGCGCTACGGCCAATACCGAAGCAAGAATCAAGGTTTTGCTGATCATGTTGAGACTCCTGTGAAATGACGATCATGCGGCCCCAAGTCGGGGAAATCAGAATCCCATTAGGGGAAACCAGTAGTCAGGCTACAGGAATCAGGCGAATGCTGGCGTGTAAAAATTAAAGCGGTGGCATCTGAAATGTAACAAGCTTTACTGATGCGTGTTGGGTATTTCTTAATGTTTCAAACGCTTCCTCTCGTCCGTAGTCTGTGGGAGATAGATACGAATTTCTTTCTGTAGGATTTGTGCACAGACAGGCCCGCTCTCGAGTTCCAGTTGGAACTTTAAATTTCATGCTGCCACTCACAATCACAATTAAGTATCTCAATCACGCATCCGGAGCGGACGATGCAAATGAGTGGGCAACTCTTTCTGAGGGAACTCGCACGCCTTTTAGGCGCCCCTCAACCTGAGGACAGTGCCGTCCTCTATCTTACGCTCGAGAGCGATCAGCAGGTCACAGTCAGTCTGGAGACTTCCAGCATCGAGACGGTGCTCTTGTATACGGAGCTAGGCGGCGCACCCAGTGGTGACGCGTTTCTGCAGGACATGGGGCACGCCAATTTTCTCGGGGCCGGCACGGAAGGCGCTGTGCTCGCCCTGCGGCCGGATGATCCTGTGGTATGCCTTTTCAAGAGTGTCCCTACCGGCGTCCATAGTCCAGATGACTTTTTGCCTCTTCTCAAGACATTTTGCGAAGTTGCCGTCAATTGGCAACAACGATTGCGAGCTTATTGATTAATGGGCGGCCTGTCCGAGCGATATGCCGCCGAGTGATTCTATTAAAGCAATGGAGTGTCGAGATGGTCGGCAAACTACTTTCTACAACCTTTTCCCAAGATGCCCTGAACGACGCGGTGGTTGCGCAAACGTCCTCGGACAACAACTCCCAAAGCAATGAGTTCGGCACACGATCTACCGTTTCAGCATGGGGTTTCTGGGGCTGGCTTGGCTACCGTGTTCACACGGCGTCGACGTTAGATCAGCAGCAAGAACTGTTCAAGCAACTCAAATCCGAGCTTCGGGAAAAGTATCTGGACATTCCGTTTATAGACGATGAGGCGGAGCAATACGCCTCTATATTAAATTCTGAAATCAGTAGCGCAGAAAAAAAGGGATCGTTCCGTGGCACCGATCAAACAATGGCGTCGATCGTAGTGGTCCGACTCGCTGCCATCGCACGGATCGAAGCGGAGATTGATCTCCTTGCCTCTCAAAAGGGCGCATTCCTCACGCCCAGGAAGATTGCCGAGCTCAAAAGCAAGGCCGAACTCCAAATTGCATCCATCACGATGAGCGGACTGAGACGCTATCGTCCGCAATCCACGGGCGGCCGTGTGTCAGACGCTCAGAATTTCGATCCTTTGAAAGACTATAAGGCTCTGCTACGGCGGTGTCAGACCGGATCAGAGGTCATTCGCCTTACTACGAACAGCGACATGTCGAGTCAGGGAAATCAAGGCGCTATTGAGGCTAGGCGTAGCGTAACACGTCTGATGCTTGCTCCTCAGGGAAGCGTTCCCACTGAGGAAAGCGTGGCCGAGAGAACTCTGGCGCACTGCCTGGCATCGCTTAAGCTGGCCTATTTTCGAAATGGTAGCGTGGACGCAGTCAGTACCAAAGAGGTGGCCTTCGATCGACTCGTCAGTAAATACGTAGAAAGCAGATTAATTGACAAGAAGACCGGACGGCTCTGTGATCTCACGAAAAACGACTTTCAAGCGTTAGAGCGATTGGCTTTCAAAAATCGGTCGACCGTAGGCCGTGCCGAAAGACCGTTTAATGAGATGTTCGGAGCTAGTGCGGGAGACCCCGCCCACTCTCGCTACTCGGGATTCACCCTCGAGAAGGACGCGGGTGTTATTCATTTGATCACTGAGAGCCCTCGGCACGCAGCCATGTATATCGAGACATTGGATCCCGAAATGCATGTGTGGAAGCTTACCAAACTCGATTTTTCTTACATAGCGGACCCGTTACGGCCAGCCCCGTCTTTGTTTGAGAAGCTCACGGATGAGTCGCTGTTCCGTGGGACGATCAGATTCGCGGAGGGGACTGTGACTCGGAGCATGAACGGAGAGGCTGAGTATGAAATGACTAATCCGACGGTTATTTCAGCGGCAGATCTGAAAATCGGTAAATCTGTTCCTACCAACCTGTTGGGCATGGGGAGCGGAAAAATGAAGGATGTCACCAGCATACGTTTGCCGATGATAGAGATAAAAAAAATCATCGAGACCGCGAAAATCCTGCGTGAAAGTGAGATAAAGGAAGAGCCGAATGATGTGCCCTTCTATCATCTTTACGGCAGGAATGCTTCCACGGAAGAGTTGAGCAAGGAGCTCAAGAGCTACCAACATAAGCAGGCCAGTGCCATGCAGGAGCTCGTTCGCATCCAAATGCTGTTGGATCATTTCGCCGAAACGAAACTCGACAGCAAGGAAGCGGTCGCCATCCAGGCTGCAGCCGCTGCCCAAGCTGCAGCTCCCGCGCAAGCTGCAGCCGTCCCCGTAGAGAGGCCATGGTGCCCGGAGGTACTTCAATCGCTTCGCGCTCAGGGGCTCCTTGGGGGACTATCGCTCGAGCCGCTGCAGAGTCAGCCTGCCGACACGCCAATGCGCAGGGCTCTCGGGACTATGAGGGAGCGAATCGGAACCGTAGAGGAAGCATACGTCGCTACAGACAAGGCACGAGTAAAGCGAACAGATCTGGAGAGCCGCGTTAGACAAGAAGCCCATCGTTTCAGACACAGCGTTAAAGGGTTGCTGGAGGACGGCAAGGGACTTTCAGCTAGCGAGCGCGAGCAGCTTGAGAAGCTTTCCCTACCCAAGGTCAATGGTTTGTTGGCGGGCCTTTGGAATAACCAACGTATCATTCATCAGCTGTCTCACAAAATTGAGAAACTATCGAACATCGAAACCTTGGAGTTGGATCTCAAGGCGGTTCGGAAAGAACTACAGATGCGGGAAGTGTCCAAGACTATCGCGAACGAGTATTGGCAAAGCGCGAACGACAGGCTTGCTGCCGCGATGCGAAAACTCAGACCCGACAATTGGGAGGCCACCCCCAGTTCGGACGAACTCAAGAGGTATAAGAAGAATGGTTCCTTCGAAGCCATATATGAGCAGTTCGTAAAGGACGCTATTGCGACCCAGCAGGAAAAGCTCGCCTCATCCGATCCTCGTCGAGTTGACTTGATCATGGCGCGCATCCGAGAAAAGGCAGCTCGTCAGCCGACGTCTGAGCACAACTCGCTTTCAGAGGCGTTGACAACGCAGGACTTTGAGCCGCTTGCCGCCCGACTTGGCGAGTTGAAGCCGGCCGGCTGGCGCAAGAGCTGGACGGCGGATCGGCTTAGAGATGTATTTTTGACCGACGCCGAACGGCTCAATGACTATATTGATAACCTGAAAACAGCGCCAACGTCCCTGGAGGACAACATCAGATTGGCAGTAGAGGCCGAGAGAATAGTACGCGACTCGCTACCACCGCCGTCAGTGGTTCGCGCCAAGAATCCCGACGAAGTTGTGGCCGGAATCCGAGCAAAGAATTCCGACGAAGATCTGGCCAAAATTCGCATCAGGAATTTCGGTGGCGAGCTACCCGGAGTTCCCGTTCCGATGAGCGACGAAGCGCTCGCCGAACTGGCAGCCGCCCTGGAGAGCCGGTACAACATACGCAGCGCTGAAATGATCAAGGGGGCGGACGGCTTTACCGCGACCGATGAAAAAGGCCGCCTTGCCGTGCGGGCGGGGAATTGTGCGGATTGGGTGCGCAGCATGATGTGGCTGGCGGGTGTGAATATCGAAGGGATAAAGCTCGCCTCAACGTCCAGCATCATTCCTGACCGTTACAACTTTTCTGATCCACAGGTACTGTCTCGTGGCCGGTACGATAGCTTCCGTGTTGGTTTTGCTCGTACTGGATTCAAGCTGCATGAAAAAACACCGCCATCGGTGAAGGAAGTTTCGCCCCAACCGCGGACTGCACTACAGAACCTGGATGAGTTGCTGATGCAGCGGCGCCGGCATGGCGCCCAATATGATCTCAATGGCCTCATGCGGCCGTGATGAGCGTGCAGCCGCGTCGCCGTCTCGATTCAGGATACTGATTGAAACCATGAGCATGAATGCAATGACGAGCTCTGAAGCGCACCTCAAGCAGTTGAGCGCGACCTTGGGTTTGCCGCTCTCCTTCGACGAGGGCGTCTGTACCATCGCGCTGGACGACGCCCTTATCCTCTGTATCACGAACGACGTGGACCGGGGGGCGTGGATGATCAGCGCCCTATTAGCCGACGAAGGTCAGATGGAGGCGCTGAATCCGCAAGTCTGCCTGTACATGAACTTTCTGTTGCACATGCGCGATCTCGGGGCTATCGCGCTGACTGACCGCTATGGGCCAATGTTTCTCGTTCATCGTCTGCCTGTAGCGCGGATGTCCCATGATGATGTGGTCAGCCGCATGGAGGACTTTATCGAGGCGTGGCGTCTGGTGAAACTGCGGTTGTTCTTTCCCGAACGAGCCGACGGCGACCTGGGTGTCGAGTCTGACGGTGACGTCGACCGCGAGATAATCGTAGCTTGATTGAACCTTTCGGCACGGTTGCCGGCGGCTTAGACCTGCCGATAATGCAGCCAACCGGCATCCAGCCAATCCGTCAGACATTCACGTTCATCCTCGCCCAGCTTGCTGCAGCGTGGGTCGTTGCATTGCAGTTGGCGCGCATCGGCCAGGGCACGCAATGCAGGGTGCGCAGCGACAGTGGCCGTCTCGCCGTTGATGAATAGCTGCTTGCCGCGATATAGCATGCGGCTGCGGCGATCCAGTTCCAAATAGCCGTTCTCTGGCCATTCTGTTGCCAGGTCGACGAGCGGGCCGTCAGCGGGTTCAAAGACGCTGAGGTTGCTGGGCTCGGTCAGCCAGCATCCTAGAAAACGTGAGGCTAGTGCATCATCGAAACGGACCTTGGCCAAGGTATCCAACGTTGCTTGTACCAAACCGTCGGGCAGGGCGGCAGGTGTTTCGACGGCAGGTTGGCCGGGGTCACGATATAGCGCATCCAGCTTTGGGCCAGGTAGCGCCGGTTCACCATAGGGGCCTCCCAGCAATCCGACGCGAGCCATGGCCTGGTCCGCTGCCGCCTCGAGCAGGCCTCGCGCCAAAATGGCCTGCGTAGGCGCCCGAAACCCGATCGAAATCGTCATGCAGTCACCGCCGACGGCAACGCCATCGTGTGCTGCCTGTGGCGGCAAATACAGCATGTCGCCCGGTTCCAGGATGACATCGTGCTCAGGCGTGAAGTTCTGCAATATCTTTAGCGGCAGGTCCGGCTGCAAGGAAAGATCCTTCTGCCGGCCATAGCGCCAACGGCGGCGCCCCGAGGCTTGCAGCAAGAAAACATCGTAACTATCGAAATGCGGTCCCACGCCGCCGCCATCCGAGGCCACGCTGATCATGACATCATCCAGGCGTGCATCCGGAATGAAACGGAACAACTGCAACAACGCCGTGGCGGCATCGTCGTGCAGATCCACGCTTTGCACGAGCAGCGTCCAGTCCGGCTCCGCGGGTTTGGGCAGGCGCGCAAAGGGGCCGTTTTCCATTTGCCAGGTGCCGTCTTCGCGCCAGATCAGGCGTGATTCCACATCATCGCGGCGCGCCAGCTTTTTCACATTCGCAATGCTGACGGGCGGTTTGAAATTCGGAATCGCCTGCCGGATCAGCAACGGCTTGCGCTGCCAGAAGCGACGCATGAAGTCGGCGGCGCTGATGCCGCCAAGCAGAGTCAAGGGTTCGTTGATGTTCACGGTAGGCAGGCTTTGAGACGATAAAGGGCTTCCAACGCTTCGCGCGGCGTCAGGCTGTCGGGATCGATGTGGGCCAGTTCGTCACGCAACGTGTCCAACGCCGCCGATTGCTCGGAACGATCGCTGGCGGCGTTGGCTTGCGCGTCGGCGTCCAGGGCAGCGGCGAATAAACCCAGTTGCGGCGTAGGGGCGCCTTGGGCTTCCAGGCGTTCCAGTTCGCGTGAGGCATGGCGAATGACCGCTGCGGGAATCCCGGCTCGCTGGGCGACTTGAATCCCGTAGCTGCGACTGGCAGGGCCCTCGCGGACCTCATGCAGGAACACAATGCCTCCCGCGGATTCGGCGGCGGCCAAGTGCACGTTGGCGGCGGTGGGTTGTTCCGCAGGCAGACGTGTCAATTCAAAATAGTGCGTGGCGAACAGGGTCAGTGCCTGGTTGTGCGTGATCAGACGCAGCGCAATCGCCCATGCCAATGCCAAGCCATCATAGGTGGAGGTGCCTCGGCCGATTTCGTCCATCAGCACCAGACTATGCGGCGTACTGGCTGCCAGGATTGCTGCGGCTTCGGTCATTTCCATCATGAAAGTCGAGCGTCCGCCAGCCAGATCATCTGCCGCGCCGATGCGCGTGAAAATCCGATCCAGTTTGCCGATGGTGGCACGCTGTGCGGGCACAAAACTGCCCGTACGTGCGAGCAATGCAATCAAGGCGATCTGCCGCATGTATGTGGATTTACCGCCCATGTTCGGGCCGGTGATCAACAGCATGCGGCGTGTGGCGTCGAGCGAGCAGTTGTTGGGCGTAAAGCGCTCGATCGTACGCTCTACCACCGGATGACGGCCTGCCTCGATGGAAATATCGGCCTGCTCGGTCAACTCGGGTGCGACCCAGCCATGACGGCGAGCATGTTCAGCCAATGCGGCTAAGGTATCCAATTCCGCCAGTGAGACGGCGCACTCCGAGAGCGGGCGCACGAACGCTGCCAGTGCATCCAGGACTTGCTCGTATAGCCATTTTTCCCGAGCCAGCGAGCGGTCCTGGGCGGACAGGACTTTGTCCTCCCAGGACTTCAGTTCAGGCGTGATGTAGCGTTCGGCATTCTTGAGCGTCTGGCGGCGGCGGTAGTCGTCGGGCACCTTGTCGGTCTGGCCCTTGGTGACTTCGATATAAAAACCGTGCACGCGATTGAACTCGACGCGCAGGTTATTGATGCCCGTCCGTTCCCGTTCACGAGCTTCCAGCTGCAGCAGAAAATCTCCTCCGTCCGCCGCCAGCGCCCGTAGCTCGTCCAGTTCGGCATCGAAGCCGGTAGCGATGACGCCGCCGTCGCGAATGGCGACAGCCGGCTCTTGGGCAATCGCACGGCTCAGCAGGTCGCCAATGGCCGGGTCCAGCGAGAGATGGGCTGCGAGCTGCGCGAGGCGAGGCGTGTTCTCCAGCGGCACGATCAACTCGCGCAACGCGGGCAGGGCAGACAACGCGTCTCGCAAGCTGGCCAATTCTCGTGGGCGCACCGATCTCAGCGCCAGACGCGAGGCGATACGTTCGACGTCGGGAAATGCATCCAACGCATCGCGCAGCGTTTCCAACAAACCTGCCGCGCCAAAGGTTTGTTCCACATCCATGCGGCCTGCCAGCAGGGCGGCGATGGCTTGTTGCCTGGCCTGGGCCGGTGCGTTGTCGCGCAGGGGATGGTGCAACCAGCGTCGCAGCAACCGGCTGCCCATCGGCGTCTGGCAACTGTCGAGCAACGAGAACAAGGTCGGGGAGTCTTCGCCGCTCAGGGTCTGCGTCAACTCCAGATTGCGGCGCGTGACCGGATCCATCAATACATATTGGCCGGGGCGGTCAACGGCAATGCTCTGCACATGTGCCAAGGCCTGCGATTGCGTCCGTGCGGCGTAGCGCAGCAGAGCGCCCGCTGCGCAGATGGCTGCCGGCATATCGTCCACGTCAAAGCCCGACAACGTATCGGTCTTGAAATGCGCCAGCAGATGCGCACGTGCACCATCGCTTTCGAAGTGCCAATCCGGAACGCGCGTGCGAGCGCCGTCGAACGCCAAGGGCAGCTCGGCGCTTTCCGCATAGACCAGTTCGGCGGGTGCAATGCGATGCAATTCCGACTCGATCTGCGCGGGCGCGCATTCGGTCACGCGAAACTCGCCGCTGGCCAAGTTCAACCATGCCAGTCCGGCGCGTTGGTTGCGTGCCTTACCGCTGATGCAGACAGCCGCCAGCGCACGGTCGGCTTTGGCCGGCAGCAGGGCCTCGTCGGTGAGAGTGCCGGGCGTGACAATGCGCACGATGCGCCGTTCGACTGGACCTTTGGATGCTGCAGGGTCGCCGATTTGTTCGCAAATGGCGACGGATTCACCCTGGGCAACCAGACGGGCCAGGTATTGCTCCATGGCGTGCACCGGAATGCCCGCCATGGGAATCGGCGTGCCGTTCGAGGCACCTCGTTTGGTCAACGTCAGGCCCAGCAAACGCGCACCACGCTCGGCGTCTTCGTAGAACATTTCATAGAAGTCGCCCATGCGATAGAACAGCAGCAACGGTCCCGCCTCGGCTTTGAGGCGTAGATATTGCTGCATCATCGGCGTATGGCCGGCCAGGGAGTCGGTAGGGGATTTTTGCGGTGCGGAATTCATGCCCGGTATTGTATCGGGCCTCGGCATTTACGCCTCAAGGCGACGCGAGTGTAAGCACCGGCTCGGGAGATTAGTCTGATTTGGAATGGTGGCTGGTTGAATATCCAGCTGTCATGGTTGGACGCAAATAAGATCTCGGGTATGCAAATCAAACTTGCGTGTTGATTCCCCCGTGATATGTGAAGAGCGATTCGGCGATGGCGCTGCCCTCGTCTGTGTGTATGTGCTGCAAGATCGACGAACACATGCCGGGCTTTGTCGATGCCGCCTCGCCGACATGGGGAGTTTACCCTCTATACCTGAACGGATATAATAATGGAGCAGAAACGTAAGCTTCTCTATTGGGAAGGTTCGTCAAAAAAGGATTTCAAGGAATTTCCGATCGAGGTGCAGAAGGACATGGGCGTGGCGCTGTTTGTAGCTCAGTTGGGTGGTACTCCAGATTCAGCCAAGCTATGGAAGGGGCTCGGTTCCGGAGTGTACGAACTGGTGGATGATCATCGGGGCGATGCCTTTCGCGCGGTTTATACCGTACGGATATGTGACGCTGTGCATGTACTCCACGCTTTCCAGAAAAAATCCAAGACCGGGATCGCCACGCCGCAACCGGACGTGACGTTGATCGAAAAGCGGTTAAAGGCAGTGCTCGCCCGCTATGGGACGAACAGGAGAATATGATGACTCGTATCGATCATTCCAAGGGTATCGACAATGTGCTGCTGGATCTGGGTTTCGATGATGCCACGGAGCTGTCAGCTAAGGCTGCGCTGGCACTTAAACTCAATGAGTTGATCGATCAACGCGGTCTCAGTCAGATCGAGGCGGCGGCGATCATTGGTATGACACAACCGAAGGTGTCCCAAGTCCGCCGTTACAAGCTTCAAAACATTTCGCTCGAACGGCTGATGCAAGCGCTGGTGTCACTGGACCAGCATGTCGAAATCGTGGTGCAACCCGCACGACGCGCCCATTTGCCAGGCATCACGGTTGCGGCCTGATCCCACGTCGCCGTCCCCATACCGACGGAATAACTAGATGAGCGGGGCATTGATCCTGTAGTACCTCGATGACCTGACTGGCGACGGCACGCGCGGTGCGAGCCAGGGCTTGTTCCGTACTGCCTCCTGCATGAGGCGCCAGGACGACTTGTGACATGTGCAGTAACGGCGAATCATCAGGGGGCGGCTCTTGTGAAAAAACATCGAGACCTGCTCCACCGATCTGGCCGGACTTCAGATGACGCTTGAGTGCCTCCTCATCAATCAGATCGCCACGAGCCGTATTAATCACCAGAGCCCCTGGTTTCATGGACGCGAGTAAGGCATCCGTCAGTAACGGAGCTGTTCCCGCACGAGACGGCCGATGTAAGGAAAGAATATCCACTTGACTGACCACGTCCGCCAGACTATCGACGACTTCGAAACCGTCGGCGATAATCTCACGGGGCGCGACCGAGGGAGAGTAGACGCGAACCGTCATCCCAAATCCACCAGCTGCCATCCGCGCCAATAATCGTCCGATCTGGCCGAAGCCGACGATGCCCAGCGACATGCCGGAAAGCTCATACAGGCCCGGCTCATACCGCGCATCCCAATTGCCATTGCGTACGGCCTGATCCAGTGCCACCGTGCGTTTGACTAGCGCCAACATCATCGACAGGGCCAGTTCCGCCACGGAGCGCGCGTTGGCGCCGGGAGTGTTCACGACAGGGATTCCCAGCCGTTCGGCTGACCCGAGATCAATGGCATTGGTACCCGCGCCGTGGCTGCCGATGATACGCAGTTTCGGAGCGGATTCGATGGCGAGCGTGTTCAAGCCCGCATTGCGGGTAATGACAGCATCGCAGTCTCTAATGGCATTGGCGACGTCTTGCATGGATGCAGATTTGGGGGTGATGCAGGTGATGCCCGCTGTGCGCAGCATTGCCAGGCCCTGTTCATGAATGGGTTGGACGATCAGACATTTCATCGATGGATTGCCTCGAGAAATCCCGGCATTCATGCCGGAAAGAAAAAGGAGAGCCGTTGTGTATCTGTAGGCACTACCAGGGACTCTTGATGACTAAATAGCAGCGTGGTCAGCGGCGAGAATATCGGATAGCAATTGCGTCGCCACCGCGAAATCCGATAGGTCCATGGCCTCATGAGGGTTGTGTGAGCCGTTTTGATTACGCACGAAAATCATGGCGGTTGGAATGCCCTGTTGCGCGAACACCGCCGCATCATGTCCTGCCCCGCTGGGCATAGTCAGTGCAGGGATGGTGCGGGCCGAAGCCATGGCGGTCAATTGGGCGATCAGCTTTGTGTCCATGAGAGCGGGTTGCGAGCCCGTCTTGGGGCCAAAGTGCACCTCGGTTGAGGTGGTTCGCGCCGTTTCCAATGCGTGATCGCGCAACAATTGATCAAACCGCTCGAGCAGGGGGATGCTAATGCTGCGTACGTCGATGCAGCAATCCAGTTCGCCGGCCACTTTGCTGAAGGCATGCTGAGCCGGGTTGGTCGATAGTTGGCCTACTGTCACGACGAGGTCCTCGCCAGCAGCCTCAAGGTCTGCCCAGGTTTTATCCAGCGCGGTCATCCATAAGGCCGCGGCACGCACGGCATCGCGCCGGTAACGCCGGTTGACTGCACCGGAATGTGCGTATTCGCCGATCCAACGCATGTCGCGATATCGAAAGCTGCCGCGGATGCCGGTAACGATGCCCACAGGTATGTCGGCTTCGACCAGAGTCGGACCTTGTTCGATGTGCAACTCGACAAAGCGATCGATTCCGGTGGGATGTAGCGCAGCACGTCCGAATGCGGCAGGGTCAATAGACAATGTGGCCAGATGTTCACGTAGCGTCTGGCGGGTATCGGCGCGTGGTAAGTCGAGCACGGAGGCGTCGACCAAACCAAAAGCGGCCTTGCTGCCCAAATAGGAGTAGGGAAACCAAGTGCTTTCCTCTGCACGAATCGCCATGACGGTAACGTCTGTTTCCGGGCGGTAGCCGGCCATATGCCAACCTGCCAACACCGCCAGTCCTGCAACCACTCCTGCCGCCCCATCGAAATTCCCGCCGGCAGGTACAGAGTCCAGATGCGAGCCTGTCAACCGCATGGGCCGATCCCGATAATGTCCTGGCAAGGTGATGTAGAGATTGCCACTGGTATCAACACGGGTTTCCAGGTCTAATTCGCGCGCCGTGTTTTGCACCAAGTCGTGGGCGCGTTGCTCTCCGGCACCGTAGGTGTCGCGGGTCATGCCCAGTCCGTCGAACGACTGTGTACGCAGGGTCTCGAAAAGGCGGGCTGCCAAATCGATATCGGGATCGGGAAGATGGTTCATGGCTTACACCAATGAGTAATCTGCGCGGGTGATTGGCGCCAGGTGGTCGGTGAGCAATCGTCCATAACCTGGGATCGCGTTGGACAAACCCAGCAGGCGCAAGCATGCCCAGAACGTGGCCTGATTGCTGGTGACGACAGGTTTGCCGAGTTCGTCTTCGATAGCGGCGATCATATCGAGTGTGGCCAAGTTGGTGCACGATAGAAAGATGGCGTCCGCATCAGTGCGATCGATGGCTCGGGCCAGCTGGAATGTAGATTGTGGCGGCACACGCCCGATATCACGCCTTTCTTCCTGTGTATGGCCTAGATCCAGGCCTTGGATCGATACCACATCAAAGCCATATTGTTCCAGGAAATCGCGCTCGCGTTGATTGACGAAATCGATATAGGGCGTACCTACTGCGATGCGTTTGGCGCCTAATGCACGTAATGCCGCTACTGCCGCGCCCGCGGTGGCGATGGCCGGGACGCCGACGCGCTCGCTCATCCCATCGCACAGTTCGTCCAATGAGCAGACAATCGAACCGGATGTGCATCCGTAGGCCACGACGTCCACTTCGGCAGTCTTTATCAGATCGGCGGCTTCAAGCACGCCTTGTGCCATGCGGTCGTAGTTCTCCTGTGTGGCAGGACCTGCGTTGATGGCACGGCCCGTGTGGATTGTGACGCCTTCGGGGGCCAGACGGTAGAACTCCGGCTCATTGATGGTGTTGGTCGATGGGACGATCAGCCCAATTTTCGCGCGCCAACCATAGGGACGGTATTGCGCGGTCGTTTTCATTAGCGTTTGAACGGGCATTATGCGGTTTCCTCGCGCGCTGCTAGGCGTTTCAAGCCGGCGGCCGCCGTGTTGAACGTATTGAACAGGGCGTTGACATCGTTGCTGAACGGCATCCAGCGGATACCGCGGGCGATCCAACGCTCGGCGGCATTCAAGTCTTGGCAACTGAAACCCCAGGGAATGCCGTGCTGGCTGCATGTGGCGATGACATGTTCGACGGCCTCTTGGTACAGCGGGTGTTGCATATCACCCGGAATGCCAAGATCCTGGGTGAGATCATCGGGGCCTATCATGATGGCGTCCAGGCCTCGCACTTGGCAGACACGGTCCAGATTATCCAACCCGACTCGCGTTTCCATCATGGCGACAGTGGCGGTGTTGGTGTTGATCTCCGCGGCCTGGGATAGGGGCGATGACAGTTTGATGTAGTCCGTGTGCGGTCCCCGCATGTTCAGAATGCGTTGTCCATCGGGATAGTATTTCGTGTAACGCAGGATCTGTTCGAGTTGCTCCGGCGTCTCGATATTGGGCAATAGCAGACCCATTGCACCGGCATCTAGCGGACGCGTGTAGTCATGAGAGTCCGACCCTGCGGGGCGTACGACGGGTACGATCCCCGCCTCGCGCGCTACTAGGCAGAGTGTCGCCACATCAGCGATCGAAAAGTCGCTGTGCTCCATTTCGATCAGCACGAAATCCAGGCCCGTCGTGGCGAGCAGTTTCATAAAGCGAGGGTGATGCACCATGGTCGCCCAGGTGCCAAATACAGGCTTGTTCTGAGTCCAAAGCTGCTTGAGTGGGTTTTGTTTCATGAGGCGGCGGTTTCCGAGGTAAAGGACATAGTGCTGAATTTGAGTGCGGCCTCGCTCATGTATTGAACACTCGCATCCCAGATGGTGTGCCCGAGGCTGGCGCTGGCATGGGTGGGATCGCCCTGTGTGCCGATGGGGGCGTAGTCGCTGATGTCGCTGAATACCGCAAAGCTGGATTTGCCTAGCGACACTTTGCCACTGCTGACAGTCTTGACGTCGGCAGTGAAGGGGCGCAGCGATTCCGTGGCCCGTGCGCGATCCATGAAAACCAGCTCCGGAAACTTGGCCAATGCGACGGAGGTCACCATCTCAGAGGCATGGCCGCTGGGCGAGCGTTTCGTCTGAAAGCTGTCGCCTGCCACATCGCGCATGATCGAGAACACATCGATCAGGCCACCCACCGCGTCGTATTTGCGACGCAGATGGCGGCAAACGCTTTCGATCGGTCCCAGTGAGCCCGCGTGGATATTGATGAAAAAGAAATGGCGAAATCCCTGGCCGGCCAAGGCATCGCACATGTCTTTTAGATAGGATTCGATCGTGTGCATTTCCACCGACAAGGTGCCGGGGTAGTCCAGAAACATGGCCGAATAATTGACGGGAACGATGGGTATTACCGCCAAGCCTGTACGCTCACCGATCTCGGTCGCAATGGATTCACAGATGCGCAATTCAGTGCCTGTAGCCAGATGGCTGCCGTATTGTTCGACGGCTCCGACAGGGATCAAGACGGTATCGCGTTCTGCCAGATAGGCTCGGATGTCATCGTAGGGATGCTGATCTGTTCGCATAATGCAGGGCCTGTTGTGTGCAAGAAAAAAGGGAGCTGTTCACTGTTGCCAAGGCTTTACCGTCCACAGCTCGCGTAACTGCTGGTCGACTGCTTTCAGACTGGCGACATATTCGTCGCGCTTGAGATAACGCAGAGGTTGAAATGAAGCCTTGGCGCGGCTGAGATAGGTTTGATCATGATTGCATTCATCCACGGCTCGGCTCAGGTCGGCGATCACCTCCGCTGGCATGCCGCGCGGTCCAGCCAACCCTCGCATCGAGCCGCCAATGACCTCATAGCCCGCGTCGTGAAACGTCGGAATGTCCGGTGCCTGCTCGGCCCGTTTGTCACCCATCACGCCTACAATGCGCCAGGGTTTACCGTTGGCAAATGTGATGGCTTCACCCAGGTTGGCCATCGTGCTGTCAACGACTTTGCCGAGCAGTGCCACACTGGCGGGAGCGGCTCCTTGGAATGGCACGGGAGAAAGTTGGATACCCGCTGCATGTTCGAGCGAGAGCGCGGAGATGTGTCCCGCGGAGCCGACTCCTTGTGTGCCAACGGTGATTTCACCGGGTTTGGCTTTGGCTGCGGCAATTAGGTCCTGGATCGAATGTATGGGACTGTCTGCATGGACGCTTATCGTGCCGGGGTCTTCAACAAGGTTGGCAATGAAGTCGAAACTCTCTAGCGTATAAGCCGTTTTGCGTTCGATAGGCAGGCTGATCACGCCAGGGGTATTGACCAGACCGATTGTGTAGCCGTCGGGCTCAGCTCGAGCCAAGGCCGTCAGGCCGATATCACCCGAAGCGCCCGGTTTGTTGAGGACGACAATGCGAGCCGAATCGAGCTTGGTTTCCATGCAGGCGGCAATCGTGCGGGCCGTTTGATCCGAACCCGCGCCAGCAGGAAAAGGCACGATGAGATTGATGGGATGAGCGGGGTAGGCCGCCGAGCAGAGTGCAGGCAAGGCAACGAGGGCGCAGCAGAGGACTTTGTTCATGGTGTGGGACTCCAAGGGGTTCAACGGTTCCATGGGGATGCTTTCCACAGGGCCTGGAATTGCTTCTGCTGTTCCTGCAGCACCCTGTTGTACTCGTCTCCGGGAATCACCCTGGTGTCCTGCTCCGCCTTGTGTGCGTCCTCGATGAACAAAGGATCGTTGGCAGCTTTTGTTATTAATGCGGCGACTTGCTGTCGGCGCTGTGCCGTGATGGCCGCCGGTGCGCCAATGCCGCGCAATGAGCCGGCTTGTAATGCGTATCCTGATTCTGCCAACGTTGGCAGCTCGGGCGCCGTGGCGGAGCGCGTCGCTTTCATGACGCCCAACGTGCGCCAGGGCGAGCCTTGGGAAAACGCCAGTGCTTCACTGAGGTTGGCGGTGGCAATATCGATGTGTTTGCTGAGCAATGCGGTGCGTACGTCGGCGGTCCCTTTGAATGGGACGTGGCGTAGCTTGATACCAGCGGCCTGTTGGAGCATGAGCATGGCGATATGCCCGGCCGAGCCTATGCCGGCTGTCCCGTATGTCAGGCCGTCCGGGCTGCGTCTGGCCTCCTCGACGAGGCCAGAAATGGAATGAATAGGCTGATCGGCATGGACGCTGAATGTCGCGGGATCATCGACCAGGTTGGCGATGAGGGCGAACGACGCGAGATCGAATTGCGCTTGCCGTTCGATGGGAATGGTCAGCACATTGGGCGTGTTGATGATGCCTAATGTGTAGCCATCGGGCTCGGATCTGGCTACGTAGCTCATCCCGATTTCGCCACCTGCGCCAGGCTTGTTCAGCACGGTCACGGGTTGACCGGATTGCCGTTCCAATGCGCGGGCAAACAGACGAGCGGTCAGGTCGGTGCCGCCCGCCGCAGTGAACGGCACTACCAGCGTGATGGGTTTAAGTGGAAAGTCCTGAGCAAACACCGGTGTGCACGCGATCACGCTATGGATCGCGAGCAGCCCGGATAAGACGCAAAAGCGGTGCATGGCCCCTCCGGATAGGAAGAAAGTGAAAGTGGACGACTTGCACTCAGGCCATGATCAGCCCGGCGAGGGCGCCGGGATCTCTGTATGAGGACCTCTTTTGAGAAAGCGGAAATACATCATGATTAAAACCCCCTTGTGATTTTTTAAGCTTTTGAATTCAAACAAAAACTTTTGCCTTGTCCGTATTCTTCGACACGTCAGGCGTGGTAGGCGCCAACGGAAATTGAACAATTTCGTCTAGCCTGGAGAAGATGGTATATATAGATTAGGTAATTGAAAAACTCTATTTTTTTGTGTGATTCACAAATATTATTTGTGCGCCTATGTTGAAAGAGCTTCGCACACTAGTGGCCGTCGCCAAGCACGGCAGTATTACGGCCGCTGCACAGCACATCGGCTTGACTCAGGCCGCTGCCAGCGCGCAGATTCAGCGCCTGGAAGAGTCCTTGCAGACATCGCTGTTTGATCGCAGAGGACGCCAAGTGAAGCTCAATGCTGCCGGTGCAGACGCCGTGGCGCGAGCGACCCAGATACTGCATCTTTATGACGAGCTGTGCGATCAGTCCCAACGCACGGCGTTGCGTGGGCATTTGCGATTAGGGGCGATTCAGAGCATGCAGCGTCAATACCTGCCTCGCATCATTCAGGCATTGGTCGGTGAGTACCCTGATGTCAGTACTCATCTGGAGCTGGGAGGCTCTATGCCGTTGTTAACCCTGGTCGATCACGGCAAGCTCGATGCTGCGATCGTGGTAAAGCCTTTCTTTGCTTTGCCGCCCGAGTTGAAATGGGTGCCTTTACTGCAGGAACCATTCAAAGTGATCTGCCCGGCGCATGTCGGGGGCGATGATTGGCGGCAGATTCTGAGAACGTTGCCCTTCATCCGGTATGACAGCGCGTCCTTTGGCGGACGGGTCGTCGATCGTTTTTTGCAGGGCCAGCGCCTGGTTCCTAAATATCAGGTGGAGTCACAGGACGTAGACGCCATCCTGGAGATGGTGGCGTCTGGGCTGGGCGCCGCACTGGTGCCGATTAAAGATGTGGGGCGTCATCAGGCATCCGTTCGCGTTCTCGATCTAGGCGAGCACCAACTGCATCGCGAGGTCGGCGTCGTGCATCCGGCCAACCAGCGGCAGGCGCAACTCGTGGCGCAATTTGTGCGAGTCACTTGCGAACAGGTGCGTGGATCTCCGTTCGTGCATCCGCTGTTGGAGTGAAGTCGACTGGCGAGATGCAGAGATTAAGTGGGCGTTGATCTAGATAATGCCCATACGCCATCTGGACGTCCATGCATGACACGCAGCGCTGTCATCTGTGCCAGCCCCAAGCCCAGACAACTGACCCGAATAATGCTGTCGCATCCACTTCCAGCGGCGCCGCGGTGCCGTATGCCCACCACCGTAGCGACGGCACCGTCCACGCGATCGGCGACGTGAGAGGAATGGCCAGCGTACTCAACGACGCTAACCACAACAGATGCACGCTGGCGTGAGCCGGGCAAGCAGGCAAGCGTGGTTACGCGTCGGTTCGGGAGGCGGGATCTCGTCGGAAAACGTGATACGAGGACGTGGATCCACTGGCGCATTTTTTTGGGGGAAGGTGCTGCCGGCGGGCAGGGGGGAGATAAAATTCCTGAGTTCTAAACAAGAATCAATCTTATAATCGGACTTTAGAAAATTCTTCCTTCTATGCGGTTTTGTGTCAATATTGACAGTTAGCTGAAAAAAGATGGCTGGGCGCGGGCTGCCCAGCGGGCTGGTGATACTGCATCAGCGCAAGACTCGCGTATCAAATATGACGATAGAACGGATTCACATCGCCGGGCGTATTGGGGCGGCTTTGCTGGGAGGCTATGTCTTCACCTGGGGTGGGATCGCCTTGGGGGTCGCCGGCCTGTTTGCGGCAGGGATGGAGTTTCACGACGCCGAGCACTTGTGCAACATCCTGGGATTCCTGGTGTTCCTGGTGGTTTTTCTATGGGCGTTTGCCGCCCGCAGCATGCCGCGCGTGTGGTTGGTGCTATTGGGTGGTGGCGGGTTGATGACGGCATCGGCTTCCTTGATTCAGCACATGCTGATCTGAACCGACGACAACTAAAAAGAGACCGGAGTCTCCTATGTTCCAGAATTTACGCCTCAGCATGGCCTGGTTGCACACCTGGTTCGGCCTCGTGCTCGGGTTTGTGTTGATGATCGTGTTTTTCTTTGGCGCCTTGTCGGTGTTTGACCGCGAGATCGATCGCTGGGCGATTCCGTCCTCGCGGTTCGAGGCGCAGCCTATGCCGTCGTTTGATCAGGTGCTCAAGCCTGTTTTCGAAACGATGCAGCCCTCGGCCGAACGGATCGATCAACTGCGCAACAAGGTCAATGGCCCTGTCCCCACGCACTTTACGACGCCGTCAGTCTGGGGCGCGTACACCACGCATCGGGATCCCGTGCTGGGGTTGTTCGTCGGCTATGAGGTACCCAACGCCAAAGAGCACGATACGCGTGTGTTTGCGTTGCGCACCATTGATCCGCGTTCCGGAGCGTCTTTGCCGGATGACAGACTCAAGATCGGCAGCGGCTTTTTCTATCCCATGCACTACAGCCTGACCTTTTATTGGAAGGATGTCGGCTATTGGATCGTAGGGTTGGCGGCGCTGATCATGTTGGCGGCTCTGGTCAGTGGCGTGATCATGCATCGCAAGCTGTTTCGCGAGTTGTTTACATTCCGGCCCAATAAAAACAAGCAGCGCAGCCTGCTGGATCTGCATAACCTCACCGGCGTGGTGGCGTTGCCGTTCCATTTTTTCTTTGCTTTTACGGGCCTGGTGATCTTTGCGGGAATTTACTTCCCCATCACGCATACGCAGCTAGAGCCTTTGCATGAGTTGCACGAGCGCCTGGATGCCGAGGAAACGGGACTGCCGCATGACCGGGCCGGTGTTGCTGCGCCGATGGCTTCTGTCGACGCGATGGTGGTCGAGGCGCAACGCCGCTGGGCAGAAAAGGGCATGGCCGGAGAGGTTGGGTTCTTGGCGATGCGGCACGTCGGTGACGCGAACGGCTATGTCAGTATCTATCGCGCCGGCACGGATCGTATCGCCTTGACCGGCGAAGGGATTCACTTCAAGGCGTCCACGGGTGAGCTACTGCGCGAGGATCCGCCGAGCAGCGCGGTCGATAGCGTCAACGAGTTTCTGACAGGTCTGCATTTGCAGCACTTCCGTCATTGGTTGCTGCGGTGGCTGTATGTGTTGGGCGGACTGATGGGGTGCGTGTGCATCGCCACGGGCTTTTTATTCTTTGTCGAAAAACGCAAACGGCAGCACGCCAAGCAGGGCAGCCAAGGGGCCCGAGTGGTGGATGCGTTGGCGGTGACCACGGTTACGGGCATGGTGGTGGCGACATTGGGGATTCTGATTGCCAATCGATTGCTGCCTGATTCCATGGGAGCAGGCTGGCCGGAACGGCAGGCGATGGAACGCTATATTTTCTGGGGCGTCTGGGCGCTCGCCATGGTGCATGCGTTCTGGCGGTCGGCGCCAGTGGCGCAGGGACGGCTGAATCCCGCTTGGCGTGAGCAGTGTCTCGCGGTCGCGGGACTGGCCGTGGTGGCGGTGTTGCTTAACTGGACCACGACGGGCGATCACTTGCTGCGCACGTTGAGCGCGGGCTACTGGCCGGTGGCGGGTGTGGATTTGTTTATGCTGGCAGGCGCAGTGGTCGCTTTGTTTGCGGCTCGCAAACTGAAGCAGCGCACGCAACGAGCGCCCGTGTTGCAGCCAGAGTCCTCGGGGCCTGCACATGCCTGATAGCTTGACGTTGTTGTTTGCCTTTGTGCTTGCCCTATCCGGCATGGGGTGGCTGGCGCTGGCGATGGAGGCGCACTGGGCGCAGGTCTATGACGAGGCTGTGTGCTCGCCTGCACTGGCGCGACGGCTCCGTTGGCTGGGTGGACTGTCTCTGCTAGGGGCTTTGCTGCTGTGCCTGGCGGTGGATCACGCGACGATGGCGGCACTGGTCTGGTTTATGACTTTGGCCGCTGCAGCGCTGGTGGTCGCCTTTACGCTGTCTTGGCGCGCACGTTGGTTGGCGATATTGCTGCCGGGAATTCGTGCCGGGCTGAACTAGACGCGAGCGCGCCCAGGGTAACCCGAGCCCGCTCGCCCACGCTATGCGTTTAGCAGCGTTGTTCGTTCAACTTGTTGATCAGGTTGTTGAAGTCCTGGGTAAAGCTCTGCACGTCCATTTGCATCGGACCCATGAGCATGCCTTGGCCGCGCTGGTAGTCTCCGCGCGCGGCGTGTGCAATTGCGTTGCGGCCGCTGCTCAGAAAGCTGTTCATTGCCATCGTCATGCTGGAGCAGCCGCCGGGCTTGGCTTCAGTCACTTTCTTGTTCCAGCCGTCCACCATTTCAGCGGTCTTGTTCAGGCTTTCCTTGAGAGCGTCCGTGGCTTTCTGCTCGCCCTTCGTTTCAAAGAAGGCATCCGAACGATTGGCGGCCTCTTTGGCGTACACGATCAGGCCGGCGCGGTAATACTCGAGAGTGTCTTTGGGAGCCTTTTCAAAGGCTGCGCGCGTGTTGATCTCATCACGCTTGGCGATCGCCTCAAAGAACGCGTTCTGGGTCTTGGCGACCTCGGTCAGCGCAGCGACAAATTCTGCTTCTTTTTCCTGGGCCTTTTTGCCGTCGTCGGCCAGGAAACCTTTTGATTCCGCGTAGTTGCTCAACTCGGCATTGATCGGCTCGAGCTTGGCCAAGGCATCTTTCAGCGGCTTTCCGGTGGCGTCGAGCTCAGGCAAGTCGCCGGGCAGGGCCAGGGCCTTGTCCAACTCTTCGCGCGTGGTCTTGATGTTGTAGGTGCTCACCACCGAATAATTGGCCAGCGGCTTTTTATTCTTGATATCGTCCGCGTAGTATTTCAAGTGATCCGCGAGATCCTTGGCAAACGAGTTGCCGTTGGCCGCGTCAATGAACGCGTTGTACTTGATGATGTCCTGTTGCTCGGCGGAAACTTGCGCAGCGTCGGCTTGTTGGGCGGCTGGCTTGTTGTCGTCATTGCAGCCGCTCAGAATCAGCGTGCCAGCAACAAAGAGCGCAGCGAACAGGGGTTTCATTTGAAAAGACATATAGACTCCAACACAGTTGCCGGCCCGACGGCAAGCTGCGTCATTGAACGTAGGGGTGGAACGAGACAACCGTCGTATTCAGATATTCGTCAGGAACATTGACGCGCCGTGACGCACAGGCGAGAGACCTGCGCAAGAGACTGATGGTGAAACATCAGACAGAGAGAGGGCAATGCCTATATTCAAGACACCGGGCCGGCCATGCGCAATCGGATGGCCTTTTTTTGCTGCGAAAAAAATTTGCATATCGACGGTCAGGCTTCACATCGCCTAAAGGCGTTTTTGTCAGCCTATGAGGCAGGCGGGAGTGTACGCCTTTAATAGGGATGGATCACCCGGATGACAACAAAAGAACTGTAAAGATACGTTTAGTTATTCGTGTGCATCAAATTGATGCATGTGCGAGGCCATGAATAAAAAATTCTGGATATCATTCGCCGCGATGCGCACGTTTGGTGCCGCGTTCCCGTTTATCAAAGGAAAAGAAGATGTTTCCCTCTCGCATATTTTCGGCTTTCTTCATGGCGGTATTCGCTCTGGCCTTGACGGCATGCTCCAGTGGCAAGCCGGAGTCGACAGTAGAAACGTTTTACGAGGCCGCCGCGAAGGGTGATGTAGAGAAAGCCACAGAGCAAATCTCGTTTTCGAGCGTTCCCGCCGCGCAGATGATGGCTGCCAAAGGAAAAGTGCAAATGATCGTGGGCGAAATGCAGGCACGCATTCAAGCGAACGACGGCTTGGACAGCGTAGAAATTCTGGAGTCAAAGATCAACGAAGAGGGCAAGCTGGCCACGGTCCGCTCCAAGGTCAAATTCAAGAACGGCAAAGAACAGACCGAAAACCATCGCCTGATCAAAGAAGACGACAGCTGGAAAATCCTGTTGAAATGAGCTCGGCTCGCGCGCGCCGGCTGGCCGTGCTGTGTCTCGGCGGCTGGCTGATATGGACACACGCCTATGCTGATGAAGTGGTGCTGCCCGACGCCGCGCAACCTGGCGATCTGATTTTTCGCGAGGGCACCGAGCCCGTCAGCGACGCAGTCATGGCGGTGGACGGCGGCCCGTTCAGCCATGTGGGGATGCTGATCGGTCAGCCGGGCAACTGGCACGTGCTGCATGCAACCCCCTCTGAGGTACCGGGCCGGCCAGACGGCGTCGTGTCCGATACCTTGGCGTTTTTCGTCGACGCCAAGCGCGCAAAACGCTATGCCATCTATCACGTGGACGCCGATGCGACGCATCGCACCCGAGCAATCCAGGACGCGCAGGCCATGTTAGGCAAACCCTTTCGCGTAGCAGATCCCGCGGGTACATACTGCACCGTATTAGTGTGGAATGCCTGGCGCCAAGCCGGCATAAATCTCGATGTGCCCTTCACCCGATTAAATCTGCCACTGCTGAACGGCGAATACCTATTGCCCAGTTCATTGCTGGCATCAAAGAAACTACATCCACTCACCCCCTCGCCCAGGGCCGAAGAGTCATCATCCGCAATGTGAGCACAACGCCAGCCAGGGGCTGCCTTGTACAGGCTGTGCCGGCCCGTTGAGTCCGCCGAGTCACCTTCATCNGGCGGGGGGCAGTCGGCTGGGCATGTTTGAGCGNAGCGAGTTTGNCCAGCC
>NZ_CBCSIU010000018.1:0-31593 GCF_965139205.1 Bordetella muralis
GTTTCGTTGTTAAAGAGCGGGTCCTGCACCTGCGTCGCTTTCGCTTCGCATCTGCTACTGTGTCAGCAGCAGAGAAACGAGATTATGAAGGCTTTTTTTCACGCTGTCAAATCGATTTATTTCGCCGATCTGAACTCTTCATCACCTCACAGCCACCAGGTCGCCCCAGCCGCTGCCTCGGTCATTCGGGATATCAGGGTTAACCCTAACCTCACCAACTGCCGAGCCCGAAATATTAACACACTTTTTAAATTCGGTGCAACTAGATCTCAAACAATCATCATCGCGGGAATTTACTGCGTTACCACTTCGGCCCCACCGCCTGATCCCGTCTCAATCGAAACTGCGTTTCGTCTGAATTCGTGTTCAAGCAGCGAAGGAGCGAGACTATACACGATATTTTAAGGCGTTGGCAAATCGGCCGATAAATCTGCAAATAATTTGGGGACAAGGCTGATTCGGACTGATTTCCGCGCCGTTTTGTCCTGTACAACCGGGGTGCATCGACCATATCAGCCCATCTATTCACTATAAAGCGATATAAAGCTCGGCAGCCCTCTGTCACCGTTTACTATTCAAGTTGAATCCACGATAACGCGACCTGAGCTTATGAGCGAAGACATCCTGATCAATATCACCCCCTTTGAAACACGGGTTGCCCTGGTGGAACAGGGCGCAGTACAGGAGTTGCACGTAGAACGCAGTATTCAGCGCGGACATGTGGGAAATATTTATCTGGGCCGTGTGGTGCGGGTGCTGCCCGGGATGCAGAGTGCCTTTATAGAGATAGGCCTGGAGCGCGCCGCTTTTATTCATATAGCGGATCTGCGAGAGAACCGCAGCGAACGCAGCCAGGGCCTGACCCCTACGCCTATCGAAAAGCTGTTATTTGAGGGTCAGACCCTGATGGTGCAGGTGATCAAAGACCCGCTGGGCACCAAAGGCGCCCGCCTTTCGACCCAAATCAGTATCGCCGGCCGTATGCTGGTGTACTTGCCGCATGACCCGCATATTGGCATCTCGCAAAAGATTGACTCGGAGGCCGAGCGGATTCAATTGCGCGAACGCCTGCAGGCACTCATCCCTGAGGACGAGAAAGGTGGCTTGATCGTACGTACGCAAGCCGAAGGCGCCACGGACGATGAGCTGAGTGCGGATCTGGAGTACCTGCGTAAGCTCTGGGCGAGCGTACAGGCCGCGGCTCGCAGCAATCCCGCCCCCGCCCTGCTGCATCATGATCTGACGCTCGAGCAACGCGTGCTGCGCGACATGGTTGGCGTCAATACGGGAGTCATCCAGGTAGATTCGCGCACGACGACCACCTCACTGATCGAGTGGGCTCGTCTCTATACGCCATCGGTGGCGGACCGTATTCAACATTACAGCGGCGAGCGGCCGCTATTCGATACGGCCAATGTGGATGCCGAGATCGCACGAGCCCTGTCACGCCGGGTAGATCTGAAATCAGGGGGATACCTGATTATTGACCAGACGGAAGCGCTGACCACCGTGGACGTCAATACGGGTGGCTTTGTGGGTGGCCGTAATTTCGATGACACGATTTTCAAGACCAATCTGGAGGCGGCTCAAGCTATTGCTCGCCAATTGCGGCTGCGTAATCTGGGGGGCATTGTTATCCTCGATTTCATCGATATGGAGGATCTGGAGCACCGCGAAACGGTGTTGGCCGAACTAAAAAAGGCGCTGGCGCGTGATCGCACCCGTATGACGGTAAACGGATTTACCCAATTGGGGCTGGTGGAGATGACGCGCAAACGCACGCGGGACTCGCTGGCGCATCAGTTGTGTGAGCCCTGCCCCATGTGCGAGTCGCGGGGGAATGTGCGCACGGCCCGTACGGTCTGCTATGAAATCCTGCGTGAGATTTTGCGCGAAGCGCGTCAGTTCAATCCGCGCGAGTTCCGTATTCTGGCCTCGCAAAATGTCGTGGATCTGTTCCTGGAAGAAGAAAGCCAGCATCTGGCGATGCTGGGGGATTTCGTCGGCAAGCCCGTCTCGCTGGAAGTCGAGACGGCTTATTCGCAAGAGCAATACGACATTATCCTGGTTTGAAGGGCATCGTTTCTCAGCGAAGCGGGTCTGACCAGTGGCCGCATTCTGGGACATGGACAGGTTGACCGTACCCACACAAAGACCGATATAAAACGATTTTGCTCTCAATAGGCGGAGCTATTTTGAAGTCTGACTGAGCCTGGCCGGCTCCGGATATATTAGTTACGTTTAAAGCAAGTCACGCGACTTTTGCTCCCGCCTGCGGTGGTACGCGGCCAGCCGCTTGCCCACGGCAACGACAACGAATGCACCCGCCAACTCTGCGGCAAGCTTGGCCGCTGTAGTGGGCTGCCCCAGGCGCTGCACAAAGTAGCTGTCTGTGATGAACATGCCGCCCGCAATCCACCCTAGCAGCCCTGCCCCGAACGCAACCAACAGGGGAAAACGGTCTATCAGCTTCAGTAATAGGGTGCTGCCCCAGATGATGATGGGCACGCTGACAAGCAGGCCAAAAATGACGTAGAAGATCTGGTGGTCGGCATGGGTATTTTCAGCAGCCCCCGCAATGGCGATGACATTGTCCAGACTCATCGCAAAATCCGCCACGATGATGGTTTTGACTGCCGTCAGCACAGACGCCGTACTTTGGATCTTGTCGTGGCTGCCGGATTGAGGGACCATCAATTTGATGCCGATCCAGAGCAGCAGCAGGCAACCGAAGACTTTGAGAAACGGCACGCTCAGTAAGGCCAAAGCAAAACTGATCAGGACGACGCGCAGCATGACGGCGCCGGCGCTGCCCCATAGAACGCCCTGCATGCGCTTGTCCGGGGGCAAACCGCGACAGGCCAAGGCAATCACGACGGCGTTATCGCCCCCCAACAGGAGATCGATAAGGATGATTTGAAATACCGCCCCCCAATGAAGGGTCTGCAGAAACTCTAGCATTGGCGTACCCGGATCTGTATAGATATTGCCAGAGACATCGACGTGCCAAGGCTTCGTCCGCACTCAGGGCAACACAAGGGCGCTGTCATGGCGGATTCCCACCATTGCAGCGGAATCAGATCAGTTTACCTTCAGCCAATTGTCAGGACACGTCAACGCACAGACTTCACGGTGCGTGTGACGCCAAGTTTGCTGTCATGGACGGGGAAACGGCGGTTGCCGGCAGGGCCACAGCATCCAGGGATGGGCACCGAAGTGTATCGGCCATCGACCGGCACGACACGCGGTGAACCTCGGATGAATGGCTCACCGCGCGAAAAAGCGAGTCAGTCCTCGCGGAATTGCATGTTGTAGAGCGAAGCATAGAGGCCCTGGGCTGCCAATAGCTCGGCATGCGGGCCTTGCTCAACAATACGGCCGCCATCCAGAACGATGATGCGGTCGGCGTTTTGCACGGTGGAGAGACGATGTGCAATCACCAGCGTGCTGCGGCCGCGCATGAGGCGCTCGAGCGACGCCTGAACTTGACGTTCGGACTCGTTATCGAGTGCCGAAGTCGCCTCGTCCAGAATCAGGATAGGGGCATTTTTAATCAGCGCGCGGGCAATCGCCAAGCGTTGACGTTGCCCACCCGACAAGCGGGCGGCATTTTCGCCGACGGCACTGTGCATGCCCTGCGGCAGGCCATCGACGAACTCGAGCAGGTTGGCAGCGGCCAACGCATCGCGTATCTGTTCGTCGCTCGCCTGCCCTAATGCCCCGTAACCCACGTTGGCGGCGATGGTGTCGTCAAATAACACTACGTCCTGACTGACCAAGGACAAATGGGAACGCAGGCTGCGCAACGTCAGTTCATTGATCGGTACATCGTCGATCAGGATATCGCCCGACCCCGGCAGGACGAAACGCGGCAGCATATTGGCCAGTGTGGTCTTGCCGCTGCCTGAACGTCCGACCAAGGCGACAGTCTGCCCGGGTTCGATCTGAAAGGAAACGTCGTGCAAGGTGTCGCGCTCGGCATCGGGAAAGCGATGCGTGACCTGACGGAACTCGATGCGCCCGCGCACCGGCTCGGGCAAGGTGCGTTTGCCGGTATCGACTTCGGGCTCCTGATCGATCAGGGTAAAGACGCTCTCTGCGGCCACCAGCATTTTCTGCATTTTGCCGGCGAGGTTGGTCAGGCGTTTGATGGGGTCGAAAATCTGGGCCAGCGCAGCCATAAAAGACGCAAAGCTACCGACGGTCAGATTGCCGTGATTGGCCTGGCTGAGCGCTACGGCGATGATGGCAGCCACAGAGATCGAGATGCAGACCTGGGTCAGCGGCGTCATGGCAGCATCGGCCGTGGCAGTCCGCATGGCGAAGCGGCGCAAACGCGCATTCACGAAAGCAAAACGGCCGCGCTCGGCCTCATAGCCGTCGAACAGCTTGATGACGCGCTGGCCATTGATACCCTCGCTGGCGACACGGGTCAACTCGGCGTTCATATTGACCGTTTCGCGATTGATGCGACGCAGGCGCCGAATGAAGGTACGCGCAATCAGCACAGAAACGGGCAACATGACCAGGATGATCAGCG
This sequence comes from Bordetella muralis, assembly GCF_965139205.1. Taxonomy (GTDB): domain Bacteria; phylum Pseudomonadota; class Gammaproteobacteria; order Burkholderiales; family Burkholderiaceae_B; genus Bordetella_A; species Bordetella_A muralis. The sequence goes on from NZ_CBCSIU010000018.1 coordinate 4,541, forward strand.
TCAACATCCAGGACATGTACAGCAGCACGCAAATCAACGCGATCACGACGAGCGTTTCGCGTACCAGGACGGTGAGCACATCGGTGGCGTAGCCAGTGACGTTGCCGGCGTCGATGGTAAAGCGATTGAGCAGCCGGCCGGTATCGCCGCGCTTGAAGTCCGCATCGGGCAACCCCAGCAGCCGCTCGAACATGTCACGGCGCATGCCGAGCAGGACATTATTGGCCACCCAGGCCAACAAGTAATCGCTGAAAAAGTTACATACTCCCCGCAAGAAGATCAGACCCACCACGGCGAGGGGGATCGCCCACACGTAATACGGCTTGGTGCCGGCGAAACCCTCATCGAGCAGGGGCTTCATGATGATGGCCAGCGTCGGCTGCGTGGCGGCGGCGCCAGCCATCAGCAAGATAGCCAGCAGCAGGCCCTTCCAGTAGGAACCGACGCGGCTGTAGACGCGTTTCCAGAGTTCGGACTTGACCGGATGAGATCCAGCGGGTGCGTGACGTGCGTCAGAATTCAAGAGGGGGCTCGCTTTTATACAATTGTGCTCGGGATTGTACCGTTCGACCGTTCCAAGGAACCGAAGTTGCCCACATCAGAGATTTCTTGCCTGTATGTCCGCCTGCCCAATTGGGTCGGCGATGTTTGCATGAGCCTGCCTAGCCTGGCCCTGCTGAGCGCAACTGGCTTGCCAGTTGTCGTCTGCGCACGCCCCTGGGCGCGCGATTTGCTGGACGGTGTGGTCAAACATGACTTCATCCCCATGAAGGGCCGTCTGAAGGAGGATTACCGCGCCGTGCGCGACCATCGGCGCAATTGGGGGGCGGCCGCGAAGCGAGTGCGGGGCGTGACCCTGCCCGACTCTCTCTCGAGTGCTGCGACGTTTCGGCTGGCCGGAATTCCCAGCGCCGGCTATCGGGACGATGGACGCAGCCTGCTATTGCGCTGGCCGATTGCCAAGCCGGACCCCAGCCTGCACGCCGTGCAATCCTGGTATTACCTGACACGCAGCGCTTTGACGCGTTGGGGACTGCCGGCAGGTACGGAACAGCCCGGTCCAACGCTGAATTTACCCATCACGGCCGCCCAGCACGAGGCAGCAGATGCGCTGTTGCGTGAAGGCGGCCTGACAGCACAGCGTTTTGTGCTGATTGCCCCCACGGCCACCGGCCTGCACAAAGGCAAGGTTAAAGTCTGGCCACATTTTGATACGTTAACGCGTGCGTTACAGGCACGTGGCCATACCGTGGTAATGTGCCCTCCTCCTGCCGAGGTTGAGCAAGCACAGCGCAATGCGCCGACCGCGCGTCTGCTGCCTGCCACCCCTCTGGGAGCGTTTGCCGCGTTGACGACTCGCGCCTCATTGGTGATATGTAATGATTCTGGGGTATCGCATATCGCCGCGGCCGCCGATGCATCGCAACTGACGCTATTTGGTGTCACCAGTCCAGGACGTACGGGCCCCTGGTCACCGCGTGCGGTTTGCCTTGGATCGGACGGGAACTGGCCCGCTGCCGACGAAGTCGAACGTGAAATCGGCGACCTGCTGCAACCTGCTTGACCGGATTTTTTTACATGACTTTTACGACTTACCTGGCCAACCTCATCATTCCGCAGAATCTCTGCGTAACTTTGGTCGTTCTGGGTTTGGTACTGGGACTGTTTCGCCTGCGCAAGACGGGCGCAGCCCTCGCTGCCGCAGGTGTCATCTGGTTGGCTGCCTGGTCACTGCCTGCGACGTCGATATGGTTGGGAGGCTCGCTCGAGGCTCGCTACCCGCACCTGCCTGCGGCAGAACTGCCAGTCGCCGACGCCATTGTGGTCTTGGGCGGCAACACGGCGAATGGCCGAGCCAACTGGTTTTTACCCTACGATAAGGACACCGCGATCGTGCGGGTGGATACCGCCACGAATCTGTACAAGGCCGGGCGCGCGCCCAAAGTGGTCTTGTCGGGTGGGGCGCTGGAAGGCGATATCAGCGAGGCTCGCGGCATGGCCTATACGATGAAGCAACAAGGCGTCCCCGAGAGCGCCCTGGTGCTGGAAAACGCCAGCCGCACGACCTATGAAAATGCCACGCAGACCGAAGAGGAACTGAAAGAGCATGGATTCAAGCGCATCCTGCTGGTGACTTCCGCGCTGCATATGCCGCGCGCGATGGCCGCCTTTTCCAAGCAAGGCGTGTCCGCCATTCCGGCCTCGACACCGCCACAGATTTTCTTGCCGCCCGATGGGTCGGTGACGCCTTGGTTACCGCATATGCGAACGCTCGATGCCAGCCGCAGCATTATCAAGGAATATGCCGGCCTGCTCGTGTATTGGTTGCGGGGATGGGTGTAAACGTGGGTGCCGCCATTGAATGCCGTGCAGGGTGCGGTGCATGCTGCACGGCGCCCTCGATTTCCAGCGCGATTCCAGGCATGCCGCACGGCAAGCCGGCGGGTGTGCCGTGTATCCAACTGGATGACATGATGCGTTGCCGGATTTTTGGCCAGCCTGAGCGGCCATCCTGTTGCTCGGGCCTGCAGCCCTCGTTGGAAATGTGCGGCCGGGATCGCGATGATGCACTTCAGTGGTTGGCGCGCCTCGAGCTCGAAACCTCGCCACTGAAGCATCCCGTGTGATGGCGCCCTGATCAGCGGATTAACGGCATACCGAGATGGTAGCGGCCTGCCACGATGAGAACCGCTGAGAGATAAACATCGTCAACACGTCTCTGGTGTCAACTCAAGCCGACACGGTATTTCGATAAACGTCCAAGGTCGCACGAGCAAAATCGTCGAGACCAAAAAAGTCGACGGCACTACGCCGCGCTGCGGCGCCCATGATGGATACCCGGCTGGGATCTTGCAACATCACGGTCAAGGTTCGAGCAATAGCGGGAACATCGCGCACAGGCACGATCCAGCCATCTTCGCCGTCTCGCACATTTTCCGGCAGGCCGCCCGCATTGCTTACCAATGCAGGCAAGCCCAGCGACATCACCTCTCGACAGGCATACGACAAGGCTTCGCGATAGGAAAGCACGAAGCCGACATGGCAGCAGGCCAGCGCATCCCGGACGTCGTCCAGCAAGCCAGGGAAAAAGACCTGGTCCTGCATGCCTGCCGCGCGTACGCGTGCGCGCTTGTCGTCATTCGGGAGATCGCCTGCCACGAGTATGAAAATGCGTTCGCGCAGATCTGCAGGGAGACTGCCTGCAGCATCGACCAGATCGAGCCATCCCTTTGCGTAATCGGTGCCGCCAGCGCTACCAAGCAGCAAACGACCGCGCCACGAGGGACCGAAATAGTGATCGCGCAGCGTTTCTACCGAGGATTCGGCGTCCGGAGACTGCGTAACATCAAGCGGAGCAAAATAATCGGTATCGATGCCATGCCGGATCGTAGTGATCGGCACACGCCGGTATGGCGATGCCATCACCATAGTCCGCACAAAGTCGCTGACGGCAATGACATGATCCGTCGCCATGGCAGCCCGCATGCGATGGCCCAAGGAATCCAGCGGGTGATCGTTATGCTTGGTGAACACGACGCGCGGACGATGGCGCATGCCGATCAATGCGAGCATGACCTGCTTATGGTCCGCCGAACCGTTGACGTGAATGATGTCGTAACGCTCCTGCGCAATCAGACGCCTCAATGCCGCGCGTTCGCCAAACCAGGATGACAGCCGCGTCGTGAAACGCATGCCAACGGTGCGCACACCGGGAATGGCGCCTGCATAGCGAAACAGCCGGCTCGTATCCGGCGCAGCCACGGTGATCTCATGATCACCCGCCAGCGCTTTTGCCAGACTGGTGATGTAGGTCGTATGGCCGCCGCCGTTACGCGGGTGGAAATTGGTGTAAAGGATCTTCACTGCAGAGAATTATTTACCCTGGTCAGACAGAAAGCTGAGCTTGGCGTAGCGAAAAAAACTGCCTGCCGCTGCCGTCACTGCCAGCACCAAGCCGTGGCGTCCGTCCAGAAACCCTCGACGAATCAAATAAATACGCACAAAAGTCCAAAAGCCATGTCCCAGTGCGCTGAACACCGTCGCCCGTTTGCCACGGGCGTACATCATTGCTGCGGCATCCGAAGAATAACGGTTGACCTTGTTGATCAGCGCATCCAGATTGGGATAAGGATAATGTTCGAAATGCCCCTTCAGTTGCAATACGGGGCCTTGCGGCACGACACGTTCGTGTACTGCAGCATCGGTAAAGCGCCCGGTGCTGCGCTTGAACAAGCGCAGCACATAGTCGGGCCACCAGCCACTGTGGCGAATGAAACGGCCACAGAATTCCGACAACCGAGGGATGTCATAAGCGTCGGCCTTCGGTGCCGCGAGTACTGCCTGGATCTCGCGGGCCAGCTCGGGGGTGACGCGCTCGTCGGCGTCAATGGACAGCACCCAATCGCCAGTGGCCAGATCAAGCGCACGATTTTTCTGTGGCCCGAATCCCGGCCAATCGGGCGTGATTTCGACGCGTGCGCCAAAATCGCGCGCGAGCTCAACGGTATTGTCGGTGCTGCCGGAATCCACCACGATGAATTCGTCGGCAAAGGCCACCGATTCCAGGCACCCCACGATGTGCTTGGCCTCGTTTTTGGTGATGATGATGACCGAGAGCTTCATTTGCGATTCCTCAGCCGTCTTTTCCACGCTTTCCAGGCGTGATAACGCGGGCCCACGATGGGATGACGGGACATCCAGATGCGGCGGTTCAGCCAGGATCCGCCGAGGTTGCGCACCGCAAAACGATAGATGTGCTCGGGATTGGTGCCCGGCAGGTTTTGACCCAAGGCATCGGTGGTGTACAGATGTTTGAAGCCCGCCTCGCGGGCCATCTGTACGTAGTCGTCGTCAAAATAGCCTTGTGGCCAGCACAGATGATCACTGACGTCACCCAGCTGGTGGACGAGGGCCGCACGGGAATCTGTTAATTCTTGGGCAACGTGCTCGCGCTTGGCAGCGACGTCAGGGCCGCATTCCTTGTCCCAACGAGTATGGGTATGCGTATGGGAATGCACCTCGAAGGTCCCGGCCGCCAACATCGCGCGCACCTCACTCCAGCGCAACATCACTTCGTCAGTGCGGCCTTCGGCGACCAGGCGTTTGCTTTCATGATGATCGGGCGAATGCGGCACGGGTAAGCCCTGCCCCTCGTAAGGCCGCACGTCTCCCTGACCGAGCCAGCCTGTAATCAGAAACAGGATGGCTTTCATGCCATGGCGTTGCAGAATCGGATGCGCGTAGGTCCAGTTATTCAGATAGCCGTCGTCAAAGGTGATGAGAACGGATTTTTCCGGAACGGTGCCGCCGGCCAGATAATCGGCGAACTGCTGCGCGCTCAGCGAGGTATAGCCTGCGCGGGCCAAGCCTGCGATCTGTTGTTCGAACACCTCGGGCGTCACGGCAATCATGCCGCCAGCCGGGTGAACGTGGTGATACATCAGGACGGGAACGTTGGGCGCGTTAGACATGCGGGTTCACTCTTGAGCACGTTACGCCAGAACGGCGCGGCTGCTGGGCTGGGCCGCATGACCGTTGGTGCGGGTCGCGGACGCGAGATCACTGGTGACAGGGTTCACGATCGGCGCTCCGCCAACCATTTACGGTATACCGCCTCGGTGTTCTCCGCCAAACGCGCGGGAGAAAACACGCCCTCTTCCCACACCATGCGACGGCCGGCTTCGCCCATTTCGCGGCGCAGTTCGGGGTTGTCGATCAAGCGCTCCAACGCGCTTTGCAATGCGGCGTGATCATGCAGCGGCACCAGGATGCCGGTCACGCCGTCGCGCATCATTTCGGATACGCCGCCGACATCCGTACCAATGACCGGCAGGCCTGCGGCTTCGGCCTCGACGTATACCGTGCCGGACGCCTCTTGTTCGGTGGCCAGCGCAAACAGATCAAAGCCCGCGAGCAGGTTGGGCACATCGCGCCGCGTCCCCATCAGGTGGATGCGGTCCTGCAGGCCCAGTTCCTGAATGTAGGCCTGGGTGTTTTCGAACGTCGGCGAACCAGAGCCCACGAATACCATGTGCAGCTTGGGCCGTGTCGCCATCAAGGGGCGCATGGCATCGATCAGGCTCTTATGGCCTTTGGCTGCGCGCATCACGGCGACACAGCCCACGACGATATCGTCCTCGGCCAAGCCCAACTCGCCGCGCAATGTCGAGTGTTCGACAGGCGGCGGCAGAACAACGGGGGAATACAGCGTGGCGGTATGTTCGGCCGGCACACCCCGGCTGACCAAATAACGGCGCACATATTCGCTGACCGTGGTGACGCGATGCGGCAGCCAGGTGTAGGACAGCATGGATCCGACTTTACTGGCTAGATGGCGCGTGCGCACGATGAGCGGCGTACCGGCCAAACGTCCCGCCGTGCCGGCAATCAGGGTATCGATACGGCTATGCGTATTGACCACATCGTAATTGCCCTCCAGCAGAATGCGCCGCACGGCGACGACACCCTGCAGATATTTGACCAGGCCGCCCATGGGCACGGTATGCACCGTAAACCCCGCGTCACGCAGACGCGGTACCAACTGGGCTTGCGGCTGGCAAACGGCCTCGATGTGATGGCCGCGCGCGCGCATAGCATGCATTTCCTTGAAAATGCGGTGTTCTTGCCCGCCAAACGCGACGGCCGCCTCGGAGTGGAGTATGCGTAGCGGTTGCATCAGTAGGTCACCTCTACCCCGTCAGGATTAGCCCAGGCGGTCAGGTTGTCAAGCAAGGTATCGGCCATGCGCACACGCCATTCCTCACCCAGCCGTACCGTGCACAAGAAGTTGTCACGCTCGTAAATAATATCAACGGGCACGCCAGGAACGCCATTTTCGGGCTCGGCCCGGAATGGGTTGAGCATCTGGTAGAGGCGTTTGGCGTCGGCCTGGCCGTTGAGCTTGACGCGTAGCGATTTGGCGCGCGCCTCGCGAGCCAACTGCAAATCGTAAAGCTGATCCGCCACGATGCGCATGCCGCCCGAATAATCGTCATTGCTGACTTTGCCCTGGACGATGATCAACTGGTCTTCGCGCAGGCGGGAACGGTGTTTTTCGTACAGCTCGTTGAAGACGGAAATTTCCAATTGGGCGGTGCCGTCATCGAGAACTGCGAATACCATTTTGCCGCGTCGGGTCATCATCGTGCGCACGCCCGCCAACACGCCGCACATCCATTGCAAATCTCGCTGTGGTTCGATACGTGCAAGCTGCGTAGGCACGATGCGGCGGACTTCGTCGCGCCAGTGATCGAACAAATGGCCGCTGAAGTAATAGCCGAGCGCGGATTTTTCCTCGGTCAGCTTGGCATGCAGGTTCCACGGGGCGACTTTGCTGAGTTCGCCTGCGACCACGTCGCCGCTGTCGTCTCCAAACAAGGAGGCCTGATTCGCGCTGCGAGCAGCCTGCTCGGCGGCGTCCATCGCGGTGCTGACCGAGGCCAGCATGGCCGCGCGGTTGGGCTCGATGGTGTCAAACGCACCGGCGCGAATCAAGGCCTCGATCGTACGCCGATTCACGGCATGCTTGTTGACGCGCCGACAGAAGTCGAAAAGATTTGCAAACGGACCATCTGCCTGGCGTGCACGCAGGATTTCTTCGACGGCGCCCTGCCCTGTTCCTTTGACTGCCCCCAGACCATAGCGCATGGTGCGCGGCGGTTTGCCCTGTTTGGTGTGCTCGTCTTGAACAGGCTCGAACCGGTAACCCGACGCGTTGACGTCGGGCGGCAGCACCAACACGCCGTTTTCCTGAGCATCGCGGCAGAAAATCTGCACTTTGTCCGTGTCGTCCATATCCGACGACATCGTGGCGGCCAAAAACTCGGTGGGGTGATAGGCCTTGAGCCAGGCGGTCTGATAGGAGATCAGCGCATAGGCCGCCGAGTGCGATTTGTTAAAACCGTAGCCGGCGAATTTTTCCATCAAGTCGAACAGCTTGACGGCCAGATCCGGGTCATGGCCCTTTTCCTTGGCGCCCTTTTCGAACAACTCGCGGTGCTTGGCCATTTCCTCGGGCTTTTTCTTGCCCATGGCGCGGCGCAGCAGGTCTGCGCCGCCCAGCGAGTAGCCGCCGATGATCTGCGAGATCAACATCACCTGTTCTTGGTAGACGATGACCCCGTAGGTGCTTTTCAGCGTGTTTTCCAGATCGGGGTGGAAATAATCCACCGCCGCACGTCCGTGTTTACGGTTGACGAAGTCATCCACCATCCCGGATTCCAACGGACCCGGCCGGTAGAGCGCCAACATAGCGATGATGTCTTCGAAGTTGCTGGGCCGGAGCTTTTTCAACAGCTCTTTCATCCCGCGCGATTCCAGCTGGAACACAGCCGTCGTGTTGGCATCGCACAGAATTTTGTAGGCAGCCTGATCGTCGAGCTCGAGCGACATGATGTCGAACTCGCGCTTGGATTCATTAAACTGGCGTACATAGCGCACGGCCCAGTCCAGAATCGTCAAGTTTCGCAGCCCCAGAAAGTCAAACTTCACCAGGCCCGCAGCCTCGACGTCGTCTTTATCGAACTGCGACACCGCGCTGTTTTCCTGGCCCGGCTGGCAATACAGGGGGCAGAAATCGGTGAGTTTGCCCGGCGCGATCAGCACCCCGCCAGCGTGCATGCCGATGTTGCGGGTCAAGCCCTCCAGGGGCTGGGCCAGGTCGACCAGCGCGCGGACTTCTTCTTCTTGTTCGTAGCGTTCTTTGAATGCCGGCTCGTCCTTCAGCGTGCGGTCGAGCGACCACGGATCGGCCGGGTTGAACGGAATCAGTTTGGACAGGCCATCGCAGAACAGGTAGGGCATGTCCAGCACCCGCCCTGCATCGCGGACAACGGCTTTTGCGCCCAGCGTACCGAACGTCGCAATCTGGCTCACGGCGTCGCGGCCGTATTTCATCTTGACGTAGTCGATGACGCGTTCGCGATTGTCCTGGCAGAAGTCGATATCGAAGTCGGGCATGGATACCCGCTCGGGATTCAGGAACCGCTCGAACAGCAAGTCGTAGCGAATCGGATCCAGATCGGTAATGCCCAGCGCGTACGCCACCAGCGAACCCGCCCCCGAGCCCCGGCCCGGGCCGACTGGCACGCCGTTATTTTTGCCCCAGTTGATAAAGTCCTGAACGATCAGGAAGTAACCCGGAAAGCCCATCTGAATGATGGTTTTGCATTCCCAGCGCAGGCGCTCGTAATACTGCTCGCGCTTGGCGTCGCGAACAGCCTGGTCGGGAAACAGGAATTCCAGGCGCTTTTCCAGGCCAGCCTCGGAGAGCTGCACCAGATAGTCATCCAGAGACACGCCCTCGGGCGTGGGGAAAATAGGCAGCCGTGGCTTGCCCAGCACCAGCGTCAGATTGCATCGCTTGGCGATTTCGACGGTATTTGCCAGCGCCGAAGGCACATCGGCAAAACGCCGCGCCATTTCCTCGGAGCTGAGCAGATACTGCTCTTTTGTGAAGCGGCGCACACGGCGCGGATCGGCCAGGATCTCGCCCTGGGAGATACATACGCGCGCCTCGTGAGCCTGAAATTCGCTTTCGTCCAGAAACTGCACGGGATGCGTGGCCACAACCGGCAGCCCAGCCTCGGCGGCCAGGCGCATGGCAGCCTGGGTATAGGCCTCATCGCCATCGGCACCGCTGCGCTGCAGCTCGATGTAAAAAGCCCCGGGGAATAATTGCCCCCATTGCCGCGCCAGCGACAACGCCGTGGCGGCATTGCCCGCATCCAGGGCATGCCCGATATCGCCGCCCCGCCCCCCGGAGAGCACGATCAGCCCCTCCCGGCCTGCCAGCCACTCACGGCGGATTTCGGCACGGCCTCTACCCTGATTGGTCAAAAAAGACTGAGTCAGCAGCTCGCAGAGGTTCAGATAGCCTTTGTGGTTGCGTACGAGCAACAGCAAACGGAAAGGCTTGTCGGGGTCATCGTCGTTGGTCAGCCAGACATCGCAGCCCGCAATGGGTTTCACCCCCTTTCCACGCGCGCCTTTATAGAACTTGATCAGCCCGAAAATATTGGACAGATCCGTGAGGGCCACGGCTGGCTGGCCCAGTTGAGCGACCCGTTTGATCAGGTCGGGCACGCGCACAATACCATCCACCACCGAGAACTCGGAATGGACGCGCAAATGGACAAAGGCAGGCTGGGAGATAACGGCTTCAGACATGCTCGGAATTGTACCTAGTCGGCCGTCTGGGCGGGTACGCCAAGCCCTCACTCCGTCATATTTTGCCAAGCTATGAGAAAATAGGTTGTCTTTTACCGATTGGCTCACTACGAGCTGTGCGTTATGAAGTGGCTGATTCTTGTTATCTGGCTGGCCTCCATCCTGTTTGCACATTTTCGGGGCCGTGTGCGTCTGCGTCTTTCTCGGCAACTGTTAGACCAGTCCGCGCTGCTCGCGCCAGTCAATGCATTTATGGTGCTGTGTTCCCGTGTGCCGACGACTCCCTATCTGCCCTCGCGCGAGATTCCCGAGTTGCAGATGCTGGATGACAACTGGGAAGTCATTCGTGACGAAGCACTGAAAATGGCCGAGCTGCGCCGTATCAAAGCCGCCGAGAAGCATGACGACATCGGCTTTAATTCGTTTTTCAAATATGGGTGGAAGCGGTTTTATCTGAAGTGGTATGACGCCCGTCACCCCTCGGCCGAGGAACTGTGCCCTCGTACCGTCGCCATTCTGAAAGGCCTGCCTAAAGTCAAAGCGGCCATGTTTGCCGAACTGCCCCCGGGCGGCAAGCTCAACAAGCATCGTGATCCTTTTGCAGGATCACTGCGCTACCACCTGGGCCTGACTACGCCCAATGATGACAGATGCCACATCATCGTCGACGGCGAGCCGTATAGCTGGCGTGACGGTGAAAGCGTGGTGTTCGATGAAACCTATGTCCACGAAGCCCACAACCGGTCTGACGCCAACCGCATCATTTTGTTTTGCGACATCGAGCGCCCGCTGAAATGGCGATGGGCCGAGGCATTTAACCGGTGGTTCGGACGCGTCGTGATGTCGGCGGCCAGCTCGCCGAACGATGGCGGCGATCAGACCGGCGCCATCAACAAGCTGACGCATGCACACTGGGTCATCGATCAAAAGCGCAAGCAGTTCAAGGCGTGGAATCGTACGGTGTACAAGATCGCCAAAGTGGTGCTGATTGCACTGGTGGTTGTAGGATTTCTGGCGTTGTAGCCATCCATTTTGTCACCACACAGGGAACAAAAATGACATGGCGGGCAGAGATATCTCTGCCCGCCATTTTTAATCACCAGGTTTACTTGATGCGGGTGGCTGACGCCGACTTGTCAGTAACAGTTTCCCCTGACGCGGAGTACACGGGCTGATTGGCACCCACAACGACGTCTTCAATGGGTTCGTTGTCTAATTCCCTCTGGTTATACGAGCGTTCTCCAGCTTGGACGTCAGTCTCGACGATAGCGTTAGCCGAACCTGGCAATAAACTTAGCGCATACGACAACGTGTCTGCGATGGCTTCCCATGTGAGAGTCGATGCCTTCAGCAAATCGGCGCGGAAAGCATCACCAAAAATGCTACCAAGATACGCCAACATATCAGCTTGGCTAACCTGCAACGCGCACTGCACGGGATCATCGCCGTCTAAACTCTGCTCTTTGGCAATAGCGAGAGCGGTTTTCCCGTAAACATCCGTAGACGTCTTGTCCGCACCGGCGCCCACCAGCTCAGGAACGAGCGCGCAATTTTGCATCAACGCAACATGATGCAGTGCAGTACGCCCTTCGACATCTTTCGCATTGAGGTGCACCCCGTGACGACACAAATAACGCACCATGTCCGATGAATAGCTGTTTTTAATGCAATGCATCAACACCGTGCATCCGTCTTTGTCACTGACGTTGGGATTGGCGCCGCGTTTGAGCAACGCGTCCATCATGCCGGAGGATTGAGGACGCTTGGAAAGCAAAAGCAAAGGCGTCTGCCCGTCCTTGCCTGGGGCATCGATCAGCTCCTGAGGCACTTTATAGATCAGCGCCGTGACCTGATCCTGTATGTTGATCTTGGGATTCTTTATGAGATAGACCAATAGCGGCTCTTTAGTACGTGGCTCCAAGCTGCGCAGAACCGATTCAGGGATCAAATCCTGCTCTATCCAGCTATTGAGTGTTGATGCATCCTCCTGGAACAACGCATCGTAAAACTGTTCGACGGTAACGGTGCCGCCTGCGTTGGCGGATTGAAGATTGTCAACCTCGACGGGCCCGCCGGGAGTTATCGGGACGTTAGGAGTAATGCCAGAATGAATGGTCATGATTGTCGTGCTCCGCTAGAAATCCAAAAAACAGACTGGTTACAGGCCGTTAAGTAACTATGGCTTTCTATTGGTTCCACGTGCATCCAGCGCCGAGCGGCGCTCTATCCCTTCAGCACTCGACGATGTTCACCGCTAACCCCCCTCGCGCGGTTTCTTTGTATTTGGTTTTCATATCGGCGCCAGTTTCGCGCATGGTCTTGATGACTGAATCCAGCGAGACATAATGTTGGCCATTTCCACGCAGCGCCATGCGAGCCGCGTTGACGGCTTTGACAGAGGCCATGGCGTTACGCTCGATACAAGGGATCTGGACCAGACCGCCCACGGGATCACAGGTCAAACCCAGGTTGTGTTCCATCCCGATTTCGGCCGCGTTTTCGACTTGGTTCACGGAACCGCCCAGCACAGCCGCCAGCGCCCCGGCCGCCATGGAGCAGGCGACGCCGACCTCGCCCTGGCAACCGACCTCGGCACCAGAGATCGAGGCGTTGTATTTGTATAACAGGCCTATCGCTGCCGCCGTCAACAGAAAATCGCGGGCGCCCTGGGCGTTGGCGCCCGGGACAAAGCGGTCGTAATAGTGCAGTACGGCCGGGATAATGCCCGCCGCCCCGTTGGTGGGCGCCGTCACCACGCGGCCGCCCGCGGCGTTTTCCTCGTTGACGGCCATGGCGTACAGATTGACCCAGTCCATGACGGACAAGGGATCGGACAAGGTACGCTCGGCCCGCTGTGTCAGGCTGCGATATAGCTCGGGCGCACGGCGGCGTACCTTCAGCGGACCGGGCAAGTCACCATCTGCTTCGGGGTAATTGATGCCGCACCCACGGCTGACGCAATCCTGCATGACTTGCCAGATGCGATCCAGCGCGGCGTCGACCTCGGCCTGGGTACGCCACACGAGTTCGTTGCGCATCATCAACTGCGCCACCGTACAGGACTCGGCGTGGCACATCTCCATCAACTCGCGGCTGGTGCGAAAAGGAAACGGCAACTGATCGTGTGCTGCGATGATCTGGCTATTCGGTGCGCCTGCGGTCACCACAAAGCCACCACCCACCGAAAGATAACGGGCTTCGCGCAGGGAATGGCCCACCGCATCGTAGGCATGGAATTTCATGCCATTAGGGTGCTCGGCCATGGCCTCACGGCGATAAAACAGGATGTGCTCTTTCTCGATAAAAGGCACGGAAAAATGACCCAACAACGCAAGAGACTCTTTCGTGCGCACCGACTGCAGCAGCCCCGCAATCGCTGACGGGTCCACGGTGTCGGGAGCCTGCCCCATCAGCCCCAAAATGACGCCTTTGTCGGTACCGTGCCCCTTGCCGGTCGCCCCCAGGGACCCGTATAGCTCTACCCGTACCGAGGCCACCTGAGACAGCAGTTGATCCCGCTCCAAGCCCTGGGCAAATAACAGCGCGGCACGCATCGGTCCCACAGTATGAGAGCTGGATGGCCCAATGCCGATTTTAAAAAGATCAAAAGCGGAGACTGCCACGGTTAACCTCTGTAAAAGGAACGATGAGGATCATATAGACATGATACGCGGAGGACAGCGGTCCCCATCGACAATGCTGGTCAAACTGGGGACAGAGAGATAAGGTATTAGTACAACAAGCTGGAATTCCCTGCTTGATGACGATTTCCCTTCGCATCCGGCCGTGCGATCATTGGACATGACAGGTTTGTTTCAATCCAGATCCAACGGCCCGTGGCGTTGATTTTTTCAGGCTGACTATGTCGGGACTCATACCCCTCCTCGATTTTGCGGGATACGTGGCGCTGCTGCTGTGGGGCGTGCACATGGTGCAGACGGGCGTACAGCGAGCGTTCGGTGCGGCCTTGGGTGCGGCGCTGGGGCGTGCCCTGGGAACGCGATTACGGGCGTTTTCGACGGGATTGGGGATTACTGCCGCATTGCAGAGCAGTACGGCAACGGGGCTGATGATCACGGGTTTTGCAGCCGGGGGCCTTGTCGGCCTCGCGCCCGCGTTGGCCGCCATGCTGGGGGCCAACGTAGGCACGACTCTGATTGTGCAGTTGCTGTCATTCGACCTGACCGCGCTGGCCCCCATCCTGATTTTGGCGGGGGTATGGATGTTTCGCCGTTACCCGCCGGGGCGTACCCGTGACCTGGGCCGGGTATTCATAGGTTTGGGATTGCTATTGCTATCACTGCATCAACTGGTGGAGCTATTCGCTCCGCTGCAGGACGCGCCCTTGCTCGAACAGATACTGGATGCATTGGGCACGCAACCCGTCGCCGCAGTGCTGCTGTCCGCGGCATTGACCTGGGCCGCGCACTCGAGTGTGGCCATCGTCGTGCTGATCATGTCGTTGTCGGAGCATCATTTGGTCTCGCCCGCACTCGCGTTGGCACTGGTGCTGGGCGCCAATCTCGGCACGGCCGTCAATCCGATGATCGAGGGCGTCACCGGCGACGACCCAGCCGCCCGTCGCCTGCCGCTGGGCAATCTCCTGACGCGGGTTGTCGGTGTGGTGCTGGGGTTGTTGTTGCTGCCATGGCTGCCGGGCTGGATGGGCTGGCTGGAGAGCGACAATGCGCGCCTGGTGGCGAACTTTCACACCGTGTTCAACGCCATGATCGCCTTGATTTTCCTGCCGCTGCTGACACCGTATGCGGCACTGCTGACGCGCTGGCTGCCGAAAAGAACAGATCCCAATGACCCCGCCCGGCCCCAGTACCTGGACGAATCGGCACACGATGTGCCAGCGGTTGCCTTGGGAAACGCCACGCGCGAGGCCCTGCGGATGGCCGATATGCTGCAGACGCTCTTGCTCTATGCGCGTGCAGGCTTTAAACGCGATAACCGCCATCGTCTCGTGCAGGCGCGCCAATTGGATAACGCCGTGGACAAGATCGAGACGGCGATCACCACCTATCTGGCCTTGCTGGACCGCGAAGACATGACCCGCGCCGATACTCAACGGCTGGACGATATTCTGGCCTTTGCCAGCAACATTGGGCACGCAGCGGACATCACGCATCACGGCCTGCTCAATCACATTGCCCGTTTGCGCAAACAAGGCTGGGTTTTGCCGCCGGAACAACGTCAGCAATTGGACGAAACGCTGGCTCGCCTGATTGCCAATCAGCGCGAGGCGGCCGCCCTGTTCATTAATGATGATGTGCGCCAGGCGCGCGAATTAGCAGGTGAAAAATCGCGTTTCCGGGAGCTGGAAATGCAGGAATCGGAAGCGCATCTGCAGAAAATCAAATCCGGGCAAATCGATGCCGCAGAAATCGGCGCGCTGTACTTGGATATTCTGCGTGACATGAAGAGCATCAATTCGCACTTGGTGGGCGCGGCCGCCTATCCATTGCTGGCGCGGCATGGCGAATTGCTGCCGAGCCGGCTGCGCGAGGCAGGGAATTGATCGGGCCCCAGCCACGATGCTGACGCGGACTCGCGCGCAGGCCCGCTTGATATCGACGGGCCCCATCAGCCTCACAGCAATTGCTGCAGGTCATCAAACATGGATTCCCACTCGGCCTCGTCGACTTCCATAAAACCGAAGAATCGCAGCATGAACGCGCCCTCTGTCGCCAGAAATGCCAATCGGGCGCGCTTGCCCTCTGGCGTGGTGGCATCGAGCTTGGCAATACGCTCTCGATACCATTTGCGCGTGCTGACCAGGTGCTCGGGCGTTTGAGCCAGGGCCGCCAGCAAGCTGGCTGATTTGGCGCTCGCCTCGTCGGTGCGCCGGGTCGCCGCGACATGGGCCCGCACGGCATCCACAGGATCGGTGCTGCCAGCCATGGTCTGAGCAAACAATCTGTCGTAGGACGCGCCCCAGCGCGTAAACAGCGCGTCCACCAGGGCGTCTTTGTTCCCAAAGCAGTATTGCACCCCGCCTTTGCTGATACCCACGGCCTTTGCCACGGCGTCGATGGTCAAGCCTGCCGCGCCCGAAGTTTCGATAATGGCCTCGGCGGCGTCGAGCAGCTGTTCACGGTCTACGGTACGGGTTCGGCCCATTGTTACTCTTTTTTCAATACATACGTATGGAATTAAATTATAATCCCGTTCATCATCCGGCACCAGGCTGGATGCCGTTCAGGTCCCACATTCTGGCGCATGTCCTGCCACAGGACGCGATCGCCCCAGTCTGCCATGGGTAGGCCTGCTATTTCAACGGCATCGCCTTAGTCCCGGCGGGGCAACCCATGTCGTCTTTGCATACCTCATCATCACACGCGTTGCGTTGGCTCATCCTGGCCATTGTGTCGGTCGATCTGTTCTTGATTGTGATCGACATGACCGTGCTCTACACGGCACTGCCGCATCTCACCCTGGCCCTGCAGGCGACGGCGTCTGAGAAACTGTGGATCGTCAACGCCTATCCGTTGGCTGTCGCGGGCCTGCTGCCGGGGATGGGCACCCTGTCCGACCGCTATGGGCCGAAACGGCTCTTTGTAGGCGGTATGGCGATATTCGGTATCGCTTCGCTGTTGGCGGCCTACGCGGCCAATCCGGAATGGCTGATGGGCGCCCGCGTTCTGCTGGCGGTAGGCGCGGCCATGATGATGCCCGCCACGCTCGCGATTATTCGTCATACGTTCCAGGATGCCCGTGAGCGGGCGATCGCCATCGGCATCTGGGCGGCAGTCGCGTCGGGCGGCGCAGCGTTCGGACCGGTCGTGGGTGGGGCGCTGCTGGAGCACTACTGGTGGGGATCGGTGTTCCTGATCAACGTGCCGACGGTGTTGATCGTGTTGCCGTTGGCACTGTGGTTTATCGACGATCACCGTAGTGGCTCCACCCGGATCTTTGACCTGATAGGTTCAGGGCAAATCCTGGTCGGCCTGGTCTGCTCGGTGTTCGCCGTCAAAGAGCTCACCCAACGCGCGCCGTCTTACATCCTGGCGTTGTTGGCGGGACTCCTCGGCGCCGTCTTTCTGCTGCTCTTTGTCAAACGACAATTACGCACGAAGGATCCGCTGATCGACCTGCGGTTATTCCGCAATCGCAAATTCAGCACGGCTGTGATCGTGGCGCTCGCGGCGGCGATCGCCTTTGCGGGCATTGAGTTGATTTATAGCCAATGGCTGCAGTTGGTCCGTCAAATGTCGCCGTTGCAGGCTGGATTATTCATTTTGCCTGCACCGCTGGCTTCGTTCGTCGCGGGGCCGATCGCGGGCTTGTTGATACCGAGGCTGGGCGAAAACCGCGGCATGTGGCTGTCGATGCTCGTTGCCGGGCTCGGCGCACTTGCGTTGGTCGGCACGCATCAGATGGCGCCGGTCTGGCAACTGGTGGGCTTGACGATCATGGGTCTTGGGCTCGGTATGGCGCTGACAGCAGCATCAAGCTCGATCCTGAGCAATGCGCCCGCTGATCAGGTCGGCATGGCGGCATCGGTCGAGGAAATGTCCTTCGAATTGGGTGCCGTGCTCGGTGTCGCGATCATGGGCAGCCTGGCCACTGCGGTGTATGGCGCTACCTTGATATTGCCCGACAACAGCATGCTGCCTGCGGTGGTGTATGACAGCCTGGACGAAGCCCTCGCCGTCGCGGCGACGTCGGCGCCAGCTGTTGCTGCCATGCTCGCCGAGCGTGCACGCGCATCGTTTGACTATGCGCTGCTGGCTGTCATGGCAGCCACGGGAGGCCTGTTGTTGATCACGGCCTGGCATACATGGCGCAAGCGGACCGACCCCGCGCCACAAGACAAAACACAGATACCGCGCGAGAGTCACCTGATGCCGTGACCGAACACGGCATCAACCGCCGACCACGCTATCCGATCATCATAGATAACGTTCGAACCACGTCAGCATGCGCTGCCAGCCGTCACGAGCATCGACTTCGCGATACATGGGACGATAGTCTGCGAGAAAACCGTGGTTGGCTTCGGGATAGATCACGATTTCCGATGCCCGTGCGGCTTCGTTGCCGCTGGCCAATACGGACCGTAGCGCTTGGACCGTATCGAGCGGAATGCTGGCATCCTGGCCGGCATACAGGCCGAGCACAGGCGCATGCGTATTCGCGGCCACGTCCACGACCATTTGTTTGATCAGGGGGCCGTGGCCGGCAGCGACCTTGCCGTACCAGGCGACGCCGGCTTTGACGGCGGGATTATGCGCGGCATACATCCAGGTCAAGCGGCCGCCCCAGCAAAATCCGGTGACGCCAACGCGCGAGATATCGCCGCCATGTTGGCCGGCCCATTCGATGCAGGCATCGAGATCGGCGTAGACCTGTTCGTCCGGGACTTTTGCAACGATGTCGGAAATCAGTTTGGGAATGTCGGTGTATTGCGACGCGTCGCCCTGGCGTTGATACAGATCGGCGGCAATGGCCAGATAACCGGCTTTGGCCAGGCGGCGGCAGATGTCTTTGATGTGTTCGTGCACACCGAAGATTTCTTGTATGACCAGAACGACGGGCAGATCCTTTTTCCCTAGCGGTGCGGCGTAATAAGCAAAGATGGTGCCGTCGTGCACGGGTAGATCAATGCCGCCCTGCTCCAGGCCTTCGCTATCGGTGTGAATAGTGGTGGACGTGGGCTGGCCGGCTGCGGGGGCAAAACTCATGACGGGACTCCTATGCCAATGACCGGGCCGATCTGGCTGGTCTCAAGAGTGAATGTACTTGGCGGTGGGAGTGGGTGCAAATGTCGGGGGGGTGGTGAGTGCCTTCGTAATACGGGTGAAGTGGTTTTGCTTAGGGATGGCTTATTTGCCGGTAGATGGCTGTTTTTTGAGGGGATTAGATAGTTTGCTGGCGGCGGATGGCGTTCTTTAGGCGTTCCGCAGGCGGGGCAAAGCGCGATGCCGGCCTAATCGCAACGGCTCGGCNCANNACCAGGGGCCTCGGTCCNCTNCGNGGACTNCCCGTCGCTCAAAAGGCCGGCATCGCGCTTTGCCCCGCCTGCGGAACTCGCAGAAATGAAATGCATCGGTCGTTAAGCGATTCGTTGGTCACCACCAATGACCTCGGCAAATCAGCATCCGTGGTCTGCCGTCCTTGCGAGCCGGTGTGCCGCGTGCGTAGGCTGCGCCGGCCCGTTGAGCGGCGGGTAGTCCCCGAAGGGGACCTCGGCGCCTGGTGTCGCGCCGAGCCGCTGCGATAGGGCCGGTGCAGCCTACGCACGCGGCACACCGGCGTCTTAAGAACTCCGCCCGCTGAACATCGAGGCACCCAAAAGCGCCACACTGAACATCTGCATCATATTAAGCATGCTCAACCAACGCTGATCACAGGCGCATTAAAATCCGCAGGGCAAGGGACGAGCATCTGAACAAAGACCTTTGGCCCGCATCAATGTGCGTGCCCAGCCTCATGATGTTCCTCGTGCACGACGGTATGGTTGTGCCCGCCATGTTCATGCCCATGGTGCATGAACGAGGTCACGCCGTAGATGACCGCAACGCCGATCCCCACGAGCACCAACTGAGGGATCGCATCGGACAACGCGCCTCGTTCATGCATCTGCGGAATCAGATCCGACACGGAGATATAGAGGAAACTGCTCGCGGCAATGACCAGAACATAGGGAACCAGATCCTGAGCCTGCTGCAAAAGGAAATAGCCGATCACCCCACCCAGCGCAGTACATAAGCTGGTAAACAAGATCAATATAAACGCCTTGCGCCGCGCCAAGCCCGCATTGAGCAACACCACAAAATCACCCAATTTGTGCGGCACCTCGTGCACGATGATCGAGGAGGCCGTGAGTACGCCCAGGATAGGATCGGTGAGAAAAGCCGCCGCAACCAAGACGCCATCGCACAAATTGTGCAAAGAACTGCCAACCAGGATCAGCACGCCCCCGCGTCCCGCCTCGTGGCGATCATGTCCCTTGTGATGATGATGGCCATCACCTTCGTGGTGGTGGCTGTGCCGCAGCAAGGCGATTTTTTCCAGGACGAAAAATCCCAGCAGCCCCGCCAAGAGCAACGCAAATAGCGTGTGTGCATCGGCATCTGCTCCCTCGAAGGCCTCGGGCAGCAAATGCAACAGCGCAACGGACAGCAATACCCCAACCGAGAGGCTGACCATGTGGTGCAGGTACTTGCTGAAAACGCGGTACGCCAGCCAACTGGCGATAGACACAGCGATCAGGCCGCCGGCGACGGTGGCCAGCAAGATCCAGAGGAGCAGCATGGGAAATGAGGCAGAAAGGAGGCGTAAAGTAACATTATATCGTTACAGGCTTCCTCGCGCGTGTGGCCCCGGATATAGGGCAGCAGGGTTTGCAACAGTCTGTTTACGACATCCAGGCTGGATGCCGTAAACAGGACTGGCAAACCAGTGCCTCAGTGCGCCTGTTCCCAGTTGGGACCGACGCCGACCTCGGCCAGCAGCGGCACGCGCAGCGTCGCGACGCCGCACATGAGCTCAGGTACGCGCGCGCGCACGACGCCGAGCTCGCTGGCGGGTACCTCCAGCACCAGTTCGTCGTGGACCTGCATGATCATGCGAGTCGCCAATTGGTCGGCGTCGAGCCAGTCTTGCACGGCCACCATGGCCATTTTGATCAGATCGGCCGCCGTGCCCTGCATGGGCGCGTTGATGGCGGCGCGCTCTGCGCCCTGGCGGCGAGGCCCGGATGCTGCGCGGATATCGGGCATCTGCAAGCGGCGGCCAAAGACGGTTTCGACATAGCCTTGTTGACGCGCCAATTGACGCGTCTGTTCCATGTACTGCGCCACGCCGGGATAACGAGCAAAATAACGGTCGATGTATGCCTGGGCCGCATCGCGCGTAATCCCCAGGTTGGACGCCAAGCCGAATACACCCATGCCGTAAATCAGGCCAAAATTGATGGCTTTGGCAGCCCGGCGCTGTTCGGAAGTGACATCGGGGAGCGCAACGCCAAAGATCTCGGACGCGGTAGCGCGGTGAATGTCCTCGCCAGCGGCAAAGGCCCGCTGCAAATTCTCGTCGTCGGAGACGTGCGCCATGATGCGCAACTCGATCTGGGAATAGTCGGCCGACAACAACACGCCGTTTTCTGCAATGAAGGCTTCACGTACACGACGGCCGGCTTCGGTGCGTACCGGGATGTTCTGCAAATTGGGATCGGACGACGCCAATCGGCCCGTGATCACTGCAGCCTGCGAATAATGCGTGTGCACCCTGCCCGTGCGCGCATTGATCATGCGAGGCAGCTTGTCCGTGTAGGTCGATTTCAGTTTCGACAGGCCACGATATTCCAACAGGACCTGAGGCAAAGGGTAATCCTGCGCGAGCTTGGTCAGGACCTCTTCGTCGGTCGATGGGGCGCCGCTGGCAGTCTTGCGCACGACGGGCAGTTGCATGCGGCCAAACAGGATTTCGCCTAATTGCTTGGGTGAATTCAGATTGAACGGCTGGCCCGCCAGATCGTAGGCCCGCTGCTCCAAGGTCAGCATTTCCTGGCCCAGGCGATGGCTTTGCTGGCCCAACTCTCCCGCATCGACCTTGACGCCGTTGCGTTCGATGACGGTCAATACACGAGAGACCTGGATTTCCAGTTGATAAATGCGTTCGAGCCCCGCGTCAGCGGCGACGCGCGGGCGCAAGGCCTGATGCAATTGCAACGTGAAATCGGCGTCTTCGCAGGCATAGTGGCCCGCCTTTTCGACGGCGACTTCGTCAAAGCCGATTTGCTTGGCGCCCTTGCCGCACAAATCCTCGTAGCTGATACCACTGCGTCCCAGATACCGTTGCGACAAATCGGCCAAACCGACGCCGCGGTGTGATTCCAGCACATACGCCTGCAACATGGTGTCGTCCTGGATGCCAGCGAGCGCGATGCCTTCGTTGGCAAACACATGGGTATCGTATTTGGCGTGATGCAGCAGCTTGGGCCGCGCGGGATCTTGCAGCCAAGCGCGCATGCGTTCGAGGACTTCGGCTTTGGGCAGTTGCTCGGGATGATCCGGACCACGATGCGCCACAGGGATATAGCAGGCCACGCCCGGCTCGACCGACATGGAAATCCCCACCAGGCTGGCTTGCATTTCATCCAGCGAGGTGGTTTCGGTGTCCAGCGCCACGAGCGGCGCCTCAGCAACCAGCGCCATCCATTCGTCAAACGCCGGCCAGCCGGCAATGACCTGATAACGGAGTTCGGCCGGTGCGGCAGGCGCCTCGGCGATAACGCGCGCATCCCCTTGCGGCACGCGCTCGGCATCGCCCGTGAGCTCGCGCAGCCAGCTACGAAAACCATATTTCTCGTACAAGGCTTGCAGCGTCCCGGTATCGGGTTGGCGAGGCTCCAGATCGGCCATCGTGTTAACGTGACCGGTCAGATCGCAATCGCACTTCACCGTCAGCAGCTCGCGCGTCAACGGAAACTGCGAGATCGCTTCGCGCAGATTGTTGCCCGCTACGCCCTTGATGGTGTCTGCCTGTTCTACCAAGCCGTCAATCGAGCCAAACTCGCTCAGCCACTTGACGGCAGTTTTGGGGCCGACCTTGGTCACGCCTGGAACATTGTCCACGGCGTCACCGATCAACATGAGGTAATCAACAATGCGCTCGGGCGAGACGCCGAATTTGTTTTGTACACCCGGTTCGTTCAAGACCTCGCCGCTCATGGTGTTGACCAGGGTCACATGCGAATCAACCAATTGCGCCAGATCTTTGTCACCAGTCGACACGATGGTGTGAATATCCTGCTCTGTCGCCTGGCGGGCCAAGGTACCGATCACATCATCGGCCTCGACCCCCTCGATCGCCAGAACTGGCCAGCCCAAGGCCTTGACGGCCTGGTGGATCGGCTCGATCTGCGCGGCCAGATCCTCGGGCATCGGCGGCCGATGCGATTTATATTCGGGGTAGAGATCGTCACGGAAGGTCTTGCCGCGTGCATCAAAAATACAAGCTGCGTAGTCTGCCTTATGATCAGACACGAGCTTACGCAACATATTCACGACACCATAGAGTGCGCCCGTAGGTTCGCCTTGCGCATTGCGCAAATCGGGCATAGCGTGAAAGGCGCGGTACAAATAACTCGAACCGTCTACCAGCAATAAGGTTTTCTTCATGGTTACAAAGGCAGATTTAGAAACGCCCGCCGGCAAGCAAATACCGGTGATTATGTCAGAGATACGGACGGCGGCAGAACAACTGGCCGATTTAGGCCCCGCCGTCAGCTTGTTCGGCAGCGCGCGCACCAGCCGCGGCTCGCCACACTACGAAACCAGCGAAGCCATCGCACGCGCACTGGCCGAGGCAGGCTTTGCCGTCATCGCAGGCGGTGGCCCAGGCATCATGGAAGCCGCCAATAAAGGCGCATTCGAAGCAGGAGGAACCAGCGTAGGCCTGAACATCAGCCTGCCGCACGAGACTCACAATAACAAATACCAGACGATCAGTTTGTCATTTGAGTATTTTTATTCTCGCAAAGCGACCTTTTTCATGCATAGCTTTGCTTACATCTCGCTGCCCGGCGGCTTTGGCACAATGGACGAGCTGTTTGAGGCGTTGACGCTGATTCAAACCGGCAAAGTCCCCCCCGCACCCGTCATTCTGGTGGGCAAGGAATACTGGCAAGGCCTGATAGGCTGGCTACGCGACCAAATGCTGGCCAACGGAATGATCGGCGCCCACGATCTGGAGCTATTCATCATCGAAGACGACCCACAAAAAGTCGTGCAGCACATACGCGAATTTCACGACATGCATCAGAACGACGCTCAATACGCGCCGTCGCTGCCCGGTTAACTCGCAGAACCACAGGCCCGCGTAGTCGGGCGCACCAAACACAATCGCCACATCCAAAACGAAACGGGCGCCCAACCTCAGGCGCCCGTTCTTCACACTAACTGTTAGTACTCATCAAGCACTTTCACGCGCCGCACGACGACGCTCATGCTCTTGCAGATAACGCTTACGCAGACGGATCGACTTCGGCGTGATTTCCACCAGCTCGTCATCGTCGATGAACTCAACCGCATACTCGAGCGACATCTGAATCGGCGGCACCAGACGCACCGCCTCGTCCGTACCCGACGCACGCACGTTGGTGAGTTGCTTACCCTTGATCGGGTTGACGACCAGGTCGTTATCGCGGCTGTGAATGCCGATGATCATGCCTTCGTACAAGGCCTCGCCCGGATTGACGAACATGCGGCCACGATCCTGCAATTTCCACAGCGCGTAAGCCACTGCATCGCCATTATCCTGGCTGATCAGCACGCCATTACGACGCTCGCCGATGCTGCCTTCGCGCACGGGTGCGTATTCGTGGAAAATGTGGCTCATCAAGCCCGTACCGCGCGTCAAAGTCAGGAACTCGTTCTGGAAACCGATCAGGCCACGGGCCGGAATCAGGTATTCCAGACGGGTACGGCCGCGGCCATCGGGCTGCATGTCTTGCAAGTCGCCCTTGCGGCGGCCGAGCTCTTCCATGACGCCACCTTGGTGAGCGTCTTCGACGTCGATGGTCAGCGACTCGAACGGCTCGCATTTCACGCCGTCGATTTCCTTGAACACGACACGCGGACGCGACACGGCCAACTCGTAGCCTTCGCGACGCATGGTTTCCAGCAAAATGGTCAAGTGCAATTCGCCACGGCCCGACACCTCGAACACGGTATCGTCGCCCGTATCGCGCACGCGCAGCGCTACGTTGGACTTCAGCTCGCGGTCCAGGCGATCACGCAGCTGACGGCTGGTGACGAACTTGCCTTCGCGGCCGGCCAGGGGCGACGTGTTCACCATGAAGTTCATCGTCAGCGTAGGCTCGTCGATGCGCAGCATGGGGAATGCTTCCGGATTCGCCGGATCCATGACCGTGCAACCGATACCGATGTCTTCGATACCATTGATCAGCACGATGTCGCCGGCTTCGGCTTCCTCGACCACCTCACGTTCCAGGCCCTTGAATTTCAACACCTGGTTGATGCGGCCTTTCGAGATCGAGCCTTCGGGACCGAATTGGAAAGCCACATCCATGCCCGGACGAATACGTCCACGGTTGATGCGGCCCACACCGATCTTGCCCACATAGTTGTTGTAGTCCAGCGAGATGACCTGCATTTGCAGCGGACCATTGGGATCGTCGTCACGCTGCGGCACGTGTTGCAGGATGGCTTCGAACAACGGACGCATGTCGCCTTCGCGCACATCAGGCGTCAAACCGGCGTAGCCCGACAGACCCGAGGCGTACACCACGGGGAAATCCAACTGCTCTTCGGTCGCGCCAAGCTTGTCGAACAAATCGAACGTCGCGTTGATCACGAAATCCGGACGGGCGCCCGGACGGTCGATCTTGTTGACGACGACGATGGGCTTCAATCCCAAGGCCAGGGCCTTACGGGTCACGAAAATGGTCTGCGGCATCGGGCCTTCGACCGCATCGACCAACAGCAATACCCCGTCCACCATGGACAGCACGCGCTCGACTTCGCCACCGAAGTCCGCGTGTCCCGGGGTGTCGACGATATTGATGTGCGTGCCTTCGTATTCAACGGCACAGTTTTTGGCCAGAATCGTAATGCCGCGTTCTTTTTCCAGGTCGTTCGAATCCATGACCCGTTCCGTAACCGCCTGGTTTTCGCGGAAGGTGCCGGATTGGCGCAGCAACTGGTCGACCAGGGTAGTTTTACCGTGGTCAACGTGGGCAATGATGGCGACGTTGCGCAAGGCGCGAGTCATAGCGGGTCCTTTAAGGTCGGTGTGGCGGGCAGCAAGCCCGCCGGCAATTCATTCAATGCAAGCAATGCTTGCTTGGGGTCAGTCATGGCCTGTAGGGCCTCGAGCGTGACGGCGCGATCCAGCGAAAATGGCCCGACGTGCGTGCGCCGCAGCGCCGCCAGGTGGGCATAACACCCCAGTGCCCGGCCGATATCCTGCGCCAGGGTACGTATGTACGTCCCCTTGCTGCACGCCACATCGATCTCGGCCTGGCTGCCATTCAGCGATAACAGGTCGATGCGGTAAATCTTGACTTGACGCGGCGGGCGGTCCAGCTCGATACCCTGACGCGCGTATTCGTACAACGGCTTGCCGTCCCGCTTCAGCGCCGAATACATCGGCGGGATCTGCTCGATGATGCCCTGAAAGCGTGACAACACGTCGAGCAAGGCGGACTCGGTCACATTGACCGCATCCGTCGCGCGTGCCGTCACGATGCCGGTCAAATCGCCGGAATCGGTTTCCTCGCCGAACTGCAAGGTCGCTCGATAAGACTTGTCGGCGTTGAGCATCGCGCCGGAGATCTTGGTGGCACGCCCCATACAGCACACCAGCAAACCGGTGGCGAAAGGATCCAGTGTACCTGTATGCCCCGCCTTGGCGGCATCCATGGTGCGTTTGGCGCGCTGCAAGGCGTGATTACTGGACAAACCCACAGGTTTGTCTAGCAACAGGACACCGTCGAGCGCAAGCCCGCGTCGTTTAGCCATCGTCGAATCCGGGAAAAAAGCAGCAGTAGACGACAGCCGATCAGCGCTGGTCTTCAGGTTCGTCGGGCTCTTCCGCGACCGGGCCAGGCCGGTTTGCGCGGTCGATCAATGCCGACATTTCGATGCCACGCGCGATTTGCTCGTCATGGAAGAAGCGCAATCGGGGCACAGTGTGGATGTGCAAGAGCTTGTACAGCAGGGAGTGCAGCCAGCCGGCTTTTTCGTTGAGCAGCGCCGCCGCGGTGTCGGGCTCGGCGCCCATCACCGTGAAATAGACTTTGGCGTGCGCGTAATCAGCCGACAGCTCCACACCGGACAGCGTGATCAATCCAGCGCGAGATACGTCGATCTCGCGCTGAATGAGGCCGGCCAGATCCTTTTGGATCTGGTCGG
>NZ_CBCSIU010000018.1:31603-50199 GCF_965139205.1 Bordetella muralis
CCCCCCCAGCCGCAAATTGCGGCCGGGGATGGATTTAGACTTGTGACGGCTCATGTAACACGTATGAAATTCACGATCGCTTTTTACAGCGTACGCGCAATTTCCTTGATTTCGAAGACTTCCAGTTGGTCGCCCACTTGGATGTCGTTGGTGCCGCGCAGCGTCAGACCGCAATCAAAGCCGGATTTGACCTCTTTGACGTCGTCCTTGAAGCGGCGCAACGAATCCAGCTGACCGGTCCAGTGAACCACATTGTTGCGCAAGAGACGAACCTGCGAGTCGCGGCGCACCACACCATCGAGCACCATACAACCCGCAATGTTGCCGATACGGGAAATCGAGTAAACCTCGCGGATCTCGACCAGGCCGATGATCTCTTCTTTTTTCTCGGGCGCCAACATGCCCGACATGGCTGCCTTCACGTCATCCACAGCGTCGTAGATGATGTTGTAGTAGCGCAGGTCGATGCCGTTGTTTTCAGCCAATTTCTTGGCGCTTTGCTCGGCACGGACGTTAAAGCCGATCACCACGGCGTTCGAAGCGATAGCCAGGTTGATGTCGCTTTCCGAGATACCACCCACGGCCGCATGCACAACCTGGACACGGACCTCGTCGGTCGAGAGCTTGGTCAGCGAAGACACCAGGGCCTCTTGAGAGCCTTGAACGTCGGTCTTGACGATCAATGCCAAGGTTTGCGTACCCTCGCCCAGGTTGTCGAACATGGACTCGAGCTTGGCGGCCTGCTGACGCGCAAGTTTGACGTCGCGGAACTTGCCTTGGCGGAACAACGCGATTTCGCGGGCCTTGCGTTCGTCGGCCAGCGCCATCAACTCGTCGCCGGCGGCCGGCACGTCCGTCAAGCCCTGGATTTCGACTGGAATGGACGGCCCAGCTTCTTGGATTTGCTTGCCATTTTCGTCCAGCATGGCGCGAACGCGACCGAAGCTGGCACCAGCCAACACCACATCGCCACGCTTGAGCGTACCGCTCTGCACCAGGATGGTCGCAACCGGACCACGTCCCTTGTCGAGACGGGCTTCGATGACCAGACCCTTGGCCGGTGCTTCGATGGGCGCGGTCAGTTCCAGAATTTCGGCTTGCAGCAAGACGTTTTCGAGCAGGTCGTCGATACCAGCGCCGGTTTTGGCGGACACAGGCACGAACGGCACATCGCCACCGTATTCTTCGGGCACGACTTCCTCGGCGACCAGCTCTTGCTTGACGCGCTCGGGGTTGGCTTCGGGCTTGTCGATCTTGTTGACAGCCACGACCAGCGGCACACCTGCGGCCTTGGCGTGGTGAATGGCCTCGCGAGTCTGCGGCATGACGCCGTCATCGGCGGCAACCACCAGGATCACGATATCCGTAGCCTTTGCGCCACGGGCACGCATGGCGGTAAACGCCTCGTGGCCCGGGGTGTCCAGGAACGTCACCATGCCGCGATCGGTTTGCACATGATAGGCACCGATATGCTGGGTGATCCCGCCGGCTTCGCCAGAGGCGACCTTGGCACGGCGGATGTAATCCAGCAAAGAGGTCTTGCCGTGGTCGACGTGACCCATCACGGTGACTACCGGCGCACGAGGCAGGGCCTCGGCTTCGGTGGCGCCCGGGGTTTCGTCGAGGAAGGCTTCCGGATCGTCGAGCTTGGCAGCGATCGCCACGTGACCGAGTTCCTCGACCACGATCATGGCGGTTTCCTGGTCCAGCACCTGGTTGATGGTGACCATCTGGCCGAGCTTCATCAATTGCTTGATGACCTCTGCGGCCTTGACGGACATCTTGTGTGCCAGGTCGGCCACGCTGATGGTTTCGGGAACGTGCACCTCGCGAGCGATGAATTCCTGTTGCACGGGCTCTTGGCGGCGCTGATCGTTCTGTTGATTACGGCCGCCCTTGCCGCCTTTGCCACCCTTGCCGCCGGCGCGCCAGCCATCACGGCTGGGAGCAGCGGACTTGGTGTCGGCAGGCTTTTTGCGCGACGCATCATCATTCCAGGACGAGGATACCTCTGCCGTCTTGATGGTTTTCTTCGAGCCCGCGCCAGCGCCCGGCTTGGCGTCTTTTTTCGCGCCAGCCGCAGTCTTGCCACTGGGCTTGTGCAGCGTACCCGACAACGGCGCGGCGGCCTCCGGCTCGGGAGCACGCAGGACCTTACGGGGACGATTCAACATCTCGCGCAAGGCGGCGGCCTCGGCCTCGGCGGCACGACGGGCGTCTTCGCGGGACGCGTTATCGCCAGCCGTCTGAGCCAGCGGAGGCGGCGCACGGCGCTCGGCGCGCGTCAAACGAGGCGCGGCAGCGTTGGATTTGGACGAAGAAGCAGGCGGAGTCAGTTTGGAAGACTCGGCAGGAGATTTAGCAACGGTATCGATTTCAGCTTGCACAACAGGTTCCGGCGGGGCCGAGGGGGCCTCGCGCTCGGGAGCGGCCTGCCCAGCGGCAGGCTCAGTCGGGCTAGCCGACTGCTCTGCCGGCACGGGTGCCGGTTCGGGTTGGGGCTCAGGCTCGGCCTGGGCCACGGGGGTAGCAGGTTGAGGCTCAACGCGCGGCGCAGCCTCGGGTTCGGAGACGCCCTCGGCGCCAGAATCGGCAACCACGTTGGGCGTTTCGGCTGCAGGCTTGGCGTCGGCTGCCTCAACCTGGGCATCGTCGGCAGCCGGCGCAGGCGTCGGCTCAACCACGGGTTGGGCGGTCTTGCTCGTTTGATCTTCGGCAGAGACAGTTTGCTCGGCTGCAGGCTCAGCAACAGCGGGCTCAGCCGCTGCCACGGTTTCGTTCGATTCCTGGACAGGAGGCTTGGGTGCCACGGGCGCTGCAGGCGCAAGCGCCGATACAGACGACTCGGCCTCAGCCTGTTGTGCAGCGGCCTGTTCCTGGGCGATCTCGGACGGATCCCGCTTGACGAACACGCGTTTTTTGCGGACTTCGACCTGAATGGTACGAGAACGGCCGGTGGCATCTGCCTGGCGGATCTCGGAGGTCTGGCGACGCGTCAAGGTGATCTTCTTGCCCTCGGTCGCGCCATGAGCGCGGCGCAGAGAGTCGAGCAGCTTCGCCTTGTCGCTGTCGGTTACCGCGTCGTCTACCGAGTTGAGGTCAACACCGGCCGAACGCAGCTGCTCGAGCAGCACGTTGGCTGGCATTTTCAGCTCGGTAGCGAACTGGGCGACAGTATTACTCGACATTAGGCTATCTTCCCTCTATATGCAGCGATTACAACAACGATGAATGGGTTTTGAATCAAACGCTTGGCAGGATGCCGCCGGTTATTCTTCGTTGAACCAATGGGCCCGGGCACGCATGATCAAGTCGCTGGCCTGTTGCTCGTCGATCCCGGCGATTTCCGCCAGCTCGTCGGTAGCCAGCTCTGCCAGATCATCACGGGTCAGCACTTGTCGCTCGGCCAGCTTGGCAGCCAGCTCGGGCGTCACGCCTTCGAGCTCGAGCAGGTCCTGGGCCGTTTCAAGGCGTTCTTCCTGGGCGATGGCCTCGGTCAAGAGCGCATTGCGGGCACGGGCGCGCAACTCGTTGATGGTGTCTTCGTCAAACGCTTCGATTTCCAGCAACTCAGGCAGGGGCACGTAAGCGATTTCCTCGATACCGGTAAACCCTTCATCAATCAGGATGTCGGCGACTTCTTCGTCGACGTCCAGCTTGTTCATGAATGTGGTGCGCAGGCCGGCGCGCTCGGATTCCTGGCGGCTGAGGCTTTCTTCTGGCGTCATGATGTTGATCTGCCAGCCGGTCAGCTCGGAAGCCAGGCGCACGTTCTGCCCCTTGGCGCCGATGGCCTTGGGCAGGTTTTCCTCGTCGACCACCACGTCCATGGCGTGTTTGTCTTCGTCGACCACGATCGATTCGACATTGGCCGGCGCCAGGGCGCCGATGACGAATTGCGCAGGGTCCTCGGACCAGAGCACGATATCGACCTGCTCGCCGCCCAGTTCGTTACGCACGGCGGTCACACGCGAGCCGCGCATCCCGACACACGTTCCGATAGGATCGATACGCTTGTCGTAGGCGACCACGGCGATCTTGGCGCGTACGCCCGGGTCACGTGCAGCAGCCTTGATCTCGAGCAGACCCTGTTCGATTTCGGGGACTTCGTTCTCGAACAGCTGACGAATGAAATCGGGCGACGTACGCGACAGGATGACCTGTTGGCCGCGGGCAGCGTGATCGACCTTGAGCACATAAGCGCGCAGACGATCACCGACGCGGAAATTTTCCTTCGGGATCATTTCGGAGCGCGGCAACCGGGCTTCGATCTTGCCGGTTTCGACAATGATGTCGCCCTTGTCCATGCGCTTGATCGTGCCGGAGATGATGGTCTCGCCACGATCAAGGAAGTCGTTGAGGACCTGCTCGCGCTCGGCGTCACGGATTTTTTGCAGGATGGCCTGCTTGGCAGCCTGCGCGCCGATACGGCCGAACTCGATCGGCTCGAGCGGTTCTTCGATGTATTCGCCCACCTGGATATTGGGCTGAATTTCGATGGCGTCGGACAGCATTTCCTGTTTGTCAGGCTCTTGCAGGCCAGCCTCGTCAGGCACCACCAGCCACCGGCGAAAACCCTCGTGGCTGCCAGTCTCGCGATCGATGGAGACGCGGATTTCGGCGTCGTCCTTGAAACGCTTTTTCATGGCCGAAGCCAGCGCGCTCTCGAGCGCTCCGAATACGACTTCGCGCGTGACGTTTTTCTCACGCGCCAAGGCATCGACCAACAGAAGAATTTCGCGACTCATCGCTTTTTGCCCTTGAAATCCAGAACGGGATCCAGTTTGGCACGCTCGATATCACCGAACGTGAAACTCAATACCTGAATGTCGTTCTTTTTTGCCTCAAATTCGAGACCGAATACGGTCTGCTGCGCATTGGCCGCCGCGTCGCCCTCTGCGCTCTGCTCTGCCTCAGGCAGCGACAGAATGCCGGAAAACACCTTACGTCCATCCAGCGGCTCGCGCAGTTTGATCTCGATACGTTCGCCCACGAAACGGCGCAGCTCGGCCTCGGTGCGCAACGGACGATCCGTGCCCGGCGAGCCGACTTCGAGCCGCTTGTAGTCGATGTTTTCGACTTCGTAGACGCGCGACAACTGGCGCGAGACCTGCTCGCAATCCTCGATGCGCACGCCGCCGACCTTATCGATGGTGACGCGCAATAGGCCGAGCGCAGCACGTTCGACGTCGACCAATTCGACGTCCATGCCGGCCAATGCCTGTTGGGTCAATGCGTAAATATCTGCCATACACTCAAAAAAAATGGGCTGCAAACCCAGCCCACTGTATTGCCTGGTCCTCGGATTACCGGCCGATGGGACACCCCACCAGCACTCAACACCGAACCCAAGCCCAAAAGAAGCACACCCGAATACCTATCCAGGCGACAGCATATGCTGCGGCACATGACAAGGACGCACCCGGGGATCACCCGCGGATTCATACGCGCCATGAAAACCAATGATTTTACCAGATAATTACGAAAATTGCCTGCTATGTCGCGGGTTTACGCCAAGGGCACCAGGACGGTGCCTTTGGCGTCGCGGCGTTACCACTCAGCGGTCGCCGCGCCCACGGCCGCCACCGAGAAAGCCCAGGCGCGACTCGTGCGCCGAGGCGCTCTTGGGCTGCCAATCGTCGCCTTTGGGACCGCGCTGCGGACGGCCTTTAGCGCCGCCGTTGCCCTGCGGCTTGCCATTGCGAGCCGCCTGATTACCACGCGGGCCGCCCTGGCCGCCGCCGGGTTTTCCATTGGGCCGATTCGGACCTTTGCGCTGGCCGCCGGGTACGCCGGGAACGCCCGGTGCCGACGCAGCCACCTCGCCACCCGGCCCCTTGGGGCGACGTGGCTTGCCATGCTTTGAAAACTTGCCATCGCCACGCTTGTTGCCGCCCTGATAGCCGCCTTCACCGCTATTGCCGCCTTGGCCAGCATTGCCGTAGCCACCGCTACCGCCCTGGCCGCCCGCCGGATTGCCGCCCGCATTGCCTTGACCACCGCCGAATTGAGCGCTCGGGCCCTTGCCGCCGCGCCGCCCGCCTGCCTTGTGGCCACCCTGCATACCTGCAGGCTTGCCACCGGGTTTGCCGCCCTTGCCACCACGCCCACCGTCTTTACCGAGCGGATGCCCATTGGCGTATCCGCCCGTGAACATCAAGCCGGTACCGAAAGGATCGGACGGCGAGGATGCCACCTGGCCGGCACTGCCTGGGCGTCCGCCCTGCAATTTGCCACGGCGGCCGATGCGCGCACCATTCATGCCGTTGCGGTCCATTGTGCCAAATCCGGGCGGTAAAGCGCTGTCATGCGAACGCGGTTGACGCATATGGCGACCGCCCTCTGCATCGTCGTCCTCGCGCAACAGACCCAACTGCACCATCAGCGCTGTCACCAAGGAGGAATCCAACTCATCCCAACGGCCGCGACGCAGATTACGCGGCAACACCAAGTCACCAAAGCGAGTGCGGATCAGGCGGCTGACCGTCACGCCTACCGCCTCGAACATCCGGCGGACTTCGCGGTTGCGCCCTTCTTGGAGCGTAACGCGATACCACCGGTTGCTGCCGTCGCCGCCCAGATAATCCAGCGAGCCAAAGGCAGCCATGCCGTCTTCGAGTTGAATGCCCTCGACCAGGGACTTGCGGGTCGCATCGTCCATTTCGCCCAGCACACGGACCGCGTACTCACGCTCGGTACCGTAACGGGGATGCATGATGCGATTGGCCATATCACCCGATGTGGTGAAAATCAGCAGCCCTTCGGTGTTCAGATCCAGACGTCCGACCGACAGCCATTTGCCGGTACGCAGTTTGGGCAAACGCGCGAACACATTGGCGCGGCCACCAGGATCGTCGTGGCTCACGATTTCGCCTGCAGGCTTGTGATACAGGATGACACGAGGCGGTTTTCGCGTATTGGTGCGGGCAACCGGCTTGCCGTTGACCCGGACCAGGTCGGTCGGCGAAACGCGCTGACCGATGTGCGCCGGCTCACCGTTGACCGACACGCGGCCGGCGGTGATCAATTCTTCCATTTCGCGGCGCGAGCCAATGCCGGCGTCCGCCAGGACTTTGTGCAGTTTGGGCATCGCTGCGTCGCTATTCAGATATTTGCCCAGGCGCTGCTCGCTACGATCAGTATGTTCTAAATAAGAGAGCATTTGCTCGGCCTCACGTTCGGCGCCGCGGCCGCCAGCCACCTCGCCCGACGGCACCACCGGCGCGCCATCCACCGATCCCGGCGCCCCCGCGACACCCGTCGCATCGCCACGACGGCGACGGAACGGGGTACGCAGCTTACGGCCACGACTGCCACGCGCCGCATTGGGATCCCCTTCATTGGCCTGGCCTGCCGCAGCCTGCGCAAACTCGGCAGTGGCGGGCGACGCCTCGCCAGACTCCGACGCCGGACGCTGATTTGCCATGGCATTTCCGCCGCGCCGCCGATTCGGACGACCCTCGGTAACGACGGGCTCTGCCGAAGCAGCACTTTCAGACCCGATCGACGCAAAAGACTCGGCTACGGGCTTCACAGCAGGCTCGGCGGACTCGAACAGTTCAGCCTGACCCGATGCGCGGATTTCTGCGACAACCGGCCGGGCACGCACAGAGGGGACAGAGCCTGCAGAGAACGATCCAACTGCTCCCTCATGCGAAGCAGGCTGCGGGGCAGCGCGTTCCATTGCAGCAACAGGCGCGTTACGCTCGGTTGCTGCGGAAGACACGCCCGGCGCTGCCGTGACGACGGGCGAGGTGGCGTTTTCTGCCACGGCCGGCGTCACCGCCTCGGCCGATGCCGCGCCTGCGGCGGCTTTGCGGGTACGCGTACGCTTTACGGCGGGTTCTGCCGCAACCGCCTCAGCCGGGCCGCTCGCTGCCACCTTGGATTTGGTCGATTTACTCGCCGCCGATTTAGGCGCAGCAACTTTGGGCTGCGTAACGGAGTCGGAAACCGAGTCTGCCGTGGAGCCGTCTGCCACCGCTTTATCGGCCGCCGACTTCGAGGCTGCCGTTTTTCTGGCTGCAGTCTTTGCAGCCGGTTTAACCGCCGTCGACTTGACCGCTACAGGCGTGTCGTCTGCCGACTTGGCCTTCGCCCTGGACGATGCAGGTTTGTCCCCTGCCGACTTGGCGGCGGACTTGGTTGCAGCCGTCTTCGTTGCTGCTTTAGTCGCTGCAGACTTGGTCGCGGCCTTTGTTGCTGCTGCTTTGGTCGCGGGCGCTTTCACCGTCGACTTGGCCGTCGCAGATTTGCTCGCAGCGCTTTTAGTCGTTCGGGCTTTCGTCGCAACAGGCGACTCTCCGGCCAGCGAATCAGGAACAGAATCGTCTTGCATTTTTTTACGTGTCATTTCGGTTGTCACGGGGACAGCTCCAGAATTCTTTAAGCTTTCGCCAATCCGCCTTGCGCGGATTGGTCTTCGTCATCAGCGGAAGGAGAATCCTCGACCTCGGAGGCCTCGGCCTCGGGCGCAGACTCCTGCGATTCCGCTTCGGTAATTGTTGATTCGGCGTCGGTGCGAGGCGTCTCCAGCCCAGCTTCGTCGGCCACGGCGGGATCTGCATCCAACACCGCCACATCTTCGCCAGATGCCTCAGCATCCGTCTCGGATAACACTGCGACACGATCGGCCACTTCAGCGTCTACCTCTACCGGCACAGGCTCAAGCGTCGCATCGGCATCCTCTACCGGCACAGACTCCGACGTCGTATCGGCGTCCGCCTCTACCGGCGCAGGCTCGAATGTCGCCTCAGCGTCAACAGCCGTGTCGTCGATGGACGCAACATCCTCCGTATCGGATACGGCTGGCGTGTCCGGCTCGGCATTGGCGTCCTCGCTGGAGACCGACGCAGAACCAGAAGGCTCATCCCCAGATGCACTTTCGACCGGCTCCGCGGCCTCAGCGGAAACAGCAGCATCGCCCTCGGCAGCCTCTGTCCCGGCATCGCCCGCTTCAGCACCCAGCGATTCGGGAGCACCTGCGCCGGGCTCCGCCGCCTGAGGATCACTGACCTCGAGGGTGACTTCGGACCCCCCCAGATCCAGCCCCTGCAACGCGGCGGCGGCCTGCGCGCTATCCAACGGCGGCAACTCGTCCAGCGCGCGCAGCCCCAGATCATCGAGAAATTGCCGCGTCGTGCCAAACAAGGCGGGTCGCCCCGGCGCATCGCGATGGCCGATGACCTCGATCCAGCCGCGGTCCTCGAGGGTCTTGACGATTTGAGACGAGACCGTCACACCGCGAATGTCTTCGATGTCACCGCGCGTCACCGGCTGGCGCCAGGCCACGATCGCCAGCGTTTCCATCACGGCGCGAGAATATTTGGGCGGCCGCTCGGGATTCAGGCGTTCCAGATAGCGCTGCATTTGCGGGCGACTCTGAAAACGCCACCCTGTCGCCAACTGCGCCAAGTCCATTCCGCGGTTGGCCCAATGTTCCTGCAGTTCCTGCAGCATCGTCCGCAGTCTGTCGTTATCGAAATCCGGGTCTTCGCCGAACAGCTTGCGCATTTCGGTCAATGGCATGGGCTGGCTGGCGCATAGCAGCGCAGCTTCCAGCACATAAGTTGCCTCGCTATTGTCCATTGAGCTTCTGTCTACCTACATAAAAAGGGCAAATTTGCAACGAGTCTGAAAAGACGCTATGATTTCGTTCTCTCAGACGCGGGGTGGAGCAGTCTGGCAGCTCGTCGGGCTCATAACCCGAAGGTCGTAGGTTCAAATCCTGCCCCCGCAACCAAATTTCTTAAAGGCCTGGCTCACCGCCGGGCCTTTTTGTTTGTTGTGATGATCGTCGCACGCTTGCTGGGCAAAACCGGCTTGGGCGGCAGCGCCGAGATCGGCGCCCGCCCGCCCACAGGAGCCATGAAGCTCCGATAGCGGAAAAACCGATGTAGCGTGGACTTGCGTAATGTTCACGACGTTCCTGTTAGACGTAGCATCGTGCCGCCCTGCACCGAAAAGCGCCTTGGGCTTGCACCATGCCGCGCGTATCAGTGCGCAGCGCCGCACCAGCGGCATTTGCTGAAAAAATGAACCTGAATCGCCTGGCCCCAAAGCGCAGGACGGAGACACAGGACACCCCTTCCCCGGAGCGATACACCTGTCAGACCGATGGCACCCTGTGACTATACACAGGACGAACTCGTCTGATAGCGACACTAAGCCGACGATTTTTAGACATATGGGACGACCATCTGTCTGCATGACCGGCCAGCACGGGCGGCCTGCCAACTCATCCGGCAACCCTCACGACCAGCGCTGGATCCGTTGTAACGGCACCCGCTGTCGGACGGCCCACCACGGAAATACCCGCCGCGGCTTTGCCTGCACCCCTAGCTAGGCAACACGGTTATACCGGAGCACATTGCCTGCCCATGGAGGCTGGCGGCTGGAGTGACGTTGGTCTACATGAAGACAGTTCCTCAATTATACCCACAATGCCCTCACAGACAAAGCATGGCACGACAATCGGCAACTAGGATCGGGCAGCGAGCCCCTCGGGTCCGGACAGTTGCAGCGAACTGCGTAACTCGCGGATCAGGATTTCAGGATCCAATTCACGGACAATCAACACCAGCCAGGAACGATGCTCACCATCAGGCCAAGCCGCCAACGGCTCAAAGGGATAAAGATCGCGATGCACACCATGAATGGCGCAAGGCAAAGCCTCGCCCTCGAATCCGATCAGGCCCTTGATGCGCAACAAACCGCGATGATGCGCCTCCTGGAGTTGCGCCATGCCTTTCACAAACAGGGCTCGGCTGACGGGCGCCGACCATTGCAATACTGCATGCCTGACCTGAGGATGGCGGGCACCGCCTAACGACGAAAAGCCCGTTAGCCAGCGATTCGATTCATCCGGATTCGTCTGCGGGTGGTCGAGCCCAGGCATGACCAGGCGTTCATCCAGTGGTGCATCAGGCTGTTGCACCAAGACCGGCACGCCGGGGCTGGTCTGCCGGACCCACTGAATCGCCTCATCCAGCACCGTGGGCGCGACGAGATCTGCTTTGGTGCACACCACCATATCCGCCGCGGCCACCTGCTGCGCAGCCTCGGGCTGTTCCAGCAATTGGGCCCGAATGTGTTTCGCGTCCACGACAGTGATGGTGCCGCGGTAAACATAACGCTCGGCCACAAAGTGCTCATGACGCAACGTGAACAAAATCGCGGCAGGCGTAGCCAGTCCTGTCGTCTCAATCAGTACCCGGCGAAAGCGTGGAATCTGCCGGCGCAATGCCGACATAAAAAGTTCACGCAAGGTGTTGACCAGATCCCCATTGACGGAACAGCAAATACAGCCGCCTTCGATGAGAACGATACGGCCATCCGCATGGCGCAACAAATGATGATCGACACCGATATCGCCCACTTCGTTGACGATGACGGCCGCGTCCGCATACGCAGGCTCGCGCACCAGCCGATTGAGCAGTGTGGTTTTGCCGCTGCCCAGAAAGCCGGTCAACACCGTCACGCCGATGCGATGATCGGCAGCGTCAGGAGAAGATTGCGTAGAAATAGACATGACGAAATTTTGACGGCTCTGCTCCACAAAAGAAAGGGAGAACGCAAGGACATCATTCGACATATTGTCATCTCTCGGAAATCCGTTGGTCACACCCCCGTCAGCAATAGCCCTAATACTCGGCGACTCTATTTATAACTACACCAGGAGTTTCCGATGTCTGTGCGCGTGCCGTTCCTGAACCCTCGCCGAGCCTTCCCGCGAGTGATGCTTGCGCTGGCTTTGGCCGGTTCCCTTTCTGCTTGCAGCAACAGTGACGACTCTGACGACGACAACACGCCGCCACCAGAGGCTCAGGAAAAAGCCTCGGCAAATCTGGCCCTGCTGGCGACGACCGATCTGCATTTCAACGTTCGCAGCTACGACTATTTCAAGCTCGCAGAAGACCCGACCTATGGTTTTGAGCGCACAGCCACGCTGATCCGCGCTGCCCGCCAGGAATTCCCGAATACGTTGCTCGTGGACAACGGCGACACGATCCAAGGAACGGCGCTGGCCGATTACGAGGCCCAGGTATCGCCCATCACCTGCAGCCAACAATCGTCCATGTACAAGGCGATGGCGGTATTGCAGTACGACGCAGGCACCCTGGGCAACCATGAATTCAACTATGGACTGCCCTATTTGAACCAAGTGCTGGGCGGCGGACTGAACGTGGAAGGCGTAGACCCCAGCCTGTCATGCACGGGCCCGGGATTCCCGATGACGCTGGCCAACGTGCAAAGCGTTGCCAGCGGCAAAGAACTGCTGCCGCCCCACGTCATCCTGGAACGCGAAGTCAACGCCACGCAAGAGGACGGCGACCCCGTCAAGCTGCCCATCAAAATCGGCGTGATCGGCCTGACCACCCCTGGCATCATGAACTGGGATAAGCGCTACCTCGAAAACAAGGTCACGATCAGCGACGGCCGCGCCGCCGTTCAAGCCCAAGTCGCCCAAGCGCGCGCCGAAGGCGCCGATCTGGTTTTCGTATTGCTGCACGGCGGGATGAGCGATGCAGACTATTCCGCGGACATGGAAAATCCCGGCCTGTACATTGCGCAGGTCGCCGGTATCGACGGTCTGGTCATGGGGCATCAGCACAGCACATTCCCCGATCGCAGCAAGAGTCCCGCCTATACCTATCCCGGCGTGGACAATGCCGCCGGCACGGTATACGGCGTGCCGGCTGTCATGGCCAGCTCATGGGGCAAGGGCCTGGGCGTGATTGACTACGCCCTGCGGTGGGATGGCAAGGCGTGGAGCATCGACACCTCGAAAACCACAGCTGAAATACGCACCATTCAAAGCACCGACGCCAACGGCGGCACGCAATATGTCGCGGCCGACTCGGCTGTCGCTGCCTCTGTGCAGACACAACACGAAGCCGCAGTGGAATATGTCAAAACACCCATAGGCAACTCGAACTTCCGCATGAGCACGCTGTTTGCTGATGTCGGGGATCCGGGCGCGATTCAGTTGGTCAATCAGGCACAGCAGGCCTATGTCAGCGACTATGTGGCCGCCAATCTGCCTCAGTATGCCGACCTGCCCATCCTGTCGATCAGCGCGCCGTTCAAAGCGGGATTCCAAGGGGGCGGCGACTACACCGATGTCGCGCCGGGCGCATTGGCCATTTATCATGCCGCGGACCTGTATCTGTACCCCAACACGGTGTATGCCGTGAAGGTCACGGGTGCCGAGCTCAAGCTCTGGCTGGAAAATGCCGCCTTGCGCTTTAACCGGATCGATCCGTCATCGACACAGGATCAGTGGCTGATCAAAGACACCAAAACGGGTCAAGTGCCCTCGGGGCAATCCGCTTTCGCTGGCTACAACTTTGATATGTTCACCACGCCAGATTTGCGATATGAGATCGACGTCACCCAACCCCAGGGCAGCCGCATCAAGAATCTGACGTATCTCGATGCGCCGGTAGATGGCAAGGAGTTCATCGTTGCCACCAACAACTATCGCGCCGAAAGCAGCGCTCGCTATATTCTGGGCGACGGCAAGGCATTTGATATTGTCTACGCATCCCCCGATGCGAATCGCGATGTAGTGATCAACTACATCAAGAGCAACCCGCAAATCACCCGCAGCGCAAATGGCTCGGCGCGCAGCTGGCGGTTTACTCCTGTGAATACGGCAGGCGCCGTGCTGTTCAAATCAGGCAAAGACTCATTGAGCGTTGCGCAAGCAGCCGGCCTGACGGGAATCGCACTGGTCAATGCCGATGATGGCTCGGGCGAAGGACGCGCGGTCTACAGCATTGACCTGTCGCAGACCAACTGAGCTGCTGAGTCTGCGCGACGGGGCCGCGCCCCGTCGCACCGATCCAGAAACACGAAAACGCCAGCGGGTGTGCAAACCTGCTGGCCTTGGCCTACAATTCGCTTCCATGTATAGCCGCCAGACCTCTTCGCGCACTCTGCTGCGTGCGACAGCCACCGCCCGGTGGCCGATCCGGCGTGCTCGACATCCACTGTCCACAAGCGCCGGCCCAGCCGCGGCTTTCGCCGCACTTGACTAGCCCGGCGACCTCCCACTCATCTTTTTTGCGCAATTCCTAGGTCGTCGGGCATCAGCCGCGCGAATAGGTGCTGCTCGTTTTTTACGATAGCGCTCTGGAAACCACGGCCATCCCAACGCGGATGGCGTTGCCGCAACGCTGCGGCATGCCCCGGCGCACAGACCACACGAGCACACCCCTATGGCCAGCCACCATACGGCATTGGCCAGCCCAGGGACTCGCATGGACATCACCAAGGACTTCATCAAACTCAAACAGCCCTGCGCTGACGGTTTTCGCTGGTATCTGCGCCATGCGCCACCGCAAGGCACCTACCAACAATTGCTGGACGCGCTCGTTGCTGATGGCCGCACCAAGGATGCGTGCTGGTTGCTGGATCAATTCGGGCCGACGGACGCAGTATTGAAACTGGACCACCTGGATGCAGAAGACGTTGTCTTTGCAGGCGCAATAGAAGTCCGAGGCACACTGGATGTCACCGGCACGTTGCGTACTGGACGAGGCATTCGCGTGGGCGGTGGAATGCGGGTTCAGGATCGCTTGCAGGCAGGCGACGACATTCATTGCTCCGGCGCGATATTTTGCGGCGACACGCTACACGTGAACGGCCGTGTTCACGCTGCGTGGAACATCCTCGTCCAGGGTGAGCTCGACTGCGAAAGCATTCGCGCAGGCTGGGACCTGACATGCACCGGCCCCGCTCGAGTGCGCGGCGCAGTGCACGCCGGTCAGGACCTGCAGGTCAACACTCTGCATTGCGAAAAAAGCATTCGCGTGGCCGGGAACGTTACCAGCGAGGCAGATATTGTCACGCGTCAAGGTGTCGAATGCGGCGGATCATTGCAATGCGGCGGACACCTCTATGCAGGCTGGGGCATCAAGGCGCTGACGGAAATATCTGCAGCCAACGCCATCAGCGCCGGAGAAAGCCTGTATACCGAAGGCGAGATTTGCGCGGGCGAGGGCTACGGCATCTATGCCGGCCTGCAGGTGCCCGAACACGCATGGGAAAGCAGCGCGAACGTGCACGCATGCCGCCGGCCCGGAAGTCTGCGCAGCGGCCATTGGGCTGCGGTTGACGATACGCAAAGGTAGAGGCGACATGAGAATCGATGTAGCCCGCGGAGGCACCCGACTGGAGGCTGAGCTGGAC
This sequence comes from Bordetella muralis, assembly GCF_965139205.1. GTDB lineage: Bacteria > Pseudomonadota > Gammaproteobacteria > Burkholderiales > Burkholderiaceae_B > Bordetella_A > Bordetella_A muralis. Next base: position 46,799 of record NZ_CBCSIU010000018.1, read on the forward strand.
TCGCTGTACCCCCATTGCCTGCGAAACGCAGCCGTAGACGGGACAATATTTTTACCCAATCTGCGCGACAGGCCCCTGCCCCGCTATCGCCGCACCGCATCGGGTGAAACCTTTTTGTATATAGAAGATCCGGCAAAACGCTGGCTGGCCGGCAGCACCACTTTCAATCGCGTGACAGGACTGGATCGTAGACTGGATCAATACATACGATCCCCACATTCCCGTTACCGAGAGCCTTATCAACGCCGAGGGCTCGCCAAGCGCGTCTATCTGGAAGCGCTGAACGCCGGCCTGTGCCTGCTGAGCGGCGCCCGTCAATCACCTGGCGCATTGGAACTCTGGCGATCACTGAGCGCACACTATCCATTGCACCATGTGCGATTGCAGGGCAAGCAGCTGATCGACCTGGGCAGATCTATCGAATGGAAAACATTCGAAGACCTGCACACCCGGCTACTACTGTGCGGCGCAGGCTGGACCGCGCAACGGCTGCTCGCGCTGGCGGCCGGCAATCCGCCGCGCTGACAACACGCCTCAAAGGGCGAGCTCGCCGCTGGCTTCAGGCTGAAACAACAGAGCCTCGATGTGCAGGCTCGACGCGGCACCGCTGGGGTCGGCCCAGGATACCGTTGCCCCTACGCGATGACCCAGCAACTGGCCCCCCACGGCAGACAGCACGGATAAAAATCCCTTGGCGGCATCGGCCTCGCCTGGATAGCAAATCGTGATCTCGCGAACGTTGCCGTCCTGATCGCGTACGCGCACGCGTGAATTCACGGTCACGACATCGTCGGGGATATCGCTGGGCATCATGAAGTCGCCTTCGTCGAAGCCTTCCAGCACCGTGTGGGCCAGGCCATCCGGCGTGGGAAATCGTGCGGCGAGGCGTTCGACGCGGACCCGGTCGAGCTCAGAGAAAATGCGTTCGGTATTAGAAACAGCGGTCATCATGGACTCCTGACAGACAGAAAAAATAGGGAATGTCTGGCTTGGCCCGGCAGCAAACTCCTGAAGATGGAGTTCTGATCTGCTGCCGGGCTTAGGAGTCTGCGTCGGTGCTGTGAGCCCTGTTGAACGAGCGCGCGCCAACGGCGCACCGGCATCCAGTGCGCGCAAAAGCAACGATAGCGAAGGCAAATCGAGCAGCCGCGTTCATGTAGGGAATGGTACCTCATATGTGCTGCCCACTGAAGACAGTGGACAGCCATCAGAGTTGAAGGCTATGCGCTGGATTCAACGCAAAAAAAGAAAGCCAGAAAAGCAAAACGCCACCTGAAAGGCGGCGTTGAATTTGCTGTGTCGGTACTTCTCTTTAGCGTTTTTTTGGCTCCCCGAGCTGGGCTCGAACCAGCGACCTGCGGATTAACAGTCCGTCGCTCTACCGACTGAGCTATCGGGGAACTGCTAAAGAAACGAGATTATGAACGAATTTTTGGAAGTGTGCAAGTCGAGGGAAAGAAAATCTATATTTTTTTGCTCTGCACTTTTCTCGCTGAGTTTATCGATCCCTCAATGGCCGGTCGGCGAGCTTTATCGACGATCAACAATCAAGGCAGCGGCCCGCGAAACCATTCGATCGGACCGCTGGTGCACATGGCTGGAGCCTGTTGCCCGAAACCCGCGCAAGGCTATTGCCGACGTTGGCCTTCCACTTGGATTTTCAACTCTACCTCTGGCTTGAATCCCATATTCAACGCAAAATCGATCCCGTAATCCGCACGATTGAACTCGGCCGACACATCGGCGCCGCAGGCCTCGCGCTTGGTCATGGGGTGCATGATGCACTTGAAGTCATCAATGTCTAGCGTAATGGGCCGGGTCACACCATGCATAGTCAGTTCACCGCGGGCCTTGTCCGGCACGTCACCGTCAAACTCGGTGAATTTCCCTTTGAAGACGGCAGTGGGATAACGCTCGACATCGAGGATATCGGCCGCCATCGCGTGCTTGTTCATTTCGTCATGTCCGAAATCAACGGATTTCATATCTACGGTAACGTCGATACTGCCTGTGCGCGCAGCGCGATCCAGAACGACGGTGCCGCTAGAGCGGTTGAACTTGCCGCGCCAGGTCGATAATCCACCCATATGATCGGCCTCAAAGCTGGGATACGTATGGTCGGGATCCAGGTCGTAGGTGACCGGCTCGGCGGCGGCCGCAGCGCTCAGCGCAATGGTGCAAGCGAACGTAAAGGCTTTGACTACTGTGTGCATAGGGACTCCTGATTAATGAACCGGCGGATGCGGCGTTCGTAGACTGACTGACAAATACTGCAACCGTTCGTGCGACGCAAGGACAAATTCGTTGTTCATCTCGACAGGAGCCAAAAATTTCTGATATGATTTCGGTCTTTGGTGCTGCGCCACTGGTGTAGACACTACTGGCAAAGGCGCATCAGCGCTAATGCACGCCGGCATAGCTCAGTTGGTAGAGCAGCGCATTCGTAATGCGAAGGTCGGGGGTTCGACTCCTCTTGCCGGCACCAGGATTCAAAAAAGGCTGACCTTGGGTCAGCCTTTTTTCTTTTCCGTGCCTGATTTATTTGGCGTGCTTGGGTGGCTTGTCCGGGGTGCAGCCAGCGCGCCGAGGCAAATCGGCGCTCGCCGCAAGACGCAAGCTACCGCCCTTGCCGGCCGCAGCATAGACCAGCGTCTGCGCACGCCACGCAGAGAGATCTGCATATTTCACCCGCGCATCCGATGGCCCATCGCCAGGATTGAACTCGAGCTTGGGCAAATCGGTGCAACTGTCCAGATCGAGCCTGGCCAACTCGCGCCCCTCGGGCCAGCGCACGGCACGAAATGTCGGTCCTACTTGATAGCTCTGTTCTCGGCCGCGGCTAAAAACTCTGCCGATATTGGGCAAGTCGACCCATTTATCGGGTTCGATCTGGATGTACTGCGTACGGCGCGCACGTGCCAAGTAAGCCACCCCATCAGACATATCGAGCAGGCGACCCTCACCCAGATAAACCACCCGGAACGGCGCGTGCTGAATCATCACCGTGTCGTCCCATGCCGTCTGAATACGGGTCCAACCCGCCATGCCCGCGTCCAGGAAACGGTTCTCATGCAAGCCGTCGCGCTTGGCGTCGCTCGACATGGAAATACGCTGCACCTGCAATTGGCCTTGTGCCACGCGCACGCGCGCCAGGGCCGTCTCGCCCCCGGTAAAGAACACCAGCATGCCATCGGGCAAAGGTTGAATCGGACCCGCACAGTAAAAGCGCTTGAAATCGCGGCCGGGAAACAGCAGGAGACTCACCTCGTCACCGCAAAGCTTGGCGCCGTTGAACATGACCTGGTAGGTGTAGCCGCTCTGGCGTTGACCCGTGGCAGGATTGGTTTGGCCGTAAGGGATGCGTTCGCCGCGTAAACCATCCCGATCGTATAGCACCTCGG
>NZ_CBCSIU010000018.1:50210-70074 GCF_965139205.1 Bordetella muralis
CGCCCGGCGCGGCCAGCCCGAGCGCAATAGCGCAAGCCATCAACCATTGCCACCCCTGCTGCACCATGCTCTGCCTCCGGTTGGGTAGTGAGCGGTGACTATATCGCATCGCGAAACGCGGCCGATAAGACGGCGTGATTGCCGCGATGATTTGCTTCATTAAAGGGTTTTCCCCAACTAGTCCGCAAAACAATGTATACATTAACGTATTAGTTAACGCATGCGCAAAACTGAATTAATCCCCGATGAACGCCAAACCTCAGCCGACTGCCTCGCTGGCCGACGCCGCGTACGAACAGATTCGCCAACGCATTCTCGATAACGTCTGGCCGCCCGGACATCGCGCGCTCGAACAGGAGGTCGCGCTCGCCCTCGGGATGAGTCGCACGCCTGTGCATGAAGCGCTGGTTCGCCTGCATGCAGAACGCTTGATCGATCTGGTGCCGCGTCACGGCATGCTGGTGTTGCCGGTATCCCCGAACGACATGCGCGAAATTTATGAGGTGCTGACCGCGCTGGAATGCATGGCGGCGGAATTGCTGGCACGCAAAAAACCGACGGACGACATGCTCGCGCCGTTGAGCAAGGCGACCGATGACATGGAGATCGCGCTGGAACGCAATGATCTCGATGCATGGGCGCATGCGGACGAAACCTTTCACATGGCGCTGGTGGAGTTGGCCGGCAATCAGTTGTTGGCTGATGGCGTCATGAAACATTGGGATCGCGCCCATCGCGCGCGCATGTTCTCTTTGCGCTTGCGTCCCAAGCCCGTCAATTCGACGCGCGAGCATCGCGCACTGGTAGCCCGCTTGCGCGAGGGCGACGCCGAAGGCGCCTCCCGCGAAAACCGCGCGCATCGCGAACGCGCCAGCCGTGAGCTGTTAGCCATTTTCGATCAATTCAAACTCGCACAGATGTGAGGCACAAGTGACCAGTTACGATATTGCAGTATTGCCGGGTGATGGAATTGGCGTGGAAGTCATGAACGCCGCGCTGGAGATCCTGCGAGCGCTCGAGCCGCGCATCGGCCGCCAATTCACCCTGACCGTACATCCAGCCGGCGCACAGTTGTATGCCGACACGGGCAATGCCCTGCCGGATTCCACGCTGAAGGCATGCCGTGATGCACATGCCATTCTGTTTGGCGCGATGGGCTTGCCCCATGTGCGTGCAAAGGACGGCACGGAAGTCATTCCGCAACTCGATCTGCGCTTTGCGCTGGATCTGTATGCGGGCGTGCGTCCCATCAAGACCTGGCCCGGCCTGCCCGTGCCGCTGCGCGATCCGCGTGCCGCGCAAATCGACCTGGTGTTGGTGCGCGAAAGCACGGAAGGCTTGTTTTATGCGCGTGGCCGTGGAACGATCGAAGGCACTGGCGAGCAAGCCCACGCCCTGGATACGATGAAAATCACACATCAGGGCACGGCGCGAGTGTGCGATTTTTCGCTGCGGCTGGCCGAGCAAAGAAAAGCGGCAGGGAAACGGGGTCACGTCACCAATGTGGATAAGGCAAATGTCTTTACCTCCATGGCGTACTGGCGGCAGATTTTCGAACAGCGCGCCCAGGCCTTCCCAGGCATCACGACAGAGAATGCCTATGTCGATGCGATGGCGCTGAACTTGATCATGAAGCCCTGGCAGTACGACGTGCTGGTGACCGAAAACATGTTCGGCGACATTCTGTCCGATCTGATCGCAGCGCTGGTCGGCGGCATGGGCATGGCGCCCTCGGCGGATATCGGCGATCACCACGCCGTCTTTCAACCTGCCCATGGCACGGCGCCGGATATTGCGGGCCAAGGCATTGCCAACCCAAGCGCCATGCTGCTCTCGGCAGCCATGATGCTGGAATGGCTGGCAGACCGCCACGCGGATGCCGCCCTGGCCGAGGGGGCACACGCCATAGAAAAAGCCCTGCGGACATCGTTCGCCAATAAAGAAGTCCTGCCATTTGATTTTGGCGGCAAAAGCACGACGGCGGATATCGCCAATGCCGTGTTGCGCCATCTATAAGGCCGCGTTACCACGCGGCAGTTTATTCAAAGAATAAATGGGAGGCCACTCCCATTCCGGAGACAACGCACCCTCGAGGTGCCTCAAGGAGGAACACCCATGACCGACCCTCGCATGTCGCGCCGACAGTTTGTGGCGCTGCCGGCTGCCGCTGCGTGCCTGATGCTGCCTTCTGTAAGTGCTTTTGCGCAGAGCTACCCATCGCGTCCGATCAAAATCGTTGTCCCCTCGCCGCCTGGCGGCACCACGGATTTGATTGGGCGCCTCATCGCCAACCAGCTACAAGCCGCGTGGACGCAGCCGGTCCTGGTAGAGAACAAACCCGGAGCGGGCTTGCGCCTGGGCGCCGACTATGTAGCCAAGTCCGCCCCGGATGGTTATACGCTGCTGATGGCGGCGGTGCATCACTCAATCGCCCAGGCGGTATATAAAAAGAACAGCTACGATCTGCAAAAAGATCTCGTCCCCATCAGCATCATCGCCAACGTCCCGAATGTGCTGATCGTATCCGCCTCGCTGCCTGTCAAGAATGTGCAGGAGTTTATTGCGCTGGCCAAATCCCAGCCAGGCAAAATCTCGTACGGCAGCACCGGCTACGGCACCGCGCACCATCTGATCGGCGAACAATTCAATGACATGGCTGGCACGCAATTGCTGCATGTTCCATATAAGGGCAGCGCGCCGGCAATCACGGACTTGATGGGCGGGCAAATTCATGCCATGTTTGACACGGCGTCATCGTGCTTGCCCTACATCACGTCAGGAAAAGTCCGCGCGCTGGCAGTCACTTCGGGAAAGCGCTCGATGGCGTTGCCAGATGTGCCTACGCTGTCCGAGTCGGGTCTGACCGGATTTGACATCGCCACCTGGTTCGGCCTCATGGCGCCGGCAGGCACCCCTAAAGAAATCATTGCACAATTGCAGACTGAGATTGCCCGCATACTGGCCGTGCCGGAAATACGGCAGCAACTCAGCAACGCTGGAGCGGAACCCGTGGGCAACACATCCGAACAGATGGGCCGTCAAATTGACGCGGAAATCCAGCGCTTTTCCGCTCTCGCCAAGAAAATCAACCTGGAACTGGATTGAAGCCAACCACTATGCCAAACGCACCCTACGTCGTCTCGGTCGAGCTCGTGGTCAACCCTGAGAGGGTGGCGCAATTTTTGCCTCTCATACTGGAAAATGCCGCTGCATCGCTGAAGCACGAATCCGGTTGCCTGGTATTCGATGTATGCCAGGCAGGCGATGATAAAGCGCAAATTTTCCTGTATGAGGTCTACCAAGATGAGGCAGCGTTTCAGCATCATCTGAAGACCGAGCACTTTCTCAAATTCGACCGTCAGACAGCGCCGGACATTGTGTCTAAAACTGTGCGGATCTTTGCCCGCCTGCAGTAGGCGGGCAAATCCTGACGATACGGCGGGCTATTCGGAATCTGGCTGTTTGTCCGGCGCAGCCAGATCGAAGGCCTGCAATTCGCGGCAAGCGGCATCGATGCGCACCACGTTCGGCATCGCAGAAAGATCACATTCCAATCGGCGCGCGTTGTAAACCTGAGGCACCAGGCACAAATCGGCCAAGCCCGGGGTATCGCCATGGCAGAACTTGCCTGTCGCAGGCGAGTTGGCCAACAAGGATTCCACTGCGCCCAAGCCCAGGTCGACCCAGTGCCGATACCAGGCGTCCTTTGCCGCGTCGTCGACTTTCAATTCGCGCTTCAGGTATTTGAGCACTCGCAGATTGTTCAACGGATGCGTGTCGCATGCGATGGTCTGGGCAATGGCGCGTACACGGGCACGGCCCACGGGATCGGCGGGCAAGAGCGCGGGGGCCGGATGAGTCTCGTCCAGGTATTCGATGATGGCCATCGACTGGCCCAATGCCACATCCCCATCGATCAGCGTAGGCACCAAGGCGGCCGGGTTCAGTTGGCGATATGAATCGGAAAGCTGCTCTCCGCCGTTTTTCAACAAATGCACACCGAGATATTCGTAAGACAGGCCTTTTAGATTCAGTGCGATCCGCACACGGTACGCCGCCGAACTGCGAAAATAGCTATACAACTGCATGTTGTCTCCTCGTACACGCGAACTCAGGTGGCCGATGACGCGTCCGCCGCAGGCGCGACCTTGCGCGACAAGCCTTTGGGCAACGGGAACGCAATGTTTTCTTCCAGGCCGGACATGGTGCGAACCGACAATGCACCCAGCTCTTTCAAGCGTTGCACGACTTGCTGCACCAGGATTTCGGGCGCGGATGCTCCCGCCGAGATACCGATACGCCGGCGCCCCGCCAACCACGCAGGATCGATAGCGTCGGCGCCATCGACGAGATACGCGTCGATGCCAATACGCTCGGCCACCTCGCGCAAGCGATTGGAGTTGGAACTATTGGGGCTGCCCACCACCAGCATCAAGTCGCATTCGGGCGCCAGGAGCTTGATAGCGTCCTGGCGATTTTGCGTGGCGTAGCAAATGTCGCTTTTCTTGGGCTCGACGATATCCGGAAAGCGGGCGCGCAAGGCAGCCGATACCGTCGCGGCATCGTCCACCGACAAGGTGGTCTGCGTCACGAACGCCAGATTGGACGGATCGGTGACTTGCAGGTTTGCCACGTCTTCGGCGGTCTCTACCAGATACATGCCACCCTGAGCCTGGCCCAGGGTGCCTTCGACCTCGGGATGGCCCTTGTGGCCGATCATGATGATTTCCCGGCCGGCGGCGCGCATGCGCGAGACTTCGATATGCACCTTGGTCACCAGGGGGCAGGTTGCATCGAACACCTGCAAACCCCGTGCTTCGGCCTCTCGGCGCACCGCCTGGGACACGCCATGCGCGGAAAACACCACAATCGAGCCTGCGGGCGCCTCATCAAGCTCATCGATGAAGATCGCCCCCTTGTTGCGCAAGTCCTCGACGACGTAGCGGTTGTGCACGATTTCGTGGCGCACATAGATAGGCGCACCGTGCAATTCGATGGCGCGTTCGACGATCTCGATGGCCCGATCAACCCCCGCACAGAAGCCACGCGGCTGAGCCAGCACAACCTCGGCGTTGGCGTCAGTGACCGGATGAGTCATTACAGCACTCCTAAAATATCGACATCGACACGCAGCGATGTCCCCGCCAGGGGGTGATTGAAGTCGAACAGCGCGTAGTCGGGTTCCAGCTGCTTTAGCACGCCAGAGTAACGCCCGCCATTGGGGGCGGTGAATTCGACCAGGTCGCCCGGCTCGAAGGTGGCGTCGGCGCCCGCGTGCTCGGCCAGCATGGTGCGCGTGACCTTTTGGATCAAATCAGGATTGCGATCACCGTAGGCCTCGGCGGGCGTCAGCGTGATGCTGAATTGTTCGCCTTCGGCATGGCCCAGCAAGGCCGTCTCGAGACCCGGCGCCCATTGGCCGCTGCCCATCTGCAACGTGGCCGGACGCCCGTCGAAGGTATCGGCAAATATGGAGCCCTCTGCGGGGCCGGATGCCAACACAATGCGATAGTGCAGCGTCAAGTACGAATCAGGGCGGACGACGGGGGTCATCTGGTCGGCAGTCGTGGCGGTCAAAATGGATCACCAAAAATAGTAACGGTAAGCCCCGATTTTAGAACGACTTGGCCTGATCGGGCTGGCACTGTCCCCCACACGGCCTGGGCGTACTTATACGAGTGGGCAAAAACGTTCACTCGCGCCCCCGGGCGGAGGCTTGCCTGGCATGCTGAGGGATCGACATTCTTGCCCGCCCCGCCATGAGCCTGCCTCACGATCTGCCTGAACACGAACGCCCTCGCGAACGCTTGTTGCGCCATGGCGCCGGCGCATTGCGTGACGCGGAACTGCTCGCGCTCGCGCTGCGCACCGGAACCCGAGGAAACACAGCCATCGAAATGGGAAATCGATTGATACGCCACTTTGGCGGACTGCGGGGCCTGTTTGCCGCCTCGCCGCAGGAATTGATGTCCCTGCCCGGACTCGGCTCGGCCAAGGCGGGCGCGCTGGCCGCGGTGCTGGAACTGGCGCAGCGAGTTGCGGGCGAGCAACTGACCCGCAAACACGCACTGTCTCGGCCGTCAAACGTCAAACAATATTTCCAGATGGCACTGACACATCGCACCGTAGAACACTGCCTGGCTCTCTACCTGGATAATCAGCTCAACCTCATCGCTACCGGAGAATTGGCGCGCGGCACACTCAACCAGGCCTCGGTCTACCCCCGCGAGGTCGTGCGCGAGGCGCTGCGCCATCACGCCGCCGCGCTGATCCTGGCCCATAACCACCCTTCGGGCTCTTCCCAACCCAGCGAGGCCGATCGTGCATTCAACCAGCGGCTGAAGCAGGCGCTCGCCCTGGTCGATATCCGGCTGATCGATCACCTGATCGTCGCCGGCAACAGCGTCGTTTCCATGGCGGAGCTGGGCCTGTTGTAATGATCATGCAGACAAATAGTGGGCACGGTTGCGGTATGCTCTCTCCTATTATTTGACACCCTTTCCATATCCACCGCCCTCATGAAGCGCCTTTGGGATATTTCGCCGCCGGTCTCGGCCAGTTCGCCGGTTTTCCCCGGTGATACGCCGTATCGCCAGCAATGGAAATGGACGCTGACGCCCGATTGTCCGGTCAATGTCAGCGAAATCACCTTGTCGCCGCATATAGGCGCCCATGCCGACGCGCCGCTGCATTATGACAATGATGCGCCTGCCATCGGCAGGGTGCCTCTCGAGCCTTTTTTGGGCCCCTGTCGCGTGATCCACGCGTTTGATTGCGGGCCGCTCATCCTGCCCGAGCACCTGATGCACGCCATCGACGATCTGCCGCCACGGGTACTGGTACGCACGGCGCGTCATGCTTCGCTCGAATGGTGGACGGACGATTTCACGGCCTATGCGCCGCATACGATTGAATGGCTGGCCGAACGCGGTGTCATGCTGATCGGACTGGACACGCCCAGCATAGACCCCGCCTCCAGCAAGACCCTGGATAGCCACCACGTCATCCTGCGGCGCGACCTCCGCGTCCTGGAAAACCTGCTGCTCGATGAAGTGGAGCCCGGCGATTATGAATTGATCGCCCTGCCGTTGGCCTTGATCCAGGCCGATGCCAGCCCGGTGCGTGCAGTGCTGCGCGAACTGGACTGATTTCCCGTTCCAGCCGGTGCCCTATTCGGCAACGGCTTCCTTTCAGGTCAGGCACATGAACCCGTCTGAAACCCCCGAGAACATTGTTCGCGACGAACACGCGCAGCTCGATTTCGCCAAGGACATGACCTATGGCGAGTATCTCCATTTAGACGAACTGCTGGGCGCTCAGCATCCCCTATCGCCCGAACACAATGAAATGCTGTTCATCGTGCAACACCAGACCAGCGAGCTCTGGATGAAGCTGATGCTGCACGAACTGCGAGGCGCCATCACCCATGTGGCCCAGGATCATCTGCCCCCGGCCTTCAAGATGCTGGCCCGCGTCAGCAAAATCATGGAGCAACTGGTACATGCGTGGGACGTGCTGGCGACGATGACGCCGCCGGAATACTCCGCGCTGCGCCCCTATCTGGCCCGCTCCAGCGGTTTTCAGAGCTATCAATATAGGCAAATCGAGTTTCTGCTCGGCAACAAGAACGGCGCCATGCTCAAACCGCATGCCCACCGCACGGATCTGCTTGCGCAGGTCCAAGCGGCCTATCAAGCCCCGTCGCTCTATGACGAGTCGCTGCGGCTGCTGGCCCGCAATGGGCTGGCCATCGCGCCAAGCCACCTGGAGCGCGACTGGACGCAGCCCTATCAGGCGGACCCAAGCGTTGAAGCGGCCTGGCTGACGGTGTATCGCCACCCCGACCAGTACTGGGATCTGTATCAATTAGGGGAAAAGCTGACCGATCTGGAGGATGCCTTTCGTTTGTGGCGTTTTCGACACGTGACCACGGTTGAACGGGTTATCGGGTTCAAACGGGGGACTGGCGGCACCTCGGGCGTAGGCTATTTGCGCAAAATGCTGGACGTCGTGCTCTTTCCTGAAATCTGGACATTGCGCACGAACCTCTAGGGCATGCTAGAATATGAAGTTGCTTTTTGGATACGTGGCCTGCGAATGGGTTGGCTGCGCCGGGGATTTACCGCCCTGAGTGCTCATACCCCCGCGAGGCTGGCGACCCGCTAACCCCCCGGCAAGACCGGAAGAACCGGAATCAATCATGAAAGAAGGCATTCACCCCGAATACCGTGACGTGGTGTTCGTTGACCTGCAAACGGGCAACAAATTCATCACGCGCTCGACGCTCAACAGCCGCGAAACCATCGAACTCGACGGCAAGACGTACCCGCTCTTCAAGTGCGACGTGACGTCTGAGTCCCACCCCTTCTACACGGGTGCGCAAACCCGTATCGTCGAAACCGGCCGCGTCGAAAAATTCCGCGCCCGTTTCGCTCGTACGGCTGGCACGGTCAAATCCGCGTCGTAAACTGGCGTCTCCCAAGATGCTCAAAAAAGCAGCCTGCGGGCTGCTTTTTTTTCCATATTGATCCGATCCATCCCCGTTTCAGGGCCACAGGCCCGGACTGCTCAGTTACATTAGCTCCGTGTCTCCGATAACGCGTTCGACTCCTGCCCGGCTCACTGCCTCGGCCACCGCCAAATTACCTCGGCTAGTGCTGTTGGGACTCTCGCTGGCCTATATTCTGGCCGGCTTGTTCATGCGCGACCCCTGGAAAACGGACGATGCGGTCGGGTTGGCCACCATGATCACGGCCCTGCGCGAGGGCGGCACGACCTGGCTATGGCCACAAGTCGGCCAGCTGGCTTACGCAGAAGAAGGCCCGCTCATCACTTGGGCCGGCGCAATATGCATGCAGTTGTTCGGCCCCTGGCTGGGCGACATCACCGCCGGCAGGCTGCCCAATTTGCTATGGTTTGCGATCACCACAGGCAGCGTCTGGTATGGGACCTATCTGGTTGGACGCCGCGCAGAGGCGCAGCCGTTGGCACTGCCTTTTGGCGGTGAGCCTTCGTCACGCGACTATGGCCGCATGCTCGCCGACGCAGCGCTACTGCTGTTGCTGGCAACCGTCGGGATTCTGCAACGCACGCATGAGACCTCGGTAGTCCCTGCGATCATGGCATGGCAGGCGCTGGCCTTTTACGGTTTGGCCAGGATGCTGGATCGGCCCACTTCGGGTGCGATCACCCTGGGGGTGGCCTTGGCGGCGGCGTTTCTGACGCGTGGCTGGGTAGGAGCCCTGCCCATCATGTTGGCCGCGCTGGTGGCCTTTCATCCTCGCGGCGCTCTCTGGGCACGACGCCAATGGCTGCCGTTGACCGTAGGCGTCACCGCAGTCCTGATACTGGCCTGGTGGATCCCTGCATCGCAGGGCAGCGAATACTGGATCAGCAACTGGAAAACCTGGAATCTGTCTTCCTTTAGCTGGCCCAGTCTGTCGGATTTCGGCCGGACCGTGCGGGATCTGCCTTGGTATCTATGGCCGACCTGGCCGCTGGCCCTGCTGGCGGTATGGCGCTGGCGCGAATGGCTTTATGCGCCACACATCTGGTTCGCACTGGGACTCGCGGCGTTTGCTGCGCTGGAACTGGTATTCCTCGAAGAACCCACTGACGCCGAATTCATCATGCTGGCCGTGCCCTGCGCGGTGCTGGGCGCGTTCTCGCTGCCCACCTTGCGCCGCGGTGTGGTCAATACCCTGGACTGGTTTGCGGTGATGTGTTTTTCGCTCACCCTCGCAACGGCCTGGCTGGGATGGGTGGCATTGCATTTCGGTTGGCCCGCCCAGATTTCCCGCAATATCGCGCGGCAAACCACCGGGTACGAACCGTCGATTTCATGGGTGGCGTTCGCCATCGCTTTGGTGATCACGCTGGCCTGGGCCGCCTTGGTCGTATGGCGCCTGCGGTCGCATCCGTCGGCCCTGTGGCGCGGCACCGTCCTGTCGGCCAGCGGGCTGACGGCGACGTGGATCCTGCTGGTGCTGTTGTGGCAACCGGCGGTGGACTATGCGCGCAGCTACCGCGACATGTCGGCTGAATTGAATGCCGCCTTGGCGCAACATCGCAAACCAGGTGAATGCGTGCGCGGACTCAGCGTGGGTAGCGGCCAGCGAGCGTCCCTGTTGATTTTTGACAATCTGACGCTGAGCTACGACTCGAAATGTCCGTTGGTTCTGCAACAAACGACGCGTGAACGCCTGCGTGACGGCAATGCCGCCTATAGCGACGGCGCGACGGAACTCTGGCGCGGNGGCCGCCGCGCAGATCGCCACGAGACTTTCCGCCTGCTGCGCGTGAATCATTCGCGATGACTGCCGCTGTCCCGATCACCGGAGGGTTTGGCGCCTCCATGCTGCGTATCGTCCGACAGGCCTGGCCAGTCCTGATCAGCCAATGGGCGGGAATTGCGTTTGGCGTGCTGGACACGGCCATGACGGGACACGCCAGCGCGGCAGACCTGGCAGCGATGTCGCTGTCGATCTCGGTCTACATCACGGTTTTCGTGGGCTTGATGGGCGTGGTGCATGCACTGATTCCGATCCAGGCCCAGCACTTTGGAGCGGGACGCTATCACGAGGTCGGGCGCAGTTGGGGCCAAGGCGTCTGGCTGGCATTGGGGCTGGCCTTTGTCGGCGCCGTGTTGATGATGTTTCCGGATGTCTGGCTTTCCCTGTCGGGGGACGTTGCGCCCGAGGTACGCGAACGCGTGACCGGGTACTTACGCGCCTTGGCGCTTGCGCTGCCCGCCGCACTGGTGTTTCGTACGATTTATGCCTTGGGAACAGCGGTCTCGCGCCCCAAGATCGTCATGGTGATCAACCTGTCCGCCGTTGGGGTCAAGGCGTTGCTGAACTGGGTCCTGATCTACGGCAACCTGGGACTGCCCGCGATGGGCGCGACAGGTGCCGGCATGGCGACCGCGCTCACCTCCTGGTTGAGCTTGGGTGTCGGCTTGTGGGTAATCACCCACGACCGCTACTTTGGCCGCTTTGCGCTGACATTGGGACGCCCTGCCTGGTCCGCACAGAAAGAACTGCTGCGCCTGGGACTGCCGATGGGCGGGTCATATCTGGTCGAGGTGTCGGCCTTTACGTTCATGGCGCTGCTTGTTGCGCGCGAAGGGACGTACGTCAGCGGCGGCCACCAGATCATGTCAAACCTGGCGGCTCTCTGCTACATGATGCCCATGGCGCTGGGGGTTGCGACCGCTGCGCTGACCGCGCAATCCATCGGGGCTGGGGACCTGAGTCAGGCGCAGCGCAACAGTCTCGCCGGCATGGCGCTGGGACTGCTGGGTGCGCTGCTGACCGCCACGGTGCTGTTGGTGGGACGGCCATTGATTTTGGCGGCGTACACGGATGACCCACAGGTGGCTGCTGTCGCCAGCACGCTATTGACGATCATCCCGCTCTTTCATCTATGCGACTCGATGCAATGCATCAACTCGTATGTGCTGCGTGCCTACAAGGTTGCGGTCGTGCCGCTCTTGTTGCAGGTCGTCGCGCTGGCGGGCGTAGGCCTGTTGGGAGGATGGTGGCTGGGCTTCGGACCAGGACGCGGTGGCCTGGACTGGTTGCGCACATTGCTGCTGCCCGGCTCGCCGACGGGCGCCGGTACCATGTGGCTGATGGCCATGATGGGCTTGGCGTTATCGGCGGTTTTGTTGCACGCCTGGTATTGGAAAGTCGTGCGTAGTTACCGTGAGACTCCAGAGCCGGGCACAGCCTGATTCGCCAGAGAACCAGGCCTGGGCCGGCCGGAGAATCATTCTCTACATGGTGGTGTCGTGAGTGGACGTGCCAGCGCCAGAGGTTTTATGAGCGGTCGCATGTGCGTTTGTCGAAGTCTTTGAGGCCACAGCCTTGGCTGCCGTTTCCTTGGACGCCATGGGCTTGGATGCCTTGGTGTGAGCGGCCTTTGAACTGTGTTTTGCCGAATGCGACGCGGACGATTTGGCTGCAGGCTGCATGGATGAAACGTGTTCAGCAGTCCCCCTGTCTCGCGTCAGTGTGCGAGCATCACTCTGTGTTTTGACATCGTGCTGGCCGGCAAAAGCCGGGCCAGCGGCCAGTCCTAGGCACAGTGCGGACTGGAACAGAAAAGTGGCGATACGAGTAGGCGTTGTCATAAAGGTACTCCTAAGCAAACCGAGCCAATAGCTCGTATTCGTTGGAGGAACCCGCGTCGAAATTAGTTCGCCGTCTTTCGCAAATTTTTCGCCCGTTCACGAATGGTCATAACTGCCGAAATAATACGTGACACGCCGTCATGCCTCAAAAATCAACAGCGCCACCGTTGCAAACAGCATGGCGGCAAAGCATGCACGCAATCTCCGTTCGGGCAATCGGTAAGCCAGGCGCACGCCGACAGGCACGAACAGTAAACTGCCAGCGGCCAACGGCAGACCGATCCACCAGCTTGCCTGCCCAGCCCAACTGTACGTGATCAGTGCAATCGTAGAGCCGGGGATGATCATCGTGAGCGCCAAAGCCTGCGCAGAGGTCTGCGGCAAACGAAAGACGACCGTCAAGATCGGCACAGCCAATACCGCCCCTCCCACTCCGAAAAAGCCCCCCAAGGTGCCACACACGACACCCAGAGCGGCGGAACGTCCCGGGGTCAGTTGCGCAACGGAGCGGCTCGCTGCCTCGCTTTTCGCCACGGCAATGCGTGGCGGTTTCACGATTCGATAGACGTAGAACGCGGCGACAAAAAACAAAAAGACGGCGAAACTGATCCGCAACGTGCTGGACGAGATTCCCAAAGCCAGTTGTGCTCCCACCCATGTGAACAGCACCGCGCCTAACGCCCCTGCTCCGGCGACCCGCCGGTCGATGCGCGCTTTCTGGTTGTATTTGCGCACGGCCATGACGATCGTGGGCAGCACCATGATCAACGCCGTCCCCTGAGCCAATTGCTGAGACATATCCATCAGCAAGACCAGCGCGGGGATAGCGATGAGGCCGCCACCGATCCCCAAGACACCGCCCAGAAACCCGATCAACGCGCCGCATATCAGGCAAACGCCTATCACCCAGAGACTCATGGCTTAACGAAGCTTGTCCAGCGCTGCATCGAGGCGATCGACTGCCCAGATTTCCAGGCCCTCGACAGGCTGCTTCGGCGCATTGGCTTTGGGGATGAGGGCGATGCTGAACCCCAGCTTGGCCGCTTCGCGCAAGCGCTCTTGTCCGCGGGGAGCCGGGCGGATTTCACCTGCCAATCCGACTTCGCCAAATGCGATCAGCCCACGCGGCAAAGGCCGGTCACGCAGCGATGACATGATGGCCAGCAATACAGGCAAGTCAGCCGCCGGCTCTGTAATGCGCACGCCGCCCACGGCATTGACAAAAACATCCTGGTCAAATGTGGACACACCCGCATGACGGTGAAGCACCGCCAGCAACATGGCCAGACGATTGCCCTCCAGGCCAACCGTCAGACGCCGTGGATTGGGCGCGTGCGAGCTGTCGACCAGCGCCTGGATCTCGACTAGCAGAGGGCGTGTGCCCTCTTGAGTCGCCATCACGCAAGAGCCCGATACCTGTTGTTCGTGCTGAGACAAGAACAACGCGGACGGATTGGCCACGCCTCGCAAGCCGCGATCGGTCATGGCGAACACGCCCAGCTCGTTGACCGCACCAAAACGATTCTTGAACGCCCGCACCAAACGGAACGACGAGTGGGTATCCCCCTCGAAGTACAGCACGGTGTCAACAATGTGTTCCAACACGCGAGGACCGGCCAAGGCGCCGTCTTTGGTGACGTGGCCGATCATCACGATAGCGATGCCAGTCTGCTTGGCCAAGCGGGTCAATTGGGCCGCGCATTCACGGACCTGGGAAACCGAACCCGGCGCGGCAGTCAATTCACCACTGTATAAGGTCTGGATCGAATCGATGACAGCCACGGTAGGCTGCTGTTCAGAGACCGCTGCCTGGATGGACTCGAGACGGATTTCCGCCAACAGGCTGACGTTGCCGGTTTGCAGCCCCAGGCGGCGCGCGCGCAATGCGACTTGCTCCGCGGATTCTTCGCCTGTGACGTACAGCACCCGCGTGCTGGCCGACATGGCGGCCAGTGCCTGCAACAGCAAGGTCGATTTACCAATGCCCGGATCGCCGCCGATCAAGACGACTGCGCCGGCAACCAGGCCACCGCCCAAGACACGATCGAACTCGTCCAGCCCGGTAGGCTGTCGCGGGGTTTCGCGAGGCTCGATATCGGCCAGGCTGCGTACGGGGCTGGATGAAGCAAGCGGCGCATAGCGATGTGCGGCCGCCGCGGGCCCAGAGGACTCGATGGTTTCTTCGAGTGTGTTCCAGGCAGCGCAATGCGGGCATTTGCCCTGCCACTTGGGACTGGTGCCGCCACATTCGGCACAGACATATACGGTTCGAGACTTGGCCATGGCGCAAGTTTACTCGGCAACGGCACAGGTCTCGCAGGCAGGAGACGCTATTTCGACACGGATACGTTTGTTTGCAAAGTCGCGGCGGCGTTTTAACCCCGTTCTCATGGCTTGTGCGTTTAACCGTAGTACTCGCCAAGGAAACGCCGGGCCGCACACAGCCCATCCCTGGGAGCGCTCATCAAACAACACAAGGATCGAAACCATGACCCTGCATAACACACCGACGCGCTTTATCTGCACGGCCCTGATGGCGGCATTGCTGGCTGCGTGCTCGCCTACGACGAATGAAGGCAGCGTGTCTGCCATGAACAAGCCGGCCTCCTCCAGCGCAAATTCGCCCACCTCTCAGGCAAAGACGCAGCATGCCGCGAGCGACGCCACGCTGTCCCGCCATACAGAGGACACAAGGCGGGCTCGCCCTGCTCCGGCTCCAGCGCCCCAAAGCGAATTGGCCTCGCCGGCCTACTTGAATTCACGCACAGCCGACCCGGTTTTTCTCACGGCGCACGAACCTTATCCTCAGCAGATCGAGGACCGTGAAAACTATGCCCGTTACCAGGACAACCCTGTCATCGCGGCGCAGGAACAATCCGTTTCCACGTTCGGCGTGGATGTTGATACGGGGGCTTATACGAATGTCCGGCGCTTGTTGAATGGCGGGCAACTGCCCCCAGCCGCTGCAGTACGAGCGGAAGAATTCATCAATTATTTTGATTATGGGTATGCCGCGCCTGAGAACAAAGATACGCCGTTCAACATTGCCACCGAAGTCGCCCGAGCACCGTGGAACCCGAAGCGCCAGCTATTGAAAATCGGTGTTCAAGGTTATCAAGTCGCCCCAGCGGACATCCCTGCGTCCAACCTGGTGTTCCTGATCGATACGTCTGGCTCGATGAGTTCGCGCGACAAACTGCCGCTATTGAAAGGGGCGCTCAAGCAACTCGTGGCAGAACTGCGGCCCCAGGATCGCGTGGCGATTGTCACCTATGCCGGTCAGGCCTCGATGACACTGGACTCCACGCCCGGCGACCAAAAGGCGCGTATACGGGCAGCCATCGACGGACTGCAGGCCTCCGGTTCGACGAATGGCGCAGAGGGCCTGGACCTCGCCTATGCCCAGGCGGCAAAGGGCTTTGTCAAAGGCGGTGTCAATCGCATTCTGCTGGCCAGCGATGGGGATTTCAATGTCGGCATGGTCGACCTGGAAACGCTGAAAGAAAAGATTTCGCGTCAGCGTCAAAGCGGAATCGCCCTGACGACGTTGGGCGTAGGCGGCGGCAATTTCAACGATGCGCTGGCCGTGCAACTGGCCGACGCCGGCAACGGCAGCTATCACTACCTGGATAGCCTGCGCGAGGCTCGCAAGGTCCTGGCGACGGAGTTGTCATCCACGCTGCTGACGATCGCCCAGGACGTCAAAATCCAGGTGGAATTCAACCCGGCCGTGGTGGCCGAATACCGGCTGATCGGCTATGAGAAACGCGCGTTGGCGCGGGAGGACTTCAATAACGATCGTGTCGATGCTGGCGACATCGGGGCAGGCGCGAACGTGACGGCGCTATACGAGATCACCCCGGTTGGCGTAGCAGGGGCCAGGCTGGACCCCTTGCGCTACGGCAAGCCCACACCACCGTCCGGCTCGAGTCAAGAGTTGGCGTTTGTGCGCGTGCGCTACAAACTGCCGGGCGCATCGGACAGCAAGTTGATCGAACAGGCAGTCAAACGTGAGGACATCAAGGTCGCCAGCGCGCCTTCCACAGAATCACCGAGCAGCGCGAATGCCTTCGGCTCGGAAGGCATGCGAAGAGCCGCGGCGGCGGCAGCCTTTGCCCAGTGGTTGCGAGGCAGCAAGTATCTGGACGGCTATACGCCGACGCAAATCGCCGCACTCGCACGCAGCGCACGCGGCGACGATCCGTACGGCCTGAATGCCGAATTGGCCGCGCTGGTCGAGTTGGCGTCGGGCCTGGGTACACCGGCGGCGCAATGAGGAACACGATGGCCTCGCCATCCGTCAGCCTGCGTGGCGGATGGCTGCCCGCATTCGGAGCTGCCGTCGCAACGGCATTCGGGCCTGCCGCCAAACCGGAGCATGGACCATGCCGATAAATCCTGCATGTTGCCTGCGACCGGACCTGCCTCGCTCCCCAAGTTGGCCGCGAGCCGCCAAACGGATACACTCGGCCGCCATGGACACCTCGGGCGCCGATGACGAAACCTTGATGCAGGCCTACGGCGCCGGCGACTTGTCGGCGTTCGAGGCCTTGTATGCCCGCCATCGCGCGGGCCTGTATCGTTATTTGCTGCGCAGCACCCGCAATCCGCACACGGCCGATGATCTGTTTCAGGAAACCTGGAGCCGCGTGGTAGATGCACGGGCACGCTGGCAACCCCGGGCCAAATTCACGACGTGGCTGCTGCAGATCGCACACAATCTGGCCGTCGATACGCATCGCCGCCAGCCCGTGCATGCCAGCCCGGAGGAAACCGAGACCGCGCTGGCGACACTGGCCGCCAACGAGCACGAACAACCGGAGCATCAATTGTCTGACTTTCAGATGCGACGGCGACTGCAATTGGCAATCGAGCGCCTGCCCGACGACCAGCGACATGCCATACTGCTGCGACTGGAACATGATCTCAGCCTGGATGAAATTGCCGACGTGACCGGCGCACCACGCGAGACGGTGAAATCGCGTTTACGTTACGCCACGCAGCGTATTCGCGAGGAGTTAGACGCATGACGTCACATCCCCTGCCCCCACACGACGAAGACGACGACCAGGATCTGCGCGCACTCTACCGCTCGCTGCCACGCACGGAGCCCGGCGAAAAGCTGGATGCAGCCGTGCGGCAGGCGGCAGCCCGCGCCGCTGCGGCCGACCGCAACGTGCAACAACCGCGCCGCCGTTGGCATCCAGGCTGGGGCGTCGCCGCGACAGTAGTGCTGGCCACGGGCCTGTTTTTCCTGACGGACTTGAATCATCCGGATAGGGCCCGTCTATCCGAGGTGCCGCCGGTCGATAAGCAGTTGGCCACCCCGCCGGAAACCCTGCAACGCAACGCGCCGGCATCCGCCCCGCGAGCCCCATCACGCCCTCACGAATCCGCAGCGTTCACAAATCAAATAGACCGTCGGACACCGGCCAACCCGGAGACGGCAACATTGAAACAGAGATCGGCACCGATGGCCGTGGCGCCTGCTCCTGCGCCCTCAGCCGATCAATCCGCAGCGACCGAGGCCGCTACAGCGCCGGACGACGCCGCGCCACGCATCGCGCATATCAGAGCGCTGCTGCAACAAGGACAACGTGAAAAAGCGCTGCACGCCTTGCAAGACCTGCAGCGCGATCTCCCTGATGTGACGTTACCGACCGATTTGCAGCGGCTGTTGCCTAAACAGCCGTAGCCGCGTCAACGCCCTGCCAGACTGCCGCCGCCGTCCACACCCAGGACCTGACCAGTGATGAATCCCGCGTCATCCGACAACAGGAATGCGATCGCCGCGGCCACCTCGGTAGGCGTGCCCAACCGCTTCATCGGAATGGATGCCAGCGCGCGCCGCTCGCCTTCGCTGCCCGCGGGTTGAGCCAGACGGAACAGTTCCGTCTCGACCGGCCCCGGGGCCACGGCGTTGACCGTTACGCCGTACTCGGCCAACTCCAGCGCCCAGGTACGGGTGCAGCCGATCAACGCGCTCTTGGCGGCTGAATAGCTGGTGCGATCCAACGAGCCATGAATGGCCCGGCTCGTCACATTGACGATACGCCCCGTGCGGCGCACCTTCATCGACTCGACAAAAGTCTGCGTGACCTGCACGGCCACACGCACGTTCAAATCCATCACGCTGTACAGCGACGCCAGATCGATCTCGCCTAAAGGCTGGGGCCGCACGACGCCGACGTTGTTGACGATCGCATCGACGGGAAATTTCTCGCGGATTTCGCGCAAGACTTCCTCGGTACGACCGGCGTCCGCCAGATCACAGGCGTAGAGATAGCCCGGAAAATCAATGTGATCCGTGTTACGCGCGATTCCCACGACATGACATCCCTGATCAGCCAGCCGTTGGGTCAATGCCCAGCCAATACCTTTCGTGGCGCCGGTCACCAGCACGCATTTATCTTTCATGGGAAGCCTCGCTAAACAATGATCAAGGAGTGCGTTTGACCGGCACGCGCGGCGCCAACGCACACAATAACTCGTACCCGATGGTGCCAGCCGCCTGGGCCACCTCATCGACCGAGGGGCCATCCTGGCCCCACAGCGACACAGGTGTACCGACACCGACAGCCGGGACGCTGGTCAGATCGACCGCCAGCATATCCATCGATACGCGGCCGACGAGACGCGTGCGCGCCCCGCCGACAACGATAGGGGTACCCGTACCGGCATGCCGGGGATAGCCATCGGCATAACCACACGCGACGACGCCGATACGCATGGGCCGATCGGCGCGAAAGGTCGCACCGTATCCGATCTCGTCGCCTACAGATAAATCCTGTATCCCGATGATCTCAGACCGCAGCGACATCGCAGGCAGCAGGCCTAGTGCCTCTGCGCTCTGATCCTCAAATGGAGACGCGCCGTACAGGCAAATACCGGGGCGGACCCAATGGGCTTCGTCTCCGCGCGTCACCGCAATCTCGGGATAGCGCAGTGTCGCAGCTGAATTGCACACGCTGATCGGGCCATTGCCTAATCCCTGCGTGACGGACTCGAAAACCTGCAACGGACCCGCAACGCCCTGCGGGCCATCCGCGCACGCGAAATGCATCATTTTGCCGATGCTGCCCAGCACGCCTTGCTCGCGTAGCTGCTTCGCTCGCGTATAAGCGCTGCTGTATGCATCGGGCGCAAAGCCCAGGCGGTTCATCCCGCTGTTGAGCTTGAGCATGATATCGACTCGCCGCGACAGCCGGGCCTGCGCCACCATGTCGAGCTGCTCGCGCGTGTGCACGGTCGTGGTCAGGTGATAACGATCGACCAGTTCGAGATCGGCGGGTTGAAAAAAACCCTCAAGCAGCAAAATCGGGCCACCCCATCCGGCCTCGCGGCAGCGCACCGCCTCGGCCAGATCCAGCATGGCCAGGCCTTGCGCGGCAGAGAACCCGGCCAACGCCGCGTCTATGCCGTGGCCATAGGCGTTGGCCTTGATCACCGCCCAGATCGAGGGCGCTCGGCCCGCCGCAGCCTGCGCGGCATGGTCAAGACGACGGCGCACGACATCCAGGTTATGGCTGAGCGCGGAGACGGAAACGGCGGCGTGTATGGGGCGTGGCATCTGTAATTTCCTGTGGCGCTTAGTCTAACTGATCTACGGTGCTACGGATCAGACAAGTCCGACTTACTATTACCAATGTATCGCTGCTGTTACCGGCCGGTATCCCGCGACGCAAAACCCCCGAAAAGTGCCCCCACGCCGCGCCTTCGGCTTGCTGAAAG
>NZ_CBCSIU010000018.1:70080-121668 GCF_965139205.1 Bordetella muralis
CCCCCACGCCGCGCCTTCGGCTTGCTGCCCCCCGAGGGGGCGCTTTTTGCCTTGAGGCGGCTCGGCGGCAAAAAAATACCCCCACGCCGCGCCTTCGGCTTGCTGCCCCCCGAGGGGGCGCTTTTTGCCTTGAGGCGGCTCGGCGGCAAAAAATACACTACTAAAATGCCCTTATCTCCGAACACCACCCTCAGCCTCGACATGGCTGATTCCTAGAAGTATGGCCGTCGATCACTACGAAAACTTTCCGGTTGCCTCGCTGCTGCTGCCGCGCCGCCTGCGCGGCCCGGTCACCGATATCTATCGGTACGCACGCGCGGCCGATGACATTGCCGACGAGGGCAACGCCAGCGATGCGCAGCGCCTGGCCGACCTGGCGGCCTTTCGCGCCGAACTGCATCGCATCGGCGCCGAGCCGGGCAGCATGCCCGCCCCGTCGGCGACCCTCGCCCCTATTTTCACGCCGCTGGCGCAGACTATCGCCCAGCATCAACTGCCGATCACGCCGTTTTTCGATCTGTTGTCCGCCTTTGAACAGGACGTCACCGTCAAACAATACGAGGACTACGCCACGCTCCTGGATTATTGCTCACGCTCGGCCAACCCGGTCGGACGGCTGATGCTGCACTTATATAACGCCGCCACGCCCGACAATATGGAGCAGTCCGACGCCATTTGCACCGGACTGCAACTGGTCAATTTCTGGCAAGATGTGCGAGTAGACTGGCGCAAGCAGCGCTGCTACCTGCCTCGCGAGGATCTGCTGCGCCATCACGTCACCGACGAGGACATCGCGGCCTGCCGGCTGACGCCCGCCTGGCGGACACTGATGGCATTCCAGGTGGCGCGCACCCGGGCACTGCTACACTCTGGCGCTCCGCTGGCTCGACGCCTGCCCGGCCGCATCGGCCTGGAACTGCGTCTGGTTGTGCAAGGAGGCCTGCGCATTCTCGAGCGAATCGAGCTCTGCGGCTATGACGTCTTCATGAATCGGCCCAAATTGGGCGTGAAAGACTGGGCTGTCATGCTGTGGCGCAGTCGTTAGAGCGACGCGAGACGTGCTGAAAAACCGATGGGATACCTACCAAATTTATGACGCCTGACGAATATTGCCAGGAAAAAGCCGCCAAAAGCGGTTCGAGCTTTTACTATTCGTTCCTGTTCCTGCCCCCCGAACGCCGCCGCGCCATCACGGCGCTGTATGCGTTCTGCCGCGAGGTGGACGACGTGGTCGACGAATGCACGGATCCGTCCGTTGCACGCATCAAGCTCACTTGGTGGAGAACACAGGTCGATCAATTGTTCGCAGGACAGGCCGAACATCCGGTGATGCGGGCGCTGCAACCACACCTGGAGCCCTGCGGCATCGCACGCGAGCGCATGCTGGCAGTCATCGACGGCATGGAAATGGACCTCGACCAGACCCGCTACCTGGACTGGCCTGGCCTGCGCAAATACTGCTGGCACGCCGCCGGCGTCGTGGGCGAATTGTCCGCCGGGGTATTCGGCTATAGCGATCCGCGCACCATGGAATACGCCAGCAAATTGGGGCTGGCGTTCCAGCTCACCAATATCATCCGGGACGTCGGCGACGACGCGCGACGCGGCCGCATCTACTTGCCTATCAACGAATTGCAGCAGTTCGAAGTCAAAGCCGCCGACATTCTGAACGGTACGTATTCCGACCAATTCTCTGCGCTGATGGCATTCCAGGCCGATCGCGCCCGGCAGCTCTACAAAGAAGCGATGCAGAGCCTGCCCGAAGCGGATCGCCGCGCGCAGCGCCCTGGCTTGATGATGGCGGCGATCTACCATGCGCTCCTGGACGAGATCGAACGCGACAACTGGCAAGTGCTGCATCAGCGGATTTCGCTGACGCCATTGCGCAAACTCTGGCTGGCCTGGAAAACCTGGGTCAGCGGCGGCCGCGGCCTGGTGCGTCGCCTGGCAGCACGATGAAGGCCGCCGTCATCGGCGCCGGATGGGCCGGGCTCGCCGCCTGTGCCGCTCTGCGCGACGCCGGCGCGCAAGTTACCGTATTCGAGGCAGGCCGTACTCCTGGCGGACGCGCACGGCGCGTGGTGCATCCGGAGTTCGGCGGCCATCTGGACAATGGCCAGCATATTCTGCTGGGCGCCTATGATCAGACTTTGGCACTGATGCGCCGACTGGGCCGCAACCCCGCCACGCTGCTCATGCGCCGGTCGCTACGGCTGAGCAGCCTGGACGGACAGTTCCGCCTGTCGGCGCCGGCCCTGCCCGCGCCCCTGCATGCTGCAGTCGCCCTGCTCACGGCCCGTGGTCTGTCCTGGAATAGCCGTTTTGCCGCTGTACGCTTGATGTATGGCTTGAAAAAAATGGCCTGGCACCCGCCACGGGACTGGACGGTGGCCCAGTTGATGGCGCATTTTCAGCAACCCGAACCGCTGATCCGGTGCGTATGGGAGCCCCTTTGTTTGGCGGCGCTGAACACGCCGCTGGGTGAAGCCAGTGCGACCCTGTACGCCCGTATTTTGCAAGACAGCCTGAACGGCCACCGCCACAACAGCGATCTGCTATTGCCCTGTGTAGACCTGTCGGCGCTGTGGCCGGATGCCGTCGCCCTGCGCGCCACCATGCGTTATGGCGCGACCGTGCGGCATTTAGCCCCCTCGGCGCACGGCGTCGATGTCAATCGGGAACGCTTCGATACGGCGGTGCTCGCCGTTCCCCCGTCGGTTGCCGCGCGCCTGCTCGAGGACGCCCTGGTAGACGCCAACACGCCAGGCCTGCTCAAAGCCCTGCAAGCGTTCGACTACATGCCGATCGCCACATTGAACCTGAGACTGGCGTCCCCCTGGCCGTTGCCGGAACCCATGATGCAATTGCGCGAGGACAAAGCCCGCGGCCATTTCGGCCAATGGATATTTGATCGCTCGCGTCTGACTCGCAACAGCCCCGGCGCAGAGCTGGCGATCGTGACCAGCGCAGCCCACGACCTGGCCGAGGATGATCGCGACACCATCATTGCCAACCTGACCGCACAGGTGGCCGAACAGGCCGCGCGCCATCCGTCACGATTGGCGCCCATGCCTGCCACCGATGCGGCCGAGCTATTCATTGAAAAGCGCGCCACCTTTGCCGCCGTGCCTGGACTGAAACGCCCCCTGAACACGACGCCTTGGCCAACCCTGGCGCTGGCGGGCGACTGGACTGACACAGGCTATCCGGGCGTGCTGGAAGGAGCGGTGCGCAGTGGGCTCAAGGCGGCCCAGGTTCTGCTGGCACGATGATCAATCGGATGCTGATGCTCACCAAGCCGGCGCGGATATGGCGGCGCGCGCGAACCCAAACGCAACTCGAATTCGCGCACCTGGCTGGCTCCTGGGACGAGTACGCGCGTTAGGCGCTGAACGCTACGCCCTTACCGGCAGGCGCAAACGCCCCTCATTTTCCTCAGCGCAGCACCGCATGAGCGCTGGCCAATCCCAGCGCCGTCAACGCGAGCGAACCGATCAGGCTCACGGCCGCATAACCCAACGCTGCGCCATAAGCCCCACGCTCCAGCATTGCCACCGTTTCCGCCGAAAACGTCGAAAACGTGGTCAATCCGCCCAGGAATCCCGTCACGGCCGCCAAGCGCACCCATTGTGGCCATTCCGGGTGCGCCAGCAATACCGCCAGGGCCACGCCAATCAAATAGCCCCCGATCAGATTGACGAGCAACGTGCCCCACGGCCAACCGGAGGAGGTATTCAGCCACACCCCCAGCAACCAACGCGCGCACGCCCCGAAAGCGGCTCCGACCGACACGGCCAGAACGTTAAGTGGAATCAGCGATTGCATTTTTATATTTGAGACCCATTCTCATTTAAGTACTAGAATCCGCAGCCTTAGTGCAATATTGGTCATGGACAGTCAACCCGCCTCTCGCTGACGAGCCTACTGGCTCAAGACACTACACCAATGGCATTGGATCAGTTCCGCATTATGCCTCTTGGGCATGTTGTTGTTCGCTATCACCGGATTGACGCTCAATAACGCCTCGTCGATCAGCGTCAACCCGGCGGTCACGACACACGACGCACAACTGCCCGCCGCGCTGCTGGCCGAGCTCAAGGCGTCGACACCTCGGATAAAAACATGCGTCCTTCTTGGGGCGGCCCGGCAACGGACGAGACCCCCACGCCGCGCCTTCGGCTTGCTGTCCCCCAAGGGGGCATTTTTGTCTTGGGGCGGCCCGGCAACGGATGAGACCCCCACGCCGCGCCTTCGGCTTGCTGNCCCCCAAGGGGGCNTTTTTGTCTTGGGGCGGCCCGGCAACAAAAAAGGGCAACGCGACATCGCGTTGCCCTTTTCCATGACGCCAGTTCAATCACTGCAACGTGCGCGTGAACACGAACTTGCCGTCTTGCCAATCGACCGGCACCACATCGCGCGGCCCGAAGTCGCCTTCGAGGATCAGCTTGGCGACCGGGTTTTCGATCTGCTGCTGGATCGCGCGCTTCAGCGGTCGAGCACCGAACACAGGATCGAACCCGGCACGCGCCAACTCGGTCAATGCCGCATCGGACACCTCCAGGCGCATTTCCTGCCGCTCCAGACGATCTGCCAGACGCTTGAGCTGAATCCGTGCAATCGACTCGATGTGCTGTGCTTCCAGTCCGTGGAATACCACTACCTCGTCGATACGGTTCAAGAACTCCGGACGGAACGACTGCTTCAGCTCATCCCACACGACCTCCTTGATCACTTCGTAAGGCTGTCCCGCCATGCTCTGGATATGTTGCGACCCCAGGTTGGATGTCATCACAATCACCGTATTGCGGAAATCCACCGTACGGCCTTGACCATCGGTCAGACGACCATCGTCCAGGACTTGCAGCAGCACGTTGAACACATCGGGGTGGGCTTTTTCCACCTCGTCCAGCAACACCACGCTGTACGGCTTGCGGCGTACCGCCTCGGTCAGGTAACCGCCCTCTTCGTAGCCCACATATCCCGGTGGCGCACCGATCAAACGCGCGACGGAGTGTTTTTCCATGAACTCACTCATGTCGATACGAATCAGATGTTCCTCGGAATCGAACAAGAAGTCCGCCAACGCACGCGTCAGTTCGGTCTTGCCCACACCGGTCGGCCCGAGGAACAGGAATGACCCATACGGACGCGAAGGATCCGCCAGACCTGCACGCGAGCGGCGAATCGCATCGGAGACCAGCCGGACAGCTTCGTCCTGCCCCACCACGCGCTTGTGCAGATAGTCTTCCATTTGCAGCAATTTTTCGCGCTCGCCCTGCATCATCTTGGCCACGGGGATACCCGTCGCGCGCGACACGACCTCGGCGATTTCCTCGGCGCCGACTTGCGTACGCAGCAAACGAGGCTTATCCGATTCGGACTGCTCGCCTTGCTGCTCGGCATTGTCGGCCGCGCTCAAACGCGCCTCCAGCTCGGGCAGCTTGCCGTATTGCAGCTCGGCCAGTTTGTCGAATTGCCCCTTGCGTTGCAATTCGGCCATCTCGGCGCGCACGCGGTCGATTTCTTCCTTGATGGCTTGCGTGCCTTGTACAGCGGCCTTTTCGGCTTTCCAGATTTCCTCGAAGTCGTTGTACTCGCGTTGCAGCTTTTCGAGTTCCTCTTCGATCACGGCCAGGCGGCGCTTGGACCCGTCATCGGTTTCCTTGCGTACGGCTTCGCGTTCGATCTTCAACTGAATGATGCGTCGATCCAGACGATCCATGACCTCGGGCTTGGAGTCGATCTCCATACGAATACGCGCCCCTGCTTCGTCGATCAAATCGATGGCCTTGTCCGGCAGGAAACGGTCTGTGATGTAGCGATGCGACAACTCGGCGGCGGCCACAATCGCAGGGTCGGTGATTTCGACACCGTGGTGGATCTCGTAGCGTTCCTGCAACCCGCGCAGGATCGCGATCGTCGACTCGACATCGGGCTCGTTGACCAACACCTTCTGGAATCGGCGCTCCAGCGCGGCGTCCTTTTCAATGTATTTGCGATACTCGTCCAACGTCGTTGCGCCGATGCAATGCAACTCGCCACGCGCCAACGCCGGCTTGAGCATATTGCCCGCATCCATCGCACCCTCGGCCTTGCCGGCGCCCACCATAGTGTGCAACTCATCGATAAACACGATGTTCTGGCCGTCGTCTTGCGCCAGCTCTTTCAGCACGGCTTTCAGACGCTCTTCGAACTCGCCACGGAACTTGGCGCCTGCCAACAGCGCCGCCAGGTCGAGCGACAACACCCGCTTGCCGCGCAGAGTCTCGGGGACTTCGTCATTCACGATGCGTTGCGCCAAGCCCTCGACGATGGCGGTCTTGCCCACACCGGGTTCGCCGATCAGCACGGGGTTGTTCTTGGTGCGGCGCTGCAGGATCTGAATCGTGCGGCGGATTTCATCATCACGGCCGATCACGGGATCGAGTTTGCCTTCGCGGGCGCGCTCGGTCAGGTCCAAGGTGTATTTGGCCAGGGCCTCACGATTGGATTCGCCCTCGGCGGCAGAGACGTTTTCGCCTCCACGCACAGCGTCAATCGCAGCCTCAAGCGCTTTCTTTTGCAAACCGGCATC
The DNA here is from genome assembly GCF_965139205.1 of Bordetella muralis. Taxonomy (GTDB): domain Bacteria; phylum Pseudomonadota; class Gammaproteobacteria; order Burkholderiales; family Burkholderiaceae_B; genus Bordetella_A; species Bordetella_A muralis. The sequence goes on from NZ_CBCSIU010000018.1 coordinate 76,655, forward strand.
GCGCAGGATCGTGCCGGCCGGACCTTTGTCGTCAGCCAGCGCCAGCAAAAACAATTCGCTGGCAATGTACGTATCGCCACGCCGCGCGGCTTCTTTGTCGGTGCGCGTCAGCACCGCCTGCAGGTCGCGCCCGACCTGCACGTTGTCGTTACCCTGCACTTGAGGCAGCGCTTTCAACGCAGCGTCCAACGCGGCCGGCACGCGGTTCACCGCGACACCTGCGCGCGCCAGCAAGCTGCCTGCCCCGCTGTCTGCGTCAGACAGCAGCGCCGAGAGCACATGCACGGGCTCGATATAGGGATGGTCGTTGCGAGCAGCCAAGCTTTGCGCATCAGCCAAAGCCTGCTGGAATTTAGTCGTCAGTTTGTCGAATCGCATAAGAGTTGTCGTTAGGCTTGATGGGGAGCCTGACCGGAACTGCTACGCGGCTTGGCTCGATGAATAACATGTGCGGATGTTGATCGTTTTTTCAAGGCCTTTCAGGCCCCAAAACGTGGGAATTTCAGCACGATTGCACAATATGTAACAATCCAATTCCTCCTCGACTGCACGGTTCCCGCAGTCGCGGGACCCATTCACACGGAGCCGCCTTCGGTGGCGCTTACAATAGGGTACAGCTCGTTCATGTCCTTGCGTCTGCGCGAGGCACCGCACCACTCGCAGCCCACTCTATGCAAAAACGTGTTCCCCTGTCACCAGAATCGTCCAACTGCTCGACATGCATGCTGGGCCACGTCTGCGTTCCCGTCGGGATGGCCGCCGCCGACGTTCAGCAACTGGACAAGCTCGTGCAAGAACGCATCCGCCTGCCCAAGGGCGCGACGCTCTACACCCAGCAAGACAAATTGGACGCGGTATACAGCGTACGCTACGGCAGCGTCAAAACCCAGATCGAAGACGCAGCCGGACATATGCAGATTACCGGCTTTCACCTGCCGGGAGAAATGATAGGCCTGGACGGCATGCTGCAAGGACAGCATGTCTCTACCGCGCTGGCCATGGAAGACGCCGAGGTTTGTGTCATCCGTCTGTCTCAAATCGATCATATCGCCGCCCAACTGCCCTCGCTGCAACATCAGATGCGCCGCCTCATGAGCCGCGAACTGGAACGCTCGTATCAGATGCTGGCCTCGCTGGGCAGCCTGCAATCCGAACAGCGCCTGGCGGGCTTTTTGCTCAATCTGTCGCAACGCTATGCCGCACTCGGATATTCTTCCACCGAATTCGTGCTGCGCATGACCCGTGAGGAAATCGGCAACTTTCTCGGACTGACCCTAGAGACCACCAGTCGACTGTTTTCGCGCCTGGCACGCGAAAACCTGATCGCAATTCGTCAACGCGAAGTCCAATTGCTGGACATCCCCGCGCTGCAGCAACGATTAGGGCAGGAACGTTGCTGAGAGCGATGCTCGTGCCTCGCCTCCCGTCACACCCGGGCTCATCTGGCTGGGCGATGATGGCGCTGATGCTGGCATTGACGCTGGTTGGGGGCGCTGCCGTGGCCCAAACGCCCCTGCCTCCGCCTTACAACTACGATGAACCGCTGCCCAAAGGGCCGCGCCCGCTGCCCGCATGGCAATATCTGACGTTGGGCGAGGCCAAGCACACCTACCGCATGCCGGTCTATGCCAACCACAAACTCGGCAAAGGCCTGAAAAGCATACGCCGCGTCATCGTCGTGCTGCCAGGCGCCCGCCGCGATGCCGGGCAGCACTACCAGGATATCGAAGCCCTCGTTAACCGCGATCCCGCCCACAAAACCGATACGCTGGTTCTGGCCCTGGAGTTTCCCACCTCCGTCGATGCCGACTTTGCGAAACTCCCTGCCTGGCGCAAATCCAGTTGGGAAGTCGGTGGCAAGAGCATCCAGGCTTCGGGGCGCCCGGGGCCGATCAGCGCGTTTCAAGTGCTCGACGATATTGTGAAATGGTCGGCCGATCGCAAAGCGATCCCGGCACTCTCCGACATCGTGCTGGCCGCGCATGGCAGCGGCGCGCAGTTGCTGCAGCGCTATGCGATCCTCAATGACCTGGACGGCACCGTGCGCCGCGAGGGCTTGGGGCTGCGCTATGTCGTGGCAAACGCGCCTTCCTATCTGTACCTGACAGCTGAGCGCCCTCGCCGCACCAGCGGGGGCTATGCCTCTTACGAGCGGGGCATTTGCCCGACCTATAACCAATACCCCTACGGCCCGCAACAGTTTCCTGCCTACGCCAGCGACCCCGGCCCTGCCAGCCTGTACGTGCGTTACGCCTCGCGCGATGTGGTCTATCTATTGGGCGGCGCGGACAACAATCCCGAAGATCACGGGTTGGACAAACATTGCGCCGCCGAGGCTCAGGGTGCCACCCGGCTGTCGCGTGGCCTGGGCTATCTGCGCTATGACCACCTGCTGGCACACCGGGGCAGCTCGCCCATCAACCTCACGCACACGCCACAGCGAGTCATGGGCGTCGGACACGACGCCACGGCGATGTTCGGCTCTCAATGCGGCACACAGGCCTTGCTGGGTCACGACGCACGCATTGCAGAGCGCGCGGCCTCGTGCGAAGCCATTACGCCAGCCCCCTGAGCCCGGTTGCTGGCGAAGTTGCCGAGCCTGCCCCTGCTTGATTGCTGCCGCCGGCAAAGCCATCGAGCCAACACAGGGCCCGCTGCCACCAGCAAGATAATCATGCCTGGACTTTAGCCGCCACCTTCGGCTTGCTGCCTGTCCCGGCCTGTTGGCGCAGCGGTTGCAGCAACGCCGACAGACCATTGTGGTCCAACTCGTGCATCAACGCCAATAACCTGCCGATCTGCCCAGGCGGAAATCCCTTGCGCGCAAACCACGCCAAATAAGGTCCCGGCAGATCTGCGATTAAACGCCCCTGATATTTGCCGAACGGCATCTCCAGCGTGACGAGACGTTCAAGATCTTCTGGATTCATCGTGCGGCTGCCAATCCAACGGCCAATTTCCGGCCAGCACATTTTGCAGCCACAGCGTGCACGTCAGCGTCTTGGCATCCGTCACGCGGCCACTGCGGCAAGCGTCGGCCAATTCGTCAGGCGCCGTAGCGCGCACCTCCAGGAACTCGTCCTGATCGAGCTGGGCCGTGCCAGCGACCAGCCCGCGCGCGAAGAAGATATGGATGATCTCGGTCGAATAGGCGATCGCCAGATGCATCGCCCCCGCGCTGGCCCATTCCTTGGCGGTGTAGCCTGTTTCCTCGAGCAGTTCGCGCTTTGCACACGCCAACGGATCCTCGCCAGGATCGAGCTTGCCCGCCGGGAACTCGGTCATCACCTGTCCCACAGGATAACGGAACTGCCGCTCCATCAACACGCGCCCATCGTCGAGCAACGGAATGATCACCACGGCGCCCGGATGCACGATGTACTCGCGCGTGGCCTGCCTGCCATCGGGCAGGCGGACCGTATCGCAACGTGCTTTGATAAAGCTGCCTTCGCAAAGGGACTGGCTATCAACCAGCGTTTCAATCAAGTGGGCGTCGTCGGCAGCGTTCATGAGTAGCAAAAAAACAAAAACGGATGGAAATGCGATCGCATCAAACGCATTGACGGTGCAGTCAAAAACCGAAATTGCTCTCGGCTCCGGGCACATCAACGTGTCGAAACAATCAGCTTACCATCCCGGTGCTTTATTGTTGACGACGCGCTTCCAGTTCACGCAGACATGCAGCAACTTCGTTTTGCAGTTGTGCGCGATCGACCGCCGCACGATCGGCGTTGTTGCGGCAGCGCTCGTATTGGGCCAGGCTCTCCGGGGTATCGCGCACCACGCCTGACGGGGCTGCCGTACCAGCCTGCGGCTGTTCCGTAATGCGCAAGGTCGAAGGAGGCGAGTAACTGCCGTCGCGCGAGGGATAGCTATATTCCTGCGCCTGCTGCGCAGCCTCATGCATCTGTTGAGCCTGCGCCATCCCGACGGTGCCCATCAGGCAAGTCAAAGCGGTAAAGCTGGAAATTACGATCGTCTTCATCATCTATTGCTCCGGAAAAACCTCGGCACTCATGCCGGGGAAGAGAGGGCGCAGCCTCGTCAGGCATTGGCACCCATTTATCGTAACGTCTGGCACCGCGCCCCAGAGCGCAAAAATAGGTGCCAAAGCGCAACAAAATCTCCGCCCTGATTCCAGCCCTGACGTTGCCGGCCTCAAGCGGCCGCGCACTCGCTATTCACGATGATTCCGCATGCCGAGCCCGCCAAGCGCGCAAAGCCTCGCGATAAGCTTCCATTTCGTCGTTATACATGTCGTAAACGCACGGAATACAGCCACTTTGACAACACTCGTTAGGGCCGGGAGGGGTAGGCGGCACAGGCTCGGGATCATCAGCAGATGAGTCCTGCGCAGCAGCATCCGTCATCACAGCAGGAAATACAGGCTCTTCAGGCGCACGATGCAGGCCAGGCAACGCCGAACCCGGCCGCTGTGCAACGGTGTCCATATCGGTAGCATGTATCGAAGAATTCATAATCACTATTATCGCCCCATCATCCGATGGACGGCGGCCTGCGCTGCCAGTGATAATCTGTTGACTATCGGCCCAGCGTCCTACCGACTCTTTATGCCCCACCCCCAATTTTGGCGCGACGCGCGACTGCCCTACGTGGAAAGCCGGCGGGCTGTTCACAGCCGCGCATGCTACGTGACGCACACGCACGACACCATGTCGATCGGCACAGTCGACAGCGGCCATAGCACCTTTACGTGTGGCGACACCTCATATCGGCTCGCCGCCGGCAGTCTGGTCATGGTGCCGGCGCATTGCGCGCATGCCTGCAATCCCGATTCCGACGCGGCATGGAGCTATCAGATGCTGCATCTGGACGCTCAATGGGTTCGCGCGTTGTTGGCCGAGCACGATGGGGATGCCGCGCTGCCTGATCACGCGGCCGTGAGCCATGCACTGCCCGCCTATCAGCGATTCTGTGAACTCAACGACCTGTTGTTTTCAGACGCCGCGCCCGCCGACAAGGAGTCTGCGCTCATCTTGTATGTAGGGAGCCGTTCATGGTTGGGCCTGCCGCTGGCAGCCCCGCCTCCTCCACTGGTGCCGCACCGCTTCCAACACATCATGGCCGCGCTGCACGAATCCGGTAACCATGACATATCCCTCGCCGCGCTGGCAGACATGGCGGGCATGAGCCGTTATCAGTTCATCCGCGCATTCCGCGCAGCGACCGGCATGACGCCGCATGCCTATCAACTGGATCTGCGCATCCTGCACGCCCGCCAATTGCTGCGGCGTGGCCAGAGCCTGAGCCGCATCGCGCAAGACCTGGGTTTTGCGGACCAAAGTCATTTCCAGAGGGCCTTCAAACAGCGCGTCGCCGCCACGCCTGGCCTCTATCAACGCTCGAGCGGCTGAACCCCTGCAATTTTCTTCAATACGCCATGCGTCTGCCGCTGCAGAATCGCCTCGTTCTCACAAGAGGCAATATGGCAAACGCTTGGCAACTCTTCGCCGTGGTCGCAGGCGCGCATTTCCTGGCGCTGCTCAGCCCCGGCCCTGATTTCTTTTTGATTATCCGCAGCGCGTTACTACATGGCTGGCGTCCCACTGCCACCGTCTGCCTGGGCATCGCAGCAGCGAACGGCATCTTCATCATATTGGCGATCGGCGGATTTGCCGCATTGAACCCCTCTGGTGCGCTTTTCCAGTTGCTGCAAGCGGCAGGCTGCCTCTATCTCGCGTATCTGGGGGCAGCGCTGCTCCGTCATGCCCGCACTGGCGCTGCGTCGCTGCACAGTCCGGCTATCGCTGGCACGGCTGTGCCGCCGTCTTGGCACCGGCGCTTTGCCATGGGTTTCGGCTCCGGCATTCTGAACCCCAAAAATGCGCTGTTTTATGCCAGCCTGTTCTCGCTGTTGGCCGGCGAACATACACCGCCTACGCAGCAATGGGCCTACGGGCTGTGGATGTTTGCGGTGGTATTGGCCTGGGATTTACTGATCTGCGCGGGCATAGGTCACCCGGCCATCGTGGCCGCCATGACCCGCTATAACGCGCTGATCGAGCGCATCACCGGCGTCGTATTGCTGCTGATTGCGGGGGGCGGATTATGGTTGCTGGCCGGCGCGTTCCTGGAGCGATAGCGCCGGCCGGTCTACACCTTGACCGCGTTACACGATCGTCAGCGTGACATCGATATTGCCGCGAGTGGCATTCGAATACGGGCATACGATGTGCGCGCGTTGCACCAGATCCTCGGCCTGCTCGCGTGCCAGACCCGGCAGCGAGATCTTCAGCTCGACTTCGATACCGAAGCCGGTGGGCAGAGGCCCGATACCCACGGCGCCCTCGATGGACGCATCCGCCGGAATCGACAGCTTGTCGCGATTTGCGACGAACTTCATCGCGCCGAGAAAGCATGCGGAATAGCCCGCGGCAAACAATTGCTCCGGGTTCGTGCCGCCGCCAGGGCCGCCCATTTCGCGCGGGACCGCCAGTTTGACGTCCAGGATATTGTCCGACGAGACAGCACGGCCATCACGACCGCCGGTGGCTTTGGCATGGGCACGGTATACGACTTTTTCGAGAGACATGACAGGTTCCTTTAGTTAACAGAGATAAAACGACAGGCGATTTACTCAACATACGGCTCGCCAGAACCGAATACAAATAGCAAGCAAATTAATCGTGCACTACATATATGGCAGATTGATGGCACAAGACAGAGGGCACACCCGGCCCAATCATGCATGCGTCATCAAACTTTCCCGCAACTGCTCCAACCGCACTTTCAATGCGGCCAACTCATCCGGCGCGCACTCCGTCGCACACAACACCTCGACGGGGACTTGCGCCGCCTTCTGTTTCAGCGCGCGCCCTGCGGACGTGAGCGCCACGATGACTTGGCGCTCATCCTGCTCGGCGCGTGTGCGGGTCAACCATCCCGCAGCCTCCATACGCTTGAGCAAGGGCGTCAAGGTCGCGGAATCCAAAAACAGCCGGCGGCCGATGTCGGTCAACGTCAACTGATCCTGTTCCCACAGCACCATCATCACCAGGTATTGCGGATACGTCAGATCCAGCGCGCGCAGGAGCTTACGATACACCTTGTTCATCGCCAGCACCGTCGAATGCAGGGCAAAACACAGTTGCTCGTCCAGCAACAGTGATGGCTCATCGGCAGCAGAGGATCGGGATGAAGGCGTCATGGATTGAATAATACATAGCGCACGATTTAATCGCAAGTTATTTTTATGCAACAGACACGAGGGCCTCGATAGCGACTCCGCCTGCAAGAGAACATACCAGGGGAGACAGGGCCTCCCTCCGGGCGAGCGTCATTGACGAAACCGGCGGCGGGCTCGGCGGCGCCTGACGCCATCCGTAGAATAGAGAGGTTTTCCGTTGCCCTCCTGCCGACCTCGCGTTTGCCAGCAGAGGCACCGCAATTTTTCTTCAACTCTATTTTCTTAAAGGCTCTCCATGGAAACAGAACTTGATGGCCGCTTGCTCGCCATGCGTCAGACCGTCGCACTGGCCCTGGCGCTGTCCACCCGCAGCAACCCGCAAGCCATCGACTTGGCGCTGGACATTCTGGGCGACTTGCGTGCCAACGTTGACAGCGCGCCCGCGGACAGCCCCTTTGACGTGCCCGCCTGGGCAACTGGGGCGCAAGACGAGCTGGATCAGATCGCGCATCTCGTGCGTGCGTTCACGCAGCAATCTGACAACGAATCTAACGAATAAAGCCGCCTCAATGCATGCCGCAGCCGGCTAGAGCTGTAGTTTAGAATTACAGCACCATGCATCCCACAAACCGTGCTTTCACATCGATACGCTATCGCGCTGCCGTCTGGCTGGCGCTCTGCGTATTTGCGCTGAAAGCACTGGTCCCCCAGGGCTTTATGCCTGGGACTGATCCGAGCGCCACACTGATTCAATTGTGTTCGGCCGCGGGTCCGATATGGGTCGAAGGCCCATCCAAGGCCGGACACGATCATCACCCCTCGCGCCAAGACGCTCAACATGCCGAACAATCGGCCGTCTGTCCCGCTGGCGTGGCATTGGCCGCATTGCCGCTCTTGCCCTCCCTGCCAGGGCTGGTACCGACCGGCACCATCACGCTGCAAGTCGCAGCGCGCGCTCCGCCGGCGCTGGCTGACACCTCACCTCAGAGCGCACCGCTCGGTGCGCGCGCCCCGCCTGTCTCACTCGGTTAGTGCTTGATTCCCCGTCGCGCATCGCGACGGCCCTGCCCTTTCTACCGAGAATTTCCATGCCATCCCATTCCGTCAGGACATCCGTCCTGCCTCGGCGCACGGNCGTTTCCGCGACCGTGGCGCTGCTATTGGCCAGCCCTGGCGTCCGAGCCCAGACCGCCACGCTGCCCGCTATTTCCGTATCCAGCGACGCCTTCCCCATCACGCTCAATGAGATCGGCGCAACCGGATCATCGCTGTCACTCACGCCCTTTGAGACCCCCGCCAGCCTGGAAATCATCACCAATGAGCAACTGCGCGCACGTGGCGACGTGACGGTGATGGATGCTATCACGCAAGCGGCCGGCATCAGCGCGTTCCGGCATCCTGGCAACGGCGGCTCGTCGCTCTCTGCGCGCGGCTTTACCGATTCGAATTCGGTCGCGATCCTGTACGACGGACTGCGTCAATACGGTGGCCTGGGCCAGACCTTTGTCTACGATCCCTGGTCAGTCGAGCGCATCGAGGTCCTGCGCGGCCCCGCCTCGGTCCTGTATGGCGAGGGGGCGATTGGCGGCGTGGTCAACATCATTCCCAAGAAGCCTTCCCGTGGCCCGATCGAAAATGAAATCCAGACCACAATCGGCACCCACGACACCCAGCGCCTGGCGTTCGGCAGCGGCGGTGCGATCGACGATCGCTGGTCGTATCGGTTGGATCTCAGCGGCAACCACAGTAATGCCGACATGAGCCTGGGGGATTCGAAAAACGCCGCCGTCACCGCGGCACTGCGGCTCGACGTCTCGCCCGAACTGAATTTCACGCTGACCCAAGCCTATGCGTGGCAAGAGCCGACCCGCTATTTCGGTACACCCTTGATTGACGGCGACATCGATTATTCCTTGCGCCATCAGAACTACAACGTCGATGACAGCAAGATCATCTATCGCGACCAGCGCACCGAACTGCAGACCGAATGGATGCCCAATGCGCAAACGACCGTCCGTGGACGCGTCTACTACATCGGCAGCGACCGCGACTATCGCAATGCAGAGAACTACACCTGGCAACCCGACAGCGGCCTGATCGAACGCAGTGCCTACACGGCGATTCAGCATGACCAGTCGCAAATCGGCGCGCGAGCCGATACCGCCTTTCGCGGCCAGGTATTGGGCTTGCAGAATCAAGTCTCGGTGGGTGCCGAAATCAATCGCAGCAAGTTCACCCATACCAACAACTCGCCTTATAGCGGTACGTCCTTGGTTGATCCCTACGATGTCGATCACGGCGAATTCATCAACGAGGCCGGCACCTCGCCACGCTACCGCAACACCGCGACGCAGTACGCTCTCTTTGCCGAAGACCGCCTGATGCTCACCGAGCGATGGTCCGTATTGGGCGGCGTGCGCTATGACCATATTGATCTGCAGCGTGAAGACCTCGTCACCGGCACCACGGCCTATCGCACCACCTTTACCAATGTGGGCTGGCGAGTCGGATCGGTCTACGACATATTGCCCACGCTCGCGATATACGGACAATACGCCGAGGCGGCCGACCCTGTCGGCGGACTGTTGCTCTTGTCGCCAGCCAACAAGGACTTCGAACTCTCGACCGGTCGCCAGATCGAGATCGGGCTCAAGCAGACATTCTGGGACGACAAGGGCCAATGGACCTTGGCGGCCTATCACATCCGCAAAAATCATCTCGTCACACGCGACCCCAATGACCCTGCATTGCGCGTGCAAGTCGGCAGTCAATCCAGCCGCGGGCTGGAGCTCACCGTAGGCATGGAGATTGCCCACGATTGGCGCATCGATTTCAACGGAGCGATCCTGGATGCGCATTACGACGACTATGTAGATAGCGCCAACGGGACCGCCGTCTCTCGACGAGGCAATGTGCCGCCCGACGTGCCCGAGCGACTGGCCAATCTGTGGGTGAGCTGGAATTTCGCGCCGCAATGGACCGCCAGCGCAGGGTTGCGCTATGTGGGCAAACGCTATGCCGACAGCGCCAACGAGCTCGAGATGGCCGCCTACACCACGACGAACCTCGCCCTGCAATGGGAGCCTCGCCGCGACCTGAGCCTGGCCCTGCGAGCCTACAACGTATTCGATAAACAGTACGCCGAGACCGCCTACTACAACCAGACGCAATGGCTGTTGGGCGCAGGACGACGCGTCGAATTGTCCGCGAACTATCGGTTCTGAGCGATCCCTGAATCCTGGCCGGATGCTGACATTCGGCCTCCAACTATCTGCGTCATCATGAACACTCAAGCAAACACACCAGATACTGATGCGATCCGTCATGTCGATGTTTATCGGGCTGTCTGGCGCTGGCACTTTTATGCCGGCCTGCTGGTCATCCCTTTCCTGATTGTGCTGTCTGTCACCGGCGCGCTTTATCTGTTTCATAACGAGATCGAGAACGCCTGGTATCGCGAACTGAAATCGGTGCCCGCACAAGACACTCCGGCATTGGCGCCGTCTGCATTGACACAGGCCGCCTTGCAGGCCTACCCTGGCACGCTGGCCAAATACCTGCCGCCCGCCACACCCGAGGCGGCGGCACAAGTCGTCATCAAGCCGGCAGCCGGCGCGAGCCTCAGCGTTTATGTCAACCCGTATGACGCTCACGTTCTGGGGGCGATCCCTGAACGCGGCACGTTGATGTGGACCATACGCCGATTGCACAGTCTGGACTACTTTGGCCCGATCGCCAACGGCGCCATTGAAATCGCGGCAGGCTGGAGCATCCTGCTGGTGCTCACGGGGATCTACCTTTGGTGGCCGCGCGGCCGCAAACAAGGCGTCATCAGCATACGCAGCACGCCATCCAAACGCGTCTTCTGGCGCGACACGCATGCCGTCACCGGAGTGATCGTCGGCTTTTTCATTCTGTTCCTGGCCACCACCGGCATGCCTTGGTCCATCGTGTGGGGCGCCAAGGTAAACCAATGGGCCAATGGCAACAACTTTGGCTATCCGGCAGGCGTGCGCGTAGCCGTCCCCATGTCGGATGAACACCTGGCGCATATGGGACACACAACATGGTCGCTGGAGCAAGCCCGCGTGCCCGCATCCACGCCTGCTCACACCGTGGGCGAGCCCATCGGCCTGGACGCCGCTGTCAATATTTTCGATCGGCTGGGCCTGGCGCCGGGTTACGCCATCAACGTGCCGCAGAACGCCACGGGCGTCTACACCGCCTCGGTCTACCCCAACGATCTGTCACGCCAGCGCGTCGTGCATCTGGATCAATACAGCGGCCAACCGCTATTGGACATGAGCTATGGCGACTATGGGCCGTTGGGTAAAACGCTGGAATGGGGGGTCAATGTACATATGGGCCAGGAATTCGGCCTGGCCAATCAATTGATCCTGCTTGCAGCCTGTCTCGCTATTGTGCTGTTGTGTGTGGCGGGCGCGACCATGTGGTGGAAGCGGCGCCCAACGGGCAGCCTGGGCGTGCCTCCTATGCCGGCGGCGCGCGGTGCGCTGCGTGGCGTCATGGTGTTGATGGTGATTGGCGGGATCATCTTTCCACTGGTGGGCGCCTCGCTGCTGGTCATGCTGGCGCTGGACTTGCTGCAGCAACGGCGCAGCAAAGACAGCGTCTGCTGAACATCAAACGCAGCAAACGCTGCTGCGCATTGAGTCGGCAATTCAAGCGGAATATGCACACCATGCACGAATAGACTGCCATCCTGAACCGCATTTCGATGCAAAAAAACAACGGCCACGCGCAAAAAAACCCTTGCCGCTGTCGTGGCCGCTGCGGCGCTGCGCCCGCGCTAAAAAGGCATCTCCAGGCCTGACGCGAAATCGTGAGAAATAACTACTTTTAGCCGCAAAATCCTGCAGTTTCCGAATTTGGCGGCAATCGATGCTTTACCATGAAGCCCTCAGGGATAATGCGCAGGCCTTGGAACAAGACCTGCGCCGTTATCTCTGATTGTTCAATTCAACGGAGATTTTCTTTATGAAAAAGACGCTACTCGCCGCTGCACTGCTGGCTGGTTTCGCAGGCGCCGCTCAGGCTGAGACGTCGGTCACTCTCTATGGTGTCATCGACACCGGCATCGGCTACAACAAGATCAAAGGCGATGGTTACAGTGGCAGTCGCGTAGGCATGATCAACGGCATTCAAGCCGGTTCGCGCTGGGGTTTGCGTGGTACCGAAGACTTGGGCGATGGTCTGCGCGCCGTATTCCAACTGGAAAGCGGCTTTGATTCCAGCAACGGCAACAGCGCCCAAAACGGCCGTCTGTTCGGCCGTCAGGCCACCATCGGTTTGGCCAACGACAGCTGGGGTACCCTGGAGTTCGGTCGTCAGACCAACATGTCCTCCAAATACCTGGCAGACATCGACCCGTTCTACACCAGCTATACCCAAGCCAACCTGGGTCTGGGCTTCAGCGCAGCGAACACCACCCGTTGGGACAACATGGTGATGTACCGCACGCCGTCGTTCAGCGGTTTTGAATTCGGCGTGGGCTACTCGTTCAATGTGGACGACACCAACAGCAACGAAACCGGCTTCCGTACGGCAGACAACACCCGCGGCATCACCGCCGGTCTGCGCTATCTGAACGGTCCGTTGAACGTCGCCCTGACCTACGACCAACTGAACGCCAGCAACAGCGCCTCGAACATCGATAGCAACGCAACGCCCCGTCAATATGCGGTCGGCGTCACCTACGACTTCGAAGTTCTGAAGCTTGCTGCCGCCTACGGCCGCACCACCGACGGCTGGTTCACCGGCCAGGACCTGGATTCGGGCACGCCCTTCAGCAACGAATTCGGCTCTAACCGCTTTGTCGATGGCTTCAAGGCCAATTCGTACATGGTCGGCGCGACGGTACCCATCGGCGGCGCCAGCAACGTCTTCGGTTCGTGGCAGCGTGTCGACCCCTCCAACGACCGCCTGACCGGTGGCGATTCCACCATGAACGTCTGGAGCCTGGGCTACACCTACGATCTGTCCAAGCGTACCAACCTGTACGCCTACGGCTCGTACGGCAAAGACTATGCCTTCATCGATGGTCTGAAGAGCACGGCTGTCGGCGTCGGCCTGCGTCACCGCTTCTAAAGCAAAACCGGCAACAGGCTTGTGCAGCGTGTTGCCGGCATNGGCGGGCTGAATCCCCAGCCCGCCGATTCAAACCAGTCAATTCGATCCGGGCTCGCGACGACTCAAGTGTCGATTCGCCGCCAGGTACGCATCACGCGACGGCGCCAGATGCCCACGGCATACCCGAATCAGATCCTCCCGGCGTCCCTCTTCCAACGCCGCGATCATGGCCCAGTGTTCCAGGCGTGCACGCTCGCGATACGAGGCGTCCACCAGAGAGCTGAAGCGAATCGCATGCGTCTGGCGTGCATATTCCTGAATCGCGCGCTGCAGCACGCTGTTATTGCAGAAACCAAACAAGGTCTCGTGAAACCGCAGATTGGTGTGAAACACCGCACGCGGGTCATCATCGGCCACCGCTCGGTCGTGTTCGCGTTGAATTGCCTTTAACCGATCCAAGGCCTCGGTGGGTAACGGGCACGGCAAAATGCGGGCCGCCTCGGCCTCAAGCAGCTCTCGCAGTTGATACAACTCAAGCACTTCCTGCACGGCGAATGCCCGGACCTCGCAGCCGATGTTCTTGCGCCGCTCGACCAGCCCACGCCGCGCCAACTCTGCCAGCACTTCTCGGGCGGCGTGACGCTTGAGCGTGAATCGACGCATCAATTCGTCCTCGATCAGACGCTCACGCGGATGCAGGCTGCCCAGCACAATGTCTTCTTCGAGCTCGCGCACGGCGGCGGAAATACCGGAACTCTCGATAGAGGCGTCAGGCAGCGAATCAGACATGGGATCAGAAAGTAAGAACGGCACGGCAAAAGTATAAACGCGAGATATGATGACCCCAAAGCCACCGTCCCTGGTCTCTCATGCCTCACATTCGCCCTCGCCTGATTTTCCCGCTTGCCATCGGCGGCATGGCGTTGCTGCTTGCGCTATCGATACAGGCAGAGCCCCGGTTGCTGCATAGCGAGCCATCGCCCTTTGGCCAGGTGCTGGTATTCGAAGACAACGGCGAACGATGCCTGAATTTCAACTCCATGACCGATCTGGGACGGCAGACCTGCATGGATCTGCAGGAACCCGACGAACTGGTGTTTTCTTATACACGCATGATGATCAGCGCCCTGTTCGTCAATCCGGCACCGCGGCGCATCCTCATCGTGGGCCTGGGCGGCGCCACACTGCAGAAAGCGCTGGCCGCCCTCCTGCCCGACGCGACCATCGATACGGTGGAAATCGATCCCGCCGTCGCGCGCGTCGCCGAAGACTACTTTGATTACCGGCCTGGCCCGCGGCAACGGCTGTTTGTAGAGGACGGGCGCGCCTATATCGAAAACGCGCGTCGCACGGGACAGCAGTACGACATGGTCATGCTGGACGCCTTTGATGTGGACTACGTTCCGGAACACCTGATGACGGTCGAGTTTCTGGAACACGTCAAAGCCATTTTGGCCAAGGACGGCATTGTGGTTGCCAACACGTTTACCAACAGCGATCTTTACGAACGCGAATCGGCGACCTATGCCCATGTATTCGGACCGTTCTTTAACCTGCGGCAAGGCAATCGTGTCATCGTCGCGGCGCGTGACACACTGCCCGGCATGGACGCCATTCGGTCCAATGCCAAGGCATGGAAAAACAAACTCGAACCGCTCTCTGTCGACGTCGAACAGGAAACAGACAGGTACGCTCAACGCCAGGAAAAAGGATCGGCGGACCTACTGAGAGATCCCAAACCGCAGTAAACAGGCAGCCGCAGTACGCACACCTCATCGGTTGCCTGGTACGGATATCCCGCTACACCTCTGTACCGATCGCACACACGGTTCAACTATGGGACTGGGCAACAGGAGGACCGCGCCCGCGTCCGCGCACGAGGCACAAATCTATTCCTGATAGGGATGCGTCCGGCGCCAATGCTCCGCTATATCCAGACGACGCGTCACCCACACTCCTTCGTGGCTCATCACATAATCCAGAAAACGCTGTAATCCGGCCGCTCTGGCCGGATGACCGACCAGCCGCATATGCAATCCCACCGACATCATTTTTGGGGTTTTTGCACCTTCGGCATACAACATGTCAAAAGCATCTTTCAGGAAACCGAACCACTGCTCGGACGTACCCATCCATCCCGCATACTTGCCGTCATTATTCGTCAGCGAGTACGGCACGATCAGTTGCGGCTTGCCTTGGACCAATTGCCATAGAGGCAGCTCGTCACCATAGTAATCCGAGTCATATAAAAAGCCCCCCTCTTCCACAAGTAAACGCCGGGTATTCACACTGGGACCATACCGGCAATACCAACCCGATGGACGCACGCCGATTGTTTGCGTCAAAGACGCGATGGCCTTCCGAATATGTTCGCGCTCTTGGTCCTCGCTCAGCTCATAGTGCTTGACCCAACGCCATCCATGGCAGCACACGTCGTAACCCATCTGCCTGATTTTGGCCGCAGCCAGGGGATTGCGCTCTAGCGCCAGGGCGCAACCAAACACTGTCATGGGCAAACCACGCTCTTCAAACAAGCGCACTAGCCGCCAAAACCCCACGCGACTGCCATACTCGAACATCCCCTCGGCGGCCAGATCACGGCCATCTCCCATCTGGTTCAGACCGTGAGCCTCAGTCAATCCAGTTTCCGTATGATGCTCGCCATCCTGAAAAGAAGGCTCCGAGCCCTCTTCGTAGTTCATGACGAAGTTCAATGCCAGCCGAGCTCCGCCTGGCCATTTTGGATCAGGCGGCTGATCCCCATAACCAATAAAATCTCGCGTGGGTTGCCATGCCATATCGGATTCACCTCCTAGTTGGGCAATACATCGAACGGTTCGACTTCTACGAATTCCTCATCGCCCTCGCCGCCCGTAGACCACATGAGAACGGCAAAACAGGCGGGTCGCCCAAACACGGTCATGCCGTGATGCCACGTATCTGCACGATAGGTCACACCTTGATTACCGCTGGCCAAAAAAGCCCGCGCCTGCATGATGTCCGGGCCACCCTGCGGCAAGTGAGGCGCCACCACCACCAGATATTGCTCGACATCGATCGGGATAAAGGTTTGCGAGGAATACTGATGCCGCTCGAGCATGCTGGCTCGCAACGGCAATGCAGGGCTGGGTTCACGCAACGACAACGACAGGCTGGGCCCTGCCTCTTTTCGTGCGTTAGACAGCGCATCGTTGTAGTAATTGCGTCCCGCACGAGTAGGCAACGTCAACACGTCGCCATAAGGCGTAAACGCCTCAACAGTTAACGGCTCAACTTTAACGGTATGCATGAATCCCTCTTTTGATCTAGATGTATTGACGAACGGCAGTACGCCCTCTGATATAGCAAACCCGTGCGACATCATCGCGACAATCATCTCGCGTCATTGCCCTTGCAACCGCCGGCTCAGGCCGGTCAGCCGCTCCATCACCAGCATCAATACCAGAACACTGACAATCAACACGCCCGATACCGCCGCGACCCGCACATCTAATGTGGACTCCATCATTCCCCACATGCGGATGGGCAACATGTCGCTGCGGGGGCTGGATAAGAACAGTGAAATAGGTACGTTATCGATCGATGCCATGAACGCCATAAACGTGCCTGCAGCCAGGCCTGGAAAAATAATAGGCAGTGTGATTCTGCGAAAGGTATACAGCCGCCCTGCTCCCAGACTGGCCGAACACTCCAACAAGCTCCCTTCCAACTGAACCAGACTGGCGCTGGTCGTGCGCACAACAAACGGCACGATCATCACGGCATGCCCCACCGCCATCAACATCAACGATGGCCTCAACCCTATTGCCGTAAAAAACACCAATGCCGCCAACCCAAACGCGATACCGGGCAATATCAACGGCGACATGAAAAAAGCATCCAGCGCCCGGGCCTTGCGGCTGCTCGACCGGGCAAGCGCCAAGGCCGCTGCGCCCCCCAGCACCGCAGCAGCCGAGGCAGACCAAGCCGCCACCATCAGGCTATTTCCCGCCGCTCGATGAATCGGTGCAGAAAGAACCGGATCAAACAGCCGCCGATACCAATCCAGCGACAAACCCGAAGGTGGAAACCGCAATGTCTGGCTATCCGTCAACGAGGTCACCAACACAACGATCACGGGCCCTGCCAACACCAACAACGCCAACCCCGCGATGCCGCCGATCACCGAGTAATAGCTCACATCGGAGAACGAGTTTCGTCTAGACATGCAAATACCTCGAACCACGACGGCCCAATGCGGCAATCAACACAATGCACAACATGACCGACGTAAGTAACATGATTGAAGCCACTGCAGCCAAGGGCCAGTTATAGACGACCAGCGACTGCTGCCAAATCACCAGGGGCAGATAGACCAGGCGATTGCCACCGATAATGGATTGCGAAATAAACGCCGTCGTCGAACTGGCAAATACCAGCGTACAACCCGCGACCAGTCCGGGAATCGACAATGGCAACACGACTTTGAACAAGGTTCGCCAGCGCGATGCCCCTAATGCGACCGATGCATCGATCAAATTGTGATCCATGCGAGCCATCACACTGATCAGCGGCAATAACATCATGGGCATCTCGATCTGGGTCAGAGAAAGGACCAACCCCAACTCGGTCTGCAAGAGGCGCAACGGCGTCGGACTTAGTCCCAGCGCCATGATGACCTGATTGATGACGCCCTCATTGCCCAAAATGACAATCCAGGCAAAAGTACGCACCACGACCGACAGCAGTACCGGCATGATGATGATGAACAACATCAACCGCCGCCATCGCTCACTCGACTGTATGTACACCATCGCCAGGGGATAGCCTATCAGCAACGTGGCGCAAACCGTCATGACACCGAGCTTGAGCGTATCCAGGGTGACTTTCCAGTAGAAAGGATCCGCAACGAACTTGCGCCATGTCGCCCAGCCTGACTGAGTCAGCCCATCGTCCTCATAGGCGCTAGTTGCCACCAGCATCAATAACGGTGCCGCGAAAAAGACCAGGTAGGCCAATGTCAGCGGCACGGCCAGCGGCCAACGCCCCGGCGAAATGGCGGCCTGGCTCAACGGGCGACTTCCCTGTTAAAGCGCTCGATCCATGCCGCACGCTGTGGATTGATCTGTGCCCAGTCATGTTGCACCATGCTCGACATCTCGGCCAGGCTCGTCAACGGCAAGGTATCGTCCAGCTTTACATCCGACGCTACCGGCGCCATGAAATAGGGCCCTTTCATCAGCGCCGTTTGCACTGGCGCAGAGAGCACGGTATCGATGTATCGATACGCGTTATCTGCCTGCTCTGCGCCTTTGGCGATATGCATGGTCGTAAAAAACGTGATGACGCCGCTAGCCGGCCGCACGAACTCGATGTCAACGCCACGCGCTTTCAGGGTACCGACTGTCTGCGTATTGGCGTACATGATGTCGCACTGTCCTTGCTGAAACAGGCTCGGCATCGAGGCAGGCGCGCCGATGACCGCGATCTTGGGCAGGGCCTTTTTCAGCTCGGCGAAAAAAGGCTCTACGTCTGTCCCTTTGGCGCCGAACGCTTTGGACATTTCCAGAATTGATACCGTCCCGAATGTCGTCTGGAACCCCGTCAATCCCAAGCGCGACACGTACGGTTCGGCAAACAAATCGGCCCACCCGACAGGGGGTTTGTCGAACTTTTTAGGGTTATAGGCAATCCCGACAAACTGCGCGGCGATCGTTACCCCATGCTCGTCGGCCATGCCTGGCTGCAGTTTCGAGGCGTTGCTCAAGCGAGACGGATCAAATTTCTCGAATAACCCGGCGTCAATAGCCGTCACGCGCGGCCCGGGGTCCAGCAAGAAAGTATCGAATAGCGGATTGCCCCGCGCCGCGCGCGCCTTGGCAATCTGGTCCACGGCATAGAGCGGCTGCATTTCCAGCGTCACCCCATGTGCCTTGGATAGCGCAGGCGCCACGATAGAACGGTAAGCCTCTTCCCAAGAGCCCGGATAAACCGCACTGACGACGCTACCCTCTGCATGTGCAATGCGTGGCATCATCGCCAGCGCCCCCAATGATGCAGCACCAGCCAGGAGTTGACGGCGAACGGGATCATGCTTCATGGTCTTTCCTTCAGTTAGCGTTAGAGGATGACAAGAACAGCGAAGGCAACGCATCCGGGCGTACACCGCACCACGCCCTGCCCTGCGGTGTATGCGCAAGGCCCCTGCGCGCAGCGGAGATCTTCATAGACACTTGATCACGCGTCAGCACTTGATGCACCACGCTCGGCCCCAGAGGCAGACTCAGCGTGACATCGACCGGCCAGCGTCCCGCCCCGTCTTTATCAAAGAGATCGAGATGCTCGGGCCGTAACGAGACCATCACGCGTTGACCTGCAGAAAGCTCCTTAGCGTAGGGAACGACGATACTGGCGCCTGCATCCAACGCGATACATAACCCCGCGCCCTCCGTTGAGGACACTCGCCCCTCGAGCAAATTGGTCGAGCCGATAAAGCTATTGACGAACAAAGTCTCAGGACGATCATAAATATCGACAGGCGTGCCCAATTGCTCGACGCGGCCTCGATTCATGATCGCGATGCGATCCGCCACACTCATCGCTTCTTCCTGATCATGCGTGACCAGGATCGCCGTCAGCCCGAGTTGGCGTTGCAGGCGTTTGATTTCGATCTGCATATCCAGGCGCAGATTCTTGTCCAATGCGCTGAATGGCTCATCCAGCAGGAGGATATGCGGCTCGGTCGCGATGGCACGAGCCAGCGCCACGCGCTGTTGCTGACCGCCTGATAACTGACGTGGATAGCGCTGAGCCAAATGGGGCAACTGTACGGCTTCCAGGCATTCCTGCACGCGACGCGCAGTATCCACCCGGGAACGGCCGCGTGCGTCGAGGCCATAGGCAACATTCTGCGCCACCGTCATATGAGGGAACAAGGCGTAGTTCTGGAACACGATGCCGATATCCCTGCGATTCGGCTGCAGATCATCGATGGACCTGCCATCGACGCGAATCCTGCCTTGTGTCTGTTTGACAAAACCCGCCACGATGCGCAGCAACGTGGTCTTGCCACAGCCTGACGGCCCCAGCAAGGCAACCACCTCACCAGGATCGACGGAAAGATCGACCTCATCGACGGCCAGGAAACTGCCATATCGGTGACTTACGGATTCAATGTCCAGCGAATGCTTGCTCATCGTATTTCCACATCTCCTCTCCCTGTTGCCGCATGCGCGGTAACCCGTCGGGCTCATGAACCTGATGCAAGGTTCATGCCAACTTTTGAAACAAGGAGAAAAAAGCAACGATGCGCCAACTGACAACCGCACGAATACTGACCGTCAGCCCGATTTGAATACTTGATGGGATACCAGAATTTATGCCGTAAACGGCCCGCAACGGCCATGGATGCCCCAGCAAAGCGAACGATCGCTGCCCTGCCCTGGTGCAGAAAAACTCAATATGGTGCGAAGCAACTCAGCCGCGTCGTTCCTTGCCGGTTCGCGTCTCGCGCCACGCAATGTATAGGCCGCTGCCCACGATGAACGCCGCTCCGAGATAATCGGGCAACTCGGGAATATCCTGCCAAACGAACCATCCCAGCAGCGACGCCCACAGCAAGCCTGTGTAATCAAAAGGCGCCACCACTGATGCAGGGCCGATGCGAAACCCCTGGGTAATAAAGGTCAGCCCCAAAGTGCTGAACAGCGCAATGCCCGCAAAATACGGCCAGTGCGACCACTCGGGCGGCGTCCAGAACGCAGGAACGGCGACTGCGCTGCAAACCAGTTGCCCCAACACGATATACAAAGTCGTCGTCAGCATGCTCTCGGCCGCACCGATCGCCCTGGCCGTCAACATCATGACGGCATACAAGGACGCAGTCGCCAACGGCAAAAGCGCCGCCATCTGAAAACTCGCAGCGCCAGGCCGTACGATCACCAATACCCCGGCAAACCCGGCCGCCACCGCTAGCCAGCGTTTGCCATCTACCGGCTCCTTTAACACGAGCACGGACAGGGCAGTCACAAACAGCGGTGCTGAAAACGCGATGGCCGTTGCCTCCGCCAGAGGCAATGACTGCAGGCCCAGATAGAACATCGACGCCGAAATGATGTTGAGCGCCCCACGCACCAAGTGCAGCCCCGGATGACGCGTACGCAAGGCTCGCCGCCCGCCCAGCGCCAGAACCAGCACCAAGACCACGGGCAATGCGATCGCTGCCCGCAGGAACAGGATTTGCACAGGGCTGTAATGTTCCCCCACCCATTTGGCCAGCGCATCGCTGCACGTCAGGAACAAGATCCCTGCAGTTACACAGGCGATACCAGCTAATGGCGTAGCGTTGGACGAAGGACGGGGCGAGAACGGCATGGAGACTACTCGGAATTACGGTGACAAAGCCCCATGATAGGACAAGCACGCGGAATACGGCTTGCCGCACCACCAAAATCCGGCATGTCATCCGATCTGCCATTGCCCGTCGCAAAAAGCAGATAGCCACGCATACAGATACAATTCCTGTATACGTCCAGTACAGTTGAATTCAATCGGCAGATATTGCTATGGATACCGCACAGGATATCGCGATCTCGATCGTGCAACGCACGCTACGCGGCGAGTTGCCGCGACCGGACGTGCATACTTTTTTCGACCCTGACACCTTCACCGCGAGCCATATCGTGCGCGATCCCGGTGGGGATGCTTGCGCCATCATCGACAGCGTCCTGGATTTCGACTATGCCAGCGGCCGTACGGCCGAAACCTCGGCCATGCGGATGGCTGACCATATCAAGGAAAACGGTCTGCATACGCAATGGGTGCTGGAGACCCATGCGCATGCCGATCACCTTTCCGCGGCACCCCTGCTGATCTCGCAACTGGGTGGCCGGCTGGCTATCGGCAAACACATCACTACCGTCCAGAATGTATTCGGGAAAATCTTCAACGCCGGTACCGAGTTCGCCCGCGATGGCACGCAATTCGACGAGCTGTTCGAGGATGGCGATCAATTTCAAATAGGCAGCCTGCAGGGGATCGCCTTGCACGTGCCCGGGCACACACCAGCCTGCATGGCCTATGTCATCGGCGACACCGTCTTCACCGGTGATACGTTGTTCATGCCCGACTACGGCACAGCGCGCTGCGATTTTCCGGGTGGAGACGCCGCGGCGCTTTATCGATCGATCCAACGTTTGCTGGCCTTGCCCGATGCGACGCGGGTGTTTGTGTGTCACGACTACAAAGCCCCGGGCCGGGATGTTTATGCCTGGGAAACCACCATCGCAGACCAGCGCGCGTCAAACATTCACGTCCACGCAGGCATCGATGAGCAGACATTCGTCGCCATGCGCGAAAAACGCGATGCTACGCTGTCCATGCCCAAGCTCATCCTGCCGTCCATACAGGTCAACATGTGTGCGGGGCAATTGCCGGCACCCGAGGATAATGGCGTCCGGTATTTGAAACTGCCGCTGAATGTGTGGTGATTGGTTTCGGCATCACGTGCACGGAACACCGAACAGAAAAAAACAGACGTCTCACAACGCCATCGTGCAGCAAATAACCGCCAGGATAGCTCTCACACAAGAGTTTATTGAACGATAGCCATGAACTTAAGACACCTGCGGTTCTTTATCGTCCTTGCGGAAGAACTCAATTTCACCCGGGCCGCTGCGCGGTTACACGTCGCGCAGCCCGCGCTCAGCCAGCAAATCAAAGCGCTCGAAGACCGGATGGGGACACTGCTGTTCGAACGAGCGGCGCGTCCGTTGCGGCTGACTGATGCGGGCGCATATTTTTTTGCCCAGGCAAGGGAAATATTAGATCAGTATGCGCAGGCGGAATCGGGGGTACGCGACATCGGGCGGGGCTATGCAGGGTGGCTGGGCATAGGATTCACTCGCTCGGCGATTTATAGCGTGCTGCCTCCCGCCCTCCATGCTTATAACAAGCAACATCCCAGTGTCGAACTGAAGTTGTTTGAAATGCTGACCGAGGAGCACGAGCGTGCCCTCCGTGAGCATCGGATTCACATCGCCATCGGCCGTCAGGCGCAGCCTCTCACCGATTGCATCACGCGAGTATTGCTGCGCGAACGGCTGATGGTTGTGTTGCCTCTCGGCCATCGATACCGCCACCGCAAACGCATCCGTTTGGACACCTTGAGCGATGACGCCTTTATCCTCTATCCCAATCATCCGGGCGCCGCATTTCCGACGCTGATAAAAAAACTATGCGCGGACGCGGGCTTTCAGCCAAACATTGCTCATCAGACGTTTGAGATTCAAACGGCGATTGCCTTAGTAGCGGCAGGCCTAGGCGTCACGCTGGTGGGGGAATCCGTCGTCAAAAATGGTCGGCAGGATGTCAAGTATCTGCCACTTGAGGGAGGCGACACTGAGTCGCTGACAACACTTACCTGCACTTACCGAGCTGGCGACACATCGCCTGCCTTGCAGGACTTTGTCGAGATATTGTGCCGCGATCTCGACACCAACATCTCGCAAAACCGCCCCTCGCGCTCCCGCAAACTATAAGCGTTTTCTTATAAAAGCATAAAAGTCCTGTCTTGGACGCGATAACGCAGTGCACGTAGCATGCCCTCGGACTTAACGTTGAAAAGCCGAGACCATGAGCACTGCCTTGACCACATCTCAAGAACTAAGCGAAATATCGAAACCCATTCCTTCGCAATACAGCGAGCTATCAACCGCAGAAATCTCAGACGCATTAGATCGTTTGAAACTCCCGGGCAGCGCATTGGGAATCGGGCCAATTTCCACGAATAAAAAAATTCTGGGTCGTGCCTACACCGTCCGCTTTGGTCCCGTCGAGCTCATTCCCGGCACCGTAGGCGACTTCGTCGACACAGTCCCTGCGGGCGCCGTGGTTGTTCTGGACAACGGCGGCAGAGTGGATTGCACCGTTTGGGGAGGGATCCTGACGGAAGTCGCCACACGGCGATCTATCGCTGGCACAGTGATTCATGGCGTATGCCGCGACACCTCTGCAGCAGAGGCGTTCAATTATCCGCTATACAGCCGCGGCAAATTCATGCGCACAGGAAAGGACAGAGTCCAGGTCGAAGAAATCAACGGTCCCGTCAGCTTGGGAGATGTCCGTGTTCGGCCCGGCGACATCCTGATCGGCGACGCAGACGGCATCGTCGTGGTGCCAGGCGGCCGTGAGGACGATGTGTTGGCCGTTGCCCTGAAGACACGCGACGCCGAGCTCGCCATTATTGAAAGCGTACGAAAGGGAAAAACGCTGTCGGCAGCACGCATCGAACATAACTATCACACGCTGCAACGCAGCCAGTCATAGAGCGTTGAACACGGGGCCGGCCTCGCCCTTACGGGCCGCAGCGCAAAGCTCGCTGCAATCCAGCAACCGGCAACCGGCAATTCACAGAACCATGCAGGAGACAGAAATGACAATAAAACGGAAACCTCGCGGCCAGGCAGCGATCACGCTGAGTTTGGCGCTTTGGGCCATCACGCCAACGCAAGCCGCCATCGCCGCCGACGCCTATCCATGTAAGATGCTCACACTTGTTTCCCCTTATCCCGCTGGCGGCACCACGGACATTCTGGCCCGGCTGCTTTCGCCTAAACTGCAAGCGTCATTGGGCACCACAGTGATCGTCGATAACCGTGGCGGCGCCAGCAGCAACATTGGAACCGAGTACGTCGCTCGTGCCGAAAAAGACGGTTGCACAGCGCTGCTGGGCAACAATACGGGGATCGTCATTAACCGCAATTTATATTCGCTGCGCATGGATCCCGTACAGGCCCTGCAGCCCGTCGCCAAGGTTGCAGCAATGCCCCTCGTACTCTATGTGAACCCCAAAGTACCGGCGAAAACTGTTGCCGAGCTGGTCAAAATTCTGAAGGAACATCCCGGCACCTACAACTTCGCCTCTGGCGGCAGTGGCAGTCCGCAACATCTGGCAGGCGAGCTGTTTAAACTGGCAACGGGCATCGATGCCCTGCATATTCCCTATAAGGGCCAAGGCCCTGCCATGATGGACGTAATCGCGGGACAGGTGCAATTCGCTTTCGAAACCACGGCGGCCCTCTATCCGCAGGCGCAGGCAAAGCGTGTTGTTCCACTAGCCACCACGGGAGCGGAAAGATCCGACGCCTTTCCCGACCTTCCTACGATGAAGCAAGCAGGATATCCTGACCTGACGTTGACGAATTGGTACGGAGTGTTCGTTCCCGCGGGGATCCCACAAGATCGGGCAGATCGCTTGAGCGTAGCGGTATCCGCGGCATTGGCAGAACCCGACATCCAACAAAAATTGACCGAGCTGGGGTCAGAACGCGTCAGTAGCGATCCTGCGGAATTCAAAAAATTCATCCAAATGGAAGTCCCTATGTGGGAAAACCTCGTCAAACGCTCGGGGGCCAAGGTCGATTAGTGCGTAGGGATCAAGGCTATCCCGGCGCGAGCCCCCGTTATGACGTCTCGCCAAACCAGCTACATCGGGCGACACGCTTACCGGGACCACAGAGTCAGAAGTAGAATCGGTTCATGACAGAGTCGTGCTCAGCCAGATGATCCCCTTTTCTGGCAGCGGCTCTCCTTCACTGTCTTTACGATCACCGATAGAGGACTCTCATGCGTAGCCTATGCCTAGCCCTGGCCGCGGCCGGCCTGCTTGCCAGCGCCGCCGCCACTGCTCAATCCACCATGCGTATCGGCCTGCAGGATGATCCCGATGTTCTTGACCCGGTCCGAGCCCGCACCTTTGTGGGCCGTATCGTATTTGCCTCGCTGTGCGACAAGCTGGTGGATATCTCGCCGGATCTGAAGATCGTGCCGCAGTTGGCCAAGTCGTGGAAGACCAGCGACGATGGTTTGACGCTGACGTTCACGTTACGCGAGAACGCCTTTTATCACGACGGCGCACCCATCGATGCAGCCTCGGTCAAGGCGAATCTGGATCGTGCCATGACGCTACCCGACAGCAACCGCAAGAGCGAGCTCATTTCGGTCGCCAGCGTAGATGCGCCCGATGCCCGCACAGTGGTCCTGCACCTGAAAGAACGCGACGCATCGCTGCTGTCGCAGCTCTCTGACCGTGCCGGCATGATGCTGTCGCCCGCGACTTTCGATAAAGAGCCTGGCCGTCATCCCGTGTGCTCCGGGCCGTACAAATTCAAGGAGCGCGTGCAGAACGATCGTATCGTGCTGGACCGCTTCGACAAGTATTGGGACAAGGACCACTACCATTTCGATCAGGTCGTCTTCACTCCCATGCCCGACACCACGGTGCGTTTGAACAATCTGCGCGCAGGCGGTCTGGACATCATTGAGCGAGTAGCGCCCAGTGACGCCGAGGCCGTGAAATCGGACTCGAATCTGCGATTGGCGCCTGTCACCGGCCTGGGTTATCAAGCGATCTCGGTCAACATCGCGAACGGCCCCCGTGCCGACAACCCGCTGGCCAAAGACAAGCGCGTACGCCAGGCGCTGGACTTGGCCATCGACCGTGACGTGATCAACCAAGTGGTAGGCGAGGGTATGTTCCAACCCGCTTACCAACCCTTTCCACCGGCCAGCTTTGCCTATGACAAAAGCGTAGAGCGCACCGGACGCGATCCGAAGAAAGCGCAAGAGCTGCTCAAACAAGCCGGCTACGATCGCGTCAAGTTCGAATTGACCTTTGGCAATAACACCACCATGCAGCAGGTGTTCGAACTGGTGCAGGCGATGGGTTCGGAGGCCGGCTTTGATATTTCGCTGAAGCCGCTGGAATTCGCGTCGCTGCAATCGGCGCTGCCGCAAGGCGACTTTCAAGTAGGGCAAACAGGTTGGTCAGGCCGCGTCGATCCCAGCGGCAATATTTACCAGTACATCACGTGCAAGGGCACGTTGAACGATGGCAGATATTGCGACGCCGATATGGACAAGCTGATGAACGAAGCCCGCAGCGTTGCTGACGAGTCCAAACGCCGCGAGCTGTATTCGCAAGCCATGCAGAAAATGCAGGAAGACGATCCTCGTATCTATCTGTTCTATCTGCCCTGGATTTTCGGCACGCAAGCCAAGGTCCAAGGTTTTGTGCCCTACCCTGACGGCCTCATCCGCCTGAAAGACGTGACGGTGGCTGCAAAATGAGCATCGACTCCGGATATCGCATGTTCACCACGCGCCCGGAGATTCTGGGCACGTTTGGTGTAGTGACCTCGACGCACTGGCTGGCCAGCAGCGCCGGCATGGCGCTGCTGGAACGCGGCGGCAACGCATTCGATGCGGCCGTGGCAGCCGGCTTTGTGCTGCAGGTCGTAGAGCCGCACCTGGTAGGCCCGGCGGGTGAAGTGCCGGTGATTTTTCATTCGGTACGCACCGGCCGCACCGAGGTCTTGTGCGGCCAAGGCCCGACACCGGCAGGCGCGACGCTGGAACATTATCAATCGCTGGGGCTGAACCTGATCCCCGGCAATGGCCTGCTGCCTGCCGTCATCCCCGGCGCATTCGATGCCTGGATGCTGATGCTGCGCGATCACGGCACATTGCGGGTGCGCGACGTACTCGAGCCGGCGATCTATTACGCCGAACAAGGCCACCCGCTGATGCCACGCATCGCCAACACGATCGCGGGGCTCAAGGATTTTTTTACGGCGCACTGGCCCACCACCGCGCAGGTTTACCTGCCTGGCGGCAATGTGCCTCAGGCGCGCAAGCTGTTTCGTAATCCCCGTCTGGCGGAAACCTGGCGCCGCGTATTACGCGAGGCCGAAGCCGCTGGCAATGACCGCGAGCGTCAGATTGACGCGGCACGGGATGCGTTTTACCGCGGCTTTGTGGCTGAGGCGATAGACCAATATGCTCGCAATAACGAGGTCATGGACGAGAGCGGCACGCCGCATCGCGGCGTATTGACGGCACAGGACATGGCCAATTGGTCGGCGAGCTACGACACACCGGTCACCTATGACTATCATGGCTATACCGTTGCGAAAGCAGGCGTATGGAGCCAAGGCCCCGTCTTCCTGCAGACCCTGGCATTGCTCAAAGGGTTGAACCTGCAGCAGGCAGGACCGAACGGCGCCGAGTTCATTCATCACGTTACCGAGGCGATGAAGCTGGCGTTTGCCGATCGCGAGGCCTATTACGGAGATCCGTCGTTTGTGGACGTGCCGTTGGCGCATTTGCTGTCGGACACCTACAACGACGAACGCCGCGCCTTGATCGGGCCCATGGCCTCGCACGAGTTGCGGCCCGGCCGTGTGCCCGGCTTCGATGCGCAAGTGGATCGGGTCATGGACGTTCTATCGCGCCTGTCCAAGGTCACGCCTGTAGGCGCACCCAGCAGCGAGCCCACGCTGGCCGACATGCGCGCCTCGGTCAAACGCGGCGACACCACCCATGTCGATGTGATCGACCGATGGGGCAACATGGTATCGGCAACGCCATCAGGGGGATGGTTCCAATCATCGCCCGTGATCCCGGAGCTGGGGTTCCCGCTCAATACGCGCGCGCAGATGTTCTGGCTGGAACCTGGCCTGCCAGGCACCCTGGCGCCAGGAAAACGGCCACGCACGACGCTGACGCCGTCGCTGGCCATGCGCGACGGCAAGCCCTACATGGTGTTCGGCACACCTGGCGGAGACCAGCAGGAACAGTGGCAATTGCTGCTATTCCTGCGCCATGTCCATCACGGACTGAATCTACAGGAAGCCATCGATCAACCCATGTCGCACACGATGCACTTTCCGTCGTCGTTTTACCCGCGTGATCGCAAGCCGGGGCACCTGGCAGTAGAGATCTCATTTGGTACAGAGCTCATCGCCGATCTGCGCGCCCGCGGACACGTCATCGAAGAAGAACCGGAGTGGTCCACGGGCCGCTTGACGGCTGCGACCCGGGACGAGGACGGTTTATTACATGCCGCGGCGACGGCCAGGCTGATGCAGGCTTATGCCGTAGGGAGGTGACCACGCCGGCATAAGCCAACCAGATGACGCCATAAGCCACACCCTATTCTCCCTCCCTGCCCCCGGCTTCTACCATCGAGTCCTCTTCAGTTGTCGTACCTAGGACTCAAAGCATGTACAGAATCGGTATAGACGTCGGGGGCACGTTCACCGACTTCACGCTGGTGAACAGCCAAAATGGCGAGGTCGCTTTTTTCAAGGTTCCCTCCACCCCCAGCGACCCATCGGAAGCCATCCATCAAGGCATCACCGGCCTCATGGACAAACATGGCCTGCAGCCGGATCAGATCGAACACATCGGCCATGGCACGACTGTCGCGACCAATCTCATCATCGAGCGCAAAATAGCCCCCTGCGGCCTGATTACGACGCGGGGATTCCGCGATGTATTGGAAATTGCCCGACAGGTCCGCCCTCACCTGTACGACTATAGTGTGACGCGCCCCACCCCACTGGTGCGCCGCGCCTGGCGCCAGGAGGTGCCCGAACGCATCTCCCCGCAAGGCGAAGTCGTCGAGCCCCTGGACGAATCCGCGGTACGCGCGGCTGCCGAAGTATTGCGCGATGCTGGCGTACAGGCCGTCGCGATCTGTTTCCTGCATGCCTATCGCAATCCCGATCACGAACGCCGGGCGCGCGACATCGTGCGCGAGGTATTGCCCGAGGCCTACATCAGTCTATCCAGCGACGTTTTGCCCGAATTCCGGGAATTCGAGCGCCTGTCCACGACCACGCTCAATGCCTCGGTAGGACCACGCATGGAGCGCTATCTGCAGCGCTTTCTGGAACGTGTGGCCGATATCGGCATTCGCCATGAACCCCACACCATCCATTCCAATGGCGGCCTCATGTCGGTGCAAACGGTGCGCCAGTTCCCCGTACGCACGTGTCTGTCTGGCCCGGCGGCTGGCGTCGTAGGAACGGCCGTACTCGGCCGCACCATAGGCTTCCCCAATGCTGTGACTTTTGATGTGGGCGGCACCAGCACCGATGTTTCGCTGATTCTGGAAGGACGCCCTGCGTTTACCTCCAGCCGCTCTGTCGCAGGTTATCCGGTAAAAACGCCGATGGTGGACATCCATGTCATCGGTGCAGGCGGCGGCAGCATTGCCTGGATCGACGAGGCGGGTTCTTTGAAAGTCGGCCCTCATAGCGCTGGCGCGGTCCCCGGCCCCGTCGGCTATGGCCGTGGAGGTACCGAGCCCACCATTACCGACGCCATGTTCACGCTGCAGCGCTTGAATCCAGTCAAACTGTTGAAGGGTCGAATGAACGTTGACGCGGCCGCTGCACGCGAAGTGATCGCACGCCGTATCGCAGAACCACTGGGCTTGAGCGTAGAGGCCGCAGCCGAGGGCATCATCCGTATTGCCAATGCCAATATGGCGCGTGCGATACGTTCGGTATCGACAGAGCGGGGCCATGAGCTCTCGAAATTCGCCCTGTGCGCCTTTGGTGGCGCAGGCCCCCTGCACGCGCTCGACGTAGCGCGGGAATGCGGCATTCCTACTGTCATCATCCCTCAAGAGCCTGGCACGCTATGCGCGC
Source organism: Bordetella muralis (assembly GCF_965139205.1). GTDB lineage: Bacteria > Pseudomonadota > Gammaproteobacteria > Burkholderiales > Burkholderiaceae_B > Bordetella_A > Bordetella_A muralis. The sequence goes on from NZ_CBCSIU010000018.1 coordinate 107,366, forward strand.
GCGGCATCCTGCTGACAGATATTTCCTTTGACTTTGTCGAAAGCGAAATCGCGGTCATTGAGGCTGAAGGCTGGACACGCGTGCTCGCACGCCTGGATAGACTGCGCGAGGAAGCCAATCGCTGGCTCGAAGAAGAAGGTGTCGATGTACCGAACCGCGATTACGAAGTCGTGATCGACGCGCGCTATGTCGGACAGAACTTTGAGGTCCAGGTCGCATTGCCCGCGCACGAAACACCCACTTTCGAAGCGTTCCACGCGGGCTTTGGACAAGCACACCGGCGCGAGTACGGCTATGACGTGCCTGACCGTGCCATCGAAATCATCAACTGCCGTACCAAAGCCATTGGACGCGTGACCAAAGCCCCACTGGCAAACATTGCCGAGCGTGCGATTCCTCAACCGGTTTCGCGCCGTCGCATCCATTTCGGCGAAGCCATCGGTTGGCGCGAGGCCGACGTCTACGACCGCGATCAACTGGGCGCTCATGCCAGTTTTGAAGGCCCGGTGGTTTTCGAAGAGATGAGTTCAACCACTGTCATCGCCCCCGGCCAATCGGCGCGCGTCGACGAATTCGGCAACATCGTGGTGCGGGTTTGAGCCTCGCCGCTGCTTCCAGGACATACTCATGACGACTCAAACGCCTGCTTTGCGAGACCCCATCGAAATGGAGGTCTTCATCAACCGCCTGCTTTCCATCACTGAGGACATGAACAATACGCTCGTGCGTTCGTCGTTCTCGACCAACATCAAAGAGCGCAAAGACTGCTCTGTGGCACTGTTCGACGCCACGGGCAGGCTGGTTGCCCAAGGGACCCAAATTCCTTTGCATCTGGGCTCCCTCAACGGAGCCATGCGGGCAGTGCTGGATCAATATCCCATTGCACAGATCAAACCGGGCGATGCGTTTATCAGCAACGATCCCTATCTGGCCGGCGGCAGCCACCTGCCCGATATCAATATCGTCACGCCTGTTTTTCATGAGGGACAGCTCGTATTTTTCACGGCCAACGTCGGCCATCATGCCGATGTGGGCGGATCAGTACCGGGCTCCATCGCAGGCAGCCTGCGCACAGTCTTCGAAGAAGGGATTCGTATTCCTGTGGTGCGCATCGCACGTGACGGTGTCATCCAGGAAGACCTGTTGCGGCTGATCTGCAGCAATACCCGCGATCCGGAAGAACGCTGGCTGGATCTGAAAGTCCAGGTCGCCACCAATCAACGCGGTGCCACAGCGGTGCAAGGGCTGCTCACGCAAATGGGGTTGGAGCGTGCATTGACTGCCGTGGAGGACTTGATTCAATACACTCGCTCGCGCCTGGAGCGCCGCATTTCCGAACTGAATCCGGGCACGTATTCCTTTGCTCACATGATGGACGATGACGGCCTGGGTGGAGGCGATCCAGTACGGTTACAGGTCGCAGTCACCGTGCTGGAGGGCCGCCTGCGCTTCGATTTCTCAGGATCTGGGGCTCAGGCACGCGGTGCGATGAATTTGCCGGAAAGCGCGCTGAAGGCCTGCGTCTACTATGCCGTCAAAGCCTTGCTGGACCCCGAACTCGCCGCGAACTCCGGGCTGTTCGAGCCGCTGGAAATCGTGGCGCCGACAGGTTCCATCGTCAATCCGCAGGCCCCGGCAGCTGTAGGCGCACGCTCTCTGACTGCACAAAAAGTCGCTGGTGCGATTTTCGGCGCATTCCGCGAGGCGCTGCCCCAATCACGCATCATGGCATCGGGCAATGACGTGTGTCCTGCGATCGTATTCTCTGGCCGTCTGGCCAGCCGTCCGGGAGATTTCGTTTATTTGGAAACCGTCGCTGGCGGGTCTGGCGCTCGCGACGACATGGACGGCATGGACGGTGTTCATGTCCACATGACCAACTCCTCGAACCTGCCCGTGGAGGCGCTGGAAAACGAGTACCCCTTGCGCGTCGAACGCTATGCGCTCGTGTCCGATTCCGGCGGCGCCGGCCGTCAGCGTGGAGGTATGGCGGTAGCTCGCGAGATACGGGCGCTCGCCGATGGCATCATTTTCTCGGCACGTTCAGATAACCACGTCGTGGGCCGTGCGAGCGGCGTGCTGGGCGGCGGTGACGGCAGGCAAGCACGCCTGGTTTACAAGCGTACCGACGGCAGCGAGGAAATCATGTCCTCGAAAACCGCCGGCCTGCGTATGGCAAGCGGAGAAAGCGTGTGCCTCGAAACCTCTGGTGCTGGAGGTTTTGGCAACCCCAAAGACCGCGCGGCAACCGCATTGGCCGACGACCTGCACGATGAGCGCGTATCCTTGGCCGCAGCCCGGAAAATCTACGGCGATCTCGTGGATCGGGCGCTGGCATCGAAAGCCTGACCCATCCGTTGCCTCAGCCAGGCATGAGCATCATCGTTCTGATAGCGCTCATGCCAATAAAGCGACACACTCAAGGGTGGCAGCGGCAAGGGTGCTGGCAATAATTCGATGCCTGCTGCTGCCTTTAACTGACTGGCCACGCTCAATGGCAAGGTGGCAATCATATCGGTCTGCGCCACCACAAATGGCGTAGCCATATAGCTGCTCAAGAGTACTGCCACGCTACGTTGCAGGCCTATGGCACGCAATGCGGCATCGACCTGCGCATTGAAGTAGTTCGCATACCCTGAGGCATTGACGTGGCTGTATTGGAGATAGGAGTCCAGATTCCAGGCACGGGTCAGCGCGGGATGCCCTTTGCGCACGACGCAGGTGCATGCCTCTTCGAACAGAAAACGCGCCCGTAGATTGTCGGGCGGGTCGGGATAGTGGCCGATATAAAGCTCGACGTAATTCTCGGCGAGCATCTCCAGCGCGCCTCCCAACTTCGGCGGCAAACAACGCAGGCCTATGCCTGGCCCTTCGTCTTGTACGGCGGACAAGATCTTCGGGAACACTGCCAACTGCAAATAATCGCTGGCACAAAGGGTAAACACACGTTGTGTCGAGGCCGGATCAAAGGCCGTCTCGCGCGAGATGCTGCGACGCCATGCCTGCAGCAACGGCTGAAAATTACGATGCAGTTCCAGCGCGCGCGGCGTGGGCATCCAACGATTGCCTTGGCGCTGCAGCAATGGATCGCCAAACAGATAGCGCAACCGGCTCAACGCCGAACTCATCGCGGGTTGACTAATGCCCAGCAACTCCCCTGCTTGAGACACGCTGCTGCACGTCATCAGTGCATCGAAATGCACCAGGAGATTTAAATCGGCGGCTTTCATAGCGTGCGCTTTATAGGCTTATAAGTTTCACCCTGTCGACGCTCTAGGGCATCGTCCCTACTATTTAAACATACTCCCCCCACGCAGGAGGGAGACACAAAACTCAGGGGAAATCATGTTGTCTGTCAAAAAAACGCTTGCCTGTTTCCTGGTTTGCGCTGTCCCGGCGCTGTGCACCATCCCGGCCGCAAATGCAGAGGATGCCTGGCCTGGCAGCAAACCTGTACAGCTCATTGTGCCTTATGCCAACGGAGGATCCACCGATCTGGTCGCGCGGCAGCTGGCCGACGCCGTCAGCAAGAAAACCGGTGGGCACATCATCGTGGAAAACCGCGCCGGTGCGTCGGGCGTGATCGGTACCTCGTACGTCAATCGCCAACCCGCAGACGGCTACACCCTATTGCTTGGCACTGTCACCAGCCACGCGATCGCACCCAGCGTCACCGCCAATCTGCCCTACGACATCGTCAAGGGTTTCACACCAATCACGACAATAGGCACCATTCCCGATGTCATAGTGGTTAACCCTCAATTAGGAGTGAACACGCTGAATGACTTCATCAAGCTGGCCAAATCCCGGCCGGAACAAGTTTCCTATGCGTCGGCCGGCACAGGATCGTCCAGTCATCTGGGTGGCGCCTACTTCGCGGCAGAGGCCGGACTGAAGATGAATCACATCTCCTATCGCGGATCGGGACCAGCATTGATTGACGTATTGGGTGGACACGTCGACATGATGCTCGACGTCGTCATGACTTCGTTGGAGCCTGTCAAAGCCGGCCGCCTGAAGGCCTTGGCAGTGACATCGACGGAACGATCGCCATTACTGCCCGACGTGCCGACGGTACAAGAAGCCAGGATTCCTGGTTTTGAAGCCATGATTTGGTTTGCGCTATTCGCGCCAGCCAACATGGATCCGGCGCTGCAGGCCCGCATCGCAAAGGCTTTTGATGAAACGATCCAAGAGCCCCAAATGAAGAAACTGTTGCTGCGCCAAGGCATCACGGCCTCGGGAACGGGCCCGGCAGCCCTGGCCGAGACCGTTCGCGCGGACACAGCCAAATGGCGCGACATCGCGAAAAAAGCGGGCGTTAAACCACAATAACTGATGGCGTTGAGCGCGATGGCGTCCATTCTACAAACTGCGGCCAGCCGAAAAATTGGGCTTTCGATCAAGCAGCGGACCTGACAGGAAAACGCCTCACGGAACCAGTGGCGGGAGCAGACTGCCCTCCATCACTACCACCGCCTGCCCCGCAACATTCGCCCATATCCCATCAGAACGGTGCTCGGCACGCGCGAGCAATAAACTCGCGCGCCCCATATCCACCCCTTGTCCCACGCGCAATCGCAATGTGCCATCGCCACGCAATGATGCCCGCAATGCCGTTGCTGCAACGGTCGCGCTGCCCGTGGCGGGGTCTTCCGTCATGCGGCCGGTGAACATACGCGCCTGTATATCTGTGGGACTATCAATCGTATCCGCAGCGGTGTCCGTAGTGTAGGCATAAATGGACTTGGCGCCATCCAAAGGCAACAAGGCCGCATACTCGTTCGCATCCGGCACGATGCGGCGCAACGCATCACGGCTGGCAAGCTGAGCGATCAAGAAAGGCGCTCCCACCGACGCCACCTGAGGAGCGTGCTCGGACACTTCGATATCCGAGACATTCAGCCTCAACGCACGTGCCACAGATTCGACCGGCACCTTGCTGCCCAGCGATAAAGGTTGCGGCGCCAAGAGCTCTGCTCCATCAATGCCCTGCTCGCTGCGCGCGAGCGAAATCCGCACCAACCCTGCGATTTCCTCAAACACGAATTCGTCCGGCACAACCTGGCCGGCGATAGCCAGCTCGCGAGCCAGGACCACCGCTGTGCCAATGTTTGGATGCCCGGCAAACGGCATTTCTCTATCAGGCGTGAAAATCCTGACCCACGCCGTATTCGCGGGATCCTTTGGCGGCAGGACAAAACTGGTCTCTGAATAATTGAATTCCCGAGCAATGATCTGCATTTGCTCGGTACTGAGGCCCTCGGCGTCCAACACGACCGCCAGAGGATTGCCGCAATAGGCCTGGCTGGTAAAAACATCGGTGGTAACGTAACGGTAGCGCATGCAATTTCTCGTCTGATTGATGCGGAACAGTATATGGGAGCGGTTTACGCCGAAACAGACACAGAATGGATAAATTTAGACCATAACAGCGACACAGCATCCAGCAGAATTACGCTGCTCGCCGCATTAAATGCATATCCACATGGATATCAACGTAAGGACAAAACAAGGCCCCTAGCTCCGTACGTTCTAACAATCCGAGCGCGACAAGAGCACTTGCATCCTCATGCACACGCTTTACGTCTCGCCCTAGACGGCGCGCCAACTCACGTACACCGACCACTCCCTCACCCAACAACTCCGTAATCAATGCCCACCGTCTCTCTGTTAAATGAGAAAAGAATGCACCCGCGCTCTCAAAGTTCAACACTTCCCCTTGATAACGCTTTTCCCGGATCCCAGCTTTGGCCTGGGCAGCAGCGCCGCGCAACGCGGCCTTCCAATCCGAGTCGATGGTGATAGTTAGTTTACGGACCATAGTGCCTCTCATTCTTGTAGCGTTCGACATGTGCAAGAAAATCCTCGACCAACTGATCAATACTCACAAACTCATAAGGAATTTCTCGGCCGCATGAGTGGCAATGGTCGCCCTTACCGCGTTCATTATCAAATCCAATGACTCGTTCATTATTGGCGATGTAAACGAGCCTGTACTTGACTGTATGCAGACAGGGCGCGACAGGACGAGGTACCTGCCAAACTACGATTTGAATAATAGCCCCGTCATCATCCACAGACTTGAAATCAATGATAAGTTGTGATGTCTTGTTGTCAATTACGCCAACAGCCGTACTGTTGGCAAAGCAACACTCCATCACAAATGTGGCAACGAGCTGCTAAACACCAGAAAATCAGACTGACAGCGTCGCGATCGTGCCGCAGCCCACGGCCGCTACCTCACCGTCACATAATCCGGATAGCGTGCGCAGATATCGTCGATCTGGCTCAGCGTTCCTGACAGATGCTCGCGCAGTGCCGCCTGCGCGCCAGTGACATCCTGTTGGGCAATGGCGTCCAGTATGCGTTGATGATCGCGCAGGATGCGGTCGGCTTTACCGGCCTCGGGCAGATGCAGGCGGCGCAGGCGATCGACGTGGCCGCTATAGCGTTGCTCCAGTTCCCACAAAGCCCCTACGCCGGCGGCGCGGTGCATATCCTGATGAAACGCCTGGTCAGCGGCCATGAAAGCGGGATATCGTTCAGCGACACGATTGGCATGCTGGACGTCGATGTGGGCCTGCAGTTGCTCGATCAACGCAGGATCCTCGCGGCTCGCGAGGACACGTACGATCTCCAGCTCCAGGGACAGCCGTAAGAAATGGGCCTGCCGGGCGGCGGCAATGTCGATACGGCTGACGGCGGTGGTGTGCTGCGGATAAATATCCACCAGCCCCTCATCGCGCAATTGACTGAGCGCATCACGAATCGGCGTCTGACTCAGCCCGAACGCCTCTGCCAGTTCGACGCGCGCCAGCGGTGCGCCCGGCTTTAGCTCCATCGACACAATGAGTTCGCGCAGCTTTTCGAACACCTGCGGCGCCGCATGGCGGGAACGGTCCAGGCGCAGATCGATGGGCGGCGTTGACGATTGGGTCATAGGCGAAAAAAGGGAAAGATGGCCGGATTGTACCGGCCAGGGGATTCATTGACGCACTAATATATTAGTGTTTTAATCGCCCAAACAGCAAGGGAGACTCCACTCATGACCCGCTCTTACGAAGACCTGCGCAGTGCGCGCTGGATGGCGCACGATGATCTGCGCTCGTTCGGTCACCGCTCGCGCATGATGCAGATGGGCTATGGCCCGCAGGATTGGGCCGGTCGCCCGATCATCGCCATCGTCAATACCTGGTCGGACCTGAACCCCTGTCACAGCCATTTCAAGCAGCGCGTCGACGACGTCAAGCGCGGCATTTTTCAGGCGGGTGGCTTCCCGGTCGAGCTGCCGGCGATTTCCGTATCGGAATCGTTCGTCAAGCCGACCACCATGCTGTATCGCAATTTTCTGGCGATGGAAACCGAGGAACTGCTGCGCAGCCACCCGGTAGACGGCGCCGTGCTGATGGGCGGCTGCGATAAATCCACCCCTGGCCTGCTGATGGGCGCCTTCAGCGCCAACCTGCCCTGTGTCTATCTGCCGGCCGGCCCGATGCTGCGCGGCAACTGGAAAGGCAAGATCCTGGGCTCCGGTTCCGATGCCTGGAAACTGTGGGATGAACGCCGTGCCGGCAACATCACCAAAGAGGATTGGACCGAGGTCGAGGGCGGTATCGCGCGCAGCTACGGTACCTGCATGACCATGGGCACGGCCAGCACGATGACGGCGATTGCCGAATCGATCGGCATGACCTTGCCCGGCGCCTCGTCGATCCCCGCCGCCGACGTGAACCACATGCGCATGTCCGCCGAGTGCGGCCGCCGCGTGGTGGAAATGGTTTGGGAAGACCAGACTCCGCAGAAAATCCTGTCGGTGGCGTCATTCAAGAACGCCATCAACGTGGCCATGGCCATGGGGTGCTCGACCAACGCGATCGTGCACTTGGTCGCCATGTCGCGCCGCGCAGGCTGCGCGGTAGGCCTGGACGATTTTGACGCCGCCAGCCGCAAGGTCCCGGTGATCGCCAACATCCGTCCCAGCGGCGACAAATATTTGATGGAAGACTTCTACTACGCTGGCGGCCTGCCCGGCCTGATGACGCGACTGGCCAAAGACCATCTGGATCTGTCCGCCATGACGGTCTCTGGCCGCACGCTGGGTGAAAACCTGGAAGGTGCCGGCGTCTATAACGACGACGTGATTCGCCCGCTGGATAACGCCATCTATGACGAAGGCGCGCTCGCCGTCCTGAAAGGCAATCTGGCCCCCGATGGCTGCGTGATCAAGCCCAGCGCCTGCGCCCCGCAATTCCTGCAGCACACGGGCCCGGCCTTGGTATTCGACGACTACCCCAGCATGAAGGCCGCCGTGGACGACGAGAATCTGGACGTTACCGCCGACCACATCATGATCCTGCGCAACGCCGGCCCGCAAGGCGGCCCGGGCATGCCGGAATGGGGCATGCTGCCGATCCCGACCAAGCTCGTCAAACAGGGCGTGCGCGACATGCTGCGTCTGTCCGATGCCCGCATGAGCGGCACCAGCTATGGCGCGTGTATTCTGCATGCGGCGCCGGAATCCTACATCGGCGGTCCGTTGGCCCTGGTGCGCACAGGCGACCTGATCACAGTGGACGTGCCGAACCGCACGATTCATTTGAACATCAGCGATGAGGAAATGGCGGCTCGCCGTGCAGCCTGGACACCCCCGCCCAAACGCTACGAGCGTGGCTACGGCTGGATGTATTCCAAGCACATCCTGCAAGCCAATGAAGGCTGCGATTTTGATTTCCTGGAAACGAGCTTTGGCGAACCGGTGCCCGAGCCCAGTATTTTCTGATTTTGCCTGCGCCTGCTGTTGAGGTCTGTCGGTTCCATCGCAACGGCCTCACAGCTCTCGCGCCCTACCTTATAAGCCTGACCTGATAACTATAGAGACATCAATGACCACCCTATCCGATACCACCCGCAGCATCCTGCAGGGCGTCAGCACCGCCACCTTGTGCACCGCACTTTTCAAGCGCGGCCTGCGCAATCAATTCATCCAGGACGTGCGTCCCTTGAACCCAACGCTGCCCAACATGGTCGGCCCGGCCTTCACGCTGCGCTACATCCCCGCGCGCGAAGACCTGAACACCATCAAAGTATTTGAAGACCGCGGCCATCCGCAACGCGTGGCCGTGGAAACCTGCCCCGAAGGCGCAGTGATGGTGATCGATAGCCGCAAAGACGCGCGCGCCGCCTCGGCAGGCTCTATCCTGGTGACGCGCCTGATGAAACGCGGCGTGGCCGGTGTCGTGACCGATGGCGGTTTCCGCGATTCGCCGGAGATCGCCAATCTGGAGATCCCGGCCTATCACAACCGTCCTTCCGCCCCGACGAACCTGACGCTGCACCAAGCCCTGGATATCAATGCGCCGATCGGCTGCGGCGACGTGGCCGTGTTCCCCGGTGACATCGTGGTCGGTGACGGCGAAGGGGTGGTCATCATCCCTGCGGACATCGCCGACGACATCGCCCGGGAAGCCCATGAAATGACGGCGTTCGAGGACTTCGTCACCAGCGAAGTCCAAGGCGGCCGCAGCATCCTGGGCCTGTACCCGCCCACCGATCCGCAAACCCGCGAACAATTCGCCGCCTGGCGCGCGAAAAACGGACGTTAAAACCCGTCATTGGCCTGCTGATTGTCGAGATTGCGATGACGACCAGCAGGCCGCAGCAAGGCCCCGTCGATGCCCTGTCCGCAGCAGTAACAATAAAAGCCTCACGCCACGCCCGTCCCGTATTCCCAAGGGACCCGGCACAGGCAGCGACAAGCAGCAGCACTGACCTCGTAAGCACGCAGTATCCCCGCCGAACACTCGGCCAGTGCCTGCCGTTCCCTCGGCGGCACGCACGCTCGCCCCATCAAACCATACGGAGACAACCAACCATGAACCTCATCCGACGCCGTCATCTGGTGCTGACACTGGCCGCGGCCGCCCTGGCAACTTGTGGGCTGCCCACGCAAGCCGCGGATTGGCCGACCGAGAAACCGATTTCGTATGTCGTGCCCTTTACCGTAGGCGGCTCCACTGATGTGGTGGGCCGCCTCTTGGCGCAGAAACTGGCCGAACGCTTGAAACAGAACGTGGTCGTGGAAAACAAACCCGGTGCGGCAGGCGGTATCGGTGCGAGCTATGTCGCCAAGGCCATTCCCGACGGTTACACCCTGTTCGGCGGCACCATCAGCACGCACGCCATCAACGCCAGCCTGTACAAGAACCTGCGCTACGATCCGGTCAAAGACTTCGAGCCGGTATCGCTGGTCGCCACGTTGCCCAACGTGTTGCTGGTGGATCCCAACCTGGGTGTGGATTCCGTTGCAGACCTGATCGCGCTGCTCAAACGCGATCCGACCAAGCGGACCTTTGCCTCGTCCGGACAGGGCACATCGACCCATTTGGCCGGTGAACTGTTCGCAGACACGATCGACGTACCTCTCACCCATGTGCCCTATAAGGGCACCCCACCCGCCATGGTGGATGTGTCCTCAGGCGCGGTGACTTTCATGTTCGACCAGATGACGGCCGCCCTGCCCTTGCTGCAGAACGGCAAACTCAAACTGCTGGCCGTGACTACACCCAAACGCATCGCGCTGGCCCCTGATACGCCCACCATGGAAGAAGCCGGGGTAAAAGGATTCCAGATGGCATCATGGCAGGCGGTGTACGCCCCCAAAGGCACGCCAAAGCCTATCGTCGACCGCCTGTCCCAGGAAATCGCCGCCATTCTGAAAGAACCCGATGTCCAGGAGAAACTGGGTAAAACGATGGGGATGGAACTGGTAGGCAGCACCCCGGAAGCCCTGCGCGATCTGATGGCGACGGAAATCCCGCGCTGGGCGGAAGTGGTCAAAAAATCAGGCGCCAGTGTCGATTAACGCGACGCTCACGCCCAGCCCTCAAGCCGCGGCCCTGGCCCCTGGGAAATACATCCGGGGGTTATAGGCCGCCAGCCCCGCTGCTCGGCCTCACCAGCGGCTGTTGAAAAAAAGTCACGCAGTTTGTCGATCTGGATGTCTATCATTCGTCGTAGGGATAGAACCCTGCCAGTCCGGCAGGGGCACCTTTCAGGAGCCCGCCATGGCCACTGTCAAACCCATTCCCGAAGACATGCATACCGTGACCCCTCACCTGATTTGCGAGGGGGCAGCCGAAGCCATCGCCTTTTACGTCAAGGCTTTCAATGCGGTCGAACTGGCCCGCCTGCCAAGCCCCGACGGCAGGATCATGCACGCGATGGTGCAAATCGGAGACTCCAAAATCATGCTGGCCGATGCGTTTTCCGAGTGCGGCGCCATGAGCCCCAAAGGGCTGAAGGACTCGCCGGTGTATCTGCATATCTATGTCGAAGACGTCGATGCCGCCATGGCGCAAGCCGAAGCCGCTGGCGCAAAAATCACCATGCCGGCGACGGATATGTTCTGGGGGGATCGCTATGGACAGCTCACCGATCCAGTTGGACACCGCTGGTCTATGGCAACGCATAAACAGGATCTGTCCCCTGAGCAGATCCAGGAGGCCATGCGCGCGGCATTTTCTGCGGATGGGCAGTGCAAGCCTGCATCCTGATCTGCCACTGACTCGAACACGCGCTACAGGCTGACGCCTACAAGCCTCCCGGCACAAAGGGGAAATACTGCACGTCCCCTTTGTGCGCGATGATGGCCGTAGCCTCGGGGACTTCCTGCCAGACGCCGGGCAGTTCGGTCAAAGGCTCGGACAGCAACATGTAGGTGTCGTCCCCTAATGCAGCGATGCGAGGCTCGTCGGGATAGAGCTGTTTCAGATGACGCACATCGTTGTTGTGAAACAGCGTGCGAGAGTTGGCCTCGCTCGAATAACGCACGGCGATCAGGCGCTCTCCGTCCAGCGCGCAGATGGTCATGTTCAAAGGATGCGCCACACCGTGCCGGTGGCCGGCGTCTTCCACCGTGGCAGCCATGCGTTCCAACGCGGGCAGCGGGTCGGTTTCCAGACCGAACGTCAACGCCAGCAAGAACATGACCTCGGAATCCGTCGATCCCTCCAACGAAAGAAAGTAGCGCGGGTCCACCTGCATCAGCAGCTCGCGCCGCAACACGGGATAATCCCTGATCGATCCATTGTGCACAAACAGCCAACGGTCATGGCGAAATGGATGACAGTTGGTTTCTTGTGCGGGCGTATCTGTTGCGGCACGAATATGCGCGACAAATAAGGGTGCCCTGATCGCCCGCGCGGCCTCGCGCAGATTGCGATCGTTCCAGGCCGGGTGAATACTGCGATAGCGAAATGGCGCCTCGTCGGGATCGGGGCCATACCAACCCACGCCAAAGCCATCCCCGTTCGTCGTGGTCGCCCCCAGACGCGAATGCAGGCTCTGATCGATCAGCGAATGCTGCGCCTTGAAAATCACCAGATCCAGCTGCAAGGGATTACCGGAATACGCCATCCAGCGGCACATAGCCATGCTCCTGCGGGTTGCTCGTGGGGCAGTTATAGCAGCAAAACCGGTTCAGTCCTGTGGCAGGAACTCCGGATTCCAGACGACTTCCCACAGATGGCCATCCGGGTCTTGAAAATAGCCTGCATATCCGCCCCAAAACGTATCACCTGCGGCCTTGACGATCTGAGCACCCGCCTCGCGGGCCTGCTGCATGACCAGGTCGACTTCGGCCTTGTCGGCAACGTTATGGGCCAACGAAAACTCTGTCGCGCTGCGAGGTCCCTGTGGAACCTGCGTGTCGTGCGCCAGGCTGGCACGAGGCCATAGCGCCAATTTCAGACCGGGCTGCATATCAAAAAACGCGACGGCGCCGTGTTCGAATTCCGTGCCGATAATGCCCGGCGTCTCGAGTCCCAGACCATCGCGATAAAACTGTATCGCACGATCCAGATCGTCCACGCCCAAAGTGATAAAGCTCACGCGAGGTTTCATTCCTACTCCTGAAATGTGCTGGCCGGCACAACGCGGCAACGCGCATCGATCGATGTAAGGGCCTTTCCGTCACGCCACGCGCGTAACCCCTGCCGGAGAGCATTTGCCCATGCCCTCCTATTTAATCACTCATTCAGCTCTGAGGAGTAACATCAACGCGTTTCCCTTCCTCACCCGGAGCCCTCTCTTGAAATATCGCAAACTTGGCCGTACCGATACCGAAGTCAGCCTGATTGGCCTGGGCACCATGACCTGGGGCGAGCAAAACAGCGAAGCCGAAGCGCACGAACAACTGGACTACGCGCTATCGCGCGGCGTCAATCTCGTAGACACCGCCGAGATGTATCCCGTGCCGCCCAAGCCCGAAACCCAGGGCCGCACTGAAACCTATATCGGCACGTGGCTGGCCAAAACGAAACGCCGTCAGGACATCGTATTAGCCAGCAAGGCGGCGGGGCCGGTGCGCGATCCGAAACGCCCCGGACACATCCGCAACGGCAAGACCAACCTGGATCGCAAGAACCTGACCGAGGCCCTGGACGCCAGCCTGAAACGCCTGCAGACGGACTATCTGGATCTGTATCAACTGCACTGGCCTGATCGCACGACGGCGACGTTCGGCCGCGACTATCCGTGGATCGACGACGATTACACTGTGCCGGTTCAAGAAACACTGGAAGTCCTGCAGGATTTCGTACGCGCGGGCAAAGTCCGTCACATCGGCGTATCGAACGAAACGCCGTGGGGCGTCGCACAGTTTCTAAAGCATGCCGAGAACCAGGGCTTGCCTCGCATCGCCACGATTCAGAACCCATACAGCCTGCTCAATCGCACCTACGAAACCGGCCTGTCCGAATTCAGTCATCTGGAACAAGTCAGCCTGCTGGCCTATTCACCGTTGGCAATGGGCGTGCTCTCAGGCAAATACCTGAATGGCGCGCAGCCCGAAGGCGCCCGGCTCACACTGTTCACGCGTTTTACGCGCTACAGCAATCCGCAGGCCGAAGCAGCGACCGAGCAATACGTGAAGCTGGCGCGTGATCACGGCCTGTCGCCCACGCATCTGGCGCTGGCCTGGGTGAACCAGCAACGCTCTGTCGCCAGCAATCTGATCGGTGCGACGACACTCGAGCAGCTCAAGGAAAACATCGACAGCGTTGATGTGACGCTGTCCGACGACGTCCTCAAAGCCATCGATGCGATTCACACACAGCACCCTAATCCTGCGCCGTAAATCAATCGGGGAGCATGGTCGGGTTATCGTGGTGATATCGGATGCCGTCTGGATTGGATTGTCAGAGGTTGGTGTGCTTGTCTACGAGAAACCGTCGCTCGAGAAATCTTCTGTTCATCCCCGATGCCACAGCCTTCGCATGCCAATCACGAACGCTATGCATGGG
>NZ_CBCSIU010000019.1:0-14866 GCF_965139205.1 Bordetella muralis
GCCCCNCCNNACTGCCCTTCACCANCCTCGCCAGGCGGGGCGGCTGGGCAAACTCGCTCCGCTACGCTGCGCTCAAACATGCCCAGCCGACTACCCCCCGCCTGACAAGGATGGTTCGGCGGACTCAACGGGCCGGCACAGCCTTTACATGACGGCCCCCGGCGTTTTAAGAACTCTTACGCCGCATATCTGCGACGCCCAGAGTCCCCGTCAAGCTCCCGCAGACGCCTCAGCGTGATACCGCCCCACACGCTCGACTTCATTCTTCGACCCGAGCACCACACTAACCCGCTGGTGCAGTTTCTCCGGCTGAATATCGAGAATCCGCTGATTGCCGTCAATCGATGCACCGCCTGCCTGCTCGACGATCCAGCTCATCGGATTAGCCTCGTACATCAAGCGCAGTTTGCCCGCCTTGCCCGGTTCACGCGCATCCCAGGGATACATGAAGATCCCGCCACGCGTCAGAATGCGATGCACATCCGCCACCATCGAGGCGATCCAACGCATGTTGAAGTCTTTGCCCAAAGGCCCCGTTTTACCGGCCAGGCATTCGTCGATATAGCGTTTGACCGGCGGCGCCCAGTGACGCATGTTCGACATGTTGATCGCGAATTCCTTGGTGTCCTCGGGAATGCGGATGTTTTCATGCGTCAACACCCACGAACCCATCTCGCGATCCAGCGTAAAACCAACGACGCCATTGCCGATGGTCAGCACCAACATCGTTTGCGGCCCATACACCGCATAGCCAGCGACAACTTGTTGGCTGCCCGGTTGCAGGAAATCCTGTTCGCAGACTTCGTCCGCACCGGACACGCGATGCGGTGCGCGCAAGACCGAGAAAATCGTGCCGATCGAGACGTTGACGTCGATGTTCGAGGAGCCATCCAGGGGATCGAACAGCAGCAGATATTCGCCCTTGGGATAGCGGTTCGGAATCAGGTGGATGGTTTCCATTTCTTCGGAAGCCATGGCCGCCAGATGACCGCCCCATTCGTTGGCTTCCAACAGAATTTCATTGGACAGCACATCGAGTTTTTTCTGGACTTCGCCCTGAACGTTTTCGGATTCCAGGGCGCCCAGCACGCCGCCCAGCGCGCCCTTGCTGACAGCGTGGCTGATGGCCTTGCAGGCGCGCGCCACGACTTCGATGAGCAACCGGACTTCCGGCGCCAGGGCCTGGGCAGAGCGCTGCTGCTCGACCAGGTGTTGGGTAAGGGTTTTGCGTTTCAAGAGGGATCTCCGTAATCAACGTAAAACAGGTGAGCCGCACAAGCTGCCGCGAATAAGCAGGCAGGGGGCAAGACCGAGGGCCGGGACATCTGCGCCCTCGGTGACGTGGTGTTAGGCCGCAAACTCCAGGGCCTTTGATACGATCTCCAGCACGTTGCGCGACAAGCCGGCGTGGTTGCGCACGCGTTGCAGCGCCGCTTGCATGGGGGTGCGCAACTCGGGCACGAAGCGTGCCCAGTTATCCAGCGCACGCGTCAGGCGGGCAGCGATCTCAGGATTCAGGGCGTCGAGCGCCAGGACTTGTTCGGCCCAATAGTCGTAACCAGCGCCATCAGCCCGATGCAGCCCGCGCGCATTGTTCAGGCAGAACTGAAAAACCAGCGCTCGAGCGCGATTCGGGTTGCGCAGCGTAAAGGCGGGATGAGCCATCAGCGCGCGCACGCTGTCGACATTGCTGCTCAAGGCAGTGGCTTGCAGCATGAACCATTTGTCGATGACCAGTGGATCGTCTTTCCAGCGCGTATAGAACGTGTCCAGCGCTTGCGCCGCAAGCTCGCCAGGGGCGTAGTTCACAAGGGCGCCGAGCGCGGCCAGGCTGTCGGTCATGTTGCCGGCCTGGTCGAATTGCGCCTGGGCCAGCGCCTGCGCACCGCCGACCTCGGCCGCCATCAAATGACCGAGCGCCTGATTTTTCAGGGCGCGCTGGCCGGCGGGGCCAGGGGCGGGGCTGTAGGTGCCAGGCGTCTGGTTGGCGTCGAAAGCCTCGCGCCATTGCGCCGCCAACTGCCGTCCCAACTCCCTGCGCAGGAAGTCCCGAGCGGCTGCGAGGGCAGGAGGGTCGATGGCTTCCTGACGCTCTGCCAGGGTCTTTTCCGAGGGCAAGGCCAAAGCGCGTGCGCGATAGCCCGCATCCAGGGCAGGATCTGTCAGCAAGGCGCGCCACGCGTCGATAAAGGCGGCGTTGACCTGCAGCGGCGCACCAGCCTGATGCTGGGCCGCCAGGGCCAAAATCTGGCGAGTTGCCAGTTCCTGGCCGGCTTCCCACCGGGCAAACGGGTCGCGGTCGTGAGCGGAGAGCAGCGCCAGCTCTTCATCCGTCCAGTCGTACTCCACAATGACAGGCGCCGAAAAACCGCGCAGCAATGAAGGAATCGGTTTAGCGGGAACGTTCTCGAATACCCATTGCTGACGGGGCTCGGTCAGTTCCAGCAGCGCCGTGTCCTGTGGTTGCGAGGAGCCGTCGAGATGCAGCGGCAGGGCGCGTCCCTCGGCGTCGAGCAAGCCCAGGGCAAAGGGGATGTGGAAAGGCGCCTTGACGTAGTCGCCACCTGCGCGTTTTTCCACGCCGACCAGCGGGCAGCTCTGGCTCAACGTTACCGTGCAACGTTGTGCCGCGGCATCGTAATCCAGTGTTACCGCGACGCGGGGCGTACCCGCCTGGCGATACCAGCGACGAAATACGGACAGGTCGCGGCCCGGGTTCAAGCGGGTATAGACCGACTCCATGGCGGCGACAAAATCATCGCACGTGACCGCCTGGCCATCGTGGCGGCGGAAATACTCGTCGATCCCTGCACGGAATCCCTCTGCGCCCAACAGCGTATGCTGCATCCGGATGACCTCGGCGCCTTTTTCGTACACCGTCGCGGTGTAGAAATTGCCGATCTCCTGATAGCTTTCCGGGCGAATCGGGTGCGCCATGGGGCCCGCGTCTTCGGGGAACTGGGCCGCTCGCAGCGTCACGACATCGTCGATGCGCTTGACGGCACGGGCGCTGGCCGCAGCCGCCGCGTCCAGGCCGCGCGCCATCATATCGGCAGTGAACTCCTGGTCACGGAAAACCGTCAGACCCTCTTTCAGGCTGAGCTGGAACCAATCACGGCACGTGACGCGGTTGCCGGTCCAGTTGTGGAAATATTCATGGCCAATGACTGCCTCGATGCCCTCGTAATTGGCATCTGTCGCCGTGTGCGGGTCGGCCAGCACGTAGGCAGCGTTGAAGATATTCAGGCCTTTGTTTTCCATGGCGCCCATGTTGAAGTCGCGCACGGCGACCACCATGAAGCGGTCCAGGTCCAGTTCCAACCCGAATCGGGTTTCGTCCCATTGCAGCGCACGTACGAGGGACTCCAGTGCCCACTCTGTGCGATCCTCGGCGCCCGGATCGCTATAGACCTGCAGCAGGACAGGGCGCCCGGACGCCGTCTTGACGGTGGTTTCCCGGTGTGTGAGCTGCCCGGCCACCAGGGCAAACAGATAGCAGGGTTTGGGAAAGGGGTCTTCCCATTGGGCTTCCTGGCGGCCGTCGGGCAGGGTCCGCGTGGACAGCAAGTTGCCGTTGGACAGCAGCACGGGGTACGCGTCGCCAGCCCGCAAGGTCACCTGATAGCGCGACATGACGTCGGGCCGGTCGGCAAAATAAGCAATGCGGCGAAAACCCTCGGCTTCGCATTGGGTAAAGAAATTGCCACCCGACACATACAGACCCATCAGGGTGGAGTTGGCGCTGGGCTGGCAACGGCTGACGATCTCGACCGTCGCCTGGGCGGGCAGATTTGACAACACCAAGGCCGCGTCATCCAGCGTGTACTGTTCGGTCGGCCAGGGTTTGCCGTCGACGTGCAGCGACACTAATTCGAGTTCGGCGCCATCCAGGACCAGCGGCGCGTTGGCCGGCGCGTCCGCTTTGCGCTCGACCTGCAGCGTGCTATGCACCAGGGTGGCTTCGGGATCCAGGTCGAACGCCAGAGCCACCGTCGGGATGGCATAGGGGTAGGGCTGATAATCTTTGCGATATACGGTTACAGGCGTTTCGGTGCGCATGCCTAGATCGGATCAGAATAGGTAATGCCCTATTGTAGTAGTAGGCTGCCAGGCATTCGGTGGATAGAAATATCCAGTTGAAAAACTTTTGCTCGCCGGAGATGTCGAAGTCTGCCCAGGTATGATGAGTTTCGTGTGCCCACGGAGACGCTGGACGGATCCACGCCCGGCCCTGGGGCCTCTAGGAGACCCGCTATGTTTGAATCCCGCAAATGGCTAGGCCTGTGCCGTCTGGCGGGTGTGGCCACCGTGTTGTCAGCGACCATTCTGGTGACGGGATGCGCCACCCCGACAGTACAGGCCAGAGTGACGTCGTTCCAGCATTGGCCCTCTGATGTGGTGGGGGCGACCTATCGGTTTGTGGACGCCACGCCCGGCCAGGCGAATAATCTCGAATATCAGGCTTACCAGGACGCGATGCGCGCCAGTATCGGGCCTACGGGTTTGGTCGAAGCGCCACCGGGCGCCTCAGCGCGGTTTAATGTGTCATTCAAATACGGCACTGAGCAAACTCAAGTCATGACGCGGCAGCCGTACGATCCTTATTTCTATGGCGGATTCGGCGGCTTTTATGGGCCGCCATGGTGGGGCCCAGGCTATTGGGGGCCTAGCTGGGTAGACGTGCCGACCGTGGCCTATCGTAATCGTTTGACGGTTGAAATTTACGACAACGCCAACAAGGGAGCGGAAGTTTACCGTTCGTCGGCCTATATTTTGAGTGGCCGGGAGAACCTCGTGCGCACCATGCCCTATTTGACGCGGGCGATATTCGATAATTTTCCCGGGAATAATGGATCGGAGCGCGAAGTCGAATATCCCGTTAATCGTTAACTGTTTTCCATTAACAGCAATAATCAGGCTGAACCGCGCGGGGAATAATCCCTATGTAATATGTCGGACTATGTCACGGCGCAGCTTAGGCGAGCCGATTTATTCAAGGATTTAGGGACGGATTAAAACTGGGATTGGTCCGAAATTACTGCCCCAGGGGTGGCCTGGGGCAGTAATTCATTCGGTAATGAGAAAGGTTTCGCGGCTATTGCCGGCGGCTTCTTCGGCAGCGAGCCAGCGAGGCGCTTTGCCGCGGCCGCTCCAGGTTTCACCGCTCTGGGGGTGACGGTATTTGGGAGCCACTTGGCGCTTGGCTGCCGTGGGTGCCGAGGCCTTGCGGCCGCCGGAGGCGCGGGGGGGTTTGGCAGCACCACTGAATGCTGCAGCGATTTCTTCCGGAGTGATATTGTATTCACGCATGGAAGACACAATCGAGGCAATCACCGGCTTACGGCGTTTCGTTTGGAGTGCTTCAGCTTTTTTCTGCAACTTGCTGATTTCTTTTTCTATTTTGGCTTGCAAGGTGGCGTAAGTTTCACGGGGCATGACTTGGTCCTGACGAATAATCAGACAGTTTTTGAATAGGGATATTGTGCCGGATATTGTTTTGATACGGCTATATCACCAATAATACCTAAAATAACCCATAAATGGATAGGTGAGTCAAGCTCATCGCATTAAAAGTAGGTGGTGAATGAGTAACTCCAAATTGAATTCGATATCAGTAGCTGCTATTCAGATGGTTTCCAGCCCGGACGTGCAGGATAATCTGCGCCAGGCTGGCGAATTAATTGAAATGGCAGCTGATTCGGGGGCAAGGCTGGTGTCATTACCCGAATATTTTTGTTTTATGGGAACCGCTGATCTGCAAAAACTTGAGATTAAGGAGCAACCCGGTTCCGGGCCGATTCAAGACTTTCTGGCCGAACAGGCTGCCAAACACCAGATCTGGTTGGCAGGCGGCACCCTGCCTCTGGCGTGTCCGGATGCCGGGCGCGTGTTCAATACCACGTTTGTTTATGGGCCAGACGGAAAGTCCGCCGCCCGATACGACAAAATCCATTTATTCAATTTTCAACGCGGCGCGGAGGCTTATGACGAATCGATTGCGATTCGCCCCGGAGACGCCGTGCAAACCGTGCAGACCCCCTGGGCGCGTGTCGGGCTGTCGATATGTTACGACCTGCGGTTTCCCGAACTTTATCGGGCGTTGGGCCAGGTGGACTTGATTTTGGTGCCGGCCGCCTTCACCTACACTACAGGGAAAGCCCATTGGGAATTATTGTTGCGTGCACGTGCCATCGAGAACCAATGCTATGTGCTGGCGGCCGCCCAGGGTGGGCATCACGTCAATGGCCGGCGCACTTGGGGGCATTCCATGTTGATTGACCCGTGGGGCGAGATAATTGACGTGTTACCCGAGGGGCCAGGCGTGGTCAGCGGTACGATAGAGCCTGAGCGCCTGACGCAAGTGCGCGCCTCGCTGCCTGCGTTGCGCCACCGAGTCCTGTAAAACAGAGATTTTATGAACCTGATCGATCCCGATATCCAATCGTTGGCTACGGCCAAGTCATTATTGCTGGACCCCTGGGGCTTGACTGAGTCCGACATGGCGCGCGCGCTAGGGGAAATTTTCACCCACAAGGTCGATTACGCCGATCTGTATTTTCAATATACCCGTAGCGAAGGCTGGAGCCTCGAAGAAGGTATCGTGAAAACCGGCAGTTTTTCGATCGGGCAGGGCGTGGGCGTGCGTGCCATCAGCGGCGAGAAAACCGCGTTTGCCTATTCCGATTCCCTGTCGCCGGATGCCTTGTTGTCGTCGGCTCGTACGGTGCGCGGCATTGCCCGCCGTGGCGCTGGCAAGGTCAAAGTCGCAGCCCAGGTTCCTCCCCTGGCTGGCCGTAGCCTGTATGCCGACCTGGACCCGCTGACGACACTGAGCGCCCCGGACAAAGTCGCATTGCTTGAGCGCGTGGAGCGGATGGCGCGCGCGCGGGATCCGCATGTCATTCAGGTCATGGCTGGCCTGGGGGCGGAATATGATGTGATTCTGGTGGCGGGCAGCGATGGCCGTTTGGCTGCTGATGTGCGCCCGCTGGTGCGTTTGTCTCTGACCGTGATCGCCGAGCGTAATGGCCGTCGCGAGATGGGGCACTCCGGCGGCGGCGGCCGCACAGGGTTGGCCTATTTCTCGGACGAGATCCTGCAAGGCTATGTAGAACGCGCCGTGCACGAGGCCATGGTCAACCTGGAAGCGCGTCCCGCTCCTGCCGGCGAAATGACGGTGGTGCTGGGCTCGGGCTGGCCGGGCATTTTGCTGCATGAGGCCGTCGGCCATGGCCTGGAAGGCGATTTCAATCGCAAGGGTTCCAGCGTGTTTTCGGGCCGCATTGGCGAGCGCGTCGCGTCCAAGGGCGTGACCGTGATCGACGACGGCACGCTGCCGGATCGTCGTGGCTCGCTGAATATCGATGACGAAGGCAATGCCACGCAACGCAACGTCCTCATCGAAGACGGCATTTTGCGCGGCTACATGCAGGACACGCTGAACGCCCGGCTGATGAAAACGTCCGCCACAGGTAATGGCCGGCGAGAATCCTTTGCTCATCTGCCCATGCCTCGCATGACCAACACTTATATGTTGGCAGGCCAGACGCCGCCTGAGGAAATCATTGCCTCGGTCAAGCACGGGCTTTATGCCGCGAACTTCGGGGGCGGGCAGGTCGACATCACTAACGGTAAATTCGTGTTCTCGGCCTCTGAGGCCTACATGATCGAAAACGGCAAGATCACCTACCCGGTCAAGGGCGCGACCTTGATCGGCAACGGACCGGATGCCATGAACCAGGTCAGCTTGATCGGCAATGACCTGCAATTGGATTCCGGTGTCGGCACCTGCGGTAAAGACGGCCAGAGCGTGCCGGTTGGGGTCGGGATGCCTACTGTGCGCATGGATGGCCTGACAGTCGGCGGAACCGCCTGATCAGCGGCCGGGGGGATGTTGTGCCGGGGATGGGATGGCCGTCCGATCCCTGAAGCCCCCTGGTTTTCAAAAGTCGTAGACGATGTTTGGAAATTTGTGCTAGAGTCCCTCCCTATGAAATTCGCGTCCCCCGCTTTTTATTTTTATTTTTTTGGTTTTCTGAAGCCGCTGGCGGAGGAAGGGACGCACTTAAACTAAAGTCGTACAAAATTCCTTAAAAAAGCCGCCAGCTGCCCTGGCGGCTTTTTTGTGCCGCCAGCCTGGTGGGNCACCCAGGAGTCTCTCGTGTCACACAACACCGACGATCTTCGCATCCGCGAAATCAAAGAACTGAATCCGCCCTCGCACGTCATGCGCGAGTTTTCCTGCACCCAGGAGGCATCCGAAACGGTATTCGCCGCGCGACAGGCGATGCACCGCATTCTGCATGGCATGGATGACCGTCTGATCGTGGTCATCGGGCCATGTTCGATTCACGACACCAAGGCCGCCCTGGAATACGCCCAGCGCCTGAAGCCCGTACGCGATCGCCTGAAGGGCGAGCTGGAAATCGTGATGCGTGTGTATTTCGAAAAGCCTCGCACGACTGTGGGCTGGAAGGGGCTGATCAACGATCCGGGCCTGGACGGCAGTTTCGACATCAATCGCGGCATTCGTGTCGCCCGTGAGTTGTTGCTGGACATCAATAGCCAGGGGCTGCCGGCAGGCTGCGAATTTCTGGACATGATCACGCCGCAATACATCGCCGACCTGGTGTCCTGGGGCGCCATCGGGGCGCGTACGACCGAAAGCCAAGTTCACCGCGAGCTGGCTTCCGGCCTGTCGTGTCCGGTCGGTTTCAAGAATGGCACGGATGGCAATGTGAAGATCGCCGTGGACGCGATCAAGGCGGCATCACAGCCCCATCATTTCCTGTCGGTGACCAAAGGCGGGCATTCGGCCATCGTCTCGACGGCTGGCAACGAGGACTGCCACGTTATTCTGCGCGGCGGCAAGGCGCCTAACTATGACGCGGCCAGTGTTTCGGCAGCCTGCGCGGATATGGCGAAATCCGGTCTCGCGCAGCGCGTGATGATCGATGCCAGCCATGCCAACAGCAGCAAAAAACCGGAGAACCAACCCTTGGTTGCGGACGATGTCGCGCGTCAGCTCGAAGCAGGCGATACGCGTATTGTCGGCCTGATGATCGAAAGCCATCTGGTCGCCGGCCGCCAGGATATGGTGCCGGGAGAGCCGCTGGTGTACGGCCAGAGCATCACCGACGGCTGCATCGATTGGGATGCTTCGGTGGCGGTATTGGAGCGGCTCGCCGGTGCGGTGAAAGCCCGGCGGCTGGCCGCGGCAGTTGTGGGGAAATGAGGCCGCGCAAGGCGTAGAATAGGTTTTTTACTTTCTACGCCGTTGCCTGCCATGAATGCTCCTGCCCATACCGAATCCTTGCGCCGACCTGTTCCCGCTGCCTGTCTGGATGCGCTGCGCGAGCGGTTTGCGGATCGCCTCTCTGTGGCCGAGGCTGTGCGCGAGCATCACGGACGCGACGAGTCGCCGTATCCGCCTATGCTGCCCGATGCGGTGGTCTTTGCGCAAAGCACCGAAGAGGTAGCTGCGGTCGCGCGGTTGTGCAATGAACACCGCGTGCCGCTGATTCCCTATGGCGCAGGGTCGTCGATAGAAGGACATTTGCTGGCGATCCAGGGCGGTATCAGTATTGACCTGTCGCAGATGAACCGGTTGCTGGTGGTGAATGCGGAAGACCTGACCGCGACGGCGCAGGCAGGCGTGACACGCAAGCAGCTGAACGAAGAAATCCGCGATACCGGTTTGTTTTTCCCGATTGACCCGGGCGCCGATGCCAGTCTGGGTGGCATGGCGGCTACACGAGCCTCGGGCACCAATGCGGTGCGTTACGGCACCATGCGCGAAAACGTGGTGTCGTTGACGGTGGTGACGGCCGATGGCCGTATCGTTCGCACCGCGAGCCGCGCCCGCAAATCCTCGGCGGGCTACGACCTGACGCGTATCTTTGTCGGCAGCGAAGGCACGCTGGGCATCATTACCGAAGTCACGGTACGCCTGTATCCGCAGCCCGAGGCGGTGTCCGCTGCGATCTGCAATTTCCCGTCGTTGAACGACGCGGTGCAAAGCGTGATCGAGATCATCCAGATGGGCGTGCCGGTGGCTCGCGTCGAGTTCATGGACGAGGCCGCCGTGCGTTCGGTCAATCTGCACAGCAAACTGACGCTGCGCGAGACTCCCTTGCTGGTGTTCGAGTTCCACGGCAGCCCGGCGGGCGTGCAAGAACAAGCCGAGATCGTGCAAGGCATTACGGCCGATCATGGCGGCATGGATTTCGAATGGGCCGAGCGTCCCGAGGATCGCAGCCGATTGTGGGCGGCACGGCACGCTGCCTATTTTGCAGGCCTGCAACTGCGGCCGGGCTGCCGGGCGAGCACGACCGATGTGTGCGTGCCTATTTCGCGTCTGGCTGACTGCGTGCGCGAGACGGTTGACGAACTGGACCGCGCCAGCTTTCCCTATACGATCGTCGGCCACGTCGGGGACGGTAATTTTCACGTCCTGATGTTGCTGGATCCCGACAATCAGGCGCAGTGGCGGGAATCGGAAACGATTAATCACAATTTGGTCAGACGTGCGATTGCAGCCGATGGCACGTGCACGGGCGAGCATGGGATCGGCCTGCACAAGATGCAATTCATGGCAGAAGAGCACGGCGAAGACGCGCTGGCGCTGATGCGTAGCCTGAAACACGCCTTCGATCCCAATAACATCCTCAACCCCGGCAAAATCATCAACTGGTAGACCGTGGCGCCGCGGCTTGTAGAGCTGCCGGTTTGGACAAGGATGATGTGGCGGATGCGGGTAAATCCGCTCTGCCACGATTGATAGCGACACGCTATTGTGTAGAGATGAACTCATTGGTTGAGCCCAATTTGCGTCACACTGAGCAATCGTTTTCCGCGAGTCCGGTCCTGGACGCGCTGCGCGGTGTGTTACCCACGCATTGCATCCTGCATCGCGAGGAGGACACGCGTCCTTACGAATGCGATGGCTTGTCTCTCTACCGGGCGTTGCCGCCTATCGTGGTGCTGCCCGAGACCGAGGAGCAGGTCATTGCCGTCATGCGAGTTTGCAAACGGTTGAGTGTTCCTATCGTGGCGCGCGGCGCAGGAACAGGTCTGTCCGGCGGCGCCATGCCGCACGCACAAGGTGTGCTGCTGGGCCTGGCGAAATTCAACCGCATTCGGCGCGTGGATCCCGTCAGCGCCACGGCGGTGGTTGAGCCTGGTGTACGCAACTTGGCGATTTCCGAGGCTGCAGCGCCTCATGGTTTGTATTACGCGCCCGATCCGTCCAGCCAGGTCGCATGTTCCATCGGCGGTAATGTGGCGGAGAACTCCGGGGGCGTGCATTGCCTGAAGTACGGTCTCACGGTTCACAACGTATTGCGAGTGCGTGTGGTTACCGTAGATGGCGAGGTCGTCGAGTTGGGATCCGAGGCGCCGGATGCGCCGGGTCTGGATCTGCTGGCCTTGTTCATCGGTTCCGAAGGCATGCTGGGTGTGGTGACGGAAATCACCGTCAAGCTCATACCAAAGCCCGCATGTGCCCAGGTCGTCATGGCCAGTTTTTCCAGTGTCGAGACCGCCGGACAGGCCGTGACCGACGTGATTGCGGCTGGAATCATTCCTGCCGGCCTGGAAATGATGGACCGCCGCGCCGTGCAAATGGTCGAGCCTTTTGTGAAGGCCGGTTATGACGTGACGGCCCAGGCCATTCTGCTGTGCGAGTCCGATGGCACGGTCGAAGAGGTCGCGCACGAAATCGAGCGCATGGAGGCGATCTTTGGCCAGGCAGGCGCGACGCGTTTGCAAGTCTCGCGCGATGAGGCCGAGCGCTTGTTGTTCTGGGCCGGACGCAAGAATGCCTTTCCTGCAGCAGGGCGTATTTCGCCTGACTACTATTGCATGGACGGCACGATTCCTCGCCGTCATCTGGCGCGCGTGCTGGGTGCCATCGAGCAGATGGAAGACGAGTTCGAGCTGCGTTGCGCGAATGTCTTTCATGCGGGCGACGGCAATCTGCATCCACTGATCTTGTTTGATTCAAACAAGCCCGACGAGGTCGAGCGGGCAGAAAAATTTGGCGCGGCAATTCTCGAATTGTGCGTGCAAGTAGGAGGCACCCTGACTGGGGAACACGGGGTGGGTATGGAGAAGATAAATCAAATGTGCGTGCAATTTTCGCGTGATGAGCTGGAGGCATTCCTGGCTGTCAAGCGGGCGTTTGATCCGCCCGGTCTGTTAAACCCTGAAAAAGTCATTCCGACCCTGGCACGCTGCGCCGAATACGGCAAGATGCATGTACACGGCGGAGAGCTGCGCTTTCCTGATCTCTCGCGCTTTTAGGCCCGGCGCGTATGGAATTCGTTCTGTCTGAGCTGTGTGATCAGGTCATGACCGCGCACGCCGGTCACAAGCCGTTATTCGTCTGTGGCGGCGGCAGCAAATCGTTTTACGGCAACCACCGCCCGGTGACGCCGCAAGACGGGCACTGCCTGTTGGATATGACCGCCTATAACGGCATCATCAATTATCAGCCGTCTGAGCTCGTCGTGACGGTGCGTGCCGGCACGCCGCTGGCGATGCTCGAGGCCGAACTGGCCCAACAAGGCCAGATGCTGGCGTTCGAGCCGCCCCATTTTAGCGCCACGGCCACGGTCGGCGGATGTGTGGCGGCGGGCTTGGCGGGGCCGCGCCGCATGACGGCAGGCAGCGTGCGTGACTTCGTGTTGGGCGCGCGTCTGCTGGATTCACAAGGCCGTCTCTTGTCCTTTGGCGGAGAGGTCATGAAAAACGTGGCAGGCTACGACGTATCGCGCCTGCTCGCGGGATCGTTGGGCATCTTTGGAGCGATCGTCGACGTTTCTCTCAAGGTCCTGCCCAAACCCTTCGAAGAATGCAGCTTGCGATTCGAGGCGACGCAGCAAGAGGCGCTGACGTACTTTGCGCAATGGCGTAGTCAACCGTTGGCGATCTCGGCGACGAGCTGGAGTCCCGCTGATGGATACGACGCTGGCACTGCACAGGCGGATCATGGCGCCAACGCGGCCATTGGTGCTGATGCTGCGAATATGGTCAACGCTGCCGGCAACGCCAACACCGCAGGCTATGTCACCGTGCGGCTGTCGGGGGCACCGCCCGCCATCCGTGCCGCCAAGGCAAGCATAGGCGGTGACGAGTTGGACGCCGAGCAAGCCCATCTGTGGTGGACGTCTTTGCGCGAACAAGTGCATCCTTTTTTCAAACAAGATCGACCGCTGTGGCGCGTCGCGTTGCCTCCGACCACACCGGCCCAGGACTTTGGCGTGCCGACCTTGGTAGAGTGGGGCGGTGGCCAGCGTTGGCTGAGCGGCAATCTCGATGCGCAGGCCGTGCGGGCGAGGGCGGAGCAATTGGGCGGGCATGCCACGTTGTTCCGCTCTGCCGGCAGTGCGATTCCGGCCGATGGGGTCTTTCATCCCCTATCGTCCGGTGTTGCCGCCATCACACGGCGATTGAAACAAGAACTGGATCCTGCGGGATTATTCAATCCTGGCCGAATGGTGTTGGAGCTATAGCGCAGCATGCAGACTAATTTAGCTTCCTGGGTGCGAGACACGAATGAGGGCCGCGAAGCCGACGCCATTCTGCGTCGTTGCGTGCACTGCGGATTTTGCACGGCGACGTGTCCCACCTATCAGGTGTTGGGCGACGAGCTCGACAGTCCACGCGGCCGTATCTATTTGATCAAGCAGGTCCTGGAGGGCGCCGAGCCGACGCAGGCTACGCAGCAGCATCTGGACCGCTGCCTGACATGCCGCAACTGCGAGACCACGTGCCCGTCGGGTGTGCAGTACGGGCACCTGATCGATATCGGCCGCCATCTCGTCGACCAGAAAGTCAGCCGATCCTGGTCGGATCGTATGCGCCGCCTGGTGTTGCGCAAAGGCATTAATTCGTCGTTGTTCGGCCCTGCGATGCGTCTGGGGCAGGCGCTGCGTCATGTGTTGCCGGATGCGCTCAAGCGCAAGGTTCCCGTGCGTCGTGATCCTGGGCAGCTGCCCACTGTGGCACAGCACACACGCCAGGTGTTGATGCTGACTGGCTGTGTGCAGCCCTCCATGATGCCGACCATTGACTCCGCGACGATTCGCGTGCTCGATGCGATAGGCATTGGTGCGCGATTGGCACCTGGCGCAGGATGCTGTGGCGCTGTGAATTTTCACCTCGATGCGCAAGCAGACGCGCTCGATCAGATGCGCGCCAACATCGATGCGTGGTGGCCACTGATCGCAGCGGGCAACGTTGAAGCGATTGTGATGAATGCGTCTGGCTGCGGTGCGATGGTGAAGGAATACGCGCACCATTTACGCCATGATGCCAATTACGCTAGTCGTGCGGAACATATTGTGTCTTTAGTCAAAGACGTTGCGGAAATCGTTGCGCCTCATGCTGAGGTGCTGCGTGCGCGACTGGCGCCGGGCGGGCGGGCGGCGTTTCATCCGCCATGTACCTTGCAGCATTGGCAAGGGTTGCGTCCGTTGAGTGAAAGGCTGCTCCGTGATTTGGGTTTTGAGTTGCAGCCGTTTGCGGATACGCATCTGTGCTGTGGGTCGGCGGGGGCGTATTCGGTGCTGAATCCGGAGATGGCGTTGACCTTACGGGCTCGCAAGCTTGCGGCGATTTCTCAGGCGGAGCCGTCGGTGATTGTTTCGTCGAATATTGGGTGCGTGTCTCATCTGCAGAGTGGGACGGATGTGCCGGTGCGGCATTGGATTGAAGTGGTGGATGAGAGGCTGGCGGCGCGGGGGTGAATAGGTCTTTGCGCATAGGGCTGGTGGCATGTGTAATTCTGGGTTCTTAAAGCGCCGCGTATTGGCGGGCAAATGCCATGCCGGCCCTATCGCCCGGTCTGGCCGCCTTCGCGTCC